>NZ_JAUERY010000003.1:0-528742 GCF_041357675.1 Corynebacterium sp. CCM 9203
CTACGGCCCGCCGCGCTGACTCGAATGAATCTACACACACCACTCAACACACGCAAAACCCCAGGTAAAAGACACAGGAACCATTGTGTGGAGAGAATCAGGCCGCTGATGTATCCCGTATCTCCACTGCGGACAAGAATCGAAATCACACCATGAAATAAACCCCTACGCCACCGGGAACTCGGTAGACACAGGGGTTTCAGATAAACAGTGAACGGCGGGTTACGGCGTCCCGGTGAAGTGAGCACCTCCGAAGTTCTTCTTTCCTCGGCGCAGAATGAGCCAACTCCCGTACAAGAGGTCGGATTCTCTGGGTTCCCATCCCTCATCAGTAATCCGAATGTTGTTGGCGTACGCACCGCCCTCTTTGATGGATCGACGTGCCGCTCCCCTGGAATCAGTAAGCCCGGTAGCCACGAGAAGATCGACAATGGTCCTCGGCTCACCGGGGGCAACCTCGGCGACACCTGTCTCAGAAAGAGCACCTTCGAGGGTGCGTTCATCAAGAGCGCCCAATTCAGCTCGACCGAACAAAGCTTGGGCAGCAAGCTCAACAGCGACGGTCGCTTCCTCGCCATGGACCAGCGTCGTCATTTCGCGTGCCAGTCTGCGCTGTGCCTCACGCTTATGCGGGCGCTCGGCAACCTCGACCTCGAGTTGCTCGAGTTCATTCTTATCCAGGAACGTAAACCAACGCAGGAACTTGATGACATCGGCGTCGTTGGTGTTGAAGAAGTACTGGTACCAGCTATACGGGCTGGTCATTTCAGGATCGAGCCAAAGTTTTCCACCACCGGTGGACTTACCGAATTTGTTCCCCTCGCTGTCGGTCACCAACGGGACCGTCAGGGCATGGACACTCACGCCGTTGACGCGACGGTTGAGATCAACACCAGACACGATGTTGCCCCACTGATCGCTTCCCCCGATCTGAAGGACACAGCCGTGGGTCCGGTTGAGCTGTACGTAGTCGTTCGCCTGCAGAAGCATGTAGGAGAACTCGGTGTAAGAGATACCATCGGCGTCGAGACGCCGCTTGACGGTATCCCGGTTCAGCATGGTGTTGAGGGAGAAGTGCTTGCCGACGTCCCTGAGGAAGTCAATCACACTGAGCCCCCTGGTCCATTCAGCGTTGTTGACCATGACCGCAGCATTGTCGCCCTCAAAATCAATGAACCGGGCAAGCTGATTCTGGATCCGCTCAAGATTCCCGGCAACCGTTTCTTCGGTGAGCATCGACCGTTCACCAACGTCCCGTGGATCACCGATCATCCCGGTGGCACCACCGGCGAGAGCCACCGGCCGGTGTCCGGCCCGCTGAAAGCGGCGCAGGAGAAGGAGGGGAACGAGGTGTCCGGCGTGGAGCGAAGGTCCCGTCGGATCGAAACCACAATAGAGGGAAATCGGGGAATCGGTCTCCCCACGGAGCTTGTCCAGGTCAGTGGACTGGTTGATCAGCCCACGCCAGTTCAATTCATCAATGATGTTCATCGTCAGTTCCTCTTCGTTGAAAGACCGCTCGGATTCAGTGTCACAGGACATCACTCGGCGGACGGCCAGGAGACCGCCTCGTCGATGAGAAGCACGGGAATGTCGTCGTCGATGCGATAGGCGAGTCCGAGCCTCTTGTTGACCAGGAGCTGATCATCCTCGAGATACTCAAGGGGCCCTTTATCTTTCGGGCAGGCGAGCACATCAAGCAACTGTGGGTCGATACTCATAGCGGATAATTCTACCCGCTCAAATGATCCCAGCCTTTTCCGGCCTCGAGGCTACCCGCGAAGGTGTCCCCACGAACCGCCACATCAACCGTTTTCTGGAGGGATCGGCTACAGCACCAGCGGCCAACACCATGGGGCGATGACTTCTCTTACGGGGTGCAGGCGGCGGAGCACCCGAGGAACGGCGATGAAGGCATCCGCACCGTACGGATCGCCCTGACCAAGGCCGTCTCAGCCCCGTCACACCTCGTCATGCGGGTAGTGGCCTACAGTGACTGGACGACGAACAACCTGCACATCCGGCTAGACTTGATCCCCATGTCACGCCTCGTATCCCGACTCGACCATTTCCCGGAAACCATCTTCGCCACGATGACAAACCTGGCCGTCGAAAAAGGCGCGGTGAATCTCGGACAGGGATTCCCCGATGGCGATGGGCCCCGGTCGATGCTCGATGAGGCGATCCGCCAGATTCGGGAAGGAAACAACCAGTACCCTCCCGGGCGAGGGTTCTCGGGCTTGCGGGCTGCCGTAGCTGCCGACCGAGAAAGAAGTCTCGGACACAGACTTGACCCAAACTTCGAGGTACTGATCACGGTCGGAGCCACTGAGGCAATCGCGGCAACGGTTCTCGCGTTGGTGGAGCCCCGAAGTGAGGTGATCGTTATCGAGCCTTACTATGACGCCTATGCTGCAGCAGTCGCCCTCGCAGGTGCGAAACTCGTACCGGTTCCCCTACTCCCAGATGTCGACTCGGACACCGGTTGGCGGCTGGATCACCGAGCTCTCAGCAGCGCCGTGAGTACGTCCACCGCAATGATCATCATCAATACGCCGCACAATCCCACAGGCCACGTGTTCGACGCTGATGATTTGGGAATTATCGCCGAGCTGTCCTGTCGCCATGACCTCATCGTTTTGGCTGATGAAGTGTACGAGAAACTGGTCTACGATGGCCGCACGCACACCCCGATCGCGATGTTGCCCGGCATGCGGGAACGCACGGTGACGGTGTCTTCTGCAGCGAAGTGCCTGAATGTCACCGGTTGGAAGACCGGCTGGGCGATGTCCACACCGGAGATCATCGACGCCGTGACGAAGGCGAAGCAGTTTCTAACCTTCGTCGGGGTCGGTCACGTCCAGCCCGCTGTCGCACACGCCCTCGATAATGAACAGGCCTGGATAGCAGGACTCCGCGATGACATGCAACGGCGCCGTGATCTGTTGATCGACGGTCTGGATCGCGCGGGGTTCAGGGTAAAACCCTGTGCCGGCGGGTACTTTGTCATCGCGGACGCCACGCCACTCGGGGTAACCGACGCGGCAGAATTCTGTACCGGTGCGCTCATTGAGCGTGGAGTGGTCGGGATCCCGGTGTCCGCATTCGCAACGAGCGGGAACACCGGGCACCTCGATCCCCTGGTCCGTTTCGCATTCTGCAAGCGAGAGCACCTGATCCGGGACGCTGTCGCACGTCTCGTCTGACACCCTCGGCGCTGAGCTGAATGGAGCGAGGTCGTGATCAGCGCCGGATCGGCGTCCCGGCCCAGGAGCGGTACTCCGCTGACTTCGCCACAACGCGTTGACGCTGTTCGACCACCCGCACACCGGCAGTCCCGCCGCGCGTAGCCCGGGATGCAACGGCTCCTTCGACTGTGAGGACTCCCCGGACCTCGGGGGTGAGTCGGGCGTCGACACCCGCGAGTTCGTCATCGGTCAGCTCGTCCAGCCCGACGCCCCGGGCCTCGGCGATCCGGACGCAGGCTCCGGACGCCTCATGCGCCTCACGGAACGGAACGCCCTGGCGGACCATCCATTCGGCCAGATCGGTGGCTAGGGTGAACCCCGCGGGTGCCAGTTCCGCCATCCGCTCCGGATGGAAGGTGAGCGTGGAGACGAGGCCGGTCATGGCGGGCAGCAGGAGGTTGAGCTGCGCGACGGAGTCGACGATCGGCTCCTTGTCCTCCTGCAGGTCCCGGTTGTAGGCCAGCGGCTGTGCCTTGAGCGTCGCCATCAGGCCAGTGAGATTACCAATGAGACGGCCGGTCTTGCCTCTGGTGAGCTCGGCGACATCAGGGTTCTTCTTCTGCGGCATGATCGACGAGCCGGTGGACCATGCATCATCGAGCGTGACGTAGCCGTACTCGGGCGTGCACCAGTAGATGATCTCCTCTGCTAGGCGTGACATGTCGACGGAGATCTGCGCGAGCACGAACGCCGTCTCCGAGGCGAAGTCCCGGGAGGAGGTACCGTCGATGGAGTTGTCCGCCGCCGAGTCGAAGCCGAGCTCCTCGGCGATCGCCTCAGGGTTGAGGCTCAGGGAGGACCCGGCAAGCGCACCGGAGCCATATGGTGACACCGCGAGACGTTTGTCCAGGTCACGGATACGGTCAACATCCCGAAGCAGGGGCTGCGCGTGGGCGAGCAACTGATGCGCGAGGAGTACGGGCTGCGCGGCCTGCGAGTGGGTCTTGCCAGGCATGATGGCGTCGGGGTGCGCTTCCGCCTGTCCCACGAGGGCATCAACGAGATCGGTGACACCCAGGGCGATGTCCCGGACCGCATCCCGGACCCACATGCGGAACAATGTCGCGACCTGGTCGTTGCGGGAACGACCGGCACGGAGGCGACCGCCGACCTCGGGACCGACGATGCCGATGAGCCCCCGTTCCATGGCACCGTGGACATCTTCGTCGGTGGGTTCGGGTCCGAATTCACCTGCGGCGACCTTCTCCCCCAGTTCGTCGAGACCAGCAAGCATGGTCTCGAGGTCCGGGTCCGACAGCAGCCCGGCGGAGTTCAGGACCTTCGCGTGGGCCTTACTGGCCAGCACGTCATAGGGAGCAAGCACCCAGTCGAAGTGGGTGGACACGCTCAGTGCGAACATCGCTTCGGAGGGGCCCCCGGAGAAACGGCCGCCCCAGAGGGCACCTTCATTTGTCTTGTGCTGTTCCACGGTTATCGTCGGCTCCTTCGGGAGTGTGTTCTGGCGGTTTCTTGGGGTGATAATGCCCGATATGATTTCTGGTTACTGATCCGGCACGGCGAAAACCCTTCCGCTGGTGGCGTCATACCCGGTTCGGGTGACGTCATCGGCGGAAGGGCTCGTGCATGATCGTGGATTCTACTTGCCGGCCTCGCGGTCGCGGCGACAGGCGATCTTCGAGGACAGACCGTGCAGCTCGACGAAGCCGCGGGCGAGCGTCTGGTCGAAGGTGTCGCCGGTGTCGTAGGTGGCGAGGTTGAAGTCGTAGAGGCTCGACTCGGAGCGGCGGCCGTTGACCGTCACGCGGCCACCGTGCAGAACGACCCGGATGTCACCGGTGACGTTCTCCTGGGTGGACTCGATGAAGGCGTCGAGGGAGCGCTTCAGTGGCGCGAACCAGAGACCGTCGTAGACCTCCTCGGACCAGCGGGCGTCGATGAGACGCTTATAGCGGGCGAGTTCCCGCTCGACGGTGACATCTTCGAGTGCCTGGTGAGCGGTGATGAGAACCATCGCACCCGGGGCTTCGTAAACCTCGCGGGATTTGATGCCGACGAGTCGGTCCTCGACCATGTCGAGTCGACCAACGCCCTGGGCACCGCCACGACGGTTGAGCTCCTCAATGGCCTCCAGAACGGTGACCTTCTTGCCGTCGATGGCGACGGGAACTCCGCCTTCGAAGGAAATGATGAGTTCGTCGGGCGCATTGCCCATCGCCGGGTCCTCGGTGTAAGCGTAGAGGTCCTTCGTCGGCGGGTTCCAGAGATCTTCGAGGAATCCGGTCTCGACAGCACGCCCCCAGACATTCTGGTCGATGGAGAACGGTGACTTGGTGGACTGCTCGATCGGGAGGTTGATGTCCTCGGCGAAGGCGATGGCCTTGTCACGGGTCCAGGCGAAGTCACGTGCCGGGGCGATGATCTTCAGATCCGGGTTCATGTCCGCGAAACCGACCTCGAAGCGGACCTGGTCATTGCCCTTACCGGTACAGCCGTGGGCGACGTGGGTTCCGCCGTGTTCCTCGGCTGCCTCGACGAGGTGCTTGACGATCAACGGCCGGGAGATGGCGGAGACCAGCGGGTACTGCTTCATGTACATGCCGTTGGCCTTGATGGTCGGCAGGCAGTATTCCTCGGCGAACTCGTCCTTCGCGTCGACGACGACAGCCTCAACCGCGCCACAGTCGAGCGCACGCTGACGCACACTCTCCATGTCCTCGCCGCCCTGTCCGAGATCGAGGGCCACGGCCACGACCTCACCGCCGGTCATCTTGGCCAGATACGGGATGGCCACAGAGGTGTCGAGGCCGCCGGAATAGGCGAGAACTACGCGATCAGTCATGTCTTCTCCTTGAGAGGTGCTTCATCGTTTGTATGTGGGTTCTACCAGCGAAAATCCTGACGACTGGCGACTCAGGTGTGCACCACACCCTAACAGTACGGTTGGTGCAGGTGCAGCAGGCACCCGCGTGGCAACGCGGATCACTGCTCGACGTCCGCCACCCTAGCCTATTTATTCACTTGTGTGCAAATTATGCACAGGGCTGGGTTTTCATACCTCAGTGGGACCACATCTCACCAGCATCAGCGACGCTCGAACATCTCTCCGAGTTGCTGACCAGTTAACGGTTCACGGGCTATGACGAAGATCGTGTCATCACCCGCGATACAGCCCACAACCTCGTCCATCTGGACCCGATCAATGAAGCTAGCCAGGTACTGTGCTGCCCCCGGTGGAGTCCGAAGGACGGCGGTATTACCGGAGGAATCGACACTGACGAGGAGGTCATCGAGCATCCTCCGTAGCTTCTCAGCCGGACCGCGCATCTGCTCGGTGAGCGGCGCCTCGGCAGGTCCGATCATGTAGAACGCTCGCCCGCCGTCGGGCCGAACTTTCTTGGCGCCGAGTTCGTCGAGGTCTCGGGAGAGTGTGGCCTGGGTGATATCGATACCCTCGTCGAGAAGCAGCTCGGAGAGCTGGACCTGGGATGAGACCCGGTATTTGTCCAGGATCTCCACTATCCGCCCCTGCCGGGCAGCACGGGTCACCGGCGCCGGACGGCTCATCGTGCCGCACCACCGGGCTGGTTCTCCAGCAGCCACGCCATGAGCGCCTTCTGCGCGTGCAGTCGATTCTCCGCCTCGTCGAACACCACGGACTGTGGTCCGTCGATGACCTCCGCCGTGACCTCACTCCCCCGGTATGCGGGTAGACAGTGCAGGAAAATCGCACCGTCGGCGGCGCGTGCCATCACAGCGTCATCGACCTGGTAGGGGCGGAACACCGAAGCCCGGTCGATGCCGTCATTTTCCTGCCCCATGGACACCCAGGTGTCAGTGATGACGATGTCCGCACCGTCCACACAATCAAGGCTGTCGGTGACCCGGATTTCCGCACCCGTCTGCGTTCCGACCGCCCGGGCACGTTCGACGAAGCGCTCCTCGGGCTGGAACCCTTCCGGCGCGACGATCGTCATGTTCACACCGGCGGTGGCGAAACCGAGCAGGTAGGAATTGGCCATGTTGTTCGCTCCGTCGCCTAGGTACACAGCGCTTCTGCCTCGAAGACCAGCCGGTCCTTGTTCCGGTGAAAGCTTCTCGACACAGGTCTGTAGATCAGCGAGGATCTGGCACGGGTGCAGGTCATCGGAGAGCCCGTTGATGATCGGGACGGTCGCGGTCTCCGCCATCGCGAGCAGATTCTCGTGGGCGTAGGTCCGCCACACGATCATGGACACGAACCGGGAGAGCACCGATCCGGTGTCCTGATAGGTCTCGCCCTTCCCCATCTGGGTCTTGTCAGTGACCGCGACGATGGGATTGCCGCCGAGTGCAGCGATACCCGCGTCGAAGGAGAACCGGGTCCTAGTTGAGGTTTTGTCGAAGAGGACGGCGACAGATTGCGGTCCGGCGAGAGGTTTACGGGAGTAGGGGGCGGCCTTGAGTTCCGCGGCGAGGGTCAGGACCTCCGCCTGTTCCGCAGGAGTGAGGTCATCGTCGGCGAGGAAGTGGCGGACGTTCGGTGTGGTGGTCATGTCTCTTATCCTTCGGTGTTCTTCTCGGAGTCTCGGACCTCGGTCAGGACGGCTGCGATGCGCTCAGTGGCGGAGTCGAGCTGCTCGGTGGTGATCACGAGCGGCGGGGTGATACGGATGACGGTGTCGGACGGGGCATTGAGAATCAGGCCGTGCTTCAATCCACCCGCCACAGCTTTCTTAGCGACGGGCCGGTCGAGGACAAGACCAAGCATGAGGCCGCGTCCACGGACCTCGGTGACACCGTCGACGGATTTCATCGCTGCCGTGAAGTGTTCGCCCTTGGTCCGCACATCCGCGATAAAGTCTTCGTCGATCGTGTCTAGCACCGCGAGCGCCGCAGCGCATGAGACCGGGTTTCCGCCGAAGGTCGTGCCGTGGCTACCGACACCAAACAGTGTCGCGGCCTTACCGTGCGCGAGACATGCTCCGATGGGCAAGCCCGCCCCCAACCCCTTGGCCATGGTGACCACATCAGGCAAGATCCCCTCGTGAGCGTGGGCGAAGAAGTCACCGGTGCGACCGACACCGGTCTGCACTTCATCGGCGATGAACAGGATGCCGTGCTCGTCACAGAGGGCCCGGACTGCGGCTAGGTAACCGTCCGGAGCGGGAATTACTCCAGTCTCCCCCTGGATGGGCTCGAGAATGATCGCGGCGGTGTCTGCGGGGTTGATGTCCACCAGCTTCCGCAGGTAGTCGATGTCTCCATAGGGGAAGAACTCCACTCCGCCCGGGAGCGGTTCGAAGGCTGCCCGCTTGTCCGGTTGACCGGTGAGCGCCAGTGACCCCATCGTCCGACCGTGGAATCCATGCTTTGCGGCCAACACCCGGTGTCTTCCGGTGAGGCGGGCGAGTTTGAACGCCGCTTCGTTCGCCTCGGCACCGGAGTTGCAGAAGAACACACGGGTCGATTCCGCGACGGTGCTATCACCGTGGGCGAATCGTTCCTTGAGCTTTTCAGCCACCTCGACAACGGGGCGGGAGGCGAAGAGGTTGGATACGTGGGCGAACCTGCGGATCTGCGTCTCAACGGCCTCGATCACCGCAGGGTGCGCATGTCCCAGGGAGTTGACGGCGATGCCCGCGAGCAGGTCAAGATACACGGTGCCGTCGGCTGCGGTGACTTCCGCTCCCTCCCCCGAGACGAGATCGAGCGCCGGTACGTAGGTGTTCATCAGTGCTTCCGGCCACCGTCCGAGTGCGTCAAAATTGTCGGTCCTGGATTCGTTCATGGTTTAACCTTCTGGAACTCTGTGGGGGCTGGATAATCGTTGCGGTCGTAGGCGTCGGGCAGAACCATCGTCCCGATACCGCCTTCGGTGAGGAGTTCGAGCAGGACGGAGTGCGCTACTCGACCATCGATGACGTGGGCAGCGTGGACCCCCTGCCGTACGGCATTCAGGCAGGATTCCATCTTGGGGATCATGCCGGCGTCGAGTGATGGGAGGAGCGCTGATAGTTCCCCAACCGAGATTTTGCTGACCATCGATGACGTGTCGGGCCAGTCGGTGTAGAGACCGGGCACGTTGGTGAGAATGATCAGTCGCTCAGCACCGATCGCGCTCGCCAGAGCACCGGCTGCCGTGTCCGCGTTGATGTTGTAGATTTGACCCTCCCCGTCCGGAGCAATCGTGGACACCACGGGGATGCGCCCGGCGTCGATGATATCCATGAGCGAGGAGGCGTCAACGTGCGTGATGTCACCGACGAGACCAATGTCGGTGAGCTCCCCGGCGACATCCACCAATCGGCGCTCAGCGGTAAACAGCCCTGCGTCTTCACCGGAACAACCGACGGCATAGGGGCCGTGGCAATTGATGAGTCCGACAAGATCCCGACCTACCTGGCCGAAGAGAACCATCCGGACGATCTCCATGACCTCGGGTGTAGTAACCCGAAAGCCTCCCCGGAACTCGCCTTCGATTCCGAGTTTCTGGAGCATTGCGTTGATCTGCGGACCGCCTCCGTGGACAACAACGGGTTTCGCGCCGACGGTTCGGAGGAAAACCATGTCGGCAGCGAAAGCGGCGCGAAGGTTCTCGTCAACCATGGCGTTTCCGCCGTACTTGACCACGACGATTTTGTCGCGGAAGTGCTTGAGCCAGGGCAGCGCTTCGGCGAGCACGTTGGCCCGTACCTCGGGTGTGATGTCCTTCATCATGTCGTTCATGTCTCGTCCCGATTTCTGGGGTGTCGTGGAAGGGTCTCTATGCCGGTGGGCGGAGATTTTCTAAGTGGAGTAGGCGGAATTGATCTCGACGTAAGCGTGGGACAGATCGGTGGTACGCAGGGTAGCGGTTCCGGTGCCGCCGGTGCCGAGGTCGACAGTGACGTCAATGTCCCGCCCTGACAGGTCGACATCCCGGGCACCGGGCGCACCGCACGAGTCAAGGCAGACAGGTTGACCGTTGAAGTGGACGGAGATGTGCTCGGGGTCCATGTCCGCGTCCGCCATACCCACGGCGGCAAGCACACGCCCCCAGTTGGGATCGGAGCCAAACATCGCGCACTTGAACAACGGATCGCGGCAGAGAGTCCGGGCGGCATTGGTGGCCTGGGTGTCATCAGTGGTTCCGATCACGGTCACGGCGACGCGCTTGGTAACGCCTTCGGCATCCGACTGAAGCTGCTTCGCCAGATCAGTACACACCCGGAGAACCACTTCATTGAGGTCATCCTGGTCCGGGGTGACATCGGACGCACCGGACGCGAGGAACATGACGGTGTCGTTGGTCGAGGTGGACCCGTCGATGTCGAGGCAGTCGAAGGTCACTGCGGTAGCGGCCCTGAGCGCGATGTCGGCCATCTCCCGGGTGATCGCGGCGTCGGTAGTCAGACAGACGAGCATCGTCGCAAGCGACGGTGCCATCATTCCGACTCCCTTGGCCATACCACCGACGGTGTATCCGGCGCCGTGTCCGACCGACTGCTTGGCGACCGTATCGGTCGTCATAATGGCTTCTGCGGCGACCCCACCGTTGTCACCGTCGTTCACGGTGAGTCCGTCGACGAGCTTGTCCACGCCGGCGAGGACGATGTCCATGGGCAGCGGTTCCCCGATGAGCCCGGTGGAACAGGCCGCGACGTCCCCCGGCTCGACCCCGAGCAATTCCGCGACGCGTTCGATCGTCGCCGTCGCGTCGGCGTCTCCCCTGGAACCGTTGCAGGCGTTGGCATTTCCGGAGTTGTAGACGATGGCCTTGAGTCGGCCATCGGCGACATTGGCGCGGCTGACCTTCACCGGTGCGGCGACGATCCGGTTCCGGGTGAACAATGCCACCGCGGTCTGTCTTGGCCCGTGATTGACTACTAGGGCCATATCGGGTTTCCCGGAGTGTTTAATTCCCGCTGTCGTTGCGGCTGCGGAAAAGCCCTTCGGTGCAGTGATTCCTATGTCAGACATGGGGATGGTTCCTTCTACTGGGGTGTCAGTGCGGTGTCGGTTTTGACCACGGATCAGGGCGCCACCCCAGAGCGGGGAAGACCTGCGGTCTCATCCAGCCCGAGTGCGAGGTTCATGCACTGTACAGCGGCGCCGGCCGTGCCCTTGGTCAGATTGTCGATGACACTGGTGACAAGGAGCCGTCCGGCATCAACGTCAACCTCCACCTGTACCTGGCACATGTTCGACCCGAGCACACTCTGGGTCTGCGGTTGCACTCCCTCCGCAAGTACCGTCACGAAAGGCTCCTCCATGTAGGCGTCCCGGTAGACAGCCCGCGCCTGACCTGCACTGACCCCTTCGATAAGCGGAGCTGAGGCAGTAGTGAGTATCCCTCGGGGTAGTGGCGCCAGGACCGGAGTGAAGGAAACGGTGACCGGCCTGTCACAGTGGAGTCGGAGGTTCCTGGTGATCTCCGGGGTGTGCCGGTGTCGGCCTGCTGTGTTATATGCCTTGAGTGATCCCATGGTTTCACTGCCGAGCAGCCCGACCGATGCTTTTTTACCGCCACCGGAGACACCTGTGACGGACACGATCGAGATGTCCGGGACAATGAGTCCAGCAGCGACAGCAGGGAGCAGTGCGAGCGTCGCCCCTGTGGGGAAACAACCGGGGACGGCGACGCGTTTCGCCCCCCGCAGAACATCCCTGTTACCCGGCATCTCCGGGATTCCATAGGGCCAGGTGCCCGCGTGCTTCGAGCCGTACCACCGTTCCCAGTCCGCAGCGTCATCGAGCCGGAAGTCGGCGGCGCAGTCGATCACGACAACATCGGGACCGAGCTGTTCCGCGATGGCGGCAGAATGTCCGTGGGGCAGGCCGAGGAACACGACATCATGTCCCGCCAGCTCTTCGATGGTGGTCGGTGCGATAACCCGATCAGCGAGTTCGCCGAGGTGCGGCATGAGCTCACCGACAGTGCTCCCCGCAGTCGAGGAACCTGTCAGCGCACCGATCCGCAGCCCACCGCTCCGATAGTCAGGGTGACCGAGAAGGATCCTCAGGATCTCTCCTCCGGCATATCCGCTGGCACCTGCGACTGCAACAGTGATTGACATGCACGACAGCATATCATTTATGCGCACTAATGCAAATTATGCAGATTAGTTCCGTGCGGCAGCGCTCTACTCAACATCTCAGCGCGATGATCGTTCAGGAACCGTGCCCGTACCCGATCACCAGACAACGACCGATGCCAACAGTTGATGCAGCTTCTCAGCTCCACGGCATCCACCGGATACCACGAGCCACCAGCCTACGTGGGTTCCGATCGCGCCAGCGCCATGTCTCCCGGCCTGATCCAGCCTTTACGCCGCATGACTTCCGAAATCGCGAGAACCAGGACAGCCGGGCCGACGATGTTCAGACCGAGGATCATCAACGCGAGCGGAACAGCCGCATGCTCCGGAGACATGACGCTCCAGGTCATAATCTGACCGACAAGACCGGAGGTCCCCATTCCCGATCCAGCAGGGTTGTTCTCCATACCGAACACCGTCGTCGCGACGGGACCGAGAATCGCTGAGGCGATGATGGACGGCAGCCAGATCACGGGACGCCGGACGATGTTCGGCATCTGCAGCATCGAGGTGCCGAGTCCCTGCGAGACCAGTCCCGCCCACCGATTCTCTCGCCAGCTTGCAACGGCGAAGCCAACCATCTGACAGCAACATCCGACAGTTGCGGCACCTGCGGCGAGCCCGGAAAGGCCGAGGATGATCCCCAACGCCGCTGATGAGATCGGGAGAGTCAGGCAGACACCCATGATGACCGCGACGAGAATACCCATCAGGAACGGCTGCTGTTGCGCCGACCAGTTGATCATTGCACCCAGTCTCGTCATGAAATTCGAAATCGTCGGCCCGATCAGCAGCCCCACCGCAGACCCCGAGGCAATGGTCGCGAAGGGGGTGACAAGAATGTCGACGGGGGTCCGACCGGAGACGAACAGTCCGCATTCGACCGCGATGAACGCGGCAATGAATGCGCCCAGCGGCTCTCCGGGGCCAAGCAGTTGAAAAGACAGCCCCTCGACGACTTCTCCCCCCAAAATTTTCCCGGCGTGCGCCCCCACCATTCCCGCGACTCCGGTGCCTGCGATGACGAACGTGGATCCAGATAGTCTGTGGGCCACACCGATGCCAATGCCAAAGCCAGTCAGAACAGAGGCCACGGATCCTGTGACGACGAGGAATTCCCCGACGGTTCCCGGCACATAGCGCCCGAGCTGCACCATTATCGTTCCGACGATAAGGGTCGCGAAAAGGCCGAAGGCCATGCCTGTGAGCGCATCAATGAAAAAGAGGGAGGCCCATTTACGTAACAGTCGATTCACACGTCGTGACTTTAGTAACCATGAAACAACTTCGGTACTGTTCAGGCGTTGAACACAGCCACCGACACCCCCGATACATACCCCTCGCGCGGTGCGAAGAATGGCCCGGAGTCAGCAGATGATTCTGGGCCATTCCACAATCCACGGATCAGCTCCGGATGCGGGCACCGTGTTCCCGTGCGGCCGCGTCCGCCGCCGCAAGTCGGGCGGCCGAACACTCATCATCAGTCAACGTCCGGTCCGACGCACGGAAGCGCAGGGCGAAGGCAAGCGACTTCTGCCCCTCCCCGAGGCTCTCCGACCTGTAGACATCGAAGAGTTCAACGGTCTCGATCAGATCTCCGGCCGCAGCGAAGAGCGTCCGGCGCACATTCTCCGCAGGCACGTCCTCGTCGACAACGAGTGCTATGTCCTGCATCAGTGCCGGGAATGGCGACAGTACAGGCGCAGGAGCGGAAGGTGCGAACGGCAAGGCCGTGATGTTCAGCTCCATCGCACAGGTTCGCGGTGGCAGACCTGCACGTTCCAGAATCTGAGGGTGTAGCTCACCGGCGTACCCGACAACAGTTCCGTCGACACTCAACGCGGCGCACCGCCCCGGATGCCACGGCAGCCGTTCCGCCGAGGACACTTCGAGTTCAACATCGGCGGCCCTGGCGACAACCCGCGCGGATTCCACCGCGTCCGCCCACGTGTAGGCACGGGCTGACACGAGGGGTCCGGCAGTCTCGATATCTCCCACGCCGACTGTCGCCACATGCAACGGCTGCTTCGGCAATGACCCCAGTAGTTCCGAAATCATCTCATCTGACGGTCGGATACGGACGTCAGGCATCGGTGACCGGTCCACGTCACCGGCGATCGCCACCTGTTCGACACCATAGAGAGACACGTCCCGTTGTCCCCTCGATACGTTCCGGCGTACGGCATCCAGCATGTTCGGTAAGAGAGTCGTACCGAGAATCGATCGGTCAGCTTCAAGCGGGTTGAGGACTGCGACGACTCGCCGCCAGGGGTCATCAGCAGCCAGACCCCACAGATCGAAGACATCAGCCTCGATGAACGGGCTCGGGAGGATCTCGGTGTAGCCGCTGTACGCGAGAGCGTGTCCGACGGCCCGACGACGCCGTTGCGCCGGTGTGAGACCTCGACCGGCAGGTGCGGTGGGGACAATCGAGGGGATGTCTTCCAGGCCCTCCAGGCGCAACACCTCTTCCACGAGATCCGCATCCATCGTGATATCTGGCCGCCAGGTGGCAGGTGTAACTGTGAGCACGTTACCGTGACGCTCGACGGCGCAACCTACCTCCTGGAGCCGCCCAATCACCGTTTCGGGGCGGATCTCCATCCCTGCGATGCGTGCGGGACGATGAACATCCATCCGAACCGTCGGCATGACCGGCGTATCCCCGACCAGCGTACGACCGGACTCCACGGTTCCGCCCGCGATCTGGGCAAGCACATGGGCGGCCACGTCAAGAGCAACCTCGACGAGGACCGGGTCCACACCCCGCTCGAAGCGCCGCGACGCCTCACTCGACAATTTATGTCTACGGCACGTGCGGGCGACGGTGATCGGGTCCCAGTTCGCTGCCTCAAGGTAGACGTCGGTGGTTTCAGCGCTGATTTCAGAAGAGGCACCGCCCATGACACCGGCCAGGGAAAGGACACCGTTACCGTCGGCAATAACCACATCTTCGTGATCAAGGGAACGATTGACCCCATCGAGGGTCACGAGCTTCTCCCCTTGCGCTGCACGGCGTACGACAAGTGTCTCACCCGCGATCTGGGCGGCATCGAAGGCGTGCATCGGCTGGCCGAACAGCATCATCACGTAGTTGGTCACATCGGTCGCGGCATTGACGGGCCGCTGCCCGCAGAGCATCAGTTCACGTTGCATCCATATCGGGGACTCCGCCCCGGCAGCCACCCCAGTGACCCGACGGAGTCCGAACCTGACCGTCTTCGTCTCAGGGCGGAGGTCAACATTCAGAAGTTGACCCTCGACCGCCGGCAGCGCAACCTCCATACCAGCAACCGCGGGATCGGAGGCGGGGTCCACGAAGGTCAGGTCGAAGGCGCTCGCGATCTCCCTGGCCAGACCTCTGGCAGAAAGGGCATAACCACGGTCCGGTGTCACATTGACGTCAAAGACCGTGTCATCAAGGCCCATGATCTCGCGAGCGTCCGATCCGAGCTCATAGTCACCATCGGCGGGAAGAGTGATGATGCCCTTATTCTGCTGGGTGGTCAGTCCAAGCTCCGCCGCGGAACAGATCATGCCTGCGGACATTCGTCCGTACGTCTCCCGCGCCGCAATCTCGAAGTTACCGGGAAGCACGCACCCGGGCAGCGAGACCACGACGTAATCACCCTCGGCGAAATTGCGGGCACCACAGACAATGGACTGAAGCTCCCCAGTGCCGTTGGCGTCACCGACGTTGACGTAGCAATGCCGGATCGGCTTCTTGAATCCGGTGAGCTCCTCAATCGTCTCGACCCGGCCGACAACCAGTGGACCTGTGGTCTCTGGAATCGTGGAGAAACCTTCGGTCTCAAAACCGACCCGGACGAAACCGCTATCGAGTTCAGCATCGGTGACCGACCAGTCGGACTGGGAGGCGGCGGCTGAGCGCAGCAGTCTGGCGACCCAGTTCTTGGCGATGAGCATGAGGGGATTCTCCTGGAGTTGAATACAGTGTGAAAAGAGGGTGAGCGAAAACTCGGCTAGACCTGAACACCGAACGGCTGGGTGAAACGGATGTCACCCTCGACCATATCGCGCATGTCAGACAGCCCATTCCGGAACTGCAGCGTACGCTCCAGCCCCATACCGAAAGCGAAACCTGTGAACTCTTCCGGGTCAATTCCTGCGGCACGCAGTACGTTCGGGTTGACCATCCCGCAGCCACCCCACTCGATCCAGCCCGCGCCCCCCTTTTTGCTCGGGAACCACACGTCGACTTCTGCGGATGGTTCGGTGAAAGGGAAGTAGTTGGCGCGCATCCGGGTACGGGTATCCGGGCCGAACAAAGTTTGGGCAAGGTGATCCAGCGTGCCCCGGAGGTGTGCCATAGTCAGATCTCGGTCTACGGCGAGTCCTTCGATCTGATGGAAAACTGGAGTGTGCGTCGCATCGAGTTCATCTGTGCGGAACACCCGGCCCGGGCAGGCAATGTAGATCGGGACGTCCCGGGAGAGCATCGTGCGCATCTGCACCGGTGATGTGTGTGTCCGCAGTACCTGAGAGGAACCTTCAGGTGCGATGTGGAACGTGTCCTGCAACGTCCGCGCCGGATGGTCGGGCAGGAAGTTCAGAGAGTCGAAGTTGAAGTACTCCGCCTCAACCTCCGGGCCGTCGGCGATCTCCCACCCCATACCCACGAAGATGTCGGCGATCTGCTCACTCAGCGTGGTGATTGGATGCATCGCACCGGCCTGGATACGCGCGGTTGGAAGTGTGACATCCACTCGCTCCGCAACGAGCACCTCGGCATTGCGCTTCTCTTCCAACCTCGCTTTTGCCTCAGCGAATGCCTTTTCAACTCGACCACGCGCCATATTCACCAGTCGGCCAACATCCTTACGCTGGTCCTTCGGAAGCGTACCGAGCGAACGGCGTGCCTGTGGAATCGGCGCCTCGTCACCAAGGTGCGAGCGGCGGACGACAGCGAGTTCGTCGAGCGAGTCTGCGGCGGCGAAAGCTTCGAGTGCCTCCTCCGCAGCGTGGTTGAGGCTGGCTTCGTTCATTCGACTGTCAGTCACCGGGGTTCTGACTCCTTTACGTCGTTTGGGACATTCTGTTCTTGCGGGATTGTTAAGGGTGTACCCGGAAAGGAACACCCACTGACGTGGTATACCGGGACACGCGTGCTCAGGAGGATCTTACCTGTTGACATGATCGGAACCATCCTCCGGGCACAGCTCACCCGACATTCAGGAGAGGTACTGAGCGCGGGCGGACGCATACATGCAGATCGCCGCGGCCGTCGCGAGATTCAGTGATTCGGCACGCCCCCGAATCGGAATGTGCACCCGGTGGTCGGCGGCATCCATTAATTCCGATGAAAGCCCGCGAGCCTCGTTCCCGAACAGCCATGCTGTGGGGCGGGAAAGAAGTGAATCTGCTTCATCGAGATTGACTTCACCGTCCGCGGCCGTCGCTAGGATCTGCACTCCCCGCTCGCGCAGCTTCGAGACAACCTCGATCTGGTCGTGGTGCCGTACCACCGGCAGGTGGAACAACGACCCCGCTGAAGCCCGTGCGACTTTCCCACCGTGAGGATCCACGGTATCACCGGTAAAAATGACGGAATCAGCTCCGACTGCGTCCGCTACACGAATGACCGTCCCGGCATTACCCGGTTCAGAGGTCTCAACCGGAACCGCCACCAGACGGGTGTCGACTGTCACCGCATCGTCGAGATCCACGAGAATCGACCGACAAACGGCGACCAGCCCCGTCGGGGTAACGGTATCCGAGAGATTCCTTCCTGCTTTATCCGTCACCGGATGTAGGTGCACTCCACCGGAGGCCGCAACGTTCAGTAATGCCGCGAACCTACCAGCAGCCGATTCTGTGACGAAAATGTCCGAGACGACACCTTTCTCAACGGCTGCTTCGACACAGTTGACCCCTTCCACAAGGAAAAATCCAGCCTTCCTCCGTCCAGCACTGCGATGGAGTTTGACGGCGGAAATCACCCTGGGGGTACGTTCCGTCGAAGGTTCGGTGAAGTCAAGGTACATGCGTCCCAACCTAGCAGCGCTCCCCACCTGAGCCACAGTTCAGGATCCCGGAAACCAAAAACCGCGACCCATCCCCTGTTCAGGGACTGAATCGCGGAATACCGCAGAAGATTCGACAGTGCTACATGAGTGCACTGTCCTGATTCTCTACGTCAGGGTTGGAAGGTCAGGCAGCTTTAGGAGCGTTGACGTCCTCGGGAAGAGCAGCCTTCGCCGACTCGCAGATAGCGGAGAAAGCACCGAAGTCATTCACTGCGAGTTCGGCGAGAATCTTACGGTCAACCTCGATACCGGCGAGACGCAGTCCCTGGATGAGTCGGTTGTAAGTAATTCCGTTCATCCGGGCTGCCGCATTGATACGCTGAATCCAGAGGCGACGGAACTGACCCTTGCGTGCGCGACGATCGCGGTAGGCGTAGGTCATCGAGTGGAGCATCTGCTCCTTGGCCTTGCGGTACAGGCGCGAGCGCTGTCCACGGTAGCCCTTGGCTGATTTGAGTATGACGCGACGCTTTTTCTTGGCGTTCACAGACCGCTTGACACGTGCCACGGTAAAACTTCCTTACGAATCTTGGGGGTTTAATTACTTGAGAGGGGACCGCACGCCGCTGTCAGATCAGCGGCACGACGTCACGCCCGACCGAGAAGACGCTTGACGCGCTTGGTGTCGGCTTTCGCAACATCCGTGGTGCCCTTCAGGCGACGGGTCCGGGTGGAGGGCTTGCCCTCGAGGAGGTGCCGACGGTTAGCCATCTCGCGGCGCAGTTTGCCGGAGCCGGTGACCTTGATTCGCTTTGCGGTGCCCTTGTGGGTCTTCTGCTTCATGAGTTGACGTCCTTAAAAAAGCTAGTGTGTTTTACTTCTTGCCCTTGCGGAGCGGACCGATGACCATGGTCATGTTGCGCCCGTCCTGCTTTGGCTTGGTCTCTACGACACCGTATTCGGCGACGTCCTGCGCCAACCGATCCAGCAACCTGTAGCCGAGCTCAGGTCGAGACTGCTCACGGCCGCGGAACATGATGGTCACCTTGACCTTGGAACCTTTTTCAAGGAACCGGACCACATTACCCTTCTTCGTCTCGTAATCGTGGTCATCGATCTTCGGACGAAGCTTCTGCTCCTTGACAACAGTCTGCTGCTGGTTCTTCCGGGACTCGCGCGCCTTCTGCGCGGTCTCGTACTTGAACTTGCCGTAGTCCATGATCTTGCAGACCGGAGGCTTGGCGGTGGGGGCTACCTCCACCAGATCCAGATCCGCCTCATACGCAAGCTTGCGGGCGTCCTCGATGCGGACGATGCCCACCTGCTCACCACCGGGTCCGACGAGCCGGACCTCAGGAACTCGAATTCGCTCATTTATGCGAGCTTCAGCGCTGATGTGTACTCCTAGGGTTGCAGTGAATAATGCGTGATACCGCACCGCAACCTGGACATCCCACGTCTCGTGACGAACCTGGAAATAACGAAAACCCGTTATCCCATCTATCGATGGAAACAACGGGAGACCCAGGTACGTAGCCGATCATCGATGCTAAATGCAGCTAAACCAAACAATCCGGAGAAAACTCCGTCGAATGGTTAAACCGACAAGAGAAACGATCGGCGACTACGCGACAACCACTGTCCAACCCGGCGACAATGCCGAGCGGCTTATGGTGGGAGGGACCTCCACTTTGCGACCCTGCGCACTTCCGATATGGTACGCCTTCCACACTCAACTTCAGACACCCAGGCGTCTGATGATTTTTGCGACAGACATAACATGCAACACGAAAGCCCACAATGGGCGGTAGTGGTTTAAAGTATATCATGACTAGCTGCACCACCAAAGTGCACGCCCCTCACCCCGAGATCATGGACCCGAATCAGGGCACCACATAAACGACAGCATTGTCACCTCCCCTACATTCCCAGGCACCTGCCCCCTTCGGAGAACAGGTCATCCGGTATTTCTTACCGGTCACCGGTGACACCGCAGAAATTGCCCGGGTAGAATTACCTCCCTGATCGGCTATCTGCTTTCCGACGTTCATGGCGAACCCACAGCTAGTCACGTCGGTTCCGGCATAGACGCCAGAACGACCGGAGTCTCCGCAGCGCATGGCCCCGTCGGGAACTCCGAACCCGGACCGACGCTCAGTCGTCGTCGGTTTCCTGGAAGTTTCTGCTTTCGACGGCGTCGGCGATACTTCATCCGTTTCCTCCACAGACACACGTGCCCGCGGTGACTCCTTGGGGCTCGTGCCGGTGTTCGGGGAGCTCACAGGTGTAGATTCCGAAGGCGCCGCCGTCACCGTGACCACCGTCGTTTCCACGACCACAGCCTCTTCGTCCGTACGAGTGGTTGATTTGTCTCGCTCCGGGCTACCCCACCCCAGTACGGTGAAGCCGAGCACCAGCACAGATAGCGCTGCAATGATGACAACAACAAGGAAACCTATGACGACACCGGTCGCACCACGCACCGCTGGCCTCCCCGACGGGGCAGGCTGCGTCGACGGTATCTGCCGTGAAGTTCGCTGCCCCGCAGCCCCAGCACCGAGGGGCGGAAGCTGCTGGGTCGGAGCCGGATCCGAGGATGCACCTTTCCATGAGAGATCCGAGGTGCTCCCGGCATCGTGTGTGAAGACGTCGCTCTCCGGAGGGATTTCCGACCACGGGTCTCGTGAAACGGAACCGGCCTCATGTTCTGAAGCTCCACGGTCACCCGTTCCGCTGCCATTCGTTTCAGTCACTAGTGCACCTCATTCACTGTCTGCCGACGGAAAGAGAACCGGAGACTCCGGACTCCGGGGAGGATGGCTCGGCACATCACACTGTCGAGGATAGTGCGCCCGCGTTCAGCGGTTAGCCCCGTCATACCCCGGAACTACACACAGATCCGTCTCACCATTGGCGCCAGATGACAGATAGCACCCCCAGACATCGGAATGTTCTCGAACCGTCCAATCACTCTGTATATCGCAGTCTAGACTCTGGAATTATGCCCGCCGAAAAAAACGACCGTAAAGATCTGGTAGAGGCGCTGGTGAGCCTCACAAACGCCGAACAAGCGGTGCGTGAGGCCCGCGCAAAAGTGCAACACGCCCTGGAAGGTATTCCCGTCGCTTCCACAGCCCCGATCAGCTCCGGTGTCGACAATCATGCTTCACAGATTCCGTTACAGAAACAGGATCCTTTCGTCGATGGGGCCCCGGCCACAGGTCCCGTATCTGTATCGGAAAGTACACCCGTTGTCTCGCCCCACATTCCCGCAGTTAGGTCCCCGGAACCCAGATCAGCATCACTTCCCCGGGTACCGGCTGACACCCAGGATCCATGGTGGCGATCGGAGAACGCAGTCATCCGGTTACTGGCGATAGGTGGCACACTGATAACTCTCGGCGGGGTGGCACTATTAGTTGTCCTCGCCGCACAGAGCGGACTTCTCGGGCCACTCAGCCGAGTGCTCCTCGCTTATCTTCTGGCGGTCGGCCTCGGAGTCGGCGCAGCCGTGGCCCGGAATCGGCTCGATGATCGAGCTCAGAACACCCAGACGATTGTGTCCGCATTCCTGGTCACAGCGCTCCTCACCGCCCTTACCACGACCTGGTTCGTCGTATTCAGGTATGAGTGGTGGCCCGGATGGGTGGGTTCGACCTTCTGCATGGCGCTATTCCTTCTTCTCTCCATCACCTGCGCGCGCAAGTGGCGGATGGAACTTACGGGAATCGTTCTCACCATCGGCGCAAGCATTTTCGCGCTTCACTGGTCCTGGTGGCAGGCAGACATGGCTTTCACTTCCGCCGAATGGTCCTGGCCCTCGTCACTCCCGGGACTTCTACTGTTACTCGTGACCTTCGGTTTGGGTTGGCCCAGGGCCCGGATCACCGCTTCCGTCTGCGTGATCGGTGGTGCCCTGTTCAGCTCCCTGAATATCCTCCGTAGCCCGGTAGACGTGTATCTGTCTTTCGGTGTCGCGATCATCGTTTCCCTGGTGTTCACCGCAGCCGTCCTCTATGACCGCGTACCGACCTCGGCCACCGCCGAAAAACTAGCCTCCGCGTGGACACCACTCCTGGTTCTGTTCCTGGTGTTCTCCAACTTCTTCGCCTTGGAAGGACGCCTCCCTTCCGCCCTCTACTGGGCACCATTCGTGCTGCTCGTCTTGATGGCTGCCGCGGGATACCGGTCCTCGCTTCTCCCCCACCCCACGGGACGGTGCTCCCCTGCCCACTTCGTGGCTCCCACGCTGATCACAGTCGGAACCGCCGCAGCCCCTGTCTCCCTACTTCTCGTTGATTTCCAGAACCGAACGAAGCTCGACTACAACCAACCCGAACCTGCGGTCCTGGCCTACCTTCCGGTAGCCTTCCTCGCTTTCGCCATCCTCGCGGTTCCGGCCATGGCGCGTCTCCACTCGGGAAACGCACCATGGATCGCCTGGGCGCTCATGACGGTAATTTTCACCGCCCTACCTGCGACAATGGTGTTCGGACAGGGGGTTGATTCTCTCCGAAATATTCTCCCGTTGACTGAGGGGGTCCTCATAGCGATCCTCCTCTGCATCATTCCGGTGGCGCGGAAGCAGATCGGCGAGCTCTCCGTCCAGGTTCGGATACTGCTTGCCCTCGCAGGTCTTCACCTGTCGACGGTCGCAGTGGTTACAGTATCGACCTTCCTAGTGGGCATTTTCGGCAACGCTGAGCTTGGATTCCTCCTCGGCCATGCAACAGTTTCGATACTCTGGATCGCACTCGCCGCTTACGTACTACTCGGGGCACACAATATGAATGCACAAGCGTCGCTGGGTGCGGGCACGCTTTTGGCGGGCGCCGGCACCGCAAAATTGATTCTCGTCGACCTTGGAACCATCAGCGGTGTTCCGAGGGTTTTCGCATTCCTCGTATCAGGCATCGCACTCCTCTCCATCGCCGCATTCCGGACACAGCGTGAACGGACCGCCCCTGGAATTACGGATTCCGGAGGCGATGAGACGGTGATTGTCCCAAAGTCTGCGGCAGGAGACATCGAGAACACGTCAGGTGTCGACTCAACAACCTGAAGCAGCACCACGGCCTTTCCACTCAGTTCAGTAAAGGTTGGAGGAACTGCCCGGTGTGGGACTCCGCAACCAGCGCGACATCTTCCGGAGTGCCTTCCGCAACGACGCGACCGCCTCCCGCTCCCCCTTCCGGGCCCATGTCGACAATCCAGTCAGCAGCCTTGATCACATCAAGATTATGCTCGATAATGAGGACACTGTTTCCCTTGTCCACCAGCCCCTGAATGACGAGCATGAGTTTACGTATGTCTTCGAAGTGGAGGCCCGTTGTGGGTTCGTCGAGGATGTAGATCGTCCGCCCATTGGATCGCTTCTGAAGTTCGCTGGCCAGTTTCACACGCTGTGCCTCACCTCCGGACAAGGTTGTCGCCGACTGCCCGAGGCGAACATAGCCGAGTCCCACCTCCACCAATGTATTCAGGTACCGGTGGATGGACGTGATGGGACGGAAAAACTCCGCGGCTTCACTGATAGGCATGTCCAGAACCTCTGCAATGGACTTACCCTTGTACTTCACCTCGAGGGTCTCACGGTTGTACCGCGCGCCCTCGCACACCTCACATGGGACATAAACATCCGGGAGGAAGTTCATCTCAATCTTCAACGTTCCGTCGCCACGACACGCCTCGCACCTCCCGCCCTTGACGTTGAATGAGAAACGTCCGGGTTTGTACCCACGAACCTTGGCCTCGTTTGTTTCTGCGAACAGCATACGAATCTTGTCGAAGACACCGGTGTAGGTAGCAGGATTCGATCTGGGTGTACGTCCGATCGGGGACTGGTCGACCTGAACCAGTTTGTCGAGGTGTTCGATTCCGTCGACACGTCTCGCTTTACCCGGAACCTGGCGTGCTTTGTTCAACCGGTTTGCCAGAACACGGGCGAGGATCTGATTGATCAGTGTGGATTTACCAGATCCTGAAACACCGGTGATGCAGCACAAGACACCGAGAGGAAGGTTCACATCGACGTTGGCGAGGTTGTTCTCCCTGGCACCAACGACGGTGAGCATCCGGTCCCGGTCTATCGGTCGGCGTTCGTCCGGAACCCCGAGGGAACGTTCACCCGACAGGTATTGCCCGGTAAGAGATTCCGGGCAGTCGCGGATTCCCCCGGGATCCCCCTGATAGACGATCTCGCCGCCGTATTCGCCGGCTCTCGGTCCGATGTCGACGAGCCAGTCGGCGGCATTAATCGTGTCTTCATCGTGTTCCACCACGATCAGGGTGTTTCCTATGTCCCGGAGATGTTCGAGAGTGGTGATCAGACGCTGATTGTCACGTTGGTGCAGCCCGATAGACGGTTCGTCGAGTACGTAGAGAACTCCAGCCAGACCCGAGCCGATCTGGGTTGCGAGTCGGATTCGCTGAGCTTCCCCACCGGAGAGGGTTCCGGCCGCACGATTGAGCGAAAGATAGTTCAAACCGACATCGAGGAGGAATTTCAGTCGTGCCTGAATCTCCCGGAGAACAGCACCAGCGATCATCTGCTCCCGAGGCCCCAAGATCAGGGTGTCCAGAAACTCTGCGGCGTCCGCGACCGAAAGCTGCGTCAATCCCGCGATGGACTGCTCCCCGTGTCGGTTCGAGGCTAAACGAACTGCCAGGATCTCCGGCTTGAGCCGTGTTCCTGAACAGGTAGGACACGGAACTTCTCGCATGTAGGAGAGTATCCGGTCCTTCTGACTGTCGGAATCCGTCTGATCGAGTTTGCGCTGCAGATACGGCAGCACCCCCTCGAATGGCGCGGTGAAATTACGGACACGACCGTATCGATTCTTGTAGCGGACACTCACCTGATGTTTACTACCGTGGAGAACGGCCCGCCGTTGGGCCGCAGTGAGCTCACTGAACGGGGTGTTCTCGCTGAAACCCATCGCCTGCGCGAGCCCGGTCAAAAGTTTGGTGAAGTATTTGGTGTTGAAACCGGTGTTCCACGGCTGAATAGCCTCCACGAGAGGGACATCGACGTCGGGAACGACGAGATCGATGTCGACTTCCAATTTGGTACCCAGTCCATCACATGCGGGGCAGGCACCGTAGGGGGAATTGAAGGAGAAACTCCGGGGTTCGAGTTCATCCACTCCGAGCGGATGACCGTTGGGACACGCCATCTTCTCGGAAAATCGGCGTGTCCTGTTCTCGTCATCGTCATCCAGGCTGACGAAGTCGAGGATGACTACTCCGTCAGCGAGCCCAAGTGCGGTCTCCACTGAGTCGGTGAGCCTCTGCTTCTGCGTCGGTTTCACCTGGAGCCGGTCCACCACGACTTCGATGTCGTGCTTGACCTGCTTCTCTAGTTTCGGTGGATCGGAGAGTTGGTGAACCTCTCCGTCGACCCGGACCCGGGAGTATCCCTGTGCTGCGAGGTCCGCGAAAAGGTCGACGAACTCCCCTTTCCGCGTACGCACCACCGGTGCGAGAACCTGGAACTTCAGTCCCTGTTCCATGTCAAGGACCTGGTCGACGATCTGCTGCGGGGTCTGCCGTTCGATGACCGCATCACATTCCGGGCAATGTGCGGTCCCGGCACGAGCGTAGAGCAATCGGAGATAATCGTAGACTTCCGTGATCGTCCCGACCGTCGAACGGGGGTTCCGGTTCGTCGATTTCTGGTCAATAGAGACAGCCGGGGATAATCCCTCGATGAAATCCACATCAGGCTTGTCCATCTGTCCGAGGAACTGACGGGCATAACTCGAAAGAGACTCCACGTAACGGCGCTGCCCTTCAGCGAAGATCGTGTCGAATGCCAGGGAGGATTTCCCGGAACCTGAAAGGCCGGTGAACACGACCAGGGTGTCGCGGGGCAGATCGATGTCTACCCCCTTGAGATTGTGCTCGCGCGCTCCGCGCACGATGAGCCGATCAGCCACTGGCCTCAGTACCTTCCGGTTGAACGTGTAGAGGGCAAACAGTATCGAACATATCAACGACTGGGGTGATTAGCTAGTCTGTGCACATGACCCATGATGTCACTCTGCGCTCCTTGTCCGTGTCCGAGATGGACAACAACTGCTTCTTCCTCATCGCCGGTGATCGCGCTTTACTCATTGATGCCGCGGATGACGCCGACCGACTGATCTCCTTCGCCGCGGAATACGGCGCGACGATCACAGGTGTCGTCACCACGCATCGACACTGGGATCACGTTCGAGCACTTCCGGAGGTGCTCGAACGGACCGGCGCGATCCACTACTCCTCTTCCCTCGACGCCCCGGCACTGCCCGCTCGAGTTGACGTCGAGCTCGACCACGGTGCGGAACTTCAGTGGGAGCAAATGAACTTCCCGGTGTTCGTCCTCCGCGGACACACACCTGGAGGCCTCTGCATAGAGGTCACCATTGACGGAACCACGCATCTTTTCGTCGGGGACAGCCTGTTCCCGGGAGGAGTCGGGAAAACCAACGGCGACAGTGATTTCCGGAGGCTTCTCTGCGATGTTTCCACCCGAGTCTTCGACGTCTACTCCGATGAGACGGTGGTGCATCCCGGACACGGTCGGGACACGACCGTCGGTGCTGAACGTCCGCATCTGAAGGAATGGAGTGAGCGTGGGTGGTGACCCTAATGCTCGCTCATGTGCACGTATCCCGGGGAAACCGGTAGGATTACCGGACAGTCGCACGTCGTAACCCTATTTACCGGTTTTTCACGGGACAACGGGTTGCCACGTGCCGGACCCGGTACTCAACCAAGGAGCCAAGTAACCCATGATCCGCAAGCTCGCCCGACCGATGCTCGCCTCCGTGTACATCGCGGACGGCGTCGACACCCTCGCCAATACCGAGGCCCATGTGGAAGGCACCGAGTCTGTCATCACCCGACTGCGTGGCGTTCTTCCACGGCAATACGCCGCATTCGTGCCGACTGATCCGGAGCTCGTCGCCCGAGGTCTTGGTGCCACCAAAGTGGGTGCAGGCAGTATGCTGGCACTCGGAAAGTTCCCGCGACTGTCCGCATTCACCCTCGCGTTGACGTCCATCCCGACGATCCTCGCACGTCACGCTTTCTGGGATGCGGAGGACAATCAGGAAAAGAGTGCACGTCGTTCCGGCTTCCTCACCTCCATTGCTCTCCTCGGAGGACTGTTCATCACCACCGCCGACACCCAGGGTAAGCCCGGTATCGCCTGGCGCACGAAGCACGCCGCGAAGGTGACCAACAAAAAGGTGCAGAGGGCACTGCCCACAAAGTCTGAGACGGAGAAATTCGCTGAATCCGCCTCCGAGCAAGCTTCCGCTCTTGCTCACTCCACCCGGGGATTCCTCGGCGACGCCGGTGAGAAGGCAACCGAATACTTCGGCGCCGCCCAGGACTACTTCGAGGACAACAGGGACGACTGGCTGAAGGCTGCCGAGTCCAATGCGAAGATCGCCAAGAAACGGGCTGTGAAGCTCGCCAGCCAGGCGCAGAATCGCGCTGATGAAGCCCGTAAGACTGCCTCCAAGAACGCCGAGAAGTACCAGAAGCAGGCGGACAAAGCTGCAAAGAAGGCACAGAAGAAGTGGGGTCGGAAGCTGGACCTCTGATCCTCTGCCCTGCCCGCCCTTCGACACGCCCCGCCCACCGCCAACCGGTCGGCGGGGCGTCGCATGTGCTTCGTCTGCCCCCCTGGGGATGGACCCCCGCTTCCAGCAGAACTAGAGTTTCCCTTACCATTCCTCGCGCCAATCCCGACCGAACAACGGGATCCCGAGCGTGAATCTCCCCAGGAGTACTGACCGTGCAGCATCGATCCCGTTTTTCTTCTCCACTCCCCAGCAACGGGAATCCGGAGATCGCCACGGAACAGGCATACACCGATATGCTCTTCGCGCGACTTGATGCGGAGGTGGCACAGTCGACTGAGCGGCTCCGTGGAGTGATGAAGCGTGTCGACGCCGCCAATCCCGACGCCGAGGCTCTCGTCGAGAGAGAGACGGAGTACCACGCACTCAACGCCCGTCTTGACCGGTTGAATCTCGCTCAACTCGGTCTCGTCTTCGGAAGAATCGATGTTCGGGATCCTGATGCGGAGAACCCGGTACCGGAGTTTCCCGAGCTGGACCGGCGATACATCGGAAGGATGGGACTCGATGCCAGGGAAGACGGATATCGCACGTTGTTGCTCGACTGGCGCGCCCCGATGGCCAGGCCGTTCTATCTCGCGACAACCGCGCAACCGGAAGGTGTGACCGTCCGCAGACACATCCGCACGAGTGGCCGGACGGTGACCGGTATCGATGATGAACGTTTGTCCGTCACACCGGGTACACCTGAATCGGTGTTACGCAGCGGCGTCGGAAGCGAATCTGCCCTACTCCCCGTGCTCACCGCACCACGCACCGGCCACATGGTGGATATCGTTGAGACGATCCAGCGTGAGCAGGATGTCATCATCCGCGACCGGACCCGCGGGGTCATGGTCGTAGAGGGGGGGCCTGGCACAGGGAAAACAGCGGTGGCACTGCATCGTGTGGCCTGGTTGCTCTACACGTGGCGCGAACAACTCGCAGCGACCGGTGTGCTCATCATCGGACCGAACCGGACGTTCCTCGATTACATTTCCCGTGTTCTACCGGAGCTCGGTGAAACCGGTGTTGTCCTCTCCACCATCGGTGAGCTCTACCCCGGTTTCAGTCCCGAGGCCTCGGATAACCTGTTGACCCGAGAGATCAAGGGATCAGAGGAGATGGTCACGATTCTCGCGGAAGCGGTCAAGGCCCATCAGACACTCCCCGATGCCCCCGTCAGGATCAAGGTGGAGGGACTCGATCTTCTCCTCACACCGACGATGGTGAAGAAGGCCCGCACACGGGCACGTCGTTCGCGCCGACCACACAATCTCGCGCAACCGGTGTTCCGGGAGCATCTCATTGAACAACTCACGGACCAATTGGCAGAGAAGATCGGAGCTGACCCGCTTGGTGGCCGAAATCTACTCAGTGGCGGTGATATAGCGCAGTTGCACGAGGACCTCATGGAGGAACCGTCTGTCCTCGCCACCGTGGACGCATACTGGCCGGTGCTCGACCCGGAATCTGTGCTGAATCGACTACTCAGCGACCGAATCGCAATCGCCACAGCAGCCGCCGACTACGACGATGAAACCCGCGACGCACTGTACCGGGAACCCGGCTCCCCGTGGACGGAATCCGATGCGGCACTCCTTGACGAACTCGCGGAACGCTTGGGGATGCCCGATCCTGACGCCGCCCGGGAGGCAGCCGAACAGAAATGGCGTGAACAAGTTGAGGACGCCCAGGAGGCCCTGGACATCCTGAGTTCATCAGCCTCCTCCGATCTCGATGATGGGTTCGAGGCTGAGGTGCTTTCCGCGCACGATGTCATCGACGCAGAAACACTAGCGGAACGGCAACGTTTCCGTGACACCCGGACGACAGCAGAACGCGCCCGCATGGACCATACGTGGGCTTACGGGCATGTGATCGTCGACGAAGCCCAGGAACTCTCCCCCATGGAATGGCGTATGGTCATGCGCAGATGCCCCTCCCGGTGGATGACTCTCGTCGGCGACACAGCACAAACTGGTTCACCCGCAGGTGTGGATTCCTGGACCGACACACTATCCCCCTATGTGCACAGTCGCTTTCACCGGCACGAGTTGACGGTCAACTACCGCACACCACGGGACATCTCGGATGTCGCGGCGCAGCTTCTACCGATGATCGCGCCTGAACGTACTCCGGCGACAGCCATCCGGGATACCGGTTGGGGAGTCAGGTTCCTGCCCGATGAAACTGATCCGACAGAGGTCATCCGCACGCTACACGACCGATCTCCTGAACGGACGAGTGTCCTCATTGCCCCAGATGACGCCCAGGTAGCGGGGAGCGTCACGGTGAACGCGGTTAAGGGACTCGAGTTCGACCATGTTGTCGTTCTGGATCCGGCCGCAATAGTCGGACAGTCCCCCCAGGGCTGGCAGGATCTCTACGTCACATACACCCGTGCTACGCAGTCCCTCACCGTGATCGGGCGGCCTCCCCACCCAGTGGAATGACCGCCGCAGAATACATCCCGTCAGCTCACGGTGTGCACGATCATAACGTCGCACTGGGACTGGCGGGCTACATCAGCGGGAACAGAGCCGAGTAGACGACCCGTCAGTGAGTTGATACCCCGGTTTCCAACGACGAGCAGATCAGCCTCGTTCTCGTTCACGATCGCCATCAACGCCTCCACCGGAGTACCCGGTTTGATGGCGGTCTCCACCTTCGCGCAGCCGATCTTCCTGGCTGCCGCGGCTGCCGCATCAAGGTTACGCTGAGCCGGATCATCGCCGAGAACAGTGACGGAGTCCTTGCGCAGTGTCTTCAGCGCCTGTTCCTCGGACTCGTAGTACGCACAGCCGACGATCAGAGTGGCATCGAATGCGGCAGCCATCGCCGCCGCCCGCTCAACCGCCAACATCGACGACTTCGAGCCGTCCGTTCCAACGACGATCTTGGTGTAGTCACTCATAGTGAACCTTCCGGTGAGAGATCAGGATATCGTGCTCTGATTATCCGGCACTGAATACAGCACACAGACAACCAAACCTTCTGTCATTCTTCCTGTCCATTGTAGGCAAAAGGAACACCGCCCCCGTGGATCACCCCTGCACAATGGGTCAGGTCAATCAGATACCGGCCTCTTTCATTCCACGAAGTTCCTTCTTCAAGTCCGCTATCTCATCCCGGAGACGGCCCGCGAGCTCAAACTTAAGCTCCCGCGCGGCCACCGACATCTGTGCCGTCAGATCAGTGATCAGATCCTGCACTTCCTGTCGCGGCATCGAAGCGACGTCGGGCCTCTCAACAAGCGCGGCGTCACCACCAGCGGAGCCCACCTGATCCCGATTATCGCCGACATTCTCGTAAACCTGGTCGAGAATGTCGGCGATCTTCTTCCGCAGGGGTTGCGGATCCACGCCGTGAGCCACGTTGTAGGCGATCTGTTTTTCCCGACGCCGCTCCGTTTCGTCGATGGCCCGCTGCATGGATTCTGTGATGGTGTCAGCGTACATGTGTACCTCACCTGCGACGTTTCTCGCCGCGCGGCCAATAGTCTGAATGAGAGATGTCGTCGAACGTAGGAATCCCTGCTTGTCGGCGTCAAGTATCGACACGAGAGACACCTCCGGAAGGTCCAATCCCTCACGGAGAAGGTTGATCCCGACGAGAACATCGTATTCGCCGAGGCGCAACTGCCGAAGCAGTTCCACACGCTGCAACGTGTCGATGTCACTGTGCAGGTAGCGAACCCGGATGCCGTGCTCCAGAAGATAATCAGTGAGATCCTCCGACATCCGTTTGGTCAGCGTGGTCACCAGGATCCTCTCCTGCTTCGCGGTACGCTGATTGATCTCGTCGATCAGATCATCGATCTGTCCCTTCGTCGGTTTGACAACGATCTTCGGATCAACCAGCCCCGTGGGCCGAATGACCTGTTCCACGAACTCACCCCCCGACGCCGTCAGCTCGTAAGTACCGGGCGTCGCGGACATGTAGACACACTGCCCCTTCCTGGAATCGAACTCCTCCCAGGTCAGAGGGCGGTTGTCCAGAGCACTCGGAAGACGGAACCCGAAGTCCACTAGGTTCCGTTTCCGGGACATGTCCCCCTCGAACATGCCGCCAATCTGCGGAACCGTGACGTGGGACTCATCAATAATGGTGAGAAAGTCCTCCGGGAAGTAGTCGATCAGCGTCGCCGGTGCAGATCCCGCCTCACGGCCATCTATGTGTCGGGAGTAGTTCTCGATACCGGAGCAGAATCCGACCTGCTCAATCATTTCCAGATCGTATTCGGTGCGCATCCGGAGCCGCTGCGCCTCCAGGAGCTTGCCTCGGTTCTCCAGATCAGCGAGGCGATCCGCCAACTCCGACTTGATGGCGGCAACCGCCTTCTCCATACGCTCTGGACCCGCTACGTAGTGGGTGGCCGGGAAAATTCGCAGCTCATCCACATTCCGTACCACATCGCCCGTCAGTGGGTGGATGTAGTACAACGAATCGATCTCGTCACCAAAGAACTCGACACGGACCGCTAACTCCTCATAGGCGGGGATGATGTCCACGGTGTCACCCTTCACCCGGAAAGTCCCCCGGGTAAACGCGACGTCATTACGCGCGTACTGGATGTCCACCAGCAACCGAAGAAACCGGTCTCGGTCAATCTCATCCCCCACCCTGAGAACCACGGACCTGTCCAGATAGCTTTGCGGCGTACCCAGACCGTAGATACACGACACCGAACTCACCACCACAACATCCCGGCGGGACAACAGCGCCGACGTCGCAGAGTGACGGAGACGCTCGACATCCTCGTTGATGGACGAGTCCTTCTCAATGTAGGTGTCAGTCTGCGCGATGTACGCCTCGGGTTGGTAGTAGTCGTAGTAACTCACGAAGTACTCAACCGCATTGTTCGGCAACAACTGCCGGAGCTCATTCGCCAACTGTGCAGCAAGTGTCTTGTTCGGGGCCATAACGAGTGTCGGGCGCTGAACTTTCTCGATCAACCAGGCTGCCGTCGCCGACTTACCGGTTCCTGTTGCTCCCAGGAGCACCACGTCCCGTTCGCCCCTGTCCAACCGCTCCGCGAGTGCCATGATCGCAGTAGGTTGATCTCCAGCCGGTTGGTAATCGGAAATAACCTCGAACGTCGCCGCCGAACGCTCAATATCACCAACCGGACGGTGCTCGGAATGGGAGAGTACAGGTTGTTCAGCAGCAAAAGCCATGACCATGAGTTTACCCCCGGTCACAGGCTCACCCGAACGAGCATCAGTGAAGAGGCTTCGACCTCTGTCGCCAACTAGCGAGTGAGACGATCTCCGGCTAGCGTGTAGCACATGAGTGAAGCAGCAGCCGGTCGACACATGCGGAGACACGTCACCACACTGGCTGCTCTCGCGGTGACGGGGCCGTTCCTCATCATCGCAGCACCTCCCACCACGGCAATCGGTAGCCCCTGCGTGAACAATCTCCGCCAGGAACCACTGCAGGAGAAACCCGTCGGATTGCTCGAATCCCTAACCTTCCGTGGTTCCACCGGAATCCCCCGGGTCCAAGGCACTGTGAACGGCACGCCCGGAGACAACGAAGACAGCTCAAATCCTCCATGGCTGAAGGGGCGGCCTGGGCAACTTCCAATCATCAAGGGCCACACCGAGGCACTCCATCTCGTCACCGGGCCTGGATCCCCAGCCCGAACCGACCGTGCTTTCGGAATCGCCGGGACAGATCTCGGTGTCGCGCTGAAAGATGCTGAAGGACACCTGATGCTCATCTTTGGCGACACCGTGGCCTGCGATGATTCTTCCTCCGACTGGCGCAGTAACACCATCGTTCGAACCTCCGATCTCGACTACGCCGATGGGCTTGAAATTGAAGAGGCCCTCGCGCGGGACGGATGGACTTCCCGGGGGCGGGCTGTCGAATTCATCGATTCCCTCAAAGATCCCGGACACGAGCACACCACCATTCCGACTGCGGCGATCACCATCAATGGAATGCACTACGTCGACTACATGTCCATTCGTGAATGGAGTGAACCAGGCCGGTGGAAGACCAACTACGCTGGGACGGTCCGTTCGCGGGACGGTGTAACCTGGTCCGTCGTTAAAGATTCTCTCCGCACGAACAAGCGCCCATCCCTGACCAAAATCACGGGTTTACCTTCCTACAGAGAAGGTAATGAGAAGCTCCAAATGTCGTCGTTCGTCGAACATGATGGTTTCGTTTACAGATTCAGTACACCATCTGGAAGGGACGGTTCCGCGATCCTCGGACGTGCCCCGGTATCTGAGTTCCCCGACGAATCCGCATTCAGATTCTTCGATGGAACGAGTTGGTTCTCACCTGGCGACAGAAAGAGGAATCCTGATGGAGATGACGGTCCGTACACCCTCGAGGATGCAGTCACCATTTTCGATCGCCCGGTATCCGAGCTCTCTGTGACATGGAATGATCATCTCTCCAAATTCATCACCTTGTTCACCACCGACCGGGGATTGGTACTACGTACAGCGGAAAGTCTGACGGGTCCATGGGAACAAGAGCACATGATTGTGGATACCGGAACCGTGAATGATCTCTACGGCGCTTCCATCCTTCCTGCAGACGGAGGTCGGGATCTCTACTTCATCGCTACAACCTGGAGCAACTACAACGTCCTACTGATGCGTACGAACCTCGATGAACTCTTGGGGCGCGTTCCGACTGACACCGACTCACGGGTTTCGCATCCCGATCCACGTCCATCTGCTGATGAAGATTACGATCCCACCGAAGATGACGGTCTCGAGGTCGTCGGAGTGGTCGACTACAGGAATCAGTGAGATGACGAACGTCGCCGCTCCGCATCAATTAACGGAGCGACGATACTCTTCACTTGAGGTTCGAGTGCAGTGAGGGGGCCGTTGTTGTCGATGATGATGTCCGCCCCGTTGCGGCGTTCTTCGTCGCCGATTTGTGCAGCCATCCGGCGTCGTGCGTCGGCGGCGTCAATTCCCCGGTTCCGAGTCAGTCTCCGCACTCTTTCTTCGCTATCCACGTCAACAACGATCACTGTGTCAAACTGATCAGCCTGCCCGGTTTCGAAGAGCAGCGGCATGTCGTATACCCCTGCAACGGCACCGTCGGCTTCCGCCGTGTCCAGGCGACGTGCAGCTTCCGAGATAATCCGCGGGTGCATGATCGCGTTAAGCCGCTCGGTGGCTGCACCGTCCCCGAAGGCGCGCTGAGCCAAAAGTTTTCTGTCGAGGTGTCCGTCTTCCCCCAGAATATCCTCTCCGAACTCACGAACTAACTCAATGAGGGCGGGCTGACCCGGTTGAACAATATCCCGCGCGATAGCATCAGCGTCAATCACGGCTACTCCCTCAATGTCCGCGAGCGCCGCGGCAACTGTCGACTTGCCGCTGCCAATCCCGCCGGTTAATCCGATTCTCAACATATTCCTAAGTGTATCGTTCCCCACGCATCCTCGACATACGGGGTCACACGTTATGTTCGGGAATAAACCGGTTCTGTCATCAGATACGCGAAAACTCCTCCCGCCGCACTGTGAAATGTGGCAGGAGGAGCTTTCAGTTTTCAAGCAGTTGTTACAGGTCCCCGGGAAAACCGCCGGGGCGAGATTACTACTTGGCAGTCACGGTGATGATCGTGGCGTTTGCATCCACGGAATCAGCGGTGTGGCCTTCCACAGAAGCAAACTTACGGTGGTTCTGAACAACAACCGGGGTGATGAGGGGCTTGCCCGCGGCAGTGATCACCTCGGGGTCAAAGCTCAGCAACGGGTCGCCTGCACGGACGCGCTGCTTCTTCTCGACGTGCGAAGTGAAGCCGGTTCCGTTTAGCTCGACGGTGTCGAGTCCCACATGGACCAGCAGTTCGATGCCATTGTCCAGTCGGAGACCGACAGCGTGCGGGAACAGAGCCAGGATCTGTCCGTCACCGGGAGCAGTAACCGTGGTGCCGGTCGGGATGATGGCGAGGCCCTTACCGACATTGCCGCCGGAGAACATCGGATCCGGAACCTCACTCAGCGGCACAGCGCGGCCAGCCAGTGGAGAGGTGATGGTGGTGACAGCGCCGGGACGCAAAGCGGTCTTTTCCGTGGTGGCCGGTGCCGGAGCTTCAGCAACCGCGACAGAACCCGCACCAGCGGACGATGCACCTGCGGTGCTGCCGGTGGACGCGACATGTGCCTCATCTTCAGCAAGTTCAGCCATCGCGCGCTCATACTCTTCAGCAGCTTCGCGAGCATGGATCTTCTCTTCTTCCGACCGGTAGTCGAACAGGATGACAAGGAAGAAGGAGGTGAAGAACGCCACGGCGATACCGAGGATGTAGAGACCGATCGAGTTGAAGGCAAAGACCGTCAGCAACGAGGTGAAGACGAAAGCGTTTGCGGTGACAGGCTCGATCGGAGTGATCTGAGGAACGAGACCCATCACGAAACCACCGGCGAAACAACCTGGCAGCAGACGCATGTAGCTCTTTTTGAACCGCAGCATGACACCGTAGAGCGAGGGTTCGGAGATACCACCGAGAAGACCAGCCATCATACCGCCCAGGGAAACCTGGCGCATCTGACGATCACGCTCACGCATGGCAACAACCATGACGCCGGTGACCGTACCGAAGCAGGCGAAGTTCCAGGCACCCATCGGGCCCTGGATGAAATCGTAGCCCAAGGTCGCGATGTTCTGGATCATGATCGCATTCAGCGGCCAGTGCAGACCCAGCGGAACCAGGAACGGGTACAGCAGCGGGATGATGATAGCGAGAATCAGCGGTGAGAAGGTGTTGACCGCATCAAGCATGCTGGAGATACCGTTACCGATGTAGATGCCGAACGGGCCGAAAACGAAGGCGGTCGCGGGAATCAGGAACAGCAAGGAGAAGAACGGCACGAACACCATGTGCACAGAAGAGGGGATGATCTTCTTCAGGCCCTTTTCTGTCCAGAACAGAGCAATCGCAGCGATCAGTGGCGGGAACACCTGCCCGGAGTAACCATTGAGCACCATCGGGAGGCCGAAGACGTAAACCTTGTCTCCTGCTTCACCCATGGCGATGAACGTCGGGGTGAGCAAAGCACAGGGAATAGCTGCGCCGACCCACTCGTTCGCACCGAGCTTACGGGCGGCGCAGGCGCCAACCATGACGGGCAGGAAGTAGAACACCGACTGCCACATGGCATGCATGAAGGCGAAGGTCGGGGGCTGGTCCGGAGCACGGAAGTCCTGGATGTTGAAGGTATCGAAGAGCACCAGGAGCGTGATGATCAGCGAGGCTCCAAGCAGGGCCCAGAGGATCGGACGGAAAGTGTCGGACAGGAACTCGAAGGCGTAATCCACCCACGAGTACTTGCCACGGACACCGTCGTATTCTTTCTTGCCCGTCTTCTTAGCAGCGCCTTCACCCATGCCGGGCTGGCTGATAATGCCCTGGTAATACTCAGCTACTCCGCCGCCCATGACGACCTGGAGGCCAGTCGTTCCCTGGGGAACAACGCCGAGCACATCAGGGTTAGAGTCCAGCGCCTTCTGATCAGCCTTGGACTGATCGTGAAGCTGGAAGCGCAACCGTGTCGCGCAGTGGGTCAGGTTGGCGACGTTCTCGGCGCCACCCACCTTCTCCAGAATGAACTGTGATGTCGTCATTGTTTTAGACGCCATGTATGAACCTTTCTTACATCACCACCGCCTATAACGCGGGGTGAATCCTCATCCGGCGCAGGCGTATTCCTGCCCGGCTCTACCGCGGTCATGTAACCGGCCAACCCGCTAAGCAAACACCATCGGATGCTTAACTTAATCTATGAAAAACCTGGGAGGCGGTGATGTGTTTGCACAGAATCAAGCGTGTGGTGCAACAGTGATCGAGGCCATACATGCCCGAGTTTGCGGTGAGTCCCCACAATCATATGTCTAGTCTTGCGGGTTCTCCAACTTCCAACTGCCCGAACGGCATGAAAATAGACCCGTTTATCACCCATTCGAGTGATATTTCGCCCGGTCCGCACACGTACACGTCGAACAAAACAGACATTTGTAAGTTAACTCACATCTTAGCCGATGATAACCGTAAAACACCAACATTCTGTGAATGAACCCACAATTTTAAGTAAGAAAGAAGGAGACAGATCGAACATCACGGCGATGGGCACTCATTTTCCAGCCCCATACCACACATAAGATGGACGTTTTTGGGCTCCGGATGGCTCGGGACGCGGACGAGACTGCTCTGGCGACAAACAACCCCTCGATATTTCCGGTGAGCGATCTTTCCGGCGATGAGAAGATTGTCATGAACTCTTCAGGCCCTAGAGAACCCATACACAGCACAGAAAAGGTCCGTCCGCTCCAGAGAGGAACGAACGGACCTTTTACACAGGATGGTAGCTCTCAATCTGCTGAGCTACCACTCTGCTTTCATCATTCTTCAGACAATCATCGTCATCAGAAATTGGAAGGGAACCTAGTTTCCGGCAAGCTTCTCGCGCAGTGCAGCGAGCTGCTCATCGGAGGCGAGAGAACCACCGGTGGTCTCCACGTCGCTGGCAGCGGCAGCAGCCGGTGCAGCGTCGGAGGACTCGGAGGAGTAGTTGGTGGCGCCGGCCACGGCAGCCTCTTCGGCAGCGGCGCGGTGACGCTCGATCTGAGCGGTGTGAAGCTGGAAGCGACGCTCGGACTCCGCATAGCGGGCCTCCCACGCCTGACGCTGCTCATCGAAGCCTTCAAGCCACTCGTTGGTCTCCGGATCGAAGCCCTCAGGGAAGATGTAATTGCCCTGCTCATCGTAGGAATCGGCCATACCGTACTTGGACGGATCGAATTCCTCAGTGTAGTCCTCATCAGCCTGTTTCAGCGACAGGGAGATACGACGGCGCTCGAGGTCGATGTCGATGACCTTGACCATGGCCTCTTCACCGACTGTGACAACCTGGTCCGGAACCTCGACGTGGCGCTCAGCAAGCTCGGAGATGTGGACGAGACCTTCGATTCCCTCTTCCACGCGAACGAACGCACCGAAGGGAACGAGCTTGGTGACCTTGCCCGGAACGATCTGGCCGACCGCGTGGGTACGGGCAAAGACGCGCCAGGGGTCTTCCATGGTCGCCTTCAGAGAGAGGGAGACACGCTCACGGTCCAGGTCGACGTCGAGAACCTCGACGGTAACCTCGTCGCCGACGGTGACAACCTCGGACGGGTGATCGATGTGCTTCCACGAGAGTTCGGAAACGTGGACAAGTCCGTCAACGCCGCCGAGATCAACGAACGCACCGAAGTTGACGATCGAGGACACGACGCCCTTGCGGACCTGGCCTTTCTGAAGCTGATGCAGGAACTCGGAGCGAACCTCAGACTGGGTCTGTTCGAGCCATGCACGGCGGGACAGCACAACATTGTTGCGGTGCTTATCCAGCTCGATGATCTTCGCCTCGATCTCCTGGCCGATGTACGGATCCAGGTCACGGACACGACGCATCTCGACGAGGGAAGCAGGCAGGAAGCCACGGAGGCCGATGTCCAGGATGAGACCACCCTTGACAACCTCAATGACGGTACCGGTGACGGGCTCGTCGTTCTCCTTGAGGGCCTCGATGGCACCCCATGCACGCTCGTACTGGGCGCGCTTCTTAGACAGGATCAGCCGGCCTTCCTTGTCCTCCTTGGTGAGGACAAGTGCATCGATTTCGTCGCCGACGGCGACGACCTCGCCCGGGTCGACATCATGCTTGATGGACAGCTCACGGGAGGGAATGACACCTTCCGTCTTGTAGCCGATGTCGAGCAGAACCTCGTCGCGATCGACCTTGACGACGGTACCTTCGACGATGTCACCGTCGTTGAAGTACTTGATGGTTGCGTCGACTGCAGCGAGGAAGTCCTCAGCGGAGCCGATGTCGTTGACGGCAACCTGAGGGGCGTTGTTGGTGGGCATATGTTTGAGTGCTCCGAAATGGATAGGAATCGAAAGTGGACAGGGAATGTGTGCCGTCCCTGGAACACACCGCCTTTACCTGCGCAGATCATGAAACGCGGAAAGCGGGGTACCGGACAAACCTTGGGACCCGTAATGACGTTTTCCCGACACCACCCTCCTATTGTGAGTGGCATCTTGTCGCCCGTACAGACACACGTGATCAACAATAACCGGCTTCTCATGATCCGGCAACCGAAGCGCTTATCATGGGACGATGACCGAAGTGACACCTGAGCCAAGGAACCACCCCAACCATTCTCTTGACCCACTCGCACAATCACTGGTCACCGACGCTGAATCTGCGGCGGCGAACCGTTCCTGGTGGGATCACGATGCTGCCACTTACCACCGTGAACATTCGACGTATCTCGGCACCAGGTCCGCCACGGGGGAGTTTCACTGGTGCCCGGAAATGCTCCATGAGAAAGACGTACGGCTCCTCGGTAACGTCCACACCGCCCGTGTCCTCGAGATCGGGTGCGGATCAGCCCCTTGTTCCGCATGGTTGGCCGCAGATGGTGTCGGATTCATCACCGCTTTCGATATTTCCAGAGGCATGCTCAACCAAGGAAGGAGTCGCGCTTGGGATGACAATGGCGTGGCCCTTGTCCAAGCCGATGCCACCCACTTTCCGTACCGTGACAATTGCATGGATGTAGCGTTCAGCGTCTTCGGGGCCATCCCTTTCGTCGTTGACAGCGCCGGTCTGATGCGCGAGGTAGCCAGGGTCCTGGTGCCCGGAGGCCGGTTCGTCTTCGCGGTGACTCACCCGATGCGCTGGATCTTCCCGGACGACCCAGGAGAAGACGGACTGACCGCATACAGCAGTTACTTTGATCGTTCGGGGTACGTCGAACGCGACCCGGAGACCAGGACAGTCACTTACTCCGAACAGCACCGGACCATCGGAGACCGCATCAGGGAACTCATCGGCGCCGGATTTATCCTGGATAACCTCATCGAACCAGAATGGCCCTCCGATCTCACCGAAACCTGGGGACAATGGTCACCGCTACGCGGAAAGATATTCCCCGGTACCGCGATTTTCGTCGCGCATCTGGCGCAGTGACAGGCGCCGCGCCAGATCAGTGTGCTGCGGTGTCCCAGTTTTCACCGGAACCGGCCGAGACCTCGAGGGGTACATCCAGGGTGATGGCTCCGTCCATCTCCCGCTCAAGAATCTCCCGCACCACCGACAGTTCCCCGTCCGCGATTTCCACGACGAGTTCATCGTGGACCTGAAGCAAGACCCTGCTGCGAACGGCTGCGTCCCGGAGCGCGGCGTCGACACGCAACATCGCAACCTTGATGATATCTGCCGCAGTTCCCTGGATCGGAGCATTCAGGGCGGCCCGTTCGGCATTCTCACGAGCGACTCTGTTCGTTGACGACAACTCGGGGAGGTAGCGGCGCCTCCCGAAGAGAGTTGATGTGTAACCGTCTCTGCGAGCGGTATCGACCACCGAATCCAGGTAGTGCTTCACACCCCCGAACCGTTCAAAGTAGTTACCCATGATCCGCTTCGCTTCACCTGCGGAAATATTCAACTGCTGAGACAGACCGAAGGCGCTGAGCCCATAGACGAGACCATAGGACATCGCCTTCACGCGGCGCCGCAGCTCCGGAGTGACTTGATTCACCGGAACGTCGAAAACCCGGGAACCGACGAAGTTGTGCAGGTCCTCACCATTCTGATAAGCCTCGATCAGCCCCCCGTCCCCAGAGAGATGAGCCATCACACGCATCTCGATCTGGGAATAGTCCGCAGTCAGCAAGGTCGAGTACCCGTCACCCACAACGAAAGCCTTGCGAATGTCCCGGCCCGCGGGGGTACGCACTGGGATGTTCTGCAGATTCGGGTCCGTCGAACTCAATCGGCCGGTCGAGGTGACGGTCTGATTGAAGGTCGTGTGGATTCGACCATCTGCTGCAACGGCTTTGATCAGACCATCGAGGGTCGTCTTCATCTTCTGGTACTCACGGTGAGCGAGCAGATGATCCAGGAACGGATGCGGGTGTTTGACCGCCAGTGCCTCGATCTCCTTCGCGGCTGTCGAGTACCCGGTCTTGGTTTTCTTCGTCTTCGGCATATCCAGGGTGTCAAACAGCACGACCTGCAACTGCTTCGGACTGGACAAGTTCAGAGTTTCATCACCGGCGATCTCACGTGCGGCCGCTTCCTCCGCTTCAACCTTGGCAATGAACTCATCCCGCTGCCGTTCCAACCTGTCGGTGTCCACGGCGATACCAACGTGCTCCATACGGGCGAGAACGGATATCAAGGGAAGCTCCAGCTCCCGATACAGCGCGAAGGAATTGATCTCCTCCAGAGCTTCCGTCAGTACCGCCGCAAGATCAGCGACGGCCTCCGCCTCCGCAAGTAGTCCGGTGTGATCCTCGTGCACATCCAGAAGAGAGAGCTGACCGGCCCCATTTGCGGAGTGCGATCCGTCGAGTTGACGCTGTAGATGCCGCTGGAGAACATCGCCCAATGCGTAGGTGCGCTGCCCAGGGCGCAACAGATACGCCGCGATCGCCGTGTCGTGTTCTATTCCCTCAAGCTCCATGTTCCGGCCGGCGAACATGTGCCACGCAGCTTTCGCTCCGTGCAGATACTTGGGGGCATTCGAGGACACCCATTTCGCCAGCGCCGACTCCTCCTCCGGAGACAGATCCGCCACCTCCACGACGAGTGCCTTACGCTCCGCATCAACAAAAGCGACTGCATCAATGTCACCCGCCCCGGGAGTTGGAGTACCGGCCACCGCCACCGCCAGCCCCTGATTCTGCCGGGCAGAGAGCCACACATCAAGGGGCTCCGCTTCCACCGTGAGCTCCGGACCTTGCCCGGAACCGATCTGCTCCGCGTCCACCCCGTCATGTTTCACAGCGCCGAGGATGCGTTCACGCAAGCTTGTTCCGAACTGCAACTCATCGAACCTCTCAGCGACCCGTCCCACACTCGCGGGCGAGAGTTCCAACTGATCCGGAGCGTAGGGCAAGTCCATGTCCTTGACCATTTCGGTCAGCTCTCGGTTCATCCGCACCTGATCAAGCCGTTCGCGGAAGTTCTCCCCCGCTTTGCCCTTGATCTCATCGGCGTGCGCCAGCAGTTCCTCAAGGCTCCCGTACTGCGTGATCCACTTGGTTGCGGTCTTCTCCCCCACCCCGGGTATGTTCGGGAGATTGTCGCTCGGATCCCCCCGCAACGCAGCGAAGTCCGGGTACTGCTCAGGGGTGAGGCCGTACTTCTCCTCCACAGCGGCAGGGGTGAAGCGGTGGAGATTGGAGACGCCACGCATCGGATACAGCACCGTGGTGGTGTCATTCACCAACTGGAAGGAATCCCGGTCACCGGTGACGATGAGCGTATCGAAGCCCAACGGCCGCGCAGCGACCGAAAGGGTGGCGATGATGTCATCGGCCTCGAAGTTCTCCTTCTCTATGGTCACGATACCGAGAGCCTCCATGACCTCCTTGATCAGGCCAACCTGCCCTTTGAACTCCTCCGGGGTCGCATCACGCTGTGCCTTGTAGGCGGGGAACTTCTCGCTCCGGAATGTCTGGCGCCCCACATCGAAAGCCACGGCCACATGGGTGGGTTTTTCATCTTTGAGGAGGTTCGCCAGCATCGAGATAAATCCGTAGACGGCGTTCGTGTGCTGCCCACCCGTCGTCGAAAAGTTCTCCGCGGGCAGCGCGAAGAACGCACGGAAAGCCATCGAATGGCCGTCGATGAGCATCAATCGTTTACGGTCTCGGGACTTGTCTACAGAGGCACTCACGACACCCGAGTGTACTGCCTACCCCCGACCACTAGGCACCCCGACGCCGGCCGACGACGCGGAACAGAGCCTCATCGGAGGCCACTACCCAGGCCATTCGGGTAGTGGCCAGGTGATCAGGTATCATCGTCTATCATCATCACGTACGCCCCCGTAGCCCAATTGGCAGAGGCAACGGATTCAAAACCCGTCCAGTGTGAGTTCGAGTCTCACCGGGGGCACCATGAGATAACAGCACCGAATAGACGCCACTCGCATTTAAAGTGGCGTCTTTTTTTCATTCCATACACCACCGGATGTCGGTGGTCGATCTTCACCTGATCACTCCAACCGAGGTAAGAACGGAACATATCCGGCGAACATCGGAGATAACGCTTCTGGAGTACCTCCACTGTCATCCGCCAGACACCCGCAGACGGTAGAACTCAGGCATACGCCGCGGTCCGGCACTTCAGGTCCTGAGCTGAATACCCCCGTTCTCCGCCACAGCAGGTGACGGATGTGGTGTTACCGCACGACTTCTGAATGTCGCATCGTTCGTGTCCCGGCCCGATGCCCCAGAACAGGCCCCCGGGGGTGGTTTCCCAGCTATCCGAAAATGCGCAGACTTCGTTCGTTGCGCGCGACTGTATCACCGGAAATCCCCTGTGAACTGCGAAGTTACTTCCGAATCGCTGTGGCGCGGGGACAAGATTGAGACTTCACAACTATTTCATCGTTGCATGGAGGTGGGATAAATCTGGGGCAATGATGAAGTACATGTTCACCGATACTTAAGATGTCCTCATGAACTCTGTGCTTATCGCGGTCATACTGGTGCTCCTGTTGGCTGTGTTACGTGTCCACGTGGTGCTTGCGTTGTTGATCGGCGCGGTACTCGGCGGGTTGCTCGGCGGTCTGGGCTTCACCGGAACGATGGTCGCTTTCCAGGACGGGTTGGGCGGTGGTGCAACGATTGCGCTGTCGTATGCTCTCCTGGGCGCATTCGCCATGGCAGTGGCCAATGCCGGGTTACCCCGGTTGTTGGCCCGGTGGATGGTGGCCCGAATATCCGGGGGCCATACTGCAACAGACTCCGGTACCGAGCCGACTGCTGCACAACGACGTGCGACGACCATCACCGAATATGGGTTGATCGGCGGGATCCTCGCCATGGCGGTGATGAGTCAGAATCTGATCCCCGTGCACATCGCCTTCATCCCGTTGCTGATTCCGCCGCTGCTGCGGGTCATGAACACTCTCCAGATGGACCGTCGGCTGGTTGCCTGTGTGCTGACCTTCGGACTGGTCACCACCTACATGTTCCTGCCTATCGGTTTCGGGCGCATTTATCTCGAGAACATTCTGATGGGCAACATCAGTGAAGCCGGATTAGATACAACCGGTATCAGTGTCATGAGCGCGATGTGGATTCCGGCGCTCGGCATGGTCTCCGGACTCCTGATCGCGGTGTTCATCTCGTACCGCAAACGTCGGGTCTACCGGGACATCCCGCTGGCCGATGTAGTCGGTGGAGCCTCCGTGCAGAGAACCTCCGGAGGATCTGTATCGGAGGCGAATGTCACCTCCGGAAGTGACGATATCTCCCGTTACAAGATCATCGTGTCCATTGTGGCAATCCTGGCTTGTTTCAGTATTCAGCTTGTCATCAACGCACTGGCGATAGACGCTGATTCGTTGCTGACAGGTGCGCTGGTGGGTCTCGCGATCTTCATGGCCTCCGGCGCCGTCAAGTGGAATGAAGCAGACGATGTCTTCACGGCTGGTATGCGCATGATGGCACTGATCGGTTTCATCATGATCACCGCCCAGGGCTTCGCTGCGGTCATGACGGCGACGGGGGACATTCCTGAACTCGTGAAGTCGGCGGCTGATCTGTTCGGGGGCAACCGTCCCGCTGCTGCCCTGGCAATTCTCTTCGTCGGTCTCGTGGTGACGATGGGTATCGGATCATCGTTCTCCACGTTGCCGATCATCACCGCGATTTACGTCCCGTTGTGCATGTCGATGGGATTTTCTCCCCTGGCGACGATCTCCATCATCGGCACCGCAGGTGCTCTGGGTGATGCCGGTTCACCGGCCTCAGACTCCACCCTCGGGCCCACCTCCGGTCTGAACGCCGACGGCCAACACGACCACATCCGCGACACAGTCATCCCCACCTTCATCCACTACAACCTCCCGCTCCTCGCCGCAGGGTGGGTCGCGGCAATGGTTCTGTAGCCATTTTCCTGCACGCCGCAGGCTGCGGTTGTCGTCTTCTCTTCCACCATCGGCCAACCACGTCCGATCACCGTGGACAGAGAAGCGGTCGGCTCACATCGATTCCCGTGCGCGGCGGACAGGCAGGCGCTCTCTCGGGTTAGCTTTTTCGTGGAGTACCCCGATCAGTTGTCGGTATCCCTGATGGAAAGCTCAGAAAACGCGTGTACGCTTTCCCCGGACACCGGCACGCCGGAGCCAGAATCGCACGAACGTTCAAACCCGAAGGAAGCGCCGCAACCATGAGCCAGTCTCACTCCTCCGCACGCACCGGGACCGGTGCCGCTGAAATCCTCCTCAATGTCATCCGAGGTGGCCTGATTGCCCTGGCAGAGCTCGTCCCGGGCATTTCAGGGGGTACGATCGCACTCGTCGTGGGAGTCTACGAACGGGCGCTCGACGCCGGAAACGATCTCATCACGCTGGCCAAATCCCTGGTCACAGACCGGGAAAATGTCCGGAAGAATGCGCATGCCGTCGACTGGGGGTTGATCCTCCCCGTGGGGATCGGCATGCTCCTGACCGTTTTCGCTCTCGCCGGGGTGATGAAGAGCTTCGTGGAAAATCAACCACAGATCTCCAGAGCCCTTTTCCTCGGAATGGTCGCTGCATCGATCATGGTCCCTCTGCGTATGGTGGATCGTCGCGATCTGCAAACCAAGACCATTCCGGCGGTCATGCTGTTTATCGCGGCAGCCGTCGGCACCTTTTTCCTCACGGGGCTCACTGCAGCGGAGAACACTGATCCGGCACTCCCCTTCGTCTTCGTAGCAGCGGCTTTCGCTGTCTGCGCCCTCGTTCTTCCCGGTGTCTCCGGGTCCTTCCTGTTACTGGCTCTCGGTCTCTATGGTTTCGTTCTCGGCGCTGTCCACGACCGGAATCTGACTGTGATATTGGTTTTCGTCGCCGGAGCCGGTACCGGAATTATCCTGTTCATCCGGCTCCTCGGGCACCTGATGCACCGCCATCGCACACTCACTCTGATCACAATGGGCGGTCTCATGCTGGGTTCACTGCGGGCGCTCTGGCCCTGGCAGACCGCAGACGCTGACCTTCTCGCGCCTTCCGGCAACGTGGCGTTGCTAATCCTGTGCATCGCCATCGGTGCGACCGCAGTCATCGGCACCCTCTGGACCGAAGAAATGACGCAGAGACGTACCAAACAGGTGAAGGCTCTGCAGAAGCAGCGTTGAATGGATAACGAGCGGAACTAAAGCAATCGTTAACTGTAAGTTAGAATTGCTTCATGCTTTCTTATCTGATCCGCTTTGGCCGTACCCGGAAGCGCCTCACTGCGGTGCTCACGGTGTCGGCACTCGCGCTCACCGCCTGCGTGACCAATGAAGAGACCGGCCACCCCGAGGGTTGGCAAGAACTCGAGATTGCCGCTGTGCCTGAGATCGCGGCGTTGGTTCCGCCCGATATTGCCGAAAAAGGCACGATCACCGTCGGCACCAACGTCCCTTATGCTCCAGCGGAGTTCAAGGACTCCGACGGGAACATCATCGGATTCGACATCGATCTCGCCCGCGCCGTCGCACATGTGCTGGGGCTTGAGCTTGAGATCGCCGACCAGGATTTTGCCCTGATCCTCCCTTCCGTCAGCGCCGGTACTGTCGATTTCGGGGCATCCAGCTTCACCGACAACGAGGAACGCCGACAGAGCTACGACTTCGTTGACTATCTGTACGCGGGCATTCAGTGGACAGCTCAGACCGGACATCCTGTCGATCCTGACAATGCCTGCGGCTTGACGGTCGCCGTCCAGCGGAACACCGTCAGTGAAACCGATGACGTGAATCCAAAATCAAAGGCCTGTACAGAGGCAGGTCTTCCTCCGATCACCAAGCTTGCCTACGATTCTTCCGATGGTGCGGCAACAGCACTCGTCCTCGGTAGAGCGGACGCGATGTCGAGCGACTCTCCGGTAGCCGCATTCGCCGCCGCCCGTTCCGACGGGAGAATCAAACCCACCGGCGAGCTCTTCGATGCCTCACCATACGGCTGGCCGGTCCCCAAGGAATCACCTCTCGGTCCTGCGCTCGCTGCCGCTCTCCAACACCTGATCAACTCAGGAGACTACGAACGAATACTCGGATTTTGGGGTATTCAAAAGGGACTCATCGACACCGCGCAGATCAACGGTGAGCCGTACTCGCCTTAATTCAGATTCCGTTCCCGTCCCTCCACACGTTCCTGCCCCAGATACAGAGGATATCCATGTCACACACCACCGCCACGACACCGAAACCGATCGAGGCGAAACAACTGCGTCATCCCGGCCGATGGATCGCATCAGTGCTACTACTGTTGATCGCTGCAGGCGTCATCTACTCGGTAGCCACCAATGAGGCGTTCTCCTGGGACGTCTACCGTAGTTATGTCTTTGACACCCGTATTCTGACCGCTGCGGGCCGCACCATTCTGCTGACAATTCTTGCGATGATCATTGGTGTCGTGCTCGGAGCATTCATGGCTGTCCTCCGGATGTCACCTAACCCAGTCATGCGTTCAATTTCTTGGGTTTACCTCTGGGTGTTCCGGGGAACTCCGGTCTACGTGCAGCTTGTTTTCTGGGGACTGTTGGGAACCCTGTACCAGTCCATCAACGTCGGCATCGCTGAAATCGACGTCGCTACACTACTACAGAACACCTTTTTCCTCGCCGTAATCGGGCTCGGCCTCAATGAGTCCGCGTATATGGCGGAAATCGTCCGCGCAGGTATCCAAGCTATTCCAGAAGGACAAACCGAGGCGTCCAAGGCGCTTGGGATGAGCTGGTGGCAGACCATCCGAAGGACGATTCTCCCCCAGGCGATGCGGATCATCATCCCCCCGACGGGCAATGAACTGATCTCCATGCTGAAGACCACCTCACTCGTCATCGCGGTGCCTTATTCCCTTGAACTCTTCGGCCGCTCCATGGACATCGCGAACAGTCTCTTCCAGCCCGTACCCATGCTGATGGTCGCGGCGACCTGGTATCTCGTCATAACCTCTATCCTTATGGTCGGCCAATACTATCTCGAGAGGTACTTCGCTCGAGGATCATCCCGTGAACTGTCATCCCGTCAGCTTGCAGCACTCGCCGACGCCGAAGGCGTCCCGCCCAGTAACATCACCGTCTCCCCCACCACGAAGTAGGACATGCCCCATGACTGACCTCATGATCGACGCACAGCAGGTATGCAAGAGCTTCGGACAGCTCCAGGTACTCAAAGGGATTGATCTCCAGGTACCGCGGGGTTCCGTGACCTGTCTCATAGGCCCTTCCGGCTCCGGCAAATCAACGATGCTGCGCTGCGTCAACCATCTAGAGAAATTCAACGCGGGACGTCTCTATGTTGACGGGGAACTGATCGGATACCGCGAGCGCGATGGCGTACTTCACGAGATCTCCGAGAAAGAGGCTGCGCGGCAACGCGCGGGCATCGGAATGGTCTTCCAGAGTTTCAATCTCTTCCCCCACCGCACCGTCATCGAGAACATCATCGAGGCGCCTATCCAGGTCAAGCGTGTACCCGCAGCCCAAGCTCGGAAGAAGGCCCTGGAACTGTTGGATCAGGTGGGTCTCGTCCACAAGGCCGACGCCTATCCGGTTCAGTTGTCCGGTGGTCAGCAGCAGCGTGTCGCTATCGCCCGCGCTGTGGCGATGGACCCGAAGTTGATGCTTTTCGACGAGCCGACCTCCGCGCTGGATCCTGAGCTCGTCGGTGAGGTTCTCGGTGTCATGAAACAGCTCGCGGCCAATGGCATGACTATGCTCGTCGTGACACACGAGATCGGGTTCGCCCGTGAGGTCGCCGACCAGGTCGCGTTCATGGATGCCGGTGTCGTCGTCGAGGCGGGTCCGCCCTCACAGGTGATCTCAGCACCGCAACACGCACGGACCCAGGAGTTCCTCTCCTCAATCCTGTGAGAGTTTCGTACCGCGTCAGCAGGTGGCCGGGACTGGGTGACAGTCATGAGGAAAGCACAGCACAACAACGTATACCCATGACGCCGACCGGCTACCATTCCTCCTTCGTGCACCTCGTCGCGGACAACATCGTTATTAGTTGGATACACCGGACCAGTCCGTCTCCGCCCAGTATGAGCCCGGCTCCACAGCTCCGGGACACACATGGTGCAGTAACCGCACTACTTGGTAGATCTTCGCCTGTACACAGAAGGTCAATCATCATCTCGTAGTGACCTGCGCCATAACATCACTCTCTCACATCACGGGAAGACCACACCGTGACGGCATTTCGCCGTTTCTCAGTAAGCAAGGGAGACGATCCCCTGAGTGATCGCGGTGATCCCTCCGAGCCCCGCGACAGATAACGCGGTCCTACGCGCGATTTCCCTTGGTATAACACGCGACAGCATGGTTCCGCTGAAGATGCCGACGAGCATACCCACGAAAGCGACGGGCCAGAGGGCGGGGGGTACGGCGGTGACGGAACTCGCTCCAAGAAGGATCTTCAGGATGAAGGACAACCCGCCCGAGATCACGAAGATCGGTTGCAGCGTAGCGGCAAGCATCTGGTGCGGCCACCGTGCGGCCTGCGCGTAGACAGTGACCGCAGGACCCGCTGCACCCGCCAGGGTGTTCATGAACCCGGCAATAACCCCCGCGCTGAACAAGCTACCGTTGCCCGAGATGTGCGGAATGTGGCGCCGTCCACCGAGGACAACCGCGAGTGCAACGAGGAGGAGGACACCGACGATGATCTGCAACGGTGCCGCGTTGATCGCACGGATGAGAAATACTCCAGGAATGGCACCAATGAACAGGGGAAACGCCAGCAGCCTGACTTTCCGCCAGTCAACGTACTCTCGAACCGTCCAGGTGGTCAATGCAGCGTTCACCGCAGCAAGCGCGTTCACGACGAGAACACCGTCCGCCGGGCCCAGGAGTATCGCGAGGACCGGGACGACGAGGAGACCAAATCCCATTCCCGAGATACGCTGCAGGCAGGACCCCAATATGACGATGACCACCGTGATCAGCACGGTTGATAGCACAGACATAGGGGGAGCGTACACCGCTCACCATGATTCGGTGAATCACATTTCACATCCCGCACCGAGAATAGATCACCTCTTTATTCTCGGCCTTCGCGGGCGCAGTCACCTGATCTGAACCGGTGAACGATCCATACCTGAGCTTCTCCTGACGAAGAAACTGTTTAACTGGACACCTTGATAAAGCCCTAGACCGCCTCTTCCATAGGAGCCAGGATCGCGAAAACTCCTCCAGTCCGCTCCATGGGAATCCAATTAGACCAGAAAGATATGCTTTATCGCGTTCCCGCATCCGGATAGTGTGTATCGACCTGGTCGCGCAAGTATCTATCCTGCTGGGTGGGAGATCCAACTCGAGTTCGGCCGGAAGAACCGGGCCACTCCGTAGATCGCACCGGTTCTGTTGTCCTGGGTGATCCCGACGGTCACGTAAGCGTAGGCGTTGTCATGCATAATCTTGTGATGGCCCCGTGAGTGGTTCCAGAGGTCCACCATCCGTGCTGCGGTTGTATCGTTGAGCTGATGGAGCATCACGATGATCTCCCCATCAAATCCGCTTGACGCATGATGGAGCCTGCCTGCAGCGGCATTGACCTCCGCCCAGTTCTGTGCTCCCCCATTGTGCGCCTGTGCCCAGATCACCGGGCGTTGTCCATCATGGATCCGGGTGCGATTGATCTCCTCCACCAGTTTTGCACGCTGCCAGTCCAGATTATTCCAGTCACCGGGCCCAGAGGGCAACGGATTCGAAGGCATCGGCCCAGTCGGAGGCATCGGGGGCGTTTTAACGGGACCTCCTGAGAATGAATTCGTGAACCCAGCATTCTCCAGAGCAACACGCACTGCCCCCACGGGATCCAGGACCGGACTAGGACTTGCCCCGGCGGGGCTAACGGCACCCAGAAGGACTCCGGCACCTATAATTAAGGCAGTCATTGTTTTTCGTACGGTGTTTCGCATTTTCCGATTCTCCTGAGGATCTCAGTAGTTCCACGACGGTGAAGCACGGGCAGAACATCGTTCACACTGGCATGTTGTTTGTTTTTCAAAACCATATGGTTTCGAAATCAACACTACATCAGCCATACAGATAAAGGATTTCCCACACTCCCGTCGGCACACCCCGGCCAGGGGGCCGCCTCCCACTCCCCCTACCAAAATCTCGCCCCATAAAGAGCGGGACCCGCCAATCGGAGAACTCCACCCAAAAGCCCACCGCCACCCCCGTCAAACATGTGCTACCCAACACATGTCGACTCCCCAGGCGTCACCATCACGCCCCACCCCGACAATCGGAACAGCCACATCCCGAATGCCGTATCCCATGACAGATTCCGTTGATCAGGAAATACAGGCACCCGGCGAGGCAATCAAGCTCCCCCACACCCCGCAAGAACAGCCAATCACCCCACCACCCCCCAATAGGGAGACCTCCCACCCCCAGCATCCGGAATGGATCGACCCGGCACGTCATATCAGATCCGCCATGAAGAATTCCCGACCGAGAGCAACGCCGTCTTTACATACAAGGAAAAAACGATACGGCCAGAGCTTCACAGATCGTGAATAAAATTACCGGAAGGAGCACTCGCAATAACATTCCCACCACACACCGAGGCCCAGCACCGTCGACACTTAGGAATCACGCACGGCAGCAAATTTCTCCGTGATTGCCGCCACCACATCCGGTGGCAGCAATCCTGAAACATCTCCCCCATGCCTCGCAACCTCCTTGCAGAGAGTCGAGGAGATGTAGCCGTACTTCGGGTCCGTAAGCAGAAAAAAGGTGTCCACACCGGAAAGCCTGCGATTGATCTGCGCCATTGGCAGCTCATACTCATAGTCAATACCGGAACGCAGACCCTTCACCAAAGCAGTCACCTGATGCCGGGTGGTGTAATCGACAAGCAGACCGGACCATGTGTCAACAGTAATCCCTGGAATCCCGACAACCGCCTGCTCGATGAACACCACCCGCTCCTCCATCGTGAACAGGCCCTGTTTTTTCGGGTTCATCGTGACAAGAACGGTTACCTCCCCAAACTGAGCTGCGGCACGCCGGAATATATCCAGATGCCCCATCGTCACAGGATCAAAGGAACCAGGGCAGACAACGCGCATGATCTACTCCCCCAGGCGGTCTGCCGTCGGTTCCGGAACCAGGTCGGCGTGAAAAACCGCCATATCCATTCGGGCCCGACCGTAGGTACGTTTCTTGAGCTTCTGGGTCGTGGGTACGTAACAAACGGGCCACGCCGTTTCCGGAGAGTCGACATGACGTTCCACCACAACGGCTGCGCCGTCCACAAGCGCGGGGATCAGCGCAATCAACATCTCCTCAACGGCCTCATCGGCAAGTTCATACGGAGGATCCGCAAGAACCATGTCAAAGTATCCACGAGGCGCACCCGCGACATAAACAGATGCCTTCATTTCAGCCACTGTGACACCGGGATGCCCGACAACCGTTGCGTTATGCCGGATGATATCCGCGGCCACGCGATTATTCTCCACGAGAACCACCTCTTCAGCACCACGGGACGCCGCCTCAAGTCCGAGCGCCCCAGATCCCGCGAAGAGGTCGAGAACATGTCGCCCCGCAAAACCGAACCGCACTTGCAACGATGAGAAGAGTCCCTCACGTGCGCGGTCACTGGTCGGCCTCGTTCCGGTTGGCGGAACCTTGATTTTACGCCCCCGGGCCTCTCCGGAAATGATGCGGGTAAGACCCATGTCAGTTCTCCTCCAGTTCAAGCAACAGATCCCCACCGGTCACGTCCGCATAATCGACGAAACCAAGGACTCCGACCACCCCCGGACCGGGGGCAATAACGGCAGACTCCAGTTTAACGGTCTCAACGACCGCAAGAACGCACCCCGTCTCGACGCATTCGCCTTCACGCACTCTGTAGCGGACGATACCGGCAAACGGTGCGCATATTCTCATTCCACAACTCTAACGCAGGACTACACCATCACCCGGCCAGACCCCCTGAATCAATTGACACGGAGAATACCGCCCAACGATCCAGCAGCGTCACACGACATCTCCCATGAAGTGACTTAGGTAACAATCACCCCACTGAATGGGGGTATGCTACTGGTGATGATGACCACATGACATCAGATTTTCTATCTCGGGACCTTGTAAAATGCGCAACCACCTGCGTGTTTTCTACAAAGTTACGCTTTTCCCTAATCCACCGGGTCCCGGTCACCCGCCGGGGTGCAACAGTTGGCGTAGCGTCGATACCGGAAACGCGATGAGCACACCGTTCAGCGACCATGGAACCTGATTCATCTCCCCTGGGGCATGCTCCACACCGTTTTCGAGGTCGCACGACGCAATGATGCGAACCTCCGAAAAGCACCGGTGAAGCTCGTCCGCGCAACTGACGCACAGTACAGCTTTCACCTGTCATGGAAAGGTCTGAGAAAATCGTGACCACCTTCGCCCCCGCACCCACCGGCACTGACTCCTCGTGGGAGGGATTCGAGCCCGGCCGCTGGTGCGACCACATCGACGTCCGCGACTTCGTCCAGCGGAACTACACCCCTTACACCGGTGACGCGGCCTTCCTCTCCGGCCCGACTGCCAAGACCCTACGGGTCTGGGAGACCCTGGAAAAAGAGTACCTCTCGGAAGAACGCAAGCGCAGGGTCTACGACGTCGATACACGTACTCCCGCCGACATCGACGCTTTCCCCGCCGGGTACATCTCGGATGACGATGACGTCATCGTTGGGCTTCAGACAGATGTTCCCCTGAAGCGTGCGATGATGCCCAATGGCGGCTGGCGAATGGTCGAACAGGCGATCCGTGAGGCGGGAAAGGAACCCGATGAGCGTATCAAGGAGATCTTCACCCGCTACCGGAAGACCCACAACGATGCCGTCTTCGAGATCTACACCCCGAGAATCCGTGCCGCCCGTTCCTCCCATATCGTCACCGGACTTCCCGACGCCTACGGCCGTGGCCGTATCATCGGTGACTACCGCCGTGTCGCTCTCTACGGCGTCGACCGTCTCATCGAGGACAAGGAGGCCGCGAAGCACGCGGTCGGCTCGAACCCATTCAGTGAACACTGGTGCCGCTATCGGGAGGAGCACTCCGAGCAGATCAAGGCCCTGAAGAAACTGAAGAAGATGGCGGCCGACTACGGCTTCGACATCTCGCACCCGGCGACCACCGCACAGGAGGCTGTGCAGTGGACCTACTTCGGCTACCTCGCCTCGGTGAAGAGTCAGGATGGCGCCGCCATGTCCTTCGGCCGTCTGTCCCCGTTCTTCGACATCTACTTCGAACGTGACCTCGCCGCAGGCCGAATAACTGAGGAGGATGCCCAGGAGATCATCGACCAACTGGTCCTGAAGCTCCGGATCGTCCGTTTCTTGCGCACCATCGACTACGACCAGATCTTCTCCGGCGACCCCTACTGGGCTACCTGGTCAGACGCTGGATTCGGCGAGGACGGACGCCCGTTGGTGACTAAGACAGGCTTCCGTCTGCTCCAGACCCTCCGAAACCTCGGCCCGGCCCCCGAACCGAACATAACGGTGTTCTGGGATCCGGCACTGCCCGAGGGATACAAGGAGTTCTGCGCCGCGATCTCCATCGAGACCTCATCCATCCAGTACGAGTCGGACCAACAGATCCGGTCCCACTGGGGTGATGATGCGGCGATCGCCTGCTGCGTCTCCCCCATGGCCGTCGGCAAGCAGATGCAGTTCTTCGGTGCGCGTGTCAACGCGGCCAAGGCCCTGCTCTACGCCATGAACGGCGGACGCGACGAGGTCTCCGGCAAGCAGGTCGTCGAGGGATTCACCCCCGTCGAGGGCGATGGCCCGCTCGATTTCGACGAGGTGTGGCACAAATATGAGGACATGCTGGACTGGGTGATCGGCACCTATGTCGAGGCCCTGAACATCATCCACTACTGCCACGACCGCTACGCCTACGAGGCGGTGGAGATGGCGCTCCACGATTCGGATATCCAGCGCACGATGGGCTGCGGCATCGCCGGTCTGTCTATCGTTGCGGACTCTCTCTCCGCGATCAGGTATGCGAAGGTCTACCCCGTCCGCGACGAGACCGGGTTGATCGTCGACTACCGCACCGAGGGCGACTTCCCCATCTACGGCAACGACGACGATCGGGCCGACGACATCGCGGCAACGATCGTGCACACCGTGATGGCGAAGATCAAGGAGATCCCGATGTACCGGGACGCCATTCCGACCCAGTCAGTGCTGACCATCACCTCAAACGTCGTCTACGGCAAGGCCACCGGGTCTTTCCCTTCAGGACACAAGGCCGGTACACCGTTCGCCCCGGGCGCGAACCCCGAAAACGCACTCGACTCGCACGGCATGGTCGCCTCGATGCTGTCGGTGGGCAAGCTCGATTACAACGACGCCCTGGACGGCATCTCGCTGACCAACACCATCACCCCGTCCGGCCTCGGCCGTACCCCGGACGAGAGAATCCGCAACCTCGTGGGTGTTCTCGACGCCGGTTTCTACATCGACGAGACCGACTGACCCCTCTCACCCGCCACAACTGTAAAGGAGCACCACAATCATGTCCTCTCTTTCCTTCGACGAGCGTCTCGCAGATATGAAGGCGAACCGCGCCGCCACCCACTCCGGTTCCGGTCTCTACCACGCGAACATCAACGTCCTCGACCGTTCGACTCTCGAGGACGCGGTGGAGAACCCCGATAAGTACCCGAACCTGACGGTACGGGTGTCGGGCTATGCCGTGAACTTCGTGAAACTGACGAAGGAACAGCAACTCGACGTCATCTCACGTACGTTCCATGAGGGTGCCTGACACCGCCACCGGGATCATCACCCGATAAAGAACGGAAGTACCGCAAAGGAGCTGCACCACCATGTCTGACGGCATCAACTCCCCAGTCATCATCGCCCCCTCGGAGGGACCGAAGGTGCGGGGAACCGCCGAGGGCATCGGTGGTGCTCACTCCGTACTCCCCGATGACGCCGAAGGCCGCAGAAAACTGTTAGCGGCCCGGCGTACCGGTGACATCGGCCTGGTCCACTCCTGGGAGCTGGTAACCGCTGTCGACGGTCCCGGAACCCGAATGACGCTATTCCTCTCCGGATGTCCGTTGCGCTGCCAGTATTGCCACAATCCGGACACGATGGAGATGCGAACCGGAACCCTGGAAACAGCGGACGACATTATTGCCAAGGTGAAACGCTACCGGGGAGTTTTCCGCGCATCCGGAGGTGGACTTACAATTTCAGGCGGTGAACCGCTGTTCCAGATCGCGTTCGCACGGCGCGTATTCACCGCCGTCCACGACGCCGGGATCCATGTCGCTGTGGACACGTCCGGGTACCTCGGTTCCCGATTGACGGATGCAGACCTGGATTCGATTGACCTGTTTCTCCTCGACGTGAAATCCGGCGATCCGGACACGTATCGTCGAGTGACCGGCCGCGAACTGCAGCCGACGATCGATTTCGGTGATCGCCTCACGGCCGCGGGTAAGAAGATCTGGATCCGGTTCGTCCTGGTCCCCGGATTGACCGATGATTCGGAGAACGTGGAGAAGGTCTGTGACATCGTCTCCCGGTGGAAAGACAGCGTCGAGCGGGTTGAGGTGCTGCCGTTCCACAACATGGGCCGGGACAAATGGCACGAACTGGGCATGCACTACACCCTGGAGGACACCAAGCCTCCCTCCCCGGAGGCCACGGAGGCGGTACGCAACCGTTTCCGATCACGTGGTCTGACCGTGTACTAAGGTTCGGTTCCTACGTCTTATCGATGAACTCCTGTTCCTCGACCTCCACGTCACTGACCAATTGCTCCGCGAGTTCCCGATTCCTCTCGACGAGGGCAGCGGCATCCCGCGACGCGCGTTCGATCACCGGGGCGTCGTCAATCAGGTCGAGGAACTGGACACGACGGCGGCCACCGGACTGCGCTGTACCCAGGACATCTCCTTCCTGCCGTGAGCGCAGATCGAGTTCGGCTAGCCGGAAACCGTCCGACGTTGCCGCAACCGCAGTGATCCTCGCGAATGAGCGTGAGTCTTCAGGTTGGTCGGTGTGCAGAAGGCACAGTGAGGCGTGACCACCGCGTCCGACACGACCCCGGAGCTGATGCAATTGGCTCACACCGAAGTTTTCCGACTCCCGGATATACATGACGGTGGCATTGGGTACGTCGATACCCACCTCGATGACAGTGGTGGATACGAGAACATCGATGCCGCCGGCAGCGAAGTCGGACATGACCTCATCCTTGTCCTCGGGATGCATCCGTCCGTGAAGCAAACCAACGGTGAGCTCAGGGAAGATCTGTGTGCTGAGGGTCTCGAAGGTCTCGGTCACCCCACCCTCTCCGTCAATACGAGGACATACGACGAACGCCTGATGGCCTGCCGCCACTTCCTCGCGGATGCGCTCCCACGCCCGATTCACCCACGCAGGCTTGGCACCGGGAACCACAGCGCTGCTGATCGGGCGTCTACCACCGGGGAGTTCGCGGAGGGTTGACACCATGAGGTCACCGAACGCGGTCATCGCAATGGTCCGGGGAATGGGAGTCGCCGTCATGACGAGAAGGTGCGGGGTGATCCCGTCTCTTCCCACGACGCGCAACCGGTCCCGCTGTTCGACGCCGAAGCGGTGCTGTTCGTCGACAATGACGAGTCCGAGGTCAAAAAACTCGACGGTATCCTGGATCAGGGCATGGGTACCGACGACGATGTCGGTCTGCCCGGAGACAATATCAAGCAATGCCTGCCGACGTCGTGCCGTGGGCATCGATCCCGTCAGGACCGTCACGGTGGCGGGGACACCGGCTTCCATGAGCGTCGTGGTGATACTCCTCGCATGCTGGATAGCGAGCACCTCGGTCGGGGCAAGCAGAGCACACTGTTTACCGGAATCGACGACCTGGAGCATTGCCAGCAATGCGACGATTGTTTTACCTGAGCCAACCTCGCCCTGCAGCAGCCTACTCATCGGTACGGGAGCAGAAAGTTCGGCGGAGATAACGGAATTGACCGCCTGCTGCCCTTCTGTGAGTGGGAAGGGCAGATTCGCCAGCATCGAAGCCTGCTGGCCTTCCGCGTGTTCGGGGCACGCTGGGGCTATCCTGGCAGAGACATCAGCACGGCGAAGCGCCATGACGAGTGCGAGTGACAGAGCCTCATTGTACTTGAGACGCTCGATGAACGGTTCGGGTCCGCGGTCGTCAGGCTGGTGAATCCCCCGGACCGCTTCGTCAAAACCAACCATCCCCTCTGGAACGGCATCGAGTGGCTCGGGGATCGGGGGGGTCTGTGTCAGTACCGCATTCACCGCACCGAGCAGCGCCCAACTGGTCGCCCCTTTCCTCGCTGGATAGACTGCGAGGTACTCAAGCTGGGACAGCAGTTCTTCCAGTTCCTCCGGGGAACCGAATTCTCCGAGGGTGCGCAGGGAACCCGTGGCGAACTGTTTTCGTCCTGGCTCGGGGAGGATGACGTACGCCGGATGAGAGATTTCGGCCTGTCCCCGGTAGATCCGGAGTTTGCCGGAGAACATCGCCCGGACCCCGGTCTTGAGCTGACGGGCCGGTAGTTTCGCCTGGAAGAATGTGGCTGAGAGTGCGTTCGATCCATCACTGATCATAATCCGGTGCATCTGTTTCCCGGTGGATGTGTACCCGGTTTTCGCGGAGATCACGGTGCCGACGCAGGTGACGGTGTCACCGACTTCAGAATCATCGACATTCACCCCCGCACCATGATGCGACCAGGCGCGGGGAAAATGCAGGAGAAGTTCATCGACGGTAGTGTATCCGAACGCCTTCTCCAGCGATCCCGCGACCGTCTTGGGGACGAGGCCATCTATTCTCCGGGGATCCCGCCAGCCGAGCATCTCTTTACTCCACCCCAACCTCGGCCAGGTGGTCGAGCCCCTCCGCGGGGTAGACCATCACCTCAATATCACCGTTACTGACTCCATCAAGGTGGTCGGTGAATCGAGCGAGGTCGAGTTCTGCGGCGGCAGTGTCGGTGAGCAGCAGAGTAACCAGTTCACCACCACGACCGAGGAGTCGGATGCAGGTCTGTTCAAGTGCCGCCTGGAGATCATCAGCGACGAAAAGTATCCCGCTTCCGCTGGTTACCAGGATGTCCCCCCGCGCGCAGGGGCCTGCGACGGTGAGTGCGGCCTTTTCCGCCCGCTGGAGAACTGCAGTGCGCATGGATCCTGCGGCCTCGGCCATCGCGTAGGAATCCACCGCAACGGGTTGATCCGGATCATGGACCGCCAGCGCCGCGATACCACTGACGAGGCGGGCCGTCGGAAGAATCGTCATGGTACGTTCCGCCGCATGCGCCGATAATTCCGCGGAGACCATCTCTCTACGGGTGAGCAGGCCGTTCGGAAGCAGAATCACTTCACCGATACCCCGCATACGTAATTCCGCGAGAATCCTGGAGACGATGTCGGTAGTTCCGTCCACTCCGTCATCGATGTTTCGCGGCGTCGGCGTGACGACAATCGCACCAGCCTGCTGGTAGAGCTGAGCAAGCGGCCCCTCCGGGGCGACCGCCAGAACCGCCCGGCGCCTCGTCTCGACATGTGGGGTCTCCGGAAGTATCTCGAGCCGCAGATCACTCACTTCCCCGGCGCGAAACAATTCCTCGATCACGGGTCCGGGTACATCAGTGTGAATGTGGACCGTGACCGCATTCACGGAGTCGTCCGGAGATGCGGCAACCGGAGCGAGAATGAGGCTGTTCCCCATCGGTAACAGGGTTTCCCGGAGCTTCTCTGGTCGGATATGTTCTGCGAACCGGAGGAAGCACATGACCTCGAGCTCACGACTGTTTGCCCGTCGGTTGTCGCATCCCGATGGCTCCGGGGTATGTTTCTGTTTTCCGGTACTTCCGAAGGAGTCCACGACATCTTCTCCCCTGACTGTTCCCTCGATTTCATCGAGCAGCGCCTGCAGGAGGATGACGAATCCGGCACCACCTGCATCGACGACTCCGGCCGAGCGCAGAACTTCGAGCTGGGACGGAGTCTTCATCAGTGCGGTGCGCGCTGCACTGACGGCAGCGGTGGCGGTCTCCCGGAGTCCTTCTCCTGCTTGGGCCGCTGCAACGGCCGTCGCCCGGAGAACAGTGACGACGGTTCCTTCTACGGGCTCCGTGATTGCTCTGTCCACCAGGCGTACCGCGATCGCGAGGGAGTTTTTCAGACATCTCCCGTCGATGCTCCCGCTGGCTGCGGCCTGCGCGATTCCGCTCAGAACCTGGCTCAGCACCACACCCGAGTTCCCCCTCGCGCCACGAACCGATCCTGCGGCGAGAGCCGCGGCAACGGAGTGTGCGCTGTCCTGCTCCCCGTCATCCAACCTCGTTGCCTCGGAGAGCGCTGCCTCCATCGTGTACGTCATGTTCGAACCGGTATCCGCGTCAGGGACCGGGAAAACGTTCAGATCGTTGATCTCTTCCCTGCGGGTGGACAGCGCATCCACCGCCCGTTCCGCCCAGGACAGGAGGGCGGTTCCGTCGAGGGATACGTCAGAGGCCATGGTTGACTAGTCTACAGTCGCCAGTCCACGGGTTGTGCACCCTGCCCGGCGAGAATCTCGTTGGCACGACTGAACGGGCGCGAACCGAAGAAACCCCGGTGGGCCGAAAGTGGCGACGGGTGCGGTGAACATATACAGGGGGTGTTCCCGAGGAAACGCTGCGTGTTCTGCGCGTCACGTCCCCACAGAATGGCGACGAGGGGGCGGTCTCGTTCGGCGAGCGCCGTGATCGCCACTTGGGTGATCTCCTCCCATCCCTTACCACGGTGGGAGGCCGCGGCACCGGGCCTCACCGTCAAAACACGATTGAATAACGCGACCCCCTGCCTGGACCAGGGGGTCAGGTCACCGTCTTCCGGGATCGGTAGCCCGAGGTCGTCAGAGTACTCCCGGAAGATGTTGGCTAGTGACTTCGGCAATGGCCGGACACCAGGCTGGGTGGAGAAGGACAGCCCCATGGCATGGCCGGGAGTCGGGTACGGATCTTGCCCGACGATAAGCACCTTGACCTCATCAAAGGGGTAGGTGAAGGCCCTCAGCACATCGACACCCGCGGGTAGATAACCACGACCGGCTGCGTTCTCCGCGCGGAGAAAGTCTCCCATGCGATGGATCGCAGGTTCCACAGGGGAAAGAACCCGCTGCCAACCTTCTTCAACGGGGAGGGCACTGTGATCGGTGGACGGGGGCATGGGAATGTCTGTGTCACTCATGGCGTCACCAAGTCTATGTTCCCAGTGGTACCCCGGGGAAACTGTCCCACCCGACACTATGTGCCGGAGCTTCGGAATCAACGCTCACTACGGGGCAGGACGTCGCGCGGTGCCGGTGAACCGCCCCGATCACCCGGAATCCGCTGGGAGCGTCCTTTGATGTCGTCCCGATGAGGGTGTGATCCTCACCACCGGAGAGTATCCATCTCCACGGATCCTCCCCGAGGAGTTCTCCCGCTGCGGTGAGCGCAGAGTCCGGTGCGATGGCGAGCGAGGCCAGATCGATCGCCACGTCACTGCGCTGGGCGAGAGTCGTGAGATCGGCGATCAGACCGTCGGAGTTGTCCGTCATCGATGAGGCCCCCGCAGCACGGGCGATCACGCCTCTACCGGGATCAAGTGCGGGGGCGACGTGGGCATCGACCAACGCGGAGAACTCGGCGGGGACGTCATCTCTCCCGAAATGTCGCAAGAGTGCGAGGCCAGCAGCCGAGTATCCGATCCGTCCGGCGGCGATCACGGCTTGCCCCGGCCTGGCGGCATCCAGGGTCAACGCAGGCATACTTCCGCCGAGATGTCCGATGGCGCTCATGCTGACCACCAGGCGGTCTCCACAGGTGAGATCACCACCCGCGAAGTCCGCACTGTAGTCAGAAACCCGTTCACTGACGCCTCGGGCCAATTCCGTGATGAATTCGACAGGGGTATGGTCCGGCGCGGACAGCGCCAGCACGACGGCTACCGGCCGGGCGCCCATCGCCTCGATATCGGCGAAATTCTGTATCACAGCCTTCTGCCCGATCTCAGCGGCTGAGGACCAGTCGAGTCGAAAATGCCGTCCCTCAACGAGCATGTCCGTGGTGACCACAGTGCGGGTGTTCGGGTTCGGCATCGGGAGAACAGCGGCATCATCACCGTTCCGGTGCGATGGTGCTGCCTCGAGAATCGCACGAATCGTCCCCTGTTCCCCGATATCGGCAACGGTCAAGCCACTGTAGTGGAGGGGATATACGGTGGACACGGTGTCAATCACTCTTTTTCGGTGGTGGGTACGAGCAGGGGCTGGAGGCGACCGGACGGCTAGGATGGGGTTCCATGACCGCCGAGCAGTCCACTCCATTTAACCGTGTTCCACTGTTCATTGCCCTCGGACTCTCCGTGGCACTGGTGATCGGCACCCTTATCGGCGCCCGGATCGTCTATCAGCGCGCCGCCCTCCAGCCTGTCTCGATGAGCATGATCGACTCACCCGAGGCTGATTCCCCGGAGTGTGCACGCCTCACCGACACACTGCCCGACGAACTCCTCGGACACCCCCGAGCGGAGCTCACCGAACCGGCTCCCCCGGGTGCTGCGGCCTGGCGCTCCAACTCCACCACGCGGATCACCATCCGGTGCGGAGTCTCGCTACCGCTGCAGTACACGACGCTCTCCAGGCCGACAGAGGTCGACGGCACCCACTGGTTCCGAGTCGATGATGCAACCACCGGTTCATCACTGCGAACCTGGTTTTCCGTGGACACCTCCCCCGTTGTCGCCGTCACCGCAGATGACAAGTCCCTCAGCGGTACTGATCATCCCCTCGCGGAACTGTCCGGTGTACTCGGGTCCCTGCCGCACAGGAATCAAGAAGCCGCGCCGCCGCCGCTGGCAGACCTCGCGCCGGGATCATCCGACACTGACTGCGACAAACTGCTCCTCTCTCTTCCGGAGCGACTGGCCGGGGATACCGGATACGCCCGGCTCGATGATTCCGGTATCAAAGCATCAGGCCTTCCAGCGGGATCAGCAGCGTGGATCGCACCGGGGGTGGAACCCGTCGTTCTCCGATGCGGCGTCGCGGACTCCCCGTCCTACGAACCGGGTGTCCAGGTACAACAGGTCAACGACATCGCCTGGTTCGAGGATCCCAGGTTGGCGAACGGTACCACTGCGGGAGTCTGGTATGCCCTGGGGCGGACCACCAATGTCGCCGTCTCGATGCCACAGACTGCGGGGAACACCGCGATCGTCGTCATCGGTGATGCCATCACCCGCAACATTCCCGGGAAAACTGGCGCCCAGTAACCCCGGCGCCGGACTTCGCTGTTCCGTGCTTTTCACCGTTCCGTTTCCGAGGAAGGACCACAATGACCATTCTCCACAGCGGGCGACCGGATCTCCCCGGTTTCGACAGCCACGGTGGCGTCTATTCAAACCCGGAGTGGTGTGCCTTCGTAGATTCGGATGACCCCACCATGGAGCCCGCGTATTTCTCGGATGCAGCCGGAACTTTTCTTATCGCCCACTACTGCCCCGCAGAACCTCCACCGCACTATCCCCGAGGTCTCGTTTTCGGTGGGCGGGGAGGATGTACCTCCCGTCTGCTCCTTGCAGACGGTACTTCGGCTGAGCGGATTTCGGACCTGATATCCGCTGCCGTCGACATGTTTCCAGACTCCCGGGGGGCCTGGTCCTGGCCATTCCTTCCGGGAGACGATTCCGGGAGGCTCATCCGGGCCTTGGGGATCAGTGCCTCCCAGCTTCGGCTCGCCGGCGCGGACTGCACGGTCCGTGTTACCCCCGGCGGCGTCGAGGCACATATCGCCGATGCACTGCAGTCCCGCGAAAGACGGGAGGATGTACGTTCTGAACTCACAGAGTTCGCCAAAGGACCTGTCCGAATATCCGCTACCCCCGGCACAGACCCGGCGTCCCCCTCTCCTGATGTCCTGGCGCCACTGTTCCACGCGGTGGAACGAGCACACGGGCACCCCATCACAGAACTCAGGGCGCTCGAACTGCTCCGGCGTCGGCATGAGTTCCTGGCAAGATCGACAACGGTGTTCACCGCGACCGACCCCGCCGGTACCGTTACGGGATTCAGTGTGCTACGTCACGTCGGAGATGAGGCGACCGTGGACATCGTGGGACTGGCAGATCCAACATACGATTCAGCGGCTGGTCCACTTTATTCACACCTCGCGTTCTGGGCACCGCTGGAGTGGTGCGCGACACAGGACAACAGAATTCACACGCTCCATCTCGGGATGCAGGCCTTCGAAGCGAAGACCAGACGCGGGGCGGCGATGCGCTCACTGTGGACCGTCACGGTACCCGCGGAAAACATCTGTTGATTCAGTGCAATGCACGAGCTACCAGGATGTCGAGAAGCTCACTATAGGAGACCCCTGATGCGGCAAGAACCTGCGGATACATGGAGATCTGGGTGAATCCGGGCAACGTGTTCACCTCGTTGATCACTGGCCCGTCGGGGGTGGCGAAGAAATCGACCCGGGCGAGACCGTCCGCGTTCACTGCGCGGAACGCCGCGACGGCCATCCGGCGGATCTCCTCCGTCGTCGGCTCATCCAGTGGAGCCGGGATCTGCGGGGTGACCGCATCATCGAGGTACTTCGTGTCGAAGCCGTAGAAACCCTCATCTCCTGATTCAGTCCCCTGTAGCTGTGCCGGAACGGAGGCAAACAGTTGGCCGTCCGGGTACTGCAGGACACCGACCTCGACCTCTGGGCCGGTGATCTGGGATTCGACGATGACCTTATCGTCCTCTGCGAATGCCGTGTCAAGGGCCGCCGCGAAGTCACCCCAGTCCGTCACCCTGGACACCCCGATCGATGAACCGCCCTGGGCGGGTTTCACGAACACGGGCAGCCCCAGCCTCGCCCGCTCATCGGGATCGAGCTCCCGGCGTTCTCGGAGGATGATCTCCGGTGCGACGACGAGACCCGACGCCAAAAGCAGCTTCTTCGTGTACTCCTTGTCCATGCAGCACGCTGACGCCAGAACGCCGCAGCCCACGTACGGTACCCCGGAGAGCTCGAACATCCCCTGGACGGTTCCATCCTCGCCGAACCGGCCGTGCAGTGCCGGGAAGATCACGTCCACCTCGGCGTGCACCTGTCCGGCACGCTCCCCGTCAAGGATCATCAGGCACCCCCGGGACTCCGGATCGAGGGAGAGCTGGAGACGTTCCCGCAACTGCACCTCCGGCAGGCTGCGCCCGGATATGGTGAGCACCCGAGGATCGGGTTCGCCGATCGTCCACACCCCCTCGCGGGTTATTCCGACCGGCACGATCTCGTAGCGTTCCGGATCGAGGTGGGACATGATCGCGCCGCCGGTCACGCATGACACGGAGTGCTCGGAGCTGCGGCCCCCGTAGACGACCGCGACGCGGATGCGGCGATCAGATCCGGGGTTGCCCCATGCTGGGGCGGTACTGGGTTCAACGGGTGAAGTCACGACCGTCATCGTACCGAGCGCCCTGCTCGGTGTCCTCTTCCGCCCTATTCCGCCTTCTTCGAACGTCCCATCAGCGCACGGATCATGGTGTCCACGTCCATTCCGCCGTGACACACCCCAACGACCGCCTGAGTGATCGGCATCTCGACGCCATGTTCGCGGGCGAGCTGCCAGACGGACTGGGACGATATGACACCCTCGGCGACCTGGCCGTGGGTTGCCCGGGCAGCATCCTCGAGGGAGTCACCTCTACCGAGGCATTTTCCGAAGGAGCGGTTCCTGGACAGTGGCGAGGAGCAGGTCGCGATGAGGTCACCGATGCCGGCGAGACCGGCGAAGGTCCGCGCATCCGCTCCGAGGGCCTCACCGAGCCTGGAGATCTCCGCGAGGCCCCGAGTCATCAGCGAGGCGAGGGAGTTCTCCCCCAGTCCTTTCCCTGTCGCCATTCCGCAAGCCAGGGCGATGACGTTCTTGCACGCGCCGCCGATCTCACAACCGATGACGTCGTCGTTGGTGTACGGGCGGAAGTAGGGTGCAGCGAGTGCCGCCTGAACCACTTTCGCGCGCTTTTCGTCGGTGCACGCTATGACCGTCGCCGCAGGCTGTTCGAGGGCGATCTCGCGGGCGAGGTTCGGTCCCGAGAGAACGGCGATACGGTCCGGATCAACCCCGGCGACCTCGGCGATCACCTCCGTCATCCGGAGGTGCGTGCCCCGCTCGATACCCTTGGCCAGGCTCAGCAGGGTCGCTTTCTCCGGAATGAGTTCCCGCCATTCGGAAAGATTCTCCCGGAGCGTCTGGCTCGGGACCGCTAGCACAACGATGTCAGCGTCCTGCAGTGCCTTGGCAGGCCCGGACGTCGCCCAGATCTCCCTCGGCAGGACGAGCCCCGGGAGGTAATCGGTGTTCTCTCGGCTGATCTGGATGGTACGGGCGACCTCGCTGCGGCGGGCCCAGAGTGTGACGGCACTCCCGGCGTCCGCGAAGACCTTGGCGAGGGTGGTGCCCCAGGAACCGGCGCCCATGACTGCGACTCTGACCATGATCGTTCTCCTCGTCCTCGGTGTCCGGTGCGGCGAACCCCTCCGCCGACGGTTCCCAGAAAACCCTCACCCGATTCTAACGCGTACGATCCGGTCCCCCACCTTGGGGACATCCGGGAATCCTCAAGCGGCCGACCCGTGGTTTTGCGTTGCAGCAGGCATCTGACTTGACTCAGCTTCGCGTGACACCTTTCATATTGACCCGGTAACCAGTGGGAAAAGATTTCGCCGAAGCGAACTGTGTTCCCTAAGACAATAACGGCTGTCTGTAATGTTAATCACGTTTGCCGGCATGTAATTTAGTTCCTTATTAGGCTCGGAGAAGTGGAGGGGCCAAGCCTCTCCAAACTCTGAACATCCCGGCCCGGTTTAAGGCTTATCCGGCATGAGGATTAGATACGAAGACAAGTCGTGTAATCGGAGAAACCTTCAATGACACGTACTCTAGGATTAACTGTCTCACTCGTATTGCTTCTTTTGGGATCACCGACCGCCGTCGCTGACCAGCCAGAAGATTTGCAGGCACTGTCGAGAATCTCGCCAAAAAACCAAGACCCATTTCCAACAGAACGGCCCCTTGGTGCACAGCGCCTTGAAGACAGGCTGAGCGCCATCGAACCCCTTTACACTGACCGGGAAGTGGCCGAGTTGACTGTTTTTGGCTTTGGCAGAGCGGCTGAAATGAATCCTGAGCTTGCCCGCTTGTTCAGACGAATAATCCTCAACAGGTTCACCCTACTGAAGAGCAAGTTACGTTTGTTTACGACAAACTGCTCGAAAAAATCCCGGATTACCATGATGAAGTTTCGCTCAAACTGCAGAGCGGAGACCCGTATCTTACGCAGCAAGCAATTGTGACCACTGCACAGGCTCTTCGTGAGATCGAGAGGGAATACAGCCACACATCAGGAGAGAACCAATATACACCGTACGGCTGGCATGATACTCACGCCTATGTTGAACTCAATGGTACTGCTGTTTTAAATGCTGCGGTATATGCAAATATGGCTGTAGCGACTGAGGTAGCCTTCGTTCTTTACATTGTACCCGGAGCTGTCAGTTATCAGTTCCCCATGATGGCAAATACGCTGGACGGCAACCTCTTCATTGCTCAACTTTGTGAACAATTCAGAAAGTGATATCAGGTCGCAGATGACTAAGAAAATCTCATTTTTTCTCGCATTTGCTGTTTTTCTGGCGTTTAATATAGCAGGCTTATTTGCAGGTATACCCACTAACGCTGCAGCTTCACGGCAACAGGACAGTCTGCACTGGTTTTTGTACACCTTCGCTCCGCAAAACTGGGCATACTTTACCAAAGATCCCGAATCATCGGAACTGATTGTTGTCGACGGTGATTCTCTCCAAAGCCTGATGCGAACCCCTCAAAACCGTCCGTCAAATTATTTTGGCATATCTCGGAATCAACGCGCTCAAGGCCCTGAGATTGCTAAGCTTGTCTCACAGATACCAGACGACAAATGGAGGGACTGCGTCGATAGTTTCTCGTCATGCCTCAAAGATGCGCAAAAAATAACTCCTGAAGAAATTAGGAACACCTCATCACTGCAAACAATATGCGGAGACGTGATAATCACCTTGAGTCATATCACCCCTTGGTCTTATCGATCACTAACTACAGATGAATACAGGATCGAAAAGGCCGCAAAGGTACGAGTGATATGTGATGACTGATCAAAATGTGCCAATAATCAAAGAAGAATCACCGGCAAAACTCAACGCTATAATTGGATCTGCGAATATTCAATCTAAGTTCATTTCAATTGGCAGAGCAATCATCGCTGTCGCACAATTGAGCTTCATTCTCTTCACCTCGCAAGAGGCGCGATTTGCGGAGGTTGGTCCGCAACCGTTCGGACCGCGATGTCAAAGTTGGAATCAGGCCGGTCTGTACTGCGTGGTTGGTAAGGAGCATTTTACCCTGGCTGACGTGGCGATTGCGTTTGGGCTGATCCTGGTTATAAGCGGTTTCTACCCGCGTTGGACCGGAATCCTACATCTCTACATTACCTACACAATATCGACTGCAGTCACTCTTCCAGACGGCGGAGAATCTGTAGCGCTTATTTTTGTTGGCCTTCTTGCGGTTGTGAGCTTGAGTGATAACAGGCGTAATTGCTACCTCACAAACCTTGATGTCGATCTTATTCCGGAACCTTTACAGGGAGTCAGTCAGGCCGCGATCATTTTTGGGCGAGTTCAGTTGTGTTATCTTTACACTGATGCTGCGATTGCCAAGCTCGGCGTTGCCGATTGGGCAAATGGAACCGCTCTCTACTATATCGAGAAGAATGCTTTATTTGGTGATTGGTTCCAGGTTCTCGAGAGATCTGAAATTTTCGAGCATGGCTGGCTTTTAGCAGCGGCTACATGGATGCCCATAGCACTGGAATTGTTGATTGCGATTAATGTTATCGGCACCGCTAATATGCGGCGATTTGCATTCACCTTAGTTGTTATCCTGCACGGCGGTATTATATTTAATATGGGTCTTGTTAGTTTTGCCCTTATTATGATTGGCTGCTGCCTATCCATAATTACACCGCCTAATCGCTACACATATATTTCTGTTCTCTCCACATCAACAGATTCCGCTGACGTGGATGATTTCGTGGCGGTCAAGGCCGACATTCGTCCGCACCGTTTCGTTTCCCTTTTCAGATTCCACCAGGCGTTTACTCGTCCTGTGGTGTGCTGCGGGGGGGTGTCCACACAAGCCCGTTGGGGAGGTGATCTCGCTCTTGTGAAGATCGGTGAACCAGTAGAAGTACGGATGCGCTACAAGCTGACGAACAAGCTACTGAGCCACAGTCCAGAGGTAGTGGTCCACGATAGGAGAGATATGATCTCCGCCCGCCTGGGCCTGCTGAACGGGTCTCCATTCAAAGTTGAGGTCATCCCTGGTGGCAGCTCGGATCCCGGGTAGTTTTCAACCTACCGATTGCCTGGCGGGGGACCACTGTAGCAAACACTTCGCCGCTTGGTTGAGCCCGGAAATCTTATTCTCGCGTCCAAGGAAGAGGGGCTGAAGTCGCCATTCGAACAGTCGTGGGGACGGAAACATCCTCTCGATCATTTAGTCTTGCCGTGTCGCTCAAGATAACTGCTTTCGTCGGTGTCCTCCCGGTAGATAGAGGCCCATAAGCTTGAGTGACCCCGGCACTACGTTGGATGTAAATGTATCTGCTGTCCCATCTACTACGTATAGTAGGTGGGACTTTTATTTCTTTACTGACCCAGATGCACACGAAAAGAGCCCGGACACAGTAAACGGTGTGGGCCGAGCGGGTTTACTGGGGCTTTCTCGTTGCAAGAGGGGATCGCCTGTGGTGATGATCTACCGGGTGGTTTCTGCCTTTCTACGTGCCGTTTTCTTCCAGTAAACGTGGTTACATCACCCCGGTTTCGCCCACACGACACTCCGGGATGGACAATGATGAGGAAAGCACCCGTAAAACCAGCCAAGGAGAGTGGAAGCCAGATGGCAAAGAAATCGAGCGAGTCCGACAAGGACCGCAGTAATGCGCTGAATGTGACAGGGCGTTATCAGTCTATCCCGGCTCATCCCGCCGATGAGTTCCGCCGTTGCACACTTGCCTCCGGAGCTGTGCTGTGGCGCGGCGAGCTCACCGATCCGGAGAGCGTCGAGGTAGCGGTCATCCACCGTCCGCGCTACGACGACTGGTCGTTGGCCAAGGGAAAGGTTGATCCGGGCGAGTCCCTGCCTCAGACCGCCGCCCGCGAGATCGTTGAGGAAACCGGTTACGAGGTCCGGTTGGGGAAACTCCTCGGCCGAGTGACCTACCCGGTCGCCGACCGAACCAAGGTCGTTTACTACTTCACCGCGAAGGTCACCGGTGGGGAATTCACCACCAACGATGAGGTCGATGAGGTCCGCTGGCTGCCGATAACGCAGGCCCGCGGCCTGCTGAGCTACGACGTCGACCGGCAGGTCCTGGACAAGGCGGCCAAGCGGCTGGCGGTCCCGGTGGACACCCGTCTTCTTCTGGTTCGGCACGCACACGCCTTCGCGCGCCGCACCTGGTCCGGCAACGATGACGTCCGCCCACTGGACAAGAAGGGCCGCCGCCAGGCGACTGCTCTGACGGAGTTACTCGCCCCCTACCGGCCCGACCGCATCTACTCGGCTAAACCTGACCGCTGCGTCGCCACGGCAGAGCCCCTCGCCGCGCACCTCGGCCTCGACATCGAGTCCGATGTGCTGCTGGGCGATGAGGGGTGGATCACCGCGATGAAGGAGTCGAAGAAACGCTTCCGGGAGGTCATCTCCGGTGGTGGAACCCCGGTGGTGATTTCCCAGGGACTCACGATTCCTGATGTCGTCGCGTGGCTGTCCGCCGAGGGGCGACTGCCCTTGCATGAACCGGAGGCGAAGAAGGCCTCGGTGTGGGTTCTCACCTTCACCACCGACGGCGAGCTCACCGGGGCGGACTACCTCGTGAGTCCCCTGCCCTTAAAATAGGGCGTACATTTCCCGCCGCGGGGCATCTGATTGGCCACCATCGGCAGCTCCCCGCTACACAGTTCGCAAGGAGACCCCATGGATATCGGCCTCAAGATCAAACAGTCACTCGCCTCGTATTTCGGGGTGCTCCATCCCGGGATCGATCGTCCGACGCGACTGACCGGAACGACACTGGCAGCTATCGTGTTCTTCGTCGCCAGCACCCTCTACGGCGTCTGGATCTCCACCCCGGAGCAGCATCGCGTCGAGGTGATCCAGTGTATCGTCATCGTCGTTCTGATCGTTGGCATCCATCGCTTCGCGCAGGCAATGGACGACGACGATTTCACGTACCTCTGAGCGGCGGGTCCGCAGTGCACCCCCAGGTCACGCCCGGCGGGTCACCGGTTTGAACGCCGGCCGCGCGGCTTCGAAGCGGCTGATCGCGGGTTCGTCCCGCAAGGTCAACCCGATGTCGTCCAGGCCTTCAAGTAGCCGCCAGCGGGTGTAGTCGTCGACGGAGAAAGGCAGGACGTGGGATCCGGCGGTCACGGTGCGTTCGACGAGATCCACGGTGAGTTCCATGCCTGGATCGGCGTCCATCAGTTTCCACAGGAGATCGATGTCGGTCTGTTCCATCTGTGCGGCGAGCAGCCCGGATTTACCAGCATTGCCACGGAAGATGTCGGCGAACCTGGATGAGAACACGACCCGGAACCCGTAGTCGATGAGCGCCCACACGGCGTGTTCTCGTGAGGAACCGGTCCCGAAGTCGGAGCCCGCGACGAGAATCGATCCGTTGCGGAACGCATCGTGGTTGAGCACGAACTCGGGGTCTTTCCGCCAGCCTTCGAACAGCGCATCCTCGAATCCGGTGCGGGTGACGCGTTTAAGGTAGACGGCGGGCAGGATCTGGTCCGTGTCTACGTTTGAACGTTTCAGTGGAACTCCGACACCTGTAAATTCAGTGAACTTCTCCATTTTCTCTCCTGCGGCGCTCAGGCACTCGCGAGTGCGGGCACGGGCTCGAGGTCGGACGGCGCGGCAAGATGCCCCGACACGGCGGTAGCTGCGGCGACCTGCGGGGATACGAGGTGAGTTCGCCCACCAGGCCCCTGTCTGCCTTCAAAGTTCCGGTTCGATGTCGACGCCGCCCGTTCGCCTGGCTGGAGTTTATCCGGGTTCATCGCCAGGCACATGGAACAGCCGGGTTGGCGCCAGTCGGCTCCCGCAGCGCGGATAATCGCGTCAAGTCCCTCAGCCTCGGCCTGCGCCCGCACCGCGGCGGAACCGGGGACGACGAGCATGCGTACCCCGTCGGCGATGCGACGACCGTTGAGAACTGCAGCGACCGCACGCATGTCCTCGATCCGGCCATTGGTGCACGAGCCGACGAACACAGTGTCGACGGAGATCTCGCGCAGCGGGGTCCCCGGAACAAGATCCATGTAGGTTAGGGCTTTCTCAGCCGCTGCGCGGTCCGTCTCGTCGGTGAAATCCTCCGGGTACGGAATAGACCCATCGAGAGGTAGCCCCTGGCCGGGGTTGGTACCCCAGGTGACGTAGGGGGTCAACGCAGAGCCGTCGATCTCGATGACGGTGTCAAACTCAGCTCCCTCGTCGGTGCGAAGGCTACGCCAGTAGTCGACAGCAGCGTCCCAGTCCGCTCCCGTCGGTGCGTGTCGACGCCCACGAAGGTAGTCGAAGGTGACCTCGTCAGGGGCGATCATGCCCGCCCGTGCACCAGCTTCGATAGACATGTTGCACACGGTCATACGTGCTTCCATCGAGAGTTTCTCGATGGCCTCACCCCGGTATTCAATGATGTGCCCTTGTCCGCCACCTGTTCCGATCTGGGCAATGATAGCGAGAATTAGGTCCTTGGCAGTGACATCGTCCCGGAGCGTTCCCGAGACGTTGACGGCCATGGTTTTGAATGGACGGAGCGACAGCGTCTGGGTGGCCATGACATGCTCAACCTCGGAGGTACCGATGCCGAAGGCAATCGCCCCGAACGCCCCGTGGGTCGCGGTATGACTGTCCCCGCAGACAACGGTCATACCGGGCTGTGTCAAACCCAGTTGTGGACCCGCGACGTGAACGATCCCCTGTTCTCTAGTCCCCATGGGAAAAATGGGGACACCGAACTCCTCACAGTTTTTCCGCAGGGTGTCGACCTGGGTACGGGAGATGAGATCCGCGATCTCGATGACCGCACCAGTCGTAATACCTGCGGTAGGCACGTTGTGGTCTTCGGTCGCGAGCGTGAGGTCCGGTCGACGAAGCCTACGCCCAGCAATCCGCAGTCCGTCGAACGCCTGCGGAGACGTCACCTCGTGTAGGAGGTGCAGATCGATGTACACCAGATCTGGATCATCACCGTCCCCTTTCGCCACGATGTGATCCGACCAGACCTTCTCCGCGAGGGTGCGTGGGCCGACTACCGTAACAGCGGTGGCAGCGACATCATTCGGGCCGGTCATGTCGGAGAACCTCCGTGCGTGAAAAACTGTGGGTGGCGCGGAAAGCTCCAACACTTCCCCTCGCCTTCCCACAACATGGGATGTTAGTATCAGAATATGGGACAGTATAACGCACCGGACAGTGCCGAAGGAAGCGGGATCAAGGTCCTCGACCGCGCAGTCCTGATCCTCAGCACTGTCGCCGAACACCCTCGATCACTGGCGGAACTCTGCGAATCGACAGGTCTCCCCAGGGCCACAGCACATCGGCTCGCCACAGCCCTCGAGGTCCACAACATGCTGACCCGCACCACCGACGGCAAATGGTCCATCGGGCGAACACTCACCACGCTCGGCGCACATGCCTCCGATAAGCTCATCGATGCCGCCCGTCCCGTAATGAGCGGCCTCATGGAGACCACCGGAGAATCTGTCCAACTTTACCGGCTCACCGGCACCACCCGAACCTGTATTGCCTCGCTCGAGCCCCCGTCCGGACTCCAGAACACGGTCCCGGTGGGCTCCAGAATGCCGCTCACGGCCGGTTCTGCAGCCCGTGTCTTCATGGCCTACGCCTCCCCGCAACTCCGCGGAATCATCCTCCCCGAGGCCGCGTTTACCACCGATGACCTCGAACGCGTGCGTCGCCTGGGATACGCGGAGTCAGTCAGTGAACGTGAGGCGGGGCTCGCTTCTCTCAGCGCACCAGTATTCGAAGACGCCGCAATGGTCGCGGCCTTGTCCGTCTCAGGACCTGCGGAACGCCTCCGCCCACACCCAGGACAAAAATGGGGCATGGAGCTCAGTCGGGCAGCACGCGACTTGTCGGCAATGCTGTAGATACCGATCATCCAAACACAACCGCTGCCAAGGACCCCCACCCTGATAGGTTCCTCCGCAGATTAACCATGCCGCTCCCTGCATCCACTATCACCCTCATGAGGAAAACAGAGCGCAAAAACACACCGTCAATAACCAAACCATCGGAACTCTCCTCACCTGGGTCCGCACCGGAGAAATATCCATCCCAGAGATTAAACGGCCATTCGTCTGACCAACCACAAAGTTCGTGATCTACTCGACTCACTCTATAAAGGCTATCCCATCGGTTACATCATCACATGACACAACCCCGATGTAGGCGCCAAAGACGGGAAAATTTCCGCCGACCGTAAGGTTATCATCGACGGTCGGCAACGAATAACGGATCTTACCGCCGCCATTGTCGGACACCCGGTAGTAAAGAAAGATTACAGTGAAACTCAAATCCGAATCTCATTCAATCCACTGACCGGATAGTTTGCGACACACACTCCAGCTATCGCAAAAAACAAAGAGTGAATCGAAAATATATCAACAATTCTGTCAGAAAAATCGAGAATATTTTCCCCTGCCGAGATTATCTAAGACGAAACCCACATGCCGATGAATACTTGACACAGGAGAATATCGAATATCTGCGCGATATAAAAATAGTCCGGTAGGTGTTGTCGAGCTAGAGGGAGAACTCGACATTGAAACCGTTACCGAAATATTTATCCAAATAAACTCCAAAGTCATGGTGCTCGGACCGGTAGATTTTGTGATGTCCAAAATCGCCCCCTACGGACAGTTCGTAGCCATGCTCCGAAAGCTAATAGATTACTTCTTCCACCTCTCTGAGAACCTAAACTTTTACTGCACCATCGTAGCTAATGATAAAGAATTCACCGACAGTGTCTACTTGTCAAAAATAGAGTGGCCCAGGAACGAAAATGACCAATTATACATTCCGTCATATGCAGATATAACCAGGGTTGCTTTTATGAAAGAGTTCGAACGAGGAAAGGTAACTGAACCGGCAAACCTCCTCTCCGGAAGAAACTTTGAGACACGAAGTATCGAAAAGGACATCGAAGAGAGTCATTCAAAAAGCTTGAACATGGAATTTTGAGCTTCGTCAACGAACACAACTTCAAACAGTTCTTGATGATAATCCGCTCAACAGGATTCATCACTCCATCGATGATTACATCAAAGACTGCGCTAAATTTTTCATACACATGAAATCTCATCCTCCGAGACTCCGATGTGGAGATGAACAAGATTCAACCCATCATTTGACGATGGTTCGTCTCAAGTCTCCTGACCGGACGCTATACCAACTCTCCAGAAACCACCATGAACGCCGATCTACGCACCATTGCACAGCGGGGTACAGAAACGGTGTTGGACGGAATCGAAAAGGCACAGTTATCCAACGCATTCTGGAATGTCGGAATACTCCAGAGAATGGAGAAAACATTGGTCCAGAACCCGATTCTCAAAACATTCTGGGCCGCCCAGGTAAGAAATGGCGACAAAAGATTTTTATCCTCAGACACCGACATACGTAGCATACTGGAGCAGCGCGGCGACATTCACCACATCTTCCCGAGAAACTACCTAAAAAACAGGGATTCTCCGATCAGAATATCAAGCAGATAGCAAATTACGTCTACACAGAAACCTGGGTGAATATACGCATCAATGACGCCTCACCGCAAGAGTACTTCGGAGAAATAAAGAAACAGATACGTGAAGGAAAACCCATACACGGAGCGATTATTGACCATAATAAGATTATCGAAAATCTCTGCCAAAACTATATTCCGAAATCAGTACTTGACATGGATGCCAACAGCTACGCAAAATTTCTCATTTTCCGCCACACACTGATAGCACAAAAACTACGCACCTACTACGAAGCACTCTATCTAGCACCTGGGCCAACAACCATCAATCAGTAATTCTGGATTCCGGCTCGGGAAGATCAAAAAAGAAGTGGCAGAGACCCTTTACGGATCTCTGCCACTTTTTGTACCCCGTACGGGATTTGAACCCGTGTTACCGCCGTGAGAGGGCGGCGTCCTAGGCCCCTAGACGAACGGGGCGTGCCTCGTGGACCCACCCTACTCTATGCGACCAGACCAGATGAACCAAATCGCCTGTACAAGACTAATTTTGACATCCCCAAACACCGTCCCGCCACCAAAACCCCGGGGCAGACATCAAGACCTTTACACAACCTCAACCAAAATGCTAAATTATGTTTACGATTATTTTAGGGTAGACTAATTTAAGGAGACAGATGACTAGCTCCCCCCACCTTTACCCACATCAGGATATTCTCGAGGTCAGGGAACTCCGCTGCTTACGGGGCGAGAATGAGGTTCTCCAGAACGTTGACCTGACGATCCCCTCCGGAGGTATCCTCGCTGTTCTCGGTGCGAACGGCGCCGGCAAGACTACGTTGATCAACGTCCTGAGCACACTCATTCCGTTCTCTTCCGGCTCAGTGAAAGTGGCCGGCCACGATCTCGCGACCGACAGCGCCGGAGTGCGGGAAGCCATATCACTCACGGGCCAGTTCGCCGCTGTCGACCATGAGCTCACCGGGATGGAGAACCTGATCTTCTTCGGACGCCTCGCGGGGCTGTCCAGGAAATCAGCGCATGATCGCGCGGTAGAGTTGCTCGACGAATTCAACCTGAGTGACGCCGCGAACAAGCGCCTGTCCGATTATTCGGGAGGGATGCGTCGCCGCCTCGACATCGCCGCGTCACTCGTCGTACCACCAGCGCTTCTGTTCCTCGACGAACCATCAACGGGACTCGACCCGGAATCTCGGGAGGCACTGTGGACACAGATTCTCGATCTCCGTGATCACGGGATGTCGATTCTATTGACAACCCAATATCTGGAGGAGGCAGATCGTCTGGCGGACCGGGTCGCGTTACTCAAGGGGGGCCGGATCGTCGCCGTCGACACCCCACACAATCTCAAATCGGAGTACGGACGCCACCGGTGTTCCGTTGCCTTTCCCGACCACAGCTCAGCAGCCACCGCAGGACAACTGTTGATCGCCCGGGGTTACACCGATGAGGACAACGATCTCGTGGTGAATGACACCGTCGTCAAACTTCTTGTGAGCGGGGGTTTCACTGAACTCAATCCGCTGCTCCAAGCGATTGATTCCGCAGGACTCACCATCACGGACGTGGGAATGACTCCCCCATCGTTGGATGACGTCTACTTCGCACTGGCCCGTTCGGGCACTGCGCCGTCCCGCGGGACAGACAGGAGCAACCGATGAATACCATCACCGCCCTATGGGCCAGAGGGGTCGTGCGCATCCTCCGAAACCGTGCGGCGGTGATCTCAGCGACATTCATACCCGGTATCTTTCTCGTGTGCTTCTACAGCGTGTTTTCTGATGCCACCGCTATCTTCGGGATCGACTACGCGACTTTCCTCTTTCCGGCGGCGGTGATGCAGGTGATCATCTTCACTGCCGGTGGCTCCGCGCTTGAGGTGGCACTCGACCATGAAAACGGAATCCACGCACGACTGGCGACGATGTCGATCCACCCAAGCCAGATCGTCACCGGAAGACTCTTGGCCGACACCACCCGAGCGATCATCTCCGGTGGCATCGTCACCGCTGTCGCGGCGTTTCTGGGCGCGGGCGTGGATGACGGAGTGTGGCGGATCGGCGTAGTGTTCCTCATTTTCCTCTTGCTCACGCTCGCTTTCTGCGCCGGATTCTGCGGGCTGAGTCTGCTCGGGCGCAAACCGACGTCCACAGCGCTGCTGATCCAGTCACTGGTCATGCCATTCATTATCTTCTCCACGGCATTCATCCCGGCGGAAGCGCTTTCCTCCAGTGTCCGACCCTTCATCACTCACATGCCACTATCTCCGATCCTCGATAGTGTCCGCGTAATCATGACCGGTTCCGACCTTGATCGCGGGACGACCATCGAGGCGGCTGTCTGGCTGGTCGTCCTCGCGATTCTCGCGATCATCGGTTTCTCTGCGGCTTTCTCCAAGGAGCGTAAGTGACCATGACGACCATTTCCCCCATCTTCGCGCATGTCCATCGTCTTTCCCTCGGCTGGCGCCGAACACCATCCGCTGTCGTTGGCACTCTCTGCGTGCCGGTTTTCATGATGCTTATCACTCGGGCCATGTTCGGGGACCTCATCCGCGCTGTCAGCCCTGACAACGAACTCGACCTCCTCCCATTGACGATCATGATGATCTTTGCCGTGGAGTTCATGTTGACGATCTCCACCTCCGCAGAGATGATCCGAGAGAAACGGCTCGGATTGGCAGCCCGATTCGCCACCACCCCATCCGGGACCCGAGCCTTCATGACCGGAAGCCTGGTTTTCAGCACCTGCCGGATGATCGTCGGCGGTCTCCTTGTGGTCGTGGTCGGATTACTCTGCGGACTGCGGATCCACACCACCGAAGCCTGGTTGTGGCTCGCCCTCTTCATCGTGTTTTGCGGCCTTGCAGCGGGATCTCTGTCAGCACTGATCGGTTCAGCATTCACGACACCGGAATCGGCGATGGCGGTTGCCCCGATAATCATGATCCTGCAGTTCTTCAACGAGGGTCTCATGCCCGCAGACAGATTCGTCGAGGTCGTCCGCCCTCTAGCGGTGAACTCACCCGTCAGTCACGCCGTCCGCACAGCTACCGGACTGAATGATGGAACGGGTGTCGGTGATTCCCTGTTGTTCTGCCTCATCTGGTTCAGTGGTGCTCTCATTCTGTTCGCGTGGGGGGCGCTCCGGGTCTCCCGAAAGAATTGCTAACGCTGTTCCATTTCCCACCTGGATGTGCATTCTGCGGTCCCCCGACGAAGTTTCCGTTGCTACCCTCGGTGCCATGTCCGCATACCCTTTCTCCCATTTCCTCTGGATCACGTTCATCTTCGCGGTCGTCCCCTCGGCCGTGTGGGGCGGGATTCTCGCGATTCTCGCATGGCGGTTCCCCGATGACCGTTCCGCATCCGGAGCTGGTCTCTGGATGACGGGCCTCCTTGGATTCTTCTCCGGGATCTTTGCGGCCGTCGGCTGGTTGAGCTGGTCGGCGGACGACCACGGAGACTTCACGGCGCCCGGGTTCCCGCCACCGACCAACTTCCCCTCCTGGCAGATCGCGGCCTGCGCCCTCACGGTCGGTGTTCTCTGGTTTTTGGCTGCCCGATTGTTCGCGTGGCGAAAGCTCGGCGGGTTCAGCACCGCGATCGGGGTGACCGCGGGGCTGGTCACCGCGTTCTGCATCGCGGCCGCGACGGACACCACGGGCCAATCGGGGGTCGGCGCCATGTTCCTCGGCGCCGGCGCCAGTGTCTCGCTGACGTTCTGCGCCGGCATCCGGGCGACTACTCTGGCGAGTCAGTCGAGAAACTCTCCCGCTTCACGCTAACCCGCTCAGATCACCGCAGTTCGATGACTTTGTCTGCGTCCCCGAGATGTTCGCCGAATCCAACAAGCACGATGAACACCGCGCCAAGGAGAAACGCGAGTGTGATCCATAAACCGTGGAACCGCGGGCCACAGAGCCGGGCGAACGAGGCCCCGAGAAACGCCCCCAGTGTGTTGAAAAGCAGATCAGTGACGTCCGAGTGCCCGAGGACGAGGACGTACTGCACTATCTCGATGCACAGACTGACTGCCACACCGACCAGGGTAACCCTCCGAAGTGCATGGTGATGATCCCCGATTAGTATGTACAGGAGCACACCGAAAGGGACGAAGAACGCGATATTACCGACCCCATCGAATACTGGCGCGAACCAACTTGTACCCCTGAATACCTCCGCGAACGGCATGAATTCCAGTGAACGGACACGCTGATTTTCCGGCCGCCACAGCAGCCCGATGACAAAAAATGCCTTCAGCATGGTTAAAGAAACCATGACTCCGCTGTAGATGATGAGAGCCACCAGCGCGGCCGCCTGCTTCCGTCGCACTATCTGCACGATTTTCCTTCCGAGCCGGAGACCACTGACCAGGAAATGCTAACACCATGCGGAACTTCATCCCCGGTGAGCGATCCACGCCACGAATGACCTCACACAAAAATCCGGTGAAACACCCTTATCGGATGCCTCACCGGACCGGAGCTACAGCGTCACGTTGTGCCGCCACTCACGATTACATCGCGAGTTCAGTCCACTCTTCAGCGGTGATGCGGGTCAAAACCTTGAAGCCATCACCCTCGGGCTTGACGATGTACGCAGTGCCCTGCGGCTCCGGGTAGATGCCAGTGGCCGCATCGAAGACGTCGTCGTGGCCGACGATGACGTTGTTCTTGCCGTCTTCGGGCTTCGTCTCGAGGAATGGGGTGATGTTGTTCTTCATCGTTTCGATCTGAGCGTCGGTGTATTCCTCGGCAGGCTCGAAGTTCAGCTTCGAGGTCTTCTCGTAACGACCGAACGCGAGATCGGCGGTGTTGTACGCACGGCAGTATTCACTGGAGACGACGTCGCCGACCGGGATCTCGAGCTTCTCGAAGGCTTCGCCGATTTCCTTGGCCTGCTTCTTGCCCAGGTCATCGAGCTGACGCTGCGTGGAGCAGTCATCGAGCTTCATGTTGGGATCTGCCTGATCGGCATAATCCTTGGCAGTGTGACCGTGCCGGATGAAGATGACGTACCCGCCGTCTTTCAGATCCTTGACGATTTCCTCGGCCGGAACAACGTTCTCGAACGTATCAGAATCGTCGTCACTCTCGGCTTCGGTACTGGTCGCCGTCGAGGACTCCTTGGCCTCATCTATGGCAGATGCTGCCGCAGAGGTAGCTTCCGCAACCTTCTCTTCGGCTTTGTCGGAACTACAGCCCGACAGCGAACCGGCCACGACCATGATGCTGGCGGTGGCGACGAGGCCGATACGACGGATCTTAGAAATCTTCATGCTTTTATACTCCTTGATTTGGCGAATGCTTATTTAGCATATCCTATCCTCTTCATTTTTGCACAGATTGTCGACCCATTCGGCCATCTCCCACCAGAACAATGGGCGGGGCCAACCTCGTCCGACCTATGAAAACGACCGTCCATTACGCACTAAAACTGCCTTTATACAGCGTTAATGCTACACATGGCCAGGTTAGCAATCCGCTAACAGTGATCTGTCTCTCGCACTGTAGAGAGATACATCACTAACCCCTCTCAGAGAAACAACCGGGACCAGAAAAGAAGAGACATGTTTGTTCTAACATCATTTCCAACGCCGTCACCGCGAACGCCACACAATGCCACCGAAACAGCTACATACAGGTGAACGCGACTACCAGTGCGACAATCGTCAGAGTCAATATTCTGGCCAATATGATTGGTCATACCTGATGATGCGTAACCGATGGCAGACGATGATCATGCAGAATCCCGCCAAGATGGTAAATGAACGATCCCAATCGATCCGCAGCGATACCGAACAGCGTTATAAATATGCACATACCCGCGGCATACAAACTGATCATGATTCCGGTCAAGGTGGGGCCGTGCCGCAGTCCGCGGAAAACGTTGATGACATGATGGTCACCATCGCGGAATATGCCATTCCGTAAGGACCGCTATCACTGCAGCCGGGGCGGGCGGGCGTCCAATAACTGCACCACCCCAGATACCGATACACACATTTCTCTCACCGGCGTCAGATCCTACGCAGCCAACTGACACATCGGGAACCATTCGGGGAACAGCGTTCCGAGAATACAAATAATCCCCACACCTCAACGAAGTGTGGGGATTATTTTTCATTTGTACCCCGTACGGGATTTGAACCCGTGCTACCGCCGTGAGAGGGCGGCGTCCTAGGCCGCTAGACGAACGGGGCTTAAAGGACGCGGAAATCATCTCCGCTGCTGGCCTACCAGGACTCGAACCTAGAACGACGGTACCAGAAACCGCTGTGTTGCCAATTACACCATAGGCCATCGTTTCACAAGCAACCGGTCGGCTTATCACCAACCGATGCGCTGTGCAACGAGGAACACTATAACCTTATTTCTCGACTACGGACAAATCTGCAGGTGGACGGCAGATTACTTCGGCCGGCCCCGGCGAGGGCACCGGGGAGACTCACCTATCTCATCACTGACTGGCCGGGGTCACCGGGGTGATCGCCCGGGCGGCACGCAGCCGCGCCAGTGTGGAGTCCTTTCCGAGAAGCTCCATCGACTCGAACAGCGGCGGGGATACCTGGCGCCCGGACACCGCGACGCGCAACGGGGTGAACGCTTTACGTGGTTTGAGCTCGAGTTCTTCGATCAGTGCCTTCTGTAGTGACTTCTCGATGACTGGGGTCGTCCAATCCTCGACGGCGTCGAGGGCACTGATGGCGGCGTTGAGCGGAGCGACCGCATCATCCTTGAGGTTCTTCCGCGCGGCCTTCTCGTCCAGCTCAAGGTCATCGTCGGAGACGACGAGGAACTCGAGCAGATCCCAGGCATCACCGAGGGTTTTGATGCGGGTCTGCACCTGCTCGGCGGCGAAGGCGAACTTGTCGGCCGGGTAATCCGAAGGGAAGCCCTTGTACTCCTCAAGGTAGCGGCGCAGACGGTCGCGGAAATCCTCGGGTTCCAGCAGTCGGATGTGGTCAGCGTTGATCGCCTCCAGCTTCTTCTGATCGAATCGGGCCGGATTGGCAAGCACATCGGTGACATCGAAGTTGGCGACGAGATCCTCGACGCTGAAAATATCCTGGTCTTTGGACAGCGACCAGCCGAGCAGGGCGAGGTAGTTGAGCATCCCCTCGGGGATGATGCCCGCGTCCCGGTGGTTGAAGAGGTTGGACTGCGGATCGCGCTTGGACAGCTTCTTGTTGCCCTCCCCCATCACGAAGGGAAGGTGACCGAACTCGGGGGTGCGATCGGCTATGCCTATACGTTCAAGAGCGGCGTACAGCGCGAGCTGACGTGGGGTCGAGGGAAGAAGGTCCTCGCCCCGCAGGACGTGGGTGATGCCCATGAGCGCATCATCGACGGGGTTGACCAGCGTGTAGAGCGGTGCACCGTTGGAGCGGGCGACGACGAAGTCCGGCTGAGTCGCCCCCTTGAACTCGATTTCACCGCGCACCAGGTCGTTCCAGGACCAGTCCTGATCAGGCATCCGCAGGCGCCAGACCGGCTTACGGCCTTCGGCCTCGAAAGCGGCGATTTGTTCCTCGGTGAGGTCCCGGTCGAAGTTGTCGTAGCCGAGTTTCGGATCGCGCCCGGCAACACGATGGCGTTCCTCGACTTCCTCGGCGGTGGAGTACGCGGGGTAGATCTCCCCGGCTTCCTTCAGTTTCCTCAGGACATCGAGGTAGATGTCCATCCGGAGGCTCTGCCGGTAGGGCTCGTGAGGGCCACCGACGACAACCCCCTCATCCCAACCGAGACCAAGCCATTCGAGGGAATCGATGATAGCCCGATACGACTCCTCCGAGTCGCGGGCAGCGTCGGTATCCTCAATCCGGAAGACCAGTTTCCCGCCGGTGTGACGGGCGTGCGCCCAGTTGAACAGGGCGGTGCGAACCATACCGACGTGAGGGGTCCCGGTGGGCGATGGGCAGAATCGAACGCGTACATCAGACATGGTTCTCCATGGTAGTCCAGAGAACCCTGGGTAGACTGTTTCCACATGCCCCATTCACGTCCCGTGACCGCCCCTGACTTCCTTCTCTCCCGGGCGCACGGTTCGGTACGCACCCAAGGGGTAAAGGACACCTTCAACGATCCGTGGGATGCAGTCACTGCGCTGAGGAAGGGACGCCACGACATGATCGTCGGCGCACTACCCTTTGATCCGGAGGCCCCGTGTGCACTGACAGTCCCGGAAACGGTCGTCCGCTCAGACTCACCGCTGGAACCCCACGCTTACTACCGTTTCGGCCCGGGTAGCGAATTGAATGCCCGCCTCGTCGGCCTCGACCCGGACGAGAAGACCCACCTGTCCCGTGTGTCGGCGGCGGTCCGAACCATCGCCCGCACCCCGTTGGAGAAGGTCGTGCTGGCCAGGGCGGTCAACATCGCCTTCGATCCCCCCGTCGATCCGCTCCTGGTGGCGGCGAGACTCATCGACCATTCCGCCAACCGTGACGGTTTCATCGCTGATCTCTCCCCCGCCGGAGGCCATTTCACAGGTAGGACACTCGTCGGCTCATCACCCGAAGTACTGGTCCGGAGGTGCGGGTCCACAGTAAGCGCCTACCCGCTGGCCGGGTCAGCAGCCCGGCTTCGGGACCGCGACCGGGATTGCCTCGTGGGTCAACAACTCCGGACCTCCACCAAAGACCTCGCGGAGCACCGCTTCGTCGTTGACGCACTCACCGCGGCGTTGTCGCCCCTGTGTTCTTCGCTTGATGTTCCGGTTCGCCCGGAATTGACCCGCACAAATGAGATGTGGCACCTGGCGACACCGATCAACGGGAGGCTGAAAGACAGCCGTACAACAGCACTCGAACTCGCTCTCACTGTGCATCCGACGCCTGCCGTCTGCGGAACCCCCACTGAAGCAGCCCAAGCTGTGATTAGTGCGGCAGAACCCGATCGAGGGTTCTACGCCGGGGCCGTCGGATGGTGCGATTCGACAGGAGACGGCGAATACGTAGTGTCCATCAGGTGTGCCGAAGTCTCTGCGGATGGGATGTCTGCCCACGCATGGGCGGGCGGAGGCATCGTCGGTGACTCCGATCCGGAGTCAGAATTGGAGGAGACCAGCGCGAAACTGCGGACGGTGCTCCGTGCCCTAGGAATCATCTGAGCACCCTCCGTGCCTTGAGCACCTGGTCCGGGTTGTCGGGGCGCGCGTTACCGCCCGGGACGGTTCCGCATTCCTCAACCGAGAAGCAGCAGTCATCGAGAAGTTCCGCTATCTCCAGGGGCCGAATGAGCTCCTCAACGTCGACGCGCAATCGGGCCGCCTGCGCTGAGGCGTCGGTATGGTGTACCACGATCAGGGTTCCACCCGGTGCGACGAGTGCCAGGAGCTTGTCCAGTGCTGCCGTTCCACGCCTCAGCGGAACGTAGCAACAGGTCACCAGATCGAAGGTTCGCCCGGTAACTGAACGCATGCCACCGGTGATCACCTCGATGTCCACCCCGGCGGATGCTGCCGCCGCTGCGGCTCTGCGGGTAGCGGTGGCGACGATGTCGACCCCCGTGACCCGCCACCCATTCTCCGCTAACCACACACAGTCCGCACCCTCACCACAGCCCACGTCGAGAGCGGTTCCGGGGCGCAGGCCAGCAGCGAGATGGGTCAAGGCATAGTTAGGACGGCCACTCCAACGCCGGGCACGGCCAACGTAGAGATGTTCCTCACCGGAGGCGGCATTGGGATGATCTGCCATCGTGATCCTCTCAGCTCGTCGCGGGCAGTGCCCGCCGTAGGCGAACAACAGGAATGTACACGGCGGTGGCTACCACGGCGTCGATGACGTTGACGATGAAACGGCTCAGGGAATCGTCGATGAACCCAGACCAGGTCACCGCAGTGAACACCAGCATCACGAGGGTGACCAGGACAGGTATCCGCAGACCACGGTGCGGAAAGTGCATCTCCACGCAGATCCCGGAGAACACCGCCGCGACGACCGCCAGCACCAGCAACGCAAGATGTATCCCGGAGAACGACGGCGTGCTATCGGGACTGAAGAAAGGCCCGAAGGCTCCCGCGTACCAGAAGATCGGGGCGAGGCTGATCACGAGCACCTGCCAGCTCGACATCTGGAGCCCCGGGAAGAATCGACGTCGGGTATCGGTCATGATTTCAAGATTAATCCGTCAGGACGGCCCCCGCCCAGTGGACGGGGCTGAGCGGATGGCGATCAGGCGCGTTCGACGGGGTTGCCGAGTCGACCGATGCCCGGAATTTCGATCTCGATGAAGTCACCCGGCTCCATCGGCGCTGTACCGGCCGGCGAGCCGGTGCAGATCACGTCGCCGGGCAGCAGCGTGATGGACGCGGTGATGAACTCGATGATCTCACCGATGTTCATGATCATCTGGTTGGAGTTGGAGTCCTGCTTCGTCTCCGTCGAACCGTCACGGGTGAGGTGCGCCTTGATCGGCAGGTTGGTGGTGTCGATGGAGTCGAGGTCCGTCTCCATCCAGGGGCCGAGCGGGCAGAAGGTGTCGATGCCCTTGGCACGGGCCCACTGTCCGTCAGCGAACTGGAGGTCACGGGAGGACACGTCGTTGACGATGGTGAATCCGCGGATCACGGACTTCCAGTCGGCAGCCTTGATGTTCTTGCAGGGCTTGCCGACGACGAGGGCGAGTTCGCCCTCGAATTCCACGTTGGTGGCGAACTCGGGGATCCGGATGGCCGCGCCCGGCCCGATCACCGCGGTGTTCGGCTTGATGAACAGGGTCGGCGGCAGTGATTCCGCGGACTTCTTGAACACCTCGGCGACGTGGTCGGCGTAGTTGCGGCCGATGGCCACGACCTTCGACGGGAGCGAGGGTGCCAGCAGACGAACCTCCTTCAGGGGCCACTGGCGGCCGGTAAAGGAGGGCTCGGTGAATGGGGTGCCCTCGACCTCACGGCACACCGTTGCATCGCCGTCGCCCTCCACGACCGCGAAGCACAGACCATCAGGGGTGGCAATTCGTCCAAAACGCATGCGGACGATTCTAGCGCCACGGACAACGGGGGGAGACATCGGGGCCGCACCTGTGCTGTCCACGGTTCCCCGGGCCCGCGACAACGGATCACCGCACCCGTGACATATGACAGTGTCCGTACGGTGCGACGTACCGTTTAGTGGGTGCATGAACGCTACGGATCCGTGCACCCCCAGACTGTCCCCCACCCACCGGAGGCCACCCCGTGACGACAACAGATGAACGTTTCCGATCGAACGCGATCACCGCCGCGCCGGCACTGCTGACGCTCATACCGGGCGTCGTCTACGGTCCGGAGTATCTCCCGTACACGCTAAGCCCCTGGATCCTCTATCCCTGCGTCATCGCGCTCCTGGTGGCGTACGGCGGGTTGTTCCTCTGGCTGTTCCACCGCGGCGGACGCCATCTCGCACTCCGCCGGCGGGTGTGGGGCGCGGGAGGACTGACGGCCATCGCCGGGCTGATGCTGCCGCTGAACCCGGATTCGTCGGCGGCGGGATTCTTCCTCGCCGCGCTCTGGCTCGTCTGTTCCTGTCCGTGGCGCGTCTGGTTGCCTGGCTGTGTCCTCTTCGTCGTTCTCGAGATCGTCGCCCAATTCTCGGCCCTAAAGTTGATGGGCGTCGGGATGGGGATTATCTTTCTCTACCCCGGTGCGCCGCTCATCCTCATCATCGGGGCCATCCGGGTGTTTACGGGAAGGCAGCGCCGGGGAAGCCTGGAGATCGCGGGAGCGGTGACCTCCGAACGCTCCAGATTGGCGCTCGACATCCACGACACGGTGGGGCAGACACTGACCGCCGCGGTAGTGAAACTGCAGGTCGCCGGGCAGCTCTTCGATTCCGCGTCCTCGAATGGAGCGAGCGCGGATGACCTCGGCGCTCGCGCCCGCAGGGAGATGGATGAATCGGAGGAACTCGTCCGCCGCGCACTGACGGAGCTGCGGGCGCTCATCGGTGATCTCCACGATTCCGGTCTCGCTCGGGAACTCGATCACGCGGAAGACATCCTCACCGCCGCCGGAATCACCCCGGTGATCCCCCGGCGCGGTGTGGAGCTGGTCCCGGAGTCGTTGAGCCCCGTGATGGGGTGGGTCGTGCGGGAGGCCGTGACCAACGTGGTCCGGCATTCCGGTGCGGATGAATGCCGGATCCGGGTTGAGTCGGACCGGATCATCGTCACGGACGACGGGCGGGGGCCCGGTGCGACGGATGCCCCCGGCACCGGGACAGCGTCGATGACGAAACGTGTCCGGCATTCCGGTGGGACACTGCGGATCACCGCAACCGAACCAACCGGAACCCGCGTCGAGGCACGGTGGTCATGACCGGGCGGATACGGATCATCATCGCCGACGATCAGGCACTCGTCCGGGGCGCGGTCGCCGCGCTGCTGTCCCTGCAGGCCGACATCGAGGTCGTCGCCGAATGCGCGGACGGCGCCGAAACCGTTGACGCCGCGCGACGTCTGGAACCCCACGTGTGCCTGCTCGACATCGAGATGCCCGGCATGGACGGACTCACCGCGACGCAGGCGATCCGTGCGCTCCCGAACCCGCCGAAGGTACTCATCGTCACCACCTTCGGGCGGATCGGGTACCTGAAGCGGGCTCTCGACGCCGGTGCCTCCGGGTTCACCGTGAAGACGGCACCCGCGGGCGAACTCGCGGAGGCGGTCCGCCGGGTCCACCGGGGGCTCCGGGCGATCGACCCCGTGCTCGCCCGGGAGTCACTTTCCTCCGGAACCAATCCCCTGACCGCACGCGAGTGCGACGTCCTCCGACTGAGCCTGACCGGAGACACCATCGCGGGAATCGCCGGACATCTGGGGCTTTCCCCCGGTACCGTGCGCAACCACATCAGTCACGCGATGGCGAAAACCCACGCCGTCACCCGGACAGAAGCCGCCGTCACCGCCCGCGAACACGGCTGGATCTAGTTCCGCACCCGATCAACGAGCCATGACATCTGTCACCGCCAGGTGGTGACATTCCGGGGATGTACACCATCACAATGACCAGTGAGATGGATGACATGAGAAGCACAGACCACACCACACCAGCAATCTCGATCACCGGAGTGACGAGGACCTTCGGTTCGGGTGATCGGGCGGTCCGGGCCGTCGACGACGTCACCCTGGAGATCAACGCCGGCGAGATCGTCGCCCTGCTCGGCCCCAACGGCGCGGGAAAAACGAGCCTCATCGACATGATCTGCGGATTCTCCACACCCGGGAACGGCTCCATCCGGGTGTTCGGCGGGCAGCCGTCAGCGGTCACCGGCAGCGGGCGGATCGCCTGCGTCCCCCAGTCAGGCGGGCTCAATCCTTACCTGACGGTGCAGAAGACCCTTCTACTCATCGCTGCCGCACAAGGGGTGGACACAGGACGCATCGACGAAGTCGCCGAACGGGCGGGGATCACCGGGCTGATGAAGCGCCGGGTGAAGAGCTGCTCCGGCGGGGAACAGCAGCGCATCAAGTTCGCGGTTTCCCTGATCGCGGACCCCGACCTGATCATCCTCGATGAACCGACCACGGGCATGGACACTGGTGCCCGGCGCGAGTTCTGGGCCGCGATATCCCGGGATGCGGACGCCGGGCGGACGATCATCTTCGCGACGCACTACCTCGCCGAGGCCGAAGAACACGCGGAACGCGTCGTGGTGATGGCACACGGGAGGATCATCTCCGACGGGTCGGTGCACGACCTCCTGGGGGCCAGGGCGCGGACGGTCACGATCACTGGAGCACCACCAGAGGCTGTGTCCCTCGCATGCACCGGTCTCGACGCCCGGGTGGACGGTGACCGCATCACCGTCGCACCAAACCACTCCGATGAACTCGCCCGTCGGCTCCTCCGGATCCCGGGCGTCCGGGACCTGATCATCCACCAGCCGTCCCTCGAGCAGGTCTTCCTCGAGCTCACCGCTGACTCCACGGCCCGAGCGACGGCTACGGGCGTCGACACGCACAGCGCACACTGAAAGGCAGTAGACCATGACGACCACATTCCTCAACCGTCTCCTCCGCTACACACTCACCGACATCTCCATCATGCTCGCCGCGGTATTCCTCCCAGTGGCTGTGTACCTGGGTGTCACCTTCGACACCGGACAGTGGAATACCCCTGCCGGGCCGGTCGCGAACCTGCACTTTATCGTCGCCATGTCCATCGCGCTCTACGGCACGGCGACCGTCGCCGCGAACGAGGGCGCGACGATCACGGCGGAACGGGACACGAACTGGCTGCGGACCATCGCCCTCACCCGCCTGGGGATGAACCGCTACATTGCGGTGAAGCTACTCATCACGTTGGTGGTGTCCGTCGTGCCGATCCTCGCGATCGCGGCGATCTCCCCACTGCGTGGTGCCGAGGCCCCGGTCAGCATGTGGTTCGCTGTCGGCACCTGCTGTCTCTTCGGCACCGTGGTCTTCGGTCTCTTCGGTCTCATGATGGGACTCTGGTTCTCCGGGTCCACGGTCACCCGCTACATGGGATTGATCATGATGCTCATCGCGTTCATGGGCAACCTCTTCCTGCCGCTCGAGGGCATGCTCCTGGACCTCGCGCGCTTCACCCCGATGTTCGGACCGGGCATGCTCACCCGCTCGGTCATCTGGTACCTGAGTCCCGACACCGGTGGCGGGGCGGACAACCAATTGTTCCCGCTGTGGCAACTCATCCTTAACATGGGGGCATGGACGCTCATCTTCGTCGCGCTCGCGTGGCTCGGTCACCGCAGAGGGCTGCGCAGGTGAACTCCACCACCAGTGCTGGCCGGCGGGACCTGATCTCCGTCCCCGCGGCGCTGACCACCGCCCTCTGGCTGGTATTCCTCGCCCCGGCCATCGCCGAGGCCCTCACCGGGGATCACCCGGTGTGGGTGCGGGTGGTATCCGTGACCATCATCCCCGTGTTCGGTGGTCTCTACGTCGCCCTGTACGGGTTTCTCCTGACGAAGCGGGCGTCCCCGATGACCCGGCACAGATCCCTCATGGGCCTGGCCGGTTTGCTCGGGCTCACGGTGCTCAACTGGCTCCTCATCGGCCCCACCGCGCTCGGCATGCTCTACTACCCGGTCGCGTGGGCCGGGATAGCGCTGCCGATCCTGGTCAGCGCACCTTTGATCGGCGGGTCCGTCGTGGTGTTCTTCCTGGCCGGGATGGAAAACCCGGTGCCGATGTCCATCGGGATCATCATCCTCGGCTGGGCGATGATACTGACGCAGCACTACCGGTACCTCGGACTGCGGGAGGCCGAGACGCAGAACAAGCTCGCGATCCTCACGGAGCGGGAGCGCCTCGCCCGGGACATGCACGACACCGTCGGGCAGACGCTGACCGCCGTCACCGTCAAACTCCAGCTCGCCGAGCGTCTCGTCGACACGGCACCGGAGGATGCGCGCGGTGAGATCGCGGAATCCCGTGAGCTGACCCGGCGGGCGCTGAACGAGCTCCGCAGCGTCGTGGCGGGACTGCGGGAGTCGTCGCTGGATTTCGAGCTGTCCTGTGCAGCGGACATCCTCGGGGCCGCGGGCATCCGCGCCGAGCTCCCCGAGAATCCGGCGGTCGACGAGGACGTGGAGAAACCGATGGCCTGGGTCGTCCGGGAGGCCACCACGAACGTCGTCCGCCACTCCCGGGCGCGCACCTGCCGAATCACCGTCGGCCCATGCAGGCTCGTGGTCGCCGACGACGGCACCGGGTTCCGGGCTGACCCGGAGCAGAGAGGTAACGGGCTGGGCTCGATGCAGAGCCGCGTCGAATCATCCGGTGGGACATTCACCGTGGATAGCGGGGAGAACTCGGGGACGACAGTGGAGGCGACATGGCCGTGACAGACAACAGCATCCGCGTCCTCATCGCGGAGGACCAGGCCCTCGTCCGGGGAGCGCTCGTGGCCCTGCTCAACCTCGAACGCGACATCGACGTCATCGCCGACTGCGGCGACGGCGCCACCGCCGTCAATCTCGCCGCCGACCACCGGCCCGACGTGTGCCTGCTCGACATAGAGATGCCCGGGACGGACGGGATCACCGCGACCCGGGAGATCCGCGCGCTGGATGATGCACCGCGCGTGCTGATACTCACCACCTTCGGTCGCGCCGGATATCTGCGACGCGCGATGGACTCCGGGGCCAGCGGCTTCATGGTGAAGGACTCCCCAGCGGAGGAACTCGCCGAAGCGATCCGCCGCATCCACGCCGGACTCACCGTGATCGACCCCGCTCTCGCCCGGGACTCACTCGCCGCCGGGCACAGCCCGTTGACCGAGCGCGAGGCCGAATTGCTCCGTCTGGCGCTCACCGGGGCGACAGTGGCCGACATCGCCGCAAGCGTGCACCTGACCCAGGGGACGGTACGTAATCACCTGAGTCGCGCGATAGCCAAGACCCACACCGCCAACCGGATGGAGGCCGCCGTCACCGCGCGGGACCTGGGGTGGATCTAGGGGAGGTCAATCAGCAGATCAGCGATGTGTTGCGGGTTCCCAGTAGCGGAAGATACTGCACACGTTCACTCCGTGACACAAGGGTCACGGCTGCATCGTCTTCATCGTGTCGCCCCGCGCGTTCGCCGCGAGCGCCAGATACAGCTCCGCGCACGCCAGTGCGTCGGTGAGTGCGTTGTGACTGCGGTAGAACGGCAGGCCGTAGCGCCCACGTACCCGGGTCAGGCGCAGATCCTCACCCCTCGGATAGGTGCCCATGCGTTCCATGTGGCGGCGTTCGACGGCGAAGGTGTCGACGACCGGGACCATCAGATCGGCACCGAACATCTGCCTGCACGCGTACCCGAGGAATCCCTGCTCCATGTGCGCGTAGTGGACGAGCATGGCCCGCCCCGCGAGTGCGTCCAGCAGCCGCGCCACCGCCACAGCCGGGTCCTCACCGGCGGCGACGGTGTCGTCCGTCAGACCGTGGACGGTCGCGGACTCCCCCACCGAATCATCCCCCTCGCCGCTGCGGAGCACGACATGCCCGGCACCGGACAAGTCGATGGCTCTGCCGTTGACGGGTACCCAGCCGATCGACAACAAGCGGTCCTGCCCCGGGGTGAGGCCGGTGGTCTCCACGTCGACGGCGAGCAACGGCAGTGTGTCCAGTTTGTCGGAGGGAACCGGGAAACTCGCGCGGTAGAACTCAGCGAGTGGTCCGGTCGCCGCCCGAATCGTGCGGGAACGTTTGTCCAGACCGAACATCAGATGCTCCTGATCGGATACTTCGTAGCCAGTGCGTTCTGCATGTTCTTAATGATCTGGAAGGCGTCGCGCAGATGCTCGGAGTCGAGTTTGCCCAGCGCCTTCGGGTTGATGTGGTAGTTCGGTTCCTCACCACGTCGAACCTGTTCCGTCTGCTGTTTGAGGGCGATGGTGTTGAGGAAGTCGAAGGCGTCGATGAGTTCGGCTGCGCCGCCAGTCGATACCGCTCCCTGCCCAGCGCTGAGTTTCAGGCGTTGGCGGGTGCCGACGGCGTCGATACCGCTGGAGAGGGCGAACAGGCGGGCCATCTGGACGATCGCGGCGGTACCGCCTTTCTTCACATCGAGGGTGTTCGCGTAGTCACCCGAGCGATCCACCACCAGCCCCCGGAAAAGTCCGAGCGGTGGTTCGCGGCGTGCCGCCAGTGCACCGAGGTGTGCGTGCATCCGCTGCGCCCCCTTGGCCTGCTGGACCGCGAACTCATGCACCTGTTCGGCGAGGCTCTCATCACCGTGGATCGCCCGGAAATCAAAGAACGTCTGGGCATGGAGCAGGGCGTCTGGTTCGGGTGCGGTGATCCAGTTGTGGAACGTGGAGATCCACGTCGAGACCGTCATCCGCCAGTCCGGGTTCATCGCCATCATGTTGCCTGGACAGAGCACCTGGCCAGCGGCGGCCAATCCTTCACAGACGTACGTCGCGAGATTAGCGAAATACTGGCCGTGTTCCGCTTCATCATAGGAATCATCCAGGACCATCGCATTGTCCTGATCGCTGGCCAGGCCCATGCCTCGGCGTCCCTGTGAACCGACGACGACGAAGGTGTAGGGCACGGGCGGGTCGCCGAACTTTTCTTCCCCCAGTTGCAGCAGACGCCGTGCGAGACCGTCCGCCGCGACAGTGAGCAGCCCGGTGACCTCCTCTGAACTCGCGCCGCGTTCGATGAACCGGACCGCGACGTCGTGGGCGTTGTCGTAGACCTCCTTCAGCTCATCCGGAGTGTTGCGTCTGGAGAGATCCGCTGTGAGGTAGATCGGGTCATGGCGTAGGAGCCGCATGATGTCCGAGGAACTTACCAGCCCCACGAGGCGGCCTGACTCGACGACCGGCAGGTGATGAACCCGGCGTTCAGCCATGAGCAGCATCGCCTCGAAAGCGGGCATGTCAGGGGTCGCGGTCTTCGGCCCTGCCGTCATGATCGAGCTGATCGGCCCATCCAGGTCGGTTCCCCGGGCGATCCCACCCCGCATGTCGCGGTCGGTGACGATCCCCGCAAGATTCCCGGAGCGCGTGATCAACAGGGAAGATACTCGCTTATCCTCCATCTTTTGTGCGGCCTGTCTCATGGTCACGCCGTCCTCGACCGATACTGGTTCGGTAACCATGAAGTCCTCGACGAGGGTCCTGAGGACATCGGAGGCGGAGTCCTGCCGCAATGTTGCGGCGGCGGCAGCGATCCGGGCAGACTGACCGGAGTAGTACCGCTGCACTTGGGGATGTTCTTCGGCCAGCACCGCGAACGCCGCACGCGGAAGAATGAGAAGGAGTGTGTCCTCAACGGCGATCATGTCGTACCGTGAGGCCGCATTGTCCCCCACGAGCGTCGAATAGCCGAAGGTACGGCCTGCTCCGCGACGATCCAGAAGAATGCCGTCGGAATCCGTGATATCCACGGCACCTGACCGGATGAGGTGGAGCGCGTCGTTCGTGTCCCCCGTCCCGACGATCGTCGCCCCACGACGAACATAGCGCATCTCCATCTGCGCGGGCAGTTCGTCCAGTACGTCCTCCGGTAATTGCGCGAACGGATCGGTGGTGGCGAGGAAGTCGCGGACCTCGTCAAGTTCAACAGACATGAAGCCAGTCTATCTGGTGATAGACAACACAGTGACCCTTCCATCGTGATATGCAATATTATTTTACGGCAAAGATGAGCTCCGGACGATCACTTCACTCATGACGAGTTCCCGTGTGAGCCCTAGTATCGCGCCTCGAACTTTTGTACGCTGGCTACAATCAACCACTTACCTGCAGCAGACACTAGCGTCCCCCTTTTCATGTGGGACGCCCTCTGCATGCCTTTACACGTCATTCCTTGAGGTGATTTGCTTTGTCCACCCCTCCCGTTGAACCGGGTACCCGACCACGCCCCATCAGGAACAACTCGCTTCCTTTGGACACCGTCAGCGACGAGGTCCTCTGCGACGTAGCCTGCACCAACAGTCCCCGGTTCATCCGCCACGAGGACGGCTGGGCCCTCGTCCTGGCAACGACCCAGGGTGCGCCCGGACGCAGCCTTTTCGCAGATGTCTCGGGAATCACCGACCGGTCGCGTCTCGACGCCGGACTTATGCGCCCCCACCCCCGAGTTCCGAAGGTCAGGGCCTGCATCCTGAAGGTTCCCTCCGGATGGCGCGGCAGCGTCCGTTATCTCCCTATGGAAGGTGCCAATCCAAAGGCACCACTCGGTGCCGCGCAGCGGGCTTGGTGGAAAGACCTTGTCCGAGGCGCACTACTTCCCGAGGGGGAGGAAATCTACCACTCTGTCGGCCCCGCAACCGTGGTGTCCGCACCCGACGCGCCAACGGATCACGCAGCCGAGGAAAACCCGGACTGGGTCGCCCGAACGGTGAACATCGAAGCCCGCGAACCGCGCTGCATGCGACTCGTTGAAACCGGAGGAAGCGGAACGCCACTCATCATCTTCGACGGCCCTCTCTTTCATAATGCAGGCGCCATGGCGGCCCTCTCCACATTGGATGTGGTTCCCTCACACATCGCATTCATCATCCACGGTGGCGGAGTCGAGGGACGCAACCGTGATCTCCTCCGGAACGACGACTTCACAGCGGCGGTACTCGACACCGTGGCCCGAGAGACCGGCGCACAGCGGGGCGTCGTCGCAGGCTCCTCCTATGGCGGGCTGGGTGCTCTCTACGCCGCCGCAACCAGACCCGAGCAGGTCGCTGGAGTCATCGCACTATCCACACCGTTCTCCCGGTTCGAGGACTGGGAGCTGCTGGGCAAACTCCCGGAGCGGATCCGGGTCATCATCGACGGCGGCACGCTCGAGTGGCTGATGGCCCACGGTTTCGAACACGCGGAGGACCGCCTGCGCGAACTCGGTGTGAACCACATTGCCAGAAGGTTCGTCGGTGGCCACGACATCGCCTGCTGGCGGAGACGGATGGCCGAAGACTATAAGCTGATCGTGGAATAGAACACCGGACATCTCACCGGGCTCGGGTGTACCATTTCCCCGCATGATGGACACACCGCCCGACCCCGCACTCCCCATCAGTGAGTTCGCGTTCCCGGGACCGTTGCGCGATGCGCTGGTCGCGGCGATTCTCAGCGGGGAGAAAACCGCCACCTCCACTCTGCTCCGCGAACACGAGGCCGAAGGCACTGAGCCTCGGATGCTGCTGGGCACGCGCGAGGTCGTGGTCGACAGCGACAACCGGCCGGTGTGCGTCATCGAAACAACGGACGTAGTGATTCGCCGATTCGGCGACGTTGACGATGAGTTCGCCCGCGCCGAGGGCGAGGGGTTCGCGACCTCCGGGGAATGGGCGTCCGCGCACCGCGGGTTCTGGCACAGCACCGAATACCGCGAAGCGATCGGCGATCCCCACTTCACCGTCAGCGAGGACACACCCGTGGTGTGCACCCGCTTCCGCGTGGTGCGACGGTAGGGATTGTCGATAACGCATGCCCCGGTGAAACGTCCGTAGCCCCGTGACGCCGGGAATCCACGGAAACGGACCGGCGCAACAGGGGCATGGCGAAATCAGGACCCGGCGGGACTCCGCCCCACACCCGCCACGGGTTCCCCGCTAGAACTACCCCAGAGCCGCGACGATCCGGTCCCCCACCTCGCTGGTGACGACCCCACCGGTGCCTCGGGAGGCGACGTCCTCCGCGACGGCCTTCTCGATGCGTGCGGCGTTGTCCTCGTCGCCCAGGTGGCGCAGGAGGAGTGCAGCGGAGAGGATCGCGGCCGACGGGTCGGCGATGCCCTTTCCGGCGATGTCCGGCGCGGAACCGTGGACCGGTTCGAACATGGAGGGATTGACGCCCGAGGCGTCAATGTTGCCGGAGGCGGCCAGCCCGATCCCGCCTGTGACCGCCCCTGCAAGGTCGGTGAGGATGTCGCCGAAGAGGTTGTCGGTGACGATGACGTCGTAGCGGGAGGGGTCCGTGACCATGTAGATGGTGGCGGCGTCGATGTGGTTGTAGTCGACGGTGACGTCCGGGTACTCGGCGGCGACGGCGTCGACGGTGCGCTGCCACAGTCCACCGGCGTGGACGAGGACGTTGGTCTTGTGCACGAGGGTGAGGCGCCCACGGCGCGCACGGGCACGCTCGAAGGCGTCGCGGACGACGCGCTCCGCGCCGAAGCGGGTGTTCTGGCTGACCTCGCTGGCGACCTCGTGCTCGGTTCCCTCGCGGAGGAGGCCGCCGTTGCCAGCATAGAGGCCTTCGGTGCCCTCGCGGACGACGACGAAGTCGATCTCGCCCGGGTCCGCGAGCGGGCTGGCGGATCCCGGGTAGAGCTTCGCGGGCCGCAGGTTCACGTGGTGGTCGAGAGCGAAGCGCATCCTGAGCAACAGGCCGCGCTCGAGAACCCCGGGCGGGACCTCCCCGGGTGCGCCGACGGCACCGAGCAGGATCGCGTCGTGTTCCCGCAGGCTGGAGAGGTCATCGTCGGTGAGGGTCTCGCCGGTGGAGAGGTAGCGGCGTGCACCGAGATCGAAGTCGGTGGTCTCGATGTCGTCACGTACCGCACGGAGGACTTTGAGTGCCTCCGCCGTGACCTCTGGACCGATTCCGTCGCCGCCGATAACCGCCAGTTTCATTTGATGAGACTCCATTCCCACATAGTGAACTCTTGTGGGTGAGTCTAACACTTCTCCCCTGGACACACAGCCCCCGAACGGAGCCGGATCAGACCTGCCGGAGCACAGCCTTCAACTGTGACCCGGCACCGATGACACCTGCTCGGATCACAGCGTCGACCTGCGCGTCACTGACACCGGCAGCCACCGGGACACCGACCCGGGACACCAGCCACCACTCACCCGACTGCTGCACAGCACACACAGCAGCCGTGGTGGACAATGCGTTCGCATGGTTACAGACGTGCAGCAACTGCCCGGGATCTGGTTCACCGGTGGCGGGCACGCGGGCGGCTACGCGGATCACCACATGTTCGGGGTCAGCGAGAATGATGTCAACAGGGGTTCCATCCATGGCAAGGCACACCGTCGAGGTTTCCTCGTCGAAGGGCACCTCCTCCACACCCCGGGCAGCGAACCATCCGGTGATGCGTTCCCGGGTCAGGGGTGGCAGATCCTGGGTGGTGGAACGGATGCTGGACCGCCCCGGGGTTTTCCCGGTACTGGGAGCCGAATCAGGAACGGCCTTCGCCATCGTCTCGGCCAGTTCCTCGCCGATACACAAGGCGGTGCGGATGAGTCCGGCGATCTGTCCTCCGGTCACGCCCTCCCCGATCGGGAACACCAACCGGGCAGTGACATCAAGTGGTGCCGCATCCGCAGCAGAGGTGTTCTCACCCGGCGCGAGAACCATCCGCAGGGGTTCCCCACCCGGTGCCGAGAGGTAGGTGTGAGGCGCGCGGGGCGTGGAGTTGACAGCATTCGCGGCGACGAGGGCCGTGACATAGTCGGCTGCCGTGACGTTTCCGTTGTACTGAAGAAGGGCGATAACGCAGGGCTCGTCACTGTCTCCGCTGATGCTGACGGTGAGAGTGACGGGACCATGGTCGATGGTGACATCGGCACCGGGGGCAGCGGCCCTGGGTTCAAGGCCGATGCTGCGGGCAGCGGACTGCACCATGGCGGTGTCAGGCAAGGTGGGTGTGTTCATGAGCGGAACTGGTTGCTTTCTCGGTTCGATCAGGGTCAATCCGGGTTGAACCTGGATTGAATCAGGGGCGCTCAACGCCGTCTTCTTCTCTATCCAACCTACGCCACCGGACAGCGGGATTCCGGAATGAGTCACATTACTGTTTCCTTTTGTACCGCAATACCGCTAAAATAAAATCTCTGTGTGCCCGATCGGATAGCGCTATGCGCCCGGTCGGGCTTTTCCTTACATCAGCCGCGTCTTCCCCGGACGACCGCAGGAAAGCCGTGGACTGACCCGCGAACCGCGCATCCCGGGCATCGGGAAGCGTCACGCTGATACCCTATGATCCATCGAAAGGCCCCCATGCCGCTTGAGCGCTCCGCCGTGAACGACACCCACGGAGACATCAGTATCCCGGCTTCCTTCCGGGCCGCCTTCTCTTCCCCACGCCGATTGCGCATCGAGGTCCTCGCGGGCCTCGTCGTCGCCCTCGCGCTCATCCCGGAGGCGATCAGCTTCTCCATCCTCGCGGGTGTCGATCCCAGGGTCGGGCTGTTCTCATCCTTCATCATGGCGGTGACCATCGCGTTCGCCGGTGGGCGTCCGGCAATGATCAGTGCGGCGACGGGTGCGGTAGCCCTGGTCATCGCTCCGCTCGTCGCCTCACACGGACTGGATTATCTCATCGCGGCGGTAATCCTCGCTGGTATCCTCCAGATCTTGCTCGCCGCGACGGGCGTGGCGAAGCTGATGCGCTTCATTCCGCGTTCGGTGATGGTCGGCTTCGTCAACGCCCTGGCGATCCTGATCTTCATGGCGCAGATACCGCACCTCTACAATGTCCCGTGGGTGGTGTACCCGCTGATGGCGGTCGCCATCGCGATCATGGTGTTCCTGCCCCGTGTGACGACGGCAGTTCCGGCACCACTCATCGCGATCATCGTGCTCACCGCAGTGGCAATGCTCGGCGGGTTCAAACTCCCCGATGTTGCCGACCAGGGTGAGCTGCCTTCGAGCCTGCCGCACTTCCTCATCCCGGATGTCCCGCTGACGCTGGAGACTCTGAAGATCATCGCTCCCTTCTCGCTCGCGATGGCGCTCGTCGGCCTGATGGAGTCGCTGATGACGGCGAAGCTCGTCGACGATCTCACCGAGACCCGCTCGGACAAAACCCGCGAGGCCTGGGGTCAGGGCGCGGCGAACATCGCCTCCGGCTTCGTCGGCGGCATGGGTGGCTGCGCGATGATCGGCCAGACGATGATCAACGTCAAGGAATCCCGCGCCCGTACCCGCCTGTCCACCCTGCTCGCCGGCATCTTCCTGCTCATCCTGGTGGTCACCCTCGGCGACATCGTCGGACAGATCCCCATGGCCGCACTGGTGGCCATCATGATCATGGTCTCCGTCGGCACCTTTGACTGGCACTCCATCGCACCCCGAACCCTCACCCTCATGCCCTGGTCCGAGACCGCGGTCATGCTCGTCACCGTCGCGGCAACCCTGGCCACCCACAACCTCGCCATCGGCGTAGTCACCGGCGTGATCATGGCGATGGTCATGTTCGCTCGCCGCGTCGCCCACCTGACCACCGTGGAAAAGATCGCCGACGTCGACACCGACGACGACGGGCGGGTCAACCTCCGCACCTATCGCGTCGTCGGCCAACTGTTCTTCGCCTCGTCGAACGATCTGGTCTACCAGTTCGACTACGACAACGACCCCGCACAGGTCGTCATCGACCTCACCGACGCGGAAGTGTGGGACGCCTCGACCGTCGCCACCCTCGACGCCATCACCCGCAAGTACGCGGCGAAGGGGACGGAGGTGCAGATCATCGGCCTCGACGGCGCGTCGAAGCGGCGCTTGGACCGGCTCACCGGCGAACTCGTCTGACCCGGCGGCTGTGGCTCCACGGCGCCCCTCCGGCGGGCCTGCCTTGTTACCCGGTCAGTGACCGGACGCCGTTTCCCCGTGCGTACACGGGGCTGACTTCTTCGAGGAGCCGGATGCACACCAGCGACGACCTCGCCACCTCCGGGACCACCACCGGCGGATTCTCCATCCGCCGCTGCCTGAACACGGCCGTGGACACCTTCCTCACGAACATATGGGGATGGCTCGGATACGGGATCATCGCGATCCTGTTCCCGCCGCCGACCCTCCGGAATGAGGACTCCGAAGGGGGGGCAGCGCTAACGCCGAAACAGTCACCGGCGCAGTCATCAACGGTGCGATATCCACTGCGTTGTTCGCGCTCGGGTTCACCTTCATCATCCGGGCTGCACTCCGCGACACAGCAGGAGACAGGGACAACACCGACAGGGAATACGGAAACGCCTTCCCCGTGCTCCTGCTGATTGGCACCGCGTTTCTCACGGTTCAGGCGGCCGCGATCCACGTCGCGGGCCTTTTGGGGCCGGAGTGGGCGCTCATCGACGGGCCGTGCTACTTCCGCCTGCGGCTCACCGCCCTGATCACCGCGGCCGTGAGCGTTCTGCTGCTGCCCTTCGTGCTGTTCGCCCCGTTCCTCTGCACCGACGGCGCGCCGGTCGGTGAGTCCCTCGCACGGGGCTTCGCCATGGGCCGGGCGCACTATCCCAGGATCGTCACGCTGCTGCTCGTCTGCATCCCGGTCATGATGTCCGGTGCGCTCGCGCTCGGGGTCGGAATCCTCGTCACAATCCCAGTAACGATCCTCACCGTCACCGCCGCCTACCGGCAACTCACCTGTGACGGTCGGGAGATGCCTTACAGCGCCCGCCCCTGAACGCCCCGGGACGCACCCCGCACACCCGGAAACCTTGACACCCGATGGAATCACACAGACACGCAGGTGCGTCACCATGGTGTCACCACCCACACGACACGGGAATGAGTTAAAGGCGTTCGGTAACACACCCCCGCTGCCTGCACACGCCAAGTAACAACGTTAGTTTGGGAGACATGAAACCCCGAACCATCGGCGTGACAGAAGTAGCACTGCGCGATGCACACCAGTCCCTCATGGCAACCCGCATGGCACTGGAAGATATGGTCGGCATCTGCGAGGAGATCGATAACGCGGGCTACTGGTCCGTCGAATGCTGGGGCGGAGCGACGTTCGACGCCTGCATCCGATTCCTCAACGAAGACCCTTGGGAGCGCCTGCGCACCTTCCGGAAACTGATGCCCAACTCGAAACTCCAGATGCTGCTGCGCGGCCAGAACCTCCTCGGCTATCGCCACTACGAGAACATGGTGGTGGACAAGTTCGTGGAACTGTCCGCAGAGAACGGCATGGACATCTTCCGCGTGTTCGACGCCCTCAACGACCCCCGGAACCTCGAGCACGCCATGGCCGCCGTGAAGAACGTCGGCAGACACGCCCAGGGGACGATCTGCTACACCGTCTCCCCGCTGCACACCGTGGAGGGCTACGTCGAACAGGCCGGACGCCTGCTCGACATGGGCGCGGACTCCATCGCGCTGAAGGACATGGCCGCACTGCTCAAGCCGCAGCCCGCCCACGACATCATCCGGGGCATCAAGGACACCTACGGCGAGGACACGCAGATCAACGTCCACTGCCACTCCACCACCGGCGTCACCCTGGTCACCCTGATGAAGGCCATCGAGGCGGGTGCCGACGTCGTCGACACCGCCATCTCCTCAATGTCCCTCGGCCCTGGCCACAACCCCACAGAATCACTGGTGGAGATGCTTGAAAGCACCGGATACACCACAGACCTGGACATGGAGCGACTCATCACCATCCGCGACCATTTCAGGAAGGTCCGCCCCAAGTACGCCGAGTTCGAGTCGAAGACGCTGGTGGACACCAACATCTTCCTCTCCCAAATCCCCGGCGGCATGCTGTCCAACATGGAGTCCCAGCTCAAGGCCCAGGGTGCGGGCGACCGCATCGACGAGGTCATGCGGGAGGTCCCCGTCGTACGGAAGGCCGCAGGCTACCCGCCGCTGGTGACCCCGAGCTCCCAGATCGTCGGCACGCAGGCCGTGTTCAACGTGCTCATGGGCCGCTACAAGGTGCTGACCGCAGAGTTCGCCGACCTCATGCTCGGCTATTACGGCGAGTGCATCGGTGAGCGCGACCCGGAGCTCATTGAGCAGGCCAAGAACCAGACCAAGAAGGAACCCATCACCTGCCGCCCGGCGGACCTGCTCGACCCTGAGTGGGATGAACTCGTCACCCAGGCCACGGCCCTCGAGGGAGCTGACGGCTCCGATGAGGACGTGCTGACCAACGCCCTGTTCCCGGGCGTCGCACCCGGTTTCTTCACCACCCGCAACGAGGGCCCGAAGTCCGTCGGGAAAACAGCCGAACAACTCGCGGAAGAGAAACGCGAGGCGGGCACACACGGCGCACCGATCCGCGAACCCATCACCTACCGCGTCAGTCTCGGCGGCCGCAGCCAGACCGTCCGCGTCGAACCCGCCTAAATCCCTCCAGCCACCCCACGAAGGAACGGTCCCCCAACCCCATGGCCCACGACAGCATGGACGCCCACCTCGCCGAACTCGCCGAACGCCGCGCGATAATCTTCGCCGGCGGCGGTGAGAAGAAGATCGCCGCACAACACGAACGCGGCAAACTCACCGCCAGGGAACGCATCGACCTCCTCGTCGACCCCGACACCTTCCAGGAGACCGGAGCCTTCACCACCCACCGCTCCACCCGCTTCGGCATGGACAAGGCGGCACTGCCCGCCGACGGCGTCGTCACCGGTTCCGGCGCCGTCTTCGGCAGACCCGTGCACATCGCCTCCCAGGACTTCACAGTCATGGGCGGGTCCGCCGGTGAAGAACAGTCCATCAAGGTCGCCGCGATGATGCAGGCCTCCGCCACCACCGGCACCCCCTTCGTCCTGATCAACGACTCCGGCGGCGCCCGCGTACAGGAGGGCATCGACTCACTCTCCGGCTACGGCAAGGTCTTCTACAACAACGTCCTGCTGTCCGGGGTGGTACCGCAGATCTCCATCATCGCCGGCCCCTGCGCCGGAGGTGCCGCCTACTCCCCTGCACTCACGGACTTCGTGATCCAGACCCGCCGCGCCACCATGTTCATCACCGGCCCCGGAGTCATCAAAACGGTCACCGGCGAAGAAGTCACCGCCGAGGAACTCGGCGGCGCCGACGCGCACATGACCAAGTCCGGAAATATCGACTTCATCGCCGAGGACGACGAACAGGCTATCCTCCTCGTCCAGAAACTGCTCAGCTTCCTGCCGCAGAACAACACCGAGGAACCACCGATCATCGACCCCGATGACATCGTCGAAGACGACCCCGAACTCCGCGACATCGTCCCCGTCGACGGCCACCGCGGCTACGACGTCCGCGACGTCATCGGACACATCATCGACCACGGCGACTTCCTCGAGGTCCAGGCCGGGTTCGCCCGCTCCCTCGTCGTCGGCTTCGGACGCATCGTCGGCCGCACAGTCGGGTTCATCGCCAACCAACCCAGCGTCATGTCCGGAGTACTCGACATCGACTCCTCCGACAAAGCCTGCAAATTCATCCGCTTCTGCAACGCCTTCAACATCCCCCTCCTCACCCTCGTCGACGTCCCCGGCTTCATGCCCGGTGTCTCCCAGGAACACGGCGGCATCATCCGCCACGGCGCGAAGGTTCTCTACGCCTACTCCGCCGCCAGCGTCCCGAAAATCACCGTCGTCCTCCGCAAAGCCTACGGCGGCGCCTACGTCGCAATGTGCTCGAAAGACCTCGGCGCCGACAAAGTCTTCGCCTGGCCGACAGCCGAGATCGCCGTCATGGGCGCCGAAGGCGCAGTCAACGTCGTCTTCCGCCGCGAAATCGCCGAAGCCGACGACCCCGAAGCCCGCCGCGCGGAACTCGTCGAAGAATACCGCGACACCTTCTCCACCCCCTACATGGCCGCCAGCCGAGGCCTCGTCGACGAGATCATCGACCCCGCCGCCACCCGCAGAGAAGTCGCCTACGCACTCGAACTACTCGCCGCCAAGCGGGTCCACCGGCCAGCGAAGAAACACGGGTTGGGACCGGTGTAACTGAACCGACCCCCACGCACCCGACACCGACAGGCCCCAGGAGAACACAGTGAACCGCACGACACATCCATCAGAACAACCACCGGAACGAGAAAAACAGCTCGCCGACCTCGCCTCCCGACTGGCAGCCACCGACGAGACCATCAGAGCCATGAGCGCACGCATCGACGCCCTCGAACGTGAACTCGAGGAGCTGCGCCACCGCTCGGACGTGGAGATACCGGAGGACATCCTCATGGCGATCTCCGCTGCGGTATCGGCCTACCTCGGCAACTCCGGCAAGGTTCGCGCCGTCAGGTTCCACCGCCACCAGACATGGGCGCAACAGGGACGCCGTGCCGTCCAGGTCCATCACGGAAACCAGATCTAACCCCACCAGCCCATTTTCCCGTTGACCGAACCGCGCGCCCACACCGCCACAACCCCACCTGATCGCCCAAAAGGAGCACACCGCACATGAAACTCAAGGTAACCGTCAACGGCGTCGCCTACTCCGTGGACGTGGAGGTCGAGGATGAGCAGCGTCCACGCGGAGCACTGCTCTCCACGGGATCAGCTTCCGGCGCCGTCAACACCCCGGCGGCACCGACCACCGCATCCGTGCAAGGCGTGTCCTCGAATGCGGTCGTCGCTCCCCTGGCAGGCAGCGTGTCCAAGGTCCTGATCAACGAGGGCGACACCATCGAGCAGGGCCAGGTTCTCCTCGTCCTCGAGGCCATGAAGATGGAGACCGAGATCACCGCCCCTGCAGGCGGAACCGTCGCGACCTTGACTGTCAGCGTCGGCGAATCCGTACAAGGTGGACAGGTGCTGGTGGAGATTGGTTAGTTCGGGGCTTGGGGTGAGGTGTTGAGCGGTTGACGTTGAACTGAGAGGGGTCGGGCTGCGCGCAACGCAGTCCGACCCCTCTCACATTCACTTTCAGGCAATTGCTATGCTGCGACCAATGTCTCAGGCTTCGCTCGTTCGTTGGTCGTCGGTTTCGGACGCATCGTCGGCCGCACAGTCGGGTTCATCGCCAACCAACCCAGCGTCATGTCCGGAGTACTCGACATCGACTCCTCCGACAAAGCCTGCAAATTCATCCGCTTCTGCAACGCCTTCAACATCCCCCTCGTCACCCTCGTCGACGTGCCCGGCTTCATGCCCGGTGTGTCCCAGGAACACGGCGGCATCATCCGCCACGGCGCGAAGGTTCTCTACGCCTACTCCGCCGCCAGCGTCCCGAAAATCACCGTCGTCCTCCGCAAGGCCTACGGCGGCGCCTACGTCGCAATGTGCTCGAAAGACCTCGGCGCCGACAAGGTCTTCGCCTGGCCGACAGCCGAGATCGCCGTCATGGGCGCCGAAGGCGACGACCTCGAAGCAAACTAACTAAACGAAAAACCGTCGTGGGATTAAAGAACTATAGCGAATAGGTATGTGGGGAACACGGAAAACTAAGTGGACGATATAATTTATTACGAACAGACACTCTTCCAAAACTTTATTGAAGTTGATAAACAGTAGAAGAGAAAATCAGGGAGCAAACAAGTACCCAATAAGCGATTATTCTTATAAACTCCCAGTGATCCACAATCTCAAAACTAGAACTATAAACGGCACTCGCCACCTCGAGAAAATCACCGAATTAAATATCTGAAATACGTCAGCAGCCCGACTTTTCCGCAGGTCCAGGCACGAAAAATCATATCCTTCATTTTCAGATTACTTATCCAACAATCTTGGATTTACCGGAAAATATTCCTAAGCCAAACCGCCAAACATTCCAAAGCCGGAATTATTGCTGCGGAATCAGCTTCGGACTTGAAGTGCATAACTGAATTTCGAGCAAGCCTCGCATCATTAATGCTACGTATTACTTTTTCTTTCAACTCGGAGCGATCATCGGACAAGTCCCCTACCAGATCATGGATATAACTATCCCATATATCATTATCTGCCACACATTTAATATACTCAGCAAAAGTCAACTTATCAATCTCAGCCAACGACTCATCATTAGCGCTAATTTCATCGAAGGAGAAGTTCTTACCTTGGCCGTCGAGGTCAATTTCATTAAGTCTAGCCCCCCTAGCTTTTTTAATTTTTTCGTCAGGAACATCCTTAAGTAAATTCCTCATCAATTCTTCAACTTCATTTAGTCTGATGAAGCTCGACGTAATAGTCGCCAAGTACTTGGCAACGTCTTTCGCAGTATATATCTGAACAATCTCCTTTTTCTCATTCCTTCCATAAATAAACCCTTCCCGGATTATTGTAGGAATCCAATCAAATAGATTCTCATCTGTACCCACTACGGGAACCTGATGAAGCGCTTTTTCATTCAGTTTTGAGCCTTCCCCTACCGAGTCGTAAACTAAATCAAAAATTGAAACTGTACCAACCAAGGTTGACTTTTTTTCACAGAAAAACAGGGGAAGTTTCGTCCTTCCTTTTTGCTTCATAAGTTCACTGGCATCGGATATCGTTTGTCCATACACAAGATAGTCAAGCTCTTCTCCGTCTTGCTTGAGCTTCGACAGAACCCATGTATTCTGACCATCAAGAATCTCATCGACTTTATCCTCAGGAACATGTCCGCCCGGAACACTATCCAAAGCTAAACTATCCGGCGACTTTATGGCCGTAACCCTAACAGTCCCATAATAGTCAGCATTATCTATACTAGGAATCATTTCTAGGCGATTTTCACCCAACCATTTATTAATCTTCTGGTTAACAACAGGACCACGGCGCTCACGTTTAAACAAAGACAAAAGGTCAATGGTGTCAATATATGCATTTTCACTACCCCTTACCCGTTCTAAGAGACTTTGAAGGCTCCGTATCGGACGATCAGCACTGTTTTCCGCACTAAAACCTTCAGGAAATCTTGAATCATTCAACGATTCATCCTCAGAATATCCATCACAAAAGTCATCCTCTACATAATCGCACACTTGTATCATTTCCTTTCCGTTAATAACTAGGGAACAATTAAGTAACAACTGAAAATAATTACCCCTGACAGTTCCACCTATCATGCAAATTCAGCACTTGAAAGATTTTCTCGCACATATATCAAAGGTGTCCTCTCTTCGTCGCTACCACATTCCCGAACATTCGCCGCAATGATATTGCGGCCACCTCCTTCGTACCACGAATCTACCACCCCAAGGAACCAAGCGACAGAACCTTTGATAAAGGGCACACCAATCTTCCCTCGGCGTTCATTTTCAACCTCCGCGAAACGGTCCTCCACGTGTCGGGCAAACTGCACCGCTAGTTCGAGCTGATCCGAGGCGAGCACAGAGATTCCGACCTCACGGCGACAGCCAGCTTCGACAAGGACTTGGATTTGTTCTCGATACACACGACCACCATTGCGGGTTCCAGGGACAGTGGCGCGAAGGCATTGACCGTCAGCCCGATGTCCATCCCTCTAGAATAGGTGGTCATCACCGTCACCCCGGAGGGGAAGTATCCACCAGCAGTACGTAGTTCGAGACCCGATACCGTTTCAGTCATGGTCCCCTATTCTCTCCCCCCCTTATGAGATAGCACATATGATACTGCGGGAAGTCGGTGCACCCTGCGAAGATACATTCTAGTAGTTGTTCTAAGAACGACGTTTCAAAATGTAACCTCTGGACACAAAATGAACCGCCACTCCACCGCACCTCCCCCATCAAGGGGAAGAAAAGGCGGAATGGCGGTTCGTTCAACGACCGGGTTATCAGACCCCGAAGTCCACCTGGAAGGCGGTTGCTTCGAGGTCAGCACTGATAGCTTCGACGATCTTCTCGGGTACCTCGGCGTCGACGCGGAGAATCAGCGTCGCGCCGGTGCCAGAGGCGTCCTGCGACAGGGCTGCGGCGACGATGTTGATGCCCTCCCCACCGAGGTGGGTACCAACCTTGCCCAGTGCACCGGGCTGGTCCGTGTAGTGGAGAAACAGGTTGCGGCCCTCGGCGCGCATGTCGAGGCCGCGTCCCTTGAGGCGGACGATCTTCTCCACGCGGTCGAGTCCGGCGAGAGTACCGACGACGGCGGCGGTGGCGCCGTCGGAAGCGATGGCCTTGACCTCGACGGTGGAGCGATGGCTGACGGCCTCGCTCTCGGTGTTGACGGTGACGTCGACGCCCCGTTCTTCGGCGATGCGGGGGGCGTTGACGAAGGTGACCTGCTCGTCGATCATCGAGGAGAACAGGCCGCGCATTGCGGACAGGCCGAGGGAGTCGACCTTCTCGGTGGACAGCTCGCCGCGGGCGGTGACCTCGAGGGCGACGGGGGCGGTGTCGAGGAGTTCACCGGCGACGAGGCCGAGTTTGCGGGAGAGGTCGAGCCAGAGGGCGACCTCTTCGCCGACGCGGCCGCCGGAGACATTCACGGCGTCGGGGACGAACTCGCCGGCAAGTGCCTTGAGCACGCTGTCTGCGACATCGGTGCCTGCCCGGTCCTGGGCCTCGACGGTCGACGCGCCGAGGTGCGGGGTGACCACGACCTCCTTGAGTCCGAACAGCGGGGAGTCAGTGCACGGTTCGGAAGCGTAGACGTCGAAACCGGCACCCCGGATGTGGCCGGAGGTGATGGCGTCGGCGAGCGCCTGCTCGTCGACGAGGCCGCCGCGGGCGGCGTTGATGATGATCTGTCCCTTCTTGGCCTTGGCGAGCAGCTCGGCGTCGAACATGCCGGCGGTCTCCTTGGTCTTGGGGAGGTGGATCGTGACGAAGTCACTGCGGCTCATGAGTTCGTCGAGTTCGACGAGTTCGACGCCGAGCTGCGCGGCGCGTGCGGGGTTGGCGTAGGGGTCGTAGGCGATGACGGTGGTCTCGAACGCGGCAAGGCGCTGGGCGAAGAGCTGGCCGATGTGGCCGAAGCCGACGATGCCGACGGTCTTGCCGAAGATCTCGACGCCCTGGAAGGATGAGCGCTTCCATGCGCCGTCGCGCAGGGTGGCGTCGGCGGCGGGGATCTGGCGGGCGGTGGACAGCAGCAGCGAGATGGCGTGCTCGCAGGCGGAGTGGATATTGGAGGTCGGGGCGTTGGCGACCATGACCCCGCGCTCGGTGGCAGCGGCGATGTCGACGTTGTCGAGGCCGACGCCGGCGCGGCCGACGATGGTCAGCTTCTTCGCCGCTTCGAGGACCTCGCGGTCGACGGTGGTTGCGGAACGGACGAGCAGGGCGTCGGCGTCGCCGACTGCGGCGAGCAGCTCGGGTCGGTTGGGTCCGTCGACCCAGCGAACCTCCACGCCGTCGCCGAGGGCGTCGACGGTGGACTGTGCGAGCTTGTCTGCGATGAGTACTACCGGGCGGCCATTCTGGCTCACGTTCTTACTCCTGGAGTGCTGGTTGCGTCCGCGTCCGGGCAGGCACGACCGCGTCGGCCCGGGGCGGGTCCACGCCGGCAAGATGTGGCGTGCGACTGTGCTTCAGTGTAGACCGCACTATCGGTGTGTCCACCGTGGGCACCCATGGTGGATCATTTGGTGGTGCAGAACACAGTTCGGAACCCCGAAAAGAGGGCTTCGGGGCGAGGCGAATGCACCAGACGCTACTGGTAGCTGACGAACCAGGGACGGGGATTGATGTCCATCGTCTGCTGTGGGGTGAACATCGGGGTGTCTTCGTCGATGAAGTTCTTCCACGCGATGAAGTACCTGGGATCGAGCTCCTGGCGGAGTACATCAAAAGTGGCGAACTTGTCTCCCGCTGTCCCGTGTCCGTCGGCGTGGAGCACGAAGGCGAGCTCCGGGTGTTCGAGGTTGATGTTCTCGCGGTTGCGGATCATCTGGAGCTGGAACTGGTGCAGCACGAACGCCTTCTGCGGGAGCTTGTTGTCTGCGGTGAGTTCGGCGAGCCAGTCGGCGACCTCGTTGATTTCCTCCGCTTGGACGTGGCCGACCTGTTGGAGAGGTACCTCGTCAGGCCCGAGTTTCCATTCGGCGTCGAGAGCGAGGCCGACGTTGGGGAGCTTGAGCAGGTCCGTGTAGATCTTTGCCTGGTCGATCAGGCGGGCTCGGCCCGGCTGGAGGTCGAGGACGGCGTAGCCGCCTGCGTCGGTGATGGCGTCAATGTAGGGACGCAGTTCTTCCGGATCGGCTTCGTTGGAGTAGTCGCCGTCAGGTCCGGGTGATGCGGAGGCCACGGTGGCGATAATCTCGAAGGCGGGGATCACGGGTTCCTCGGACAGCGGTGCGTACTGGGCGACGAGCTCGTTCAGGTGGGCGACGGATTCTTCGGGGCTCCGCTCCCCCATGATGCCGAGTGCGCCGCCGGAGGGATGCCCGTAGTAGGCGATCATGCGTCGCCCGGGGAAAACGAGTTGTCCGCCGCCGGGTTGTTCGGCGGTGACCATGGTGGCCCGCTCGGTGACGCGCGCGAAGTGCTCCGTGCTGCCGAACATCTCACCGAGTGCGATGACCGGATCACCGTCGAGGCCACGGATCAGATCAACGGACTCCCCGCTGATCCGCGGGTCTGCGTAGTCCAGAATCTCGACATCGGCTCCTGCGGCACGGGCGGTGGCCACTGCCGTGATACCGGTGCCGGGAGCCGCGAGGACGAGCGGTGCCCGGTCATTGTCTTTGGCCCGGGTTGGGAGCTTTTCCGTTGGGGCCGGGTCGGCGGCGGAGGTCGACTGGCTGATCGAGGATTCCTCAGTTTCCGGGGTCGCGTCCGCCGTATCGTCACCCGCAATGTCTACTTCCCGGCCTGCGGTCTCCGCTTCTGTTGCGTCGAGCAGATCCCCGGGGGTGAGTGCCGCGATCTGCCGGAGTAGTGCGGCCGGGGTGGTCTCGGGAGTGACCTGCTCCGGGTTCTTCCCGGTGAGTGTCTCGAATCCCGTGGTTGTTCCGTCATCGGTATGCACCGTCACGGTTTCAGGAAGTTTCACCACCGCTCCGCCGACGGTGACGACGATCTTCGCACCGAGTCGATTGATCTCGGTTGTGAGTGCTTCGTCATTGTTTCCGGTGGCGGTGAGTACGGGAAGCCCCGCTGTAACTCCAATACTTGCGGCACGCTGCTGAGATGCGGGATCGAGAGCGGTGACGATGACGGCAGGGGCATCGGGGAAAAACAGTGCGCTGACCTCGATACCGGAGAGATCCGTGTCCGGGAGAACGCGGGGTTCGGTCCCGTAACGCTCAGCGATCGGTGTTTTAGTCCGAGCGGATGAGGAACGAGCGTCGCCCTGCTCCGAATTTCCTTCGTTAGCACTGTCAGAGACACATGCGGCGAGTCCGGATCCTACGAGCATCGCTCCACAGATAAGTGCGATGATGCGGTGGCGGTTCGGTGTCAGGGCGCGGTGGTCATGCGGCATGAAGCTCAACCGTCTCTTTCATCAGATCATTGGGGGTCTTGGTGGAAGATACTAGGCACCGGGACGATACATCCGCGGTGCAGACCGGGTGTTCAGGAATCGGTGTGCAGCACATCGGGGGCCGGAACCTGGTCAGCGGTACCATCGCCATTGCGTTTCCTGGTGGTGTCGGATCGAACGGTGCAGGCGAAGGCATCAGGTCCTTCCTCACCGCCACCGAGATTCTCCTCATCGACGTCACGGATGACGGGTTTACCCATCGCTTCCTCGATCATGCCGATGAACCGGGTTCGCCGGTCGGCGAAGAAGGCAGCCGAGTCACTGTTCCGGAGGGTCTCGGGGTCAAGCAGGTGGCTGGCCAGAACCGCATCGAAAGCATCGTCTTCCATGAGCGACTTCGACTGCACCCGCGTGAGGTATCGGGCGGGTTCTGAGCCGTCGATGAACACTTCGGTCCGGAGGCTCAACGGTGTCCGGTTCAGCACACTGTCCGCGAGGGTCTGATTGACTCCGGTACGGCGGCAATACTGCGGCGGGAAGATCGGGTGGAAAACCTCCTCGCCCTCGACGAGATTCTTCGCGTCAAAGCGGTCACCGGAGCGCCAGTCCCGGGCCCCCCGCCCCATGAGCAGTGCGTGGATGCCCTTCCAGACTCCGGATTCGGCACCGACACTGAGCATCCGTGACTCCACGAAGCGGGCGCCGGAGATCGAGGTCGGCTCAGGGGAGGTGTCGCTCCCCTCTTGTGCGGCGCGAATCCAGGGGGTTACCTGTTCGACGTCCCGCCCGGTCCGGACGATAACGGAGGCCGATCCATAGAGTTCACCGAATACTCCCGACCAGAACCATCGGTTGAGGCGGTCCATCGCCTGTGCGCACTCGAATATCTCAGGCGTCTCACCCAGTAGGGAGAGGATCACCGCAAGCGGCGTGATCTGTGCGGCATACGGTATACGGGAGGAATCTGTGATGCACCGTTCCTCCAGGAACCGAGCGGCCGCGACAAAGGCATCAAGGGTGCGCTGTTCCGCAGGCCGGTATTCCGCGAGAGTGAGTCGGAGGATATCTTCGCGGTGGCCGCTGGCGCTTCCTTTTCCCGCAGTTATCAGCAGTGTGGCCGCCGTGAAGAAGGCGGTACGGTCAATGTCATCGAGAACGGGGTGTGCGCGCAACGCCTCCTCGATGGCGGTCCATTCGTCAGAGAGTCTGAAGTCCGGGTCTTCGCTCGCGAAAACAGCGGTCAGCAGATCGACGACGTCCATCTGCAGACCTGCCGAGTTCGCCTGGGAGAAGATCGACCCCACGCCGCCCTGCGCCGTCTCCCGGTCCAGTCGAATGATCGGAACGGAATAGCGGACGAGCGGTTTGGCGACGGTGTTATTGAAACGCTTCACCCGTTCCCGGGTCACCGGATCAGCGCCCTCAATGAAGTCGAAGAGCATGTCGGTGCCCTCATCCTCGAGCAGCGCGGAAACGGGGACGAGGCCGTGAGCACGAGCCGCCGCGCGATCGGGGAGGCCTCCCGGAATCTTCGGAGCGTAGTGGGATTTGATCTCACCGTTCGCGTCGGCGGACAGCACCGCTTCGTCGGGCATGATGTCCTCTGACACGGCTTTCTCCACGTCGACGTAGAAACGCCGCCTGATGCGCATCGAACGAAAGTCGACGGTGTCGACCAGCCCGTTTCCGCGCAGGCAGTGGTAGAGGGTGGTGAGGCGCTGCTGCCCGTCGAGAATGAGCATTCCCGGGTTCCGCCCGGTGTCGGGTGCCCCGGCAAGCGGACGAGGACGGAAGCGCATCGGCTCGTTGCGGGTATCCAGCGCCATGAGGCAGCCGATCGGATAACCGCGCAGCACAGTAACAATCAGGGAGCGGATACGGTCAACATTCCAACTGTAATCCCGTTGGAAATCAGGAAGTTGGACGTCGCCGCGGTCAATGCGGGCGAAGAGGTCGGTGAGGTCATAGCTCGGTGTGGTGAAACCCATGACGATGACTCTATCCCGGTTTATCAACATCTGCGCTACATCCGTAAGAAACCCCGGTGCCGACTGCCTGTCCACCACCGGGGCCGGGAACTGACACGTAGGTCAGTCGTGGACACTCGGTTCGTGTTCAGCGTGGTCGGAGGTCTCGATCTGGATCGTCGCATGGGATACCCCGGCCTTCTCCAAGCGCTGGTTCGCGACGTCGAGGATATTGCACCCGCGATCGGCCCGCGCGGGGTCAACGACGAGGTGGCAGGTGGCGATAAGTTCATTTCCGTCCATCGTCCACACATGGAGATCATGCACGGCCTCTACCCCAGGGATATCCACCAGAGTACGGCGCATCTCCTCGATATCAACATGCCCGGGAACCCGTTCCATGAGCACACGAGTGGCGTCGAGAAGCAGACGCATGGAGCGCGGAAGGATGATCGCGGCGATGACGACGGAAGCGATGGTGTCGGCGAGGATGAAGCCGGTTGCCCGGACGATGAGACCCGCAACGATGACGGCGACTGAACCGAGCATGTCCGACAGCACATGGAGATAGGCACCGCGCATATTCATACTGTCATGCTGGCGGCGGACGAGCAGAAGCGCAGAACCGCCATTGGCGATGAAACCGATGACCGCGACAATGAGCATCATCGTCGTGTCGATGTGCCCCTCCCCGCCGAGTCTCTTGATCGCCTCAACGACGATCCAGATGGAGATCAGCCCGACGGAAAGAGCGTTGACTGCGGCCGCGATCACCTCGATGCGACGGTATCCGTACGTGGCGGACGCTGTTGCCGCACGACGCCCGATGAGAATGGCGACGAGCGCAATCACAAGTCCCGCGGAATCGGAGAGCATGTGGGCCGCATCGGCGAGCAACGCCAGTGATCCGGAGAGTAGACCGAAGATGACCTCCGCGAGGAAGATCGTGGTGGTCAGGACGATGACGCCGATGAGCGCCTTGAGGGATTTAGGTGCATGGGCGTGAGCATGCCCACCGGAACCGTGGCGATGGTCATGATCAGCATGATCGTGACCATCGCCAGACGTGTGGTCATGGTCGTGGTGGTGCCCGGATTTCATGCTCTCGCTCATGAGATGAACCTTAACCCAACGAAGCCCTTATTGAAACCTTATTGAAAACGTGTTGGCCTTAAGCTGCGGAAACATGGGAAACCCCCGCCACTTCCAAAAGTGTGGAGCGCCGTAAAACCCCTCTCCACATGGGCAAAGAACTAAGTACACACTTACCTGAAACGAATGCCGGTTCCATTAGCTTCTCCTCCATATTCACCCCTTCACATCACCCCCGCGACAAACGGAGAACCGCACAGTCAGCAATACATGACAGAGATCCCCGCCATCCACCGCGATTGAACATGTCGCGGCGGATGACGGGGATCTGTGATCATCCGTCAGAAACCAGGAGATCAGTGGGGGTTGATCACACGGCCCCAGGTGGACTTGTTGCCCCAGATGTTCTGGCGAAGACCCTCGAGCTGCAGGACCTGTGAATGGTCGACGAACAGGTTGCACTCATTGCCGTAGTTCTTGACGTACCACTCGAAGACCGGGCCGTCAGCGGCCTCGAACATGACGTTCTCGAGACCGAGACCATTGATGATGGACGCCGCGGCGCCGGTGTTCCATTCCTTGACATTCTCTGTGATGCCTTCGGACTCGATCATGATGATCGAGGCGCCGGCATCGAGCGCCCGCTTGCCGCGGTCGATCAGGTCGCCGATGTCCTTGGCGGACTCAGCGGCAAGCTCAGCCTCAGAGGAGTCGCCGCCGGAGCCGATCTGGATGCCGAGTTCCGGCTTCGCCTTCAGTCCCGCCTTGACGACCTTCTCCACGAGGCGTTCAAGACCAGAAGTCGGGAGCATGATGAACCCGGTCGAGATCTCGATGACGTCGAAGCCGACTTCCTTGGCTTCCTTCAGGTAGTGATCGACCGCGTCGTCACCGTAGCGCAGGACCGTCTCAATCCAGCCACCGGAGGAGACATAGGCGTCGTTCTCGTGAGCGATGTCGGAGAATTTGCGGACCTGCTCAGCGGGGCACAGCGCGAATGAACCGCCCGCCCACTTGATTCCATCGACCCACTGGCCCGCCATGTCGAACACATCCTGGAGGTGACGGGTACCGAAGGTGTCGTAGTAGGGCGCGCGAACCTCGGTCATGCCGTAGGTGCGCGGCTTAGCGGGGCGCTTGGCGCGGGGAACGAAGTTGAAGGAGACGTCGAAGTCAATAGCGTTGGACATGGTGATGCCTTTCTTTCGGTGATGCGGTGTCAGGAGCGAGTCGTGGAGACTCGGGCAAGCAGGTCGGTCAGTTCGGAAATATGGGCGACTTCCTCGAGCCGGTGGACAATGTCGCAGATCTCGGTGCGCAGTGCCTCATCGGCGAAGGGCTCAGCCAGTGCGGTGAACTTCGCCACCGCACCATCCCAGTCAAGCGGCTGGGAATGGAAGCCGTCGTAGGCGGATTCCACGGCGTGGTACTCAGTGCCATCGTTCATGACGATGACAAGGTCGGCGGGCATCTCGTTCGGGAATCGGTCGGAGAACTCGTCCGACGGGGTGATGGTGACCTTGCCCATGAGGGTCTGCACATCATCGGCGACGATGCGCTCCGCCTCGTACTGTGCGGGGTTGAGCTCCCCGTCAAGGATCGTCACGGCGAGCATCCACGGCAGGGAGTGGTCGGCCTCCTCCTTGGTACGGATCGAACGCTTGTCCCCTTCCTCGCCACCGCCGATGATGGAGTAGGCGACGTCGAAGGTGGTCAGACGTACTTCCTTGATCTCGGCGGGATCGAAGTCGTGCTTTCCCTTGAGCTCGAGAGCTGCCTCGAGTGCAGACTGTGAGTGGATCTCGGCATTGTACTTTTTGATGATGGTTCGGGTTACGGACTCCAGGTCCTCCTTGGACCAGTCGAGCTCGTAATCGCCGGCGAGTGCCTTGAACCCCTTGTTACCCTCGAAGACGGCCTCCGGGCCGGTGATGCCCTTCCCCGCGAGGAGAGCGTAGAACATGCCCTCCTTGGAGGTGTGCGGATAAGCCAGCCCCTTCCAGTGGGACAGATTGCCGGTCCGGGTCACGCGCAGCGCGACGTTCGCGGTGGCTGTCATCGCGGCGGCGTTGGCAATGGCGTCGGCATCGAGTCCGAGGGCGAGTGCGGCGGAGGCGCCGGCAGCGAAGGCGCCCTGAGTGGTGTGGTCGAAGCCGAGCGCACGCACGGGTGCAACATCAGACAATCGGGTGTGAATCTGGTAGGCGACGGCGAAGGCGGTGAGGAAATCGCGCCCGGACGCGCCGGCAACCTCGGCGGCGGCGAGGACCGCACCCATGTTGTCCGAGGGGTGGTTGGTCTCCCCCTTGGCGAGGTAGGCATCCATGAAGTCGAGGTAGCGAGATGCTGCGGAGTTGTGGAATGCCGCGAGGTCGGCAGCGGTCTTTCCACCACCAATGAGAGTGGCCTGGCCGTTGCCACCAAGATCATCATTGAGCGATCGGATGGCGACGAGAACGTCGGAGTCCAGTGCTCCGACTGCGACTCCGAGAGTGTCGAGGACGCGGATCTTCAACTGCTCCAGCGCTTCCGGCGACATCTGTTCGAGAGTGGCGTTTGCGGCGAAATCCGCCATCTGCTGAACTTCGGTGCGAGTCGTGGTCACGAGGTACATACCTTTCTGGTGGGGCAGCCTCGGGTGGCCCGGGTCTCCGGCCCACACCCCACACTGTTAGCGAAGGCTGGCCTTACAGTACGAGCGTTATGTTTTGGGTGTCAACGGGTTCCGGCCCCCACCTACAAAACCTCTTCCGGATGCCTCATTCCGAGACGTCATCTCCCGCACGGGGGCGATATAGCCACCATCAATCCCCCAGACAACCCCATTCAACACCCACGTCAAGCACCTTGACCACAGAACAGCCCCCTCACCACGCAGACAATCAGACCTGCACATGCCACCGCACCCCAGCATTCTTCGACACATCCCAATGTCGTCTGGCGCCCGAATAATTCTCGGATCGCCACAAAACGAGACCACGCGCCACACGCCATCCAAAATCCCCCACACACCCCCACAGTCACCCATATACCAGCACTAACCAGCCCTCAAAATCAGCACCCAAATTCACCCCCGAAATTAGCCCCGCAATACCCATGAGGCCACCGTGCGGCACCAACTTCCGTTCACCCGGAACCACCTACCGCGCCACGGGATCACATACGAAAATCCGCCCACGCTCCGTCAGACGGGTCGTGGGCGGATTTTCAGTCCGCGCGAAACCGGTTCCGCGGCTTCGCCGTGTGCGCTTTAGGCCGTGGCGTCGAGCGGGTTCTTGACCCAGCTCATCAGGTCACGCAGCTTGACACCGGTCTTCTCGATCGGGTGCTCGGCAATCTCAGCACGCATTCCTTCGAGCTCCTTGTTGCCCCCCTCGACGTTGGCGAGGAGACGCTTGACGAAGCTGCCATCCTGGATGTCCGAGAGGACCTCCTTCATGCGCTCCTTGGTACCTGCATCAATGATGCGGGGGCCCGCGACGTAACCACCAAACTCGGCAGTGTCGGAGATGGAGTAGTTCATGTTGGCGAGGCCACCTTCCCAGATGAGGTCAACGATGAGCTTCATCTCGTGGAGGACCTCGAAGTAGGCCATCTCGGGGGCATATCCGGCCTCGGTCAGCACCTCAAAGCCCTGCATCATCAGGGACTCGAGACCACCGCACAGCACGACCTGTTCGCCGAAGAGATCCGTCTCGGTCTCTTCGCGGAAGGTGGTCGGGATGACGCCGGCCCGGGCACCGCCGATGGCTGCAGCATAGGACAGTGCCAGGTCCCGCCCCTCCCCCTTGGGATCCTGGTCAACGGCGATCAGGCAGGGAACACCCTTGCCGTCGACGAACTGACGACGCACCAGGTGGCCGGGCCCCTTCGGGGCGACCATCGCGACGGTGATGTCGTCGGCCGGCTCGATGAGGTCGAAGTGGATGTTCAGTCCGTGGCCGAAGAAAAGGGCATTGCCGTCCACGAGGTTGGGCTGGATGTCCTCGGTGAAGATCTGTGCCTGGGAGGTGTCGGGGGCGAGCAGCATGATCACGTCAGCCCACTTGGAGGCTTCGGCGTTTGACTTGACCTCGAAACCGGCTTCACGAGCCTTCACCGCGGACTTGGAGCCGTCACGGAGGCCGATGCAGACCTCGACACCTGAGTCCCGCAGACACTGGGCGTGGGCATGCCCCTGGGAACCGTAACCGATGATCGCGACCTTGCGGTTCTGGATGATCGACAGGTCGGCGTCGTCATCGTAGAGAACTTCAATTGCCATGGTACTGTGTGTTCCTTTTCCTCGAATTGAGATGTATCGGTCGAAAAACGCATCTGGTGCGATGTGTTCTAGCTTAGATGTTCAGTCTCCGTGCGTAGCGGTGGGTGTGCCGCATGGGGAGGTCAGGCGCAGCGCCTCGTGGGCGATGGAGGTGGTGTGTGGGGGGCATCCAGACGGGGTTGGTGTCGGTCACCCCAGCAGAATCAACGTCCGTTGGCCGGGGCCATGGTCTTGGGACCGCGGCAGAGGGCGATCTCACCGGACTGGATCATCTCCCGGATGCCGAACGGGGCGAGTACTTCGAGAAGCGCTTCGAGCTTGCCCGGAGTACCGGTCGCCTCGATGACCACAGCGTCGGGAGAAACGTCGATGACCCGAGCCCGGAAGATGTTCGCGGCATCGACGATCTGTGGCCGGTTACTGGCATCCGCGGAAACCTTAACCATCATCAGTGCACGGGCAACGGTGCTCTCCTCCGGGAGGCGGACGACCTTGAGCACGGGGATGAGCTTGTTGAGCTGTTTGGTGATCTGCTCGATGGTGTGCTCGTCTCCCAATTCCCCGTCAATCACGATGGTGATGCGGTTGATTCCGTCGACGTCCGTGATCGCAGAGACGATGGATGCGATCGGGTAGCCACGACGGGTGAACAGTCCCGCGATCCGCGAGACGATTCCGTCGACGTCCTCGACGAGAACGGACAGGATGTGGCGGTTCTTCGGGAACATCAGTTCTTCTCCTCGGTGTGCTTGGCGGCGTCGTGTGCGTTGCCTTCGATGGCTTTCTCAACGTCAGACAGGGCCGTCGCCGCCGAGTCCTCGTCGAACAGTGGGCGCAGATCCTTGGCATATTGGATGTCGGTATTGGAGTGACCGGCGGCAACCATCGGCCAGACCTGCGCGTCCTCTCCGACGATGAAGTCGATGACGACGGGACGGTCGTTGATCTCACGGGCACGTCGGATGGCCGGGATCACGTCCTCCTCACGGGTGACACGGATCGCCTCGCAGCCGAGGGCTTCGGCGAGCTTGACGAAGTCGGGCACGTACTCCCCCTGGTTCCGCAAACGGGTGTTGGAGTAGCGGCCCCCGTAGAATAGGGTCTGCCACTGACGGACCATGCCCAGGTTTCCGTTGTTGATCAGCGCGACCTTGATGGGGAATCCTTCGACAGCACAGGTGACGAGCTCCTGGTTGGTCATCTGGAAGCAACCGTCTCCGTCGATCGCCCAGACCTCCTTGTCCGGCATGCCGGCCTTCGCACCCATCGCTGCGGGTACGGCGTAGCCCATCGTGCCGAGGCCACCCGAATTGAGCCAGGTACGGGGGTTCTCGTAGTCGATGAACTGGGCCGACCACATCTGGTGCTGGCCGACGCCGGCGCAGTAGATGGCATCCGGTCCGACCTCCCTGGACAGTGTGTTAATGACGTACTGGGGGGAAATCGCGCCGTCGTCGTTGCCCGTCCAGCCACGCGGGAACCTGTCACGGAGACCATTCAGGTAGGAGACCCAACGGTCGATGGCGGGCGGAGCCAACTCAAGCTTGCGGTACATGGTCAGCAGAGCATCCAGCACCTCCCGGGCGTCTCCGACGATCGGGACGTCGGCGTGCCGGATCTTCGAGATCTCGGCGGGGTCGATGTCAGCGTGGATCACCTTGGCATCTGGGGCGAAGCTGTTGAGGTCGCCAGTCACCCGATCATCGAAGCGGGCACCGATGGTGATGAGCAGATCGGACCGCTGCATGGTGGCAACGGCAGAAACACTGCCGTGCATACCGGGCATCCCCATATGCTGTGGGTGACTGTCCGGGAAGGATCCGAGTCCCATTAGCGTGGTCACCACGGGGATACCGGTGTACTCCGCGAAAGCCAGGAGTTCCGCATGCGCGTCGGCCTTGATGACGCCACCGCCAATGTAGAGACACGGACGCTCGGCCGCAGAGATCATCCGGACGGCTTCCTCTATGCGACGGTGATGTGGCGTAGTGACGGGTTTATAGCCCGTAAGCGTTACTTTAGGGGGCCAGACGAAATCGCACATCGCGTTCTGGACGTCCTTCGGAACGTCGATCAGGACGGGCCCGGGCCTACCGGTAGAGGCGAGATGGAAGGCGGCGGCGACCGCAGCAGGGATACGGTCCGGGTCCGTGACCATGTAGTTGTGCTTGGTCACCGGCATCGTGATGCCCCGGATGTCCGCTTCCTGGAAAGCATCGGTACCCAGTAGCGTATGGCCGACCTGCCCGGTGATTGCGACCACCGGAACGGAATCCAGGTGTGCGTCAGCCAACGGGGTGACCAGGTTGGTGGCTCCCGGCCCGGAAGTGGCGATACACACCCCGACCCGGCCAGATGCCTGGGCGTATCCTTCAGCGGCATGTCCCGCCCCCTGTTCATGGCGAACGAGGACGTGACGAACTTTCTCGGAGGAGTACAGCGGGTCGTACAGCGGAAGAATCGCACCGCCGGGAATACCGAATACGACGTCGACCCCGAGTTCCTCAAGCGAGCGGACGATTGCCTGCGCTCCGGTCATGCGCTCGGGGGCGGATGGTTTCGCGTCCTTCGCCAGCATGGCGGGACTGGGGTGTTTACGAGCTGCCACGTTCACGACGTCGGGCTCCTTTGGGGATGGTCTCGGTGAATAACGATCAGTCGGGAATTGGTATCACTCTTTCGTCATTTCCTCTCCTGGAGTACCGGAGGAGAGGCTTTCACGAAGCGGGCGAACACCAGGTCGAGAAAGAACAAAACCCCCGTCCACTCACCGTTTCTACGGTGGTGTCGAGGGCGTTTGACTTCACGACTTGTACGGCCGCTACGGCAAACGCCGGCTGCTTACGAGTACAAGTCGAATGTTGGTCATGTCACGAAATGTTACACAGACAACCGGGTATCCCGGCAACTTTCGCCACCCCATCCCATACCCCCGTCCACAGGGCGGGACACCCGGGTTGCACCTGAAGGCCCCATCCACCAGTGGGCTGGGTCACTGACGGTGAGAATGCTTCGGTGGATCACCCCACCGCGCGGGGGTAATCCATCAACTTCGCCATCCGAGGTGAAGGCCCGCACAGAACCGCGTTAGTCTATTCCGCATGCTCCACACCCAGATGTCCTTCATTCCCTCGACATGGTTGAAATGGCTCCTCGATCAAGGGATCGAACTCGCCATCATCATCGTCGTCGCTTTCTTGGTACCCAGGATCGGGCGCCTCTCAGTCCGACTGATCACCCGACATCTCGACCCGACCGAGCAGGAATCCAAGCAACGCCTGGCCATCGTGGGCACTGCCGTCTATCTGGTCCAGTTAATCGCCTACTTCTTCCTCTCGATCGCGGCTCTCAAGGAACTCGGTATCCCTCTCGCGGGAGCCGCGATCCCCGCGACAGTAGTCTCCGCTGCCGTGGGCCTCGGCGCCCAATCGATCATCGCGGACTTCCTCGCCGGGTTCTTCATCATCTCGGAGAAACAATTCGGCGTCGGCGACTGGGTCCGGTTCGAAGGCTCAGGCATCGACATCGAAGGTGACGTCATCCAGATCACGATGCGGGCCACCCGGGTCCGTACCCTCGCAGGCGAAACCGTGACCATCCCGAACTCCACGGCCAGGGTCTGCATCAACCATTCCAACTATTGGGCCCGGGCGGTCGTCACCATGCCAATCCCGCTCCTCGGGTCAGATTCAATCGACCACGCCGTACAGCGCTCCACCGATGCCACGCTCCGTGCTCTCGAACAACCCGAGATCGCCGGAGATGTCACCGGAGAACTCGATGTGCACCCGTCAGTTGGAGTAGAGGGGCCACAGACCGTCGGTATGCCGTGGATGGTGGACATGCGTTTTATCGTTCAGGTCCACCCCGCTCGCCAGTGGGCCGTGGAACGTGCCATCCGAACCAGGATCATCGAGGAGTTCTGGGCGGAGTACGGTTCCGCAACAACAATCTCGGGTGCGGTCCGAGAAACACTCGAGGCTGACGCCCCACAAATCGAACGCGCCTTCACCCGAACTCCACTCATCGACGTCAATGACGATCCTTCCGTCAGCACTCGAAACGACATGCAGGAGACCCCTGAAAACCAGGACACCGAAACCACCGGAGAATCCAACTCCCCCGCCCAGGTATCCGGAGTAGCGGCGACTGCAGCAGGAGCAGGAGCCGCAACCGTAGCCATGAACACTGCCCTAGGCGATGGACCCCGCGGCACCCAACGCCCACCAACACAGGACAAGAACCGCTCACGCTCCGACATCTCCACCAACGACCCCACCGACCCCTCAAACGGGAGCTCCCCGGATCACTCGGCCGACCCACACCTGGCAGCTCTACTGCGGAGGACGGTCGACACGACGGGGTGGCGCCGCTTCTTCACTTTCGGCGGTCGGGTCAGACCCTCAACCACCGGCCTCTGCGTTGCACTGCTGGGGCTCATCATCCTCAAAGGATACGCACTGGAGCAGAGCGCGGAATGGAACCTAGAGACGCCTCCGATCGACGTACCCGCAGTCACGTCCGCCCCGGTCACTACCCAGGAATCCGTCACCTCCACCAACCCCCAATCCTCCCCGGCGCAGCCACCTTCCACCAAACCGACCATAACCGATGAAAAGATCCCGGCGACCACGCCGGCAACAGGTTTTCCCTCCGCTTCTCCGACCGCTGACTCCCCGGGGACGCCAGCGGCAGGTGACAGCGGAGACACCAACACCGGGAACCCCTGACCCCGAAGTGACTCGGGTACCGGCGATTCAATAGAATCAGCAGGTATGTCCTCCACAAGCCCCGACGCTGATCCTGATTCCGGCAACGGTGCCGTCGGTGCAAGCCCCGTCACCGAAACCGTGTTCCGGCCAGAACGTACCCACCTTCTGGGGGCTGGTCTGATGCTGCTGACCAGTCTGCTCACGGTAGGAGCAGCACCCAAGTATCTGTTCTGGCTCCTGGCGCTTCCCTTCTTCTACGCCTATTGGACACTAAAATCGCGTACCACCGTCCACTCCGACGGCATCACCGCAAGCTACGCGCTATCCCGGAGCCGCAGCGTTACATGGGAGGACTTCGCCGGAATCCGCTTCGGAGCGGGAAGCTCACACGCCCGGTCGCATGATGGGCGTGAGTTCACGCTCCCAGGTATCTCCTTCAACAGCGTGCCTGATCTCGCAGCGGCATCCGGTGGCCGGATTCCTGACGTGATCGCGGCCGGTCGCGCAGCCGCTGATGACAAGGTCGTCGTGATGCGCAGGGACGGTCACCAGGTGGTCAAGACACGCGAGGAGGCAGCCCGCGAGATCCTGGCCGCCCAGGAAGAGATCGAGCGGGTGAAGAAGGAACGTGCCGCCGCGAAACGTCACGGAGGCATGGAGCCCGGCGGCTGGTACAGAACAGATGCCGAAGGACAACCCATCATTGAGGAACAGGGCGATCCCCGTTCCGGTGATGGAAGCAGGAACACCAGACCCGACGTGTCCTGAACAACATCCCACATATCCCCTTTATCCGGGGATCCCTTGACCCGCCCTTACAAGCAGAAGACAGCCCTCCATGATCCCCTTACGCTCGAGAGTCACCACTGTCGGACGCAACGCGTCCGGCGCCCGCGCCTTGTGGCGCGCCACCGGAATGAAGGATAACGACTTCGGTAAGCCGATCGTCGCCATCGCGAATTCCTACACCCAATTCGTGCCCGGTCACGTTCACCTGAAAAATGTCGGTGACATCGTCGCCGAAGCCATCACTGCGGCAGGTGGGGTTCCCAAGGAGTTCAACACCATCGCCGTCGATGACGGCATCGCGATGGGGCACGGTGGCATGCTCTATTCATTGCCCAGCCGCGAGATCATCGCGGACGCCGTCGAATACATGGTCAATGCCCATACCGCTGATGCCCTGGTGTGTATCTCTAACTGTGACAAGATCACGCCGGGTATGCTCAACACCGCCCTACGCCTGAACATCCCAACAGTCTTCGTCTCCGGAGGACCGATGGAAGCCGGCAAGGCTGTCGTCGTCGACGGCATCGCCCATGCCCCGACGGACCTCGTCACCGCCATCTCCGCATCCGCCAACGAAGGCGTCGATGCTCCGGGACTTTCCCGGATCGAGGCTTCAGCATGTCCCACCTGCGGCTCGTGTTCGGGCATGTTCACTGCCAACTCGATGAACTGCCTCACCGAGGCACTCGGGCTGTCTCTTCCCGGCAACGGATCAACTCTGGCCACGCACAAGGCTCGCCGGAATCTGTTCACCCGAGCCGGAGAAACGATCGTCGAACTGTGCCGCCGTTACTACGGTGAAGAGGACACCTCCGTGTTACCCCGGTCCATCGCGACGAAGCACGCCTTCGACAACGCCATGGCACTCGACATGGCGATGGGTGGGTCCACGAACACGGTTCTCCACATCCTTGCCGCGGCACAGGAAGGTGAGGTCGATTTCGACCTCGATGACATCGACAACCTCTCCCGGCAGGTCGGTTGCCTGTCCAAGGTCTCCCCGAACTCCAACTACCATATGGAGGATGTGCATCGCGCCGGCGGTATCCCCGCCATCCTCGGTGAACTGCACCGTGGCGGTCTCCTCCACGACGACGTACACTCCGTGCACTCCCCCGATCTGCAGTCCTGGCTCGATGCCTGGGACATCCGCGGCGGGAAAGCAACGGATGAAGCAATCGAGCTGTTCCACGCTGCGCCAGGTGGTGTGCGAACAACGGAACCATTCTCAACAGAAAACCGCTGGGACACTCTCGACACGGATGCCGTCAACGGATGCATCCACGACGTCGAGCACGCCTACACAGTCGACGGTGGGCTAGCTGTTCTGCGAGGCAACATCGCACCGGACGGTGCGATCATCAAAGCCGCGGGTATCGATGAAGAATTGTGGCACTTCTCGGGTCCCGCCCGGGTTGTGGAATCACAGGAGGAAGCGGTCTCCGTCATCCTGAAGCGGGTCATCCAACCAGGTGAAGTCCTCATCGTCCGCTATGAGGGGCCCTCCGGCGGCCCCGGAATGCAGGAAATGCTGCACCCCACAGCGTTCCTCAAGGGCGCGGGACTGGGCAAGAAGTGTGCGCTGATCACAGACGGCCGCTTCTCCGGAGGATCATCCGGACTGTCGGTGGGACATGTCTCCCCTGAAGCCGCACATGGCGGCGTCATCGGTCTCATCCGGGACGGTGACACCGTCACCGTCGACATCCACGAACGCCTCCTCCAGTTGGAGATCGACGACGCTGAGATCGAACGTCGTCGCGATGAGATGAACGCCTCCGACAGGCCCTGGCAGCCCGTCAACCGTCAGCGTACGGTGAGTAAGGCGCTGCGTGCATACGCAAAGATGGCGACTTCCGCGGACAAGGGAGCGGTTCGCCAGGTCGACTGACCTTTCCCAACACAGGGAGGGCCAGCCCTACGGGCTGGCCCTCCCTGTGTTTCCGGCAACGCGTATCAGTATCCGATCGTCACTATCCCGGACAGATGTCCCATGCGCTGATCCCGAGCCGGCCACACACCAGTGGCCGGCTTCTCGGATCTGCCGTGTACAGACTGCTCAGATCACCTACTGAACGGATATGCGCCACCGGTGACCAGCCACCAGAGCCCGACCGCACAGCCGATGCCGATCAGAATGAAGATGATGGAGCTCCACAGCGGGCGGCGGGCCCAACTGCGGCTGAAGTCCAGGGAAATACGTCCCGGACCGGTGAGCTGGAGTCCTACAGCAACGACGGTCATCAGAACTGCAAAGCGAACTCCGTCACCCCATTGGAACGGATTGACCGGGGTGTCTGCGATGTTGATCTGGTGGAGTGCAAGGAAAGCTGTGGACACGGTCGCGAGGGCCGCAGCGAGCGGGGTAACCAACCCGAGCACTAGGAGGATACCTGCAGCAAGCTCAACACCGGGGACCGCGATCGAGAGCACACCCGCCATCTCGTATCCCGCGAACTGCTCCTCAAGAGCAGTGATTCCGCCACCGTTACCGAGCCGGAAGAACACTGACACCGAGTGCAGGATCAGCAGCGCTCCAAAGAACAAGCGGATCAAGAAGAGACCCAGGTCAATCGTACCGCGCTTTGCCTCCGGTTCATCTTCCTCGAAAGACTCATCCGTGTGGTCTGATTCGGTGGGCTGAGCCTGCTGTTGAACAGGTTGCTCCTGTACCTGTGCCGGAGCACCTGTCATGATAGGCATCGTCGTCGTGGGTTGATCGGTGGCGAAATCTGCGTCGGTATACCCGGACGCCACAGAGTCGGTTTCCCTGAACTGTTGAGCCCGGTACTGATCCTGGGTCGGGAACGCCGCAGTGGCTGGCTCTCCGGCGCCGACCCCCACGGACTGCGGGGCAGCACGGCCTGCACGGTCATACACGGACTCATGGGAAGTTTCGGTAGCGGGAGTTTCGTCCGCATCTCTCAGGGGCGCGTAGCTGGTGGGGATGTCGAAATCGTCAAAATCCTCGGGTTCGGCACGATCAGGGCGGGAACTATTGTTGTCGTTCATACAATGCAGGGTAGGTGAACTGCAGAGGTTTTGCCCGCACCGGTGCCGGGCGAGTCGACATATTGACTCGAAATCGTTACGCATCGGTCATACTGTCCGAGCAGAGTCAACGGCAACGGGTCAGGAGCAGGAAGCCAGTTGCGAGGCCAGTGCATCATGTTCCGCGGGAGTCACCCACAGGTGATAACGGTGTTTGACTGTGATCTGACGTTTGACGTACTCGCATCTAAAGTTGCTGTTCGGGGGAAGCCAGGTCGCAGCATCGGAAGCCCCTTTCTCCTGGTTCATCGGCCCCGAAACCGCCAGGAGGTTGTCGGGGTCATTCGCGAATGCCCTACGTACCTCCGGGTCCAGATCCTGGGCACCTTTCATCCAGGCATCAGCAAGAGCAACGACATGGTCTATCTGCACGGCGCTGCTCGTACCGGCTCCACGGAGAAAGTCGATCTGGGTACCCGTGTAGTAGTCGTTGAGCACGCCTGACTCGACAACGCAATCATGGGTACCGGGCCGAAAGCGGACCCTGATCAGATCTCGGGCGAGAATGTCATTACGGGTGTCACAGCCGTTGTGCCCGAAGGGGACTTCCACGTCATCACTCCACCGTTGACCGAAAGCCTCACGGGCGTAACCCGTCAGCGGGGCTCTCTCCCGGATTGTCAACTCGTCAAGCATGTCCCTATAGAGCCGTGGACCGCGCCGGTCCCCCGTCTCCGGCATGGGGGTGCTGTCTGCCGTGGTTTCACCACTACCCTGCGCATCCTGTACCGCGCCGAGAAGCACAGACACCAGAGTCACGGCTCCCGTTATCAGGAGAACAATGGCGATGGAGGCGAAGGCATAACCACGTCGTCGTGACCCGGAGTTGCTCACAAACCGATACCGTAGCACCGTGGCGGTGACTACGTGAGGTTAGGACACCGGTTCGAGACTCTCCGCCGCCGCAGCCACCACGGAATCTGTGAGTTTCTGCAGCAGCGGAGATTCCAGCCGCCAGTGCTGCCAGAACAACGGGACGATGGAGACACGTTCGTCGAGAAGCACGAGTTCCCCGGAATCGAGGAATGACGCAGCCTGAATCTCAGGAACTAGCCCCCATCCGAGTCCCGCTCGGGCGGCCTCGACAAAACCCTCCGACGAGGGAATCTGGGAGATGCGGCGATGCCGAGGCAATCGATCGACCCGCCCAGTCAAGTCTGAATCCTGGATCTTGTCATTCGGCCCGTACCGCAGTGCTGGCATAGCAGCCCAGTCGAGCCTCCCGTTAACCGTATACACATCCCGGAGTTCCGGGGCTGCCACCGCGCGATAACGCATGATGCCGAGAGGACTGACCGTGCATCCTGAAACCGGCGAGTGTTCCCTGGTGACAGCCCCAAGACAATCACCACGGCGGAGCAGCTTCAGGGAATGCGACTCGTCTTCAACCCGGAGTTGAAGGGTCGCGGAGTCCCAGGAGGCGACATCCGAGAACACAGGGGTGAACCAGGTGGCGAGAGAGTCCGCATTGATCGCCACACTGAGGGGAACACGCGCGAGGCGACCCCGGAGCTGGGCATCTGTCTCAGCCTGCAGAAGAGCCATCCTGCGGGCGGCCTGGGCAAGCACCTCCCCCGCAGCAGTGGCAGTGGTCGGACTGGTACGACGGATCAAAACCCTTCCCGCCTGGGATTCAAGCGCTTTGATCCGTTGACTCACTGCGGATGGCGTGAGCGAGAGAGCGTCAGCGGCACCTTCGAAAGAACCTTCATCGAGGACAGCGAGCAGTGTGGCCAGGTGAATCGGATTCATGAAGCAATTCTAACGCACATTCAAAAACTTTAACTTTTCTTAACCGCCACCCGGTGACACCATCAGAACCATGAACGTCGCACTCCACGGTTTCCTCATGGGCCTATCGCTCATCATTGCCATCGGACCCCAGAACACCCTTTTACTTCGGCAGGGAATCCGCCGCACCGCCGTCGGAGCAGTTGTCACTGTCTGTCTCGTTTCCGAATACATTCTCATCATCGGATCCACCGCTGGTGTCGGTGTCATCATCGACAGAGCACCCGTCATCCTCGACCTGATGAAGTACCTCGGATTCGCCTATCTCATCTGGTTTGCATTCACCTCATTTCGGGAAGCCTTTCATCCCGACCAAAACACGTTCACCCGAGACGAACAGAATCCCAGCGTCTCCCCCCTCCCTGACGACAGCAGGTACACCATCAACACGTCTCCTGGCGGAACGGGTTCAGTAGCAGTCGCAGAACGCACCCTTCACACGGCAAAACAAGTACCACAACGGGTCTGGGTGAAACCCATCCTCGCAGCCCTCGCGATGACCTGGCTCAATCCCGCAGCCTACGTGGACATTGTGGTCATGCTGGGCGGCATCGCGAATCAATACGGGGAGATCGGTCGGTGGTACTTCGCTGCGGGGGCATTATTGGCATCGAGCATCTGGATGCCGACAATCGGATACGGCGCACGGAAACTGTCTGGCCCGTTGTCCCGACCCAATGTCGCACGAATGGTTAACATCGCCATTGGTGTCGTGATGATCATCATCGCGGTTCGGCTGCTCTTCCACTGACTCGGACCCCATGATTGCCGCCAAAACATCAGGTACAACCCCGAAGCCCCAGTGCACGGGAACACCCCGCACCGGAAGTCAACCGGATGCGGGGTGTTCCCGTGCACTGGGGCGTCACTTTTCCCGGGTCTTTGACCGTGTCGCTTGCGCCCAGATATTAATCCCCGCATCGCTGGCGATTTCGTCGATGGCCGACAACTCCACATCGGTGAACGTCAGGTTCTGCACGGCATCGATGTTCTGGTCGAGCTGTTCGACGGAGGAGGCCCCGACCAGTGCTGACGCCACCGACTGCTCCCCGTACCTCCCCTGGCTCCGGAGGACCCAAGAGATGGCCATCTGCGCGAGTGTTTGCCCACGCTCCTGCGCAATATCGTTGAGTCTGCGCATCATCCCGATGTTCTCGTCACTCAACATGTCCCCAGACAATGACTTGTGCGCAGCCGCGCGCGAGTCCTCCGGTACCCCGTAGAGGTAGCGGTCGGTGAGTAACCCCTGTGCAAGTGGTGAGAATGCGATCGTACCGACCCCGTTATCGGCTGCGGCCTCCAGAAGACTGTCCCCGTCCTCACCGGGTTCCTCGACCCATCGGTTGACGATGGAATAGCTGGGCTGGTTAATGAGTAGTGGACAGCCCTCCTCCGCCATCATCTCGGCGGCTTCGGTAAGCAGTTCTGGACCATAGCTGGACACCCCGACGTAAAGTGCTTTGCCACTGGAGACGATGTCTCTCAAGGCATACATCGTCTCCTCCAACGGAGTCTCGGGATCGGGCCGATGATGGTAGAAGATGTCCACATAGTCAAGGCCCATGCGACGCAGCGACTGGTCGAGAGATGACATCAGGTACTTCCGTGAACCGCCGAAACCGTAGGGCCCGGGCCACATGTCCCATCCAGCTTTGGATGAGATGATCATCTCGTCCCGCAAGCCCCGGAAGTCTTCGTCGAGAATGCGCCCGAAGTTGATTTCGGCGGAACCGTTGGGAGGGCCGTAGTTGTTGGCCAGGTCAAAATGGGTGACACCGCGGTCGAAGGCACGACGAATGATAGCCCGTTGGGTCTCCACAGGTTTATCGTCACCGAAGTTGTGCCACATTCCGAGGGAGACGACCGGGAGCTTCAGCCCGGAGTGCCCGACAGTACGGTACGGAACATCACGGTAACGATCTGCAGCCGGTTGATAAGCGGGTTGGTTGTCCGGATTGAAAGGCATGCATCCAGTGTGCCCCGAGCGTCACCGCTTGTCGATGCCCCTCCATCCTCCACCCCGTTCGACACCCCGCAGCGTAGATGTCGGATACACCACACAGCTTTCACCTCACATACATGTCCGGGGGTGGTTCACTCCCCTTTCCCCACTCCTTCGGGGCTAGATCCACACCGCAGCGCAGGCAACTTCAGACGTTAAACCACATGATCTCCATTATTGTGACGGTCGCAATATCGCAGACCCTTTACTCCCGCGATTCAGTGGTTATCCTGCGGTTGAAGGTTTTTTTACTAAAAAGGATACGAGAGCCGGGGCAAGTGCAGCTCCGGCTGTTCCGGCGCGACGTATACCTACCAGGTGATAAGTCACCACCCGACCGATCAAGGAGAATCAATGCCGCTAACCAGACGAACATTCCTCAAAGCCTCCGCAATGGCGGGCGTAGTCACCGCGATGGGGGGCGTTTTCCAGAAGGCGGCAGCAGCCGAAATCCCGGATTCACTCTTCACTGAGCTCCGTCAACGCTGGGTCGACATCATCACTGCAAACAATCTCTACGATCCAAAAGATCCAGTTTTTATTCCCCTGCTCGCCTCGCTCGATCGCTCGATCGACAAGAATCTGGCCGACCTCGCCACAGGTTCCGAAGCCATGACTACGGTTTTCAAGAGCAAGAACCTCGCGGCCGAGAAATCCCCCGACATCACCTCCACCGCCCGCGGAATCCTCACCATGGCCACAGGCTGGGCGATTCCCGGTTCGAGGCACTTCCGCAACGAGTCGGTGCTAGCCACTACGATCGAGAGCTTCGACAGGTTCCTGCGGCTGCGGTACAACCCCAACCAGTTCGAATACGGAAATTGGTGGGACTGGGAATCCGGCGCAGCCCGGGCCATCGGAGACATCATGTGTCTCCTCGGCGACAAGTTACCGGAAGACATTCGGACTCGGGCAGCCACAGGAATCAACCACTTCATCCCGGACCCCAAAGAGCAGGAGGTAAACAAAGGCGCCTCCCGTAAAACTTCGACCGGAGCAAACCGACTAGATCTGTGCCGCGCAGTCGCGTGCAGCGCAATTGCTGTTAAAGACGAGGAACGGCTACGCAGCGCACTCAACGGGTTGTCAGACACATGGCAGTTCGTCGATACCGGCGATGGTTTTTACCACGACGGCTCATTCATCCAGCACACCAACATCCCCTACACAGGCGCGTACGGCAATGTCCTCATCTCGGGTCTCTCCCTCATGTTCGATCTGGTGGCGAACACCGGCTTCGACATCAGCGAGGAAGGAAAAAACCGTGTCTACTATCTCGTCGATCAGGCTTACATCCCGATCATCGTCGACGGTCAAGCACTTGACATCGTTCGTGGACGCTCCATCTCCCGGAAAGTGGAGCCAGGTTCCTCCCACGGTATTTCCATACTCACCTCGATCATTCGCCTAGCGGAACGGGCTCCAGCCGAATATGCGGAACGATGGCGGCGCACTTGCTCGGGATGGCTCCACCGCAACACCTACAATGACTTCACCGCAACAACCAGTATTTCGCAACTCGCGCTGGTTCTGCGAGCATTGAACAGTCCCGCCGCGCCAGCGCTCGCCGAACCCAAGATGTTTCCGTCGATGGATCGCCTTATTCACCGCAGCACAGACTGGACCATGGCGGTTTCCATGTGTTCCCGACGGATCTCGTGGTACGAGTACGGAAACCAGGAGAATGAACTCGGGTCACGGACCGGAAGCGGCATGCGCTATCTCCTACTGCCGGAGAGCATGGGCCAGTACGAGGATGAATTCTGGTGCACCATCGACTACGCCGCTCCCCCGGGAACCACCGTGGATCACCATGAGCTGAGGCGTGGAGTCGGGCAGCCCTGGGGTGTAGAAACCCCACAAAATGAATGGACGGGAGGGCTGACAAGCGGGCCACTAAGTCTCGCCGCCATGCACCTGATCGGGCCCGATCTCAACGGACTGGAAGCTCGACGGCTCTGGTTGGGTACCACAGACTCCGTCGTCGAACTCGTCGGAGGGGTCAAAGCACCGAACAGTCCGGCGCTGACGGTCGTCGAACACCGCAACATGGGTGCCAACGGAGATCCTGCACTCACAGTGGATGGTAAGCGCGTGAGCGGGGAATCCACGGTCGCAAATCCGAAGTGGGCACATCTTGAGGGAGTTGCGGGATATGTCTTCCTCACCCCGGGATCCGTCAGAGCGAGCATCACCGAACGGACGAACACCTGGCTCGAGGTCAACCCCTTCCGACGCACCTACCCCGGCGCTGCCGAGCCGGTCACCCGCACTTGGGCGACCATCCAGTTCGATCACGTCGGTGAATCCGCCGAGGGTGGCGCCTGGATCCTTCTCCCCAAAGCCAGCGTAGAAGACACCCGCAGAATCGCGGAGGCACTGGCCGGTCCAGCACCTGCGGCGAAGATTGAACAGAATGATGCCAGTGCACAGGTCATCCAGAGCGGTGAAGCCACTGGTTTCGCGGTCTGGAAACCCGGTGTCTACGCCACCTGGGGCTTCGACAAGCCAGCCGTCGTCCTGGCTGAACACGCGGCGGACGAACTGACTGTGACCGCCGCGGACCCCACCCAGGAGGAATCGAGCCTGACAATCACCGTCCCGGGTGAATGGCCCGTGTCCTCCGGAGAAGGAGTTACTGTGAACGCGACACCAACGGCGACAACCCTCGTAGTCGATACCGCAGGTCTCGCAGGTTCATCGCGTAAGGTCATCCTCCGGAGGAAGGGGACAACTGTTCCGGAAGAGCCCCCGGCGGGAGGAGTCTCCAGTTCCTGGATGAGCACCTTCGGCAGCAGTTTCCTCTCATCGTAGGTAACGAGTCCTTCCCCGGATTCGGTGGCGCCCCCGGTTCCTCATCTCGCGGGAATCAGGGGCGTCACCTATGTCAGGACAGACTGGATTACCTCACGCGGGGTGTACCATTTTCAGTTGTCCCTCCATCGATGGAGAAGTCGACAGAGTCATCCTCGTGGAGCTCACGTTCGACCTTCTCCTGAACGGTCGCCGCCATCTCATCCTCGTCGATGTTCGATGCCTTCAGACGACGGTCCAGTTCCCGCTGGTGCCCGGCGGTGAACTTCTTCGCGGGATCAAGTTTTCGAGCCATGAGAACGCGTATGCGTTTACGCCGTTTAACTTCTGTCACGATCATTCCGCGGTCACGGATCCAGGCATAGATGAGAACAACCATGAGAGCGACACCAACGTACCCGAGCAGAGGGTAGAGATAGGTGACGAGGGTACGGAACCCTAGGAAACTCAGAACGAAGCCCACCAAGACCGCGATCACGAAAGTGGAATTAAACTTCTGAGGATTATTCACCGTCAGTCGGCGGGTGAGCGCATAGAACATCCCCAGCGCGGAGTTGAAGATCATGCCGTAGATGGCCACCGACATGAGGGTACCCATGATCGGGTGCATGAGGCCCACAAGAGTCAGCATCGGCATCGCATCATCCTTGAGCATGTCCACCTTGAGAAACAGCGAGGACGCGACAAGACACAGCATCAGCCCGAAGGTTCCGCCACCAATGAGTCCACCGAGGCCGGCGACTCGGGCATTGAGGTAGTAACCACCGATGACGATGGACATCGAAACGACGACGATCAGCGAGAATCCCAGGTAGTTCAGGGAAGCGACCCAGACGTTGGGCAACGTCGTATGGATCGTCGCAGCGGAGGCCTCGAGATGTGACCAGTCATCCGGGGCTGTGGCGAAAGCGTAAACAGCGGCGATGAAGATGAACAGGATAATTCCCGGGGTAATCGCCCCGATAATGTTGCTGACCTTGTCCACGTCGAGTCGTCCGAGAATCAGGACGAGAACGAGGAGTATAACCGCCCCAATCCACACCGGGAGTCCAAACTGCTGGTTGAGGTTGGCTCCGGCCCCGGCGAACATGACCATCCCCAGTGAGAAGATGGTCAACATCACTGAACCGTCGAGGAATTTCACGGCGACAGGGTGCGCCACCTTATCCAGCACCGCAGTATGCTCGCTGGCTTGATGGTAGCTTCCGAGCTGCAAGATGACGAGACCGACCACACACATCATCACCGCGACCGATACCGCTCCCCAGAGCCCGGCGTGACCGAACACGACGAAGAACTGGAGCACCTCCTGACCGGATGCAAATCCGGCACCGACGCTCAGGCCAACGAAGGCCATCGCGATTGCCATTACTCGTTTGAACATGTGGGGTTCTCCCTCTCCGGAGGATCGTCGAAGACTTGTCGTGGAGGCGAAGTCCCTTGACCTGGGTATCGCCAAAGGGAGATTGTAACGATACCGGACATGATAACCCATATCCATCGGATCGATATTCCTGAACAGCCTGTTTTCCCAGCGTCCTGACCGCTGTGACCTCTACGGGAAACCTGGCTGTCACGACTGGAACATCCATTTCATCGATGCCAAGACCTACTTCAGTCGGTGGACAAAGTGGTGCCCGCCACGGAGTCCTTTTGAATTCGTGGCGGGCACCCCAAAACAGTGGAACCAAAGGCTCGCGCCAGTCCCACTCAGGATCAGCGGCACTTCTCCGCAATGAGCTTGTTCACCAGTGCGGGGTCAGCTTTACCCCGGGTGGCCTTCATCACCGCGCCGACAATCGCCCCACCTGCCTTGGCGTTCCCGCCACGGATTTTCTCCACGATGTCGGGATTCGCGGCGAGCGCCTCGTCAACTGCCTTCTCGATGGCTCCGTCATCGCGAACCACCTCGAGGCCACGTGCGGCGACGACCTCGTCGATGTCCCCCTCGCCGGCGAGGACCCCGTCGACGGCCTGACGCGCAAGCTTGTTGGTCAGCTTCCCTTCCTTGACCAGTGCAGCGACACGGGCGACCTGAGCCGGGGTGACGTCGAGCTGTTCCAAGTCACAACCTGCCTCGTTGGCCTTCTGTGTGAGGTAGGAAACCCACCACGAGCGGGCTTCGGCCGGGGTGGCTCCCTCATCAACGGTAGCAATGATGAGATCAAGGGCACCGGCGTTGACCAGATCACGCATCTCCGCGTCGGAGAGCTTCCATTCTTCACGGATCCGAGCCTTGCGCACCCAGGGCAATTCGGGCAGGGTGGCACGGATCTCCTCGACCCATTCTCGTGGGGCGACCACGGGAGGGAGATCGGGGTCATTGAAGTAGCGGTACTCCTCCGCAGTCTCCTTGATTCGCCCAGCCGTCGTCGAACCGTCCGTCTCGTGGTAGTGACGAGTCTCCTGGCGGATCGAACCGCCCTCAGTGATGACCTGGGCCTGGCGCTGCATCTCGTAACGCACGGCCTGCTCGACGGACTTCAGCGAGTTGATGTTCTTGGTCTCGGTGCGGGTACCGAACTCGCTCTGCCCGATGGGGCGCAGCGAAAGATTGGAATCGACTCGCATCGAACCCTGATCCATGCGAGCATCGGAAACACCGAGTGCCTTGACCAGATCACGGAGAGCGGTGACATAGGCTCGCGCGACCTCCGGGGCTCGGCCCCCGGCGCCTTCAATAGGTTTGGTCACGATCTCGATGAGCGGTACCCCGGCGCGGTTGCAGTCCACCAGTGAAGATGTCGCACCCTGGATCCGCCCCTCCGAACCGCCGAGGTGCGTCAGCTTACCGGTGTCCTCCTCCATGTGCGCACGTTCGATCTCCACTCGCCAGGTGCTGCCGTCATCGAGAATGACGTCCAGGTATCCGTCATAGGCGATGGGTTCATCGTACTGGGAGATCTGGTAGTTCTTCGGCTGATCCGGGTAGAAGTAGTTCTTTCGGGCGAAGCGGGACGATTCAGCGATGGAGCAGTTCAACGCGAGTCCGATCTTGATCGCCCATTCCACGCCTTTTGCATTGACGACAGGCAGTGCCCCCGGCAGCCCGAGGCTGACAGGGTCGACATTGGAGTTCGGGGCCGAACCGAAGTTCGCGGAGGACGCGGAGAACATCTTCGTCTCCGTCTGCAGCTCGACGTGAACCTCCAGCCCCATCACCGGGTCAAAGTGTGCGAGTACCTCATCGAAATCCATAAGATCATTTACCGGAGCAGTCATGCCCGACAGTCTAACGGCTCACCGGTAGATGCCGCGCGTCCACTCCCGAGTTCCCGTCCTCGAGGACCGGATAGGGCGCCGCTTCGGATCCTTACGGTTCCCGGGTGAACGCCCGCAGGAAGAGAACGGTGAACCTGTCACGACGAAGACCCCGACGATCAGACCACTCAGATTCAGTACCATCCCTGCCCTCGAACCACACAGAACCACACAACGGAAATGAAGGTGCCACAGGCCTGAAGACACCGGTCAACGCGCACCACCCCGGAAGAACAGTTGTTCTTCCGGGGTGGTGCGCGCATGGAACAGCGTCAGCCGAACAGTGCTTGGGCGGTGCGGTAGCGACCTTCAGGAACCCGCTTCAGAGTACCCACAGCCTCTTCGAGATCAATGAGGTTGATGTGCTCACCTTTCAGAGCGACAACCTTGCCGAAGTCACCTGTGTGGCAGGCGCGGGCTGCGTGCACACCGTAGCGGGTGGCCAGAACCCGGTCGTAGGCGGTGGGGGTGCCACCACGCTGGATATGCCCGAGAACCGTGGTGCGGACATCATGTCCAGCCCGAGCCTGGATCTCGTCGGCAATCTGTTGCCCCATCCCGGTGAAGATCTCATGCCCGAACTGGTCCACTCCCCCGGACTTGAGTTCCATGGTGCCTTCCTTGGGCATAGCACCTTCCGCGACGACGACGATGCCGTACTTCTCCCCCATCTGGAAGCGTCGCTCCATGGCTTTGCAGATTTCCGCGACGTCGAAAGGCTGCTCCGGAATCACGATGTAGTGCGCGCCACCTGCCATACCTGCGTGCAGGGCAATCCAACCGACGTGACGGCCCATCACCTCGACGATCATGACCCGGTTATGGGACTCCGCTGTAGTATGCAGCCGATCAATGGCATCCGTGGCGACGGACACGGCGGTATCGAAACCGAAGGTGTAGTCGGTTCCATTGACGTCGTTATCAATCGTCTTCGGAACACCGACCACGGGGATACCGTTATCAGAAAGCCATTTAGCCCCCTTGAGTGTTCCTTCACCTCCGATGGGGATCAGGGCATCGACACCGGCATCTGCCAGATTCGCCTTGATCTGTTCGAGGCCGTTCTTGAACCTATCGGGGTGAAGCCGACCGGTTCCGAGAATCGTGCCGCCCCGGAGAAGAATCCGGTCAATGGACTCGTCGTCGTAGAGCTGGACACGGCGGTCCTCCATGAGACCGACCCAACCGTCCTGATATCCGACGACAGTTGAGCCGTAGTCCGAGCTAGCAGTGCGGACGATACCGCGGATGACAGCGTTGAGGCCGGGGCAATCGCCGCCGGAGGTCAGTGTCGCAATTCGCATAGTTTCTATCTTAGTCTGCCTTACCACCAGATGCCCGTTCGGAAGATGATCTGAAGAAAGAAACAGAAACAAAACCAAGAAAAAGTACGCAGGCCGTGATGATTACTGCGTTCCCCATCGCATTCCCGAGAGACGTTTTCGCTGCTCCTATCTGCATTGCTGCCCCGACGGCCGCCGCACCGACGACAGATCCGACCTGTCGTGTGGTGTTGTACACACCCGAAGCCGCACCAAGTCGATGGAGTGACAGATCTCTCATCGCGGTCGCCGAATTGGGCGACCAGATGAACCCGTGTCCCACTCCCATGAGCAGAATCGGTAAGAGAAGCCACCAAACGGAAATACCGTCACGCATCACAGCGGCAAGCACCCCGACCGCGACGGTCATCGCCCCGAAGCCGATCATCGAGAGTGTCCTCGGGTGAACCCGGTCAGCGAGCCGACCGACAAACGGCGAAAGAACTCCGGAAATGACAGCGGTGGGGACAAGCATGAGCCCGGCTTTCTCCGCACTCATCCCGAGACCATTCTGCAGGTAGATCATCATCGGTAGCGCGATGGACGCAACGGCGAATCCCATCGTCGCGATCGAGAATGCACCGATGGAGAAATTTCGGTTTCTGAAAATACCGAGGGGAATCAACGGGTCGGTGCCCTGCTCTCCCGCCGTGTGCTGACGCCAGAGAAACAGGAGCATCGAGATGATCCCGCCGAAGAACACGATCCAGATCCACCCGGGCCAGTTCAGCTTCGGCCCCTGCTGCATGGCGTAGACGACACCAAACACAGCGAACAGAGAGAGCACAACGCTCAGGACATCAACCTGGCGCGTCGTCTTCTCCATGGTAGGTACCCATTTCGCCACCATCACCAGACTTAGTACCCCGAAGGGGATGTTGATGAAAAAAATCCACTGCCAGCCGAGGGTACCGGTGATTAGGCCACCAAGAAGTGGGCCAGCAAGGGACGCAAACCCGGCGACAGCTCCCCAGATACCCATGGCCGCGCCTCGGCGTTCCCTAGCGAAGATCCGGTTGATCACACTCATGGTCTGAGGGGTGAGGATCGATGCCCCGAGCCCCTGAACGGCTCGTGCTGCGATGAGCCACTCAATGCTGGGGGCGAGCCCACAGGCCAGTGAGGAGAGGGTGAAGATGATCATGCCGACGAGGTACACGTTGCGCTGACCGTACCGGTCACCGAGACGCCCGGTAACTAGGAGCGGCACCGCAAATGTGATGAGGTAGATCGACGTGACCCAGACGACTGCGTTGAGCGACGCCCCCAGCTCCGTCTGGAACTGCGGCGTCGCCACCGCCACCACCGTTTGGTCGAGAAGGATCATGAAGAACCCGATACACAGCGCGGCAAGTGCGCGCCATGCCTGTTTCTCGGGCAGGACGGGGGACGCGGATCGGATATCGGTCACCCCGCCCATCCTACGACTACCGCTGTTCTGCGCCCTCCACTGTCGCTGCATCCCGGTTGTCCACGGTCGTCGGCTCCAGGTTGGGTTCCGACTGCGCCGGCGGCACTGTCCGGACTCCGCGGACCCCGGACCACATGCCGAAGGGAAGGAAGCTGAGCCCGATACCGAGGGCCGTGCGGTAGACACCAAAGGTGGCGATCAGCGGTGCGGTCACGGTGAGCCCGACCGGCTGGCTGAGACTTCCGGCCGCGGTGAACAGGGACAGGGTCCGCCCGCGCACCCGGTCGGGCACGGTCTCGGTGATCAGGACGAGATGCAGTGGCCCGAAGAGACCGGCACCGATCCCGGCGAGCACCATTCCGGTGAACACCAGCGGATCACGGCCGAGTCCGCCCAGGAAGAGAAACGCCAGGACGAACAGGACGACGGTGGTCGCCCAGAGCGTCCGCCTGCGTCGGGTGCCCAGAATCGTGGCCAAGCCACCGCCAATGACGAATCCGACGGCGTAGGCGGCGAGCACCGCCCCCATCACGGCCGGGGCGTCGACGGACTGGTAATGAGCGGGCAGGAGGATCACCAGATACGGGACGACGAGCATGGTGGACACCAGTTCCATGATGAGCAGGAGGCGCACGATGGGGTGGGTGAGGATCTCGCGCCACTGACGTACGACGCCCATGTCAGGAACCTCCGGGTCCATGTCCCTGGCGTAGCCACCTGTATGCGTGACCCGCACGACAGTGGTCAACGCTGCAGCGGCGAAGGAACAGCCTGCGGTTATCCAGAGCACCGTGATCACCGGCTGCACCGCCATCAGCACGCCTCCGAGTGCAGGCCCGATCAGTGCAGCGACACCCACGAGTGTCTGCATGATCCCGGCGAGTCTGTCCCGGGATACCCCGGACGTGGCCGAGACGTCGCCGAGCAGTGACTGTCTGGCGGCCATTCCGGGTACGTCACCGACCGCGCCGAACACGGCGAGCCCGATGAACCAGGCGAGTGTCAGCTCCAGGGAGGCGTCGACGGCGATGAGGGCGACGACGGAGAGTCCGCTGATCATGTCGGAGATCACGCTCATAGGTTTGCGCCCCAGTGTGTCGATCATCTGACCCCCGATGAACGACACGACCAGTGCGGCGAGCGCGGTGACCGCAACGACGGTGCCCGCGGCTGCGGGGTCCCCGGTCCGTTCGAGGATCAGCCATGGCCAGGTGATCAGCGCGATGGAGTTGCCGAACTGCGAGAGCCCGGCGGAGGAGAGGTAGAGCCACGCGGAGGCGCGGTGCCGCGCCGGGGTACCGGTCGTCATCGTGCGACCTCCGTGCCCGTGAGCTGTCCGACTAGTTCGTTGAACCGAATGATGGCCGGAGGGATGTCCCCGATCACGGAGTCGAGCACCACCGATGTGGGGAACTCTCCCCTCCGGAGTTCCTCCTCGTCGAGCTGCCGGATGTAGTCGGCCGCCCGGCGGGCAATTTCCGCCACGAGAGGATCGTCCGGTTCCACCGTCCACAGGTGGCTGACGTCCCGGAGCAGCACCCGGTACTCCGCGGACTCGAGGGCCTCGGTCGCCCACCGGACGCCGTCGTCGAACGTGTCCGGGAACACCGACCGGCAAACGACCCACACCCGGCCGATCGCACGGATGAATTCCTCGGCGACCCCGATCTCCCGCCATCGGCGGAACAGCGCCGCGTTCCCGTCGGACAACCCGACGAGTTCCGGCGAGTCCAGCCCGGCGAGGGACCTGACCCGGGCGAGCCGTACGGCGTCGGCCGGGACGTAGATCCGTCGCCCCGCACTGTCCCGACCGGCGGGCGGCATGAGCCCGATGTCGTGGTAGTGCCGGATCGTCCGTGCCGAGACCCCCGCGAAGGCGGCCAGTTCGCTGATGGTGAGCATCGTCATGGCTGGGACGCTAGTTGCTTCCGTAGGGGCAACCGCAAGAGATCCGGGGGGACGGTTCCGTCAGTGGATCGCCCGACTTGTTCACTGTCCCGCATCATCGACGTACAACCGGTAAACGAGTTCATTGAACCGCACGAGTGCCGGCGGATAGAACTCGATCACGGAATCGACGACAGCGGAGTCCGGGGTCACGAACTGTTCCTTGTCCGGGCCGTACGTGGCACGGAGATAGGCCGCCAGCCGCCGGGCGGTGTGCTCGACGGCGGGATCATCCGGGTCCGTGTCCCAGAGCTCCGAGATATCGGTGAGCAGGTGCCGGTACTCCGGGTAATCCAGGTCACCGGCACCATGGCGGAGGCGTTCCCGGAAACGGCCGGGGAAGACCACCGCACAGACCGTCCATGTCGCCCTGGTCGCCGCGATCAGCTCCTCGCGAATCCCGATCCGGCGCCACTCCCCGAGTATCTCTATGGCCTCGGTGGGAAGTCCTATGCGGTCGGGGTCAGCGAGTTCCCGAAGCCTGGCCCGCCGAGCGCGCACGGTCTTCTCCTCGGCGTCGAGACGCCTGTCAACCCGCTGCCGCAGTGACCGGTAGACGTCGCCGTCGATGTCCCAGGCACCGGGAGGAAGGACGTCGAGGATGTCGTTCAAGCTGAACCCCGCCTCGATGAGGTTCCGGATCCGGACCAGGCGCACCGCGTCCTCCGGAACATAGATACGCTGTCCGGATCCGTCCCGACCGGCGGGTGGCATGAGGCCAATGTCGTGGTAGTGCCGGATCGTGCGGGTGGTGACCTCCGCGAACACGGCCAGGTCACGGATCGTGAGCGTCATGGTCATGACGCTCAGGTTAGGCGTTGACCCTGCGGTAACCGCAAATGTTCGCCACTTCCTTTACCACGTGACTCCCGCAGCCTATTCCCGGTATACAGCCAGTGGACGACCCGTCGGAACGCGCGGGCGTGGCCCGATGCGACGGTGGCAAGCACATCTGCCAGCAGGTGGTGGAGGGTGTATGACGAGGATCAGTCCCGTGGATGCGGCGCCCATTCCCGGCGACGTATCGGGTCTGGACAGGTGGCCGTCCGTCCAGACGGTGACGACAGGTGGTGGGTAGCATTCTCCCGGTAGGATCGCCGCGAGGATGATCAGCCCACCGACCACAAGGACGCGGTTCTGATTCCCTCATCTGGGTCGAGTTCCCCGGTGAGCAGTTCGAGGAAGGTTGTCTTTCCGGCACCGTTACGACCGGTGACACCATGTGCACCGGGGTACAGTTGCAGATTCAGGTCGGTGAGTGTGTGCTCCCTTTTTCCTCCGGCCCAGGAGACAACGGAACGCACGATCTTTTCTGGTGGCAGGAGAAAACGTGTGTGCGGTCGTCTTCTTTTCGGTCTCACTGGACCGATCTCAAAGGCTCTAAGGTGGACAACATGGATATGACATTGAAGAAAGCAGAAGACGTCAACACGGCAGCGGTGGTCACCACGGGTCTGATCGGTGGGTGGCTAACCGCCCGCGAAACCGGTATCCGCCCCCTCGGTGGAGTTCTACTCGGGGCCGCCGGAATCTGGGCTGCCCGTACCTGGGCGGCCCAGAAGGGGCCACTCACCGCAACCGCACTCACAGGTCTCTATATCGGGGCATTCGGAGCCTCGCATCCGCTGGCCAAGAAGATCGGTTCCTGGCCTGCTGTTCTCGCCGTCACCAGCATCACCGCAGGTACCGCATATCTAGTCAGTGACCGCGCCTGATTCCCCGTAGACCGGGAGACAAGAACCGGCCCCACAGTTGAACTGTGGGGCCGGTTCTTGTCGTGATAATCCGTTTGACGGAGTTTAGCCACGCCCCACTTCGAAGGCGGCGCCGACCCGGTAAAGCCGATCATCAGCGAATGCGGGGGCCATGATCTGTAGACCGACGGGCAGTTCCGTATCGGTTGCCAGACCTGACGGCAGGGACATACCGCAGACACCGGCGAGGTTGAGCGGTAGCGTGCACAGATCAAAGTTGTACATCGCCATCGGATCGGAAACCTTTTCACCCAGCTTGAACGCCGTCGTCGGCGTCGTCGGGGAAATCAGGACATCACATTTCTCATACGCACTGGCGAAATCCCGCGCGATAAGTGAGCGGACACGCTGCGCCTGCAGGTAGTAGGCATCGTAGTAGCCGACTGATAGAGCGTAGGTACCGAGGAGGATGCGGCGCTTGACCTCGGGGCCGAATCCGGCGGCACGGGATAGCGACATAACTTCTTCAGCGGACCGCTCCCCATCATCACCAACCCGTAGCCCGTAGCGCATGCCGTCGAAGCGGGCGAGGTTAGAGGACACCTCGCACGGGAGGATCAGGTAGTAAGCGCCGAGGGCCTCGTCGAAGTACGGGCAGTCGACCTCGACAATCTCCGCCCCTTGGTTCCTGAGCTGCTCGACGGCTGCATGGAAGGAGTTGAGGACACCGGGTTGAAAACCCTCTCTGTCGAACTGCTTGACTAGCCCGATCTTCACACCGCTGAGATCACCGGTGGCACCGGAGCGGGCGGCACCGACAACATCGGCGACCGGCCGGTTAACACTGGTTGCATCAAAGGGATCATGGCCCGCGATGACCTCATGCAGCAATGCGGTATCGAGCACGGTACGCGCGGTGGGGCCACCCTGGTCCAGGGATGAGGCGCAGGCGACGAGTCCGTAGCGGGACACGGTGCCATAGGTCGGCTTCACGCCGACTGTATCGGTGAGCGCGGCTGGCTGGCGGATGGAACCACCGGTGTCGGTGCCGATGGCGAGCGGCGCCTCACCGGAGGCGAGGGCAGCGGCGCTGCCGCCACCTGAACCACCGGCGGTACGCTCCGGATCCCACGGGTTCCGAGTCGGGCCGTATGCCGAGTTCTCAGTGGACGATCCCATGGCGAACTCGTCCATGTTGGTCTTACCCAGGATCGGGATGCCCGCGGCACGGATCCGACCGGTCACCGTGGCGTCATAGGGGCTCATGTAACCCTCGAGCATCTTCGAGCCACAGGTGGTGGGGGCGTCGGTCGTGGTGAACACGTCCTTCAGCGCGAGCGGAACACCGGCGAGTGCCGATGCTGGCTTCTCTCCTGCATCCAGGGTGCGGTCAACCTCGGCCGCTGCCGCCAGGGCGGCCTCCTCACCGACATGCAGGAATGCGTGGATCTCCCCGTCGACGGCGTTGATGCGGTCGAGATGGGCGCGGGTGACTTCGACGGAGGTGACCTCACGGGAGTGAATTTTCTCGGCCAGTTCCGCAGCGGTCAGCCGGGTCAATTCATTGCCGGAGGCGGTGTAGCGCAGATCGGTGGTCATCTAGTCTTCCTCCCCGAGGATGTGCGGAACCTGGAAACGCTGCTCTTCTACGGCGGGCGCCTGATCGAGCGCCTGCTCGGCGGAGAGGGTCGGCAGAACGACGTCCTCGCGCATCGGGGTCTGGATGGCATGCGGGTGGCTCATCGGCTCGACGTCCGAGGCATCGACGCTCCGGACCGCACTGACGTTGGCGATGATGTCGTCGATCTGGTCGACAAAGGCGTCAAGCTCTTCATCTGTGAGGGCCAACCGGGACAGTTTGCCGAGGTGCGCCACCTCTTCACGGGAAATCTGGGACACGTCTGTGCTTCCTCTTTTCGCGTCATTATTGTCACGTCGGAGCGCACCTCCCCTTACTTCCGGCGGACGCTTGAAACGTAGCGGGACGACAGGGCGGTGCGTCACGGTGTTTGTGCGCCCACCACTCTAACGCACCGCTTCCAGTATCCACCGGTGAGCCACCGCAGCCCCATCTCTAGCCCACTACTCAGAGCTGCTCTGAATCACCGACGCGCTCCGACGCCAGCTCCCGGACAGCCCCGACAACCGCCGCGACCGATGGAGCGTGCGGCTCCCGCCCTCTGCTGACAAGCCGAACATCCCGCCCCCGCCCCAAGAGTCGGAGCACGTTGACACCGGGGTGACGGTGGGCAGCCAGGGCGAGATCAGGCAGGAGCGCCACGCCGTGTCCCGCTGCGACGAGCGCCTGCACGGCCACGTAGTCGTCACTGGAATAGCCTGTCTCCGGGGTGAAGCCCGCGTCTTCGCAGAGCGTGATCAGATGGGTCCGGCAACTCGGGCAGCCAGCATGCCATCTCCGTTCGGAGAATGCACGCAGTGCCCCAGGATAGACGGCATTTCCTTCCACAGACAGATCCACGGGGAGCGGGGTATCCGTGGGGACAACGAGGTTGAGGTCTTCCCGGAATAGGACGGACCCGGCTTCAGCAGCATCGGTTCCATAAGTGAAGGTGAGAGCAAGATCTGCGGTCCCCTCAGCCAACGCGGTGGTGGCAGCGGGCGGTTCCGCAGCAATCACGTCGAGGGTGAGGTCCGGGAAGCGCTCCGCGATCCGCGTGAGTACACCGGGAATGAGAGTTGCCGTGGCGGAAGGAAACGATGCAATACGTACAGTGCCCCGTTCGAGTCGGCTCATCGCCGCGAGATCCCGGTCGATCCGTTCGAGTTCCGCGAGTACTCCCCTGCCGCGACGGGCGAGTTCCTCGCCCTCCGCAGTGAGCACGAGGGTGCGTCCGCACCTCACAACCAAGGTTGCTCCGGTTTCGGCTGCGAGCCGATGGAGGTGGTGTGTGGCGGTCGGCTGGGTCATCCACAGTGCTTTCGCAGCCCGGGTCAGCGTACCGTGTTCCGCGAAAGCCACGAGTACCCGGAGTCTCTCGACATCAATCACGGTCTGCTCCTCGTGTATTTTCGGGATTCATAAAAAGATCGATACCATCGATAGATATCAGATAAACAATCGCTTGGACGAATGGTTCTGGTGTGCAGAGACTGGTGTCATGGTTGATTTTGAGGACATCCGGACAGCGCACCGCCATTACACTGCAATTCTTCCACCCACACCAGCATTCAGTTACCCCACCCTTAATGCCGTCTGTGGTGGGGCGTCCGTCGTGGTGAAACACGAAAACACCCAACCAACCGGTGCGTTCAAGATCCGGGGCGGCATCTCCTACTTCGCTGAACGAATGGCCCAGGGAACCCGCCTCGAATCGGTGGTCACCGCATCGACAGGTAATCACGCCCAGTCGATCGCTTGGAGCGCCGCCCGGAACGGGGTCGACGCACTCATCGTCGTCCCCGAAACCACCCCAGAAGCAAAGGTTCACGCAATCAGCGGTTGGGGTGCCCGGGTTGTCCGGTATGGAGCCACGATGTCCGAGGCGCTCACCCATGCCCGCGACGAGTATCCGAACCGAGTCTTCGTGAGCCCCTCAGACCCCGATATAATCGCGGGACACGGTGGTGTCTACCTCGAACTCTTACAGCAGCACCCCGACCTGGAGGTGGTCTACGTCCCGGTCGGTAGCGGAACAGGAGCCTGCGGGGCGATACTCGTTCGGGACGCGTTGGCCCCGGAATGTCGGATAATCGGAGTGCAGTCCGCTCAGGCCCCCGCCGCGCACCACGCATGGACGACAGGCGAACCGACGGAGATCACCCCCATGACCCGAGCTGCGGGCCTGGCCACCGGTTCGAGTTACCCGGAGCCGCAGAGGATCATGCGTGGGCTGGACGATTTCATACTCGTCGACGATACGGAAATAGACCTCGCCCGGAGGATTCTCGCGACCCGGGCACACACTCTCGCCGAAGGTGCGGGCGCCGCCGGACTCGCGGGACTGCTCGCTGACTTCCGCAGGGAAACAGCCTCCGCTAACCACTGTGCAATCGTGGTGACAGGTGGAAACGCCGACGACAATGAACTCGCGACCCTCGGCTGCTGATCTCTCCGGGAACTTCGGGACACGTTCAGGCGTTATCATCATGAACCGGTGTCCACGATGCCGCGGCTGGGTGTCATCCCATCCGGGAACTGGACACCATTTCCGCATGACGGGAACCCACCGAGTTAACCGCATGCGGGACAACGATGACACTCCCCGAAAGGTCACCTGCTAACGATGTCCTACCTCCTCCGCGTGCTCCTGCCCGACGTCCCGGGAAGCCTCGGCCAACTAGCGGAGGCGCTCGGCCTGGTGGAGGGCAACATCCAGTCCGTCGACGTCGTATCGACGTTCCCGGACGGTACCGCGATGGATGACATCGTCGTTTCTCTTCCCTCGACACTCCTTCCGGATTCCCTGATCAGCGCCGCTGAACAAGTGGAGGGCGTGCAGGTCGACTCAATCCGCCCATTCTCCGGGACCGTCGACAGACGGGGCCAGATCGAAATGCTCGCCCTCGTCGCCAGACACCGCCGGAACGTGAATCGCGCGATGACCGAACTTGTCACCGTCCTCCCCAGGACAATGACGTCCGGCTGGGGCATCGTCCTAAACACGGAACCACGACTCACCCGAATAGCTGCATCACAGGCCGCTCCAGAAGATGACGGCTCGAATCCAGAGACCGGGATAGATTGCTCCCGGATCCTCGACCGGGAACGGGACACCTGGATTCCAGAGTCCTGGACGCTCCTCGACTCGGCACTCGCAGCTACCCCGATCCGGGGAACTACTCTCGCGCTAGTGGTGGGGAGGCCCGGTGGACCCGATTTCCTCGCCAGCGAAGTCGAACACCTCGGGCACTTGGGCGACATCATCGGGTCAATACTGAAGTAACCGGGAAATAAGGGATCAGTCGACGGTGTCCAACGCCGCGACCCCCCTTTCCAGTAAACGGGTGAAGCTGTCTTCATCGAGAATCCGCAGTCCCAGTTCCCGGGCCTTCGTCTCTTTCGAACCCGCATTGTCCCCGACCACCACGAAGTCGGTTTTCTTTGACACCGATCCGGAGGCTTTTCCTCCTCTGAAGATGATGGCCTCTTTTGCACTGTCCCGCGTGTAGTTTTGCAGCGATCCGGTGATGACCACGGTAAGGCCTTTGAGCGTCTGTGCCGCACTGTTGTCAGCGGAATCCTCCATCGTGACTCCGGCAGCGGCCCAGGCGTCGACGATTGTCCGATGCCAATCCACTTCAAACCAGTCCAGGAAACTACGGGCGATCACTTCACCGACGCCCTCGGTGTCCGCGAGTTCCGCGATATCCGCTGCCCGCATGGCCGCCAGCGACCGGAATCGGCCAGCGAGGGAACGGGCCGCAGTGGGGCCGACGTGCCTTATGGACAGTGCGACGAGTACCCGCCACAGTTCCACCCGTTCCGCGGCCTCCCGCAGATTCTTCAACAGTTTCTGGCCTTGGGCATTCACTTTCCCAGTCTTCGTCGTGTAGACCGATGAGCGTGAGAGAGAATCCTCGGTGAGAGAGAACAGCCCGGATTCATCCACGAGAATACCGCTACGAATCAGATCGATGGCCCCCTTCTCCCCCAGCGCCTCAATGTCGAATGCACCACGCCCCGCCAGGTAGGTCAGCCGGGCGGAAAGTTGACCAGGGCAGCTTCGGGTATTCGGGCAGCGCCAGTCGGCATCTTCCGCCCGGGTCGGCGCGATCCGGGTACCACACTCTGGACACAGAGTGGGAAATACGAAGGCACGTTCGGTTCCATCCCGCTTCTCAACGACTGGACCCAGAACCTCGGGGATCACTTCCCCGGCTTTCCGGATGACGACGATGTCTCCGATCAGGACGCCTTTACGTCGGACTTCGGTCTGGTTGTGCAACGTGGCCATCGACACGGTGGATCCAGCGACGAACACGGGCTCCATAACCGCGAAGGGGGTGACCCGGCCGGTACGCCCGACACCGACCTGGATGTCGATGAGCCGGGTCGTGACCTCCTCCGGGGGATACTTGTAGGCTATGGCCCACCGAGGTGCACGGGAGGTCGATCCCAGAGCTCGCTGGGTGGCGAGGTCATCGACCTTGATCACGACACCATCCATCTCGTGAGTCGCGTCGTGACGATGTTCCGCCCAATAGCGCACGCGGTCGTGTACCTCCGCCGCCGTGCTCACGGCACGGGTATACGGGGATACGGGAAGCCCCCAGGCTTCCAACGCGAGATACGCATCATAATGGGAGACGGGGGTGAAGCCCTCGGCTGCACCTATACCGTGGCAGATCATCCGCAATCGACGCTTGCGGACATCCGCGGTGTTCTTCTGCCGAAGTGACCCGGCTGCGGCATTCCGGGGATTCGCGAAGGGCTTGCCGCCGTCTTTGATCCGCTGTGCATTCACCTCGGCGAAATCCTCCACGGGAATGAATACCTCACCCCGGACCTCCAGCAAGTCGGGAACCGGATACTCCGCACTACCGGTGAGCTCGTGCGGGATATCATCGATAACCCGTGCATTGGCGGTGATATCCTCACCGATCCTGCCATCACCACGCGTGGCCGCTCGATCGAGCAGTCCGTTCCGGTAGATGAGATCGATCGACAGTCCATCAATCTTGAGCTCGGTCAGATATCTGGGGGCTGGGGTTCTGGCGAGCCAATCTGCGAGTTCCGTGGCATCGAAGACGTTATCGAGGCTCAGCATCCGTTCCGGGTGCTCGACATTGGCGAAACTGGAGCTACCGGAAACCGGTGCTCCGACTGACATCGTGGGACTGTCCGGCACCGCGAGTTCAGGATGCCCCGCCTCCAGTGCCTGCAGTTCACGAAAGAGTGCGTCGAAGTCTGCGTCGGGGATCGAGGGCCGACCATTGTAGTAAAGATCCCGATGGTAGCGGATCTCATCCGCGAGTTCGTTCCACCGTCTGCGAAGATCGGTATCGCTCGCTGTGGATGCCGCGGCACCGGCCCGGCCTTCAGGGTTGTTGTAGCGCTGAGTCACGCGTGCCAGTTTAACGGTCGCCCGGGCGCAGGTTGGCGCCCCGTCTGACGCGGATCACGGATGCCTTGTCTAGGGTTGTGTCATGACGAACTTCGATCCTTCCGCGATGCTCTCCTTCGACCTGGAGACCACATCGGCGAACCCCACCGAGGCCCGCATCGTCACATCGGCGATGGTTCGCATCGAGGGAAGAAAGGTAGATTCCGTCGAGCTCCTCGCCGATCCGGGTGTGGAAATCCCCGCGGAAGCCTCTGAGGTGCACGGCATCACCACAGAATATGCACAGGAACACGGTCGCCCCCACGGGGAGGTCCTCGCGGAAACAGTCGAACGCATCAGGAGGGGTTGGTCCGAGGGACTAACCCTGATCGTCTTCAACGCAGCCTACGATCTGACCGTTCTACGCAGTCTCACCGGTGATTTCACCGTCACCGGACCCGTGTACGACCCATATGTGATCGACCGTGCGAAGGATCCGTACCGAAAGGGGCGCCGTACACTCGGATCCATGTGTGAGCACTACAAGGTCCGACTCGACAATGCCCACGAGGCGACGTCCGATGCACTGGCCGCCGCACGCATCGCCTGGATGCAGGTACGGAAGTGGCCGGAACTGGGCACAATGGACACTGATGAGCTCATGGAGAACCAGGCAGTGTGGCACCACAATTCACAGACCAGCCTGAAACGCTACTTCGAAGGGCGTGGGCGCGACGCCTCCGACATCACCACTTCATGGCCCATGCGCGGCTGAGCCAGAACCCCGGTATACCGCGATAGATCGGGTCCTCCGAAGCGTGTACGGCGTTGAAGTGCCCACACCACGATCACCCCGAGTCGAGCAGACCGGCCCGTACGGGCCACCATCTATCGGATCCCACACCGCTTTTGCCCCCATGTCCTGCCCTTTCCCGGGACCACCCATCATAAAATATGCTTCATGTTTGAAGCATATTTTATGATGGCCAACACATTTGACGGGTTGGAAGCACCCTTCCTGAATGTCAGGATCCTTTCTGAGCGCGATTCACATCTCACTGACCATCCGCTGACAGGATCCGAACGACAGGACTATTCACCATGACCCAGATCATCAGTGAAACCCGCGGTACCAATCCATCCATCCCTCACTTGACCCAGAGGGAAGTCGAGGTCATGCGCGCCTGGTTCATATCACCCTCGAAAGGAGCCGCCGCCGACAGCCTGCGCATCTGCGAGGACACGGTTCGCAGTCACACCACGAATGTCAGGAACAAGTACCACGCCGTCGGCCGGGATGCCTCCAAAAAAGCCGCGATGATGGCACGGATGATCGAAGACGGATACCTGAGTAACCCGATCTAGAGGTCTCCAGCATCCCTCAATAGCATCCCCGCCACGATCCGGGCCGCAGCAAGTGCACGCGCTGCAACTGGGGCGGATACCCCGGACAGCCCGCTCTGAGGATGAACATCCACCATCGACGTGAGCAGATGCCGTTCCAAACCGAGCTCGTCCCAGAGCCGCGCCACCCGTACCGCCGTATTCCTGGACCATTCCTCCAGATTCGCTTTTCCGGGAATCGCGGAGGATTCTGCGGGGATGACACCGAATCCGACCCGGACCCCGTCAGACACCGCAGCACCCAGGCCATCCATATGCACAGCACCCACCACATGGGTCGGATCAATGAGAATTGTTCCCGCACCGGAGGACACCGCAACCTCCCAGAGGGGCACCTGCGCGGTGAGATTGAGCAGAACCGCGGATCTCGGTACCCCGGAATCACTCAAACTATCGACGATCGTCGACAGGCGTTCCGCAGCCTCGACCCGGGGAACCGCCCGAATCATGTCATAGTCCGATGTGCCCCGTAGTCGTCCCCCGCACACCACACCGAGAAGAGGCTCGTCGATCTGCACCGCAACCTCGACGCCGAACCTTCGACGTACCTCCGCCACATGAGCCAGCGTTCCGTGGATCAACGCACCACTCAGATCCCGCAACGCCCCCGGATCAGTCAGCGCCCTGTGTCCATTAGGTAATTCCACCGCGGCGGCAAGGGTCCAGGGGCCCGTGACCTGGATCTTCAGTACGTTGAGCGATGATCCCCACACCTCTCCGCAGGCGTCAAGATCGGCTTCGAACCCGTCAACAGCACGCCGGGTAAGCAACTGGGGACGCGGGCACAACCGCCAACCACGGGGACCCGGTTCTACATTCAGCCCCTCGAGGAGAGCAGCATTCCGACCGATCTGATCGAACCCGACTCCCCGTGCCGGTAACTCGGGAAACGCGGGGAACTCCCCGGTCTCCCCCACCACGATCTCGGCCGCCACGGCGACATTCTCGCCCGGCATCGGCCCGAGACCGAACCCCCTTGTCTCGCCCGTCATCCGATCGACTCCGTCCGACAGATAGTGCCGGAACCTATGACAATGTCCCCGTCAGTATCCGGAAGATAGAGAACAGCAGCCTGACCTCGGGCAACACCAGATAGCGGTGCGCGGAGCGTAAGTTCCATGCGGTCCTGTTCAACGTCGACACGCGCCCGGCACGCAACAACACCACCATGCGCCCGTACCTGAACATCACAGTCGAACTCCCCAGACATCCCGGGATGCAGAACCTTCAACCTGTCAGCATGAATCACCGAAACAGCAAGCTTCTCCCGAGGTCCCACGGTGACAGTGCCGGTGGCGGCATCAATATCGGTCACATACCTCGGGCGACCATCCGCCGCTGGCACCCCTAACCGCAGCCCCTTGCGCTGACCGATAGTGAACGCGTGAACCCCCTCGTGATCCCGGAGCTCCCGCCCGGATTCATCCACGACCAACCCCGGCCGCAACCCTATGTGCCGACCGAGAAAAGCCTGGGTATCCCCATCGGGAATGAAACAAATGTCATAAGAATCAGGTTTCTTCGCCACCGCGAAGCCCATCTCGGCGGCCTCCATCCGGATCTCCGGCTTCACGGTATCCCCGACCGGGAACATGCAGCGACTGATCTCCTCAGCTCCGAGCACACCGAGTACATAGGACTGATCCTTCTGCGGATCAACCGCCCTGCGCAGATATCCGTCGCCGCCATCACACGGTTGCGTCAAGCGGGCGTAATGACCCGTGGCCACTGCATCAAATCCGAGGGCGACACCGCGCTCGAGCAACGCCGTAAACTTGATCTTCTCATTGCACCGCAGGCACGGATTCGGGGTCTCACCGTGAGCATAGGAATCAATGAAGTCATCGATCACCTCAGCACGGAAACGCTCGGAAAAGTCCCAGACATAGAAGGGTATCCCGAGGGCGTCACAGACCCGGCGCGCATCTGCGGAATCCTCTAAGGAACAACACCCGCGTGCCGATTCCCTGACCGTCTGCGGATCCCGCGACAACGCGAGATGAACTCCTGTGACCTCATGCCCGGCAGCCTTCGCCCGTGCTGCGGCGACAGCGGAATCGACACCGCCACTCATCGCCGCGAGTACCCGCATGTGACCATCCCTCCAGTCCATTCATCAATCTTCCTGAACCCGCCAACAGCCATCGCTTACGCGACTGACGGGAATCCTGCCCCAGGGTAGCGGGCAGCGACCGCGTCAGGCCAACCCACCGGAGATCACCGTGTACAGGGCCGTCCTACCTCGCCCCGGGGTACCACAGCCAACAGGCTCTTCCCCACCGGGAGAACCACGTTCCCCAGATTCTCTGCGCATCCTCCCCCGGTCAGATCAAGAGCGATGACCGATGCTGTCCCACCCGATGCGTCCTGCACCCAGACGATCCCCGTCGGGCCCACCGTTCCGCTGCCCCCGACGGTGGCACCCGAAATCCCGGAAATCCCGGATCGGATGCTGTGGAACTCAGGTTCCGGGGTGAAGACGTAACTCTCGATACGTCCATCCCCACCGATGCGGTGGAACGAGCCATCCGGGGCCGTCCCCTCTCCGACCACGGTATCGGCCCACTTCTCCATCGACCGGAACGTATCGACCCGATCCCTGGAGATCTGCCCGTTTCTGACTGTCACTCCAACGCCATCCCCGGAAATCCAGCTCACGGTATCCCCGCACCCCGCGTACCCCCATACAGGAGCAGGACCGGAAGGAAGGAGATCAACCCTTGGAGCGGAATCGGCCGTGACCGTGATGCGGAAAACCGCGACTTCTTTACCCAGTTCTCCCCCATCGAAACTATCTGCCGGCGACCTCGCCTCCAGCCACGAAACGCGTCCATCAGAGCACCGGGTCAGCCCCACCGGCACCGAAGTGGAAGTCGCCGAGAAGGTCTGCCCGTCCACGTCGATGTCGATGATGAGATGACGGTCCGGATACTCGGCGTCACCGACCGCATAGGCGAACACTGCCCCACGATCATCCGGCGACGTGACGGATTCCGTGATGTATCCGGTGATGTCACCAGCAACGTGCATGATCTCCCGAAGGTCTCCACCGTAAACCGTCACGCCCGAGGATTCGGCAACCGCCACGGCACCGTCGGTGAGCTGGAGGATGGCCGGTTGGATCGACTGTGGTGCCGACGCGAAGGTAGCGACACTCCCGTCACCTCCGACCGTCCCGACTTCCGTCGAAAGGTCGTTGCCGATTACCACGATCAACCGTTCATCCGACAAGTCACCGGAAACTACCGGCGCTTCATCTGCGGAAAACGTGTTGGTCGGGACCCCGGAATCCGACAAGTGATCGACGCCGAGGCCCATGTGGCCGCCGGAACACGACACCGAGAAGATCAACGCTGCTGCCACAAGTAGCCGAGACAACATCGATGACATTTCCTGGAAAGACATCTATCGCCCCTCCGTTCATCGGGTACACCAGCCGAGACCATGCTAGTGGGAAATCCACTCCTTCACAGGCGATGCGGTTTTCTCCCGACCCACACAACAGCCCCGCTGGCGCCGGACTCCTGGTTCAACTGAACTACGCCATACCCGCGAGCCGGGCCCGGGCCACGACATCGGAGACGACGTCGAGAACTCGTTCGACATCGCGCTCCGTACTCGTGTACCCCAGAGTGAAGCGAACCGCTCCCCGGGCGTCATGCTCACTGACACCCATGGCGAGGAGCACATCGCTGGCTCTGTTTACACCGGCTGAACACGCGGACCCCGTCGAGCATGCGACACCCACGCTGTCGAACAGCATGATAAGGCTGTCCCCCTCAGCTCCAGGGAACGAGAGGTGGAGATGCCCCGGTAATCTAGATGCCTCGGCACCATGCACAAGCACATCATCGACCTTCTCCAGGATTCCCGTCTGCAGCATGTCCCGGAGATCGGTGATCCGGGCGTTCGTATCTGCCGTCTCTGAAACAGCTTCGGTGAGCGCTGCTGCTGTGGCGACGGCACCGGCGACGTTCGCGGTACCCGGCCGGATACCGCGTTCCTGGCCTCCACCGAAAAGAACGGGCGTCGGAGCCGGCGAACGCCGTGCGATGAGAATCCCGACGCCCCTGGGACCACCGAACTTGTGCGCCCCGGCTGCGAGTGTCGTCGCCCCGAGGGCAGCGAAGTCAACCGGGAGGTGTCCCACAACCTGAGTGGCGTCGACGTGCACGGGTGTACCTACACCGGTGGCCCGTGCACAGATTTCCGCCACCGGTTGAATCACACCCGTTTCATTGTTCGCCCACATGCACGTAACCAACGACGCCGACTCCTCGATCCGGGCGTCGACGGTGACCACTCCGTCCCACCCGACGGGGAGATAGTCGATGTCCGCGCCGTGTGCACCGAGCGCTCGAACAGTCTCCGTGACGGCCGGATGCTCAATCGGACTGGAGATGATCCGTCCCTGTCCACCTGTCCGCCACAACCCTTGCACGGCAATGTTGCAGCTCTCGGTGCCGGAACCCGTGAAGATGACCTCGATCGGTTCGCAGCCGAGGACCCGGGCAATCTGTTCGCGGGCTTCCTCCAGTGCAGCGCGGGCTAGCCTTCCCGAAGCATATTGGCCACCGGGATTGAGCAGACGCACGGTGTCCACCCACGCATCGACGGCGCAGTCCCGGATCGGAGCTGTCGCCGCGTGGTCAAGGTAGTGCAACGATTCCGGCACGGCCTAGACCTGCTTACGTCGGGCGATCTCCTCGGTGAGCGCCGGGACGACGGAGAAGAGATCACCGACGACACCGAGATCGGCGATCTCGAACAGAGGTGCATCCTCGTCATTGTTGACCACGATGATGGTCTTCGATGTCTGCATACCCGCCTTGTGCTGGAGTGCACCCGAGACACCCAGGCCAATGTAGAGATCGGGAGCGACAGAGACTCCGGTCTGGCCGATCTGGTACTGACCTCCGTACCAGTCGTGGTCGATGGCATCGCGGGTGGCACCGACGGCACCACCCAGCGCATCCGCCAACGGCTCAACTATGTCGGAGAAGCCCTCGGCGGAACCCACGCCTCTACCACCAGCAACAACGACCTTGGCCTGTGCGAGGGTCGGACGGTCTCCGCGCTCGGCCGGCGTGAAACCGGTGACACGAACATCCTTCTCCGTTGCACCGGGTAGCTCGAGAGCCACCAACTCACCTCCACCGGGACGTGGTTCTGCCTCAATGGCACCGGCCCGCACCGCGTAGACGGGCGATTCCCCGCCCACAGCAGAGGTAACGGAAACCGTATCCCCAAAAATGGACTGGTGGGCGGTGCGGTCAGCATTCACTCCCACCACATCACACAGCACACCCGCGCCAAGTCGAACCGCAAGTCTGGCGGCCACCTCGTCCCCAGCCGGTGACGAAGCGACGAGAACCGGGGCGGGGTTCGATGACGCGAGAATGGACAATGCGTCGACGGCTGGAAGGACGAGACGGGTACTGACCCCCTCAGCCTCAGCAGCGACAATCTGGTCAGCACCTGCCGCGGTAAGGGCACCAGCCAGCGGAGCCGCTGTTCCGGGATTGCCGACGACGACGGCGCTGACGGCACCGAAGACACGGGCCGCGGTGATGAGTTCTACGGTGACTTCGTCAAGTTCACCAGAGGTGTGCTCGACCAATACGTATGCGTGGGACATGACGGGTTCTACTCCTGATGTTGCGGGTCTCTGCGGGGCGGGGTACGCGACTAGATGAGGTTGCGGGACTCGAGGAAGTCAGCGATGGCGACTGCAGCCTGACCGTTATCCCGGATGATCTCGCCCTGGGCGCGCTCGGGACGTTCGGTAGCGGTGATGACTGCCGTGGCGGCGTGGCTACCGCCCACCTGTTCAACGGTCGCTGCGGTTTCCGCGAGGGAGATCCGGGTGATCTGTGCCTTCTTGGCAGCCATGATGCCCTTGAAATTGGGGAATCGGGGACGGTCCGCCTGGTCAGTGACGGAGATGATCGCGGGTAACGTCGCCGCAAGCTCGAACTCTCCACGCGGAGTTTCCCGGATTCCGGTGATCGTTCCGTCCGAGGCGTTGACGGTCACGGAACGAAGGTGCGTTAGCGCAGGGATGGATCGGTACTCGGAGAGGATGCCCGCCATACCACCCATGAGTCCGTCAGAGGAACGGTTACCAGTGACGATGAGCGTCAGGTCATCCAACCCCAACGCACTCAGTGCGGCGTCAATGCCGCAGGTGAGGGACCATGCGGTTCCGGGGAGATCTGATCCGGCGATACCTTCATCGGTGAATAGAACCGCGTCATCCACCCCCATGGCGAGCGCCTTACGCAGCGCTTCCTCCGCACGCACCGTACCTGCGGTGAGGGCAACGACTCGCCAACCTGCGGCCGCATCTGATTCCCGAATCTTCAGTGCCTGTTCGACGGCGTATTCGTTAATCTCGTCGATGACCTCATCGACGTTGTCACGGTCGAGGGTGAAGTCCTCCGAGAGCTTCTTCTGCGACCAGGTGTCGGGGACGTGTTTGACCAGTACCACAATCGTGGGCATGCGCTGTGGGCCTTCCTTGGTTGTCAATTGTGACGGACTTCGTGGTCAGCCTCGCGTCCACGCTCCGCGTGTGGAGGGGGCGTCATGGCTTCCAGACTGGCCGCCAGTCTAGCCGTCTCTCTCTGTGCCGTCGCCACCGACCGAATGCTGTGTCAGTTCCGGTCAATCCCGGTGGTCCGCTGCCCGCAAACGAGGGCAACACCCGAAGATCCGATCCGGGTTATCACGACCGTCATGGGCCGATCACCCGTCAGTTTGAGACTGCGACGGAGTTTGTCCGGGTCGATGTCCACACCCCGAACGAGAATTTCCAGAGTTCCACACCCATGGTCCCGGAGCGCCGTCCTGAGCCGCTTCAGTGGTACCTGCTCGATGAATGGAAATCCGGTTTTCCCCACCGGGACACGGTCCCCGGTGAGATGGGCGATCCGGTCATCGAGCATCCAGAGGTTCTCACGGACCGCATAGTGCCGGACGAGTCCGGCACGGACAATCGCACCATCGGGATCAATGATGTACTGACCCGGGGGCCCGGCAATACTCGCGTCACCGCCGTCCGGATAAAGGTCCGTGATGCGGTCGACAACGGTGTCTCCCGCATCCGAGGTGGAGAGCACCACGGCCTCGCGCATTTCCCCGTTACCCAGCGACGGCGAGTAGAGGCACGCCTCCTTGACCCCGCCGTCGACGCTGACGAGGCTCACCAGCCCATTCCAGTCACTGAAGTCGAGTCCGGGCGCACACTTCACCGCAACGGGTATTCCCGCACACGCGTCAAGGAGATTCGGCAACGGTGGAAGCAACTGCTTCGGATTCGTGATTCTTCTACCTCCGGCCCGGCGCGCGGGGTCGGCAATGATCGCATCGACACCCCCGGATCGCAGAGGCGGAGCGAGAGCGTCCGCGACAGCGACCGCGGAGGCCGTGTTCACCGCCGCCATCCGGACCCGGACAGGGTCGATATCGGATCCGGTCGCCGCGAGACCAGCGGCGGTGAGCGCGGGGAGTTCCGTGCCGATCGAACAGGTTACATCGTGAATCCGCGCCCCCTGACCGAGTCTCTCAGCGAGTCGCTTTGAACGAACCGCGGCGACCTGTGGTGCGGTGGCCTGTTGTGCGGAATCATGGCAGACGAGCCAGTTGGACGGGAGCTTACCGACGGCTGTACGTCGTGCGGTGGCCAGTTCAGTGACGGCCCGTGCGTGTTCCCCGAATCTCCTGCGAAGCATCTGCGTATCAGAGATGAGACTCTTTCGGGTGAGTTGTAGGTCGACGGTGGCCTCGGTGATCTCCGTGTCGTGCGCCCGAAGGAAATCCACCTCATCCCGCGTGTAGGACATCTATTTCCGGTGGCTTCCGCGACCTGCACGGGGTGCCCGACGTGCGAAGAAACGGCCGTCGATCCGGTCGAGCTGAATCGGCTGATGAAACGCGCGGGTGAGGTTCTCTCCCGTGAGTACGTCATCGATGAGACCTTGCGCGACCACCGTGCCCTCATCAAGGAGCATGGCATGCGTGAATCCGGCGGGAATTTCCTCCACATGGTGGGTGATCATCACAATCGCCGGCGCATCGGGATCGAGCGCCAGTCTCCCCAGGTATCCCACGAGATCCTCCCGGCCACCGAGATCCAGTCCCGCGCCAGGCTCGTCAAGGAGCAGAAGCTCAGGATTCGTCATCAGTGCACGGGCGATGAGGACACGTTTGCGTTCTCCCTCCGAGAGGGTTCCCCAGGTACGCCCCTGCAGATGATAGGCCCCCACCTGTTCGAGGATCTCGCGGGCTTGGTCGATATCGCGCTCATCATATTCCTCACGCCACCGACCGAGGATGGCGTAGCCTGCAGAGACGACGAGATCCGCGACTTCCTCGGTCACCGGAATACGGTTACCCAGCGAGGCAGAGGATACTCCGATCATCGCGCGAAGGTCCCTCATGTCGGTACGCCCGATGCGTTCCCCCATGATGAACGCGGTACCGGAGGAAGGGTACTCCTCCGCAGCAGCCATCCGGATGAGCGTCGTCTTGCCTGCACCATTCGGCCCGATGATCACCCACCGTTCATCAAGTTCCACCTGCCAATCGATGTGCCCGACGAGGTCCGCCCCGTCACGGACAAAGGACACGTCACGAAAATCGATGAGCAGGTCAGGATCAGTTTCGGTTTCATACCCAGTCACATCTCCATCATGTCCCAACAACGCGCCCGATAGTAACTGCCACGGCGGTGGGGAATGAGAATTCGTCAGGGTTCTCCGGGCGAGACGGTCCCTTCCTGCTCCTCCGGGAAGTGACATATTGCACAACCAGCTCCGGCACACCGGACGGCAGCGGCTGATACACCCCAGCAACCGACAGAGGATGCCATCTGGTCTCGCGTGTTTCCTGCACATTCGGTACCCGGATGCCCGGTGGCATTCTGGAGTGTGTCCGATCCGTGAAGCAAGACCCCCGTACGTAGCCAACTCCTCAACTAGACTCTGTGATGTACGGGCGCTCCCCGTCCCGGGGAACCGCCACCTACTATCCCGAACCGAATCAACCGGAATGCGAATGAGGAAACTGTGACGAATCGCCTTGGCCTTGATGATGTCCGCCCCGTGATCTCCGGAGGTCGCCACCCCACGAAGGCGGTGGTTGGAGAGGTGGTGCCGATTTCCGCCCTCGCGTGGCGCGAGGGGCACGATGCTCTTTCCGCCACACTCAACGTACGCGGCCCCGAAGCCTCCCCCAGTTTCCGGCGCACCGTCCGTGTCCCAATGCACACCAGTCCCCACGACGAGGACCAGGTCAATGCGCTGTTCATCCCGGATGCTCCGGGCATGTGGACCTTCCGCGTCGATGTCTGGTCAGATCCCATCGCGACCTGGAGGCATGCTGTCACCTCGAAGATCAATGCCGGGCAGACTCGAGCAGAACTGGCCAATGATCTGGAAAACGGGGCACGTCTCTTTCTCCGTGCTGCGGAGGGCGCCCCGAAGAAGCGCCGCCCTGAATTAACCGCCGTCGCGGAGAATCTTCGAAGGGATGAGCTCACTCCCGCTGAAGCCGTGGCACCTGCGTTCGAAAAAGAGGTCGTCTCTCTGCTTGACCAGCACCCGTTGCGGGAACTCCTCACCCGTGGGATCACCCGCAAGGTCAAGGTGGAACGCCGTAAGGCCCTGTTCAGCTCATGGTACGAGTTCTTCCCTCGTTCCACCGGTGGTCTCGACACCGACGGGCATCCCGTCCACGGAACTTTCGCTACCGCAACTGCCGAGCTTGATCGCGTGGCTGCGATGGGATTCGACACCGTTTACTTTCCACCGATTCACCCAATCGGCGAGATCAACCGCAAGGGTCGCAACAACACCCTCACTCCCACTCCGGAGGACGTCGGATCCCCGTGGGCAATCGGATCCACTGCCGGTGGCCACGATGCCGTACACCCCGCGTTGGGCACTATCGACGACTTCGACACACTGGTTTCACGCGCGGGAGAACTCGGCCTCGAGGTCGCACTCGATCTCGCGCTACAGTGCGCACCCGACCACCCGTGGGCGGCAGAACACCCCGAGTGGTTCACCGTGCTCCCTGACGGAACGATCGCCTACGCGGAAAACCCACCCAAGAAGTATCAGGACATCTATCCACTCAACTTCGACAATGATCCTGAGGGTCTCTACCGGGAGATCCTCCGGGTGGTGCTCTACTGGATCGACCACGGCATCACCACTTTCCGGGTGGATAACCCCCACACCAAACCCGCCAACTTCTGGGAGTGGCTGATATCCACCGTCCACGAGAAGCACCCCGAGGTGATCTTCCTCGCAGAAGCGTTCACCCGACGGCCTCGACTCTATGGTCTCGCCAAAGCGGGATTCAGCCAGTCCTACACCTACTTCACCTGGCAGACCACCAAGCACGAACTCACTGAGTTCGGACAGGAGATCTCCCGGATGGCGGACGTCTGCCGCCCGAATCTCTTCGTCAACACACCGGACATCCTGCACGCTTCACTCCAGTACGGTGGACGCGGCATGTTCGCCATCCGGGCGGTCCTAGCAGCGACGATGTCACCGTTGTGGGGTGTCTACTCCGGGTACGAACTCTACGAGCACCGTGCACTGAAACCGGGCAGCGAAGAGTACCTGGACAGCGAGAAATTCGAACTCCGGCCCCGGGACTACGTGGCAGCGGAACAGAGCGGGGATTCCCTGTCAGTGTTCATCAGTACCCTCAACCGGGTACGCCGGGAACACCCAGCTCTTCAGCAGCTACGTGTCCTCGACTTCCACGCCACGGACTCTGACCAGGTTCTCGCCTACTCGAAGGTCGATCCGGTCTCGGGTGACACCGTCATCATCGTGGTCAACCTCGATCCCTACAACGCGGTGGAGACGACTGTCCATCTCGACCTCGAGCGTCTCGGTATGGACTCAGGTGCAATGTTCGACGTTCATGATGAGGTCAGCGGTGCCGATTATCTCTGGGGCGAACATAACTACGTGCGACTCGAACCCTGGAACAACGTCGCGCACATCCTCATCCTGCCTACGGTGGCCCCGGAGCGCCGCGAGCAACTCGCCTGGCGCCGAATCGACCGATACCGGGCTTAGCGCACGGCCCGGGATTACAAGTCCACCACTGCGTCGGCTGTCCCGGGCATCGACACGCAGCTCCGCGACACTGTCAAAACACTAAGGACCCACCATGAACTCCCCGAACGTACCCGAACGACTCCTCATCGCCGACGGCGACTGGCATCTTATCTCGGCCTGCCGTCATCACGACCCCCACGCCGTCTACGGCTGGCATCACACCGATTCGGGCTCCGTGGTACGGACCCGACAGATCGGGGCCGAACGGGTTCAACTCCACGTCCAAGACCGTGACCCCGTCGACATGCAGCCCATCGGTGATGACATCTATGTCGCGGCGCTGCCCGACACCAACTCCGTAGCATACGAGCTGATCATCACCTGGCCAGGCGGAAACACCGTGACCCGTGCCGACGGCTACTGCTTCCTCCCGACACTCGGAGAAACCGATATCCACCTCATCAACGAGGGCAGGCACGAACGCCTCTGGGAGGTCCTCGGTGCACGCGTCCGCCGCTACGACACCGTCCTCGGCACGGTCATCGGTACGTCCTTCGCCGTGTGGGCACCCAACGCTGCGGGTGTCGCGGTCATCGGTGACTTCAACGGCTGGAACCCCTCCCAGACCCCCATGCGGGCACTCGGTTCCTCCGGTGTCTGGGAGGTATTCGTCCCCGGGGTGAGCGCTGGCGAAGTGTACAAGTTTGCGATCCACACCCATGACGGGACCCGTCTCGATAAAGCCGACCCCATGGCCCGCCTGACAGAGGCACCCCCCGCCACCGGATCCATCGTCGCCGAATCCGACTACCGGTGGCACGATGCCGAATGGCTGGACCACCGGGACACTGTCGACTGGAACGCCGCCCCCGTCAGCATCTACGAGGTACACCTCGGCTCCTGGAAGTACGGGCTCGGATACACGGAGCTCGCTGATGAACTGGTCAACTACGTCGCCGACATGGGCTACACCCACGTCGAGTTCATGCCGGTCGCCGAACATCCCTTCGGTGGATCCTGGGGCTACCAAGTCACCGGGTACTACGCTCCCTCCTCCAGATGGGGTACAGCGGATGAGTTCCGCGCCCTGGTCGACGCCTTCCACGCCCGCGGCATCGGGGTGCTCGTCGACTGGGTCCCCGCCCACTTCCCCAAAGATGAATGGGCACTCGCCCGCTTCGACGGCCAGCCGCTCTACGAGCACCCCGACTGGCGTCGGGGCGAACAGCTCGACTGGGGCACCTACGTCTTTGACTTCGGTCGCCCCGAGGTCCGCAACTTCCTCGTCGCCAACGCCCTCTACTGGCTGGAGGAGTTCCACATTGACGGCCTACGGGTCGATGCCGTCGCATCCATGCTCTATCTCGACTACTCCCGTAAAGAAGGCGAGTGGCTCCCCAACGTCCACGGCGGCCGCGAGCATCTCGAAGCAGTGCAGTTCCTCCAGGAGATGAACGCCACCGTGCACCAGCACCACCCGGGTGTGCTGACAATCGCCGAGGAATCCACCTCATGGCCCGGGGTCACCGCCCCCACCACCGAGGGCGGACTCGGATTCTCCATGAAGTGGAACATGGGGTGGATGAACGACACGCTGCGGTACTTCGGTGAGGATCCGGTCAACCGAAGCTGGCACCACAACGAGATCACCTTCTCCCTCGTCTACGCCTTCTCGGAGAAGTTCATCCTTCCGATCAGTCACGACGAGGTCGTCCACGGCAAGGGGTCCCTGTGGCAGCGCATGCCCGGTGATTCCTGGAACAAGGCCGCAGGCGCCCGCACCCTCCTCGCCTACATGTGGGCGCACCCGGGCAAGCAACTGCTCTTCCAGGGACTCGAATGGGCGCAGACCAGCGAATGGTCGGAGAGCCGCTCCCTCGACTGGGGAGATCTCTTCGGCTGGGAGGGCGAGTATCACACCGGCGTACGCGACCTCGTCCGGGACATGAACAACCGGTACTGTGAAGAACCCGCGCTCTACACACGCGATTTCACCGGAGACGGATTCGACTGGGTCAAGGCCGATGACGCTCAGAACAACATCCTTGCGTTCCTCCGCCACGGATCCAACGGGGAAAAGCTGCTCTGCGTAAGCAACCTCGGTGGAACCAGCCAGCTATCCTATACGTTCGGACTTCCAGTCGGGGGTGACTGGGAATTGGTGATCAACACAGACTCCGACAACTACGCCGGCGCCGGAAACGATCTCCCGACAGTAATCCACGCCGACGACTACGGGTGGGACGGCCAACCACACTCGGTACGTCTTCACGTACCCGCGATGTCAACCCAGTGGTACCGCCACCTCGGCTGACATACAGAAAATAGAGGTATGAACGGTGCCCCGGGCACATCCCCAGTGGAGGGGGCCCGGGGCACCGTGTCATCGTAAAATGAATACTCCGCTCAGAACAGAGCACTAGCCATTCGACCTCGAGCGGAGAGCACCCTGGGGTCATCCGCAGCGAAGAGCGCGAAAAGCTCCAACAACCTATCTTTCACCATGATTCGCCGGTCACCGTTACTACTGGAGAGAATGGCGATAAGTCGATCGAAAGCCGACTCCGGGTCACCTGCAGCCACCGCCGCATCCGCGGCCGCGAACGCTTTATCTAGGTCACCGGGATCCGCGTCGGCCTCCGCGATTGCATCGACTCCGGGAACCGCCTCGGATAGACGCTTCAACAGTCGGGCATTGTCGCGGGCGAGCTTCGCATCAGTGTTCGCCGGTTCCTTCGCCAGGATGTCGTCATAAACAGCGATGGCAGCGGCGAAATCTCCCTCTGCGAGGGCGTCTTCCGCGGAAGTGAAACGGGGATCGGTGGACCGTGCTTCTGCGGTGTTCTCCGGCCCCGCCTGCTCAGGGAGGCCCTGCAGTTTGCCGACGCAAGCCCCCACGACGGCCGCAGTCCACTCCTGTAGAGCAGACTGTGGCTGGCCTCCCTGAAAATCCGCCAACGGACGCCCACCGGCGAGGGCGACAACGGTCGGGAGCGCGCTGACTCCGAATATTTGCACGAGTTCGGGGACCGATCGAGCATCCACATAGCCAAACAACCAGTCATACGCAGCAGCAGCGGCAAGGTCCGTGAGGTCAATGCGCAACTGGCGGGATGATTCTACCTCGTCGGAGCCGAAGAGAAGAACGACCGGGACCTGCATCGACCGTTCCACAACCTCGGCCTCGATGTTCTCCCGGGTCACCACGAAAGAGGTAGGTAATGCCGTGGAACCAGTGCCACCCCGTGACTGCGCCTGAACACGGGCCTCCGCCCGTGCTTTGATCTCTCCCAGATCCACGGCCCCAGCGATAAAACGTTCTGGAGTGGTCATAGTCCGTTCTCCTTTTTCCTAGGCTTCAGCCAACCGCCGATTGACGGCATCGACTTTGGCGGTCAACTGCCCAGTGTAGCCTGGCCGGATGTCTGCCTTGAGCACCAGACCAACCCTCGGGGATACCGCGACGACAGCGTCAGTTGCGCGCTTGACGACGTCCATCACCTCGTCCCATTCACCCTCGATGAGGGTGAACATGGCATTGGTCTCATTGGGCAGACCCGATGCACGGACGACACGTACCGCTTCCGCGACAGCATCAGCCATCTCTGCTTTGCTTCCGGGTGTTTCCGTGGGAGCAACTGAAAATGCGACGATCATGTACTCAGGCTACCGAAGACCCCGCAGTTCCCCGCCGATCCCGAGAAAATAAGGCACTCACCGGGGTAAAATCACTGGATATGCGCCCTCCCATCGATATTCCCCACAGCTACGTCATCTGCCTCGACCACGTTGGCGTCGCCGTTCCCGACCTGGATGCGGCTGTCGAATTCTACCGAAATGCCTTCGGCTGGGTCCCCCTCCATCAAGAAACCAACGAGGAACAGGGGGTGATTGAGGCCATGGTAGGACCAGTCGACAATGCCGAAACTGCGGGCGTCATCCAACTCCTGGCTCCGTTGAATGAGAATTCGACCATCGCTTCATTCCTGGATCGGAGGGGACCTGGTCTCCAGCAGATGTGCCTGCGCACGAACAACATGGATGCATTGTGTGACCACCTCCGGGCAATCGGAGTGCGACTCCTCTACCCCGATCCTAAACATGGGACAGGTGGATCGAGAATCAATTTCGTGCATCCGAAAGACGCCGGTGGCGTCCTCCTCGAGCTGACTGAACCTCCCACCGACTAACGTCGCTCCCAGCAATGCCGATGCCAGTGGCGACGGTCATCGGCACCTCTCCCGAAATCTCTCGGCCAGGCCACAACATGGGCCACCCCCGGCGGAATATTCTGGTTGCATCCCGGGCACACGTAAAATTTCACTGCCCCGGCAGAACCTATGCGCCGGACAAGATGTGGCGCACCATCGGCGTAAGAGGGGCCAGGCATCTCCTGTGTCCCATAGTAGACAGCACCGTCGCGGGGCAGAGGACGTTGCACACGCTGGGTGGAATGGATAGCACGCCGCCCTGCCTTGGGGTGGTTTCTTCTCGGCATCAGAACAGTCGGAGTTCAGCGGACTCGGTTCCGCGGAGGGCCTGGTAGTCCAGGACCACACAGCGAATTCCCCGATCTTCAGCGAGGGTACGCGCCTGCGGTTTGATCTGTTGCGCCGCGAATATCCCACGCACCGGAGCCAGAAGTTCATCCCGATTGAGCAGCTCCAGATAACGGGTGAGCTGCTCGACACCATCGATCTCCCCGCGCCGTTTGATCTCGACTGCGACAGCCCCACCAGAGGAATCCCTACAGAGGATATCGACAGGCCCGATGGCTGTCGGATATTCACGGCGAACGAGTGTGTATCCGTCGCCCAACGTGGTGATTTGATCCGCGAGCAGTTCCTGAAGGTGCGCTTCGACGCCATCCTTGATCAGGCCTGGGTCTTGTCCTAATTCCCGGGTCACATCTGAGTGTATCTCCTCGATGGTGATCCGGAGCTGCTCCCCCTTCGAGTTCTCCACGATCCAGAGCATATCCGCGTGCCCCTCAGCATCTGAATCTCGCTCAACGGCTTCTTCTCTGAGGGTGCACGGCGGAGTCATCCAGTTCAACGGCTTGTACGCGCGGTCATCCGCGTGAACGGAGACAGATCCATCAGCTTTGACGAGAAGCAGCCTGTCCGCAGCCGGCAGATGGGCCTCCAAGCGGCCGATGTAGTCGACGGAACAACGGGCAATAACGAGTCGCATTCCTCGAATTCTAGCGTGCGAAACAGTATTCACGGACCCCGCCCATGGGGTCAGCGGTCGAGGGGCCTGTAACTCCGTTCCTGCCGAACGCTCGGTGCGGATTCGATCCACGAGGTCAGGGCAGTTTCGCCACGGCCGTCAAGAGCGAGTTCGTAATTTCGACCCGCCACCGACAGCTCGATTACCCGAACACCCTCCGGCATGAACGACAGCTCGGCTTCCGTGAGTTCACGCCGACCGGAAACCTCCACACCGGAGCGGGGAAAGAGAATATCCGAGCGCGGCGATACGGACCTGAGCTTGTAGTATTCAAGGGCATTTCCCGTGTAGCGAAGCGCACCGTGACGCCAACCATGGATACCGTTCGCGGGCATCTTACGGAGCAGGACACCCGACCCAGTCGCCCTGACTCGGAGGAACCGCCATCCTGCGAGCACGGCGACCACACACAGTGACGTGGACAACCCAAACCAGAAATACTCCACCAATCACTCCCTCGTCATCAAGGAACGGCGTCCTATTCCCAGGAATCCACGCCGCTGCGCTGATATCTGTAGTACCGCTTTTCAGTGATCCTACTCCTGACACGTCCGAACAACGAACCTGACGTTACGGGGGCCTTCACATAAGCAAAAGTACAGTTCGCCGGGGGTGATTTCATTGGCTCCAGAAGCCACGGCAACGAAGCAACTGGCATACCGCGCTGTATCGGGAGACGCGAACAGCGGGTGTACCCCACCAAGGTCTCTCAACCTGCTGTGGGATACACCCGCCGTTCAATTGCGAGGCGAGAACGTCGGCTACGGCTCCCGACTGCGACGAACAGCGCGCAGTCCGGCTTCAGCACGTGCCCGTGAGTCCTCGTCATCTTCGGTGAGGGCGATCTCCGCAGCAGCGGTATCAACCTCAGACGCCCATTCCGCGTAGTCCGCAAGGATGGTGACCTTCTCCTTGGACACGGAGATGAAACCACCCTGGACGGCGGCAACAAGTCGCTCACCGTCGACTGGACGGATGGTCACGACACCGTTCTCGATCAGCTGACCGAGCATCGGCTCATGACCGGCGAGCACGCCGATCTCACCCTCGGTGGTCTGGGCCGTGACGATCGTGGCATTGCCGGACCACAGTTTACGTTCCACGGCGACCAGTTCAGCGGCGATTTCAGCCATGAGACCCGCCCTTCTACTTTTCGTTCATCTTCTGGTATGCGGCCTCGACATCGTCCAGCCCGCCCAGACCGTTGAAGGCCTGCTCCGGGTAGTGGTCGAAGTCGCCGCGGCAGATCCGCTCGAAGGCCACGATAGTGTCCTCCAACGGCACGTAGGAACCGGGAATGCCGGTGAACTTCTCCGCAACGAAGAAGTTCTGGCCGAGGAACCGTTCCAGGCGACGAGCGCGCTGAACCGTGATCTTGTCCTCTTCGGACAGCTCGTCCATACCGAGGATGGCGATGATGTCCTGGAGTTCCTTGTTCTTCTGCAGGATGTTGATCACACGCTGAGCGACGTTGTAGTGACGCTCACCGACGATACCGGGCTCAAGAATCCGCGATGTGGAGGTCAGCGGGTTCACGGCCGGGTAGATACCCTTCGAGGCGATCGAGCGATCAAGCTCAGTGGTTGCATCAAGATGGGCGAAGGTCGTCGCCGGAGCCGGGTCGGTGTAGTCGTCCGCAGGGACGTAAACGGCCTGCAGAGACGTGATCGAGCGGCCCTTCGTCGAGGTGATGCGCTCCTGGAGCACACCCATCTCGTCCGCCAGCGTGGGCTGATAGCCCACAGCGGAGGGCATCCGACCCAGCAGAGTCGACACCTCGGAACCGGCCTGGGTGAAACGGAAGATGTTGTCGATGAACAGCAGCACGTCCTGGTGTTGGACGTCGCGGAAATACTCCGCCATCGTCAGCCCGGACAGCGCCACACGCATACGAACTCCCGGGGGTTCATCCATCTGGCCGAAGACGAGTGCGGTGTCCTGGAGAACCCCCATCTCCTCCATCTCGAGGAAGAGGTCGGTGCCCTCACGGGTACGTTCACCGACACCGGCGAACACGGAGGTACCGGAGAACTCACGGGCGATACGCGTGATCATCTCCTGGATGAGAACGGTCTTACCGACACCGGCGCCACCGAACAGGCCGATCTTTCCGCCCTTGACGTACGGGGTCAGGAGGTCGATGACCTTGATGCCCGTCTCGAGGATCTCGGTCTTGCCTTCGAGCTGGTCGAAGGGCGGTGGGTCGCGGTGGATGCCCCACTGCTCACCATCACGACCGAGGCCGGGCTCGTCGAGGCAGTCACCGAGAGCGTTGAATACATGGCCCTTGACGACGTCGCCGACTGGAACGGAGATCGGACGACCGAGGTCGGTAACTTCCTGGCCGCGGACGAGTCCATCAGTGGGGGCCATCGAAATGGTACGCAGCAGGTTATCACCCAGGTACTGGGCGACCTCGAGCGTAATGGTCTTGGCGACTGCCTCGAGCTTAATCTCGACAGTCAGTGCGTTGTAGAGGGCCGGAAGCTCGCCGCGCGGGAATTCCACGTCGACGACCGGACCAATGACGCGCACAACACGGCCGGCGGTGGACGCCTGCTGTGTGTTCTGCTCTTGGAGAGCTGTAGTCATAATCTAGTCACTTTCTCCGCTTTCGGCGAGCGCTCCCGCGCCACCGACGATCTCTGTGATTTCCTGGGTGATCTGTGCTTGACGAGCCTGGTTGGCCACACGGGAGAGGTCCTTGACCAGCTCGTTCGCATTGTCGGTCGCCGACTTCATGGCGGTGCGCCGGGATGCTGACTCACTGGCTGCAGCCTCGAGCAGCATCGCGTAGAGACCACGCGACACGTACTGCGGAAGCAGTGCGTCGAGTAGTTCCTCTGCGCTGGGCTCGAAATCGTAGTCCGCCTCGACCTCATTCGATGAGGAGGCGAGTATGTCTTCCCCGGTCTCGATGTGATCAAGCTCGATGATCGGCTCAATCGGGAGGAGTTGGTGTGCGCGAGCGTTCTGCGTGAGCATGGACTCGAACTCGGTGTACACGACGTGCAACTGATCGAATCCCTGGACAGCTTCGCCTTCGGGCGCAGATAGTCCTTCACGCCACTTCGCGGTACCTGCAGATCCTGCAACGAATCCATCGATCAGGTGCCTGCGCATTCCGTGCGTTTCCTTGTAACCCGGGTCCTGGGAGAACCCAGTCCAGGCACCAGCGATTTTCTCACTGCGGAAACGGTAGTAACTCAAACCCTTGTTACCGGAAACGTACAGAACCACTTCGTAGCCCTTGTCCTCAAGCATCCCACGCAGTTCCGCAGTCTTCTTGAAGACATTGTAGTTGTATCCGCCGCACATGCCACGGTCACTGGTCACCACGAGAATCGCGGCCCGACGTCCGTTCTCGCGTTCACGGAGCATCGCGTGATCGAGTTCAGTGGCGGATGCCAGGCGTTCGATCACATTGTGGATCTCTTCGGCGTACGGCATCGATGCCTGAACCCGCTGCTGGGCCTTCGTGATTCGCGAGGTGGCGATGAGCTCCTGCGCCTTGGTGATCTTCTTCGTCGAATTCACCGATTTGATACGGGAACGTAGTTCTCGAAGATTGGCCATGGTCTATCGCCTCCCTTCTTTTCCTTGGACGGTCATGGTGCGTGTCACGACCCTATTTCTTGGCTGACTTGCGAGAAACCGTGATCTTGTTCTTCTTCAGGTCTCCCTCAGCGAGAGCTCCGACCTCAGGCTCGTTGATCACGGGGGTCCCATCCGTGGTCTGGAAGGTTCGCTTGAAATCCTCGGTCGCGGAAACGAGCACTTCCTTGGACTCATCGGAGAAAGCAGCGCCACCTGCGATCTGGTCGTAGACTTCGCGGGCGTTGCCATGCAGGTACTCGTGCAGTTCCGACTCGAAACGACGGACATCTTCGACGGGAACGTTGTCGAGGTGACCTTCGCCTGCGAGCCAGATCGAAACCATCTGATCCTCGACGGCCATCGGGTTGTTCTCGGACTGCTTGAGCAGTTCGACGAGACGCTGACCACGTTCCAGCTGGCGCTTGGATGCCGGATCCAAATCGGACGCGAAAGCCGCGAAGGCCTCCAGGTCACGGTAGGAAGCGAGATCCAGACGCAACGAACCGGACACCTTCTTCATGCCCTTGGTCTGTGCGGCACCGCCGACACGGGAAACCGAGACACCGACGTTAATGGCCGGTCGGACACCCTGGTTGAACAGGTCCGATTCCAGGAATACCTGACCGTCGGTAATGGAGATGACGTTGGTCGGGATGAAGGCCGAAACATCGTTAGCCTTGGTCTCGATGATCGGCAAAGCCGTCATCGATCCTGCGCCCATGTCATCGGACAGCTTTGCGGCACGTTCCAGCAGTCGGGAGTGCAGGTAGAAGACGTCACCCGGGTAAGCCTCACGGCCCGGCGGACGGCGCAGCAGCAACGAGATCGCACGGTAGGCCTCAGCCTGCTTGGTCAAATCGTCATAAATGACCAAAACGTGCTTGTTGTTGTACATCCAGTGCTGCCCCAAGGCCGCACCGGCGAACGGCGCCAACCACTTGAATCCAGCGGAGTCGGAGGCAGGAGCGGCAACGATCGTCGTGTACTCCAGCGCACCGTGCTCCTCGAGGGTCTTCCGGATTCCGGCGATAGTGGAGCCCTTCTGACCGATGGCAACATAGATGCAGCGGACCTGCTTCTTCTCGTCACCGGACTCCCAGTTGGCCTTCTGGTTCAGGATGGTGTCCAGGCAGACAGCAGTCTTACCGGTCTTCCGGTCACCAATGATCAACTGACGCTGACCACGCCCGATGGGGGTCATTGCATCAATAGCCTTAATACCTGTCTGAAGCGGCTCCTCGACGGGCTGACGCTGCAGCACAGAGGGTGCCTGAAGCTCGAGGACACGGTCCTCTTCAGCCTCGATAGCACCCATCCCGTCGATGGGTTCACCCAGGGGATTGATCACTCGGCCGAGGAACTTGTCACCGACCGGGATGGACAGGACTTCTCCCGTCCGCTTGACTTCGTCGCCTTCTTTGAGGCTCTCGTAGTTACCCAGCACCACGACGCCGACGCGGTCGGTATCGAGGTTCTGTGCGACGCCGATGACGCCACCCGGGAACTCGAGCAGCTCATTCGTCATCACTGACGGGAGGCCCGAAACCTGGGCGATACCGTCAGCCGCCGAAATGACCACGCCGACCTCCTCACGGGAGGCCTCCGGGGAGTAGCTCGAGGTGTAATTCTCAATCGCGCTACGGATCTCGTCGGAGGAGATCGTCAGCTCCGCCATGTTCTTCCTGCTCTCGGTTGTTTCTTCCAGCATTATTTGTCTAGTTCTCCTGGTCGTAGTCGGCGCCGGTCACGGCAGTTTCGACCGCAGGCGTTGAAGTTTGCCTGAAGTAGAACCATCAATGACTTCCGAACCGACGCGGACGACCACACCACCGAGGAGGCTGGGGTCAACCTCAGAGTGGATGGACATCTCACGACCGTAGATCGTGCCCAGCTTGTCCTTCAGTCCCTGCTCCTGCTGCGCAGTGAGCTGGGTCGCGGCAACCACATGGGCAACCGTCCGGTTCTGCATGTCGGCGGCCAATGCACTCAGTGCGGCGATGTCGTCGACGGGGCCGTGGTCTCGTCGGGTGATCGCCTGCAATGCCAGTGCCTCGGTTACCGGGGTGACCTTCCCGTACAGAACGTTCGCCAGCAACCCTCGCTTCGCGTCGGCAGTCGCCGTGCGGTCGTCGAGAAGTTGCGTGAGTTTGGGTTCGTCGCTCAGTATCCGGGAGAGCCGGAACAGTTCGTCCTCGACCTGCTCCAACTGCCCCTGATTCCGGGCAGCCTCCAGCAGTGCGCGGCGGCCGAGTTCAACTAGGCCTTCCCGCATCTCACGGGGGGTCGACCAGGTCAGTTCAACCGCATCTCCGAGGACCTTGAGGGTGGTATCGGAGACCTTTCCCCCGAATACCTCCCGCACCAGGCCCACGCGCTGCTCGGCGGGGTTCGAAACCTCCGCTGCAGCGACACGCAGGGCGCGGTCGCCGTCGAGGACTTCCACGACGTCGAAAAGCTCGGTTCCGGTCTGTGCGGCGCTGGCCACGGCGTTGCCCTGGCCGGACAGGATCGTGTCCAGATTGCGCGTCGCCTTCGCCAATGCCTCGCGGCTCGCTGCGTGCATGTCGCTCACTTTCCTGCCGGGGCCACGGTGTCGAGATCGGAGAGGAATGTATCGATCGTCCCGGAGCGCTTGACGTTGTCGCCGAGCTGCTCGCCGAGGAGGCGCTCAGCCAAGTTGATCGAGTTCTGTCCCATCTCACGGCGAAGCTCGGTAATGACCTGCTCGCGCTGAGCCATCAATTGCTTCTCACCGGACTCGATGATTCGGTTACTTTCTTCTGTGGCCTGGGCCTTCATGTCTTCGATGATCTGCTTGCCCTTGGTACGCGCATCTTCACGGATCTGCGCGGCTTCAGCACGAGCCTCAGCGAGCTGGGCATTGTACTTTTCCAGGGCCGCCTTGGCTTCCGCCTGAGCAGCTTCCGCGCGCTGAATTCCGCCCTTGATGCGGTCTTCGCGCTCGACGAGCACTTCACGGGCCTTCGGAAGAACAAACTTCCAGAAGCCGATCAGGATGACAATGAAGCACAGCGCCGACCAGACCATGTCGTAGGTGAACGGGAACAAGGGTGAAATCTGGCCGCTCAGCGGCAGATTTCCATGCTCCGCGCCACCTTCGGCAAGGTGGTAAAGGTGGTTAGTCATAGGTCCTCACAGCTTTCGTTGTCGGCGTGGTTCTTCGCTGTTGAGTAGATCAGAACAGGAAGCCGGCAACGAGGCCGATGAGAGCAAGCGCCTCCACGAAGGCGATACCCAGGAACATCGTGGTGCGGAGCTGGCCGGCCATCTCGGGCTGGCGTGCCATACCCTCGAGGGTCTTACCGACGAGGATGCCGATGCCGATGCCGGGGCCGATCGCGGCGAGGCCGTAGCCGATGGCGCCGAAACCGGAGAAGGAGGTGGCGGCTTCCTGCGCGAGGATGATCTCGTTCATTGGTGTGTCGTTCCCTTTCTTAAGCCCAGAAAGGTCATTGTCTTCTGGGCGAGGTGGTGATGATGGGGTATTCAGTTGACCGTATTGATGCCCCGGCCTGAGCCGAGGCTGGTCCGTGGCTCCGGTCTCCCGGAATCACGAGGCCTGGGCCGACGCCCCGGAGGGCGACGGGTGTCAGTGTTCGTCCGCGTGCAACGACAGTTCGATGTAAACGGCAGAGAGGAGCGCGAAAATGTACGCCTGCAGGAAGATGACCAGCAGTTCGAACAAGGTGAACGCGACTCCGGCAAGGAAGGTCACGCCACTCAGCAGGGTCCAGCCGTTCAACTGCCAGAAGAAGAAGTTCGTGGCGGAGAACAACAGAACCAGAATGAGGTGACCTGCGAGCATGTTGGCCATCAGACGCAGGGTCAGCGTGGCCGGCCGCATGACGAACGTCGAGAAGAACTCGATCGGAATCGTCAGAAAGTGGAGCAACGGCGGAAGGTTCGGGACCACCGTCGAGCACTTGACATACTTGAAGAAGCCGTAACGCTTTACACCCGCGTAGATGAACGCGATGTAACCGACTATCGCCAGCGTCAGCGGCATGCCGATTCGAGCATTCGGGGAAATGTTCAGTCCCGGGATCACAGACGGGAGATTCATCGCAAAGACGGTGAAGAAGATAGCCGTCAGCAATGGCAGAAAGCGGTGTCCCTCCCGCTTGCCGAGGATCTCCTCGGCGATATGAAGCCGGACGAAATCAAGGCCCATCTCCCCCACGCTCTGCAACCGGGACGGAACCAGTTTGGGGTTCCGCATGGCGATGGCGAAGAAGAAGACGAGCAGAACCGCCATGAGCAGGCGGACGAACATCAGACGGTCGAGTGCGAATGCGCCGTTGAAGAAGTCGTGGAACCAGAGGTTCACGACATTCCCGTGCTCATCCACGTACCCCGGGAAAAATTCTTGGTCCAGGTCGGGCTTATGGAACTCACCCTTCATGGACAGTGTTGTAACGCTCAGCGTTCTCTCCCGTGTTCGGGCCGCACCCGACGCTTCTGCCTGCGGGTGCGGTGCGATGGACGTCTGAAAAGTACCTGGACCAACCGCGGACTCCGTCGCACATCATCGCGGTGATCACTGGGGACGGGAAGCCCGGCACCATCCCAGCAGAATGGCACACCTGTACGGACGAAAGCACGTCAGCACAACGGTTCCCTAAACCCGGGATCAGACTATCAGGTGCCGGGTACGTTTACCGAAGATTGCCCCGGGGGTATTCACCCACCCCCTGGACCAGAACCAGCGCACCACTGTTCAACGGGGAAAATGTTTACTTGTAAGTTCGGTCACATGGTGTTGAAGTGGGGGCTACGGGGGTAATCCACCAACTTCAGAGATGTAATGCATCTCCGGATTTTCCCGGCCCCCGGTTCCCCCGTATGCGCCTTATCCTATACTCGGACCTCAATACCGGACGTAACACCGTGATTCATCTGTCGCGGGAACGATGTCCACCCACTGAAATAGAGCACGCGGGAAGTGTCAGGAGACATAAGTCGTGCGACTGCTCACGATGGCCCATGTCTCTGATCCCAGGACCACGGTCAGTGCCGCCATTACCGTGACGAACAACGCCCTGCGTGAGTAGAAGTCCAGATCACGCAGAATGAACAGAAGGATGAGAAGTGCCACCAGTTTGAGGAGCCAGCCACCAAGCACTAAAACGGCTGTCATACTCGGTGAGGTTCCACCGGTAATCAGAACACTCAGCACTGTCAGAAGAACGAATCCGCCTCCGACAATCCCACCGATGATTCCACCCCACATTCCCCGTTCACCATCGATCATCCACCACCCCGACACGGAGAGTGCCGTGATTCCGAGCAGGGCGAACGACCCCATCTGAGCAGCACGTATAAGCGGGATCCGATGATTGTCATACGGGGACTCGGGGAACTGGGTCGATTCACTCACATGCGGAATCCTACGTCATGGGAGATGGAGGGTCGATCGAGAGTTCACGGTCCCGCTTCCGTTTGTCCAGGACCGGTGTGATCGTAAAAATGAACGCCAGCGTAATCGCGAGGAAAAACCCCACGAGCACTTCCATGACATGGAGGACCGTGAACGCTACCGCACCGAAGGCGACCGCAAAGGTCCACGAGTAGATCGTTACCGCAACCTGACGGGGGGAATGCCCGTGGCGCATGAGTTGATGATGCAGGTGATTCTTGTCGGGAACCGACATCGACTGTCCGGTGACCAGACGTCGGACAACCGTCAGACAGAGTTCCGCGAGAGGAACACAGACGCATCCCACGGCGACAATCATCGGTGCCATGACAGCGAAGATATCTGCCACACCGTACAGGGAGAGATTAATCTTTCCCGAGGCGGACGTTGACCCGGCTGCGAGAAGCAACCCGATCAGCATACTGCCGGTGTCCCCCATGAAAATCCTCGCGGGAGCGAAGTTGTGCGGGAGAAACCCGAGACAGATTCCCACCAGGCCCGCTCCAATGATGGCGGGTGGATACGCGGACACCGCTCCTCCCTGATCGTGGAGAATGGTCAGGGAAAAAGTCAGGATCGCCCCACCCGTGATCAACCCGACCCCGGCTGCAAGTCCGTCACTGCCGTCAACGAAATTCAATGCGTTGATCAACGCCACGGTGACGAAAGCAGTGAGTACCGTCGACAGCACCTGATCGAGCACGACGGTTGTTCCACCACCGAACGGAAAATATATCAGGGTCCAGGTCAATCCCATCAGGCTCATCACGACGGCACCAAGGATCTGTCCGATGAGCTTCGCCAGAACATCGAGTTCGAAAAAATCATCGATGATACCCACCAGCACGATGACGAGTCCAGCCCAGGCGACGGCCCCCATCTCCGGGGTGATCGGTTGAAAACCTCTGTTGAGCGCTGGAAGCTGCTGTGCCAGGAAAACTGCCGCCAGAAAACCAGTGAACATAGCTACTCCGCCCATCTGCGGAGTCGGGTTCTTGTGCACGTCCCGTTCCCTTACCGGGTCAACCTTGTCTGTGCGAACCAAGACATACCGGACGATTCCGGTGGCCAGATAGGTCACCGCGCAAGCGACGAGAAGGACCAGTCCAAGTTCGCGCAGGGGGACTCCGGCGCCTCCGGATCCCATGTCAGGCCAGAGTCTCCGGAGAGATCCCGAGCGCATCAGCGATCCGTGCAGCCGGGACGGCCCCTTCCCGGAGCAGTCGCGGGCGACTCCCGGAAAGATCGATAATGCTCGAAGGCTGACCCGTCAGACAGGTTCCGCCATCGAGATAGACGGAAACGGTGCTACCGAGTTGCTTCCGGGCTTCCTCGGCTGTTGTTGCCGGAGGTTGACCGGAAATATTCGCACTTGAAACCGCCATCGGCCCGGTTTCCCTCAGCAGCTCGATCGCAACCGGGTGCAGCGGCATCCGGAGCATCACCGTGCCACGGGTGTCTCCGAGATTCCAGGGAAGACTCGGTGCCTGGACGACGACTATGGAGAGTCCACCGGGCCAGAACGCCTCGATAAGAGTACGCACCTGCGGTTGATTGTCACGGACGAGTCCCTGGACCGTGTACCAGCTTCCGACGAGAACAGGAACCGGCATGTCGGGTCCCCTGTGCTTCGCCCGAAGCAGGTCACCGACGGCACGATTATCGAACGCGTCGCACCCGATTCCATACAGCGTGTCCGTCGGTAGGACGACGAGCCCGCCGCCTTTGACCGCGTTGACGGCAGCGGCTACACCGTTGACGCGGTCCTCGGTGTTCAGGCAATTGTAGATCCGGCTCACTGGTTTGTTCTCTCTTTCCGGGTGGAACCTCGTTCAGCAGTGTCCGAGTCTACTCGCCGTGGTGAATCGCTCCCGACCCGCCAGGTCGCTCCGGGTCCGAACCCGGTTAAACCCACCGTGCGCGGAGAACGCCGCCCGTACCGCACCTCCGGTGGAATCATCATGTTCGATTCCACAGATACCCCCCGGTTTCAGCAGTTTATACACGGTCTCGAGCATGGGGATGATGACCTCCATGCCATCTATGCCACCAAATACGGCACGGTAGGGGTCATGGGATATTTCAGGGGGCAAGATCTCCGATCCGCGCTCAGGAACGTACGGCGGGTTCGAAAGTACCAGGTCCACCCTGCCCTGAAGATCCGGGAGGATGTCCATCCGGGTCGCATCGGCCTCAACGAGCCGGACACGGGGAGCATGTACATCAATATTTCTCCGTGCCCACCGGGCTGCGTCCGGATCCAATTCGACCGCGATGACCGTGGCATCAGGGACCGAGCAGGCAACCGCGATCGCGAGTGCCCCCGAGCCGGTGCAGAGATCAACGACGACGGGGGTAGCCAAATTAGTGAGTTCAGTGATTCCCCAGGCTGCGAGCAGTTCAGTCTCGGGGCGCGGGATGAAAACCCCGGGACCGACTGCCAGGTCAAGCCCGCCGATGGAAGCAGTTCCGGTGATGTACTGGAGAGGCTCTCTTCGGGCCCGTCGCCTGACGAGCGCCGCGTAGCCTTCCGGTGCCGGTTCCCCGCCACGGAGGAAGAGGTCCATCCGCCCGCAGCCAAGAAGATGTGCCGCGAGCAACTGGGCGTCGACGAGCGGCGTGTCGATGCCCGCGGCAGAAAGAACCGCCGCAGCGTCGCGCACGGCAGCGGTTACCGTGAGCTGCACGTGGATACCTCTACTCAGCTTCCAGACGGGCGTTGCGTTCCGCGGTCTGGAGCGCGGCGAACAGATCCTCAAGATCACCGTTCAGAACGGTGTCGAGGTTGTTGGCCTTGTATCCGATCCGGTGGTCACTGACCCTGTTTTCGGGCCAGTTGTAGGTCCGGATACGCTCAGACCTGTCCATGGTGCGGATCTGGGCAGCACGGCCCTCTGCGGCTTCAGCGTCAGCGGCTTCCTCGATCTGCCGCTGCAGCCGGGCTGCGAGAACCTGCATGGCACGAGCTTTGTTCTGGATCTGTGAACGTTCCTTCTGACAGGTCACAACAATTCCCGTGGGCAGGTGTGTGATACGGACAGCCGAGTCGGTGGTGTTGACTCCCTGGCCTCCCTTGCCCGATGAACGGTAGACGTCCACCCGAAGATCCTTGTCATCGATCTCCACGGCCTCAATCTCATCGGGCTCCGGATAGACGAGAACACCCGCTGCGGAGGTCTGGATACGCCCCTGTGACTCGGTCACGGGCACCCGCTGAACCCGATGAACACCACCCTCGAACTTGAAGACGCTCCACGCACCGTCCGCAGAAGGCTGCTTCGACTTGATGGACAAGGTCATGTCCTTAACTCCACCGAGATCTGATTCGCTGAGCCCCAGAATTTCAGTACTGAAGCCGTGCTTCTCAGCGAAACGCTGGTACATCCTGGCGAGCTCGCCGGCGAAGAGCGCCGCCTCTTCACCACCGGCGCCGGACTTGATCTCCATCACGATGTCATCGGCATCGTGCGGATCACGAGGAGCAAGGAGGTCGGCGAGCTTCTCCTCCAACTCGATCTTCCGTTCGGAGAGACGTTCGGCCTCAGCGGCAAACTCGGCATCCTCGTGGGCCATCTCAAGGGCTGCCTCAAGATCACCACGCACAGCAGACAACTCACCGTGCACGCGGATGATCGGTTGCAGTTGCGAATAACGCTTACCGACTCTACGGGCGGCCGTCTGATCATTGTGCAACTCCGGGTCTGCGAGCTGTGCTTCGAGGCCCTGGTACTCGGAGAGGATGTCGTCGACAGCGGAAACCTGGTTCGACATCTTAGGAGTACTCCTCCTCGCCGTCAGACGCCATCGGCGCCGACGAAGCGATCTGCATCATGAACTCTGCATTGGATTTCGTCTTCTTCAACTGCTTCAGTAGCAGATCAATTGCCTGCTGATTGTCCAGGGCAGACAGAATCCGACGTAGCTTGTGCATGAGCCGCGCTTCCTCGGGGGCGAGCAGAAGCTCGTCCTTGCGGGTGCCGGACGGGTTGACGTCGACGGCCGGGAACACCCGACGCTCAGAGATCTTGCGGTCGAGCTTGAGCTCGGCGTTACCGGTACCCTTGAATTCCTCGAAGATGACCGTGTCGCCGGCCGAACCGGTCTCGACCATGGCAGTCGCGATGATTGTCAATGAACCACCCTGCTCGATATTCCTGGCGGCACCGAGGAAACGCTTCGGCGGGTAGAGTGCGTTGGAGTCCACACCACCAGACAGAATGCGTCCCGACGCCGGAGAGCTGTTGTTGTACGCGCGTCCCAGTCGGGTGATGGAATCGAGTAGAACGACGACGTCTTTCCCTTCCTCCACCAGGCGCTTGGCACGCTCGATAGCGAGCTCGGCGACAGCCGTGTGCTCGCTCGGCGGACGGTCGAAGGTGGAGGCGATGACCTCACCTTTGACTGAACGCTGCATGTCGGTGACTTCCTCCGGACGCTCATCCACAAGCACGATCATGCAGTGGCATTCCGGGTTGTTGGTCGCGATCGCGTTGGCGATGTTCTGCATGATCGTCGTCTTACCCGCCTTCGGAGGTGAGACGATCAGTGCACGCTGCCCCTTACCGATCGGCATGATTAGATCGATAAGTCGAGTAGTGAGAACCTTGGGGTCAGTCTCCAACCGCAGACGCTGATTCGGGTACAGCGGGGTGAGTCTGTAGAAGTCAGGGCGTTTACGTGCCTCTTCCGGACTCATCTGGTTCACCGTGTCGACTTTGACCAGCGAATTGTACTTCTGCCGGTTGCGTCCACCACCGCTGTGCTGGTTGGCGGGCTGTCCGTCGGCACGCATCTTCACCTGACCGGTGATCGCATCCCCAGAGCGCAATCCGAACTTGCGGACCATCTGCTGCGGCACGAAAACGTCCGCTGGGCCAGCGTGATACCCGGTTGTACGGACAAATGCGAGATTGTTGTCGACGATGTCGAGAATACCTCCGACCGGAGAGAACACATCATCATCGCGAGAATCATCGTTGCTGTGATTGTTGCCGTAGGCGTCGTTTCCGCCTCGGTTACGGTCCCGGCGGTTACGTCGGTTACGACGGTTACCCCGCCCACCATCATTGTCATCGCCACCGCGGCTGCGGTCCCGGCGGTTGTTCCCCCCGTTGTTGTCCGAATTCTGCTCGTCACTGCCGCCGCCCCGGTTGCGGTCCCGGCGGTTGTTGTTTCGGCCTCCGTCTGAATTCTGCTCGTCACTGCCGCCGCCCCGGTTGCGGTCCCGGCGATTGTTGTTACGGCCTCCGTCTGAATTCTGCTCGTCACTGCCGCTGTCACGATTGCGGTCCCGGCGATTACCGTTACGGATGTTTCCGTCATTGTCATCGCCGTCATCCTGCGTACCGTCATCACTAGTGTCACGGCCGCCCTTCCGCTGCTGGCGGGCACGGTTGCGACGTGCCCGGCGCGCAGCCGAACGTGATTCAAAATGCCCGTCATCGTCACCGTTGTCACTGTTTTCAGTACCCGGGGAACCCTCCGCCTCGGAATCCCGATCTTCGCCTCGATCACGACGTTCCGCATCGTTCGGGTCACCATTCTTGTGGGCACCGTTCCGCTGCTGACGCTCATTCTGTGCAGACGTCTCCGGCTGCATTGCCGCATCCCCCCTCTGCGCGGACTCCCGCGCAGATTCCCCCGGAGTGATCGTTGAGGTACTGACCCGGCGTCGATGCCGTTCTCCACCGGAGACATCCGAACCTGACTCCCCCTGATCCGGTGCTGAGGCTGTGGCGGGGGCCTGGCTCTGTCCACCTGCGCCGCGGATTGCCTCGATGAGGTCTCCCTTGCGTTTGCCGGAGATTCCCCGGATACCGAGTTTCTGCGCCATTTGGCGCAGCTCAGTGAGCTTGAACGAGGCGAGATCCTTGTTCACGGCGTTGTCCGTATCGGTCACGAAAGTCCTTTCAATCGCTGTACCGGCACTGATGGCGTCATACACCACTGGGCAGATCGTACTGCCGGCAGCTTTTCACGGAAAATAATCAGTCATCGCAGTACCGCTCGGCTTCGGACACCTGCCGGAGAATATCCGTGGGGCGATCCGGGAGCGAGGAAGCTCTGCTTCAGACTTGTCTGGGTGCTTCGGCCGGTTCATCCTTCGGGTATACCGCCGGGAGACCGTCATCGAAGCTGTATTAACTGGCCCGGGCATGCACCCCGGCCATTCGAGTGCGCGGCCATGGGAGGGAGCACGGAAGAAGATTGTCGTTCCCGATAATCCGGCTCCGCGCCTCGGCCCTGGCGGTCACACTGCATTAACCTGTCGGTTCAGTCACCTACTTTAGCGTATTCGGCACGTCTACGCCTACATCGGACACGGTCGAACAGGTAGTCCGCATCATAGCTCCCCAGAGAAATGACACGTCCCGCATCAGCATTCCATGGACCCCTGCCCCCGCATCAGCACGCGGTTAGAGTGGTGAACATGCTGAGTACCATGCACGACATCCCCATGTCGTTGACCAGGATCCTGCGCTACGGTTCCACCGTGCACGGGTCATCGACGGTCACGAGTTGGGACCACGGTGAACCAACCTCAATGACATTCAGCGAGATCGGGGTCCGCGCAGCGGCACTCGCCAACGCTCTCCGAGATGAACTCGGCATAGATTCCGACCAGCGTATCGGTACATTCATGTACAACTGCGCCGAGCACCTGGAAGCGCTGTTCGCGGTTAGTTGCATGGGAGCGGTGTTCAACCCCCTCAACAAGCAACTCATGGAGGATCAGGTCTCCCACATCATCAATCACGCCAATGACCGCGTCATCATCTCCGACCCACGGCTGATTCCGAAACTGGGACGGATCCTCACCCACTGTCCCCGGGTCACGGATGTGATCATCACAGGCCTGCAAGGCATCGACACGCTCTCTTCGCATCTACCCGACCACATCAGGATCCACTCCTACGAAGCGCTCATCGACGGTCGCCCCACGACATACGACTGGCCCGTCCTCGACGAACACACCGCAGCCGCGATCTGCTATTCCACCGGCACAACCGGGGCTCCCAAAGGGGTCGTCTACTCCCACCGGTCCATGTATCTCCACTCCATGAGCCTCCGGACCACGGATAGTTTCGCGGTGAGCCATGGGATACCTTTCCTCTGCTGTGTACCGATCTATCACGTCCTCTCCTGGGGGGTCCCGATATCCGCATTCATGTCCGGCGCACCGATGATTCTCCCCGGCCCTGATCTCTCCGCACCGACACTCGCGAAAATCATCGCGACGACCCACCCACGGGCGGCATCCGGGGTCCCCACACTATGGATTTCGTTGATGGTGCATTATCTCTCGCATCCCCCAGAACGAATGAGTCTCCAGGAGATCTTCGCGGGCGGATCCCCCGTACCACCGATCCTCATCAGAATGTGGGAGGAACGGTACGGAGTCGACGTCATCCACATCTGGGGCATGACAGAAACCTCACCCATCGGCACCGTCGCCCGACCACCGATGGGTGTCTCCGGCCAAGCCCGTTGGACATATCGAATCAGCCAAGGCAGATTCCCCGCATCCATCGAGTTCCGGGTGGTCAACGACGGCCGGGAAGTCACCGGAACAGATCGGAACCAGGGCGAGATCCAGGTCCGTGGCAACTGGGTCACAGCCTCCTACTACCACTCCCCAGAGGAGGACAAAGGTGGCCTCGCACAGAGCTTCCGCGGCGCGGACGTCGGGGACGCCACCGACAAATTCACCGATGACGGGTGGCTGCGCACCGGGGATGTCGGATCGATCACCCGTGACGGCTTCCTCACCGTTGAGGATCGTGCCCGCGACGTCATCCGATCCGGCGGGGAATGGATCTACTCCGTCCAACTGGAGAATCTGATCATGGAGGCGGATGAGGTCGTAGAAGCCGCCGTGATCGGATATCCCGATGACAAATGGGGTGAACGGCCCCTCGCTGTGACGGTCCTCTACCCTGGGGTCACCCCCGGAAAAACCACCGCGGAACACCTCCGGGACACACTCCGCGAGAAACTCCCGGCCTGGATGCTGCCCGAGTACTGGACCTTCGTGGAACAGATCGACCGCACCAGCGTAGACAAGTTCGACAAAAAGGATCTGCGCAAACACCTTGCTGACGGCGACTTCGAGGTGATCCGACTCAAGGGCCCTGGCGAGCGTTGACGATGAGCCGGGATGGCTTTCTCCCGGCGAACCCCCACGGCAGCTCGCGCATCGGGGACCGGTGACAATCAGAGTATCCGAGATTAACATCGTGGAATATCATCTACAGCTCCACTGAAAGGAACCCCGATGAGTCTCCGGGAACAACTGCCCCTCACCGAAAAAACGGGCACCTGTAGCTGTACTGAACAAGAGATTCCGATCCCGGAGCTGGATGCGGCTGCCATTCCGCATGCCATCCGACACGGGGCCATCCATGGTGCACTGGGGGTCCTCCCCATCGGAGGGGCGCTCGTCCTCGTCGCCCCGCACAATCCGGTCCCCCTGATCAACGAGATCGCCGCTCGTGAGGAATCCTTCGACATGAAGTTCATTCAGCAGGGCCCGGACGAGTGGCGGATCAGATTCACCAGGATGGCCTGACCCGGAGTTTCCACGGGGAGTTTTCCTGACCATGATTCCCGGGCCATAACTGTGACATCATGAAGTGATCTGCACAATACCGTGCAGTCGGTATCATCCCCTGGTCACAGCATCTGGGCACGGTTTCGACGTCGCGCTACCCTGCCGCGTATGGCGTAAACCCCTTGCCACGGTGGGCGGGGAAGGTACTCCACTCGGATCGTCCGGCACGTACCTGCCGGTGGAGGGAATTCAATCATGGCTACAGTGACTTTCGATAAGGCCAGCCGAATATACCCGGGGGCCAATCATCCGGCCGTCGATAAACTTGATCTACACATTGATGATGGCGAGTTTCTCGTTCTCGTCGGTCCGTCAGGCTGCGGAAAATCCACTTCACTCCGGATGCTCGCCGGACTGGAGGACGTCAACTCGGGCCGCATCCTCATAGGTGACCGCGACGTCACTTCGGTACTGCCGAAAGACCGGGACATCGCGATGGTGTTCCAGAACTACGCGCTGTACCCGCACATGACCGTCCGGGAGAACATGGGGTTCGCCCTCAAGATCTCCAAGACCCCGAAGGACGAGATCGCCCGCCGCGTGGACGAAGCCGCGGGGATCCTCGGTCTCGAACCTTTCCTGGACCGGAAGCCCAAAGCGCTCTCCGGCGGCCAGCGTCAGCGGGTGGCCATGGGCCGCGCCATCGTCCGTAAACCCCAGGTATTCCTCATGGACGAACCCCTGTCCAACCTTGACGCGAAACTCCGTGTACAGACTCGTACCCAGATCGCCTCGTTGCAGCGCAACCTCGGTGTCACCACGGTGTACGTGACGCATGACCAGACGGAAGCGCTCACCATGGGCGACCGGATCGCCGTTCTCAAGGACGGGGTACTCCAACAGTGCGGCACGCCGCAGGACATGTACGACCGGCCGGTCAACAAATTCGTCGCCGGATTCATCGGATCACCCGCGATGAACCTCGGGACGTTCCACGTCGACGGCGACGAGGCCAAGCTCGGTTCCGCTGCGGTGCGGCTCCCGAGGGACACGGTCGCAGCTCTCACCGAAGCGGACGGCGGACGCATCACGATCGGTTTCCGGCCCGAGAGTCTCGAGGTTGTCAGCGAGCAGGTGGGCACAACTATTCCGGTGGTCGTCGATCTCGTTGAGGAGCTCGGCTCCGACGCCTACATCTATGGTCACCTCGCGGGTGCCACGGATGCGGCGATCGGATCTGGCCCGGACGAATCCGCTGATTCGCCCATCATCGTGAGGGTTCCCCCACGGACCGCACCGACGCGCGGCGAGACGATCCACGTGCGGATCCGGGAGAACCAGCAGCACTGCTTCAGCGCGGCCACCGGCGAGCGGATTGCCTGACGTCCTTTCGATCCCCAGTCGCTGAACGAAGCGGGGTGGGTGGGAGATTCCTCTCCCCGCCCACCCCGACTTTCAGGTCCGCTGGTCCGGATCAGTCAACGGTGACCTCGACAGGTCCGGCCACCTCAAGCTCGTGCACCACGAGTCCGTCTGCCCGCGCCTGGTCCAGGATCATCGGATCCACGGGTTCCGTGGACAACACCATGACGGTGGGTCCTGCTCCAGAAAGATAGGCGGCCCAGCCCCGATTCCGGAGTCGGTTGACCCACTCCGCAGTCACGGGGAGGACATCCGCACGGTAGGGCTGGTGCAACCGGTCCCGGGTGCCCTCCCAGAGCAATTCGGGATGATGCTGGATGGCCACGGTCATCACCGCGCACCGGGAGACGTTGAAGCGTGCATCCATGTGGGTGACGTCACTGGGCAGCACCTGGCGGACGGCCTGCGTCGAGGCACGGAAATCAGGAACCAGGGCCGTGGCCCGAATCCGCTTGTCAGTGGGGATTCTCACGGCACGGTACTGGGGTTTCGTCGTACCGTCTACCGGTACCTCGGTCCAGCCTACGATGGCGCTACCGAGCACACTGGCCGCGGCATTATCGGGATGTCCCTCGAAATCGCTGGCCAACTGTACGAGAGCCGCATCATCGAGCACAAAGCCCGCGAGCCCATTCGCCGCGGCGACACCAGCGACAGCGGCAGACGCTGAGGAACCAAGTCCACGGGACTGAGGGATCGAGTTCCGGCAGGTCACCTTGAGTCCTGGCACGGTGACACCGGCAGCGTTCAAGCCTGCCCGAACAGCACGCACCACGAGGTGCCGCTCATCAAGGGGAACCTCCCCCACACCCTGGCCCTCGACGGTAACCTCGAGACCGGACTCCGTGACTTCCACATCAACATGGTCATAGAGACTCACCGCGAGGCCCAGGGTGTCGAATCCCGGCCCCAGGTTCGCGGAGGATGCGGGGACCGTGACGTGCGCGGTTTTACCTACAGGAAGTGCGGTGCTCACCGGGATCACGCCTTCAGACCAAGTGCCTCGACCACGGCAGCGGGATCGACGTCAATCGGGGTCGGTTCCGGCATCTGCAGCAGCGCCGTCGTCGGATCCTTGAGGCCATTACCGGTGACAGTGCAGACAACGAGCTGGCCCGGCTCGAGCCAGCCGTCTTCGTGCGCCGCAAGGACACCGGCGACGGACGATGCGGATGCAGGTTCGACGAAGACGCCTTCCTTACCGGCGATGAGCCGGTACGCCTCGAGGATCTTCTCGTCGGTGGCGGCACGGAACACGCCTTCAGACTCATCACGGGCGGCGACAGCCGAGTGCCAGGACGCCGGGTTACCGATGCGGATAGCGGTCGCGATAGTCTCCGGGTTGGTGACGGGTTCACCGTTGACAAGGGGTGCTGCGCCCGCAGCCTGGACCCCGAGCATCCGGGGACGACGCGTGGTGACACCGTCGTTGAAATACTCGGTGTAGCCTTTCCAATAGGCAGTGATGTTACCGGCGTTGCCGACGGGCAGCGCATGGATGTGTGGCGCATCGCCGAGGACATCGGCGATCTCGAAGGCCGCGGTCTTCTGCCCCTCGATACGCATGGGGTTCACGGAGTTGACCAGGGCGATCTCCGGATACTCGGTGGTGGTCTTCTGGACGAGCTCGAGACAGTCGTCAAAGTTACCGCGCACCTGGATGATCTCCGCACCGTGCATGACCGCCTGAGCGAGCTTCCCCTGGGCGATCTTTCCTTCGGGGATAAGGACGGAGCACTTGATGCCCGCGCGGGTCGCGTAGGCAGCCGCTGACGCGGAGGTGTTGCCGGTGGACGCGCACATGAGCACCTTCTTGCCGTTGGCGACGGCATCAGTCACTGCGACGGTCATACCGCGATCCTTGAAGGAACCGGTGGGGTTAAGGCCCTCGACCTTCAGATAGACATCGCAGCCGGTGATCTCGGAGATGTGGTGGGCCTTCAGCAGCGGGGTGCCACCCTCCTGAAGCGTGACGGCGTTCCACCCCTGGGCCACCGGCATACGGTCGCGGTACGCCTCGATCAGTCCGGGCCAGCCGTGGTGGACGGGGTTGTGGGAGCTCATTGGATCATTCACCTTCCAGTCTAAGGACACTGTTGACGGTTTTAACTGCGTCGAGCTTCTTGAGCGTCTCGACTGTTTCGGACAGGTCTGCTTCACGCGCGGAATGCGTCATGACGACGAGCCGTGCGGCATCGTCACTCTCCTCCTGGCGAACCGTACGAAGAGAGATACCCGCGTCGGAGAAGACCCGGGAGACATCGGCGAGAACACCGACGCGATCCTCGACCTCCATGTCGACGTGGTAACGGGTGATTACCTCTCCGAACTGCGCGACGGGGAGGTTCGCATAGGTGGACTCCCCTGGTGCACGACCACCGTGAACCTTGTTCCGGGCAGCGCCGACGAGGTCTCCGAGCACCGCGGAGGCGGTTGGGGATCCGCCCGCACCGTTGCCGTAGAACATGAGGCGACCGGCGGCCTCCGCCTCGACGAACACCGCATTGAAGCTCTTGGTGACACTCGCCAACGGGTGATCCCGTGGAACGAGGGTCGGGTGAACCCTGGCCGAGACCTTCGTGGCACCGTCGTCGCCGGTGATGCGTTCACAAATGGCCAGTAGTTTGATGGTGTACCCCGCTGCGCGGGCGGCCTCGATATCGCGTGCGGTGATTGATGAGATGCCCTCACAGTGGACGTCCTCAAAAGTCACGCGGGTGTGGAACGCCAGGGATGCCAGGATAGCGGCCTTGGACGCGGCATCGTGCCCCTCGACGTCAGCGGTGGGATCAGCTTCGGCGTAACCGAGACGAGTGGCCTCCGCGAGCATGTCGTCATAGGATGCACCGGTGGAATCCATGGCGTCGAGAATGAAGTTAGTTGTGCCGTTGACGATACCGGCCACAGATTCAATGCGATCACCCGCGAGGGAACGCCGTAGTGGGCCGACGACGGGGATCGCGGCAGCCACAGCAGCTTCGAAATAGAGGTCCACTCCGGCAGCGTCCGCAGCCTCAGCAAGCTCTGCGGAGTGCGCCGCCACCAGAGCTTTGTTCGCGGTGACCACTGATTTCCCGGCCTTGAGCGCCGCCAGGACCAGTTTTCGGGGATACTCGATCCCACCGATCACCTCAACGACGATATCCACGTCATCGCGTTGGATGAGTTCCATTGCATTAGTGGTGAGCAAATCCTCGTCTACTGAATCACGGTGCTTTGATATATCCCCGACCACGACGCCTTTGACTTCGAGGGGTCCACCGATCCGATGCGTGAATTCATCGGAGTTGTTCTGGAGAAGTCTGAGGACTTCGCTCCCGACGGTTCCGTGTCCGAGGAGAGCCACGCCCACCGGGCTGCCCTCCCCCTTACCTGGGTTATAGGTTGGGTGTTCTTTGACGGTCATGGCGCTCCATGTGGGTTCTGGTGACTTGTGCTCTACCGATTCTCCGCCGAAACAATCTGCCCAGTCCACCTACTCAAGATTCAATCTGCAGGCGCACCGAACCATGTCGAGGCGTACTCAGCCATCATAGACAGAGTGTTCCACCGACCTCGCCGATGGACCGCCTTAATCCCCGTGGATTCACCGTCAGAGGTAGGGTCCGGAGCCCTCTCGGGCAGACCGTCGATTCATCATATCGGGCTACTCGGATACGGGAGGCGCCGCAAACCTGAGGACCTATCAACCTCGCACCTTCACGTCCCCGGATCAACAAGGTCATATTGTGGACGGTTAAGAAAACAGAACACCGGTGGCGTACATGCAGTCGCAACCACGGGGTTCACGCGCCCCACCGGACAGTTTCACCCTTTAACCGGGAGACCCCACTATCTCCAAATCCAAGGAGTTCCCTCACGAATCCATCCGACTACGGCGCGGCATCATCAATGCAACGTCACTCTCTCACCGTCTGCGGCACGTCCGCAACGACGAAGGACAATAACTCATGCACACAGGCCACCTGCGCAGGCCACTACACAGGTTCTACACCGGGGGTGCCGCGACTGTGACAGGTTCTTATGCGGACGGCAACATTCACACGGCTACCTCAACTGGATGTTCGCCCGTTGGGTGAATTTTCTCAGGATTTTTACTATTCATGTAACACTTCTACGACAATTCCGATACAGTTCATGTATTCACCACATCTACCGAGTCTGCTGACCACGATGTGGTGGGCACACATGTAGCCACAGATGAAATTGTCAGTGGCTTAGGTCGGGCATGCCCGAACCGACATACTTCACACCCTTATCAGGAGATCTTTTTACATGACGAACCGTCGTTTCACCTCCGCCGCAATCGCGGCTGTCGCTTCCCTCGCACTGCTTGCTGGTACCGGCTCGGCCGTCGCCACCGAAGGCAACGCCAATGCCCATGTCACTGTCAACGGCTCCTCCGTGAAGGTAGGTGGCAACGCCGAGGGTGAGAATTCCGGTTCCTCCGTCGACGACATCACCGCCAAGATCAAGAACGCCTTCGGCTCATCCACCAACACGGACGAGAAGAACGACGACACCGACAACGGCGACAAGAAGGAAGACGCCAACGGCTCCTCCATCGACGACATCACCGCCAAGATCAAGAACGCCTTCGGCTCATCCACCAACACGGACGAGAAGAACGACGACACCGACAACGGCGACAAGAAGGAAGACGCCAACGGCTCCTCCGTCGACGACATCACCGCCAAGATCAAGAACGCCTTCGGCTCATCCACCAACACGGACGAGAAGAACGACGGGACCGACAATGGCGACAAGAAGGAAGAAACGGGTTCCAATGCTAAGGCTGAGGGCGGCTTCAAGCTCGCCCTGGGACTTGGTGCCTTGGCTCTCGTCTTCAGCTTCGCCTACAACTGGGCTGTTCAGCATCACCTGATCGCCCCCTTCTTCCACTAGGATTTAGGTTTTCCCGGTTCCCCGGGAAACTGAAAACGCCACTCCGCCTTTACCGGCGACGAGTGGCGTTTTCTCTTTGTCATCCTCAAGTTGATGATTTCCCCTTGCTGTATCTCTGTCGATCAGCCGATCTGTGTGGGCCGCATGAAACACGCCGCCTCCATACCGTGCTGATCTTGACCAAAGGCAGGACCGGAAGAGCCCAACGGCGACGGGACCGGGTCCGACGCTCCATGAACACGAAAAAGGCGGAACGGCTTTCCCTGCTACACAAGGTGCCGGTCCGCCTTTTTCTCCCCTCAGATCATCGAATCCGAGGGTGTCCGGTTTCTATCGGAAGACAGGGTGCTCAAGATCGGTTAATTCTCAGTGTTCGCAGAATCAATCTTGTCCTGACGAATTTGTTCGGCGCGCTCTTCGATACACCGTTCACGTTCGGTTGTGTCCTCGATCGAGTTGCACTCGGTGATCGACTCGATGTTTTCGGTACCGATGAACTGCACGAGCGCCCAAGCAAGAACCACGCTGAGGATGATGGCGACCACGGAGATAATGATCGCGGCGATCGAGAGTCCCTTTCCGTTCTTTGACCCCGTCACCCCTTTAGCTTTAATGATTCCCACGATGCCCAGAATCACACCGATAGCTGCCAGGAGCCAATTGAACACCGGAACCCAGCAGATGAGCAGCGCGATAATCGCGACACCGAGAGCCCATGGGGCGATGGCATTCCTGGTTGATCCATTTCTCGCCTGCGGGTGATCGAGTCCAGAGGGATATCCGTCAGATGGATTACCGTATCCGGGAGTGTCAGGATTTGTCATAAAGATCTTCTGCTTTCTCTTGTCCTACGATGTAAGGCACTGGCCCCCTAGCATTTAACGCGCAGGAAGAAGGTCCATACGCTTTATGCTCAAGGAGGGCAGTGCCCGGAAAGTCTACGTAATAAATCCCCCATAGACAACATCCGTCACACCGTCTGTCCCCAGCTAGACCTGATCTGTTTCCAGGGCCAGAAGATCATCGAGGGTCTCTCTCCGTAGCATGAGGTGGACCCGTCCATTTCTGACAGTTACCACCGCTGGGCGGGTGAACATGTTGTAACGGGAGCTCATCGCGTAGCAGTAAGCACCCGTACCTGCGATCGCGAGAAGGTCCCCTGAAGCGATATCATCCGGGTATAGAACATCGCTGAGTAGGATATCCCCCGATTCACAGTGGGACCCGACAACCCGCGTCGCAATGCCCTTTCCCTCCACGAAACGGTTCACCACACGCCCCTCATACTCCGCCTGATAGAGGGCTGGGCGGATATTGTCGCTCATCCCCCCGTCGACGGACAAGTACCTGCGGGTCATGTCCTGGGCCGTATGAACATCCTTCACGGTACCGATTGTGTAGAGTGTCACCGTTGAGGGGCCCGCAATCGCCCGGCCTGGTTCCACGAGTAGTTGCGGCGGCTTGAGCCCCAGCGAATCAGCGTGGGCACACACCTCCCGGAGAAGACATGCAGCGACGCCCGGCACGTCGAGAGGTTCTTGGAGTTCCGTATACGCAATACCGTATCCCCCACCGAGATCCAGGACGGATACCGCGTCTGCCGCGTCCTCTGGCGCCAGATTCCGGATGAGTTCGCCCATGAGCCCCAACAGGCGTTCGGCTGCGAGTGAGAATCCTTGGGCGTCGAAAACCTGCGAACCGACATGACAATGGAGACCCACGAGTTTGAGGTTCTCGGCTTCAACCACCGCCACACAGGCCGCATGCGCCGACCCCGAGGCCAGGGAGAAACCGAATTTCTGGTCCTCATGGCTGGTGGCGATGAACTCATGGGTGTGCGCCTCAATCCCGGGTTTGACCCGAACAAGCACTTCCTGCTCAACACCCTCATTCACCGCAATGGTGGATAACCTGCTGATCTCTTCGGCGCAATCGACAACGACGTGCCCGACTCTCGCCCTGACACTCGCCCGCAGAAGCTCTTCCGATTTATTGTTCCCGTGGACGGTAACGCGTGAGGCAGGAAAATCAGCGGCCAAGGCGACCTGCAGTTCCCCGAGAGAAGCGACGTCGAGGGACAAGCCTTCCTCATCAATCCAGCGTGCAATGGTTCTGGTGAGGAACGCCTTGGAGGCGTAGTGGACATTGTGCCCACCACCGAAGGCCTCGGCCATATCACGGCACCGGGACCGAAAATCATCCTCATCGACCACGAAAACCGGAGTTCCGTAGGTCTCCGCGATCTCAGGGAGTGGAACACCAGCAATCGTTACAACCCCGTCATCCTGGCGGCGGGCGTTCCTGGGCCAGACGTGAGCGGGAAGTCCGTTGAATGTCTCCGCCACATCCATCATCCGCCGTGCGGAAAATGACGCACCTGCGGCGCGCTTCTCGACGGAATCGAATCCGCCGTCCGCGATACCCGCGATCGCACGGCGTTCCAGTGACGGCTCGCTACGGCGGTTCATTTACATCCGCTCCGGGGCCGTGACGCCAACAAGCCCGAGAGCGTTGGCGAGTGTCTGTCGGGTCGCTGCTGCGAGCGCGAGGCGGGCACGATGCACCGGTTCAGCTTCCTCACCACCCCGGGGCAGGATCTGACAGGTGTCATAAAACCTGTGGAACGTCCCCGCGAGCTGTTCCGCATACCGGGCGACCCGGTGTGGCTCTCGTAGCTCAGCCGCCGCCGTGACAACCGCGGGGAATTCCCCGAGGGTGCGGATGAGTTCACCTTCCCTGGGTTCCGTGAGCAGGGAGAGCTCTGCTCCCACGTAGTCGACGCCGAGGTCCGTGGCCTTCCTGGCGATGGAGCACAGCCGGGCGTGCCCGTACTGGACGTAATAGACGGGATTGTCGCTGGACTGCGACGACCAGAGGTCCATGTCGATGTCCAGGGTGGAATCCACGGAGGAACGGATCATGGCGTAACGGGCTGCATCCACACCAATCGCCTCTACCAGATCGTCGAGCGTGATGACCGTACCGGCACGCTTCGACATCTTCTTCACTTCACCATCCTTGACCAGGCTGACCATCTGCCCGATCATGACCTCGACGCTGGCCGGATCATACCCCAGTGCCGCTGCAGCGGCTTTCAGCCGGGCGATATACCCGTGGTGGTCCGCGCCCAGCATGTAGATGCACAGGTCATGGCCGCGTTCGATCTTGTCGACGACATAGGCGATGTCACCCGCGATGTAGGCGGCGTCACCGTCGGACTTGATGACGACGCGATCCTTGTCGTCACCGAACACGGATGATTTCAACCACCAGGCGCCGTCCGCCTCGTAGAGGTTTCCGTTCTCCTTGAGCATCTCGATCGAACGCGCGACAGCCCCGGAGTCAAAAAGCGAATTCTCGTGGAAGAACACATCAAAGTCGGTGCCGAACTCGTGCAGGGAACTCTTGATGTGGGCGAACATCATATCAACGCCATGCGCGCGGAAAGTCTCCTGTACGGTTGCGGGATCCTGCTCCATGACACCCGGAACCTCAGCCTTCACAGCCTCCGCGATCTCACTGATGTACGCGCCGCCGTACCCGTCCTCGGGTGTCGGTTCCCCTTTCGCCGCTGCAACGAGTGACCGAGCGAAGCGATCAATCTGAGTACCGTGGTCATTGAAGTAGTATTCGCGGGTGACACTCGCACCGCAGGCGGTGAGTATCCGGCCGAGGGAGTCTCCGACGGCAGCCCATCTGGTGCCACCGAGGTGAATCGGCCCCGTCGGGTTCGCGGAGACGAATTCAAGGTTGATACGACGCCCCGAAAGTACATTGCCGTCACCGTACCGGTCCCCTGCGTGCAGGATCTCCTCGACGATTCTCCCCTGTGCATCGGCTGCCAGCCGGATATTGATGAATCCCGGCCCGGCGACATCCGCCTCAGCTATCTCATCCGACTTCGCTAGCGCGTCCACGAGCCAAGTCGCGAACTCCCGCGGATTGGCCCCCACCTTCTTCGCCGTCTGCATGGCCACATTCGTGGCGTAATCACCGTGTTCGGGATTACGAGGACGCTCAACGGTCACCTGTTCAGGCAGGAGCGAGGAATCGAGGCCGCGGGCGTCCAGAATACCGGTCGCGGTGGTTTTGATGAGGGAGGCGAGATCTGATGGAGTCACGGTCAGTCATGCTATCAGCCTCCAACGACCACGTACGTAGTCTCGTCCACGTCGGCGAAGTACCTGGCTCCACTCGATTACATCCCTGGATTTCCGTGACGAGCAACGGGGGCACCCATCGACCGCCCAAATGCCGCTATCTCGAAACAATGGCCCGGGGCCAGTCCGTTCTTGAACAGCCGTGAAAATCACCGAAACGGTTCACAGGAAAACATGAACTCCACCCCCACGCTCATACATCCGCAACTCCACCCCCTCCCCCAGAATCGATGTCACCGACCACACCACTGGTACACCAACCCCAGCAGCCTCATCACTTCTCCCACAGAAGATTTGTCGTTACATGACAGTGAAGCAGCAAAGTAAATCCACCAGGCAGGTTTTTAACGTCGCTTGATAGGTGACCAGACCACAATGACCCATCAACCCAAAAGTCCACCCCCGGGGGTATTTTTTATCACTCTTAGCCAGAGCAGGTCAGCAAACCCCCTCCGATGTCCGGAAAGACGGTTCTCACTGCAGCGTTAGACCTTTTCGCTGAGTCAGCACCGCCCCCATCACAAACATTGACTCCCTTCAAGATATCCGGATAAAGAAATTTTTCCCCGATTCTCCATACTCGATAAAGTCTCTCCACCTAGGATTCAGGAGACTCACGGTGGCGCCCAACGCGACAGAAACTTGATCGATTCCGCCCCGAGGACCACCGGCCCACGCATTCCGAAACACAAGGAGGTCCCATGCGGGATTTCACTATTCTCACCAACGCGGTGGGAGGTAGCCTCGGGCTTTCAGCGGCCGTGGCCACCATCCCTCTGCTCACGTTCTTCGCGATGCTCATCTTCGTCAAGGCACGTGCTCATACCGCAGCCCTCGTTGCCCTCCTGGCGTCCCTGATCGTGGCGATAGTCGGATTCAAGATGCCCGTTCTCCTCGCTGTCTCCTCCGCGTTCCGCGGTGGAGCGTTCGGTATCTTCCCGATCGTCTGGGTCATCGTCATGGCTCTCTGGTTCTACGAGATCACCGTCGTATCCGGACGGTTCGAAGACCTGCGACGCACATTCGACAGGTTGGGAGCCGGCGACATTCGTATCCAGGCAATCCTGATCGCGTTCTGCTTCGGCGGCCTCCTTGAGGCACTCGCCGGCTTCGGAGCTCCGGTCGCGATCACCGCCACGATGATCCTCGCACTCGGCGTCAAACCACTGAAGGCAGCGGTTGTCGTCCTGCTTGCCAACACCGCCCCGGTGGCTTTCGGCGCAGTCGCGATTCCGATCACCACAGCCGGCGCCGTAGCCGGTCGAACCACCGAACAGACGGAGAACATCGCCGCGATCGTCGGACACCAGGCCCCATTCCTGGCATTCTTCGTTCCGGTGATTCTCCTCTTCATTCTTGACGGAGCCCGGGGAATCCGGGACGCCTGGATGCCCGCTGTCGTCATCGGCTTCTCGTTCGGAATCGCCCAGTGGGCCACGTCGAACTTCTTCGCATACCAACTCACCGACGTGGTCGCCTGCATCTTCTCGCTCGGGGTCGCAGTCGCTTTCCTCAGGATCTGGAAGCCTCGGGGAGTCACCGCCATGCGCGAGCGTCTCGGTGTCGGCGAAATCAAGGCCTCGGAGGAACTCCCCGGGAGACGGATCTGGATGGCGCTCATGCCCTACGGTGTCGTCACCGTCATCTTCGGCATCGCAAACCTCGGAACCACGATTCCGAATGCACTCAAGTCAGCATCCATCACTTTCGACTGGCCACTACTCTCCGACGCCCTGTTCAACGCCGACGGTAGCCCCGTGAAGTCTGCTTACACCTTCGCTTGGCTATCTAATCCCGGCACGCTGCTCCTGATCTCCGGGCTCATCGTGACACTCCTGTACTCGATCTTCAGCGAAGGGGGCCGATACCGGATAACAATCGCCGCAGCCTTCACCGCCATGGCGCACTGCATGGTGAAGATGCGGTGGGCCGCACTCACCATCGCGGCGGTCCTGGCACTCGCCTACGTGATGAACTTCTCGGGGCAGACCGTTGCCATCGGCCAGTTCGTCGCCTCTCTCGGCGCGATCTACGGGTTCCTGGCTCCGACGCTGGGGTGGGTGGGCACAGCCGTCACGGGATCTGACACGTCCGCCAACGCGTTGTTCGGGAAAATGCAGGTCACCGCCGCCGAAGCGGCCGGATACAACCCGGACCTCATGTTGGCCGCTAACACGACGGGTGGTGTCGTCGGAAAGATGATCTCCCCCCAATCACTCGCCATCGCCGCTACCGCCGTCTCGATGGGCGAGGATGCAGCGGATAACCCCCGGGAATCCGACATCTTCAAGGCTGTTCTCCCCTGGTCCATCATCATGCTCTTCGCCGTCTGCTGCCTTGTGTTCCTTCAGACCAACATACTGAGTTTCCTCGTCACCACCGTCGGCTAATTCCGGACGCCCCCACCCCCACCCCCACTGGAGCCCCGGAGGGGTTCCCACCAATTCCAGCGGTGGGAACCCCTCCGGGGCTCCAGTGGATTCTACCTTCATAACACGACACAAATAGCATCCGATGTTTTTAACCACATACCCAAAACAAAACAAATAAACCTCATCTGAATCAGATTATGTTCTTAATTCAGATGCTAATGATAAATAATACCGAAGGACTAAACTAAATAGCGTCGGCAACAACTCATTCCCCCAGCGAAACCCCGATAAGCTGCACATTTTACGCAAACGCACCCGACCTCCGAAAGGAACTAAACAGAACTCGACAACATGTTTGAGTCGGCCCGCAATCCGGAAACCGGGTAACATGAGAAGCATCAGCCACACCTCCACATTCGCCAGTAAGAATTTAGGTAAGGCTTCATTTAAATTTAATCGCCCAACAACAGCGAGGAACACCATGCGTGTCGCTCTCTTCTCCACGTGCATCGGGGATGCCATGTTCCCGGATGCAGTCAAAGCCACCGCTGTGGTCATCTCACGCCTCGGACACGAGGTCGTGTTCCCACCGGAACAGACCTGCTGCGGTCAGATGCACGTGAACACCGGATATCAACGTGAAGCGGTGCCACAGATCCGGAATTACGTCGACGCTTTCTCTGATCCATCGATCGACTGCGTTGTCGCTCCTTCAGGATCCTGCACCGGGGCGGTACGTGAACAACACGTACACGTCGCCAAGCGGTACGGAAAGAAAGGCCTCGCAGAGGCAGCCCAGAGAACCGCGGACAAAACTTACGATCTCTCCGAGTTTCTCATCGACGTCGCCGGAGTCGATCAGCTCGGCGCATTCTTCCCGCACCGGGTCACCTATCACTCGACCTGTCACTCACTCCGTTTTCTCAAGGTCGGAGACCGTCCTCTTCGCCTACTCCGCAACGTCGAAGGCATCGATCTCGTAGAGCTTCCGCATGCGGATGAATGCTGCGGATTCGGTGGCACATTCTCAGTGAAGAACGCCCACACCTCGGCAGCGATGGTCGCCGACAAGGTCCGCAACATCCGCGACACCCGGGCAGAATACGTCACCGCAGGTGACGCATCCTGTCTCATGAACATCGGTGGGTCCCTCTCCCGACAGCAGTCAGGGGTACGCGCCCTCCACATGGCGGAGATCCTGGCGTCCACGAAGAGCCATCCATGGCAACCGGACTCCGCAATCTACTCGAAGGAGGCCATGCTGTGACCACTCTCCTCGGTACCCCGAAAATGCCACCGCGCGCGCCGAAGGGCGTCGGGCACCTCCGCGGCTCCCAAAGCTTCACCAAAGCGGCGGAAACCGAGCTCGACAACGCCACCCAGCGACGCAACCTGCACAAGGCAACCCACACCATCCGCGAGAAGCGAATGCAGGTCATCACCGAGATCGATGACTGGGAACGGCTCCGCGAAGCGGGTTCGCACATCAAACGCGATGTGATGGCACGGATGCCGGAACTCCTCGAACAGTTTGAACAGGAGGTGACCGCCCGCGGCGGACACGTGCACTGGGCACGGGACGCCAACGAGGCCGGCGCCATCGTCACCGAGCTGGTCAGGCAGACCGGCGAGACCAACGTGGTCAAGATCAAATCAATGGCAACGATGGAGATCGGGCTGAACGACCAACTCCGGGAGGCGGGGATCTCCGCCCGGGAAACCGACCTCGCCGAACTGATCGTCCAGCTCGGCCACGACACGCCGAGTCATATCCTCGTACCCGCTATCCACCGCAACCGGGCCGAGATCCGGGACATCTTCGTCCGGGAGATGCCCACCACGGACGAGACCCTGTCGACGGAACCCGCCGAACTCGCGGAAGCCTCACGGCTCTTCCTCCGCGAGCAGTTCATGCGCGCCAAGGTTGCGATCTCCGGCGCCAACTTCGGTGTGGCGGAAACCGGCACCGTCGCCATCGTCGAATCCGAGGGAAACGGCCGAATGTGTCTCACCTTGCCCGAGACCCTCATCAGCGTGATGGGCATCGAGAAACTGCTGCCGACCTTCCGCGACTTCGAGGTGTTCCTGCAGCTCCTTCCCAGATCATCCACCGGTGAGCGAATGAACCCCTACACGTCACTGTGGTCGGGGGTCACCGAGGGCGACGGCCCACAGAACTACCACATCGTCCTCATCGACAACGGGCGGACAGCAGCACTAGCCAACGAGATCGGCCGCGAAGCACTCAAGTGCATCCGCTGCTCAGCGTGCCTCAACGTCTGTCCCGTCTACGAGCGGGCCGGCGGGCACGCCTACGGTTCGACCTACCCAGGGCCGATCGGCGCGATCCTCACCCCACAGCTCACGGGCATCGACTCCGCCCATGACCCGAACGCATCACTTCCGTACGCATCCTCACTGTGCGGCGCCTGCTACGAGGCGTGCCCGGTCAAGATCGACATCCCGTCCGCGCTGCTGGAACTGCGACACCAGAAGATCGAAAGCCACAAACCGAAGATCGAGGGCGTCATCATGGGCGCTATGGGGCTGGCCTTCGGTAACCGGCATATCTGGAACACAGCGACGCATCTCGTGTTCCTCGGCCGGTTACTCGGCGGATTCGACGGTCGGATCACCCACCTGCCGAGTTTCCTCGCCGGTTGGACCGACGTTCGCGATACCTGCGTACCACCGAAGAAATCGTTCCGGCAGTGGTTTAACACCGACGAGGCCCGGGAACTGCTAGCCGAGGCACGGCGTACCGGTATCCCCGGCTCCGGAAACACCGCCTCGGCACCTGAAAGTACGGAGGAGAAGTGATGTCCACCGACACCCGCAGTGCATTGGACCGTTCGACGAATGCGGCCGCAAAGAAAGAGATCCTGAAACGGATCAGGAACGCCCACAAACTCGCGAACACAGCACCCGGCCCGGTGGCGGTTCCCCGCGAGTACAACCTCGAGCCCGAGATGGATTGGCCTGAGCTCAAGGAAGTCCTGATTGACCGTCTCGTCGATTACAAAGCAATTGTCCAGGAAACCACCCCGGACCAGATCTCCGACACCATCACCTCGATCCTCAAGGGCCGGGGCGCCCGCACGGTCCGGTACGCCGAGGGCCTTGATGCCGAACTGTTCTCGGGATTCGACGGCGACGCCGGACCCGACGACTGGGACACCAACCCCCGATTACTCAACGAGGTGGACGTGGTTGTCACCGACAGTCGGGTCACCTCAGCACAAACCGGTACGATCTGTCTAGAGACCGGCCCCGAATGTGGGCGCCGCGCCCTGACACTCGTCCCGGACTGCCACATCTGCATAGTGCGCCGCAACAGCGTCGTCTACGGTGTGCCCGCGATGATCGAACGCCTCGACCGCCGTCAGCCGATCACCATGATTTCCGGCCCTTCGGCGACCTCGGACATCGAGCTGAGCCGGGTCGAGGGAGTTCACGGCCCTCGCACACTGATCGTCGTAATCGTGAACTGACCGCACCTTCCTCATTACCCCGATACCGGGTGCCCCCGCCACGGTTAGGCACCCGGTATCGGGCTGTTCAACAGAGATCTCGCCCCATCCCACAGCAACACTCCGTACTCACCGGGATGCATCAGGGCTGCAGTTGGGCGGCCGCCACCCCACAATCCCCCGAAAACAGGCTCAAGCAGGGATCTCGTGGATGTTTAGTGCCCAAGCTCCGAATACCCCCGATTCCCCGAGAAGATCCTGTGGAGCCTCCACCTAACCCGGAGCACTCTATAGCTCCACCGGATCCTCCACACACGCCGCCCAGAAACCAGGCCGTGTGGCCACTGGAAGCAGCGCCCCGACGACCAGGAAGACGAGGTCCGCCCATCAAGAAAACCGCTGTTGACAGCGCTTCTGTACCCGGTACTCCGCAACAGGAATGTCACTCTGCAGTGAACCACCCACCGGCTCCAGCATCAGCTCACCCAGAGCCATTTGGTGGCTGGCCCCCTACTGGTGCTAAACTAACATCCGTTGCGCAGTCACCGGGGAATGTTTCCACATAACCTGAAACTGCGTTGGCACGCCTCCGTAGCTCAGGGGATAGAGCATTGGTTTCCGGTACCAAAGGTCGCACGTTCGATTCGTGTCGGGGGCACAATAGGTAAAAGCTCCACCGCTTTTGCGGTGGAGCTTTTTTACTAGGCATCTGCGGGATCTGTTCATTGGCTGAAGTAGGTCGCCCACCCCTCCCTCACATATGTTGTTCTTCCGCTCCGGTGTATTTTTGCGGCAGACCGGTCTCAAGGCATTCCTAGGACTAGACCCAAGGGCAGTACGCCACAATCAGACTGGCCGGATGAAAAAGAAAACCCGTTCAGCCATTGGGACCGGGCATGATGAACCACATCACAAAGTAGAAAATCACCTGTGGCCCGGGAAGTAGAATCGACGCCACGAACAAGATACGCAGCAGCGTACTGTTGATCTCGTAGGTCTCCCCAATACCGCCGATAACACCAGCTACCAGTTTGTCCTCCGCACTGCGTCGAAGTTTACGCCGCAGTAGGGGTGCATCGGATTCATTACTCCGACCATTGCCGGGATATTCATATTCCATGATCACGCCTTTCTCGAGCTGCCGGGGACGGACTGGTTGATTATCTCCCCTGCAGACTCAATTATCCGATCATAACATGTGGAATCACATCAGGGATTACCCTGATTCTCCCCCGATTTTCCGGTTCAAGACCGGAGTCCGTCGGCAGCGCTCGATGACACCCGAACGATCACTGATTACAGGGGGTAACACCGTTATCCGGGAATGCGTGACGCTCAGGATCATATCCTTCTGCTCCGGGGACGTTGTCGACGGAGAGCACCATCTGAAGATACCGGGTCAGAAGAGGGATATCGGCCCGATCCAGGCCGTCAAAGATGAGCCGCTGCACTGATTCAACATGCTTCGGCGCTGCAGCGATGAGGCGTTCAGTACCTTCACGAGTAATCCCGACCACAACCCCTCTGGCATCACCGGCACAGCGGGTCTTATGGACGAGGCCACGGCGTTCCATCCGGGTGATCTGGTGCGAAGCACGTGATCTGTCCCAGTCCAAGTCAAGGCAGATGTCGCGGAGTCTCATCTGCCGGTCGGGGTTCTCCGAGAGACTGACCAGGACAGCGAACTCCGACGTTGAAAGACCGTGATCAGTGACCAGTGTTTCTTCGATACAGCGACTGGCTTTACGGACCGTTGCAAGCAGAAGCCGCCAGAAGGCCTGCTCCTCCTGCGACAGCCAACGGGGCGACGACTGTGGATCCGAGTTCATGGGGCTAACTGTATCGGGCACCTGCCCAGTCCTGAAATCCCGCACCCGGACGCCAGAGACACCGAATACGGCAGGTATGCGCAGGTCTACAGCTCAGGCTCGTGGTATCCGACATCGTTCAACCCCCGTCACATCCCCCCTGTTGAAGCATCGGGATACATCACAGTAATGAGAACTCGTCAGGGTCTGCTGAAAAACAACATTCTTCACTCCCGAGGCTTCTTCAGATCCGACATCACCAGATGGTGTCGCCCCGGAACATGGTCATAGCGGGCTGGCACGCAAGTGAGCACGAATATCTGCCCCTCTTTTCCGGCGTCCGCCAATACGGTGGCCATACGGCGGAGGCGTCCACCGTCGGTACTTCCCAATGCATCGTCGATGAACACCGTCACCCCGTCATCCTTAGCGACAAGTTCCGCGACAGACAGTCTCACCAGGATGCCGATCTGTTCCCGGGCCCCGACAGAGAGCGAGTCAACATCGATGGTGGCGTCTCCGAGAGTACGGTGAGCGACCGCAAGTTCCTCAGTGAGTCCGAATGAGACACCTGGCCCGAACACCGTTTCTGCCATGCCCGTCAACCGTCGGGCGAAGGGCTCCGCGTATCGACGACGAGCGTCATCACGGTAACGGAGCAACGTCTCCCGGAGTCGTTTCGCGGCGGCCGCCCGACGAAGGGTGGATTCAAAGCTGTCGCGAGCTCTCATCTCCGCCGACACCGCCTTCTCCAGCCGCTCTTCCGCGCCGGTTGCCTGCTCGATTCTTCCCTTGTTCTCCGCGATCGCCCGCTCTGCGAGGCGGATCGTCTCATCAATGGAATCCACCTGTGCTTCCGCTCCTCTGAGGAGTTTGGTAACAAGGCCCGGGTTCACCTCGTTGAGTTCCCGTCTGGCGGCCTCCAGTTCGTCCTCTGCGTGCTGCATTGCAATCGTCTGTTCCGCGATACGCTCATCCAGGTCTCCGGTATCGGCATCGCCTGCGATCCCGGATTCGGCCGTAATTCGAGCTTCTTCGGCACGTTGGAGAGCTTCTTGCGCCGCTTCGATTCTCGCATCATGGACAGCTAGTGATCCGGAAACCCGTCGTTCCGACAGTGCCGACAACCGCGCTCGGCAGAGTGCGACAGCGTCCTCTTTCTCTTGTCTCTTAGCCTTCGCCGCATCGAGGTCCGCGGTAATAGCGGGAAGATCGGTATCCTCAGTCTCCTCATCTACGGTAGCTGCACCGAGAGAATCCATCTCGTGTTTCAGAGCATGTTCTTCTCTACCCGCGAGACGCGCCTCGCGTTCCCTCCGGAGGGTGTTCAGTTCGCGTTGCCGCGCCTGCTCGGACACGAGCCGTTTTCTGGCTGTGTCGACATCCGGGCATTCCAGTGCCCGGAGCAGGTCCACTAGGGACCGCTCCACCGAGCTGACATCCGCGTTCGCTCCCTCGATCCCGGAACCAGGGGTGATCACGGCCGTTATCCCTGATACCACGAAGGTCATTGTCCCGGTCACATCATAGGAAAGACCGTCACCGTCGAGAACGACGTCTTCACCATCGACCGTGATCCCAGTCGGTTGTTCGGCAGTCAATGCGATCGAGGCCGAGGCTGCATCTCTCCGGCTTCGGGCGAGTTTGAGTTCGAGCTCCGCTGCCTCCACCTCGGCGACCGCCGACTCAGTCACGATGTTCTCAGATGACTGCTCACGCAGGACCGACATACGCTCATCGAGACTGGCGATTTCATGGAGTATTTCCCCCAGTTCCTCCCTGCGGAGCCTGTCAAGGAGGCTCTTGCGTCGGAGTTCCGTGGCCTTTACCAGTTCCGTGGCTTGTCTGAGTTCCCTCTCCGCGTCGCTGAGATCCTTCTGCGCCTCCTCGATCTTCTCCCGCTCCCGAGCGGCTGCGGTGGCGAGCTCCGTACGCTCATGGGTGAGGGTGACGAGCTTCTTCTCCATCTCGGTTACCTGGGCAGCAAGTTCCTCACGCCTGCGCCGCGCACCGAGAAGGGCATCGCGGGTCGCGGTGACAGCGGTGAGTGCGTTCACGGCTGCTCGCAACCTGGCTTCTGACTGCTCCGCTTGCTTCGCCGCGTTCCGCAGTTCCGCGCGTTCTCTGATGGCGTCCGGTCTCCGAGCTCTCGCGGAGCTCTCCTCTTCCGAGCGCCGACGAACCTCTTCGACATACTCTGCGAGCTTTTCGACGTCGGTGTTCGCTTCGGCTAATTCGGCGGCGGCATACTCCGCATTCGCGCGTGCCACTTTAAGTTCCCCAGTCTCCGTACCGCGGGCGGCGGTGTAATAGCGCTCGTATTCCTCCTCAACTCGGCGCAGAATCTCCTCGCCTTCCCGGAAAGTAGGGTCCTCTCCTGATCCGGAGTCCTCCGTACCACCGAGAGCACGGGCGAGGGACGGCACTCCCGCAGCGGCAACCGCGGCATCCAATTCGCCCTGTCGTACGAAGAGCACGTCCATGAGGGCGGTGTCCAGGTACTTGTCGAGGATTTCAGCAAGCCGGTCCTCAGCTTCCCTTCCGGTCAGATTCTCCGGGTGGGGTCGCCGAACTGTGAGCACCGCCGACTTCTGTCGGAGATAGCTTTTCGTAACGGTGAAGGAATAGGGGCCAACCGTGGCGGTGAGTTCGATCCGTGGTGCGACATCGGCACCCACCGGCTGAAGTGTCCGAACCTCGCGGCGGTTGCTCGAGTGGGGAAGCATGAGCACGGTTCGCACCGACTCGAGGATCGTGGACTTTCCCTGTTCATTGTCACCACTGATGACGATGAGTCCACTCTCCGGGAGGTCCCGGAGTTCGAGGTGACCGATTCCCCGGACATTGTCAAGGATGATCGAGTGGATACGCATGTCGGTGTTCCTTCTCAGACAAATCGGTGAAGCAACCGGAGGGCATCTCGGGCGACAGGGTCTGCGGGTGTGGTGTCGCTGCCGAGTGCGGCGTCGAGAAGCTCGTCCCACGCGCCCGCCACATACCCGGACAAGCAAAGTTCCCGCAGCTCTGCGTCCCCTGGTACCACAGAGAGATCCATCAGCCGGGGGCGTTCCCTGAGTGAGGCAAATCGGGGTTCCAGCCTGGCGAGTTCGTTCTCCAGATGCTTCCAGGTACCGAGGTCGACAGATCCACGCAGCGCGTACTTGATGACGGTCCTCGCCTTATCCGGGTACCCATCGAGTCGGGAGATGAACGCGGAGACGTCCGCACTGGAGTTGATCTCTGCGCCGAGAGACTCGAATATCCACGTTCCAACATCGATCTGTCGAACAACTACCTCCGCGGGCGAATCGGGGGCGTCATCGTCAACGGTTACGGTGACCACGAGGGCCGTTCCCGAATTGTCCTCCCCGCCCCCACCGGAATCGAGATCATGGTAGTCCGTGGCCTCCGGCGCACCGGAGAACCAGATCCGGCCAGTCTCACCGACCGACTGTGCGGAGTGAGTGTCCCCGAGCGCGACGTAGTCGATGATCCTCCGGGCCAGTGCATCCTCAAGAACCCCGAGATCGATGAGACCCGGACCCGGATCACCACCCCTGTGGAGTACTTGTCCATGGGCGGCGAGAATCCTGATACCCGGTGTCACCTCCAGCTTCCCAAGCGCACGTGCCGCGAGGTCTTCGCTGGCATATCGAGCAGTCAATGGGGCACCAACCAATTCGACACCATCGGCGACCTCCCGGGGTGCGTCATCCGCGAGAACACTAACACCGGGGATGTTGCACGCGCCGTAGAACGGGTTTGCTGCGGTCAGGGGATCGTGATTGCCGGGCAGCAGCCACACCGGGGTACGTAACGAGGCCAGGGCCTCGAGAGCACGCCCGGTGGTGTGTTCCGCGAGACTATTGTGTTCGAAAATGTCCCCGGCGACGAGCATGAATGCACACCCATGGCTGACTGCTGCGGCGTCGAGTACTCGGATGGCGTCAATACGCGCCTGGTCAAACCGTGCCTGCGCTTCAGGGGGAAGGAACCAGCGTTCCATCCCGAGCTGCCAGTCGGATGTGTGGAGGAAAGAGATTGTGGTCATGTACTGCTCCGGGGTCCATGGGCAAGATGATGGTAGAGCTCGGTGATCTCCGCAACGCCGTGGCGGGCTTCGATACGTGTGTAGGAGACGGTGAACAATGCCTCGACGAGCTTGTCTGGATCGGTCTCATCAATGAGTGGTGACGCCGTCGGCTCCGGAAGCGGGGGAAACTCGGCACCTCGCCAGAACTCCTCAGTGCTCACCACCGCAGATTCGTTCCGCTCCGTGACCGCGCCGCTCATGCTGCGTTGAACCGCGACAGGATCGACTCCACGCAGGGCATAGAGGAGATGCGGTCCGGCTTCGAGTTTCTCCGATGCTATCCGTGCAACAGCAACCGAGTGTTTGCACACGGGAGCCGGATCAGGGCATGTGCAGTGGAAACGAAACTCGTCTGCCTCTGCACAGAGCAGAACATCGAGTACTTCATCAGGAATATTGCCCCGTCGGACGGCATCGATCCCCCGGGGGTCTCCGGCCAGAACCCTGATAGCCCGCTGCAGATCCTCCGCCCCCCGGTAACCGAGGCTGACGGTAACCGTGAATGGTTCATTCTGGCTACCCGCGACGGTCCCGACGATGCGGTCCCGATCAACGGTCACGGAGAGAACATTGCCGTTAGTGGCATAAGCCACACCTCTTTTCCGGCGTCCCTCCTCCGCAAGTGCGGCGACCCCTTCGCCGAGTCTGCGCATGACGGGACTCACAGGTACCACGTTCTTCTGTTTCTTCTTTGCACGAGGCGTTTCGGTGGTGACCCGTGTGGTACGTCCAAAATTTGCGTAGATAACGTTGTCGGCGCCCGTGCTGTGTCCTCGGCGAGATGTACCGGTGTCGCTCATTCCGCTTCCTCTCTCAACTTGACCGGCCCGGTAGGAGGCTCAGCCGCCCGGGAACCGTGCGCTCCGACCCTATCCCGGTAGCTGAACAGTTCCGCCAGCTCGGCATCGGACAATTCCGTGATCCATCCTTCTCCACCATTGATCACCGTGCCCGCCAAACGACGTTTTCCTTCGAGCACTTCCTGGATCGCCTCCTCGATCGTGCCCTCGGTGACCATCATGTAGACGCGGACGTCCTTGAGCTGGCCGATCCGGTAAGCCCGGTCAGTGGCCTGATTCTCCACGGCAGGATTCCACCAACGGTCCATGTGAACCACAACGTTGGCCGCTGTGAGATTGAGGCCGGTTCCTCCCGCTTTCAGGGAGACGATCATCACTGGTGGACCGTCGGTGGACTGGAATTCAGCGACGATTCGGTCCCGTCGGCCCCGACTCAATCCACCATGCAGGAACGGGATATTCCGATCCAGTCGTGAGGACAAATACGGAGCAAGAATCGTTCCGAAGGCCCGGTACTGGGTGAACACGATTGTCCGTTCCCCGGCTGCGGTGGTCTCGTCGAGCAGATCCATCAGTGCGGAAACCTTGCCGGACCGATGCCTTCCACGGATCGAGACCGGCGAACCGTCACCGAGGTAGTGGGCAGGGTGATTGCAAATCTGCTTCGTTCTGGTAATCGCCGCGAGGACCAGCCCACGACGTGCAATGGCCTCGGTTCCCGCCAGTTTCTCCTGTACTTCGTTCACGTAACTCTGGTAAAGGGCCGCTTGCTCAGGTGTCATCGGGACCCGGAGAATGGTCTCGTTCTTCTCCGGGAGGTCGTCGATAACAGTGGGATCTGTCTTCACCCGACGCAGGATGAACGGAGCAGTGAATGTACGGAGCCGCTCAGTCATCTCCTCGTCACCATATTTCTCGATGGCATTCGCATAATGGTTCCGGAAGAAATTTGCGCTACCGAGGACACCGGGGTTGCAGTAGTCCATAATCGAACGCAGTTCTGATAACCGGTTCTCCACCGGGGTTCCTGTCAATGCGACACGGTGCCGGGAGGGAATGCTCCGGACAGCCCGCGAAACGGCGGTCGCGGAGTTCTTGATGTGCTGAGCTTCGTCGAGAACTACGCGCCACCAGCCGACTTCGCAAAGCGCCTCCAGGTCACGGGTCACTGTTCCGTAACTGGTGATCACGACATCGGTATCGACGACAGTACCGGTGAAAGAAGCACCACGAAGACGCGTTGCACCGTGGTGCACGATGACGCTGAAGGAGGGAACGAAGCGCGCGGCTTCCGCCGCCCAGTTCGCGAGAACCGCATTCGGAGCGATCACCAGGGTCGGACCGAAATTTCCGTCAGAGTCGTATTCCTGCTTTTCAGCGGCGGTCAGCGCAAGGATCTGAAGGGTTTTACCCAATCCCATGTCATCCGCGAGAACCGCTCCCAGACCAGATCGTGACATCCAGTGGAGCCAGTCAACTCCCCGCCTCTGGTAGGGACGAAGCTCCGCATGGACGGTCGCGGGAATCTCGACCCGACACGGGGCCGGCTGCTCCGGGACTGCACCGGTTGGGAGACCATCTGCATCGGTGGCGATGCTCTCCCCCATGATCCGTGCATGCCAACCGATGGCAGTGAATTCGACAGGAGCATCCTCAACGGCGAAACTCTCCATCGCGATCTTTCGGAGTTCGGCTGCGGTCAACGCCCCTGATGTACCTGTGCCTTCCAGGTATTCCCGGCTCGCCGCTTCGAGTTTCTCCTCCAGATCCCGGACATCGCTGTCTCCCGACATCCGGGCAGTTGCCAGTGCCTCACGGCACCGTTCAACCTCTTCACGGAGATGTCCTTCCCCCGCTCTCACCAGCTCCTCCACGTACTTTGCCACACGGGCGACGCTCGCCTTATCCGCGACGACCCAGTTGCCACGGAGCTTAACCAAGCCATCCCGGGAATTGACCAGTTCAGCCATCTCACTATCGTCCAGAACTGTGTCTCCGAGACTGATACGCCAGTTGTAGTCGACTATCTGGTCCAGACCGAACCGGCGATGTGTGCCACCAGCGACACCCGGATCCTGGGGCGAAGAGGTGGTCACCTTCAAGCCCATTTCCTGGTGCGACCATGACGCGGGCAACAGCACCAGAAAACCCGCGTTCCGTAGTGCGACGGCATCCTTCTCAACGAAGGCGAGGATCTGGCTTCCGCTCAGGGCCACATCCCAGTCACCATCATCGCTCCCGGTAGCAGAATCACGGAGCCCGAGCCCGTGGCGGGTGTCATCCAAGAGAGCACTGACGCGGACGGCCCTGAGATGCTGCTCATTCAATTTTTGCCAGATCTCAACTGGCCAAATCCCACGTCGGAAAGGCTCCGGGGTACCACCGTCTTTCCTGACCGCGACCCGTACCCGCCAGAGATCTTCAACCTGCTCCTCATCTCCGGGTTCGTGAACCACCGTCTCAGCGAGCCCACGAAGCGCAGACACCGTGTACCGGGCACCACGGGCACGGGTCAGATCAATCACCCGATCCTTGCCCGGTGCGGGTTTGGGTGACGCGGAGACGGAGGGGCCGGGTCCTGGTTCCTCGACGACGAAAACCAGCTCAAGCCGTTCACTGTCCAATGAGTCCCGCCACTCCGTCAAACCGGCGACGAGTCGCGCATTGCCCCTGTTGAGGGCTTCACCAGCGAGCAATGCAGCAACGAAGGGATGCGGTTCACGATCCACGTCGGCAAGCCGACAGTCAGCCAAATAGGCGAGTGCGATCCAGTGCGGAAGAATTCCTGCTATTTCCTCGGCAACTGCCGCCGAGGCATTGACGGTGAGAATCCGGGGAGCGGCGGCGGCCATGGCTGTCAACCACATGGCTTCATCCGCCCCCATCACCAACTGCCATTCGGGCCACCACTGCCCGTCAGCCCATCGACACCGCAGGGAAACTCTTCCGGCTCGGACGAACCGTTCGAGCCCCAGATACAACCGGACCAGCCACAACAAGTCGGGGGCGACCGCTGCTCGTTGCATCGGTCCCACTGCAGGACCCGGCTGATCCAGCGGAGCGAGCTGTGCCAGCAGTTCAACCGCTTGTTCGGGGGTAAAAGCCGTAGTCGGAACAGTGAGGCTGACTCTACGTTGTTTCGGAGTCTGAAGAATGACGGGAATCCTGTGTCGGAAGGATCTCCCCGACAACGTGGTCTCCAAAGCCATGGGAAATGTACCGTCCGGAACTGAGTCGGGACCGACCACACGATGTCCGTCAATTTGCTCGATCCATACGTGCAGGCCCGTGTCACGGCACCACAACCCATGTGCGAGATGCGTGGGCTCCGGAGTCATGCTGTCTTTTCTACCACCGACACCTGACTCCCCCAACCATCTGAGGCGAACATTTTTTCGATACTCAGCACCCCGGAGGTAAACACCCACTACACATCCTGCTCTCACCCCCCCAGAACGGGCATCTTCTCCCATCCGGCCAACGAACTCCCAGGTGCCCCCGCACACTCCCCCGAAATCAGGGCTCTCACCACCTGTTTTAAGGAACCATGTCGACGGTTACCCCGCCTTCCGCCGGAAATAACTCCATGGATCACACGTCTCAGGGTTGCTGACTCTAAGCTGGTGTGAAACCGTCTTTAAGGCTGATCTCACCAGATGGCGGCCCGATCCAACGATGACTTTCGACGATTCCCCGGAGAAGCCCCTCACGAGACAGTCACCATACACCGCCATCCAGTACACCTAGGAGGACACATGGCCGAACAAACCTGGTTCGTCATTGCCATTGTCATATACATGCTCGTCATGCTCGCCATCGGATTCTGGGGGTTCGGCAAGACCGACGAATACGATGATTACGTTCTGGCCGGTCGCGGCCTCAACCCATTTGTCGCCGCACTCTCTGCCGGTGCATCAGATATGTCAGGCTGGCTCCTGATGGGGCTTCCGGGTGCTCTGTTCGTGACCGGCTTCTCGGAACTCTGGATCGCGATCGGACTGCTGATCGGTTGTTGGGCAAACTGGTTCTGGGTCGCTCCACGCCTACGCAGTTACACGGAGGTGGCGAACAACTCCATCACCATCCCGTCCTTCGTCGAGAATCGGCTGCGCGACAAGTCACACACCCTCCGTATCATCAGTTCACTGATCATCCTGGTGTTCTTCACTTTCTATGTCTCCGCGGGCATGGTTGCCGGCGGAAAGTACTTCCAGGCCACCTTCGACGGTGACTATCACACGGGCCTTCTCGTCGTCGCTGTCGTAACCGTCATCTACACGGTCATCGGTGGATTCCTCGCGGTCTGCTACACAGACGCCGTCCAGGGCATGATCATGTTCGCGGCACTGCTCATCGTCCCGGTGATGGCACTGTTCGTGATGAACGATCCCGCCTCCATCTTCACCTGGGCTACCTCCAACGACTACGGCCCCTACACCGAGGGAACAGGTAATCCGTCCTACTTCTCGATGATCTCCGGAGTCTCCTTCGCCGCCATCATCGGTAACCTGGCATGGGGGCTCGGATACTTCGGCCAGCCACACATCATCGTCCGGTTCATGGCGCTCAGTTCCCCCAAAGAGGCGAAAGCCGGGCGCCGCATCGGCATCGGCTGGATGCTGCTCTGTGTCATCGGTGCCGCCGCCGTTGCACTGATCGGAACATCCTTCTTCGGACAGGACCCGAACATCGCGATCACCGACCGCGACTCCTACGAGACGATCTTCCTCGACATGGCCCGCATCCTCTTCCACCCGTTGATCGCAGGTCTGGTGCTCACGGCGGTTCTTGCGGCGATTATGTCGACGATCTCATCTCAGCTCCTGGTCACGTCCTCCGCGCTCATCGAGGATTTGCTGCGACTGTTCCACAAGAGCGCCATGTCCAATCAGAAGTTGGTCTACTACTCCCGTACCGCTGTGGTCGGCGTCGCCATCATCGCCGCTATCCTCGCGTGGAATCCCGACGCCTCGATTCTCGGACTCGTCGGCTTCGCCTGGGCAGGCTTCGGCTCAGCTTTCGGCCCGGTCGTGATCGCGTCGCTCTACTGGCGTCGCCTCAACACCGCAGGCTCCATCGCAGGTATGGCCACCGGTGCCCTGGTCGCATTCTTCTGGGGCAGGTCTGCACTCGGTGGTTTCCTTTATGAGATGGTTCCCGGCTTCATCCTCGCAACCATTGTCATGGTCGTCGTCTCTCTGCTGACCGCACCCCCGTCCCGTGCCGTCACCCGAGAGTTCGATGAAGCCGCTGAATTGGCGAAGCTCTCCGACCGAAATCCCGACCTCGCGGTCGATGAGGTACAGGCCAAAGCCGCGAAGGGCGAAATCTAGATACCCCGCTCTCGACGGTCGTGACCGATGATCGACGACTGGCCCGGCACCGCCCCGAACGGGTAGAGCCGGGCCAGTCGTATTCAAGGAACCGGATTCCGCAACCCCGGGTCCAATGATTCATGTCGACAACCACCCCCGGTACCCGCCCTCCAGCATGGATCACCGTTTCACTCATTCTCATGACCGCCAGCCTGCTGCTCTATACGCTCGCGCCGACAACGGGTCGGATACCAAACGGGCAATCGGAACCACCACGATTGTCCGAGACGTTACCGAATATCAGAATCGTCACCGATCGACCCGATGTTCCCGGATATCGTCGTGACCAGTTCGGTGCCGGTTGGGGCCCCGCGCGTGCGGGCAACTCAACCTGCACGACCCGGGAGATGATGGTCTCGAAAGCCCTCCCCGGTGCGCTCGTCCTCCGTGACTGCACAATCAAGGCCACGAAGGGTCTCGATCCGTATTCCGGTGGAATCATGGCGACGCGGAGCCCGGAACGGAAACAACGCATCGAGGTCGACCACATCTACCCGCTAGCTGCGGCCTGGGATATGGGCGCATCGGAATGGGATCCTTCTGTGCGAGTACGATTCGCCAACGATCCACTGAATCTGGTTGTCGTCACGGCTGTGGAGAACAGAGCGAAGTCCGATGCACTTCCTGCCACATGGCTTCCGACAGATCGATGGGCACGATGCTGGTATGTGCGCCGGATAGCTGCTGTCGCTCAGGCTTACGCCCTCCCGCTGACCGTGGATGACGCAGTGAAAATGCGCAGGCAATGTCTGCTCGAGCGATTGAACGGCATTCTCCGTTGAAGCAGCCCCGCTCTTTATCCCGCAAACCGGTCACCAGGTTATGGTAGTCAGGTCCTTCCATCCCCGACCTTCGAGAGGCCGATCCCCGACGTGGATAATCTCATCAGCATTCTGCATGTGCTGGCAGCAATCGTTTTCCTTGGACCGGTGACCATCGCCGTCTCCATGTTTCAGGGCCGCGCACGCGCAGCCCATGAGGGTGACAGCGCGGCACTCGGTTCTGCCGCCATGCTTCACCGCATCACCAAGACCTACGGTTTTCTTTCCCTCCTCGTTCCTCTGTTGGGACTGGGTCTGTTCCTCACCGACACGGTATTCCTGAAGGATGGACGTTTCCACGTCTCCATACTGTTGTCCGTGGTCGCCTGGGGAATCCTGTTCTTCCTCATCGTTCCGCAACAGAAGAAGCTGATGGCCAACCTCGGGGTAGTAACTGATGATGATGATCCCGCGTCAGCTCTCAACGTCGACGATGGTTCCATCGATGGAACCGCAGGAGTTAACTGGACCGCAACGACGAAGAAATTGTCCATGTTCGGCGGCATCTTCTCGTTGCTGTGGTTCATCGTCGCGATTCTGATGATGATCTGAGATACAGCGGCTCAACTACGCGAAAAGACCCGCCCAACGGTGTGTGCTGCTCCACAAAGGTCGAACTGAGAGATCAGAACACGGACCGGGAGTACAGTTCGGTGTGAATCCCGCCCCTGGGCGGGTTTATCGTTCCCACCAGAGTTTCTGGCCCGGAATCAGCGCCCACTGTCATGCTTCCGATCAGGGAGCCGGTTGCGGGAGAATCCGGGACGAGAGCCCACCGAGAACTTCCGCTGACGCCGAGAAATCGACGGGAATTCTGGGCAGGATGTTTGACTGTCGAGCGATAACGATAGCCAGCATGACGAACGCTCCGAGACTCAGGACACCGCTCACTCCCATACCCGTACTCAACCCGACGCTCTTCCCCGATAACGTTTCAGTACTGTTCAGGATATTGAATCCCGAGGACAGTTGCGCAGCAGAACCACTGGGCTGCGGAGGAGTGTAATCATCCGGAGGCGTCACCTTACCCCGAAGATGCGGAGTGAACGTCTCATCACCCGCCCTATCGACCGCCAGGGTATCCCCCGACGTTTCTGGCCCGGTGACCACGGTGCGGTCGGTATCCGGTGCGGCCTCTTCGGCTACGGAAACGGGAACGAGAATCGTGGTGGCCAGCGCAAGACTGCTGGCAACCGCGACGCCCGAACGGATGATGGAGAGGCGGAACGAGGTAGGCATGAGATGTTCTTTCCGGAAATTGTCGGGCCGCATGAGCCGGAGTAGGCCATGCAGGAGGTGAAATCAGAGTATCTTCTGCGACCGCCCCTCTCGGACTGCCACAGAAGATTCCGAGAGTGACTTTACATCGGATACGGTCGACTCCTGACGATCCTATCCGGCCCGACCACGATTTCGTTAGCTTTCCCGACACATGTGCAGAACCCGGAACGAATCCTTCCAGCCCGTTGTCCCAGGCTGAATCTGAATACTGAGCACCTCGGCTGGTCCAACAACACGGGTAACTGCACCGGGTGAGTAAGAAAGTGGAAGATAACCCCACTGAACACGGGCAGAGCTCCCCGGAGGCCATCGGCTCCACTTCATGCGTTTCCGGGGTCTCACTCTGGATTGTTATATCATGGTCATCTGAATCGGTTCGATAGCAGGATCCTTCTGACTGATACCTGCGATCGCGGACAACCGGAGCCGACCCACGAAAAGTTCCCTCCGGAAAAATCCTTGGGGGTGATCAAAGACATAGATCGAACCATCGGAAAACTCTGGCACCGTCAGTCAGTGAAGGGAAACGGGTGTCCTTCACGTGCTAGCCGTAGCCGCTGGTGTCCGTCATCCCGTCGAGTCCACCGGATACCGGGTCGATGACCGCCGTTTCCCCCGAACACCAGGAGGCCACCACGGCGTTATCGTCGGCGACGAAAACGGCACCGAGGTGCCCCTGATGATATTGGCACCAGCCTTGATTCCATGAATCTCTTTCTGGGGATTAACCATGTTCAGTGGTGTCACAGTCTTCGCCACGGGGTCAGATCACAGGTACACCTCCGGTACGGGTACCAGCAGCAAAAGTAGTTTCCTTCCTTGATATGCAGGAAGGTGTTATCCGGAATCAGACCTAAGCCCGTGTAATAACAAAGAGTTGCGCTGGTCGCCACACAGGTGACTGGTGCACTCCTCTCATTCAGTTCTTTACCCAGGACATCCGAAACACGCGGGAGTGCCTTTCGCGAACCTCTCCGTCACGTCCACAGCAATGAATCCGCCATTCGGCCCCGTCTCGTACAGAGCTCCGAGGTTTCCCGATTCTTCAGCGAATGCGACACCCGTGATTTTTTTCGTGCGTCCTAGGTACTGCCACCCACACCGCCGGCGACGTGACCGGCACCGCGGCGATGATGGCATCACCGGCGAGGCATTCCGCTGTGACAGAAACCTTGTGGACCAATCGATCGTCGAAATCAACATAGAAGAGAGTGCCCGTTTGTCCACCCCAACCTGAATCAAATCTGATGCGCCTGTCAACCCTCTCGCTGATTAGCTTTGTTCCCAGGTCAGCGAAATACCTCTCAATGAACCCGGTTTCACATTTGCTGACAACAGCGATTCCATCATCTTTAGTATGTCCAACGCATTGGCCGCCCCCACGCCACATCAACGCTGACGCCACTGATGGCCCAGTACGCGGGGCTATCGACACCCGGTAAGACTTCCCCCGGATAGCCGAAGCTCAGGACAGTCAGATTCCCTCGCGCTGTGTAAAAATTTCGAGGACACACTGTTCTTCTCTTCCGCCCACGTCACGGTGCTGCGATCCCAGCTAACCACCAGACCTGCACCGTTAAACCTCCCGGCACCGGTGTGTCGAGTGAACCAAGTTGAGCTTCCTCCGGCCCGTGTCAGTCTCCCTGATGTTGCTTGCTAAACCGGATGAACAGTTCTCCATCCCCGGAAAGAGGATCGAACACGATACGCGGGTCAGCGAAAGTCAGGTCCAGGTCGCACTGCCCCCGAACATATATCCACTGCACTGAACCTTCCCGGAAGTGGGAGCCAGACCGACCGTTGAGTTCACATCCGCCCCCCCTGCGAGACAACCGTGCTGGTCAGTGAGTAGACGGTCGTGGATACTACGACGACAACTACAGCTACTCTCGGCGACCTTTCAATGACATAGGCCGACCCCCGATCACACTCCGGTAAATGCCGGAAGTGTGATCGGGGGTCGCTCTTTGCTTGCCTCAGCCGTGTACGGCCGAAAAGCGTTGATCGCTGTGGAGGTTAGCTGCGCCAGCCGCCACGGTCAGTGTTGCGGTCACCACCGCGGAAACCACCACGACCACCGCGATCTTCACGGTCACCACCGCGGAAACCACCACGACCACCGCGATCTTCACGGTCACCACCGCGGAAACCACCACGACCACCACGATCTTCACGGTCACCACCGCGGAAACCACCACGACCACCACGGTCGCCACCGCGGAAACCACCACCACCGGAAGACTGGCGTCCGATGGGTGCATCCGGAGTGTGCTCCAGTTGAATGAGCTGGCCCGAGATGCGGGTGTCAGACAGGTTTTCCCACACTTCGCGGGGCAGATCCTTGGGTAGTTCAACCAGAGTGTGGTCGACATTGATGGTGATACGCCCGACATCCTGAGAAGTCAGTCCACCCTCGTTAGCCAACGCACCGACGATGGCACCCGGGCGAACATGCTGGCGTTTGCCGACCGCGACGCGATACACGGAGAGGTTCTTGTCGCCACGGTCGAAGCGGGCATTTCCGCCTCGGTCGCCACGGTCGCCTCGGTCCGGTCTATCGCCCCGGTCGAAACGTCCACCGCGATCATTGCCACGGTCCCGATCACGGTCAAAACGCTCACGATCCCGCTTCGGCTGTTCCTTGAGAAGGAAATCATTGCCAGCCTGGGCCTGGGTAGCGAGTGCGGCAGCAACGTCTTCGAGTGGCACATCGTGCTCTTCCGCATACTCCTTGACCAAGTGACGGAAGAGATTGACCTGTTTGTCCTCCAGCGCGGCAGTAATGGAGTCGGCGAACTTCGCTTTACGCGAATCGTTGACTTCCTCAACACTCGGGAGTTCCATCTCGTTGAGCGGGGCGTTGGTCGCCCGCTCGATGGACTTCAGCATGCGACGCTCACGCGGAGTGACAAACAGGATCGCCTCACCGGAGCGGCCCGCACGGCCGGTACGGCCGATACGGTGGACGTAGCTCTCGGTGTCATGGGGGATGTCGAAGTTGAGCACGTGGCTGATGCGGTCGACGTCGAGTCCACGGGCGGCGACATCAGTCGCGACGAGGATGTCAAGGCGACCATCCTTGAGTTGGTCGACGGTGCGCTCACGCTGAGCCTGGGCGATGTCACCGTTGATGGCGGCCGCGGAGAATCCCCGGGCGCGCAGCTTCTCAGCGACTTCCTCCGTCTCGTGCTTGGTGCGTACGAACACGATCATGGCCTCGATCTCTGTGACCTCGAGGATACGGGTCAGCGCGTCGATCTTGTTCCGGTGCGCGACAGAAAGGTAGCGCTGCGTGATGTTGGTGTTGGTACGGGTCTTTGACTTGACGGTGATCTCCGCCGGGTCATTGAGGTACTGCTTAGAGATGCGACGGATACCGTTGGGCATCGTCGCGGAGAACAGGGCGACCTGCTTCTCGGCGGGTGTGTCGGCGAGGATCCGCTCGACGTCCTCCTGGAAGCCCATGTTCAGCATCTCGTCGGCCTCATCGAGAACGAGGTAGCGCAAGCCGGAGATGTCCAGTGACCCCTTCTGCAGGTGGTCGATGACGCGACCGGGGGTACCGACCACGATCTGCGCACCACGACGGAGACCACCGAGCTGCACGCCGTAGGCCTGGCCACCGTAAATCGGTAGGATACTGATCCGGTTGCCGATGTGATCGGCGAATCCCTGGAACGCATCGGCGACCTGGAGTGCGAGCTCACGGGTTGGCGCAAGCACGAGTGCCTGGGGCGCCTTCACCGACGGATCGATTCGGGAGAGGATGGGCAGTGCGAACGCAGCGGTTTTACCGGTGCCGGTCTGGGCGAGCCCGACAACGTCCCGGCCCTCCATGAGAAGCGGGATCGTCTGGGTCTGGATCGGTGAGGGGGACTCGTAACCAATCTTGCGGACGGCCGCCAGAGTGCGTTCCGGCAGTCCGAGTCCAGCGAAACCGTTCTCTTCCGGTTCTTCGGCCTTGACCTCCGGGGTTTTTTCCGGAGCGCTCTCCTGTGTGTCGACGTCGTGCTTTGCATCATCTTCCACGACGACCGGAGCTTCTTCCGCTTCGTCGCTAACCTCGCCGGATGCCTCAACGTCGGAAACGTCATCATCACTCGCGACGGTCACAACGACAGTCTCGGGGTTTTCTGCATCAGCGGTATCCGCACTGATTTCAGCCGCGGTGTTCTCTGCACCTGCATTGACCACGTCATCCAGGGTGATGATCTCATTCGCATCACCGTTGGTGTTCAAGTTGTTTTCGTTCTGGGCGTTCACTGCGCCATCCTCATTCTTCTGCGCGACTTCATATTTCGCGCTGCTCATGTCATTCCGCACGCTGTTCGCGCGGCTCACACATTATTTTTCTTGATGTTGTATCGGTGCCTGGCGTTATGAAGACCGCACCGACCAGCGCTACCCGACGCTTGCACTACGGGGCACTGTGTCCTGCTCGCCACACCTGGGCCTTGCCGGTCCACATCTAACAGACTAATCCCATGAGGGTGTCTGACTCGTCGATGGAAGATGGTGTCTACGCAAAAGGCTCGTCACAGCCAGCTTCAAGTGACTGACGACGACCTCGCGGACACGACACAAACCAGCATCCCAATGATCCAGTGAGGCCATGTCGGCGCTCAACAAGATCGGGCGTACAACCACCGGGGATGTAGGCTAGTGAAAAGCAGTACTTCTCCACAGTACGCGCAAAACCGCCGTTTGGCTAATCCAGAGCCAGCACAAACACCGCGGTGAGCAGAAAATTTAAGGTGAACCGTCAGGTCGAAACCTAAATATATTCAATAATTTTCTGGCAACACATAAGACAGTCACTAAAATTTATCGACACCTAATCCATTATCCAATAATTAATGCACTATAAATTATATTAGAAAATATTAACCTCTGCAAAGGGGCGGAAACCCACAATCTAACTAATGACAAATTTCGACCATGGGATATTCGGGCAATATTTTAATTTTATAAGGATATCAATATTTCATCCGCCTTTTTAGAAAAGACCCCAGATCTTCAAGAAGCCCTCTAATGACAATACGATCAATCTTTCCGCCATGACTTGGGGCCCAAATACAGTCAGGGTGACAAGCGTAAAGATTCACCATCTTCCCATAAATTCCACTAGGGTTTCGAAACTTCTCTCCCCGCCCCCCAGGTGATGAATATTGGCATTATTCAACACCTCAGATAGGCGACAAACTTTCCCACAGTCGGGTCAAGATACTTCCAATGTGACCCATACAAAAGAGCAGCCACAATAGTCACTCCAGTTAGGTGAAAGATTGCCCCTTTCAGGATATCCCCACCTCCCTATAAATCCGGAACACAACCAACCATTTACGATAACCAAACCTGGATGCACGTGAAACGATCGAGAGAAACATCACGGATGCCTTAGCTCATGAATGCGGGTGAATCAGTACCTACTGATCACCATCGCTTGTCCCTGCCCTCCAGCTCCACAGAGTGAGACGGCGGCGGTCCCACTTCCACGACGGAGAAGTTCATAAACGGCGGTCACCAGAACCCGGGCACCGGAGGCCCCCAGCGGGTGCCCCAGGGCGATCGCGCCTCCATTGGGATTGCACTTCCCCATGTCCAGGTCCAGGTCGCGCAGGGATTGGATGACCACCGATGCGAAGGCCTCGTTGATTTCCACAAAATCGACGTCATCGAGTTGTATCCGACTGTCCGAGAGTGCTTTTTTCAGGGCGTCGGCGGGTTTGGAATGCAGGTAGTGGTCCGGTCCCCCGGTACTCCCCTGCCCTTCGATGGTGGCGAGGATCTCAAGCCCGTTCCGCTGCGCGTACTCGCGGCTGACCACGACCAGTGCCGCTGCGCCGTCTGAGATCTGGGATGAGTTACCCGCTGTGATCGTCCCCTCCCGGTTAAATGCCGGGCGGAGTTTCCCGAGGCTCTCCATGGTGGTGTCCGCACGTATCCCCTCGTCGCTCTCCACCACCAGGGGGTCGCCCTTCCGTTGTGGGACCGTTACCGGGGCGATCTCGTCGCGGAATCGGCCTTCCTCCTGCGCTTCATGGGCACGCCGGTTGCTGAGTTCCGCGATAGTGTCCTGCTGTTGCCGGGTGATGCCACGTTCTCCGTTGCCTTTCTCCGTGAGCGCCCCCATGGTCTCTCCGGTATACGGGTCCTGGAGTCCGTCATACAGCATGGCATCTTCCGCTGTGGTCGGCCCCAGAACAGTTCCTGAGCGTGCCGCAGTGAGCAGGTGCGGGGCACAGGTCATGGATTCCTGACCACCAGCTACCACCACGTTTGCGTCACCACATCGGATGAGTCGGGCGGCTTGGGTGACCGCCTCGATGCCGGAGAGGCAGGCCTTGTTCAGTGTGTCCGCGAACGCACTGAGGGGAATCCCGGCGTTGATCGCCGCCTGGCGGGCCGGCACTTGCCCGGATCCTGCCTGGATGGCCTGTCCCATGATGACCTGATCAATGTGCTGCGGATTGATTCCGGAGCGTTCCACGGCGGCTTTGATTGCCACGCCACCCAAATCAACTGCGGAGACGTCCTTGAATACGCCGAGGAGTTTTCCCTGTGGTGTGCGGGCAGCTCCCACGATAACAGCTTCGCGTTTCATGATTGTTCTCCTTCGATCCGGGTTGCTCCGTCATCGGTGATGACGGTAAATGTCGCTTCGGTGTTTTCCTCGACCTCTGCCAGGCTCACACCCGGCGCGAGTTCCCGGAGCACCATTCCTTCGCGCTCGGTGATGTCGAAAACTGCAAGGTTGGTGATGACGCGGTCGACGACCTGCGTTCCGGTGAGTGGCAGGGTGCAGTTCTTCTTGAGTTTCGGACGTCCCTTTTTGTCCACGTGGTCGGTGAGGACGATGACCCGGGGGGCTCCCGCGACCAGGTCCATCGCTCCCCCCATTCCCTTGACCATGACTCCGGGAATGATCCAATTAGCGAGATCCCCTTTCTCGGAAACCTCCATCGCACCGAGTACCGCGAGCTTGAGGTTTCCGCCCCGGATCATCGCGAAACTCTCTGCCGAGTCGAACACTACCGCCCCCTTGCTGAGTGTGACGGTCTGTTTCCCGGCATTGATGAGATCGGGGTCTTCTTCCCCCTCAAAAGGGAACGGGCCCATTCCAAGGATTCCGTTCTCCGATTGCAGGATGATGTTCACGCCCTCGGGTAGTTGATTAGCGATCATGGTGGGGATACCGATCCCCAAGTTAACGTAATCACCGTCGCTGAGTTCGGCTGCGGCGATGGCCGCCATTTCTTCGCGTGTCCAGGCCATGTCGTTTCAGTTTCCTTTCTCGGCGGAGTTACCTTCGGGGCGTGGTCGGGTAGTCACCCGTTCAATCGGTTTGATCCGGGGTACAGCCTGCACGAGATGCTGAACGTAGACGCCTGGTGTGTGAATGAAGTCGGGGTCCAGATCGCCGAGTTCAACTACCTGTTCAGCCTGGGCGATGGTGATTCGACCGGCCATCGCGCACACCGGGTTGAAATTTCGGGCGGTGCGGTTGTAGACGAGGTTCCCGTTCGGGTCCGCTGTCGCGGCATGGACGAGGGCCAGATCGGTTCTGATGGCTTCTTCGAGGATGTAGTGCCGTCCATTAATCTCGCGGACTTCCTTACCTTCCGCGATGATCGTCCCGTAACCGGTGGGGGTGAAGAAGGCTGGGATACCAGCGCCCGCTGCACGAAGCCGTTCCGCGAGGGATCCCTGTGGAACGAATTCGAGCTCGAGTTGTCCGGCGAGGTATTGCTCTGCAAACGCCTTGTTTTCTCCGACGTAGGACGCCATGACCTTTTTCACCTGCTGGGATTCGAGAAGGAGTCCGAGCCCTATTCCGTCAATGCTCATGTTGTTGGACACGATCGTGAGATCCTTCGCTCCCGAGGCATTGACTGCCTCGATGAGGTCGAAGGGGCTGCCTGACAGTCCGAATCCGCCGACTGCGATGGACATGCCGTCCCTGATGAGTCCCGACACCAGATCGGTGATGTCACCTGTGTGTAATTTGCTCACGTAATGCTCCTCAGAAAGGTTGACAGACGATCCGGGGAAACATGGGCTCCGCCTCGGATCACAGTTGGCGGAAGGTGGTCAGAGGGCCTCAAGGCGTTCCAGAACAGTGTCTGGTTCGGCCTCTACGGGAATTTGGGCGACGAGAAAATCAGCCTGCGGTACCTCACCCTCCCCTAGCCAGTAGCCCGGGTCAACAGTTGCACCACACAGGTCCTTACCTGCGACGGCGATAGTTTCATCGGTCTGCATCAGTACGGACCAACCGACATGTTCTGCGGCGTTGATCACCGGTTGGTAAGCGGCGATGTCCTCTGCCGGAAGTGTCGTGTCGTCACCGGATCGTCGGCCATCGAGAAGTAGACCGGCGACGGGGGCGTCTACGAACCTGCGGAGCCAGTCGGCGACGTACATGGCTGCGGATTCCGCATGATCCTCGGTGATCGAACTGACGTCGGTGTTTCCGGCCGCTGCCGCCGCTTGTGCGAGCCAGCGTAGCGGCGACGGTATCCGGAGGAGGAACGGTACTCGACTGGTATGGCTGGTCGCGGTGAGAATACGGTTCGCTACGGTCGCTGCGGAGTCATCAGCGAGCATGGTGCGCAATGTGTATCCGGTCCGGGAGCGGGCTCCCATGGACTCCCCCAGCTCGGGGGTCGCGGAGAGAACCGCGCTATAAAGTGCTCCGAGGTCGACGATGGTGGCGTCGGAGTTCAGCATTCCCTGAGCCTGACCGTAGTAGCTTGCGGTCGCCGGAGCATCGAGATAGGGAAGTTCACCGTGGAGGATGACCCGTTCGCCGAAGGGAACATGGTCGAGAAATAGTGCGGTTCCGCGTTCCGAGGGTGGGGTGGTGATGAGGTCGGTGAATGAGGTCATGGGATGCTCCTTGTTCCGGTGGATGAACGCCTGTTGTACCTGGTTGTTGTCAGTAAAAATAGGGCTGCCCTGGGGCGGCGTGGAACCGCACCCAGGGTTGTGGAGAGACGGGTCAGCTCTTTTTCGAGACCGTCTCGCCGTGTTTCTCCTCGAGCTCCGCGATCCGCGCTTCGAGAGCCTCGATCTTCAATTCGCGACGGTCCGGGATCATGATGATCGGAAGTTCATCGACTGTTCCGGTGACCCGCTTGCGGCCGTTGACTGTGAAGACCGTGGCGGTGAGTTCCTCGGTGTCATCACCCCAGTTGCCGTAGTAGAGGAGGTCCTCCGGGGGCTCCTCCGTGACGAACTCCTCGATGAACTCGGCGTAGGGCTTGCCCTTGGACAGGCGTTCCCTGCGGCGCGCCTCACGGAGTCGTCGTGTCTCCTCGGCATCCAACCGGAAGTGCTCTTCGTCATAGGCGACGCAGAAGATATCGCGGGCGACTTTCGGTGAGATGCGTCCGAGTTCCGCATCCGCGACGACGGACTCGGGGTCCCGTTCGATCGGGTCACCGTAGCCGCCGCCTGCACCTTGGCTGATCATGTACAGCTCACCGTCCTTGGCGACGTCGAACTGCAGGCCCATGTGTGACGTCATATACTTCGCCCCCTCGAAGGGACGTTCGTTCATGACCTTCTCAATGGAGAGATCAAAGGTGCGGGAGTCTTTGCGGAAGCTGTCGTAGGTATTGACGCCCTTCACCATCGCGAGCGGGTAGGCACCGCAGCCGTAGCCCCCGAACATTCCGTAGATCGAGCTGAACTTCGATCCGGATGTCACCGTCATGAATCCCCAGTGCGGGGTTCCCTCTGCTGCGACGATCATCTCGTAGCCCATGCCGCCGGTGAACTTGCCGAAGCCCATGTTGTCCTTGACCAGGCGCTTCGACACGAGCTGCATGAAGGGAACCTCCTCCTCCATGATCTCCTGCTCTGCGGTGTCCGCCATGGCGCAGAATAGTGGGGAGACAGAATCCTCACCGTCCCGGAAAGGCTTTGCCCCGCCTGGCATTCCGTTGAGGTCGGCGCAGAGGTTGCCCACCTGGTCACCGTGCTGTGTTTCACCGCCCCACAGGAAGGTATTGATCTGGTTAAACCAGTTGGCCACCACATTGGAGTACTTGCGGGGGGTGGAGAACTGCATCTTCCCGTAGAGCGCCTGCATCGCGGAGAAACCGCGGAAGGATGCCTGGAGGGACTGGCCCATCGGCGCATCGTAGGAGGCGTCCGACCAGGTTCCCTCGTCGGAGATGATCTCGATGCAGCTCATGGCTGAGGTGCAGCGTGGCAGATCCGGCCACCAGAAAGCGAGGATCGCCTGCATCATCATCGATTTGACGGAGCACAGTGGCGAGTTGAACGCACGGTTGAGGATCTCAGGGCCAGAGCCCCGCAGATCGACGGACATGTGATCCCCCTTGACGGTGATCTTGCACGCCATCTTGATGAGGATGTTCTCCTTCAGGGTCGAGTCCATGAACTGATTAAAGGAATAGGTACCGTCCGGCAGTTCCGCGATGCGACGTCGGACCTCGGCATCGACGTCCTCGATGGTGATGCGGATCGCGGCGACGAACGTCTCCACCCCGACTTCATCGATCAGTGTGTTGATGCGTTCCATGATGCGGTTAACGGCCCCGATCTTGACCTTCAGGTCAGCCAACTGCAGCTTCGGATCACGGACGGAGTGTTGCAGGAAGGTCAGTAGGTCACGACGCAGGTGGCCGCGCTCGACGATCTTGAAGGGACTCATCCGGAGGCCATCATCGAAGGGGGTCTCCGAACCCGAGGGCATACCGCCGGGTTCACAGGCACCGTTCTCGCCTTCGTGAATCGTCGCGGCGACCCAGGCGATGAGCTGACCATCACGGATGATCGGCATGATCATGGACTGGTCTGTGTTGTGGACGTTTCCGTAGCGGGCATCGTTGTGGATGAAACCGTCGCCTTCGTTGATGCCGACGGTGGGCTCATCCTTCCAATACTTCATGATGTACCGGATGGGATGGTGCAAAATCGCCGAGAAAGCGATGACCCCGTGGCAGGAGAGGTAGGAGACGTCACCTTCTGCGGTGTATATGGCGGTGGTGAGGTCACCCCATTTCGCTCCCGGGGCCGCTCCCTGAGCCTCACACATCTCATATCCCTCATCGAGGGCACCCGAGATACGCTTACGGATTCGTTCAACCTGGATACGGTCAATCCCTTTTCCGATGCATTCCTCCTCATAGGGGGTACGCTCGGCGATGCTGTGGCTCCGCATGATCTCCGGGTCAGGTCCGAGGAACAGCGTGGTCTCGTCCATGAAGGCGTCAACCCATTCCTGTTCTTGCAGGGTAAGGTTCTTGCCTTGGACGGAGGTTGTTGTGTCTTTGTCGACAGCGGTCATTGCATTCTCCTCGTGGTGTCAGTCATCAGTCCTGCAGGAGCCAGACGGCGCCCTGCTCGGTGGGTTCCAGGCGCCATCCCGGCTCGACCAGGAAGGTGGTGTTCTCCGTGGTGACGATCGCCGGTCCCTCAATGATCGCGGCAGCGGTCAGGGCGCTCTGGTTGTACAGCGGAGTGTCAATGGCCTTGTCTTTTCCGACGAAGTGGACCCGACGTTCCCCGATCGACTCCGGGGTTGTCCGTTCTCCGCCGTTGGCGAGTGACTCGAAGTTGACGGTGTCGCCCTCAACGTAGGAGGCGACTCGAACCGTGTTGACTCGGATTCCAGCCTCGGGAGCGGCACAGTTGGAACCGAATCGGTGGCTGTAGACATCACCGAAGGTCTTGATCATGTGCAGTACATCCCCGACGCCGGTCATCCGATTGATGTCCAGTGTCACAGCCTGGGTGAGGAGCTGGTTTCCGTAACGCATGTCCAGTTCCAGTCGGTACTTGACGTCCTCGGCCGCGAAGCCTTGTCTGCGCAGGTCCTCTCGTCCCTTGGCCTCGAGTTCTTCGACTATTTCATTGAACTCGGCGTAGTTGTCGTACAGTGCCCGGGTGGTGGCGTTGTACATCGTGATGTGTGTGCCCCGCTCATGGAAGTGGAGCTGCTGCATGTTCCCCGCACCGCAGGCGGAGAACACAGAACTGAACGGGGGAACAAGAACCTTGGTGATACCGGCGTGCCGGGCGATACCACAGGCATGGAGGGGACCGTTTCCGCCGTAGGCCAGCATCGTGAAGTCCTCGGGCAGGTAGCCGCGTACACGCAGTTCCTTGCCGATGCCGATGGCCATCTGCTCATCGACGGAGTTCTTGATGATCTTCGCGATGTCGAGGACGTCCATGTCCATCTCGTCGCAGAGAGTCTCCTCGATGGCGAACACCGAACGCTTCGGATTCAGTTTGATGTACCCGTTCGCATAATTGTCCGGGTCGAGGTACCCGAGGAGAAGGTCTGCGTCAGTGACGGTGGGACGCAGCCCGCCCCGGTCATAGCAGGCCGGTCCCGGGTTGGATCCGGCGGATTCCGGTCCGATTTTCACCGACTGGTGGATGCGGTCGTAGCTGGCAATGGATCCACCACCTGCACCGAGGGTGTCGAGGTGCACCATGGGAACGCTGACCAGCCATCTGTCGATGGTCGGCATGAAGTCGTAGTGCTTCACGCCTCCTTCAGGAACGAGTCCGATATCGAAGGAAGTTCCACCCATGTCGGTGCTGATGACGCTTCCGATGTCGGTGGATTTCGCGAGGTGCTCCGCGGCACCGACACCAGCGATGGGACCGGAGTGGATGGTCTGCAGTGCGTCTGTCGAGTTCATCTGCGCCATACCGCCGGAATTGTGGTTGACCAGCATCGGCTTGGTGTACCCGGATTCACGGAGGTTGTTCGAGAGTTGGCTCAGTGCGTGGAACATGATCTCGTGCAGGAATGCATCAACGATCGTGGATGTGGCCCGGACGTACTCACCTTTTCGTCCGGAGACCTGGTGCCCGAGCAGGACCGGGACGGCACCCAGCTCGTGAGACGGATACTCCTCCAGGATGATCTCCTGGATCTGGAGTTCGTGGACCGGATTCTCGGTGGCGTTGGTCAGCGATACGACGATGGCTTCGGCACCGGCATCCATCAGCTCCCGGACGACGTTCCGGACGTCATCCTCCCGCAGTGCAGCGACGACTTTACCCGCGGAGTTGACCCGCTCCTTGACGGAACGGATCAGTGCACGGGGAACAAGGGGTTCGGGGCGTTCCGCAGCCGGCATGTTCTGTTGCATGGAGTAGTCGAGACCTTCACCGTAGCCCCGGCCTCGGGACAACGGGATCGTGTCCTCGAAGCCGTGTGTGACGATGGCTCCGACCTTCGGTCCCTTGCGTTCGATGAGAGCGTTGGTGCCGAGTGTCGTGGCGTAGCGCACCGAGTCCACCCCGGACAGGGCGGTCTCGCGGTCGAGTCCGGCGCGTTCACACGCCAGATCGAGCGCCTCATTGAATCCGAGAGCTAGGTTGTGGTGCGTGGTCAGTGCCTTCGCCTCGACGTAGGTGTCGTCCCAGACGAAGAAGCAGTCGGTGAATGTGCCGCCAATGTCGACGGAGATGCGTTTCATGGATGTCTCCTGGTTTCGTTTCGCAACTCAACGCTGTGAGTCGGCGGCTTTTTTCTTGAGTTCGGCGGTGTACTTCTGAGCGTCCTCGCCGGGGCCGTAGTTAAAAACTTCCTCTGGATCAACACCCCGTTCCTCCCATTGCTTGCGGAGAGCAGCGACGTCGATGACCATGTCACGGGTCGGCGGGTGTCCCGGCGGGACGTACTCGGTCTCGAGCTGGGTGGCACAGCCGGGGCAGTAGAATTCCAGGATCCTGCAGTAACTCGGGTCCGGAGAGAACGTGTACTCGTAGCGCTCGGGGTCGATGATCGGCTGATGGATCTCGGTCGGATCCCGGTCGTACACCAGGCAGCCGGGTTTGTAGTTCCGGTTTGCGTCACCGATGTCGTGACCGCAGTTGCGGCACAGCCACCGTTCGGTGTCGAGATCGATGAGCAGATACTCGGTCATGGGGACTCGCACAGTGTTTTCCTTACTGTCTCGTGATGGTGGTCAGCGCTCGTCGCTGATGATGAGATCACCGTTGCTGGTCACGGTGAACACCCAACCTGGGGTGACCCGCGCGGTGAAGAACGGCCCCTCGATGATCGCCGGCCCTGCCGCCCTCGCCCCTGGAGCTTGATCTTCGAGTACGTAGACGGGAAGATCCCGGATCTCATCGGCTCCGACGCGAACGGCGCGGATCGTGGTGGAAACGGCATCGGATGCTTCGACACTGTCGTCGTCCCCGAGATCGGCGTGCGGCAGAACCTTCTTCACATCCAGGCACAACATCAGGTTTCCCTCCAGATCACCGAGATCTTCTCCGTGCCGGTATCCACGTGTCGAGATGACTTCACCTGATTCGTCGTGCTGCTCGAGTGCCCATTCGGTCTCGCATTCCGCGAGGCTGTATCCCTCCTGGAACATGTCCCGTTCAGCGCGGTGCAGCAATTCATCATGATGACGTTGCAGGCTCTCAGCATCGGTACCGGTGATGCTTATCTCGTAGGTCTTCCCGATGTCGGAGAAGGAGATGCCGAACGCAGAGAACACTGCGGCCATGCGTGGAATGAGGACACGCTTCACTCCGGCTTTCTCTGCGGCACCGCACGCGCTCATTGGACCTGCCCCGCCGAACGCAGCGAGCGTCGTGTCGTCGCGCACTAGGTCACGGAACGTTTCCGCCATTGTCTCGAGATATGCGTCCTCCATCCGGATCAACGCCTCTTCGAGACTGATACCGAGGGGCTCGGCAATGGTGGAAGTGATGACCGCACGACTCCGGGAAGCATCGAGGTGCATCTGGCCGTTGAGGTAGGTGTCGGGGTCGAGGACACCGAGAAGTACCTTGACATCGGTGATCGTGGCGTCTTTTCCACCTAGACCGAAGCATGCCGGGCCGGGGGCTGCACCGACGGAACGGGGACCGACGACGATCTTGCCGTCGCGGACGCCGATGATCGAACTGCCGCCCACACCGGAGCTGTGCACGCTGGACATCGGGAAAGAGATCGTCGCTTCCCCGACCTGTCCGCGTCGTTTCGTCTCGATGGTGCAGTTGTCGACGACGCCGACGTCGGTCGTCGTACCACCGACATCCATCATCAGAACATGGTCGAGCGAATAGCTCCGGGCGAGGGCGGCGGTGCCCTCCAATCCACCACGGGGGCCGGAAGAATAGGTGCGCAGAGCAACTGACTTGGACACCCGCGACGATGCACCGTCATTGCGGTAGACGAGTAGTGGGTTGGTGACCTTGTTGTCCCTAAGACGGGACTGTGCCTGGTAGAGGAAGCGTTCCATCACCGGATGCAGGAACGTGTTGACTACTGATGACCAGGCACGGCGGGCGTCATCGATGTCCTCGACGAATTCCCAACTGCACAGCACCGGGACGGAGCCGAGTAGCTGCCTGGGAAAGTTACGGAGAAGGAGATTACGCACGGTCCGCTCGGATTCCGCGTCGCGCCCGACGACCACGAGACGTGCAGCACCATCGGTGGTGAGCTTGTTGACGGTCTGTACGAGACTGAACTCAAGTGTGTCATCGGAGATGTCGAATGTCTCAACCCGGGTGCCGACCAGGTCGGTGAAGAGCGCAGAGTGGTCATCGTCGGACTGCATGGCGTCAACCACCGCAAGGTCTTCGACGAGTAGTCCGATGGACGGCCCCTTGCGTTCAACGAGAGCGTTGGTCCCCTGAGTCGTGGAGTAGCGGATATGCTCCGCCTCGTGGAGCAATCGGACCAGGTCACGCTCGCCATAGAGGTTTGCGGATGCCTTCGCGATTCCCTCAAAGAGACACTCCGACAAATCAAAAGGTGTGGTGAGGGTTTTAGTGAAGGAAAATTCTCCCCCGTCCCACACACAGATATCAGTCAGGGTTCCACCGTTATCGATGTTAATGAGGTGTTTCATATGTCCTCCTCACGCGACCTTGAACGAAGATCGCGGCGTTCCAGAAACGTCCGTGTTACTGGTACCAAAACTGTAACAGCGTTTTACGCATAAAGTGAGGGCTGTCACATAAATTGGTCAGGAGTGCATTGTGACCCAGGTCATGAGATAAAACGGGGGTAGGCGGGGGTACTTTAGCTACCCCATAGATCGGCCATGATGCGCGACCGCAAAGCCACCAACCGTGAGACACCCCACCCGCAACCCCAGGGCCAACCTTCAGACCTGCAACTTCCCGGAATATGGAACGAAACTACTGCCCCATCAATGCTTACAACCCCCAACGGGGGCTAACAAACCAAACCTTGAAACCCGGCCAGATCTTTGATCAGGAATCAGATATTTGCACGGCAAATATAAATATATAGCTCAATGAATACCAACCAAATACAGGCCAACACATCGGAAATGTCCGATCAAAAATTGCCAATTTTGCAAAGTTGTTTCAACAATGAGAAACGCTTTTCATTAACCTGGTTGTAGAAAAAACGCGCTGGCATTGGGAAGATGGGTAGACAATCACATTTCATTAGTTAGCTATCTGTAACCCCACATCACTTGCCCGACCGGACACTTCAACCAATGGGCCCGGCAGATATCAGGGTGTAGACACAGGCGCTACCGTCCGCTTTCCGTCAAAGGTCTCCCGACCAAAGAACCATGCGGACGCAGCCAACAGACTCACCGCACCACACGCGGCAAAGGCGGCACGGTATCCGAGCGCGTCCGCGAGGGCACCCACAATGACAGGACCGGCGATCGCTCCGAAATCCTGCGCCATCTGGAAGTTGGCGAGCACCTTCCCCCCCGAACGGTGGTTGCCGATAATGTCCGCCAGCGTCGCCTGCTGTGAGGGCAGGAACAACCCAGCTCCCACACCCGCCCCGACCGACACCGCCAGAAGCGTCCAGGGCTGTGAGGTCAGTCCGATCGCCGCCGTAAAAATCCCGTTGACCACAAGTCCTGCAAGGATGAGCGGTTTTCTCCCGATCCGATCGGCAAGGCGACCCGCAATCTGGAGTGCAGAGGCATTCCCGACCGCGAATGCAGCGAGCGCGATTCCCGCTACTGCACCCCCGGTATGGAATGCTGCGGCCGCGAACAAGGGCAGGAGCGCGATCCGGACCCCGAGATTCGCCCATCCGTTGGCAAAACCACCGATCAACGCACTTCGATAAGCTGAGTCACGGATCGCCTCCCCGAACTGCATCGGCGGAGCCGTGTTGTCGTGGTCATAGCCATACACCGCAACCGCGCTGAGTTTCCACCAGACAATGAAGGCTGCAAGAAACAGAGCCGCCCCGTAGATCAGGAACGGGGTACGCATCCCCAGCACCGACAGGGCGGCACCGATCACGGGTCCGACGATTGATCCCGTGAGAAATGCAGTGGCATAGACCGACGACGAGCGCCCCCGTATCTCCGGCGGGGATATTCTCACGATCAACCCCATCGCAGACACCGTGAACATCGTGGATCCGATCCCCCCGACCGCACGGAGGGCGACGAGCTGCCAGTACTCCCGGGCGAAGGCGATCAACCCGGTCGCGACTGCAACGGTAACGAGTCCAGTCAGATAGACACGCCGCGAGCCGATACGATCGACCAGCCGCCCCGACACCGGCGCGAAAACGAGTCTGGATGCCGCGAACACGGAGACGACAAGACCAGCAGCCGCCATCGAGACACCGAAACTCCGGGCGAACTGAGGAAGAATCGGAGCTATGAGCCCGAAACCCACGGCGATGATGAATGCCGCGGACACGAGCACCCAAATTTCCTCGGGAATACGGGTTCTTGGCCGATCCTCGGCAATCTCTCTCGTCACACATTCAGGCTAACCTCGAATGCCCCCACTCACACACTCGTCAACGCCCCAGGTGTCAGACGCCACCCCCCAACCCCAAGTTCGAATACATATTTGGTTCAGGAGCGGTTCATGTCCACCACGTCACATGTGGCCGGAGCCTGTTCAACACGGAAGAAATACCGGGGATCCAACCCTGTAGGTCACTTCTATCAAGGTTGTACAGCCGTACCACCCGACGTCCCCTCTCCTCCGGGAAGAGAACGCCAGTGCCGGGCATAACGGCCTTCACCGAATCCGACGAAGCCGCACACGACAAATGGAATCCGTACGCCCCCCGATACGACGACCACGTTAGCTCACCCGCCCCTTCCACATATTGGCGGACACTATCCGTTCGGTTATGCGAGACTCTCAGACAACCTCCACGACAAATCACCATCCACCGGATCTGGCCGCGAAAACATACACATATGAGCGGTGGCGGTCACTGGATCGGAGGGTGAGGCTGTGTGATTGAGCCGACAGGAGAAGCCCCTCCAATCTTTCTGTTGGCACGTGGAACGTACCTTATCTGCCACTATTCGTCCGTGACATCCCTGCCAAGGTCTTCCTCATCCACGCCATCGAGATCGAAATCCTCGAGATCGTCCTCCTCATCACCGTCCTCATCGCGGGGCTCCCCGAAAAAGAGGTCATCGTAGTCATCGGCGGTGCTGGAGAGTTCCTCTTCCCATTCCGCGACGTGCTCGGCTATGAAGGGCATCACCGTGAGCAGTCGCTTGAAATCCGTATAGGCACCTAGCCCCATAGTCTGTTCCGGGAGGATCAGCCCCTCTGCGATGAAGTACCCGATGAGTTCCTCAATCAACGCGTCATCGACAGGTCCGTCGACCCCGTTGAGCTGATCATCCAGCAGAGCCTCCAAGTCCGGATCAAACGTCGTGAGAGTCACGGTAGCCACTGGTTCACCGTCAACGATGTCGATCACGATGTCGAGCTCGGAGTTCTCGGCAGCAGGAGAACGAACAGTGATCGGTTCCCCCTCCACTGCTGTGAACTGAAGTTCCCCAAAACGGCCGTCCGGGTCAGTGACGAGTTCATCGACAAGATCAACGATCGCATCCGTCGCCATGTGGTCAAGCACCGCGTCCACCGCCGCATCAACCGAGAAAACCGCTGATACGAGGACCGCCTCAAACTCCTCCTCGTCACCGGCCAGCGCGGGGTCGGTGACAGCGGCATCCGGTGCCGCTGCGATGTAGATGTTCGCTGCAGGAAGCAGTTCATTGGTCACATCGAACTGGATCTCGACACCGGACGAGATCGGTACGAACAAGGTGTCATCGTTGACGCGCGATTCAATCCCCTCGGCGTCCAGGGCGGCGGCAAGATCCTCATAGAAGCTCATGTAGGTGATGCACCCTTCCGGTGGCTGGCGTTTGTGTAGTGGGCGCCGGGAACCTCAATGCTCCTTCGACACCCGGATCCGGACTCAATCGCCGGAACACCTGACAGCCTAGTGCCGCAAAGCATGACGCGGTGCGTCACACCGACGGACGCACCGAGCCCCTCCCCCGTTCAGCAGCTAACCGCCGAATGCGGAGAGCAACTTCCGCTCCCGTTCATCTGGCTCCTGCCGAGGGCAAGACAGACACTTCCCCACCGTCGGCGAATGATAGATCATGCAGCACGAGGCTCTCTTCACCACCGTGCGGACATCATCAGGCTCATCTCCAGCAGACACCGCCGCCATGTCGGTCGGGAAAATACGCCCCCCGATGATGTCGAGAAAACGGGGCTCGGGTACCACGACACCATCCGGAACACCGGCGGCCAGTCCTGCCACCAGTTCACCGGCTACACGAACACCGAGATACGGATCGAACACCTCGTTTCCTGCTTCCACCGCAGCCTGGGCGAGGCCGTCGGCGGCCACGGCCCAGAGCGGGGCCGACCGGACTCCCGTACTCCGGGAGATCGCACACACCACCGGCTTGACAGAACGGGCGAGATCCTTCCCCGCCGCTCGCCACGCAACCGCCGACCCCGCACCGACACGACCTGGCGTGAAACCGATCCAGAATCCTTCCCCGGGGTCTCCGTACCGTTCAACGGCGCCACTGAGAAACAGTTCTCCTCGATCAAGGTCGAGGTCGGGAACACAGTCATACCCGACCATTACCGTCACCGATGGACCGACGATGGAGTTCACGGCGGAAAACCACCACAATTGGCCCCCATGTCTCGGATCGCTAACTCCGAAAAGCTGTCCGGCGGCGGCGACCGCCCGTTCTATGACATCCGACTCCGCAGCTTCTCCCACGGTGAGGGGACGACTGCCGTCACCGGGTTCAACCGCTGCACGAAAGCGCGGATGGTCCGCGAGCAGCCGGGCGAACACGCCATCCATCCGGTACCTCCTGCGACAACTTGATCTTCCCGCGCCCTCTGACCCGATCACCCAGGTTTCGTCGCCTCCGGCGACACCCCCCGAATGTCCAGCATATCCGGGCGCCCTGCCCCCCATTCCCTCATGTCGTAGTCACTCCATGCCTGCCGGAGGCGGGAACGTGGATCATAGGTTACATGAGATCGAGCATCGAAGATCCGGGTCGCACGTCCGGGACCATTGTCTCCTCCCAACCGGTACCGGGGCCATCCAGACCCCGGAACTGAGTGATGGATGAAATTTCCCCAATAGGCTTGCATCTCAGTGGTCACCCCACTCAAGTCCTCCACACCACCGAAACGGGTGATGCTGCGGGTCCGGGACTCCTTGTGTGCTGCGAAAACCGCAGTGAGTTCAAATGAGTGCATCGCACCGAGGCCGATCCACCGCAATGCCGCCGGGGCATAGTCGAACCTGTACATCCAAGTGTCGACGCAACGGGAATGATTCTCCGCGATCCGGAGCGACGGTGCCCAAAACACAGCGTCGGTAACCATCCTGGCGAAGTCGGATCTTTCGATGGCCCCGTTGTACGCCTGAAGAACTGCCGCAGAATTCGAGTGGTCGTAGGCATCCAGCATCCGGGCAGCAGCCCTGCTCCGCGCGTTCTGTCTGATGTAGAGGAGCTTCGTCACCGAAGCTTCGTCGTTGTTCGTGCCGATGAGCAGAGGAACCTTGTTCTGGCGGCCCGCTGCGAAGGTGTCAAACGGATGCTCCGGAAGTAGGTCCCCGTCCACGGTCGGGCCATAACAGGAATTGAGCTGAAGCAATTCCCGGGAACGCCACATCATCGACTGCCCGGCACGGACCAAGTCACCGGCATCTTCGAAACGAAGTTGACCGCAGGTGGTTTCCAAGGGAAAGGCCATCGACGTAACAAGTTGCTGTGCCCAATACGCGGACTGCACGGGAGCGTGCAACGTCGCGGCGGGAGCAGACTGCACGATGGCCTTGTGGAAGAGACCTTCCGCTGCAGGCACACACAACAACGTCGTCACCGCCGCCCCACCCGCAGATTCCCCCATGAGCGTGATATTGCCGGGATCGCCACCAAAAGCCTCGATGTTCCGGTTGACCCAGTTTAGGGCGAGTAGCTGGTCATGCACAGCGGGATTGGCGACGCAATCGCCGTCTCCGAGGCTGCGGAGGTCAAGGTACCCGAAGACACCCAGCCGGAAATTGACGGAGACGTAGACGACGTCGAGGTTTCGGACGAAATTGTACCCGCGCAACATCGTTTCGTGGGAGGACCCCACGATGAAGGATCCGCCATGGAAGTAGACGACGACGGGAAGCCCGTCTTCCTCGGTGTCCGGTCGTACGATGTCGAGATTCAGGCAGTCCTCGGCTCCTCGGACCGAGTCCTTGTAGGAGTATTCGGGCTGGGGCGCGACCGGCCCAAATTCAACACAATCCCGTACTCCTCTCCATGGTTCTGGGCTCGTGGGGGCCCGCCATCGGAATTCTCCGGAGGTGTCGGATCCATAGGGCACACCGCGCCAGGTACGTATTCCCGACAGCACGGTGCCACGTACGAGTCCTGCAGTGGTGACTGTGATATCGTCCATTGCCCTACACCGTAGTAATCCCGACAGCCACCGGGGAATCGACCCGGCCGCCGGATATAAAGTCGCAGGCAGCAGGCTCTCCGGGCAGGAACCGGGGCGAATCGCCCACCGGTAACTGTCACCGTTCGGACACGAAATGGTAGCAATTATTCGGTCATATGCTGCTTGTGTCGCACCAACTTCCGGTGGCATCTACGATGTAGCGCACCACCGACGCCGAGATTCTGGCGCACCCCGGCTCAACCTCTGCCGGGGCCACCCACAAACACAAGAAATGAGTGAGTGACACCCATGGGTCTCTTTGGACTCTTCGGAAAAGACAAGAACGACACACAGGATAACCGTCCCGTAACCGATGCCGTCGGTTCCGACCCGAAGGCACTGGAAGGCCGTACCGGAGCAACAGGCCGGATGCTGATCTCAGGACTGGACAAGGCCGTACATATCCAGGCAGACACGATCGCCAGGTACGTGGACTGGATGCGTGCAAAGAATCCTGACCTCAATCCGCGGGAGCTGCAGAAGGCCATCGACAAACACTTCTCCGTCCTGGCCACCGGTTCCGGTGGTGCAGCGGGAGTCGCTGCCGCTGTTCCGGGGATCGGGCTGATCACCGGTGCCGCGGCGATCGGGGTGGAGTCGCTCGTCTTCCTCGACCTCGCCGCGTTCTACACCATGGCGTCCGCGAGACTCCGCGGTGTGGACATCCACGATCCGGAACGCCGTCGGGCGCTGATTCTCGTCGCGCTCACCGGATCTTCCGGAACTGCACTCGTCGACGCTGCAGTCGGTGATCTGTCCGCAGGGGCGGGCAGCCGCTCATTCACCACAGCGCTGTCGAGTTTCTCAGGTGCGAAGCTCACCAACGTGAACAATCGCATGGTCAATCTCGCGGTGAAGACGATGGGCAAGAAACTCCGTCGTGCATGGTTCGGCAAGATCATGCCGTTGGGCATCGGTGCGGTCGTCGGTTCTTTCGCAAACCATCGTCTCGCGGACAAGGTCGTATCCAACGTCGGTGAATCACTCGGTGGTCTGCCCGCGGAGTTCTCAACGCCGATCCCTGATGATGTCCCCGAGGACATCGACGTACCCGCCGAGATCGCCCGTGATCTGGCTGAAGCCGACAACTCGGATGAGCGAGAATAGCGCACCCCGCTTCTCTTTACCGGCACCGCACCCCATCACCGGGGGGCGGTGCCTTCGTCATTCTCCGCACCCGCCCCGGAGACAACCCGAGGTCGGCCGGTCTGGGATGATTGGTCCGAAGAAACCACGGCAGGAGGATCGGTCACCATGACGTCAGTCGACCATACGGGTGCACCCGGTGTGGGAATCCGCTCGGCCCTACTCCGGCTTCTCCGCGCAGCAACCCAGCGCCGGATCCCGGCGGTGACCGCTCTTGTGGCGACAATCCTGGTGACCCTGTTCGAGACGGCCACTCCCCTGCTTACCCGAGATGCCGTCGACATCGCGCTCGGGATTCACCCGGGGGAAAGAGTACCCGGACTATTTCCCGGGATAACTCCGTTGAACACGGTCGTCATCATGCTCTGCACCGTGGCTGTTCTACGCTTCCTCTTTCAGTTTGCCCGCCGGTTCACCGCCGGTGCCGTGGCGTTGGAGACCCAGCGGAGACTCCGGGTCCGACTTCTGGAGTCCTTGCTGAAGTTGGATGGTCCGGGACAGGACGCACTGCACACTGGACAGGTGGTGAGTCGGTCGATCTCAGACATCAACACGGTGCAGGGACTTCTGGCGATTCTGCCGTTGACATTCGGCAACATCCTGAAACTTCTTCTGACAATGGTCGTGATGCTCTGGTTGTCACCGCTTCTCGCACTCGTCGCCCTGGCAACGCTACCGGTCGTTGTTCTGCTCGGTGCACGAGGCAGACGGAGTCTCTTCGCCTCCACCTGGTCTGCACAGCAGAAGGCTGCGGACCTGGCGACCCGTGTCGAGGAAACGGTAACCGGAGTTCGGGTTGTCAAGGCTTTCGGACAGGAAGAGAACGAGATCTCCCGGATGGACAAGGCGGGACGCGAGCTCTACGCCCACCGCATGCGCGCCGCCCGCATCAACGCGCGGTTCCAACCCGCGCTGGACCAGTTACCTATGATCGCACTGGTCGTGAACATCGCCTTTGGTGGCTGGCTCGCACTGCACGGCGGCATCACGGTGGGTACGTTCGTGGCCTTCTCCACTTATCTGACGACCCTCACCACCGTTGCACGGGTACTCACCGCAACAGTTGTCCGCCTGCAGATGGGGGCAAGCTCGGTGCAACGGGTCTTCGAGGTGATCGACCTCCGGCCTGCTGATGCTATCGCCGTGACCGACATCGGATCGCGGGTACCAGCGGGTCCACTCGGACTACGGATGGAGGAGGTCACGTTTTCCGACGGCGAACGTCAGATCCTCTCTGGACTATCCCTCGATGTACCCAGAGGGTCGACGGTGGCGGTGGTCGGTCCTCCCGGATCCGGTAAAACGATGCTCGTTCATCTGCTGGGTGGCTTCTACCGTCCGGACTCCGGCCGTATCCTGTTCACAGCACCGGGGCAACCGGACACCGGTTTCGCGGAGATCGACCTCCAGGATCTCCGTTCAGATCTCGTATGTGTCTTCGACGAGCCCTTCCTCTACTCCGCTACGGTTCGAGAGAACATTGCGGTAGGTGCTGGGGATCACTCCGTCGGGGATGACGAGGTGCTCGCCGCAGCCCGCGCAGCGCAGGCACACGAGTTCATCATGGACCTCGAACACGGATACGACACCCCTGTAGGGGAGAGGGGACTCACGCTGTCCGGTGGTCAGCGTCAGCGCATCGCACTCGCACGGGCACTGCTCGCACACCCGCGAGTGCTGGTCCTCGACGACGCAACCTCCGCAGTGGATGCAATCACCGAGGCAGCCATCTACCGGGCGCTCAAGGACTATCTCCCTGATGTCACCGTACTGACGGTCGCGCACCGCAGTTCCACGCTCGAGCTCTCCGATAAGGTCGCTCTCATGTTCGATGGTCGAGTGATCGAGTCGGGGACGTTGGAGGAGATGAGTACCGCCCCCCGTTTCGCGGAGCTCATGGACCTTGCGCTGAGGCCCCCACATACCGGGTGTGGACCAGCATCTGAGCTCTGCAGCGCAGATGAACCGGATGACGAAGACCTCTGGCCGAAGGTCCGGGCCGATAACGGGGTTCGGTGGAATCCCAGCCCCGGGATCGCCCGTGCGGTTCCAACCGCCGGAGGGCGGGGGCGCGGTATCGGGACGGTACCACCCAGTGCCCGGCTCCTCGCAGAGGTCGAGGACCTTCCTCCGGCGACTGAAGACCCGGGAATCGATTGCCGACCTCTGCGTGCGGACATCGGGGAGTTTTCTCTCCGAACGCTTCTCCGTCAGGCCCGTGGTCTGACCTGCGCGGTGATCATCCTCCTATTCGTCGCTGTCGCGACGGATCTGGCGTTCCCAAGCCTGGTCAGAACGGCTGTCGACGACGGAGTCATCGGGGGCGATACGACAGCACTGTGGTGGGCATCGGCTGCTGGCGGAGGTGTCGTATTCATCGCGTGGTTCGCCGCCGTATGGCGTACGGTGTTGACGGCCAGAACCGGGGAGCGCCTGCTGTTCGGCTTGCGACTCCGCTCCTACGCACACCTGCAGCGACTGGGACTCTCCTATTTTGAGTCGACCATGTCCGGAAGGATCATGACCCGGATGACCACCGACATCGACGCTCTGAGTTCCTTCCTTCAGACCGGCTTGGCCCAATCCGTGGTGGCGATCGGGACACTGGTCGGCATCGGCACTGTTCTGGTAGCCACCGACCCGGTTCTCGCCCTCTGGGCATTCTGGTCAGTGCCCGTCATCATCATCGCGACCATCATCTTCCGGACTATCTCGGCCCGCCTCTACACCCGGGCACGAGAGCAGGTGAGCACGGTCAACGCCGACTTCCAGGAGTCCGTTACCGGTTTACGTACGGTCCAGATGCACTGTACCGAGGAGCACCGCCTCGCTACCTTCATTTCACGCGCCGACGCCTACCGGCGGACGCGAGTCCGCGCCCAGATCGCCGTAGCACTCTATTTCCCTGGTATCGCGTTGGTCTCCGAACTATCCCAAGCCATGGTGCTCGGTGTCGGTGCGGGTCTCGTGATGGAGGGGATGATCAGCGCAGGCGTCCTGGTCGCCTTCATCATGTACATCGGACAGTTGTTTAGCCCAATTCAGCAGTTAAGCCAGATCTTCGACAGTTACCAGCAGGCATCCGTCGGCTTGACTCGCATCACCGATTTCCTCTCGACACGGAATGATGTCCCGGACACCGGTCGCCGGGAGGGGTGCGAAGCAGCCGCATCCGGGCCGATTTCCCTCGATTCAGTTTCTTTCGCATACCCGGGTTCACGGGACCGGGTCGTCACAGAAGGTCTCAACCTGCATTTCGAACCTGGGAAAACGGTGGCGGTGGTCGGTCCGACTGGTGCAGGAAAGTCAACCCTGATCAAATTGCTCGCCCGGTTCCACGATCCGGTCGCGGGTTCCGTCCGAGCCTCCGGTGTCGATATTCGGGATTTTCCGCTGTCGCAGTGGCATCACCAGATCGGCCTGGTCCCACAGGAACCGCATCTTTTCACCGGCACAATCGCGGAAAACATCTCGTACGGCCGTCCCGGAGTCGACCGTGCCACGATCACTGACGCAGCACGACGGGTGGGAGCCCTATCCGCCATCGCTCGTTTACCGGCCGGTTTCAATCATCCCGTCGGTGAACGTGGGCGGGGCCTAAGCTCAGGACAACGTCAGTTGATCGCTCTAGCCAGAGCTGAACTCGTTGAACCGAAGCTGCTGCTTCTCGATGAGGCAACAGCCACCCTCGATCCCGCCACCGAGGCCGCGGTTCTCTCCGCTGCGGAACGTGTCACCGGAGGACGTACCGCGGTCATCGTCGCGCATCGGCTTGCGACCGCCGCGCGGGCCGACCGAATCCTCGTGATTGACAGGGGCCGAATCATCGAGGACGGAGTGCACACCGAATTGTTGGAGAGCGACACCCTCTACCGCGACATGTGGGAGGCGGCCACACGTGTCGGAGCCGTCGGTCTTCGGTACGTTCGCTCAGCACCGGACACCGGAAAACGGTAACGTGAGCGCGGTGCGGTGTCCGTATTGATGTGTCCCCGCTCCCGCCGCGGCACGATTCAGATCGATCCCACGTCGCGACGATGCGACAGAACGGGGTTGCGGCAACTAGCCTGTAGTCAACGACTACAGTGGACATACTGACGTAGGTTAACCAAGGAAATGAGGCGAGCACCTGCCGTGAGCAGCGCTAGTACTTTCGGCCAGAACCAGTGGCTGGTAGACGAGATGTTCCAGCAGTTCCAGAAGGACCCCGGGTCCGTGGACAAGGAATGGCGGGACTATTTCGAGACACAAGGTGCCCCTTCAAGCACCCCCGAAAAAACCCCCGCTGCAGCCGTGCAGAAGCCCGCTGAGCCAACGTCCGGCAAGCGAGCACAGGCCCCCACGGTCAGTGCGGCATCTTCACAGCCAACTGCCCCTGAAAAGGGGATAGGTATCCAAGCTGAGAAGGAGAAGCCTAAGGCTCCCGCCGCCAAGGCACGCGATCACGCGCCGAAGTGGGAGGGCTCTTCGACCCATTCGCGGGACAGCGCCGCAGAACGGCTCTCGAAGTCCCCGCTGGGCCGCATCGGTGATCTCCCCGAGGCCGGTAAGCAGCAACTGACGGGGATCGCGAAGGCCATCGCGAAGAACATGGATCTCTCCCTTGAGGTCCCCACCGCAACATCCGTGCGCGACATGCCCGCACGGCTCATGTTCGAAAACCGCGCGATGGTCAATGACCAGTTGCGCCGTACCCGTGGTGGAAAGATCTCCTTCACCCACATCATCGGCTACGCGATGGTCAAAGCCACCATGGCACATCCCGCGATGAACAACTCCTACGATGTCATCGACGGCAAGCCGACCATGGTCGCCCACGAACACATCAACCTCGGCCTCGCCATCGATCTTCCGCAGAAGGACGGCTCCCGTGCACTGGTCGTCGCGGCCATCCGGGAGTGCGAGCACCTCTCCTTCTCCGAGTTCGTCGATGCCTACGAAGACATCGTCGCTCGCGGCCGCAAGGGAAAGCTGACCGGTAGGGACTTCTCCGGCGTCACCATCACGCTGACAAACCCGGGCGGTATCGGGACACGGCACTCGGTCCCGCGCCTCACCAAGGGGCAGGGAGCGATCATCGGTGTCGGTTCGATGGACTACCCGGCGGAGTTCGCCGGTGCCTCGGAGGACCGTCTAGCGGAACTTGGTGTCGGCAAACTTGTCACCATCACCTCCACATACGATCACCGCATCATCCAGGGGGCGGAATCGGGTGAGTTCCTGCGCACAATGAGCCAGCTCCTCACCGATGACGCATTCTGGGACCACATCTTCGACTGCATGCAGGTTCCCTACACGCCGATGCGCTGGCGTCAGGACATCCCGAACACCGGAGTGGACAAGAACACCCGTGTCATGCAGCTCATCGAGGCGTATCGCTCGCGTGGTCACCTGATCGCCGATACCAACCCATTGCACTGGAACCAGCCCGGGGTGCCGATCCCGGATCACCGCGACCTCGACATAGCCACCCATGGCCTGACACTGTGGGATCTCGACCGGAAGTTCTCCGTCGGCGGGTTCGCCGGCCGCGAGCAGATGACCCTCCGGGAGGTTCTGACGACCCTCCGGCAGGCGTACACCCTCAAGGTCGGTTCCGAGTACACACACATCCTCGACCGTGACGAACGAACCTGGCTGCAGGACCGTCTCGAGGCGGGCATCAACAAACCCACTGGCGCAGAGCAGAAATACATCCTCCAGAAGCTCAACGCAGCGGAGGCCTTCGAGAACTTCCTCCAGACCAAGTATGTAGGGCAGAAGCGGTTCTCCCTCGAAGGGGCCGAGAGCCTGATTCCCCTCATGGACGCCTGCATCGACACCGCCGCCGGACAGGGACTCGACGAAGTCGTCATCGGTATGCCGCACCGCGGCCGGCTCAACGTCCTCGCCAACATCGTCGGCAAACCGCTCCGTAACCTGTTCAACGAGTTCGAGGGTAACTTCGACCCGGCCCAGGCCGGCGGCTCCGGTGATGTGAAGTACCACCTCGGAGCCGAGGGGCAGCACATACAGATGTTTGGTGATGGTGAGATCAAGGTCTCCCTCACAGCAAATCCCTCCCACCTCGAGGCCGTGAACCCGGTCATGGAGGGTATCGCCCGCGCCAAACAGGACATCCTCGACAAGGGGGAGGACGGCTACTCCGTTGTCCCGCTACTGCTCCACGGTGACGCAGCTTTCGCGGGCCTCGGTATCGTCCCTGAGACCATTAACCTCGCGCAGCTCCGCGGGTACACCGTGGGTGGCACCATCCACATCGTGGTGAACAACCAGATCGGCTTCACCACGACCCCCGACTCCGCCCGTTCAATGCACTACGCCACGGACATCGCCAAGGGATTCGGTTGCCCAGTGTTCCACGTCAACGGCGATGATCCCGAAGCCGTCGTGTGGGTCGGGCGCCTCGCCACCGAGTATCGCCGCAGGTTCGGCAAGGACGTCTTCATCGACCTCGTCTGCTACCGTCGTCGCGGACACAACGAAGCCGATGACCCGTCGATGACGCAGCCGCAGATGTACGAGATCATCGACAACCGGGACACCGTCCGTACCCGGTACACCGAGGATCTTCTCGGCCGTGGTGACCTCTCATCCGAGGACGCCGAGGCCGTCATCCGTGACTTCCACGATCAGATGGAGTCCGTCTTCAACGAGGTTAAGCAGGCCGGTAAGAAGCAGGCCTCCGCTCAAGAGGGAATCACGAGTTCCCAGAAACTACCGCACGGGTTGGATACCTCCATCACCAAGGCCGACATCCTCGAGATTGGGGACGCCTTCGGTAGGACCCCGGAAGGTTTCACCATCCACCCGCGTGTCCAGCCGGTAGTGAAGAAACGCATGGAGAGCGTCCATGAGGGCGGCATAGACTGGGGTTGGGGCGAGCTCATCGCCTTCTCATCTCTCGCGAACTCCGGCAAACTCGTGCGTCTCGCTGGCGAGGATTCCCGCCGTGGTACGTTCACCCAGCGCCACGCCGTTCTCATCGACCCGAAGACCTCCGAGGACTACAACCCACTCAATGCACTCGCTCAGTCGAAGGGCAACGGTAAATTCCTCGTCTATAATTCCGCACTCACCGAATATGCGGGTATGGGCTTCGAATACGGTTACTCCGTGGGTAACCCGGATGCCGTTGTCGCCTGGGAGGCACAGTTCGGTGACTTTGCCAACGGTGCGCAGACCATCATCGACGAGTACGTATCCTCCGGCGAAGCCAAATGGGGGCAGACCTCCGGGGTCATCCTGCTTCTACCGCACGGCTACGAGGGCATGGGACCGGACCATTCCTCTGCGCGCATCGAGCGCTACCTGCAACTGTGCGCGGAGGGTTCCATGACCGTCGCACAGCCGTCGACCCCGGCGAACTACTTCCATCTGCTGCGTCGCCACGCACTGAGCGAACTCCATCGCCCATTGGTTGTATTCACTCCGAAGTCGATGCTGCGGATGAAGGACGCGGCAAGCCCCGTCGAGGATTTCACCGAGGTACGCAAGTTCCGCTCCGTGATCAACGACCCACGTCTCGTCGACCGCGACAACAACGTCATCGGTGATGTCGACAAGGTCACCACCATTCTGCTGGTTTCCGGCAAGCTCTACTACGAGTTGGAGAAGCGCCGGAAGAAGGACGGCCGCGAAGACGTCGCGATCATCAGGTTGGAGATGTATCACCCGATACCGCACAACCGACTCAAGGAGGCATTCGAGTTCTACCCGAACGCCACCGAAGTCCGGTTCTGCCAGGATGAGCCTGCTAACCAGGGAGCCTGGCCGTTCCTCGCCCTCAACCTCCCAGAGCGGGTCCCGGACATGCCGCCGCTGAAGAGGATCTCCCGCCGTGCGCAGTCCTCGACCTCGACCGGCATCTCGAAGGTCCATCAGTTCGAGCAGCAGCAGCTCATCGAATCGGCATTCGCACCGGACGCCTGAGAGAGCGAGAACCCGGCGAACGGAAAGACCCCGCCCTCACGTTTTCAGTGGGGCGGGGTCTTTCCGTTCACGATGCTTTCCGGTTCTTGCCTCGGTTGATCGCGATGCACTCCGTACCTATAACCCCTCAGCCTGCAGGTACGGAACCACTGCGGCAGATACCGAGTTGGAGTCCATGGCCTTACCGGTCAACTCACGGATGTCAGCGGTCGAGATCGTACCGCCAACGGAATTAAGGATGAGCCGGTCCCGACGGTCGAGCATCGGTTTCCGGTATACGGGCACAATGTTCTGCGGCAGTTCCGGACCGTCATAGTTCTCGCATCCCAGCGCATTCGACGGATCGGTCGCCATCATGTTGCCGGGAAGCGAACCCACCATCGCCGCATACACCTTCTCCCGCCATTCCCCCGAATTTCTGTCGACCTCACCTGATTCAACAGCAGCCGTGTACTCCCTGGAGAGTTCAGCCGCAGCCACGGGGTTGAGCTGATGGAGCAATTCTCCAGTGCATCCCACCACGAGGTCAGCTCTCCGCTCATTGAGCCTCTCGATACGCTGGTTGTCATTCGACGCGGTCTCCAGAGTCAGGTACGCATCACGCTGATGGGACCGTAGCGTCCGCTGATACATCTCGCCGAGTATCCGCTGCTCAATCGACGAGGAGTTCACGGATATCTGCACGGGCCGGAACTCTGATTCCCCGGGAGGGGCTGCGGGTTCGGGCGCGCAGGCGGACAGGAGAGGGGCACCGACCACCGAAGCCAGAACAACCCGGCGTACCCATCGCAAAACCTGGCGTGAGTCAGCGTGCATCATGAAGTCTCCTGGATAGTACGGGACAGCTTCGTGGCGGTACACGTTATTCGGGCATCGCCGACACCCCGTTTCAGCTCTCGGGAGACCACTCTACTGCGGATAGCGCATGATGCGCCCAATTTCCCTCCCGAAGGATGTTGTACGCGCATCGGAACTCGGTACACTCACTGCTGATCAACGGTGCCCGGAGCCCCTTCCGTGCCAACTCGACCCGCCCGCACCGCCAGAAGGAGACCCAAGCCCGATGCCCAGTATTCGTCGTGTCCTCAAACCCAGGACTTCTCCCGCCGACAAGGTCTCCCCTTCTCCGATGCATCCGGATGCCCCGGTCGAGGAAGCGATCGAACGCTGCACCGTGTACGTCGACGGAGAGGACGACGGTCACCGGCACACCTACCGCAGTGCACTCCGGCATGTCCGGAACGAGGGCCGTGGCTGGGTCTGGCTCGGTCTCCTGGAGCCCAATGAACGCCAGATGATGGAGATCGCTGACGCGTTCAACATTCACGAGCTCATCGTCGATGATGCGGTCAATGCTCATCAGCGTCCCAAAGTGGAACGATACGACCAGCAGTTGTTCATGGTCGTACGTTCAGTAATGTTCAAGGAACATGAGTCAGTAAACGACGCCTCGGAGATCATTGAGACCGGTGAGATCCAGATGATCCTCGGGCCCGATTTCATCATCACCGTCCGACACGGGAAACCCTCAAATATCAAGGGCCTACGCAAACGCGTGGAGGAGGATCCCGAACAGACAGCTCTCGGCCCCTCATCCGTTGCCTGGATGATCATGGACGCCGCCGTCGACGAATACGTCCGGATCAGCGGTGAACTCGCCGCAGACGTCGACGAACTGGAGGCCGAGGTATTCACCCCGAACGAACGATTCGATATCCAGACCATCTACATGCTCAAACGAGAGATACTCGAGATGCGGCACTCGATCGATCCGCTCGCCGCCGCACTCCGGTTACTGCTCGAACGTAACAACGACATGCTGCCCGGTGAACTCATCCGGTACTTCCGGGATGTGCTCGACCACGAGTTACTGGCCGTCGACAATGTCCGGGGTCTTGATGAACGACTTTCCGCACTGATAGATGCGGGTGTAGCAAAGATCACACTCCAGGAGAATGACGACATGCGAAAGATATCCTCCGTCGCAATCATGGCCGCCGTCCCCACCGTGATCGCCGGTATCTACGGCATGAACTTTGAATACATGCCCGAACTCGGCCTCAAGTACGGCTACTATCTAGCGCTGCTGCTCATACTCGGATCGGTGGTGTTCCTGTGGTGGCTACTCCGGCGCAAGAATTGGTTGTGACAGATCACCGCTGCACGTTGTAACGACCGACGAGGTTCGCACGGGCAATTTCATCCCGAGCACGGCGAGCATGTTCCGGGGCACAAAGGACGTCGTACCGCCCGGCGACGATCTGCGTTGTGGTCGCAAAGTCCCGGCGCCCCTTAGACGCCGCATACGGCACCGCCGCCGCAATCAGCCCGAAGATGACCCCCATCACAATGCCGTAGATCATCGGCGCCAGGAGACTACCAAAACTGTCGCTGAACAGGATCATCAAGACACCGACGAAAAGCCCCATCCACGCCCCCGACACCGCACCAGCGGCAAGAACCCGGCCCCAGGTGAGTCGGCCAACGACTCGCTCAACCTCCATCAGATTTACCCCGACGATTGTGAGCTCGTTGACCGGGAAATCACCGCGGTCACTCAACATGTCCACTGCAGCCTGTGCTGAGGCGTAGTCCTCAAAACTGCCCACTGGCCATCCCTCCGGGCGGCAACGTTCCCCGGTCGAGTTCCGGTTCGGACCGGTACCGAAAGGTGTCATGCCCACAATCTCCTCCTGCGGTGTGACGGAAGTGTCCTCCGCCGGGACCCGGCGGGTTCATCGTCCTTCCGTATAACGGCCGTACTCGGGGGAATGTTCCCCTGGCAGGCAAGCACAGTAAACTAGATTCTCATGAGCCAAATCACCCGTGTCTACGTCGGCCGCCTCTCGGGCATGATCGTCCGCGGCCCCGACACAGACGTCATCGGACGTGTCCGGGACATCGTCATCGCGGTGCGCCCCATCGGACAGACCTCTCGGGCGCTAGGCCTCGTGGTCGAGATGCTGAACAAACGCCGGATCTTCCTTCCGATGCTCCGGATCGCCGAGATCGCACCCCAGGAAATCGTTCTCGCCACGGGTTCGGTTTCCCTCCGAGCATTCCAGTCCAGGACCGGTGAGCTCAGTGTCCTGGCGGACATCGTCGGATCAAAGGTTCAGGTTGATGACCCTGAGCTTGATCATCTCCACGGACGCGCACTGGAAATCGCAGATGTCGAGTTGGAACGCACCCGTACCCGCGACTGGGTGATTTCCCGAGTTGCCGTCTACCATGAGAAACCCAAATTCGGTCGACGCCCGAAGTTGGACGTCGTCCCCTGGACACACGTACACGGAATCTCCGCCAGTGGCACAGGTGACCCGGATGAAACCGCGGAGCTGATCGCCCAGTTCGATGACATGCGTCCCGCCGATATCGCGACACAGCTTTACACAATGCCCGCGGCACAGCGGGAACAGATCGCTGTTGAGCTCGACGACGAACGCCTCGCTGACATCATGCAGGAGCTCCCCGAGGAACGTCAGGCGGAACTCCTTGAGGCGCTCGACTTCGAACGGGCAGCAGACGTTCTGGAGGAGATGGATCCCGATGATGCTGCGGACCTCCTCGGTGAGCTTCCCGACGCCAAGGCTGCAGCCCTGCTGGAGGAGATGAATCCGGAGGAATCCGCTCCGGTCCGTCGACTGATGAGCTTCTCGCCGGACACCGTGGGTGCGCTCATGACTCCGGAGCCACTCGTTCTCACCCCGCAGACGACCGTCGCGGAGGCACTCGCCTTCGCTCGCGACCCAGAACTGCCGACTTCCCTTTCTTCCATGGTCTTCGTTGTTCGGCCCCCCACAGCGACCCCGACAGGCAAATACCTGGGATGTGTCCACCTGCAGCGGCTGCTTCGGGAACCCCCCGGGTCCCTCATCGGTGGTTGCCTCGATCCTGATCTCCCGCCGCTGTTCGCGGACGATGACCAGGAGACAGCCGCACGATACTTCGCCACCTACAATCTCGTCTGCGGGCCGGTCCTCGACGCCGACAAGCACCTCCTCGGTGCCGTCGCCGTCGACGACCTACTGGACCACATGCTCCCCGACGACTGGCGTGAACGGGGTCTCCGTCCTGCCCCCGACCCCAGTGGACAGCATCCTCTCCTTCGTTCCACCCCACGCACGACCCGCTGACAGACACACCACAATCACCCCGTTCGACCCTCTCTGACCATCGTGAAGGAGCCCCCGTGGCTGATTACCAGCGCAGTGACCTCGATACTCCGGTTGCCGGCCAGCGCCGAAAGCTGATCAACATCGACGGCGACTCGGTCGGCGCCTTCGCAGAGAAGGTTGCGCGATTCTTCGGCACCGGCGAATACCTCTTCTGGCAGACGGTATTCGTGATGATTTGGATCGCCCTCAATGTAGGTGCCTGGAAGTTTAGTTGGGATCCGTACCCATTCATCCTCCTCAATCTGGCTTTCTCCACACAGGCAGCTTATGCCGCCCCCCTGATTCTTCTTGCGCAAAATCGGCAGGAGGACCGTGACCGCGTGGTGATCGCGGAGGATCGTCGGCGTAGTGAGCAAACCAAAGCCGACACCGAGTTTCTCGCCCGCGAACTTGCAGGTGTACGGATCGCCGTCGGGGAGACCGTCACCCGTGATTATCTCCGCCGTGAACTTGAGGATCTCACCGACATGCTCGAACGTCTCGAAGCGAAGATCGACGATGAGTCCGCTGCACGCCAGGCCCGTGAACACCGGCGGCGGGGGGCCCACGACGGGAAAGACCTGCTCGCAGAACCGACCATGGGTGAGATCAACGACCGCGATGACACAGATGGTTGGCCGCATCCACAGCGATGATCCTCATCATCACGCCCACCAGCCCCGTGGGTAGTCACGGTCCGGGGCGCGCTAGGATCGGTGGGTGATGACTACCGTGACTGAATCCGAAGTCCGCGCCGCACTCTCCAGGGTCATCGACCCCGAGATCGGGCGCCCCATCACCGAGCTTGGTATGGTGAAATCCATCGTCATCGATGGTTCCTCCGTGCAGGTCGAGATTTATCTGACCATCGCCGGTTGCCCGATGAAATCCACCCTGACGGAGAATTCACGAGCAGCGGTGGCCGAAATCGATGGGGTGACTGACGTCACTGTTACCACTGACGTGATGAGCGACGAACAGCGCCGAGAGCTGCGTACCAGTCTGCGGGGCGCATCCGCTGAGGTCGTGAATCCCTTCGCGCAACCGGGATGCACCACGCGCATTTACGCAGTGGCCAGCGGAAAAGGCGGCGTCGGAAAGTCGTCCATGACCGTTAATCTGGCCACGGCGCTCGCCGCACGGGGCCTATCCGTCGGCATTCTCGATGCCGACATCTACGGGCATTCGATCCCGCACATGCTCGGTTCCGAGGAACGCCCACATCAGGTCGACGACATGATCATGCCGCCCATGGCTCACGGTGTAAAAATGATCTCGATCGGTCATTTTGTCGAGGGAAACGCACCCGTCGTCTGGCGCGGACCCATGCTGCACCGGGCGATCACCCAGTTCCTCACAGACGTGTTCTGGGGTGACTTGGACGTCCTTCTCCTGGATCTACCACCGGGTACGGGTGATGTCGCAATTTCCGTCGCCCAACTCGTGCCCAATGCTGAACTTCTCATCGTCACCACCCCCCAGGCCGCTGCCGCCGAGGTCGCGGAACGCGCGGGCTCAATCAGCCAGCAAACCCGACAGCGGATCGCCGGTGTCATCGAGAACATGGGCGCTATGGTCATGCCCGATGGTTCGACGGTAGATGTTTTTGGTGCCGGTGGTGGACAGACCGTCGCCGATCGGCTTTCAATTCTCACCGGAACCGAGATCGACCTTCTCGGCGAGATACCCCTTGACCCGGCTCTACGCGCAGGCGGAGATGTCGGTGTACCAGTGGTCATCGCACACCCTGACTCCCCGACTTCCCAGGCGATCGGTAAGGTCGCGGACAAAATTGCGGTACGGCGGGAGTCCCTCGCCGGTAGATCCCTCAACCTCGGTGTCGCTCACCGTTAGCACACTACGAGGAGTGCCCCTCCGCGGAATCGGAGGAGCACTCCTCGTCCAACAGATGATCCGGTAATCTCCCGGCCATCATGTGACATCCGACCAGTCTCCCGCAGCGACACCATCATCTGTATCGGGATGTCCGGTCGACCGCTCTGGCATATGCCGTTCTCTGTCGGGTCGTTCGACCCGAACGGTTTCCTCTGCCGCCCGTACGACTGTGGTGTTCTGCTCGGCCGCGCGCTGCCGATGAGCCTCGCCCGCAGTTCCCTCCGACATAATCTTCTTCGGGTCGAAGGAATCCAAGAAACTATCGTCTCCGTCGAAAAGGGTCTTGGCCAGAACAGCCCGCGGCCCCATTCGCTGCAGCGCAGCGAACTCCCCGATCGAACCCGTTATATCCTCGAATTCTGGACCGAACTCATCGCTCATCGAACGCTTCGCATCGTCAATCGCCCGCCGCGCCGCGAGAATCGCCGCACGGACATCCTGAATAACACGGGGGAGCCGTTCCGGTCCAATAACAATGAGACCCACGACAAAGAGAACGAATATTTCGGACCAACCGACACTGTTGAACACTCCTTCATCCTAACGGAAGGAAGGTGGTACCGTGCTCACCAGATTTTATCGTCACCATCCGCGAGATCGACGCACCGCACGGTAGAGAATATCCATCTTGTCGAGCAATGTCTGAGGCGGTGAACAGACCGAGTCTTCCACTCCTGGTCCCGCTGGACAGGACTGTGCGATGGAGTTCAATCGTTCCAGAAGGGAACTGGGCACACGGATATCATCATTCTCACCGCAGGTACGGAGCCGCTCGGCGGCGCGACGCTGCTGATCAACGTCATCCCTGCATTCCACACAGTGAACCATGTGAACCCGGGCCCGATGCGCGGCTCCCGGTGACAACTCACCGTCAACGAACGCGGCGACAGCTTCAGGACTCAGGTGTTCAACAGAAGCGAATTCCCTGGGCCGATTGCCTCGGCGCCACGGCCCCCCGTGCGGTGTCCACCCGTCCTCGGGCTGCTGTTCAACCATATCGAACCGCCTCCCTGCACATCTCTGTTACCAAGCCGAGCCACATCCCGGGTCCCTCACTGTATCTGCCGACAAGAATACGCTGTTCGGCGAATACAGTGCACCGGGCCTCCCGTTCGGGTGATCCAGTCAGCGGCTGAGAGGGATCAGAAGCTGAGCATCAGCATCGGTGCGGGCAGCCAATTCCAGACTGTTCCGAAGTTGGCTACGCCCCCGGTGGATACGTGAACGAACCGTACCCATCTTCACCCCGAGGGTGTCCGCAATCTCGTCGTAGGTCATTCCGAGCACATCACACAGTACGACGGCGACCCGAAACTCAGGACTCAGAGCATCAAGAGCCCGTTGGAGCACCGGGTCGAGGTTCGAGAAGTTGAACGCCTGTTCAGGGGTCATCTCGGTACCGGGCACACGATCATAGTCCTCCGGCAGTGCCTCCATCCGGATACGACTCCGATGTCGGACCATATCCAGGAAGAGATTCGTGGTAATGCGATGAAGCCATCCCTCAAAGGTTCCGGGCCGGTAGCTCTTGAGAGAACGGAACACCCGCATGAAGGTTTCTTGCGTGAGATCCTCCGCGTCGTGCCGGTTGCCGGACAAACGGTAGGCAAGCCGGTAAACCCCATCAGCATGCTCCTCCACCAGCTCGGCCCATGTCGGCATTTCCGCGGCACCCGCATCGAATGCGGCAGTACCACAGAGCGATACGGACCCGTCGACATCGGGGATCGCCTGAACTTCAGAAGGCCTGGGTGCTCCGGAGGGATCGGACATCATGCTTTGATTATCCATCAGAGAACTATCGTACAACGAAGCCCGCCCTTAAACCATCCTGATTTTCCCGCGTCAATTCAGTAACGCCCCCGGCCCCACCCCGAGGCCATCGGTGACATTTTTCGCTGAAACCACAAACACGAAAACCGGCGGGTTGTCTCGCTTTTCGGCTCACCGGCCATACACTTGTACACGTGAGTGACACTGCCTTCAACAACCTCTGTTCCTACATCACCGGAACCACCGACACCCCACCTGAACTCGTCTGCGCCCGAAGCGATGCGGAAGAGTTCGGCCTGACCGTACCCGATGAGATCACCGGTTCACTCCTTTCTACGCTCGCCGCGACCGCCACCAGAGAAACCTCGGCAGGTGCAATCGCCGTCACTCCCGCAGCCGCTGTCGTGGGGCTGTATCTGTTAGAGGGCCTCGGCGCACGAGGTACTCTCACCTGCATCGACCCCGAAGCCGAACACCAGAAGCAGGCCCGCGCGACGTTCACCGCAGCCGGATACCGGCCAAGCCGATTTCGATTCCTCCCGTCACGTCCGCTTGAGGTGATGGGGCGCCTCGCACCGGGGTCCTATCAGCTCGTCTACGGGGACATGCGGCCGAGCGATCTCCGGGCCTTCATCAACGCCGCTTGGCCACTGCTCGGTGACGGCGGGGTCCTCATTCTCGCGGACTGTCTACTCGACGGCACACTGTCCGACGCAACCCGCCGCGATCGCGACACGGTCGCGGCCCGGGAAGCGGACGACCATGCCCGCCAGATGGATGATGCTCTGATAACAAGATTGCCCTTGGGTGCAGGTATGACAATCCTCACCAAGCGTTCCTGCCCTACCGTCTGATTTTCTCGGACATAAAGAAGTGCGTTCGGCAGAAACCCTGCCGAACGCACTTCTTTCCGTTATCGCCTTGCCACCGATGTCACCGCGCCGAGCGCGGCGACCAGTGCAACCTGCCCGGCAGGCTAGACGACGACGTTTTTCCCGATACAGACAACTCCACCGGCACTCACGGTGAAGCGCCCTGCATCCCGTTCATGGTCAACCCCGATGAACTCCCCTTCGGAGATCACAACATTCTTGTCCAGGATCGCGTGGCGGACCACAGCGTTCTTGCAGACACGCACACCCGGCATGAGAACAGACCCTTCAACGGTCGCCCCTTCCTCGACGATCACGTTCGCCGACAGCACCGAGTTCCGAACCGTTCCACCGGAGATAATCGACCCCGATGCCACCATGGACGACTGGGCGATACCTCCCTGAACGAACTTCGCTGGCGGGTAATTACCGGTATCCGTGTTATGGATCGGCCAGCGGCGGTTATACAGGTTGAACACCGGGTGCACGGAGATCAAGTCCATATGTGCCTCATAGAAGGCGTCAATGGTACCGACGTCACGCCAATAGCCGCGATCACGGTCGGTGGCCCCGGGAACCTGGTTGGATGAGAAATCATAAACGTTCGCTTCGCCACGTTCCACGAAGAAGGGGATGATATCCCCACCCATATCATGGTCCGAGCCCTCATTTTCGGCATCAGCCTTCAGCGCATCAACGAGAGCCTTCGTGGTGAAAACGTAGTTACCCATCGATGCGAAGGTCATCTCCGGGTCGTCAGGAGTCGCCGGTGGATTAGCGGGCTTCTCCAGGAACTCAGTGATCTTTCCGTCGTCACCGGACTGGATGCAGCCGAATGCATTCGCCTCTGAACGGGGTACACGGATACCGGCGACGGACACGGAGGCCCCGGACGCGATGTGTTCCTCGACCATCTGGCGGGGATCCATTCGGTACACGTGGTCAGCGCCGAAGACAATGACGTACTCGGGATCCTCGTCGTAGATGAGGTTGAGGGACTGCAGGATCGCGTCAGCGGACCCTGTGAACCATCTCTTCCCGAGGCGCTGCTGAGCGGGCACGGGCGTGATGTACTGACCTGCCAGTCCGGCGAGCTGCCAAGACTGAGAGATATGCCGGTCAAGGGAATGGGATTTGTACTGTGTCAGAACACAGACGTTCATGTACCCGGCGTTGACCAGGTTGGAAAGGACGAAGTCGATCAGCCGGTAGGTGCCCCCAAAGGGAACAGCGGGTTTCGCACGGTCTTCCGTCAAGGGAGACAGGCGCTTACCTTCACCGCCGGCGAGGACGATGGCTAGGACATGTGGTTGGCTCCTCACGAGATCCACTGTATAAGAGAATTGCTGTCTATGGAGGGGTTCGATCAAATTAGATACTTTTCGATCTGATAACCGCTATGACAATGGTCACCTCCTGCATCCGTCACAGCATCGGCTCCGATGGGTGCCAGCCGCTCACGATAGGTACGGACACCCCCGACACCTCCCAAACACACACCCGGACACCCGGCACCTCCGAAGCACCCCCGTGCGGTGACTCCGGAAAACACATACCCGCAGTACGTAGCATTTGCACTGCCCCCTGTCCGTTCCCGGAATGTGGCATACCTCTCCCCCGTCCCGACGTCGCTGCATGCCGCGATAAGCACGGCTATCGTCGTGGATATGCGAGTAGGAATGATGACCAAGGAATATCCCCCGGAAATCTACGGCGGAGCTGGAGTCCATGTGACCGAACTGACACGGTACATGCGAAAGCTCGTCGAGGTTGACGTGCACTGCATGGGAGCGGAACGGGATGAGCCCCGGACGTTCGCCCACGGTGTCGACCCCGCCCTGGCCGACGCGAATCCGGCCATCAGGACGCTATCAACGGGACTCCGCATGGCGAGTGCGGCAACGGGAATCGACGTGGTGCACTCACACACCTGGTACGCGGGCCTGGGGGGACATCTGGCCGCCCGCCTCTACGGAATCCCGCATGTGGCCACGGCACACTCCCTGGAACCCCATCGCCCGTGGAAGCGTGAACAGCTCGGCGGCGGCTACGAGGTTTCGAGCTGGTCAGAACGAAACACCATGGAATACGCCGACGCGGTCATCGCCGTGAGCGAGAAGATGAAGGGTGCCATTCTTGAGGCATATCCACGCATCGACGCAGACAGGATCCACGTTGTCCTGAACGGCATCGACTGTGAACTGTGGCAACCACGCCCGACATTTGACGACGCCATCGAAGCCCGGGGTTCCTCGGTATTGACGGATCTCGGGGTGGATCCAGACAAACCCATCGTCGCTTTCGTCGGCCGGATCACCAGGCAAAAAGGGGTCGGTCACCTCGTCAAGGCCGCCAAACTCTTCGCCCCGGACGTCCAACTGGTTCTCTGTGCCGGTGCTCCCGACACCGAGGAGATCGCCGCGGAGACGACCGCTCTCGTGGAGGAACTTCGTTCTGTACGAGGCGGCGGAGTCTTCTGGGTGACGGAGATGCTACCCAAGGACAAGATCCAGGAGATCCTCACCGCCGCAGACACCTTCGCCTGCCCTTCTATCTACGAGCCACTCGGAATCGTCAACCTCGAGGCAATGGCATGCGGCACCGCCGTAGTAGCCTCGGATGTCGGAGGCATCCCCGAGGTCGTGGTCGACGGGGAAACGGGGACTCTCGTGCACTATGACGAGAATGATCCGGAAACCTTCGAACGGGATCTCGCGGCAGCAGTGAACGACATGGTTTCGGATAGAGAGCGTGCCCGCAAGATCGGGGAGGTCGGCCAGCGCCGCGCCGTCGAGAAGTTCTCCTGGGCGAAGATCGCCGAGCAGACCATCGACGTCTATTCATCGCTAATGTGAATGACGCCGACAGCTCCTGACCCCACCTCTGACACCGATTCCGGAGTCCATCACCCATGACCTACACCACCCACCGACCTGAACTGCATGTCACTGCGGAGCAAGGGGTTCTCAATGCCCCCGCTGGCGCGATCCGGGATGCTGATATCTGGCACGTTTTCCTGCAATACCAGCCCTCAGCGGGGGCACCCGCACGTTGGGCTCATCAGGTCCTTGACGTGACCAACCCCTATGACTGGGACATCTGCGATGATGTCCTGGCACCCGAGGGAAACGAGATTCAGGTGCGTGCCGGCTCCGTTGTTCCCGTCGGTGGGGCCGGAGCAGCAGAACTCTTCTTCACCTCCGTCACACCAACCGGAACCGAGGTACACGTCGCGGCAGTTCCATCACTCTCCGGAACGGTCACTGACCTGGATGATGACGCACTCGCACTCGATTCCTCGGTCTCCCGGCTCGGTTGTGTTGTGGGAGATCAAGACGGCTGGCACAATTTTCGGTCCCCATGCGTCCTCACGGATGGTCCCGGACGCTGGCTGATGCTCGCCGTCACCGGGCACGTCGATGAACCTCGACTCGTCATACTAGATTCTCCAGACCTCCGTGAGTGGGCCATACGGGGGCCCATGAGTTTCGACGGCGATCCGGGCGTCAGCGGTGGTCACTGCATGGTGAGTCCGAGGCTCCTCCGGCTCCGTGACGAGGTCAACGGGGAGCTGCGTGATGTCCTTCTGACCACCGTCGAACAGGAGGGGAACGGCCCCGACGTCTCCGGTTACCTCGTGGGAACCCTCAACGGTGCCCGTTTCACCGTGCACACCCCATTTACCCGAATGGATTTCGGCCACGATTTCACCCGCCCCCGCAACACCAACTTCATCGGTACCGGTACCGGCGAACAACATCAGGACAGTGCTCTCGTGTTCGGGCTGATGAACGGTATCGGGCGTAAGGATGACCCCACCAGACACAAGAGCCTGACCACAGAAAACTGGGCGAACTGCCTCTCCATGCCACGCCTGGTCACGCTTCAGGATGGAAGATTGTTCCAGACTCCGACCCCCGGTCTGCCGGAGGTCATTCCCGGAACGACTGCGGCCCGCATGTTCACCGCGATGCTCGACGTGAGGAACGGATCAGTCAGCGTCGATGTGCTCGACGGCGCCGGCGATACCGCACTCACAGTCACTCATCACGGAGATCATGTGACCCTCGACCGATCGATGAATACGGCCTACCCCGGTGACGCCGCGGCCTCCGGTCCGCTCGCAGAGGCTGACACCGACTCACTGACCGTCATTGTCGATGGCTCAACGGTGGAGGTCTTCGTTGACGGTGGAGTTGCGGCACTCGCCAGTCGCGTGTACTTCAGCAATGGGTGCACCGGATTCACCGTGCGCACCGACGGCGAGGCTCAGGTCCTTCAAACCATGAACCTAGGGCCCCTCCCACACGACTCCACCGAACTTGGTGATGTCGTGGACGGATTCGATCCTGCATCCTCAGCCTGACCGGACGAATACGACGAGGGGCGGCCCCCTTTTACTGGGCCGCCCCTCAATCGTCGGTAGGCGTCAGCGCAACTGAAGACGGGTGATCGTCGCACGCGCAGTGAGCGTCATGTGCTCCGGGATGCGCGCAGCACGCTCTGCCAGTACATCAGCCGGGATATGGCGGGCCGACGGGCTCATCCCCGTCTGCGTCGCAATGGACTCCTGATCGAGGCGCATGGTGAATTCAACCAGCTCCGGCTCACAGACCGTGTCGAACCACTCCGCTGCCTGTTCAATCGCTTTCTCAGTCTCCCCCTCCGGAACATCAAGAATACCGAGCGGCTCCCGCAGCTCCGAGAGATGTCCCACCTCCGCAGTGAGAACCACCACCTGACCACCGGGTTTGAGCACACGGGCGAACTCCGCGGGGTTAGAAGGCGCGAAGACAACGGTCAGAACATCCACCGAGGAATCCCGTAGCGGTAGTCTGCGCCGTACATCAGCCACGACAGCTCCGACACGAGGATGGCATGCAGCGAGACGTTCCGCTGCGGGAACCGAAAGATCTATCCCCACACCGCGCGCCCCCTCGACATCATCAAGCGTATGCGAGAGATAATATCCGGTGCCCGCTCCGATCTCGCAGACAACCGGATGCGCGTCATCGGTGACCCCGGCATCATCGAGCGCGAGTTGCACAGCACCTGTCACCGCTTCAACGAAGGGTGCGTAATGTCCCCGGGAGAGGAATGTCTCTCGGGCGGTGACCATTCCGTCGTCATCGGCACGATCTGCATGAACGCCATCGATCATCAACGTCACGTACCCCGAACCGGCGATGCCGTAGTAGCGCCCCGAGGGACTGCCGAACCGGGAACGGTCGCTGTCAAGGGTCAACGGACTTCCATCGACTGGATCCGCCAGGACATCGGAGACATCTGTGAGCACGTCTGGAAAACTCCTTACCGTTGGTGAGGGGAACCGCCGACGGGGGTTCCCGCTGGCAGGCCGGAATGATGGGGGAACAGCCGTTCAGCGCGGTTCATGATACCCGTAGTACCGCAAGAGGCGGTCGATCAGTGGGGTGGTCAACGGCTCCTGAGCGATACCCCAGGAATGTTAAAAGAAGACCGTCCCGTGAAGATGTCAGGGACGGCCCGGGGTAACAAGATGAGCCGGATCAACCCGCGGCCTCGACGAGCAGAGCGCCGAGCTCCGCAGCCTCCTCCTTGTTGAGTTCCACCACGAGACGTCCGCCACCATCGGTGGGGATACGCATCACAATCTTGCGCCCCTCTTCCGCGGCTTCCATCGGACCGTTACCCGTCCGGGGCTTCATAGCTGCCATTACGTCCCAGCTCCTTCACAAGCTTGTGTTTTAAGAAGTATCGCCTTCCAGCCTAGTCTTTTTTCAGGACAACGGTCCCGGGGAACAGCCCACACCGGCTGGAATCAGGCACCTTTCCCATGGCACCGGTTGAGTTCGGAACGCAGCGCCGCAATCTTTTCCTCGTAGGTCGCCACCAGCCGATCAACCTCCTCCATACGATAACCCCGGAGCGTCACCGGGAGACGGATGTCCTCCGGCCGGTCGGCCCACACCGCCGAGTCGTTGGCTGCACCTATGTCAGGAAGCTGTTCATCGAGCGGAGGGAGACTCTCTCCCCGTCCGAACAACACCCCGAACACCACAGTGAATACGACGACGAGCACGAGCAGTACACAGATGTAGATGATCCAGGTAAGCACGATAACAACTCCTAGCAGACGATCTCCATCCGCGATAGTCGGTCAGCCTCAACGCGAACAAGGCTACCCGTCGACGGTGCCATGATGCAGCGTCGACAACGGAGGACGCTCCGGGACGATACACCCGTGTCCAGGAATAACCCCGTTTCGGGACAGAATCGTGGCGACAACCGCATCAGCGACAGGTTCAAGATCTCCCGTGGATTTGTTGCGGTGTCTCCGCACTCCGAGATCAACGGAGGTTACGGAGTCTGGACCAAATCTGGCGGAGACATCGAGAAGCAGTCCCGCTTCCACCCCCCAACCCGAGACGAACGGTAACTCCACCGCGGTAGAACGCCGTATCGCATACTCCCCGGTCAGTGGCTGACGAATATGCACGAGCTCCGGATTCAATGCCCTGAGCAGGGGGCGGGCCGTCAACGTCGTCACCCGCCCACCGCCGTCATCATCATCTCCGAGGGGACGACGATGATCCCCCTTGACGAGCTGGACACGCGAATCGACAAAGGGTGCACACAGCGCCCGGACCATACCCGGAACCGGATCGACGAGGTCAGCGTCGATGAACACCACGACGGAGCCCCGCGCCGCGGCTGTTCCCCGCCACAGCACCTCGCCTTTACCCGGACGGACCGCCACATCAGGTAACGCCGCTTCCCGGGTCAATACCATCGCCCCGGCTTCCCTGGCCCGGGCGATGGTCCGATCGGTCGAACCTGAGTCGATCACCAGGATCTCCCCCGGCGCGTCCGCCGACACCGCAGCAACGACGTCAGCCACGGTCTCCTCCTCGTTGAGTGCTGGGATGACCACACTCACGTACTCCACGGGAAACCCGGTCACGCGAGACCTCGAACCGCAGCGACCGGTGGAACATCCCCCTTAATCGCCGCTGTCATCCGGAGGACGTCCACCGTATCCGCCACCTCGTGAACACGGAAGGCCGCCACACCACGTGCCGCCGCCCAGGCCGTCGCCGCGAGTGTGCCCGCAACCCGACTCTCCAATGGTCGTCCCACAGTCTCCCCGATGAAATCCTTGTTGGAGAGCGCCATCAGCACCGGCCAACCGGTACTGACGAGCTCGTCGACGCGGCGGAGAAGTTCAAGTCCGTGATAGGTGTTCTTGCCGAAATCGTGAGTTGGGTCAATCAACACGAGATCCTCGGGGACTCCGCACGCGACGGCTCGTTCCGCAAGTGTGGTCGTCTCGGAGATCACCGCTGCGACGACATCATCATAGTGCACACGATGCGGCCGGGTCCGGGGAACGGCGCCGCCGGTGTGGGAACAGACATAACCGACACGATGCGCTCCCGCGACCTCAACAAGTTCCGGATCATGCCCGGCCCAGGTGTCGTTGACCAGACGCGCACCGGCGGTGATCGCGGCATCCGCGACCCCAGCCCGCCACGTGTCCACTGACACAGTCACACCGGGATGCCTGTGAGCGGCGGCTGCGATGAGGGGAATGACGCGATCAATTTCCTCGGCTTCGTCGACGACGTGACCAGGTCCTGCTTTGACTCCACCGACATCGATGATCGTGGCGCCGTCCGCCACCGCGGCATCGACACGGGCAACAGCATCATCAAGGGCGAAGGTCGCGCCACGATCGTAGAAGGAATCAGGGGTCCTATTGATGATGGCCATGACGGTCGGAAGAGAATCCGCCCGCCCGTAACCAGGATGACCGGGACGCACCCCGTTACATCCGCGATTCAGCATCAGCATCACGGGCAGAATTTTCCTCGGCGTCCCGTACCAGACCCTGATGGGCTCGACGAATGTGGTCGACAGCCTCCTCTGGGGAATCCGTCACCATGATCAAATCCAGGTCCTCTGGTGAGATCATGCCGTTGACAAGCAGTTGTTCCCGGATCCAGCCGACCAGTCCAGACCAGAAAGAGGTGCCCAGTAACACGATCGGATAGTTCGTGATCTTGCCGGTCTGGACCAGGCAGAGCGCCTCGAAGAGCTCGTCGAGCGTACCGAATCCACCCGGCAAGCAAACGAAGGCCTGGCTATACTTCAGGAACATCGTCTTGCGGACGAAAAAATACCGGAAATTGATCCCGAGATCGATATAGGGGTTGAGCCGTTCCTCGTGAGGTAGCTCAATCCCCAACCCGACGCTCAGCCCACCTCCCTCGGTCGCCCCCCGGTTTCCGGCCTCCATCAGCCCTGGCCCACCGCCGGTGATCACGGCGTAATCAGCCTCAGCCAGCCGTGTACCGAGTTCCCGGCCGAGATCGTAGTATCCCGTGCCTTCGGATTGGCGTGCGGAACCAAACACCGTGACTGCGGGGGGCATTTCCGCCAGGGCACCGAAGCCATTAACGAACTCGCTCTGTATGCGCAGCACCCGCCACGGATCCTCATGCAGCCAATCGGTCGATTTCTGGGTGTCCAAGAGTCGTTGATCGGTCGTGGAGTCCTGCTTCCCACCGTGCCGCACCAGCACAGGTCCACGCATGTAGCGGCTCTGATCCTTCGTTTTCTCGCTCATCGGTATCCTTCAGTCGTGTCATATCTCTGTCGGCCCTGTCCTCACGAGGGTAACCTCCGGCAGGTGATCCGGTTGCGGACCGGCGATCCGGGAGTACCGCAACCAAGTCGCCGGTGTCCATGGTCACCGGTGAAGATAAGCCAGGAGCGTTTCTGAGACCTCCGTGATCATGTGAACGGGACACTGTTCATCCCGCTTGTGGCAGAACGACGGATCCCCAGGACCGAAATTCACAGCGGGGATCCCGAGCTCCGCGAAACGCGCGACATCAGTCCACCCGAATTTCGCGCGGAATTGTCCCCCTGTCGCCCGGACAAGTTCCGCAGCAGCCGGCTTGCCAAGCCCCGGGAGCGCCCCCGGAGAGATGTCGTCGATGTCCACGGTGAATCGGCTATCCCCATCAACGCCGAGAACTTCATTGAGATGGCCCATCGCTTCATCGACGGTCTTGTCCGGTGCGAAGCGGTAGTTTACGTAGAGCAGCGCCTCGTCGGGGATGGTATTAGTGGCGACAAAGGATTCACACCGCACGATGTTGATTCCCTCACGGTAGGTGCAGCCGTCAATGTGCACCTCATCCGGCTGGTAGTCAGCGATACGAGTGATCACCGGAGCGAAAAGATGCATCGCGTTGACACCGAGCCAGGACCTCGCTGAGTGAGCCCGGGTTCCATGCGCGGTGATCTTCAGTCGGATGGACCCCTGGCACCCTGCCTCGATGACAGCTCCCGACGGTTCACCGAGGATGGCAACGTCGCCGGCGAGCCACTCCGGGTGTTCTCTGACCAAGTGGGTGAGGCCGTTGAATTCCGAGGCGATCTCCTCACACTCGTAGCAGATCAGGGTCAGGTCACGGGAGAGGTCAGGGCTCTCCGCAAGTAAGGCGAAAGCGTTGAGGAACACGGCGTCCCCACTCTTCATATCAACGGTGCCGCATCCGAACAGAGTGTCACGTCCCTGATCGTCGACGCCGCGCTTGGAGGGTACGTTGTCGGCGATCGGAACGGTGTCAATGTGCCCGGCTAAGATCACCCGGCCGGGCAGCCCCCGGTTGGTGCGGGCGAGAACGTTGTTCCGGTAGCGGAGAACCTCAATTCCGGTGCCCTCCGCAAGATCCCGGAGGGCGGACTCAATGGCGTCGGCGATGTTCTCCTCGTGATGCGAAGGGCTGGCGATGTCGACGAGCCGGGCTGTCAGGTCGACGGGATCGGCGGTCAGGTCCAGTTTGAAGTCGGTCACGCCACCACCCTAGTGCCCAACGGGCATCACGCTGTTTCCGGTACCAGAAACCATGCTCATCCGCCGGGGGTTCCTGTCAGACAGCAAGACTGGTGTCACGGAGGGAACCAGCTAAACTGAAGGAGATGATTACTTCGGGAGCAAGCGCAGTCGGTATCGCCAACATCGCCATGGACGGCACGGTTCTGGACACCTGGTATCCACAACCGGAACTCACCGTCATCCCTCCGGCCGACAGAGGGACGATCCGGCTCGGGGCATCGAAATTGAGCCGTAGGCTCCTGTCATTAGTCAAGCTCGATGAAGACCGGATGGTCGAGCAGGTGGCAGTCCGCACGGTCATTCCCGACCTGTCAGCACCACCGACCGACGCCCACGACGTCTACCTGCGCCTACATCTGCTGAGCCACCGACTGATACGCCCACACGACGCAAACCTCGACGGACTTGAATCACTTCTAGCCACCGTGGTGTGGACGAACAAGGGACCCTGTCTGCCGAAGAATTTTGAGTTCGTTCGCACCTCACTGCGCTCCCGGGGGTTGATTCACGTCTACGCGATCGACATCCTCCCCCGAATGGTGGATTACGTCGTTCCGACCGGAGTCCGGATCGCGGAGGCTGAGCGGGTCCGACTGGGAGCCCACCTCGCCGAGGGGACTGAAGTGCTACGAGAAGGCTTCGTGTCCTACAACTCAGGTTCCGTGGGGCCCGCACACATCGAAGGACTTCTGTCCGCAGGCAGTGTCGTGGGGGCCGGGACACACGTCAGCCTCTCTGCGACGGTTCTAACAGACGACGCGAGTGGTACCGACACACCCCGTCCGGTTCGCGTGGGAGCGAACTGTCGAATCGGTGTCGGTGCCGGAGTGATCGGCATCGATCTCGGAGATGACTGCGTCATCGGCAACAACGTCGTCATCGATCGTTCAACGACCCTCCGTTTCCCGCACAGCGGTGAAACCGCACCGGCGACGATGCTCAGTGGTCAGTCCGGCTGGCACATCGACCGTGAACCTGGTTCTGCGGAACCAGTCGCACGACGCTGAACGGGGCCGTCGCGGTTCCATTCGTGAGGGAGTGGGAGGGGAAGCAACATCACCCCCGGGTGCCGTCAGGGTCCACGCAGTGCGTACAACTCCGAGTCAGACAGAACCTCACGGAAAACGCGCACCACACAGCGCCAGCCGGACCGATATGGGGCCCCTCATAACCACCTCGCAGACCCGATGAGGGTACAGCAACGGAATTTCCGGGGGTTTTAAGCATTTACACAGGGGAAGCACCGGTTATTGTTTACTTATGACAATCACTGAAGCAGCGGGGACCGAACTCGGCTCCGGACTGAAGACACGACATCTGACCATGATGGGGCTGGGTTCCGCAATCGGTGCGGGGCTATTCCTTGGCACCGGTGTGGGTATCCAGATCGCGGGCCCCGCGGTTCTGCTCGCCTACATCTTCGCCGGCATCATGGTGGTGTTCGTGATGCAGATGCTCGGCGAGATGGCCGCGGCCCGCCCAGCCTCCGGTTCATTCTCTAATTACTCCGAAATGGCATTCGGCCACTGGGCAGGATTCTCTACCGGTTGGTTGTACTGGTATCTACTCGTGATGGTGATGGGGGCGGAGATGACTGGTGCCGCAGGAATCATGTCACAGTGGTTCGGCGTAGATCCCTGGATCCCGGCTCTTGTCTGCGTGGTTATCTTCGCCGTCATCAATCTCTGGAAGGTCTCCGGGTTCGGTGAGTTCGAGTTCTGGTTCGCCTTCATCAAGGTTGCGGTCATCATCGTCTTCCTCGCCATCGGGGCCCTGCTGATCTTCGGTCTGTTCCCTGGGAGTGAATCGGTCGGCTTCGACAATTTCATCGGTGAACACGGCTTCATGCCGAATGGAATCTCCGGTGTCGCGGCGGGTCTGCTCGCCGTTGCCTTCGCTTTTGGTGGGATCGAGATCGTCACTATCGCAGCGGCGGAGTCAGACAACCCGGCCCGTAACATCGCTACCGCCGTCCGCTCGGTCATCTGGCGCATCGTGGTTTTCTACCTAGGCGCCGTCCTGGTGATCACTTTCCTACTCCCGTACGACGAGATCAGCGGTGCCGATTCGGCCGCCGAATCACCCTTCACACGGGTTCTTGAGATGGCCCATGTCCCCGGCATTGTCGGCATCATGGAACTCGTCATCGTGCTCGCCCTACTGAGTGCCTTCAACGCCCAGATCTACGGAACGTCCCGATTCGCATATTCCCTGGCTACACGTGGCAACGCCCCGCAGCGCCTCGGTCGTACTAACAAAGACGGCGTCCCGATGAATGCGGTCCTGCTTAGCATGTTCTTTGCGTTTGTCTCCGTCGCTCTGCAGTACTGGAACCCTGCGGGTCTCCTTGAGTTCTTGTTCAACGCCGTGGGTGGCTCGCTGTTGCTGATTTGGGCATTCACGATCCTGAGCTACATGAAGCTGCACCCGCAGATGGAACGTAACGGTGAACTCTCTGTCCGCATGTGGGGCTTTCCGTGGCTCGGATGGATCACCCTCGCGATGCTCGTCATCCTCACACTGCTCATGCTCTCCGACGATTCCGCAAGGTACCAGGTCCTCTCGGTCATCCTCGTGTTCGCCGTGCTTGTAGGCCTCTCGTTTATTGCCCCGGGAGCGAAGACCGCTAAAGCAGCGAAAGCCCGCGATCTGAAATAGCGCATCACCTTTCCACACCACGATGGCCGTAGCGTCCGCAACCCGGGCAGAGACTACGGCCATCATGGTATCCGGTAGGTTGTAATCCATGACTTCAGCTATCGCCACAGGACTCGCCACAATCGAGCACGATGGAACCGTTCTCGATTGCTGGTTCCCCGCCCCTGAACTCACTGACACCGATCAGACCACCGGTACGACCCGTCTCGACGTGAACGAACTCCCGGATCATCTTGCTTCACTCACGGGTACCGATGATGATCGTAACGTCGAGCGGATCGGTATCCGCACCGTCATCGCGGACCTGGACGCTGCCCCGGCCGACGCCTATGACGTGTACCTGCGTCTCCATCTGCTCTCCACCCGTAAGGTCCGTCCCCACGGGCTCAACATGGATGGGGTCTTCGGTCTCCTGACCAACGTCGTTTGGACCAACTTCGGTCCGTGCCCAGTAACTGATTTCGAGGTCACCCGGGCAAAGCTCTCTCGCCGTGGCCAGGTCAACGTCTACCTGGTGGACAAGTTCCCCCGGATGATCGACTACGTCGTACCCACCGGTGTCCGTATCGGTGACGCCGACCGGGTCCGTATGGGGGCACATCTCGCGGAGGGCACGACCGTCATGCATGAGGGCTTCGTCAATTTCAACGCCGGTACTCTCGGTGCATCGATGGTCGAAGGCCGAATCTCAGCCGGGGTTGTCGTCGGCGACGGAACAGATATCGGAGGTGGCGCCTCGATCATGGGAACCCTGTCGGGTGGTGGCAAACAGGTGATTTCCCTGGGCGAACGTTGTCTTCTGGGTGCGAATGCGGGCTGCGGCATCTCTCTCGGAGATGACTGCGTCATCGAAGCCGGCCTCTACGTCACCGCAGGAACCAAGGTAAAGGTTCTCGGCGATGTAGCGGTAGCCGCCGGGGTCGCCGACGGTAACTCCGTGAAAGCTGTCGAATTGTCCGGAGCATCGAACATCCTGTTCCGCCGTAACTCGCTAACCGGCGCGGTCGAGGCTACCGCATGGGGTTCCGCGCAGGTCGAACTCAACGCCGACCTACATGCCAACTAGTTTTCACCGGTTGGGGGATTAACCATCGTCGGGGTTCACCGGAACGGGTGTTCTCTTCCACGGATCCCCTACGTCTCCCGTTTTCGGGTCCTAATGGAAGAAAAGGCCAACCCAATGCCCTGGTTTTCCTCGCCCACGCTCACCGGCCGCATCATCGAGTTAGCTCCACTAAGCCTCGATGATGCACCTGAGCTCTCGGAAGCCGTCCTAGACGGCAATCTGCATCACGAGTGGTGGACCTCCACACCCGCACCCGATGACATGGCCAACGACATCACGGTCAAACTGAACCATGCCGCTGACGGGACCATGGTGCCGTTCATCATCCGTTCTGCGGTCGACGGCACCGCATTCGGCGTGACCTGTTACTACGATCTCGATCCGAGGGTTCCACGGGTGGAGATCGGATACACATGGCTGCGTTCCGCGGCCCAGGGCAGCGGAGCAAACCCAGAGGCGAAGCTCCTCATGCTGGGTTACGCCTTCGACGAGTTGAACTGTGCACGGGTGGGCATCCGGACGAAGTTCTCCAACACCACGTCGCGGGCCGCCATCGAGCGTCTGGGACTCAAGTGCGACGGAATACTCCGTTCACACGTGAGACTCCGCAACGGGGTACTTGATGACGCGGTCCTGTACTCCGCGCTCGCGCATGAATGGCCGGTGATCCGGGCCCGACTCAATGACCGGATCAGGCGCCATACGCCCCTGAACTGAAAACCCTGCCTGGTGTTCAATCGGTACGCTCCACGGCGTACTCTTCTTCTGGGCCCTTTTTCACAGCCGACACCCAGCAGGAGATGGCACCGCCGTGAGTACGACCACCACCAATCTAGGATCCGGTCTGAAGGTCCGTCATTTAACGATGATGGGCCTCGGCTCGACCATCGGGGCGGGACTGTTCCTCGGAACCGGCGTCGGGATCAGGGCTGCCGGGCCGGCCGTGCTGCTGGCCTACATCGCCGCTGGGGCGATCGCCGTGATGGTGATGCGGATGCTCGGCGAGATGGGGTCGGTGGTGCCTGCCTCCGGTTCGTTCTCCGAGTATGCGGAGCTCGGTATCGGCCGGTGGGCCGGTTTCACCCAGGGCTGGATCTACTGGCTCGCGACCGTCGCCGTCCTCGGCGCCGAGATGACCGGGGCCGCGGCGATCATCGGTTCCTGGTTGTCGATCCCGCAATGGGTTCCGGCTCTGGTCTTCGTCGTCTTTTTCGGGGTGGTCAACCTTCTGCGTGTCCGGGCCTTCGGTGAGTTCGAGTTCTGGTTCGCACTAATCAAGGTGCTCGCGCTCGCCGGATTCCTGGTCATCGGGTTCCTTCTCATCTTCGGCCTGCTCCCGGGGCACCCGTACATCGGGTCCTCGGTGTTCACGGCGGACGGGTTCATGCCGAACGGTCTCGGCGGAGTCGCCGCGGGCATGCTCGCCGTGGCCTTCGCCTTCGGTGGCATCGAGGTAGTCGCCATCGCTGCCGCCGAATCCGAGGATCCCGGCAGATCATTGGTCAACGCCGTGCGCACGACGATCACGAGGATCAGCGTGTTCTACCTGGGCAGTGTTCTGGTGATCACCTTCCTCCTGCCCTACTCCACCCTCGGGGCGGCCGACACCGCGGCGGACAGCCCATTCGCCCTCGTTCTGGGGCTCGCCGGAATACCCGGGGTCGTGGGACTGATGGAGACGCTGATCGTGCTCGCACTGCTCTCCGCGTTCAACGCCCAACTGTTCGCCTCATCCCGGATGATGTTCTCGTTGGCCCAGCGCGGTGACGCTCCGGCGATTTTCTCCCGGGTGAATCCCAGAAAGGTCCCTGTCCCGGCCATCATCTTGTCGATCATCCTCGCCACCGTGATGGTGGTGCTGAATTTCGCGGACACGGGTTGGTTGCTCGGGTTCATGCTCAACGCGGCAGGAGGTTCCCTGCTCATCGTCTGGGGGTTCATCACCGTCTCCGAGCTGAAACTCCGGCGCCGACTGGAGCGGGTGTCGGAGCTGCCGATCCGGATGTGGGCCTGGCCCGTGTGCACGTGGGCGACCCTCGCCGTGCTCGTCGCCCTCGGGCTGCTGATGCTCGCGGACGCGGGTGCACGCATCCAGTTGATGTCCGGGGCCGGCATGTTCCTCCTGCTGTTCATCGCGGCCCTGGCCAACTCGCGGATTCGTGGTGTCAGTCCGTGGCAGAAGGCGCTGTTGCCCGGTGAGGACCGCGGGCTGAGGTAGGTCCACGGCCCCATTTCCCCCGACCCGGCGGTACAGGTAGCCGTCCGTCCTACCGCTCCCGTACGGGGGACGGGGGACGGACTCTCTGATTCACCCTTGCGGGCCGTGTTTCCCCCGCCACTGAGTAAAGTTATATTGACTAGAAAGTAAGTATTCTTTACATTATGGCCATGGAACCGGACACAACGGAAAATCTGGTGCGCAAACTCCGCCGATGGGCGGAACTGTCCCAGGCGGAGCTCGCAGAGCGGGTAGGCGTCACCAGGCAGACGATCGCGAACATCGAGAAGGGAAACTACTCCCCGTCCGTGCATCTGGCGCTGGCGATCTGCCGCGAACTGGGCACCACCGTCGAGCAGGTTTTCGGTACCGAGCAAGCTATGGCCGCCCCCACCATCACCCACGAAAGGAACCGACGATGACCGCCACCCGCCACCTGGACGAGGTGATCCGCTGGTCGGAGAACCAGTTCGAGGACGAATTCCAGATCCGGACGTTCCACAGGTCGCAGACACTGGGACGGATACTCTGCGGTCAGCTATCCGTACTCACGGCGGGTGTTCTCGCTTGGGCCCTCCCACCCGGATATGCGCTGCTGTCCTTTCTCGCCGTACTCCCGTTCGCCGGCTCCGAGCTGATCGCCAACGCATGGTTGACCGGCCGGGTACCCCGCCCCGCACCGCTGCGGCCACCGGCATGGGTGATCGCACTGACGGGTGTCCTCACCGCATTCTGGTTGGCCGGAATCTGGCGGAACGGTCCGGAGTGGGGCGCAGACTGGCACCACGGATTGATCGTCGGCGCCTGTGGCGGACTCGTCGCGATGTTCGTTGCGGGCCCCAGGTTGATCCGCCGCGCACGTCTGCGGGACATCCGGCGAATCGATGCGCGACTGGGATCCGACTGATCAGGGTTCCGGGACCACGGGGTCACGGGCGATGACGACCCGACTCGAGCGGAACGTCCAGAACTTGTTGATGACGAAGTTCACCGGCATCGCCACCATGATCGAGATCAGCGTGGCCCAGTAAAAGCGGGTCCGGAACCCGGTGGAATCATCGAAGATGTGCGCGGGCAACGCGAACGGTGATTCCGGATTCATCAGGGCCGTCACCACAACCAGGCTCACCACCAGGGCGATCATGCCAGTGAGAAGAAAGGGGATGAACTCCCGGAACCAGCTCAGATGTGTGGATGAACGGAACGTCCACGACCTGTTCAACTGGAAGTTCCACACATTGGCAACCAGGAAAGCGATGGTGAAGAACACGTGGTACCAGCGGATGTTGTACTGAGTTCCGAGGAGATTCAGGAAGGGTTCATGTTCGGTGATCCCGTGCCACCACCAGGCGATCTTCTTGCTCATCGCAACGGCGAAAAGATTCACCACCACGCCTGATCCACCGACAATCCCGAATTTCAGGAACTGACGGAGACTATTGGTGTAGTGGCCGATGGTTGGCTTCATGGTGTATGCGGATGTCCTTATCGATCCTGTACAACGGTAGGGGCACGCTGTCCGTCCATCGGCACGGCCCGGGGGCACCTCAGACTACGGGGCTGCCCACCAGATAGAATATTCTACGTCGGCGAACCCGCCTCGTCCGCATTCAGAGGGTCGATACCCGTGCTCGAGTGGCGATCATCACCACCGGTACGGTTTACGGCCGCCGCGTACTCCGCCAGTCGCGGGATCGCCCGTCGATCGGATCAGTTACCTGCAGGCGGGTGGCCACCAGCCCCAACGGTTCGGTGAAGTCCCGGAGATCCAGACCTCTGTCCACTGGGTAGGTATCATCGCCCACGATCGGACACCCGAGGTGAGCGAGCAACACTCGGAGCTGATGCGTGTGCCCCGTGACGGGCCGCAGCTCAACGGTTCTGTCCCCGGTTCGGCGAACCTGGGTTCGGGTCGGGATACCACCGTCCATGACCCGGACGACCCGCTCGCCGGAGATCTTCCGCATCGGCAGTTCGACCGTGATCCAGTCCTCCCCCAACGGCGGTTCACCCACCACGCGAGCCAGATAAGTCTTAGTCACCTGCCGGTGCTGGAACAATGACTGATAAGCCGACCGCGTATTCCGATCCGTCGAACAGAGTAAAACCCCGGCCGTGAGCCGATCCAGACGGTGCAGAGGAACGATGTCCGGATTATCCAGTTCCACCCGTAACCTCGTCTGCACCGTCTCCCGAATCACCCGGCCATTTGTGGTTGCGGGGAGAAAATGCGGTTTATCGACGACCACGTACCGGTTCGTCCGCTCAAGCACGTCGTGGGTGAACGGGATCACCGGCTCCTACGGGACCGCGGGGGTGAACCACGCCGGAACCGCCCCGTCGAGAACCGTACCCGCGGGAATGATCTCACCGAACCTGAAGGACGAATCCCCAGCGGCACCGGCCACATAGGTCCGACCATCCGGAACGACTTCACGCAGTACCACCCGGCGCGGTGAGATCCCGTCGATGACCGGAAGCGGGCAGCGACTCATGCCAATCGCGCCACCGCTGCATCGACACGCTCATCGGTACCAGTCAAAGCCATCCGTACATGCTGCGCTCCCTTGGGACCGTAGAAATCCCCCGGGGCGACGAGTATCCCACGTTGCGCGAACCAGTCGAGGGTCGCCCGACAGTCCTCGCCACGCGTGGCCCAGAGGTAGAGCCCAGCCTCGGAATTGTCCACGGTAAAGCCTGCCCCGGTCAGGGCAGCGAGAAGTTTGTCCCGCCGCTCCCGGTACCGTTCCCTTTGCTCCGCTTCCTGGGCGTCATCATCGAGCGCGGCCACCATCGCGGCCTGGATCGGACCTGGCATCATCAGGCCGCAATGCTTGCGCACCTCAAGTAACTGACCGATCAGGTCACTGTCCCCGGCGAGAACACCGGCGCGGTAACTGGCCATGTTCGAGGACTTCGACAACGAATGGATCGCGATGAGACCGGTGTGGTCGCCACCGCAGACCCTCTCATCCAGAATGGACAGTGGCGGATTCTCCGGATCCCACCCCAACCCGATGTAGCATTCGTCGCTGCACAGGATCACACCCCGCTCCTGCGCCCATCCGACGACTTTCCGCAGATGCTCGATGCCGAGCACCTTGCCCGTCGGATTAGACGGGGAATTGATGAACATCATCGTCGGTGTCGCCGGACCAATCTGGGTCAAAGAATCCGCCCGCTGCGGGCGGGCACCGGACATGAGCGCCGCCACCTCGTAGGTGGGGTAGGCGACCTCGGGGATGATCACCGTGTGGCCCGTACCAACACCCAGCAACATCGGTAACAGTGCGATGGCTTCTTTCGTACCGATGACCGGTAGAACCGCCTCAGCCACGAGTCCAGACATGTTGTATCGACGCGACAACGACTCCACCAATGACCGGTTCAGTTCCGGGGTACCGGTCGTCTGCGGATAGCCCGGTTCAGCGGCCGCCTCCGCCAACGCGACGCGGATCGGTTCCGCGACGTCGTCGACCGGGGTACCCACGGAGAGGTTGACAATACCGTCCGGATGCTCCGAAGCCTTCTTCTTCACATCGGCGATCGTGTCCCACGGGAAATCGGGGAGGGCGTTGCCGGGAGGAGTGCGGGTGAGAGATGCCATACCACTGTTTATACCCGTCCACGGGCAGAAGACGGCCCAGCGGGCTAGATGAATCCCCGCCGCGGGCCCTCACCGCCAGATGTCAGGCCTGCGGGGGAAGTTTGTCCACCAGCGGTGGGTCGAAGTCCTGTTGCCCCAGACGGGCAGCACCACCAGGCGACCCGAGATCGTCGAAGAACGCGGCGTTCGCGTCGGTGTAGTCGATCCACTCGTCCGGAACGTCATCCTCGTAGAAGATCGCCTCGGTCGGGCACACGGGCTCGCAGGCACCACAGTCGACGCACTCGTCGGGGTGGATGTACAGCGAACGCTTTCCCTCGTAGATGCAGTCGACAGGGCATTCTTCGACACATGCCTTGTCCATGACGTCGACGCAGGGCTGCGCAATTACGTAGGTCATCGTGGTTCGGTTGCTCCAGGTGGAAACGGTTCGGGTGGTCGGACGACAGGGGCTGGTCCGTCGCCGGACCCCATTGTGTCACTTCCCCCGTATCAACGGCCAACCGCCGCCCATCGTGCCCGCGAGAAGAAGCGCTGCACCACTGAGCGTCTGCGCGACCAGCACGTCTCCCGTCACCTCCGGCCAGAGCAACAGAGCGAGGTATCCCGCCAGCCAGACCCCGAGCGGGATTCCCGCGACGGCACGGTTCTGCGTCCACAACAATGCTGTTCGGGAGAGCACCAGCGTAAAACCGAAGGCGATGGGAAGAGTGAATGGAAATGCGATTATCTGTCCCGCCGGCAGGGTGATACGTGTCCCGACGTACACCACCTCCAGCAGGACGGAAAGGAGAGCCCCGAGCGATAGCCAGGCAAGCCCGACGGCCGTCTCCCCCACCGTATGCTCGCGATAGATGTACCGCTCGGTCCCGTAATCGGCGGCAGTCACGGAAACTCCAGTCCGGCAGTCACATCCGGGGTCCGTACTACCGGGTCGACCCCCCACCCAATCCGGTAATGCTCATTCCGGAGGAGCGGCTGCGCGATGAGGTTACTCAAGGCAAATACTGCGGGAGTCACCGCAGGATCTGATACCGCCGCGAATGCGGCCACCGGATTAACATCACTCACCGACCCGTCCGCAAACCAGATCTGGGTCGCATGGGCCGCCATCGCCGCCTTCTTCGCCGCGAGGCACTCATCATCGAGGACGACTGTGAGATCATGTGTATCGACGGAGGCAAGCTCCCCGTCCGTGGCGCGGCTCCAGCCGTCCGGAATCTGAGAGATACCGTCGAGCCCCGCGCGCTGGTCCGCCCGATCAGTCACCGCCCAGAGGATCCGCTGTGGCACAGCTCCCGGAATCTCCTCCGCAAGCAGTGCTTCGACAGCCGCATGGGTGATCTCGTGTGCACGAATGTGGTCAGGGTGCCCGTATCCCCCGTCTGGTCCGTAGGTCACGATGAGCTGTGGTCGGTATTCTCTCATCAGATCGATGAGCTGCTCCACCGCTGTGTCCCCCGAGTTGATGAACGCCCTGGGGTGCCCGTTGGCTGGATCACCCGCCATCCCAGAATCCCGCCAACAGCCCGCTGACCCGAGATGAACACCCCGGACACCGAGGTGGTTCAGTGATTCCCGCAATTCAGCGATCCGGAAACCACCGAGCTGATCAGCGCTATCCGCGACAAGCCCCCGGTAGGGATCTCCGATCACCTCACCCTGCTCACCGAGCGTGCAGGTGACGACAGTGACGGCCGCTCCACGGCGGCTGAGCTGCGCCAACAGTCCCCCCGTCCAGATTGCCTCATCGTCAGGATGAGCGTGCACGGCGAGGACTGTAAGCCCTTTGAGGTCATTGTTCAGCATGAGATCCCTACTCCTCTTTCGCGGTCCAGCCTGCAGCAGTGGACAGGAGGCCGGTGATTCCACCCGGATTCGCGGACCAGTTCTCGATATCCGCATCCGGGACCACGATACCGGGGCCCAGGACGATAACACGGTTCTCCGTGACCAGCGGGATGGAGAGTACCTCACTCTGCTCGACCCTGCGGAGTTCGGGGATCACATCTTCCGGATTCATGGTGCCCGCGAGCATCGACAGAAGCGTACCGTCAAGTTTCCTCGAGCAGATCCCAGAGAGATTCCCCGAACGGATCGAGGTCCGCTTTCGAGACCGGGACGACATCGACGAGACGTCGTTGGGGGATCCCGTGGACGCGGTCACATCATCCGGATCGAGCGCGACCGGACACAGAAACCGGTCAGCGAGGGTAACCGGATCCATAGTCGTGCGTTGGTGGCCGACAACGGCGTCTGCGTCACCGGCCGGAAGCAACTTTCCGGCGATATCGGTGAACGGTGCGAGTACAACTTCGGCGTTGATACCCTTGCTTCGGAGGATGTCGACGATGGTGTTCGCGGCGGCGGTAGCCATTCGATCGGCTGGATCAACAGCAATGCGGAGTGGAGTACTTCGGGTGGCGAGTTCCAAAGTAGGCCCGACTGTCCCGATATCTGCGGAGGAAAACTTGTTATCGCCGTTCAGGTCCTCCTCGGGTCCGTCGTCTCCGAAATCCCCTGCACCGATGTCCCCTGGTTCCGATACTGGGAAATCCGGGATCACAAGGTTCGTGGAACGCCCCGTGGCCAGCCTCGCGACCTGGTTCCGGTCGATGAGTCCAACGAGTTCCCGACGGACCGCGGCTGTGGACAGCACCGGAGAAGTAACGGATAGGGTTAATTCGAGTACGGTCTCGTGTTCGCGGACCGACACGCGAGTCTCGGGCAGCAGGCTGAATGCGTCGAACGTGGTTTCCTCCGGTGTCACGTCGAAATAGCTCGCTTGACCGGAACGCAGCATCTGGACTCCCTGCTGCACCGACCGGACCTCTCGAAAGTTCAGGGTCTCGGTCTTTGCCGGATCCGGCCCCCAGAAACGATCGTTACGTACGAGAGTCACCGCACCACGTTGTCGGTCGACCCGAGCCACGGTGTAGCGCCCACCTGCCGCTGGAATAATATGATCCAGCCCCGTTGTGAAACCGTCAGCGGAGTCTCTGAGCAGATGGCTCGGAAGCAGGTGGTTGAACAATCCACTGATGTCAGCGACTCCGCGACGGAAATCGACATCGATGGTCCGCCCACCCCCGGATGTGCGGATGGCGCTGATCTGTTCATATCCTGCGGCCCCGATGACTCCAGGGGTGGATACCATCGAGTCCCTCAGAAAACTGAAGTCGGCACCCGTGATAGGGGCACCATCCGACCATTGTGCGGCAGGATTCAGTACGTACCTCACGGTCTGTGCGACACCGGGTGCCGAAGGTTCCACAAAATCCACCGACTCGACGAGATCAGTGTTAGGTCTACCATTGACGTGAGTACTCGGGAGAACGAGATCAGCGAGTGCCCGGACAAAAGCCGAATCCTCGGAAATAAGGTGCGGATTGAAACCGCCGTCGAGGGGGTCTATACCGATGGTGATCTCCGAGGCCAGCGATGAGGTAGCCACTTCCTCCCCTCTCTCCTCAAATCGGGGGTCTGGAGGAACACTCGAAGTACCGGCTGCCGTATCGACGGGCAACGGTGTGGGGCCATCAGCCGAACATGCGGTGAGAGCAAGCGAAAGCACAAGCACCACCGCCGGGACGGTCCGGAATGGCGCGGAAACCGGCACCGGAATGGATCTCGGGAGAACAGACACATGTCCATCCTAGTCTCCGTACGTCTCGGGACCCCGGCAATACGACGATACCCCGCTCCAGACACCAGGAAGGTGCGGAAGCGGGGTACACGTGAGCGATGCTGTGAAATCAGCCCTTGTTGCGCTGCTTGTCACGGGAGCGCGCACGACCGCGCTCAGTGGCATTGAGAATAGCCTTACGGACACGGATGATGTCCGGAGTGACCTCGACGCACTCATCCTGACCGCAGAACTCCATGGCCTCATCGAGAGTCAGGTTGCGTGCCTTAGCGAGAGTCACCGTGGCATCAGCGTTCGCCGAACGCATGTTGGTCAGCTTCTTCTCGCGGGTGATGTTAATGTCCATGTCCTCCTCACGGTTGTTCGCGCCGACGACCATACCCTCGTAGGCCTGCGTTCCGGGTTCGACGAAGAAACCGCCACGATCAGACAACTGCTGCAACGCGTAAGCCGTGATCTGGCCGGTACGGTCCGCGACGAGAGAACCGGAAGCTCGGCCCTTGATCTCCCCGGCCCAGGGCTTGTATCCCTCGGAGTAGTGGTTGGCGATGCCTGTTCCACGGGTTTCCGTCATGAACGTGGTGCGGAAACCGATTAGACCACGGGCAGGAACGGAAAACTCCATGCGAACCCAGTCGGTACCTGTGTTGTCCATGGACAGCATCTGGCCCTTACGCGCGGCGAGAAGCTGGGTGATCGCACCCTGGAACTCCGAGGGGACGTCGATAATCATGTGCTCAAAAGGCTCATGGATCTTACCGTCGATGGTCCTGGTGACCACCTGCGGCTTACCGACGGTCAGCTCAAAGCCCTCACGACGCATGGTCTCCACGAGAATCGAGAGCGCCATTTCACCACGGCCCTGGACTTCCCAGGCATCAGGACGCTCGGTCGGCAGAACCTTGATCGAGACGTTGCCGATGAGTTCCTGGTCGAGACGGGCTTTGACCACGCGGGCGGTGAGCTTGGTACCACCACCGCGACCAGCCATCGGTGACGTGTTGACACCAATGGTCATCGCGATGGCAGGTTCGTCAACGGTGATCCGCGGCAGAGCAACCGGATTCTCCAGGTCCGCCAGGGTATCGCCGATCATGATCTCCTCAATGCCCGAGATTGCGGCAATATCACCGGCGATGACCTCATCCGTAGGAACCCTGGTCACACCGACGGTACGGAGAAGCTCACCGATCTTGGCCGTCTTGGTGTGCTGGTTCCCCTCAGCATCATAGTGGATCCAGGCTACCTGCTGCCCCTTCTTCAAGCTCCCTGCGTGCACGCGGACCAGGCCGATACGGCCGAGGAAGGCGCTGGAGTCGAGGTTGGTGACGTGAGCCTGCAGAGGACCGTCCAGGTCTGCACTAGGCTCGGGGAGAACATCATAAAGAACGTCGAAGAGATCCTGAAGATTCTCGGTGTCGGGGGCGTTGCCGTTACCGGGATTGACGGTCGACGCTTTTCCTTCACGACCCGATGCGTAGAGTACGGGAAGATCGAGGAGACTCTCAGCAGCCTCCGCGGCCTCCGGATCCTCGATGGTGGAGGCGAGCTCCAGGAGCAGATCCTGACTCTCATTCACGACCTCTTCAATGCGGGCATCGGGGCGGTCCGTTTTGTTCACCACGATGATGACAGGCATCTTCGCCGCGAGTGCCTTACCCAGTACGAAGCGGGTCTGGGGCAGCGGTCCTTCAGAAGCATCGACGAGCAGAACGACTCCGTCAACCATGGACAGGGCGCGCTCGACCTCACCACCAAAGTCAGCGTGGCCCGGAGTGTCGATGACGTTGATGACAAGATCCGCACCATCCTTACCGACACCTTTGCGACGGATGGCCGTGTTCTTGGCCAGGATGGTAATTCCTTTTTCTTTCTCCAGGTCCCCGGAGTCCATCACGCGATCGACGGGTTCAGCGCGTTCCTCGAAGGCGCCGGACTGACGCAGCATGGCGTCGACGAGGGTGGTCTTTCCGTGATCGACGTGCGCTACGATCGCGACGTTACGGAACTCTGTGGTGCTCACTGGTGGTTTCTCTCCTGGCGGAATGCGAACGGTGGGACTGAAGCGCCCGCCGTTGTGGTTAATCGGTGGTTCAGCGTACCCGCACCCCGACCAGAACCGCACCTTTTCATGTTTTTACCCCGAGTACGGAGTAACGCTAACAACGTTCCTTTCCTTCCCAATTTCCGGGGTTGTGTAACAGTACATTTCCGTTCCCCGACACACCCGGTAGCCAGGAACCAACGGTTGCAGCCTCCCTCCAGAAACTCTAACCTCTCTCGATCCATCCGCAGACAAGACCGGTAGTCGCCAACAATTCCCGGATAACTGTCCCAGGCAAGCGTCACTGGTGCAAAACTAAATGAAAGTGACTAAAGTTACGCATGCTATTTACGTGAGCGGCGTTCGTGTCGGTGCACCGTTGGCGTACCATTCACCTCTGCCCCGCCCACGATCCCCCAGATAGATGGAGTCCAGACACAGTGCCTGAAAAAACCCGCAGCACCATCCACCTCCGCGTCGCTGCCGCCACTACATCAGCGCTACTGCTGTCCACCGCTGTTCTGTCCACTGTGCCCGCAGCAGCCGCCCCCGCCAACCCCGCCCCGGTAGGCTCCAGCGTTCCCGGGCTTCCCCAGTTGCCACCACCGCCACTCGATCATCTCGGCCGCCCTGCCCCCCACATCCTCCAGCAGATGCGGGATCTTGCCGCACTGGAGTTCATTCCCGGAAACATCCGTGGAATGCTCCTTGCCGCCGTCGGTTTCTTCGAGGGGGGCGGCAAACCGGGTGCCCCAATCCCCAAGGATGCACCGGTCTTCGCCCAGTTCGGTTGGCCCACCGTCGCAGATCAGTGCATCGGAGGGGAAAATAGGGCCACCGGTACCGCCATCGCTGTTCCCGGCCCCGCAGACCTTCCTCTGCCCGGCGTCCCCGCGGGACACGCAACCTTCGTCTTCACGGCACTCGGCACCGAACGCGTCGCAGAGAACCAGCAGGACTCCATGCAGGTGCATTGGGTGAATATCAGCACACTACGCACCGGAATCACTCCCCTCGGATACACCGGCATCAATCCGGACGGTCCCGCAACGATCGCAGGGACCGCAGACACCGGGCCAGGCACCGTCGTGGCGGTCCTCGACGGGGGTGTCACAACCACCGGAGAGAACGGCGATTCCACCTGCAGGTTCTTTCCGACCACCGGCATCTTCGACGTGAGGTAGCCGACGATGACCGATCTACATCCCGTGAAGCAGGAGATTTTCGACCTCAACCGAGGTACGAACACCGACCCGAAGGGATTCATCCGTGAGGTCGACACCTACCGAATCACGGACTTCGGTCTATACATGGCCCGAGGCGCAAACCACCCCCGGTTCGGATACCTCGAGACCTGGCTCCTCCCGGGATTGGGGCTGCGCGTCAACATCTTCCACTTCCGGGAAGGCATCAACGTTCACCAGGACTATTACGTCGACGTCGCGGAAATCACCACCGATCCATCTGGTATCTGGAGAACCCGAGACCTCTACGTCGACCTGATTTCGGTCACCGGTACCCCCGTCGATGTACTCGACATCGACGAACTAGCTGCGGCCGCCTCCGCGGGTTTGATCACCGCCGAGGACACCGAGACAGCTATCGAAACGACACTCACAGCGGTCGAGGGCATAACCCGGAACGACGACAACCTCATGGCCTGGCTCAGTCGGCTGGGAATCACCCTGGACTGGGCTGATCCTGACACCATCACTCTCGCCCCTGTGGAGTAGCTCAACCTCTCCACACGGTTATCACGTCCACGCACGGCCTGGCTACACTGACGTTCCGCCCATCCGCCGGATCATCGGACCGGGCACATACCTACCCGCCCTGGATACCCTTGATTATCCCCTGACTACATCGGGGTGTCGCCGCACACCGACACCCGGCTGAGGAGTCCGCCATGTCCGACGAATACAAATCGAACCAAAGCAGCAGACCCGACCACCAGCAGAACAGTGACACCGACAATCTGTCGGAGACGATGATCAAGCAGATCAATGAAGGTACCGAACGGCTCTCCCGGCCGCTGACGGCTCTCATCGTCACCGGGATCATGGGTTCCCTCGAAGTTGGGGTCGGGTTACTCGCCGAATACATCGTGAGCGAATCGACCGGCAGCGACATGCTCGGTTCCCTCGCTTTCGCCATCGGACTCGTCATCATCCTCCTCGCCCACTCCGAATTGTTCACCGAGGGGTTCCTCGTCCCGGTGTCCGCAGTCGTGGCTGGAAGAATGCCGCTGCACCGCCTCATCAAATTCTGGGCTTCCACCTTCACCGGAAACATCATCGGTGCCGCGATCATCATGGCTCTCCTCGTCATCGCTTACCCCGACATGCACCCATATCTGGTCGAGAAAGCCAGACACTACGCACTCATGCCCCTCGACGCGGAACACGTCATTCTCGCCGCACTCGGAGGCATGTTCCTCACCCTGGTAACCCGCATGCACCAGTTCAGCGACGAAGTCGTCCCCATGATCATCGCCAGCACCATCGGCGGGTTCCTCCTCTCCGCCACCGGAATCATCCATTCCATCCTGGATACCCTTTTCATCTTCGGTGGTTTGTTCACCGGAGCCTCTGGCCTCACCATCACTGACTGGCTATCCTTCGTGTGGTGGGTCGCACTAGCCAATCTCATCGGTGGCCTCGGCCTCGTTTCCGCCCTACGCTTCGTACAGGCACATCGGGTAGTCCTCGAACAACAGAACGACTCCGGCATCAGCGGAGACCGCTGAAGCTCCCAACGGAACGGTACAGCGGTAGAGTGTGACGAACGGGGTTAACCACACCAACCTCACAGATCTCCGGGAGTAACTCCCGCCAACCGCGTAACCCGACCCCCGACCACAGAGGAACACCACGATCATGGCCCACCTCATCCGCCGCGCTCTCGCAACTACGGTTGCAGGAGTCGCGATGATCTCACCTGTCATTGTCGCCACACCAGCCGGGGCGATCATCAGCGCGCACGACGCCAACCCCGCGTTCGCCGCCTCCGCAGTCCGGCTCTCACTCGGTGACATGAACTGCACCGGCACTCTGATAGCTCCGGAGTGGGTACTCACCGCAAAGCACTGCGTAGGTGAGGGCACCACCTCAGATGTCTCGGTGGGACCGACCTATCACGCCGAACACCACCACGCCCGTGAAGTCATCCTGCATCCGAACGTAGATCTGACGCTGGTCAAACTTGATCGACCGTCCACTGCGCCAGTCTCACCGCTCTCCGGACACCACATGCAGCCCGGCGATGTCGGCCAGGCAATCGGCTGGGGTGGTATCCGAGGCAGTATCGCACCCCCGGTTCAGGAATCCTCAGTGACGGTACAGCGCCGGGTCACCAATGTACCTAGTCCAGACCGGAGCGCCACGATGGTGGAGACGTGGGTAGATGCTGGACGAATCCAACCAGGTGATTCCGGCGGCCCCCTGTTCATGGATGGAACTGTCACGGGAATCATAGCAATGTCGAATGCAGGGACCGGGAACACGGTCGACGGCACCGTCGCCTGGTACGTCCCCGTGGCGGAGAACCTGGACTGGATCAGCAGGCACTCCGGTGCCCCGCGTCCGGCTGTCACCGGTTCCCCGGCACCACTCGTCGACGCCACCGCGTACCCGACGGTCGCTCCGGTGCTTCCCCCCGTACCGGCGGTGTTCGGCAGCAGTATGCCGCAGCTTCCGCCGGAACTGTCCTTCCTCACCGCCGGAATCCCGCTGGGTGTGCCGCCTGTCGGTTCCTCGTAGAAGCGACGCGCGCACTGAGGTAGTCCCCGGAAAGCCGAAAAGTCCCGGCTCCATCCGTGTGGAGCCGGGCCTTTTCGCGCGGGCCGGAGACGGCTACCAGATGGTCGCCCCGAGTTCAATCCCGAGACCGGAGACCGAGTCAATGAGGTCCCAAGTGTAGGCCTCCTTCGCACCGGCGAAGATTTCGTCGGCGGTACCGGACTCGACGACCTACCCCTGTTTCATCACGACGCTGTCGCCTGCCGTCTGCCGCGGGGCAGCGGGATCACGGATGATGAGAGCTTCACACCATCACCCCGACCCCAACAGACAACACGAGCAGAGCATGTGGAAAAGCGCCGAACCCGAAGGCTAATTCGAGCGGCCACCGTATCTCGTAGAATAACGGTCCAGAAACTGAAACTGTGGTGACACCTCAGAATCATCAACCCATGACAATCCAGGCCAGAGCCGTTTACATCAGGCGTCACGCTTCCCGGTCACTCGACGCGCAAGTCCAACAGCCAAGGGTAATGGGAAAAGAGTGTAGACAAGAATTTTGAGGTAGGGCTCCGTTTCTTCGAGGCCCAGGACATGAGCCAGCCTGCTATCGCCCAGTACCATTTCGGCGAAGCTCCAAACAATGATTTGGGTCGCCAGCCAAATCATCAACACCACCAGGAGGAATTTCAGTGATTTCATTTCGGAGTACAGTTTCCTCGTTCTGCAACAGTATTGATTTGATAAGAACCAACTTTCCATTGGTAGCAAGTTCCATCGTTGATGTGCCGTAGATTGTCTAGGGCGACTTTGAGAGACCACAGAGCAACCGTAGACCCTACCGTCACACAGAGAAGCCCGGCAACTGCCACAACCAAAGGATGACGGAGCCTAGCGACCTGTGCACACCCATACCCTACCGCCAGCGCAAGAGAAGCGCCGCCGGCGGATTTCAAGGCACGAAGCTCCCAACCAAACCAGTTAAAATAGACTCCCCAGCCGTAGGTAATCTGTGGATCCAGAACGATTTCCCCCTCAGTCTCCTGAGTGTCTACAATTTGCCTGAGAGAAGAACCATCGGCGCTAATTTCATACCATGTCTCAAGGGGATTGCCGTCCTCATCGACAGCCCACGGTGCAGAGATTACGGTTTCCGATACTGCAGAAACACCATTCCCAGTGTCCATGCGGAATCCGACAGAACCATCATCAAACACAACAGCTTCCACCCCTTTAGGCATAGATAACCCCCATTCCTTTTCGACAAAGTCTTCATGCTTCGCGACTACTTCTGTCTGAATTAGAGTGCCAACCTCAGAAGAAGCCCGTGCGACTGCGCCAGTTTCAACATCCGCAGCGTATTCAGTCCACGCAACGTCTTCAAGCTTGACGGAGTCACCAAACGAAACTGAAATTTCACCGAAATACGTGTCTCCAGTCACTCCTTCATCAGTTATCTCCGCTTTGGACGGACGAGCAACCTCAGCACGCTCGGAAACTCCTTGTTGGATTGCCTGTTTTCCGCAGCAAGTGCCGTTTCAACAAGACTCCCCTCTTCACCACCCACTTCTTGAGCAGAAGCAGCGGAAATGTTACTAACCCCCAAGACCACAGCAGTTACTACAGTTACAATTAGCTTAATAACGCTTGAACCGTGCATGATCACACCTCCACAGGTTAACCACAGATACACTACTAAACATAGGTAAGCCTACATATATAACGAACCCCTTGTAACCAATGAAACGGTACCGCTGATCCGGTGGTGCGTGACAAGCACAACGAACCACGTCCACGGATCTGTAGCAGACCCTGGCCCACCGACTTCCGCAACCAGGTGATCATCCTGTGCGTGGATCTCGTAACGCTCCCGGCGACAATTCTCGCCGATCTATTTCCACTCGGCGATGGTGTCCTCACCAGCATGCGGATCAAACAGTTTTCAACGAGCCCCGGTTCTCACACACGGACCGCACCCTGCTGATTTCCCTGTCCGCGCTACCCCGCCCCGGTTCCTGTCTGGCGGGCTTGCTCCTCACGGGGCGACCTGAGAAACGCCGAACCATCCGATCCTGCTCCACGCCCCCAACCGCCGCAATCTCACCCACACGGGTGCTGTTGGACGGATCAGCCTGCGGCACACGCTGCGACAGGCAGATCAAGAATCGATCACTGCGGGTCGTACGGCACGGATCATGCGGGGTGTTGTCCGCATCATCTGTCGTCAGGCGTCACCTCGGTCTGACACAGGCAGTTACCCTGCCACCGACACGCCATCGGCGCATACTCCCCGGTCTTATCGACCACGGCCAGACACGCGGGACGCATCCATGACAGGCACTGGGCGGGGCACCTGGTGGGAAACATTCCAGTTCAGACCGTAATCATGCACTCAACGTCACAGTGGCATGTGTCCCGTCCGATCAGCGGCTGCTTCGTTGCGCCCGGGGCGATCTGCTCGATTACCCAACGCTGCCCGTTACGCACCATATCCCCCACACCCGTGTCGCCCCCTCACAAACGCTCGGTCATCTGACCGCGCTCCTTCACGGCCTTTAGCGCCACACGGTTCAGAGGTCCCGCTTCGGGGCCACCAGATATTGCCCACTCTCGGCGGTACCACGCTTCCAGTCGTGCGGAACACCGTTCATCATGACGGTAGTCGAGCCTGCGGCCGAGCGGTCATGATCCGGTGGAGGTCCGCCGCACTCTCCGCATCTGGCAACTCGTGGGTCAGGATGGTCAGCAGTCCACCGTGCACCTTGCTTCGCTATGCTGCTGCGCGGTACCAAACAGCGACGCGAGCCTGTGTGCCGGGTGATTTTCAGGGTGCGCACCGTCTCCCGGGGGAGCATGCCTACCTCATCCACGAGGCCACAAGATTTTCGGCGTTCCGGCCGAACATCTGCCACTGCGGCCACCGGTTCCGCATCAGTCGTGCGGCCCGGAGCCCGGGCGATCATCTGCGCCGATACGGCTACGCTCCGCCCCTCTCCCATCTCGTCAGCCACTTTTTCCCATCAGAACCAACCCAACACCAGTTTTGCCGGGGTTCTTCCACACACTCCACACCGCCCTGAGCATAGGATGTTTTGTTGGCGCAGGCCGGGACAACGACAAAGCTGACACTCGAGGTCGGGGGTTGCCCTCCTAATACACCGTGAGCGAATCAACCGGCAGCGGCATGCCCGGCTCCTTCGCTTTCGCCATCATCTTGCTCCCGTACTTTCCGAATTGTGCACGGTATCCAGCTGGACGGATCCTCCTTAGCACCCGGACCCGATCCACCGACCGGAAAGGCCCGGTCCCGCTCGGGGAGAGCGGGACCGGGCCTTTCGTCTGGGACGAACTCGTCTAGATCGACACCCCGAGTTCGATCCCCAGTCCGGGAACGGAGTCGATGAGGTCCCGGGTGTAGGCCTCCTTCGCACCGGCGAAGATGTCGTCCGCGGTACCTGCCTCGACGACCTGTCCCTGTTTCATCACGACGATGTCGTCGGCGGTCTGCCGCACGACGGCGAGGTCGTGGGTGATGAAGAGGTAGCTGAGGTCGAGTTCCTCCTGGAGGTCCGCCATCATCTGGAGGATCTGGTTCTGCACCAGCACGTCCAGTGCGGAGACGGCCTCGTCGAGGACGATGACCTCCGGGTTGAGCGCGAGTGCGCGGGCGACGGCGATGCGCTGGCGCTGGCCACCGGAGAGCTCGTTGGTGTACCTGCGCATCGTCGACCGTGGCATGGCGACCATGTCGAGGAGCTCCGCGACACGGTTCTCGCGCTCCTTGCGGTTGCCCACCTTGTGCACCTTGAGGGGTTCCTCGATGCACCGGTAGATGGAGTACATCGGGTCCAGGGAACCGTAGGGGTTCTGGAACACGACCTGGAGCTTGCGGCGCATGGCGAACAGTTCGCGACGGTTCAGCGTCGACAGGTCGGTGCCCTTGTAGTACACCTTGCCGGAGGTGGGGTCCAGCAGGTTGAGCACCATGTTCGCGACGGTTGATTTGCCAGAACCGGATTCGCCCACCAGCGCGAGGGTCGTTCCCCTCCGGAGACCGAAGCTCACGTCGTCGACGGCCTTGAACTTCTTCTTGGCGCCCTTCGCACCCCGGATGTCGAAGACCTTCGTGAGGTTCTCGACCCGGATGACCTCCTCCGCGACCTCCGCGGAGGAGTGGCTCAGCAGTTCCGAGCTCTCCACCCCCTGTTCCTGTGCGGAACGGATGCGTGCACTCGCCAGGGACGGAGCGGCCTTCACGAGACGCTGGGTGTAGGGGTGCTTCGGGTCACGCAGGATCTCGAGTGACGGACCGGACTCCACGACGCGTCCGCGGTGCATGACGACGAGGTGCTCGGCACGTTCCGCAGCGAGTCCGAGGTCGTGGGTGATGAAGAGTACGGCGTTTCCGAGTTCATCCGCGAGCGTTCCGAGGTGATCCAGGATCTGCTTCTGCACCGTCACGTCGAGCGCGGACGTCGGTTCATCGGCGATGAGGAGGTTCGGCCGCGCGGCGAGACCCATCGCGATGAGCGCACGCTGGCGCATACCACCGGAGAACTCGTGCGGGTACTGCTTCGCACGGCGTTCGGCATCCGGAAGTCCTGCCTCCTCAAGAAGCTCAGCGACCCGCTTGTCCGCGCGGGAACCGGTCGCGATGTTGTTGGCCTTCAGCGACTCCTTGATCTGGGTTCCGATGCGCCACACCGGGTTCAGGTTACTCATCGGGTCCTGGGGGACGAGGCCGATCTCGGATCCCCGGTAGCTCTCCATCTCCTTGGATGAGAGCTTCGAGATGTCCTTGCCCTTGTACAGGATTTCGCCGTTGGTGACTCTGCCGGTTCCCGGCAACAGCCCGATCACGGCCATGGCGGTGGTGGACTTACCCGAACCGGACTCACCTACGATAGCGACGGACTGCCCCGGGTAGATCGTGAGGTTGACGTTCCGGACCGCCTCGACGGTGCCGGTGGACGAGGTAAACGAAACGCAGAGGTCCTTCAGCTCAAGCAGCGGATCATCTCCGTGGCGGTGCCCCATGTGGCGGGTGCCGTCGGCGTCCTGGGTGGTGGGGTTCACGGGATCGCTCATCGCTTCCTCGCCTTCGGATCGAGGGCGTCACGTACGGCATCGCCCATCATGATGAAGCTCAGCACGGTCAGTGCCAGAGCCATAGCCGGGTAGAAGAGAACCATCGGCTGAGTACGCAGCGAACTCTGCGCCTTGGAGATGTCCCCACCCCAACTGACGATCGTCGTCGGTAGGCCGATGCCCAGGAATGACAGCGTGGCCTCGGCCACGATGAACACGCCCAACGCGACGGTGGAGTAGACGATGATCGGTGCCGCCGCATTTGGCAGCACGTGGCTGGTCAGAATCTTCGCCGGTGAAGCGCCGACGGCACGGGCCGCCGTGACATATTCCTCGTTCTTCACACTCATCACGGCACCACGGGTGATGCGGGCAATGGACGTCCAGCCGAATAGACCGAGCACCAGAACGACGGTGATGATGGTGCGCTGTTCCTTGAACATCTGCATCACGACGATCGCGGCGAGCACCAGCGGAACAGCGAAGAATGTGTCGGTGATACGGGAGAGAATGGCGTCGATCCAGCCACCGATGTACCCGGCGAGCGAACCGATCACCGTTCCGATGAACACGACGAGCGCGGTCGTGAGGATACCGACGGTCACCGACGCACGGGCACCGTAGATGGTACGCGCAAAAATATCGCATCCTTGCCTGTCAAATCCGAAAGGATGCCCTTCACGGGGTCCTTCGAGAGAGTTCGACAGCTCACACAGTGCAGGATCAGTCGACGTGAACATCCCCGGGAAAACTGCCAGCAACACCGCGATAAGAATCAGAGTCGCAGAGAACCAGAACAGCGGGCGACGACGCAGGTATCGCCACGACTCGCCCCACACGCTGGTGGGCGCAGATTCATCGGCGACCGCATCAACGGCACCAAGACCTGTCTCGTCGGTCTCGGCGATGAAATGGTTCTGGCCACGCCGGTTCGAGGGGAACAAGGTGCCTGCGGCGTCATCGACGGTCGGGTTGGGCAATGGCTTGTCAATGTTGTCATGCATAGCGGATCCTCGGGTCGAGTACGGCGTAGAACAGGTCCACGAGAAGGTTCGCCAGGATGTAGACGACGACCAAGACGGTGGTGAAACTGACCACCGTAGTCGGCTCGCCCTTCAGGATGGCGTTGTATATCGTGCCACCGACCCCGTTGATTCCGAAGATACCCTCGGTGACGATGGCTCCGCCCATCAAGGCGCCGAGATCCGCACCGAGAAACGTGGTGACCGGAATCATCGAGTTCCGCATCACGTGGCGAACCATGACGTTGTTGTTGCTCAGGCCTTTTGCACGTGCTGTACGAACGTAGTCGGCGGTGAGATTCTCGGATACCGATTGGCGGGTCAACCGAAGGACATAGGCGAGGGAAACGGCTCCGAGAACCAACGCGGGCATGAGGAGGTTTTTGACCGTGTCGTGAGGTCCGACCGTGGACGGCAGGAGACTGAACTTCACTCCGACGACGTACTGGAAGACGAAGCCGATGACGAAGCTGGGTACAGCAATGACGATCAGGGACATGACGAGCACGGTGGAGTCGAAGATGCCACCCCGACGGACTCCGGCGATAAAACCGAAGCCGACACCGATGATGGCTTCGAAGATCAGAGCCATCACCGCCAGCTTGATGGTCACCGGGAATGCGGTGGCCATGACCGAGCTAACGGGTTGACCGGAGAAGGTGGTACCAAAATCGAGGGACAGGATTCCCTTGAGATACAGCAGATACTGAATGATGAACGGTTTGTCCAGGTTGTACTCGGCACGGATTCGCTCGGCGGTGGCCTCGGTGAGTCCACGATCACCTCCGAGGGCTTGCACCGGGTCACCGGGCATGAGGAATACGAGCGCATAAATCAGGAATGTCGCACCGAAGAAGACCGGAATCATCTGGAGCAGACGGCGCCCTACGTAACGCAGCATGGGGGTTCCTTCTGTCGAGGGAAGTGGGGGCGGAACAATCCCGGTTAGGAAAACACCGGGCTACCGCGCCAGGCCCCGGGTCGCCGGAAAACGGAGACCCGGGGCCTGGCGTCAACCCAGCTCACCTGAGTACTGGTCCGATCCGTTGGACGAATCGCACTACGGTCGGTGAGGAGTCGGTGGTACCGGGCGAACCGGCACCTCTGATTACTTCTTGGTGATCCCGTAGTAGATGGGCTGCGAGTTCCAGCCGAACTGGACGTTGTCAACAGCCGAGGACCAACCAGCCGTGACATTGGAGTACCACAGCGGGATGACGGGGAGGTCCTGAAGCAGGATCTCCTGCGCCTCATTGTAGAGCTTCGTGGATTCCTCAACACTGGATGCACTCGCGGCCTGCTTCAACTTCTCGTCGAACTCCGCCGAAGAGTAGTCGCCGTCGTTGGAGCCGGCACCGGTACCGTAAATCGGAGCGAGGAAGTTACCCACGGACGGGTAGTCGGCCTGCCAACCGGTACGGAACGCACCGGAGATCGTGCGGTTGGTCACGTCATCGCGCAGGGACTTGAAGTCCGGGTAGGGGTTGCCCACTGCGTCGATGTCGAGGGTGTTCTTGATAGAGTTCGCCACGGCATCGACCCATGCCTGGTGTCCACCATCAGCGTTATAGGAGATGGTGAACTGACCGCTCCACGGGGAGATCTCGTTGGCTTTCTGCCACAGTTCCTTGGCCTTCTCCGGGTTGTAATCGAGAACGTCGGAGCCCTTGAGTGAATCACTGTGGCCGTCAATCACGGGGGATGAGAAATCCGTCGCGGGAGTCCGGGTTCCGTCGAAGATCTTGTCGGTAATCTCCTCGCGGTTAATGGCCATTGAGATGGCCTCACGGCGGAGTTTACCTTCATCACCACTAAAGTGCTCCAGCTTCTCCGGGATGGTGAAGGACTGGAAGACTGCTGAAGGCTCGTTGACCCAGCGTCCGTCGAGCTCATTCTTGTACTTGGTGAAGGCAGAGTCCGGAATTGCATCGAGGACGTCAAGGTTACCGTCGAGGAGTGCAGCATAGGCCGAGTCCTGTTTGGGGTAGAAGACGAACTCGATGCCATCGTTCTGCACCTTGCGTCCGCCGTCGTAGTTCTCGTTGGGAACCAACGTCAGGGACTGGTTGTGCGCCCACTTCGCAACCTTGTAGGGGCCGTTACCGATCGGTTCCTGGCCAAAGGCATCCATGTCTTCGAAGGCTGAATCAGGCAGAGGATAGAAGGCGGAGTACCCGAGACGCAGCGGGAAATCCGCTTCCGACTGAGCCAAGGTAACGGTGAAGGTGTGATCATCGTTGATCTCGAGTCCGGTCAGCGGTTTGCCGTCCTCATAACCTTCGATCGGCTCAAAGAAGTAACTGGACAAGGTTTCGTTCTCGACAGCATAATTCCAGGCGTCCACAAAGTTCTTCGCCGTCACCGGGGAGCCGTCAGAGAAGGTCTCCCCTTCCTTGATCTTGATGACGAACTTCTTATTGCCATCCTCCGGAGTGATGGACTCAGCAAGGTCATTGTGCGGCTTACCCTCTGCGTCGTAGTACACCAGACCCGCAAAGATACTCTCGACGATGCGCCCACCACCGGTCTCGTTGGTGTCCTGCGGAACCAGCGGGTTCTGCGGCTCGGAACCCCAGGCAGTGATGTACTTACTATTTGACCCACTGCCGCTGCCTGTATCCGACGACGAGCAAGCGGACACGGAAACAGCAAGCGCAGCCGCGGTCATCGCGGCAATGGTCTTCTTCAAAGTCATGCGGGAACCTCCCAGTGTGGATGAACGGAAACCCGACAGTTGGGCGAGACTGAGCCCGTACCAGATTCAACTGCCTGTTTCATTGTGGGTCATTTTAACTGTGACACACCTCAATTATCGAGAACGGCACCCGCATCTGTCACATAGTTCACCTGCAGCAATTACACTCCACCGCACCAAAGCAAAGGAATTACCAGCACTTTTTCGGAAACACGGCCGATGCAGACCTTACGCGCGTTATTAAATCGTTATTGACACCGAGGTAAACGGGAAGTGAAACGACCTTGTAGATCGACGGCACGAGATCGTCAACACAGTTCCGGGAACACCACGTCCCGGCTGAGAGGTGCAAGATCCGGATCCGTCGAGTCCAGAGGAAAGAACCGGGCTTCAGCGATCTCAGCCAGAACTTCCGGCACACCGTGCAACGGGTGCAGGTAGGTGAATACGTCACAGTCCACGGTGCACCCGGCCTCATTCGCAGCTTTCGCACTGAATCGCCCGAGAGCAACAAGTGAGGCAGGTTCCAGGTCAATTCCAAGTTCCTCGAAAATCTCACGGACCGCAGTCTGACGTGCGCCCTCCCCTGGTTCGAGTTTTCCACCCGGAAGCATAAAAGATGCGGTTCCGCGCTTACGCACACTGAGAACATCGCCCGCCACATTACGGAGCACGACTGCCGCAATCCGTATCACTGTCATGCCAAACCAGCCTACCCGCCGTCAACAACAAGATCGACGGTGCTCAGGACGTTCTTCGGATCAGCAGCATGGCTTATTTCCTGTTCCTCCCAGTATCTCCACCAGTCAGCGAACCCTGGATCACGAGATAGCGCCCGATTCCGTCGAGTCTCAGTGGCAAGCTCCATCCTGACGGTGAAACACGGACCACGCCGGAGGGCAGCCCGCAAATTAGCCGGAGTCAGGGCCCCAACCCCCTCGACGATGAAGGTCTCCTCCGGATCCAGTGCGACCCACTCCCCCGGACGGTCCCTGCACCAGTCCCACCTGGTATACCCGGGAGCAATCGGATCCAGGACATCACGGGCAACCATCAGGCTGCCCTGTGCAAGCCCTCCCCAACCAGGGTAAAAGTCATCGAGGTGAATCACTCGGTGCCCCGTCCGTTCACCCAACCTGTCTGCGAGCGTCGTCTTGCCGGATCCCGAACGTCCCCCAATCAGAACTGTCCGGACCCCTCGGGCACAAGCATCGACAAGAACATCCACGACATCGTTCGACACATTTCTCAACATTACGCACCCAGGAAACGGAAGTCACCGGTCGCGACAGCAACCCCGAGTGACAGAAGTGACGCAGCGAGACAGACCGCCATCAGCAACCAATCCCATCCGGACAACCGAGTCGGACGCGCCCAGGTGCGCGGAACATCCGTCCCGAACGCTCTGGCCTCCATCGCCGTGGCCAACTTCGCACCGCGGCGTAGTGCAAGAACCAGCAGACCGAAGAGCATCGTCACCCCCCGGATGAGGCGAGCGTCATCAGCTAAACCACGGGACCTCCTGGCCCTGCTCATCGCCTGCCAATCCCGCTGAAACAAGGTAGCAAGCCGCACCCCGGCAACGGCACCGATGACAAATCTGGCGGGTAGACGCCAGATCTGCGCGAGGCTGTCCCCTAGATCCGTGGGGTCGGTCCTACCGATCAGAACCATTGCCGGAATCCCCACCGCAAACACGCGGACCATGATTGCCAACGCCAGTTGAATAGAGTTATCGGTAATGTGGATCCAGCCGAAGGAGAAGTATTCGGCCCCTTCCGGTCTGCCATACAGTGCCATCGACACGCCGGACAATGGAGCGGCGAGAAACAGGGGCCAGGCACGGATCAACAATTGCCGGATACCCGTACCAGTGAACGGCAACGCGACGATGATCAACGCCAGACAGCAGGATGCGGAAACGACATCGACGGAGAGCAGCAGCGGGGTAGTCAGGAACGCCAGCGCCGTGATCCTCGCGACTGGGTTTGTACGCGCCAACAGGTCAGGCATGCCCATCAACCTCTATCCTATGATCCCCGAGAACATGGGCAAAAAGCGGATCGTGTGTGATCGAAGCCAACGTGACCCCGTCATCCACCAGATCCCGGAGCAACAGGATGAGTTCCGTGAACGTCCTGCGATCCTGTCCGAACGTCGGTTCATCGAGAATGAGGACGGAAGGAGTCGTCACGAGTGCCGTCGCCACGCTCAACCGACGTTTCTGTCCACCCGACAGCGAGAACGGGTTGGCCTCTGCCAGATGCTCGAGACGCAGCCGCTCAAGGAGTTCATCGACCCGGGCACGGTCTGCCGCGGTGACAGCGTCCGCCGGAGGGTGACCCGTGAGACGCCGCCACAGACCGAAGCGTCCTCGGCGGCCCGCGGTAACCACTGGTCCGATCAACAACTCTGATCGAACTGTCCGGGCCACGAACTGGTGCTCAGGGTCCTGGAACACGAAACCGATCCTCGTGGCCAGCTCACGGGAGGACCAGGAGTGCGGCCCCCCGGACAGCTCCTCCGCCACCCTGTCACTCGCGAGCACCTCCCCACCGAGAGGGGACATCAGGCCTGCGAGAGTGAGCGCAAGAGTGGATTTACCGGCGCCGTTCGGTCCGGTGATAACGGTGGAACGTCCCTCGGGAAGGCGGAGGTTGCGGGGCGATCCCACAGGGCGTCCTTCCTCCCATCCGACGGTGAGTTCCCTGGCTTCCAGGGCGGGATCGGCATCCGTTCCTGGAGCGTGAGATCGTACCGGAGGAAGATCGAGGGGGATACCGGGGATCCAGACCCCTTCCTCCGCCAACCGGAGGCCCTCGGACGCGATGACCTCGTCAAGTGGACCAGCCGCGACTAGTCCCCGGTCAGCGCCCCCAAGAACCAGCGCGTAATCAATGATCGGGGACCAGATCTCCACCCGGTGTTCGACAACAATCAGGGTAGCCCCGGTTTCCCGCACGACCCTGTCGACGGCGTCACGAACCTCGGCGACGCCGTCCGGATCAAGGTTGGCGGTCGGTTCATCCAGGAGAATCAGGCGCGCCCCCATAGCGATGACACCCGCGAGGGCGAGCCGTTGTTTCTGACCACCCGATAGTTCGGCCGTGGGGTGATCGAGTGGAAGATCCAGGCCGACCATTTCCAGTGCACGGCCGACGCGGCGCCAGATCTCGGAACGCTCGACCCCGAGGTTCTCACAGCCGAAAGCGACGTCGTCACCCACACGTGATGAGATGACCTGGGAGTCCGGGTCCTGGAGGACCATTCCGACAACACCCCGAGCTTGTTCGGGAGGACGTCCCTCAACGAGCAACGAACCTGTCCGGTCACCTTCGTCATCACCACCAAGGACACCAGCGATCGCAGCGAGTAGGGTGGATTTTCCGGATCCGGATTCACCGAGCAGGAGGACCCGCTGCCCAGGTTCAATGTCAAGATCAAGATCCGAGATGGTGGGGCGGAGTCGACCAGCATGCCGCCAACCGAAACCGACGGCTCGGACTGTAGCTCCCCGAGGTCGATCACCGTGATACGACTCCGGCACCACGTTCTAGACCTGCCGCTGACGTTCACGCCCAGCAGCGAAACGGTCGAGTGCACCGGTCGCCGCAAGTGCCCGAACGAGCAGCCAGGAGAAAACACCGGCGATGACAGCACCAGAGATCAGGAGCGTGACTAGGTAGGTGACCTGGAACTCGGTGGATTTGGCAAAGTTACCGGAGAGGAAGCCCTCGAGAATCCACGCACCTGCACCTGCACCGGCACCGGCGAGTGCCGCGATGACCGGGCCAAAACGGTGGTAAAGGAAGATCGCAAGAATGATCTCGGCACCAATGCCCTGTGCGATACCGGAGTAGAGAGTACTGATCCCCCACTGGTTCCCGAGCCCAGCAGACACCGAGGCCGCGATAACTTCACAGAGTAGTGCGGCACCCGGTTTGCGAATCACGAGGCCTCCCAGAACCCCAGCGAACAGCCAGGGGCCGACTGCAAGACCACCGAGTCCGGGGGTCACTGCGTCGACTGCCTCGTAGAGTGCGTACCCCGGCCCGTTGTAAACCCAAAACACAAAACCTGCGGCGACACCGAGGACGGCAAGCGCAATGATGTCAATCACCCGCCAAGCCTTCCTCGACGGTGCGGTGACCGTGATCGGTGTACGGGATTCAGGCACAGATGTGCTCATTATTTTTCCTCTTCTCCCTAGCGCCGGCATTACCCGGATCAGGTTGTTACGGTCACCGGTACGCCACGCGGTGTGCACCGCGCGGTCAACCGACGTCTCAGCCCGATTCACGCTCGGGCACCCGTGGGACCGGACCAATGATACAGACCGCTATCAACCAACGCGAGGATGCCCACTGCAGCCATGTTCGCAGTAAGGTGGCGATTATTCCCCCCGATCACCCCACCCGAGAGCATGACCCCAACATCGGCAGTGAATATGCTATCCGGCGGCGCATGCCCAGCCCGAAGAATGCCACCACCGGCTACACAGGCTAACCTTAAGGAATGAAGAGCCACAGCAGTCCCGGCGGTAACACCAGTCACCGACTGCGCACGCTCCGGATTCACAACGATCGGAGTCTGATCATCACGGCCGCTGCCCTCGCAGTGGGATCAACCTTGATTACCGGATGTATAGGGCAGAACGCATCCGAGGTGTCGCTCATGGGAGACACCGGTACTGACCACATAACGACCAGTGGATCAGCCCCTTCCTCCCCCGAATTACCCGATGTCTCCCCTATCTGCTCCGCGGATCGACTCACAGCAACAATTGATTCAACCAGCGCCGGGGCCGGACACACCTTCCACGTCATCCGGCTGACCAACATCGGTGATCCTTGCACACTATCCGGATACCCTGGAGTATCGCTCATCGATGCGACCGGCAGCCAAGTGGGAGCGGCATCTGACAGGGAAAGCGGGGCGGAAGGATCCCCTGCGCTGCTCTATACAGGTGGTTCAGCGGTCTTCTCCGTGAGCTTCAGTCAGCCCTACGCCTACGGCCGTGATATCTGCGAACCCACCGAACGTGCCCGGCAACTGAAGATCTACCCACCGAACGACACCGGCTGGTTGACAGTGCCGATGAATGAACCGACCTGCGGATCGGAACAGGTTTCCACAATCTCCGTTACCGGGGTGAAACCGGGCTGATCGAGCTCCCCGAGATCTGTCATGGCAGCCACCTTTGGCTTCGTGCAATCGTGGGGCGTCTCAGCTCACACCCATAGAGTTCGGGGATTCAGGCATATTGCCGTCACCGTCGGCAGTCCGGGGCACAGATCCGGATTCAAGTCGTGCGCGCACAATCGCACGGTACCGCACGCCCCTCACCACGGGTAGGTTCTTCAGACATGGCCAGTGGACTCCTCGATTCAGCAGTACTACTCGGAACCGGTCTGCTTGGAATCTGCATCGCAGCAGGTCTCCTGGCCCGCCGCGTCAGAATCCGGCGCACCTGGTATCACACCGAAGGAACGGTGATAGACGCCATCCCACGTCCCGGCGCGCCCTCTGACGACCCATTCCTCTGTGCGGTGGTCAGCTTCACCGCCCCGGACGGCAGCCTGAGCCAATGGATAGACCCTCACCACACGACTTTCGCACGGGAACAAATCGGACAACGGGTCGAGCTGTTCATCACAGAGCACGGATCCGGCAAGGTTCTTCGCCCGCCGACTGTGGATCCCTTCTTCTTCCTTCTCACATTCCTCTCCGTCGGAGGTCTCGCCCTGATCATGACCGGTGTCGTACTCGGCACCGAGGCGACACTGCGTTAGCCCGTCTCCGGTCAACGACACGGTATGAGGCATTCGCCCGGGTGGTCCTCCGTCAGTAATACTGTCTCCATGCACACACCCGAATCCGAACGATCGCGGTCCATCTGATGGCCGGTGGACTCGCCGCTCTGCTTGATGACGTCGCTCTCATAGCCCGCTCAGCGGCAGCCAGCATCGACGATGTCGCGGCGGCAGCCGGTCGTACCAGTGCGAAAGCCGCCGGGGTGGTCGTCGATGATGCGGCGGTGACACCACGCTTCGTCCAAGGGGTACGCCCTGCAAGAGAACTGCCCATAATCTGGCGGATCGCCAAAGGATCCCTATTCAACAAACTCATCATCATCCTGCCGCTGGCCCTCCTGCTCAGTGCTGTTGCACCGTGGCTACTCACCCCGATTCTGATGCTGGGCGGCACCTACCTCTGCTACGAGGGCGCGGAGAAGGCGTGGGAGAAGTTCGTCGGTACCGGTGAGGGACACGACACCCCTGTCCGGGAATCCGGACCGAATGCAGAAGACAAATTGGTGAAAGGGGCGATCACCACCGATCTCATCCTAAGCGCCGAAATCATGGTGATCTCCCTCAACGAAGTATCCACAGAACCGTTCTGGACCCGGACATCAGTACTGATCATCGTCGCCCTGGGCATCACCGCCCTCGTCTACGGAGCTGTCGCCATCCTGATCAAGATGGATGATGTGGGTCTGAGATTCGCACAACGCCCGGGCCGCAGGTCAAAAAATTTCGGTCGTGGCCTAGTGACGGCAATGCCGAAGGTTCTGGACACCATCGCGGTCATCGGCACCTTCGCCATGCTCTGGGTAGGCGGACACATTCTCCTCGTCGGACTGGACGAACTCGGATTCCATGCCCCACACGGGTTCGTACACCACCTCGAAGAGAGTGTACGCGGCTGGTCCGCTATCGGAGGAACCGCGGCATGGATCGTGAACACGTTCTTCTCCATGATCCTCGGTGCAATCTGGGGCGGCATCGTCCTCGCCGTCATCCATGCGCTTCCATTCGGGAAGAAACACTGACCTGAACAACGACAACGGCTCCACCCCAGTACAGAGGGCGGAGCCGTTTTGTCGTGCAGCACAGAATCTAGCGGGACGTACCGAGTCGACGGTAGAGGATGTAGCAGCCGACGAGGATCAACAGAATCGGCAGAATCTTGAAGATTCCTACAACCGCACCAACGAAAGCAAGGATCAGCGCAATGGATGCGAGAACGATGGTCGCGGCCCCGAGAGCAAGCGAGTACATCTTGTTGCGCTCCCAGGTGAAGAAGCCTGCCACTCCCGTAATCACGGCGAGGACAGTAAAGGTAACGGTGGCACCGAACATGATGTGGTTCTCCTGTGTTTTTGTCTGCCCAAATGGGCTTATCAACGTCGCAACCGTGAAAGGACCGGCCGCGGATGTTCGATCATACGTTACTTTCCCGTCCGATCCGCACTCGCGGTACACAGATCAGAAATCACGGGAAACACTACTGCACGAACGTCAGGTAGATGAGCAGGAAGTTGAGGGCCACGATAGCCACCGAGATCGCGGCCATCGCCGAACGCACCCACACGTTGTCCCGCCACTGCCCCATCACAGCCCTGCTCCGTCAAGCAGAATGATGGTGAGCGGGATACCGAAGGAGGGCGCAACCTGCGAGAGAACCGGCGCCCATCTCGGGTCCGGATAGAGCCAGAGGATCAGCAGGGCGGGAATCAGGGTGATCACCCGCGTAGCACCAGCGGAACCCGGGTGTTCAGGAGAGCGGCCATGATCTCCGAGCCGGCCTAGGCACCGACGGAGGTGGACGCCAGGCCGGAGGCGAGCAACCCGATGGCGAAGATGACACCGATCACCGGGCCCAGCGCCTGCTCGATCGCGTGGTGCGCGCCCTCGATACTGTTTTCAGGTACAGCAGGAGGTATCCAAAGGAGTTCGCGGCGGTTCGCACGGAATGCGAGGCGAGAGTCGCGGAGTCACGGACGTGGAGGTAGCGTGCAGGTTCCACGCCACCGCGAAACGAACGTTGCATGCGTGAAATCTACGCGTCTGCAACCAACCCTACGAACCCCCACTAGGTCGCCCGGATTGAGGGAACAACGGGCCATGTCCCGGACCGCCCATTAAGGATCGACAATCCGTTGGCCGGGCTTCTCTCTCATTCACGCCCCACCTCCGCGACTCAGATCAGTCGAAGGACAGACCGTGACGGACCGGGTCACCGTTGGAGGCGACCGGCCTCAAGCACCAGGTCCTTGAGTGGCCTGATCCCCTCAGGAGTCTCAAGTGCCCAAAACGCGAGACCACCCATGTTGGTCACGCCCAGGAAATGAGAGGCTTCTTTCAGTGACTCGAACTGCTCCATACCGTCGATCACCAGAATTCCGTCATCATTGATGACGGCGTCGACGACCCAGTCCGGGGCCAGAGGATCGAGAAGATCGCCGGGAGCCAGGATTCCGGACTCGATCAACTCGGCCAGTGAAGGTTCATCGATCGTTTCGGCAAACTGCGGAACCCGCTCCATCGTCTTTCCCGCGGTCGATCCAGAAAGAAGCTGATAGGCGTCGCGAGTGACCCCGGCCATAAGGCGCCGCCTCTCGCTGAGGAATTCCTCGTAGCTCATGTTCTCCCAATCCTGGGGAAGCGCATGCCAGTACATCTGCTTCTCCAACCACTCAGCAGAGACGGAACGCTCCTCGACGAGCTTCGGCCAATAGTCGGACGGCGAACCATCCGCGATCCTGATGTTGGTGTTCCAATCCGTCGTCGCAAAGTTGGCTGCCTGATTAATCCTCTTGATGTCGGTGATCCCCAGCACCTTCTCCTGATACGCCCTCGGGAACAGGTGATGCCCTTCGGTTCCTTTGACCGCAGGCTGGGAGGGGTCCATCCAATCGACCACGCGATCATCCAGCATGAACATCTTCGCGTCGAGCACGTTGAGGGCCGCCAGGTAGCACTGATAGTGCGGGGACAGTCCCGGTCCTGAGGTGATGAGATTCTGCGGAAGGTTGTACTCCCAGAAATCCGGCGTCAGCTGTGAACCGATGATTTCGTCGAGCAATGCCACGAAGCCTCCGGCATCCCCCTCATCAACACCGGAGATACGATCGAGATCCTTCTGGATCTGGGATTCCGAGGAACCCGTGTACCGGCCGGTCATCTGGGCCATGAACAACCAGCGTGCACTGAGATTCCGTAGGACAGCCAGTTCCACCTGGTACCGTGTTCGCCCCAGGAGGAAGACAACATAGGAGTAGATGATGTTCATGTTCGACGTCAGGTTCGCGGCCTGACGGAAAACCCGCCGTCCTGATCGCCCGCACATACTCCGTCCAACTGACCTGGTTCGTGACCACCGGAAGTGCGGACATGAACTTCTCGAGCTCGACTTCCTGACGGGATGAATCGACTTGGCCCGTGGTCTTGTCTTTCGCCTGCAGTGCAGCGTACGCATCCTGGAGTCGACCGCGCCCCTGCCCGACCGCGACCAGGGCGCGAACAACGTGGCCGGTCTCGACCTCGATGTAGGGGTTCTGGGCCGTCCAGGTGACCGGAGCACCGGCGATCTCCGAGGCTCGTTGCGGGCTGATCCTCGAATTCCTCGCGAACGCCTCGATCTGTTCGCGCCCCTCCGGCCAGAAGACACTGAGCCAGGTCAGGATGTAGTCGTAGGCCTTCAGCCGTACCCCCTCAGAATTGATCCGGACGAATACGTCCGCCACGAGCTTCTTGTCCACGTCCTTCTGAATGTGCACCACATTGAACTGATAGTTTTTGAGCTCGGTGAGCCGTGCGAAGACCGACTCCACACGCTCCTCCTCGTCCTCCGAGAGTTCGATCTCCGCATTCTCACAGCGTTTCAGGAAAGCTTTACGGGCAGCGATGGGCGAGGTGAAGCAGGTCGAGATGTCCTCGACCCACTGCACTGATTTCGCCAGCGCGGGGGTACGGACCTCAAATCTCTCACTGAACGGGTTGAAGGAGATGACGATTCTGCGCTGTCGGTACGCTTCGTCCCGGACAGGATGCCCCTGCATGGCCGCATAGAGACTTGTCAACCGCTGTTGACCGTCGATGATCTGATGGCTCGCGGACATCTGCGCGGAAGCACTGATTCCTCGCGTCTCGCCCTCCGCGGGCACATCCCAGAACATCAGTTCCCCGACCGGGTATCCGCGGTACATCGAGTCAAAGAGATCCCGAACCTTGGTCGCGGGCCAGACGAAGGGCCGTTGGAGATCCGGAAGCTGAATCTGTCCCGTACTGACACCATTGACGAGCTGCCCCACCTGCCAGGGGACGGTCTTGAAGATTGCGGTCATGTTCTACCTTCCACCGGGCTTCAGCGCCCTCGGATATATCGGGGAGATGAACACATTCAACCATCAGCGCACTGGCGGCGAACATACACGGGGAACGCCGTGGCCGACTCATCGGCCGGACGGGTCCCGAGACTCACTGGTCAAGCAATTTTTCCATCGTAGGACCACTTCCCCCGTGAATGCCCCTGACAGCTCCCCTGTTTTCCTGAAAAGACACGGAAAAGTCCCTGCCACCACTTCACAGGTGAAGCGCCAACAGGGGCTGTGCAGCGTGAATCAGACGTTGAACTTGAAGTCCACGACGTGTTGAGTAGGTCTAACGTCGCACATTAGATCGGAACTCACCACGTCACCAGAGTTAGTGACGTCAGGTTCGGACTGTAGCTCTCGTTTCCCTAGCGTTTCCCGTGGCGTCGGTCCACGTAACCACGCAGTCGACCGCGTCAGGTGACCCCATAGCCAGCAGCAGCGGGAATCGCACTTCCTGATTGGGCGGAATCGTTCCGAGAGGACCTTTCTCTCGATGAACGTGGAACAGTGCGTTCTCCTGCAGATCGAGGAACTCAAAGTCGACACCGCTTGCCGGCCCGCGGGAGGAGTTATGGAGCACGAGTGACCAGTGCCGCTGGGTCTTGATTCGGCCCTTGCTGTCAGTCGTCACGTTCTCGCGCACCTCGGCGCGCGGCCACACCCCCTCAGAAGGGTCCGTCTCCTCTGGCTGCACATCCTTCGAGGACTCGACCGCCTGCTGGAACTGCGCCGTCGCTCGGCTGAGGAAGTTATTGAGGTGACCAATGAGAGTCCCGTCGTTGCCGTACTCAAGGACGAGTGCGGACCTACGCAATTTTTCCAGGTAGATACCGAGCCGGTGGCGCTCATCGAGCGCCGTGCCACTCAGAGGCGGGCGCGGAGTTGTGTTGACGAGGACCGCCACCGACTTTCCCGACGCCACGAGGGCCTCGATCTCTTCGGCCGTGCCCGACTCGGCTTCACCGGTCGGCGTCCCAAGACGATCTTGGAATAGCGCCACAGCGAGGTCAGCCTCCTCGACAATCTGATGGTTGAGGATCGCCTGCGGTCGTTCGCCGAACTCGGAAGCGGCATGCTCGGTCCAGGACACGGGCAGAACCGTGAGACCGACATGGCGACCGAGGTTGAGATTCCACTGGCTGATGGTCTTACGGATGACGGCCATGTCCTCGAGTGGCACGTCGCCTGGGGCAGAGATGAGTAGGTGGAGTGCGAGCGTGGGATAGGCCATTAGTAAGGATCCTTGGTCGTCAGAGGATTAGGGGAACGGTCACGTATGGCGCAGAGGTCATCCGTCGCCGACGATTCGCAGGACCGGGCGCTCGTCGATGTCGCCAAGGAGGTTTCGGACCTGCCGGGGGCTGATCTTGAGGGCCTCGGCCAGGGCCGGAACGCCCGCACCGTGCTCCCCGGCGAGTTCGGCGGCCTTCCTCAGCAAAGTCGGCACCTCGCCCGGGTAGGCGCTCGAGGGGTCGGCCGACAGATCGTTGACCATCTCTAGGCGCTGATAGGCCCTGCGCGCCGACGACTCCGTGGTGCGACCGCGCTCGACCATCCGGCGCACCAGCGAGTGCGGAGACACGCCCCACGTCCGTCCCAGACGGTCGAGTGCGGCGAGGTCGAGACGCTGCGGCAGAGCTGCATCCATGGATGCGGCAGGGGTGAGGAACGCCGCGGCGAACTCGTCCGCTTCCTTCTCGACCGCAGCGCTCTGCTCACCGGAATCGGCGTGCAGCAACAGGTGCCCGATCTCGTGGGCGATGGAGAACCGGTGCCGGAACACGTTTTCGCTCCGTCGCGGTGTCGTGACGATGATCGGCCGGTCGACGATGACGACCGAGAACGCGTCCACGGCATCGATCTCGTCGCGTGGACGGACCGCGACGACGATGCCGTGCGACTCTGCTGTGGCGACCAGATGCTTGACCGGGCCGTCGGGCAGACCCCAGTGGCGTCGCAGGAGTGCGGCTGCTTTGGCGGGCGAGCTGCTGAAGTCAACTGTTGGGAGGTCGACCTCGGGAAGCCTGACGTGACGTTCGAGGGCGAAAGTCAGTTCCCACATCAGAGTCGCCGTCGCCAGTGCCTTCTGGCGGTCACTCACGCGAGCCGACCTCAGGCTGCGGAAATGAGCGTTGACCGTGTCAATGCGAGCCAGTGGCCGGCCGACGGCGAAGAAGTCAGGACGGACGTCCAGCGCCTTCGCCAAACGGTCTAGGACGTCGGTACGAGGTGAGTTTACGCCCGCCTCGTACTGGCCGATCGCTGCGGGGGAGACGCCTACCTCGGAGGCCAGGGCGGACTTGGTCACCGACCGACGAACGCGAGCTTGGGTCAGGCGCGCCGGCTCAAAGCGGCCGTGTATCTGCGCCGTTCCCGAGACGTCGAACAGGCTCGGGGTGTCATAGCGCATCGGGATCGATGCCTTCCTGTTCACGCGGCTCGACGACGGGCTCGACCGGAGTGCCGTGGTCGAAGGACTCGGCGTCGGAAACCTCCGGCACAATATTCCCCTCCGGCTCCCAAATGGACTCGCGCCCATGCAGCTTGACTTCGCCAGAATCGTCAAGCTCAGCGACAGCCCACTCGATCGACTGTAGCTGGCGCGGCGAGGAGTGGACCATGACAAGCACCACGGGCATAAATCCGACCACCTCGCTCAAGAGGCGCTTGACTTTGGCCTCATCCGTGTTCTCGGACACCCCCTCGTGATCAAACTCATCCCCAAATCCGGATTCAAACAGAGTAGGGGCTGGCGGCTGGGCTGAGAATACGTTCTTCCTCGTCGGACTCGACGCGAAGTCGCTCTCCGCGCCAAGAGTACTCGAGACCCTCCAAGTGTAGAGAATACAGTCACTAACAACGGGGAGCTTGTAGCCAGCAGGTGACAGCTTGTGCGACTGATAGCCACGATTGGCAAACGCCTCCTGCACGTCGTCGAGCAGGTCACGCCACTGGCTACCGAACACGATAAAGTACCGCGAGTCCGATACCTGGTGGGCTTCCGCCGCGCGGTCGTGGCGGGACCGGATGACCTCAACGAGCAGGTCGCGAGTATCGTGAGCGCGGGAGCCGAGAGCCTCGGCGGGTGAGCGTGGAACCATCGTGGACCTTCCAGAATTAGCGCGTCCTCAGCCGTGAATTCGGCCAAGACAGTAACTTTAGTATACGGCGCGAATCGAGCACTGGCACTTTAGGACTCACTACGGAGTTTACCGAGGATGGTCGCACCCCCGGGGGATTGACCGTGCCCCGTCAGAACGCAGAATCCCGCGTGTGCTCAACCACAAGCCGCGGAAGAAGACGGTCCCCCACGTCGCCACGCGATGCCACGTCGTCGAGAGAGACGATGATGTCGACGTTAGATCACGGCTCGAACCTCCCGGCTAAGCCCATCGCCTTGTTGCACACGTTCCGGGGAGTCGTCCCTACCCACGGACAGAGTGACTCCAGATTCCACTGTGACAGCAACGACGCAATCAAGCTTTGACACATCTAGTCAACGGCATGAACCGGTCGGCGTAGCCGATGAGACTCGTGACCAGCATCAGAACCTGGACACAGTTGCGCTTGCTGAACTGACGCGAGGAGACACCATGCACGCTCGCATGGCGCGAGTAGTAGTTCGGCACCTTGTCGCCCTTGTGCTGCCAGAACTCTTCGTGGGCGTTCCAGATCGGCAGCCAGACCATCGCCTCGTGGACGCCCATTTCATCAATGGCGCTCGGCACGTCCGCGTCCTTCTTCCGATTCGTGATGGGCCGTCGGGCGGCCTGGTCGGGGTAGAAGCGGTAGATGAGTGTGTCGAGCGTGACGGTAAACATCGCTTGGGCCGAGCGGAAGTGCCCAGAACGCATCGCGCCGAGCCCGTCGAGTACAAACTCGAGCTCGTCGCCGACTACGTCGTGGTTCGCCTGCTCAAGAACAGTGGCGCAGTCATCGGTGATTGTCTTGTAACAGTCGCCCAGCACCCGCCGACGACCCGAGCGGTTCTGTGCCCGAAGCAGGCGAAGCGCTGTGCGGCCGCGCGGCACTAGGTAGAGCGGGATGCCCTCCTGCTCGAGGAACTCACGCACTTGATAAGCCTTGATTTCGTCTACGTGGCTCCTCAGATTAGGCGGGAGGAGCGTACGGTTGAACTCGCGCAACACCGGGTCGAAGAGCGGCTTCAAAGAGCCGCGCAGCCCGTCAAGCACCGCTGATTGCTGGCTCACAATCTGCATGGGTATCGATTCGACCGCTGGACTGACTCCCACGCCCTTCAGCGCCGGAAAGTCGAGCATCTGAGTCGTGAACGTCGGAAGGCCCGCACTGATCGACGCCACCTGCGACTGGACACGCTCATTGTACGGCTCGAGTACTTTATTGACTAGGGCGTTATAGTCAGGAAACAGCAAGTTCATCTGCTCCTCCAAACGCCGGTTCATCGACCTCGTGATGTCCCGCGCGTATACCGAGGTATCCGGAACCATCCCCTTCATCTGCGCCCGTATGGGCTCAAGCCTTTTCGCGACGACGTCCCTGCTGGGCCCCAACAACGACGCATATCCTGGCGACAGTCGAAACCTCGCCTCGTCGTCCGCAGCAGGGTCTCCGCTCTGCTCGCTCTCAGAGTTGCGCTCGCTCTCTTGGGCGGGCTCGAGATCGTCCTCACGATCATCGTCGTCGCGTGTCATAGCACTCTCCTTGTCGCCCACGCTCGCCCACACCGACGCTGCATCATTGAGACCGCTGTCGGCACTTTCAGAAACTCTTGTGAGCATCACGTCGCTGAGTCGGTAGCACCTAACTGTGCAGCAACGTGGGCTGCGAAGGTCGGATCGTCGTGGATTCGTGCGACGACGTCATCAGCGATCTTGTCCACGTCAAGGGGGCCAGCATATTCCACGGATGGTGTCGGCCAGTGAACGTCGACTCTGGGAGTGTAGGCACTTTCGCCATCATCACCGTAAGCGGTAAGGACGTGATCGAAAACCATCTGCACCTTGGAAGTGAAGATCTCTCGGGTGTAGGGCATCTCGGGTAGCTCCCGGTCCAACACTCGTCGGATCGTGCTGTCGACGTCGTTCATCACATCAACTTTACGACGCCAGTCCTGCACGAGCTTGTCGTGCAGGTGTTCCAGCAGTTTCTTGGAACTGGCTTTGACCAAGTCTCGTTCCTCGTCGGTGAGCACAGGATCGGGATGGGTCAAGAGGTCGAAGATTGCCAGCTCTTCCTCAGTCATTCCTTCTCGGACCGCGCGCTCTTCCTCAGCCGTCAATGTATTCGAAAGCTGGATCAGACGACGAAGGTACTCATCAATATTCACGCTGCCAGCGTTGTAGTCATCGATCAGCTTCTCGATGCGCTCAACCAGTTCATAGCGAGTCGGGTTACGGGTCGCTGCGCCGATGGCCTGCTGTCGCAGCAGTTGGGCCAACCGGTCTGTTTCCGCTCGCTTCCGACCAGCGAGCTTGGCTGCCAAGCCCTCGAAGTCGATTTGCGACAGGTCGATGAGCGGATCCGGTTTGGCGCCCTCTGCAGCGGCCCGGATGACGTATTCCTCGGCACCCACGGACCGGTCAAGCAGCGCATCAACAGCGTCTGCGGCGGCCCCCAGGTCTGCCCCAGGTGGTCGCGTAACCTCTGCGATGCGTTCGGCGAGAACTCTGATTGCTGCAACATTGCGTTGTTGGGCGGCGGCTTTGGGATCAGGCAGGAGCGCCTTGAAGAGTTTCCGCACCTGCCGGGCGCGCTGCTGAAATTCGGACCGAGTCTCTTCGTCGACCAGTAGCGCTTCGACGGCTGCGTCACGCTTGGCGACGTGGTCAAACCCTTCAGCATCGCGCATCGCGGCAAGGTCCACTCCCACACCGGAGCAGAAGGTGAACAGATCAGCAACCGATACGTCCAGCTCGCCGGAGAGTGCGTCGATGATCTCGATCGGCGACTCACCTACCCCGGCAGCGCCGTAGATCGCCAGGGCTTTCTCCAGGTTCCGGAAGACTCCGACGTAATCGACGATTAGGCCGTTGTCCTTCTCAGGGAAGACCCGATTAGCACGAGCGATCGTTTGCATCAGTGTGTGGTTACGCATCGGCCGATCGAGGTAAATAGTCGAGACACTAGGCGCGTCGAACCCGGTCATCCACATGGCACATACGAACACCAGGCGCAGCGGGTCGGCTGAGTCCTTGAACTTCTCTGCGAGGTCCTCGCGGTTCATCCGCTCACGATGCGGACGGATGTCCAGTCCCAGGTCGTCGAGCATCTTGAGTTCGTTCTGGCTCTGCGAAACGACGACCGCCATGTCGGTGCTTTCCATCAACTCGATTCGTGACGCCAGCCAAGGACGTTCCAGCTCAGGGAGACCGTCATGCTTAGCCCTCAATTCGGCCAGATGCTCGGCCCAGGCTTCCTGAACCAGGTCGTACATCCGCACGGCGACTGCCTTATCGAGCCCGACGTACATCGCCTTCCCAGAGAACCCACGACCGACGAAGTGCGCTACTAGGTCTTTGGCAATAGCCTTCAGGCGCTCAGGACGCGTCAGAAGCGTGTACTGCGTGCCGAAATCTCGGGCCAGTTGTCCTTCCGCATCCTCGTCGAGTTCAGCATTTTCGAGCAATTCCTCAAGTTCTTCGGAAAAGTTCTCATTGATCAGTTGGAGTTCCGGGATACGGTTCTCGTAATACAGTGGAACCGTGGCCCCGTCCTCGATGGCGTCGCGGAAATTATAGACACTGACGTAATCACCGAACTGTTCGCGAGTAGCTTGTTCCTCCCCTGCAATCAGCGGTGTCCCGGTGAAGCCCATCATCGAGGCGTTGGGCAGGGCTGTGCGCATGTTAAGGGCCAGGGTGTCGTACTGACTGCGGTGAGCCTCGTCGGTAATGACGATGACATCGGAACGATCCGAAAGCACCGGCATCTGCTGCTCCCCCAGCCCCTTGGACAGTTGGAACTTCTGAATCAGTGTGAACACATACCGGTGATCGGCGGCCAACAGTTCGCGTAGGTGAGTAACCGACTCCGCGTGCACCCTAGCCTCCGGTGAGATCGCGCCAGCGTCGGCAAACTCGCCATGCAGTTGGGTGTCGAGTTCCTTGCGGTCGGTGACCATCACGAACGTCCATTTGCCGGGCACCTGGCGCAGCACCTTCTGGGTGAACCACAGCATCGACAGGGACTTGCCCGAACCTTGGGTGTGCCAAAAGACCCCGAGGCGTTTATCCCGCTCGGCACGCGCCCGATGAAGGTTATCGATTGCCGCGTTGACTCCCAGGTACTGATGCGAGCGCGCCATGATCTTGATAAGTCCACCGGGGCGCTCCGTGTAAACAACGAAGTTCTCAACAAGGTCGAGCAGTACCGCTGGGTCACAGGTGCCACGCAGCGCAGTTTCCAAGGCAATTGCTCCACGCGTGCCCTGTGCGTCGATAACTTTCCAGTCGTTGAAGAACTCATACGGAGAATACGTCGAGCCGACCTTAGCTTGGCGGCCGTTAGACAGCAGCACGAAGCAGTTCGGGATGAAGAGCTGCGGGATGGTGTCGCGGTAATCAGTCAGGTTGTTGTCATAGGCAGACTTGACCGACTCGTTCGGCTCCTTAAACTCCATGAGCACCAACGGGATGCCGTTGACGAAAAGCGCTAGGTCCAGTCGTCGGCTATGCAGATTGCCCTTGACCCACATTTGCTGCACCGCCAGCAAATCATTGTTCAACGGTGCGCTAAAGTCGATGAAGCGCAGCAGCTCCATCTGCTTTTCCCCCTGCTCGTCAGTCCACTCGGCCTGGTAGCCGTCACGCAGCAGACTATGAACCTCACGGTTGGCCCTCACTCGGTCCATAGCCGAGCGGTCCTTGGCCAGCACCTCGATCGCCTCGTCGATTGAGGTGTCGGGTACGTAGTCCGTGTTTATCTGACGCATCGCGGCACGCAGACGGTGCGTGAGCACAATGTCACGTCGGGAATCTCGTCCCAAAGTGCCCTCGGGTCCCAGAACTTCCTGAAAGGCATCTACCGATGTCCAGCCCAGCTCCGTAAGAAGCTCGATACTAGGCTTTTCGACGTAGTCGTACTCCGGCCCCCGCGACAGCATCACACCTCCGCCTCCTCGCCGAATGAGCCTGTAGCAATCAGCGCATCGAGATCGAGCGTCGACACATCGATCTGTCCCGTCACCAACTTCGGGAGGAGGAGGTCGCGCAACGCCCCAAGCCTCATGGATTCATCGAAGAGGACGGCAGTCTGGGATATAAGCGGCTCTACTGTGGTCTCGAACTCGTTCGCCAGCCATCCCGGCGGAGTAGCAAGCCGATACGAGTCAAAACACTCGTTTCGCACACGCTGACGACCGCTGGCCCCGCTCATGCTCGCAATGGCGTGCCCACGGAAGCTCTCCTGTCTCGCCAAGCAGTACGTGAAGGCTGATCCGATGAGCCTACCTCGTAGAACAATGAACTCGGTCGATCCGAGACCAACTTCGCTTTCAGCCAGAGACTGTACGAGGCCAATCTTACCGTTCTGAAGGCATGGAGTAATTCGGGCGAACAAGGTATCACCTTGCTGGAACTTCGCTCCGCCCCCTCCCGTACGAACACCGCTCGGACGACACCCCATGTTTCGTCCATCGAGGTCACCCATTGTAATCAAGGGGTGTTCGGCCGATCTGTCCAGCTTGATGCGAGGGTTGATCTCAATGGCTTCAGAAGCAGAGACAACCTCCCATCCCTCGGGAATCGGACCGAGGGCGGAGTCGACCATGGGCACATCTTTATGACCGGGATAGCGGAACTTCACGAACCACTCGCGGTAGATGGCCCGCGCCATCTCCTCCAGAACCTCCACCCGTCGCCGATTGTTCTCGATCAGGTCGTCAAGGGACCGAAGAATCGCTCCGATCTTCCATTGTTCTGGCAACGGAGGCGAAGGAATCGTGATTCTCTCGCAATCCGGAACCCTCAGATGTTCAACTGTGGAGCCCGAGCCAAGACTCTTAAGCTCTGCCTGAACACCTGGCCCCATCATGCTGTACATCAGGAAGTGAGGATCGCACTCCGTCTCATCGGCCCTATACATGACGAGACGCTGTCCGAGAAACACTTGGTCGTCACTTCGGATCATCCCCACATTGCCAAAGGGTGCCTCCCGGGTCAAGATAATGTCGCCTCGTTTAGGGACCATCCGCCGTGTCCACTTGGTGTAGGTCGCATAATCTACATATTTGACGCTCTCGGTATCGACCCAGCCGCCACGGACATTCGTCGTACGCAACATCTTGTATGGCGTAGGAGGCGACTGTTGCGACGGCGCTGTCTTGTTAACGCAATCCACGACCGCTAAGCAGAGGTCTTTGATGGACCTATCGACCCATAGACTCATAGGTCGAAAATCCCTTGAACAGCCGCATCCACCTTCGCGCGGAGAATATCGGCCTCGTCGCTCAGCTTCGTGAACTCCTCATACAGCGCGCCGAGATCGCCCATGAAATCGACGTCGCTCTCTTCGACTGCTGCGGTACCGGTGTATCGGCCAGGGTTGAGGCTCCAGCCTTGCGCTTCGATCTCAGCGCGAGTGGCGACCTTGCAGAGGCCACCAACATCGACGTACTTTCCATCCGGGAAGTTCTCGTTGAGCAGCGTCTCGCTACCGTCGATGGTCTCCACTTCCTCGCCTCGGTAGAGCCGAACAATGTTGGCGAGGAACTCGATCTGCTCGGGTGTGAAATCACGATGAGCACGATCAATCTGGCGGAAAATGCTTCGGGCGTCAAGGAACAGCACGGTGTCCTCGCGAGGCGTACCAACCTTGGCCTTGTCGAGGAACCACAGCGTCACCGGCAGAGTTACGGTATAGAAGAAGTTCGAGCTAATCGCAACCATGACGTCGACTGTCCCGGACTCGATGAGCTGTTTGCGGATCTCCATCTCCGAGTGGCCCGCATCGCCGGCCGAGTTGGCCATAACAAAGCCGGCGCGACCCTTCGGCGAGAGGGCCGCGTAGAACTGCTGTATCCACAGAAAGTTACCGTTGTCGGCCCTCGGCAGTCCGAACGGGAACCGCTTGTCGCCGGCCATCTGATCCTTCTTGATCTTGTCGACATTGAACGGCGGGTTGGCCATCACGTAGTCGAATACCCCCACAGCGCTGTGCGGGTCCTCGTAATAGCTGTTGGCCTGACGAATATCGCCAGACAGTCCATGGAGGGCAAGGTTCATCTTGGCAAGCGGAACGGTATCCTCAGTCTTTTCCGTACCGAATACCGAGAGCTTGCGGCTGGCCGACTCGTGGTGACGTTCAACGAACTTCGCACACTGCACGAACATTCCCCCTGAGCCACAGGCAGGATCGAAGACGCGCCCCTGGAACGGCTGCAGGATCTCGACGATGAGACGGACGATGGAGTACGGCGTGAAGTACTCACCGCCGCCTTTGCCTTCTTGGGCGGCGAAGTTAGAGAGGAAGTCTTCATAGATGAAGCCGAACGCATCACCCTCGAGCTGGGTCGGCAGCGGAGCGAAGAGCCGCAGCAGCTCGATCAGGGTCGAGCGCTCCAGCTTCTGGTAGCCGCGCGGCAAGATGTCCTTGAGTTCGGGGTTGGCGGCCTCGATGGCCTTGATCGCCTCATCAGTAACCTTGCCGATGTCCTCGCCTTCGGGCAGATCCACCAAACTGGAGAGTCGAGACTGCTGGGGCACGTACAGAACCGACTTCGCCTTGTAGTCTGCGATCGTCGCCGGGTTGCGGGCGCTGGTGTTGGCCTCGACCTCACCTCGAACGGCTTCGAACCGGTTCTCGGCATACGCGAGAAACACCAGGCCCAGTACCGGGTCACGGTACTGGCCTGGGGTGAGTTTGGAGTTGGCACGCAATTCGTCGGCAGCAGCCCACAGCGTGGCGCGCACATTGGAGAGATCGACTGTCTTCACTTCTTGTCTCCAGACGTACTTTCACTAAACATTGAACTTGAAGTCCACCACGTCGCCGTCGGCCATGACGTAGTCCTTGCCTTCCTGACGGACCTTGCCACGGGCCTTGGCTTCCGCCATGGAGCCGGCTTCGTCGAGGTCGGTGAAGGCGACGATCTCGGCCTTGATGAAGCCACGTTCGAAGTCGGAGTGGATCACGCCGGCGGCCTGGGGGGCGGTGTCGCCCTTGTGGATCGTCCAGGCCCGGGATTCCTTGGGGCCTGCGGTGAGGTAGGTCTGCAGGCCGAGGGTGTCGAAGCCGGCGCGGGCGAGGGAGTGCAGGCCGGGTTCGTGCTGGCCGACGGATTCGAGGAGCTCGGCGGCCTCCTCCTCGTCGAGTTCGAGGAGCTCGGTCTCGGTCTTGGCGTCGAGAAAGACGCAGTCGGCGGGTGCGACCAGGTCGCGGAGTTCCTGCTTGCGGTCCTCGTCGGTGAGTACGGTCTCGTCGGCGTTGAAGACATAGAGGAACGGCTTCGCGGTGAGCAGGTGGAGTTCGCGCAGCGTTCCGAGGTCGATCTCGTCCTTGGCCTTGAACAGGGTGCGGTCGTCCTCGAGGATCGTCTGCGCCTTCTTGACGGCCTCGACCTCGGCGGCCTTGGACTTGTCCTTGCGGGCTTCCTTCTCCAGTCGCGGTATGGCCTTCTCGATGGTCTCGAGGTCCGCGAGGATGAGTTCGGACTCGATGACGGCCATGTCACTGACGGGATCGACGCGTCCGTCGACGTGGATGACGTCGTCGTCACTGAAGACGCGGACGACCTGGCAGATGGCGTCGGATTCGCGGATGTTAGCGAGGAACTTGTTGCCCATGCCCTCCCCCTGGGAGGCGCCCTTGACGATGCCGGCGATGTCGACGAAGGACACGGTGGCGGGCAGGATGCGTTCGGATCCGAAGATCTCGGCGAGACGCTTCAGGCGCGCGTCCGGCAGTTCGACTAGCCCGACGTTGGGCTCGATGGTGGCGAACGGGTAGTTCGCCGCCAGCACATCGTTGCGGGTCAGTGCGTTGAACAGGGTTGACTTGCCGACGTTGGGCAGTCCGACGATTCCAAGAGTAAGGCTCACAGTCGCACATCCTATCAACCAACGTCACACGGACCGGACATCGCCAGAGCCGCAGCATCCCGGGAGGAGTGGTGGCGTGTCGTAAAGCGCTCGCCGATCACCACACCCGGGTTCCCACTTGGTGGACACCATGTTTTACCCAGTGAAATGTGGTGCTAAAATCATCGGCGGTTAAGAAAAACCGTAGAACGCGCTGAAGGTTACCGGCGTGGCGCCACACCTGCCACCAGGTACCTGCGTGGACACATATCCGCGGCCGTGTCTCACAGTCACCACCCCGACACCCTCCCACTGCCGTGGCCCCTCATCCGACTTGATTCGAAAGGCCGGCAATGGCTGCTGACACTTCTCAAGGTCGCGAAGTATTTTCCACCCGCATAGCGTTCCTGCTTGCGGCGATTGGTTCCGCTGTGGGCCTGGGCAATATTTGGCGCTTCCCCTACGTCGCCTATGAAAACGGTGGCGGAGCATTCCTGATTCCCTACATGGTGGCTCTGATCACCGCAGGTATCCCCCTCCTCTTCCTCGACTACGCGTTGGGCCACAGGTTCCGCGGTTCCGCCCCCCTCGCCTACCGTCGTCTGCGGACTTGGGCGGAGCCCGTCGGCTGGGTACAGGTGGGCATCTGCTTCATCATCACCATCTACTATGCCGCCATCATCGGTTGGGCAGCTCTCTATACGCTGAAGTCCTTCAACACGGCATGGGGCGATGACCCCAACACGTATTTCTTCGAGGATTTTCTGAAGTTTGACAGCACACAGATGGTCTCGATGGACATCGTGCCGCAGATCGCCCTCGCCCTGGCTTTCGTCTGGGTTCTGGCGATCATCGTGCTCGCGATGGGTGTCGATGAGGGTATCGGCCGAATCTCGAAGGTGTTCATGCCGGTTCTGACGGTACTGTTCATTCTCGTTGTCGGATACTCCGTCACCCTGGAAGGCGCGGCGGAGGGGCTCAACGCCTTCTTCACTCCGAACTGGTCCGCACTGAGCGATCCGGGTGTGTGGGTTGCAGCGTACGGTCAGATCTTCTTCTCCCTATCCATCTGCTTCGGCATCATGCTGACGTACTCGTCATATCTGAAGCCCCGCACCAACTTGACCGGCACCGGTCTGGTCACAGCGTTCGCGAACTCCTCCTTCGAGGTTCTCGCCGGCATCGGCGTGTTCTCGGCCCTCGGCTACATGGCTGTCCAGCAGAACGTTCCCGTCGACGAGGTCGCGACCTCCGGCATCGGTCTGGCGTTCATCGCGTTCCCGGCGATCATCAACCAGATGCCTCTCGGCCCCGTCTTCGGTGTCATGTTCTTCGGTTGCCTCACCGTGGCCGGTTTCACGTCTTTGTTCTCCCTTCTTGAGGTCGTTGTCTCCGCTGTGAAGGACAAGCTCGCTCTACCCCGCAAGGCCACCGCTTTGGGTGTCGGTGTTCTCATGACGCTGATTTCCCTGACCTTGTTCGCCACGACCTCCGGTCTCGCAACCCTGGACATCATGGACAAGTTCGTGAACAACATCGGCATCGTGGGTATCGCCCTGATCGCGATCATCATCGTGGACTGGGTTCTGCGTCGATCGGATGAGATGGCCCTCCACCTCAACGCAGTTTCCAGCTTCCGGGTCGGTAACCTGTGGCGCATCTGCGTCGTGAACATCACGACGATCGTTCTGGGTTACACGCTGCTGCAGGAACTGATCAGCCTGGTCCAGGAGAACTACGGTGGATACACCGACGTCCAGGTGAATGTCTGGGGTTGGGGCGTCGTCGCCCTGATCCTGACCACCGCCGTCGTCATGAGCCTCGTCCCGTGGCGCGGAAACATCGCCCTGGTCGGTCCTCCCGGTTCCGACTTCGGTGTCGACCCCGACCTGCAGCTCGAGATCACCACCCCGCAGAAATACGATCCGGAACGCCCGCGGCACGCAGGCTTCGCGGTTGAACAGTTAGGAGCCCGCAAATGAGTGGCATCGCAATCATGATGATGGTCCTTTTCATGGTCGTCATTTGGGGCGGCCTTCTGGTCAGCATCCTCGCCCTGCGCAAGCATCCCGATGATTCCTCCGGGGTGCTCGGCACGTCCCATCTCGCGACGGACGATGTCCTGATCGAACAGGAAAAGGCCGGCCTCCCGGCCCGCCCGACCGACTAGACACATCAGCTTCCCAGCCGTACCCCGACCGCCTCAGTGCTGTCGGGGTACGGCTTTTCCTCCACCAACCCGGGGATTTTCCATCCTGCTAAATCCAAGGTCGGAGCAGGCATCACAACACTTACGCTGTCCTTCGATCACGATGTTCAGAAGCACGGTGTTTTAAGGCAATATAGGGGCTGTGACCGACCCTCGCGAACCTTCCACCCCCGACTCCGGACGTAATCCCGGAAATGGCCCAGCGCTGTCCGGAGCAGTCGATTCCCCGGGTGTAACCCCCCTCTCCGGAACCGATCACCCGCCCGCTGCAGAAACCCTCGCGGAAGAGGCTTCCCGGGCTTTCGAGGAAGTTCAACCGGATGCACCGATCGACCGGTCGGAGGTCATCGCCGAAGGACTACGGGAATTCGCGGCATGGTGTCTCCGATTGTTGATCGTCTCTGCAGCCGCCTGCATGGTCGGTTTTGTTCTCCTGAAGTTCTGGCAGGGCGTTCTCCCGGTGGTTCTCGCCCTCATCGTCTCATCCGTACTCCACCAACCGGCGTCGTGGCTTCGACGCCACAGGGTTCCCGCCGCACCCGCAGCCATCATCACGATTCTCGGTACGATCGCACTTTTTGGCGTGGTCATCGCCATGATGGCACCCAGTGTCGCCCGCCAATCCCAGGCTCTCTACTACCAGGCGTTTGAGGGCGTTCAACGTGTCCAGTTGTGGTTGCAGGATCCCCCGGTCCAGCTCCAGGGCAATGATCTGGGCGACTGGTTAGCTGAGGGGGCAACGTGGATGCAAAATCAGGCTTCGGCGATAGCCGGTGAGATCTTCGCCGGACTCGGAATCGCGTCGACGATTCTCATCATGCTCGGCATCGTTCTCGTGCTGACCTTCTTCTTCCTCAAGGATGGGGACCGGTTCCTACCCTGGATGCGGGAGGTCACCGGGCCCAGGGTCGGGTGGCATCTGACGGAGCTCCTGACCCGGGCTTGGAACACGTTGTCGGGTTTCATTCGCGCCCAGGCGATCGTGGCACTGTTGGATGCGGTTTTCATCGGTCTCGGGCTGGTTCTACTCGGCGTGCCGATGGCCCTTGTCCTCGCCCTACTGACTTTTATCGCCGGTTTCATCCCCATCATCGGCGCGGTCGCAGCGGGGGCTCTCGCGGTGCTCATTGCCTTCGTGTCCCTGGGTGTCACAGAAGCCGTAGTGGTACTCGTTCTGGTAATCATCGTCCAGCAGGTCGAAGGCTACGTTCTTTCTCCTTGGCTGCAGTCCAGGGCCATGAACCTGCACCCCGTCATCGTGTTGGTCTCAGTCACCGTCGGAGGTGGCCTCTTCGGCATCATCGGGGCTTTCCTCGCAGTACCGACCGCCGCGATGGTCGCGGTTCTACTGCGCTATCTCTCGGATATGGTTGCACTGCGTGCCGGGGAGAAAACCGCGGATGAGATCGTGTTCGCCACTGTTGCCGGTTCACTCACCGCCCGCCACGGTGAGGAGGCCGGTCGTCGGATGCGTGCAGCGCGTCGATCCGGGGACAGGTTCTCCAGCGGGTTACGCACCGCAGAGGCAGGTACCGATATGGGGGCATCGCCGCGGCGGGGTTCACCCACAGCTCCGCAGAACCGAATCCAGGATCTCACCTCGAAATTCGTACATATTTTCGACACGCCGCGCCGGTGACACCACCGTGTCCGATGCAGATGGCACAGTGGTGTCATGAGTCCGTCGGCAGGTTTTCTTCTCACGCTTCTCCTCGGCATCGTCATCGGTGCCCTTCTTGGTTGGTTCGCCCGTGGGCAGACGACGGGAACCGCAGCTCCGGACATCGACCGCCTCGCAGAACTTGCGACGGCACGTTTGCGGGCAGACACCGCAGAGCGCACCTCAGACGCGGCAGAACAACTCACTGGGAGGGTAAACACCTCCCTCGCACCTCTCCAGCAGGCTGTCGTTCAACTGAGTCAGCAGGTTCGCGCACTGGAGCAGGAAAGGGTCGAAGCCTACGCAGCACTCAGCAGCCAGGTTCAGTCGATGACACGCACCTCGACGATGCTGTCGGATCGCACGGGCAAGCTCGTCACAGCACTCCGGGCACCTCAGGTTCGAGGAAGATGGGGCGAAATGCAACTGGAACGCGTGGTGGAGATGGCAGGCATGGTTCGGTATTGCGACTTTGACACCCAAGTACACACCCGCGGCACCGATGGGGCCCTCCGCCCCGATCTCGTCGTACGGCTTTCGGGCGGACGCACCATCATCGTCGACTCCAAGGTGCCATTCTCCGCGTACCTCGATGCCCTCGATACGGAAGATCCGGAAGAGCATGCCGCACACCTTCGTCGACACGCCCATCATTTGCGCCATCACGTGAATCAGCTTTCCTCGAAGAACTATGCTGCCGCATTCGATCGGACACCGGAGTTCACCGTGCTCTTCGTCCCCGCAGACCCATTCCTCGACGCCGCACTGACCACCGATCCTGAGCTTCTCGAGCACGCATTCTCCCGAAATGTAATCCTCTCCACACCGACAACTCTGGTTGCGTTGCTCCGCACGGTCGGGCTCGGGTGGCAGCAGGAGGCCGTGAATGAGCAGGCTGCGGAGATACACCGGCTGGGCAGGCAACTTTACTCACGCTTGAACACGATGGCGGAACACTACAATAAGGTCGGAGCCGCTTTGGACCGCGCTGTGGACGCCTACAATTCGACGCTCGGGTCCCTGGAGTCGAGGGTCATGGTCACAGCCAGAACCCTGGACGAAATGGATGCCGGTCCCGTCACAAAGTCCCGGCCGGTGAGTCTTCATCCGGCGACGACACGGAGCCGACGGATCACCGGTCCGGGGAACATCTCCGCTCCCTGATCAAGCACGTTCCCAAGTCTTCGACATCCGCCACGGGGTGAGGCTACCGAATTTCAGGCCTGAAGTCGGTAACATAGCCTTCCGTGCCCCAGCAGCCCATGAATCGGTCGAAGACCCGACGCCCCGGCCAATCCGGTCTGCGTGCCGGTTTCCCGATCTGGATTTGTCCACTCATCATGGTGCTGACGCTGGTCACCGGCACGGCGATCAGCGTCGATCAGCAGCAGATCGGTGTCGTCTATCTCGGCTTGTTCGCCGCAGCAGCCCTCGGCTGTACGCTAACAGTGTGCCCCCGGGGGCTCTGGTTAACGGTCACCGGAATGCCGCTGTTCTTCGGTGTCGCCACCCCCATCGCGGCGTGGACCGTCGCCCGTTCCACAGCGGCTGAAGGAAGCGACGCATTCTCCACCACCGGAATCGTCACGGCGATCTACCCGTTGGCCCAGCATTTTCCGGTCCTTGCGGCAACAACCGTCGGATGCATTCTGATAGCTATCCTCCGACTGGCCCGTGTCCGTAAACTACAGATCGCGGCCCAACGAACCCATCGTCAGACCAGACGCAAACTCACCGTCGCCGAACAGCGCAACATCGCTGCCGCGTCTCGCGCTAGGAGAATCGGAGCAGCACGGGACGTCGATTCCAGGGCTCGCCGCGAGAAGATCGATGGGGATACTCGACCCACGGTCGCCGAGCTACGGCAGAAAGCACTTGAAGAGAAAGCCGCAGCAGCAAACCGGAAGCGGCCACGCACCAGTGAATCCCCCTCAGATAGTTCCCCACTCCCCCGCCGTCGACCTTCAAGGGAACACCCCCACCCGCAGACAACCGGAGATGCCGGTCGGCACACCGTGACAGAACGTGCCTCAATCCGTCGTCCTACGGAGAACAGCCATCCCCGGACCCCACGGCCACGTCTCCCGGAACGCACAGCCGGGACAACCGACCGTCCCATCAGAGTGCGGCCCGCGCCTCGCCCTGGGTCGGTGTCCGGCGCATCGCAGCGCCGCCCTGATCTCAGGAGAGACCGGTACATGATCGGGGAGACCGCACGCGGTCGGATCCAGGATCCTCGAGGCACCCGATCCCGTCACGCGGAATCCTCCGAATATCCGCGAGATTCCCGCCAGCGGCGCGCAGCATCACGTCCGATACGATCTCGGGACGACCGCCCAGCGGGCAACAGTCCGGCACGACCCCAGGCTCCGGCACCCGGCCCGTCGTCTGAGAGCTCTCCGGAGCCCGAACCCAGGCGTCGCCCGACATGGCTGGACGACGATCTCTACACCTGACCTGTGTCGCACAGGTGTTCAGTGGGCGTTGCCCACTCGGTCTAACACCCCTGATTTTGTGCCCCAGTACCCCACATAGGAAAACCGGGATCTATCTTTCTTCTGCACGAAGATGAGATCCCGGTTCCTTATACGGCTCGCCGAGCTTGAGGAGCCGGGTGTTTTATCTGCGTCCGACGGAGTCCTTCGGGCGGAGATCCCGTGGTAGTGCGAAAACCAGTTTTTCAGCCGCTGTAGTGACCTCCTCAACAGTGGTGTAACCATGTTTGGCAAGGAGCTCGAGCACATCTCGGACGAGGATTTCCGGGACGGAGGCGCCTGATGTCACGCCAACGCATCTGACCCCCTCAAACCAGGCTGTGTCGACCTGGGAAGCATAGTCGACGAGGTAGCTGGCGTCGGTTCCAGCTTGGAGTGCGACCTCGACGAGGCGCTTGGAGTTCGACGAGTTCTGCGAACCAACAACGATCATGAGCTGGCACTGTTCCGCGATAGCCTTCACCGCAACCTGACGGTTCTGGGTGGCGTAACAGATATCGTCCGAAGGAGGATCCTGGAGTTGGGGGTACTTCTGTTTGAGTAGATGGACGATGGTCATCGTCTCATCCACCGAGAGAGTGGTCTGGGACAGCCAGATCAGTTTCTCCGTGGCCTTCAGATCGAGTTTATCCACTCCCTCCACACCGTCAACGAGATGGACGACGTCAGGGGCCTCACCGGCGGTTCCCTCGACTTCTTCGTGTCCTTCATGTCCGATGAGAAGAATCTGGTATCCCTGGCGCGCGAAGCGCTTCACCTCATTGTGGACCTTCGTGACGAGGGGGCAGGTGGCGTCCAGTGTCTTCAGGTCGAGAGTCTTGGCTTCTGCGTGCACGGCGGGGCTGACACCGTGCGCGGAGAAGACGAGGTGAGATCCCTCGGGTACCTGGAAGGTCTCGTCGACGAAGATCGCCCCGCGCTCGGCGAGAGTGTCCACGACATAGCGATTGTGCACGATTTCCTTACGTACGTACACCGGGGCGCCGTATTTCTCGAGGGCCCGCTCGACGGTCTCGACCGCACGGTCAACTCCGGCACAATAACCGCGCGGGGCGGCAAGCAGAACCTTTTTTTCAGTGGCAACGGGTGACGTCATGGGCTACAGCGTAACCAAAGGTGCGGTTGAACGCCTACAATGAGGCTTTCGGAACCGGCTCTTCGGGACAGGTTCCCGCCGCACCTGATGCCGAGCATAATCAAGGAGTAGTGCGCCTGTGACTTCCGCCGCCCCATCCGCTGATCGGCCTTGGCCGGTTCGTGAAGTGAACGCGAAGGTCAAAGCCTGGATCGAACGCTTGGGGCACGTCTGGGTGGAGGGGCAGCTCACACAGATCAACGCGAAACCTAGCTGGAAACTCTCCTACCTGACCTTGCGGGACACGGAAGCCGACGCGAGTGTGCAGCTCACCTGTTACACTTCGCTGCTCCGCAACTCTCCGACGCCGTTACGCGACGGGGAACGGGTCCTCGTACACGGTAAACCTGCTTTCTATCCCGGGCGCGGCAGTTTCTCTCTATGGGTGACGGAGATCCGCCCGGTGGGGATCGGTGAACTACTCGCCCGAATCGAGATGTTGCGGCGCAGTCTGGCCGCCGAGGGCTTGTTCGATCCGGCACGGAAGAAGCGGATCCCCTATCTTCCGAATTGTGTGGGACTGATCACAGGTAGAGGGTCAGCAGCGGAGCGGGATGTGCTTTCGGTTGCGAAGGACCGGTGGCCGGAGGTCCGGTTCCGGGTGATCAATACTCCCGTACAAGGGGCGACGGCAGCGCCGGAGATTATCCGGGCACTGGGTACTCTCGACGACGATCCGGAGGTCGATGTCATCATCATCGCTCGGGGAGGTGGGTCAGTGGAGGATCTCCTGCCGTTCTCAGAGGAGTCCCTGCAGCGGGCCGTCGCCGCGGCATCGACACCAGTGGTGAGTGCGATCGGTCATGAACCGGACACACCCGTGCTGGACAATGTCGCGGATCTTCGTGCCGCCACCCCGACGGACGCCGCGAAGCGGGTTGTTCCAGATGTCGCGGAGCAACGCGCACTGATCACCGAGCTTCGTGGCCGGAGCGCCCAGGCATTGCGTGGGTGGGTGGAACGGCAATACCAGGGGCTACGTGACCTGCGGAGCCGTCCCGCATTGTCGGATCCGATGCTTCCGATCAATAGGCGCTCCGAAGAGGTGGTGCAGTTCGTCCGCCATCTGCGCATGCAGGTAACTCACGATCTGGACCGCCAGGAAACCCGGGTCCAGGCCCTCCGCTCCCGAATTTCCACGCTCGGCCCCTCCGCCACCCTCGCCCGCGGCTACGCTGTCGTACAGGTGGGGCCCGTTACAGCGGAGCCCGAGGTCGTGACATCGATTACTCAAACCCCTCCCGGTAGTCAGCTCCGGATCCGGGTCGCCGATGGCTCGATCACCGCTGCGGCGATGGCTGTCCGCCCATCTGACTGAAGTGGGTAACGCCTCCGTGGAACTGATTCGACACCAATACAGGAGAGAAAACGTGAACAGTGATGCAGTAGGTACGGGGCGCCCGAAGGAAGATGCCTTTCCTCCGGTTTCGGAACTCAGTTATGAGGCGGCCCGGGATGAGTTGGTCGAGATCGTGAAGATCCTCGAGCACGGGCAGATGCCCCTCGATGAGTCGCTGAGATTCTGGGAGCGCGGTGAGGCCCTGGCCAAGCGCTGTGAGGAGCATCTCGATGGAGCGCGGCACAGGGTTGAGGCTATTCTCCGGTCCGACGCGGAGATCACGTCCCGGGCGGCTGATGACGCCTGATACCCAGGGATACACCTGCGGTGGTGATCAGTGGCGGAACGGTTCCGCCACGAGTGTGTTGTGTATGAGTTCAGTGAATTCCTCGTCACTGGCGCTGCCCGCGAAAATGAGGTTCACATCTCTGTAGGTCGTGGTCCACACGGTGTCTGCGGTGTCCTCAAAGGGGGTCCAGACAGTGAACTCTCTCCCGTCCACGTCGCGGGTGTCGGCGATCTCACGAGGGTGGGAATCCAGGCCCTTCACCGCATCCTCCACAGGCTGGTCCGTCTGTAAGAGCTGCAGGTATCCCCGTTTCGCCGTAACCCAGCCTACGAGTGGTGCGGGAGTGTTGTTGACCGGGTGCCGACGCGCTGAGTTCGCGATCCACCCCTCGGGACTCTCGGGGAGCCGGACCGGGAAGGTCATGGCACGGGACTGGAGTTCCAGGAAGCTCTCCGCATCCACGGCATGGATCGGCCCGTTCTCGACAGGATCTTTGCGGAGCGAACACATCCCGGTGAAGCTGACTACGACGGCCATGATGACGACGATAACGACCAGAGACATGATCATGTCCCTGCTGTCCTGGAAGATACGGGGTTTATTCTCGGCCACGGTGACCAGTATGTCAGAACCCTCTTTTCCACCCGCCCCCAGTATCCGGCCGACACTACGGTGATCAGACGGGGGTAACGCAATTATCTGAACCGTACAGATTGCCCCCAACGGTGGTCAGAAAGTGCAACAATGGAGGCAGCGGACGCACGGACAGATCCCGGACGCAGTACCGCGCGTGCAGTTCGTGCGGGATACGTCGGGGGCGCCTCCTGGTGGAATATGACTGCGCGCCCGTAGCTGAAAAATATTTGACCTACGACTACAAACAAGCGGTCGCATCCGTACCGCCTGCTGTGCCGGGTGTTTTCCGGGTCACTGTGGGCGGGATGACGGCCGCACATGAGCGCCTTACAGGAGGCACTGACATCATGAGCATCCAGAAACCCGAGCTTCCGGACCGCAACCTCGCGATGGAACTCGTCCGTGTCACCGAGGCGGGCGCACTCGCATCCGGCCGGTGGGTTGGACGCGGTAAGAAGAACGAGGGCGACGGCGCTGCAGTCGACGCGATGCGGAAGCTCATCAACTCCGTGAACATGCGTGGTGTCATCGTCATCGGTGAGGGCGAGAAGGACGAAGCCCCCATGCTGTTCAATGGTGAGGAGGTCGGCACCGGTGAAGGGGCCGCCGTGGACATCGCCGTGGACCCGGTCGATGGTACAACGTTGATGGCGGAGGGCCGTCCGAACGCCATCTCGGTGCTTGCGGCGGCAGAGCGCGGTTCGATGTACGACCCGTCCGCGGTCTTCTACATGGACAAGATCGCCTGCGGCCCTGAATCCGCCGGTAAGATCGACATCCTCGCCCCCGTCGAGTACAACATCAAGGCCGTGGCGAAGGCGAAGAGCATTCCCGTACACGACGTTACGGTCGTCGTACTTGACCGTCCCCGCCACCGCTCGCTGATCGCGGACATCCGTGAGGCGGGCGCAAAGGTCCGTCTCATCCGTGACGGCGACGTAGCCGGTGCGGTCGCCGCCGCACAGACCACCAACTCGGTGGACCTGATGATGGGTATCGGCGGCACCCCGGAGGGCATCATCACCGCCTGCGCCATGAAGTGTATGGGCGGTGAGATCCAGGGTAAACTCCACCCCACCAGCGACGAGGAGCGCCAGCGCGCGCTCGACGCCGGCCACGATCTGGATAGGATTTTGTTCACCGACGATCTGGTCCGTTCGGACAACTGCTACTTCGTTGCGACCGGTGTGACCAAGGGCGACATGCTGCGCGGTGTGACCTACCGCGCGTCGTCCGCGACAACCCGTTCGCTGGTCATGCGGTCCCGCTCCGGAACGGTGCGCCACATCGAGTCTGTACACCAACTGGCGAAGCTCCAGGAGTACTCCGTGGTGGACTACGGTTCCTGATCCGTCACCGGGGAACACCATCCTGAACACAGGGTATCGACACCCGCCCCTGGAAATCCGGCACGGGTGTCGTCGTTCTCTCGGGCACCGAAGGCTTGAGGTGTGACGGCCGCGGTTTGTGGGGAACCGGCTTGGAGAAGACCGAATCACCCCCGGATGTGTGGACCCGATGACGCTCCGTACGGCATTGCGCTGCGATCTGTTTCACAAGCCACCCACCACGGTGATGGGAACCTGACGACACCCCCGTTTTCGGCCATACTGGGAACGCGTGCACCGCATGGTGTCCGGGTCCGACCGACTGATCGACCCCGGTTGAGCACAGCGCTATGCAACCAGCATCGAGACATTCATTCACACGACAAAGAGGTTGGTTATTCATGACTGAGCAGGAATTCCGCATCGAACACGACACAATGGGCGAAGTGAAGGTCCCCGTCAATGCTCTCTGGCGCGCCCAAACTCAACGCGCCGTGGAGAATTTCCCGATCTCCGGGCGCGGCCTGGAGTCCGCGCAGATCCGGGCCATGGGCCTGCTCAAAGCCGCCTGTGCGCAGGTGAACAAGGATCGTGGACTTCTGGACGCGACGAAGGCTGATGCGATCATCGCCGCCGCACAGGAGATTGCGGAAGGTAAGCACGATGGTGAATTCCCCATCGATGTTTTCCAGACCGGTTCAGGTACCTCGTCCAACATGAACACGAACGAGGTCATCGCTTCTCTCGCCAAAAAGTCTGGCGTTGACGTCCACCCGAACGATGACGTCAACATGGGTCAGTCCTCAAACGACACCTTCCCCACCGCGACCCACGTCGCGGCCACGGAGGCAGCCGTCAAGGATCTGATTCCGGGCCTTCAGGTCCTGCATGATTCCCTTTCCGCAAAGGCGAAAGAATGGGAAAACGTCGTCAAGTCCGGCCGCACCCACCTGATGGATGCAGTTCCGGTAACGCTGGGCCAAGAGTTCGCCGGCTATGCGCGCCAGGTCGCCGCCGGCATTGAGCGTGTGGAAGCGTGTCTGCCCCGTCTCGGCGAACTCCCCATCGGTGGCACCGCCGTCGGCACGGGTCTGAACACCCCGGTCGGATTCGGTGAGGATGTGACTCGGGAACTGGTGAACCTCACGGGGGTTGAGGAACTGCGTGAGTGCATCAACCACTTCGAGGCGCAGGCTGCCCGGGACGGCCTGGTCGAGTTCTCCGGAGCCATGCGGACCGTCGCGGTGTCCCTGACCAAGATCGCCAACGACATCCGGTGGATGGGATCGGGCCCGTTGACCGGCTTGGGCGAAATCCATCTCCCGGATCTCCAGCCGGGTTCCTCGATCATGCCGGGCAAGGTCAATCCCGTGCTGTGCGAGACCGCAACCCAGGTTGCGTGCCAGGTCATCGGCAATGATGCAGCCGTCGCATTCGGCGGCGCACAGGGTGCTTTTGAACTGAACGTGTTCATCCCGATGATGGCCCGTAACGTCCTGGAGTCCGCTCGGCTCCTGGCGAACACCTCCCGGGTCTTCGCCGAGCGTCTGGTCGACGGCATCGAGCCGAACACCGAACACATGAAAACCCTGGCTGAGTCCTCTCCCTCAATCGTGACCCCGCTGAATTCCGCGATCGGCTACGAGAACGCCGCGAAGGTCGCCAAGACCGCACTGAAGGAGGGCACCACCATCCGTCAGACCGTTATTGACCTGGGCTTCGTCGACGGCGACAAGCTCACCGAGGAAGAGCTGGACAAGCGCCTCGACGTGCTCGCGATGTGCAACACGGACCGCGATTCCGAGTAGTCAACGCTCAGGACATGGGCAACGCTGTCCCGGCCCCCGCAGGTGTATAGAGCACCGGTGGGGGCTTCGTCTCCTCCGCATCCGGCAATGTGGCTGAGACGATGAGCTGTCCGTCCGACGACTGAATGTACTCGGTGCATTTTGTCGCACCCGCGTTTTTAGCTGCGCTCAGCGCCATACGCACCAGTGATCACCATTACTCGAGACGAAGGGACATGTGCAGTGCGAGCCATAATTGATGGTCACACAACCTGACCTGTAATTGCAGTGCAGGTTCTCCGCTGCGACGACCGATAACATCTGTAGCACTGCGGGGATCTCCTCCATGCCTTCTTCAATTGCATCGATTTCAAGGAAAACACCGTCATTGGCAAGTAGCCCCATCCACTGGCCAGTACCAAAAACCCGGAACACATTAGCGAAAAGCTACCGAATCTTCCGTAACCGGTGACGAACGCTGCCTTTCTGATGAGCAATCGTCTCCGTCCGGACAACGGGAGTGCCACGGAACCCGGTGTGATCGATACAGGTGAATTACTGCGCCGACAGAGGAGAAACTGTCACACCAACCCCCGGTCGACACCGGAGGGGCGGCGCGCGAGCTGGCCGGACGTCCACACGAGTCTCGTTGATGCCGCGAGTAGCTATCTGGAGACCCATCCGGGGAAAAGAAACCGTCGACGGTGGAAGTATCCTCACAGCAAAAACCGATGGCGCCAGTTCAGCACACATCGGCTTTTTGTGTCTTTACGGGTAACCAGTTACACAGATTCAGGCTTCGGCAGGAGTTTCTCCCAGATGACGGTGTCTCGCCACTGACCCGCGAGTTCGCCGTAGGGCATCTTCGCGAGATGGCTGAGTGTGCCGGCTTTTTCAAAACCCCGGGACTGGTGGAGTTTCGTGGATCCGGTGTTCTCCGGGAAGATCCAGGAGTGGATCGCCCACTTCTCCAGCTCGATGCATTTCGCGATGAGGGTATCCAGCAACGCGCCCGCCACCCCGCGCCCCTGAGCTTTGGGATCGATGTAGATCGAATCCTCGACGACGCCGTGGAACACCTCGCGCTGCGAGATAGGAGCGGCGGAGACCCAACCAAGGACGGTCTCGTTGTCGGAACGTTCAACCGCGACAAAGGCGCAGTCCATGATCTTGTGGCTGTTGAATTCCTCCCAGCTCATGGCGTGGCGCTCGTAGGTCGCGTGGCCGGTGTCCAAGCCTCGCTCGTAGATGTACCGGACCTGACCGTAATCGTCTTCGGTCAGCGGTCGGATGATGAAGTCGCGTTCAGACATGCCACGAAGAATATTGCGTGGGGGCACCCACGGCAACCTGAGAAAAAGGTAAGCTCTTTGACCAGCACAGTCTCGGAAAAACATCTGTCCCTGCATGATGCGAAAACGAGAAAATCCCCGGAGATTGCCGGGGATTTCTCAGTGCATTGCACCCATCAGAGGGAGAGTGGTCTCATTCTCCGATCAGTGGGTCTCAACCTTGGCGCTCCAGGTGCCATCGGTCTTGGACCAGATGATGTCTCCGTGCTCGAAGTTCTGCGCCCAGCCATTGCCGTCCTTGCGCTCAATCTCATAGGCGGTGGGCAAGCCCAGATCCGAGTCGAGTCCCCCCTCCTTCATCCATGCCTCGGCGATCTTGCCGTTAAGACGGTGGGCACCGGTCTCCTTGGAGTAGGCGATGTAGTAGCCCTCGTTGAAGGCGGCGAGGTAACGGCCGTCCTTCTCCTTGACCTCCGTCAGCTTACCGAGGTGACCTGCAGTGCCGCCAAGGGATTCGTACATGTCGACGATCGGGGTAGGCACGCTGACGTTCTTACCGGATGCATCCGTGACATCGGTGTTCTGGTCGTCTCCGTCGTCCTGTGCGTCCTTCTTAGCATTCTTAGCCGTATCCTTGGCATCCTTAGCCGTATCCTTGGCATCCTTAGCCGCGTCCTTGGCATCATCCTTGGCGTCCTTGGCCGCATCCTTGGCGTCCTCGGCTGCGTTTTCAGCGCTGTCCTTGACGTCTTCAGCGCCATCCTTGACGGCATCCTTGGCGTCCTCGGCGGTGTCCTTGATCGCATCCCCGGCATCTGAAGCCGCGTCAGCGACCTTGTCGGTCGCGTTATCCAGGTCTTCCTTGGCTTCCTGAGAGCAGGCGACGGCGCTCAAAGAGATGCCCAGTGCCGCAACACCAGCAAGAATTCGGGTACGGGTTTTCTTGGTCATGAGAATCAAATCCTTAGATTCAGGGGAGTTCAGTGCCGAGTACCTACTATGACACCTCTGCTTCACCTAATGCCAATCCTGATACCAATGCGTCACAATCCCGTCACTGACTTGTAACACCATTATTCTTGGCGGTGCGTGAAAAGAAGCCGATTATCTGCGGCGGCGTTGACGCTTTGGGCCGCCGCTCCCCTCCCTGACGCCCGGCTGGCGGCGCGTGCCCCCGATGCCTTCCCGTCGCGCCTTCTTCACCGCCGCTTTCTCCGCCGCACTCCGTTTAGGCTGCACCGTTCTTGAACTTCCCCCCGTCCGCCCCCTGGCGATACCCACGAAATCCTGAATTTCGTCACAGTCGTCCCGCATGCGCCAGACGAGAGCGACGGTTGTCGGGTCACCGCCGAGGTAGTCACGGTTTTCCGTTCTCCTTGATCCGAGCCTGCGCAGCAACGGTCTCGGCCCAATGGCGACGCCGACCCCGGTCGCGACAACGTCGATCCCTTCATTGAGTGCCACGATATCCACAACACCATCTTCCCCGGGAGAGTAGAAGATACTGTGGCCCGCAAGATCATCATCCCCCAACGCCTCGGTGAGCGTGAGTTCACTGTCCTTCGGAACCGCAACTCCGGGTTGTTCTTCGTAGAGTTTCACCAGGTGAAATGTGTCATCTATGCGGAGATCTGGCAACCGGACGAGCGCAATGTCCGCCCGCCCGTCAATGAGTCGGCCGAGAGGATCGGGGCTCTCTTCGGTCAGCGGCTCCCGATGACCCGTGCGCTCAGTGAATCGAGTGAACCACTTGCCGGGTGCGGTTCCCGTGGCGAACGCGATGGAGAGAGCCGACTCGGAGCTACGGAGATTCATACGCGGAATGTTACCGTGATGCAATGACAGAGCCTGAAGCACGCACGCCGTCGAGTACCGCAATGAAGCCGCTCACCGCAGCCAAGAAGCTGGGCATCTACCTGCCTGCGGCACCGGAGGAGTTCCAGCGCAATGCGCTGACCCACGCGGAGTTCGCCGAACTCCAGCACAATCCGCCGCAGTGGCTGACCGACCTGCGGGCCACCGGACCGCATCCTCGGCCGGAAGTTGCGCGGAAACTCGGCGTCACCGTCGCCGCGCTCAAGCGCAATGACATGGACCGACCCCTGACCACCGATGAGATCAAGACACTCCTCGCCGACCAGCCTGAGTGGCTGCGGAAGGCCCGGACCACACTCGCAGAAGAGCGTGCAGCGGAATCCCGCAAAGCCACCGCTGGGGACCCCACGGAAACCGGTGACACCGCGGAGGAAGGATAGCACTCGCGCCAGGTACCCCGTTCCGGGGCTGATATGGATGACAGAAAGATGAATTAACGGTAACCAAACGAAAAATCCCCAGCAGAAAAAGCAGCGCATTCGATATGACGCCATTGGTAATATGATCCACTGATTAACTGCAAGGGACCGTGATCCGTATCTCATTTCCCCATCGGAGCGACCTTGCAATGAATACCCACCGCCGTTCCCTCCTCTCCACACTCACCGTGGGCACACTGACATTCAGCGGTCTGGCAGCGCCGACCGCGAGCGCTGAGGAAGTGACGCCAGTCACCCTCAACATCCTGGCTACCAGTGACTTCCACGGTCACATTTCGGTGGCCCGGGACCGCGATGGTTCCCTCCTCGATCCCGGGGCCGCAGCTCTCGCCTGCTTCATCAATGCCGAACGGGACAGCAATCCAAACACGAACTTCGTCGCCGCCGGTGACCTCATCAGCGGCTCTCCCTTCGTTTCCTCGATTCTCCGCGACAAGCCCACCTTGGATGTATTCAACGCCATGGGCCTCGATGTGTCAGCCCTGGGCAATCACGAGTTCGACAATGGCTTCGAGGACGTCAGCACCCGAGTCTCCTTCGACGGCACGGGCCAGGCGCGATTCCCCTACATTGCGGCGAACATCACCGGCGCCGATCCGGCACCAGCGCCCAGCCACATCATCACCACCGAGTCCGGGATCCGGGTTGCATACATCGGTGGAGTGACTGCGGAGACCCCCTCCATCGTCAACCCCGACGGCGTCGCAGGCCTACGGTTCAGCGAACCCGTAGCCGCGATGAATGCCGAGGCCGAACGGATCGCCAGGGCCGATGTGGCAGACATCATCATCGGACTCGTTCATGAAGGAGTCCACGTGAACTCCGGATTCAGCGACGTGTTCGACGCCGTCGTCGCGGGGCACACCCACAAGGAGACCCTCGAAACCGGCCCTGAACGCAAGGGCCGCCAACCTCTCGTCGTTGTGCAGCCCGGCGAATACGGGCGCCTGCTCTCCGACATCGACATCGTGATTGATCCCTCGACCGGTGAGGTCACCTCCGTCACCGCCTCAAACCACACCGCCGACGACATCTGGGCGAAGTGCAGCAAAAACCCCGACACCGAGGTGCAGGCGATAGTGACCGCCGCAGAGGAAGCGGCCGCCGAGGAGGGGCAACGGGTCGTTGCGACCGTCCCGGATGCCTTCCTGCGTGGTCGGGATTCCACTGACAGTGACACCGGCGGCAACCGGGGCGTGGAGTCCTCCCTGAACAGTCTTCTCGCCGATGCGGCACTCGATTCCATTAACGCGAAGACAGCACTGAAAGCCGACATCGGCATCATGAACGCCGGTGGTGTGCGGGCGGACCTCGCGGCCGGCGAGGTGACCTTCGCCGACGCGTACCAGGTCCAGCCCTTCGGCAACCCGATCGGCACGGTCGACATGACCGGTGCACAGTTCATCGAACTCCTGGAGCAGCAGTGGAAACCCGGCCAGTCCCGGACCCGTCTCGCCTTGGGTCTCTCATCAAATGTCACCTACATTTACGATCCGGCCGGTGAACAGGGTGCCCGGATCACCCGGGTACTGGTCAACGGTGCCCCGATCGATCCCACAGCCACCTACCGTGTCGCCGGGAACCGGTTCCTGCTCAACGAAGGTGACAGTTTCACCGCTTTCGGCACCCAAACGGGATCGAACACCTTCACCGACACCGGTCTGCTGGACGTTGATCTGTTTATCAGCTACCTCGCGGCTAACCCGAACATCGCGCCCCGTAACCAGCAGACCTCCGTCGGCGTCCACCTGGACGGAGCAGCCGACGACGGATCGGTGAAGGCGGGCTCCAAGATCACGGTCAACCTGTCCTCACTCTCCTACACCGGCGGGGAACCGGTTCCGGACAACGTCACCGTCACGCTGGGCAACGAGAAAGTGACCGTCCCGGTCGACAACACCATCGTCGCCGGCAACGATGAGACCGGCCGTGCGACCGTGCCCCTGACTGTCCCGGTCGGCTCCGATACACTCACCCTCCACATCGAAACCGATTCCGGCACCATCGCAGAACTGCCTCTCACCGTCACAGGTGGTGACACCGGTGAACCGGAGCCCCCGACCCCCGGCAGTGCGTCGGTCCTCAGCTCGGGTATCCAGAAGCTGAGCAGTCCCCTCGGTAACCTGGCGTACATCCTCAACGGAGGTCTCGCGGCTCTCATCGAGCTGTTCATCGCCTGGTTGGGCATCCGGTGAGGTACACGGTCATGACACGACGACTCTCACTCCCGACCACCGCCCTCATCACTGTCGGTGTCTCCCTACTCGCGGGAGTTCTCCCCTCGACAGCGACACCCGCCGGAGACAACATCGTCATCAGCCAGGTCTACGGTGGTGGCGGAAACAAGGATGCCGCACTCACTTCGGACTTCATCGAGCTGTACAACCCGACCAGCTCCCCCATCAGCGTCGACGGGTGGACCCTGCAGTACCTCTCCGCGAAGAACACGACGGCGAAACCCGGACAGATCAGTGAGCTGACGGGGACAATCGCACCGCACTCCCACCTGCTGATCCGCGGGGCACGGGGATCCGGTGGCACCGTCGACTTCGCGGCAGACATCGACGCACCGCAACTCGCGGTGGGAAGCAGGGCCGGTGCGGTGGTCCTGGCCACCGACGCCACCCCGTTCAACGCCGACACTGCCGGCGGTTCCGCCATCGACATCCTCGGCTACGGCGGCGCAGCGGTTTCCGAGGGAACCCCGGCACAGTCTCTGGACAACACTCTGGCAGCCACCCGCGGTGACGACGGGGCGGACACCGATGACAATGCCACGGATTTCACCGCCGCCGTCCCCTCCCCGAGGTACTCGGGCGGCGCAGCCATGGGCGCCACGGTCCCTGATCCCGAACCGGATCCCGGAACACCCGCCCCAGCCGATCCCCGAGAGGTGACGATCGCGGAGATTCAGGGCGTGGGTGACGTCTCCCCGCTCGTCAATGAGAAGGTACGTACCACCGGAATCATCACCGCCACCTGGCCGGACGGCGGACTCGGCGGTTTCGCGCTGCAGACCGGAGGCACCGGTCAGCTCCACGGCGCGAATGCGGCATCCACGGGTGTCTTCATCTACACCGGGCGGGGTTCCGAGCCCTCTACTGATCTCATCGGTTCCTGCGTGAGCGTCACCGGAACGGTTTCGGAATTCCACGGACAGACCCAGGTCGCGGGGCAATTCGTCCCGATCGACGCGGCGACCACACACGACTGCGCGGAACCCGTCACCCCGATCACCGACACGATCCCCGAGGATCCGGCACTGCGGGAAGCCCACGAAGGTATGCTCTTCCAGCCAACGGGCGTGCACACGGTGACCGAGAACTACAACCTCAACAGATACGGCAGCTTCGGTGTGGTCGCGGGTGACACCCCGCTGTACCAGGCGACCGACGTTGTCCAGCCCGGCGCGGCCGCTATCGCGTACGAGCGGGACAACGCACGCCGACTGCTGACAATCGACGACGGCAGTTCCCGTGATTTCCTCCGCAACAATGAGGCCCGCGACGTGCCTCTGCCGTATCTCAGCGCCGGTGGAGAGCCCCGCCCCCTTCGCACCGGGGATCACGTGACCTTTTCTCGGCCGATGGTGCTCGGCTACTCCTTCGGGTCATGGACCCTGCAGCCGACCACCCCCGTCGATGGTTCGACCCCGGCAGACGGCCTACCGGTGGATTGGACCTCCGGCCGGGATGCGGAACGCGGCGGGCCGGACGAGGTCGGTGGCGACACGAGCCTGGCGAGCTTCAACGTCCTCAACTTCTTCACCGATCTCGGCCGCGACGAACCGGGGTGTGCTCCGGTCACGGACCGTGCCGGTATTCCGGTAACCGGTGACCGCTGCACGGTCCGGGGCGCCTATACACCGGAGGCGCTGGCGGACCAGCGGGCGAAGATCGTCTCTGCGATCAACACCCTGGACGCCGATATCCTCGGATTGGAGGAGATTGAGGACAGTTCCCGGTTCGGACACGACCGCGACGCCACGCTCAACCATCTCGTCGACGCACTGAATGCAGCCGGAGGGAACTGGGCCGCGGTGCCTTCTCCAACGACCATTCCGGGTGGGTCGGGTGCTGGTGACGTGATCCGCACCGCCTTCATCTACGATCCGGCGCGCGTCCGTCCGGTCGGTGAGTCCAGGATCCTCACGGACGAGGCCTTCACCGGCATCGCCCGGGAACCACTCGCCCAGGAATTCGCTCCGGTGGACGGCGGCACACACGTCGTGGCGGTGGTCAACCACTTCAAGTCGAAGGGTTCTGTCGCTCGCGGTGACGCGGACACCGGCGACGGTCAGGGCAACAATGCCAGGTTGCGTGCCGCCCAGTCCCTGGCGCTGGTGTCCTGGCTCGCGGATCAAGAGGACTGGGGTGACCTCCCGCAGTTCATCATCGGGGACCTGAACTCCTATTCCCGCGAGGACGCGGTGCGGATCATCGAGGACGCCGGATTCACCAACGTCGGCCGGCACTTCGACGCCGGAACGAGCTACCAGTACGGGGGCCGTCTGGGTTCCCTCGACCATGTCCTAGCCAACCGGCGGGGTATGGCGGTGACCACGGGAGCCGATGTGTGGGACATCAACTCCGACGAGTCCACCGCGTTCGAGTACTCAAGGCGGAACGTTAACGCGGTCGATTACTTCGCCCCCGACCCGTTCCGTGCCTCCGACCATGATCCGATCAAGGTCGGGTTCTCCCTCGGTGGAGGCACGCCCGGGCCCGGGACACCGGACGGATCAACGGGACCGGTGCAGGGGTCGACGTTCCGGGCGGTGGTGGCGGGATTCCTGACACTGCTGGGACTCGGGGGGCTCATTGCGTGGCTCACTGGACTCCCCGCACTAAAGGGACTGCTCCATCGCTGATCGCACGACGGTTTCACGGGACGGCCCCCGCACATCCGGAAGGAATGGTGCGGGGGCCGTTCCGTGTTTCCACAACTCCGATGGAGCAGTGGACTACTTGCACCCATATACCCCGGGGGGTATATAATTCCGTATCGGTACTCCCGTCAACACACCATGAGACTCATCATCGCCGGAGGTGTCACAGTCGGAATCACCTGCGCCCCCACTCCCGCACCCGGCCAAATCCGTCAAAATCATCGCCCTCGAACTTGTTCTCTCACCTTCGCGAGCTACAGACTCCTCTACTAGACGGAAAAGAAAAACACCGCGGGCATCTTGCCCATCCAGGCCCTGGAATCACTGCGCAGCACCGCGAACGGAAGGCCCATCCCAGATCCTGTACACGTCCAACGCGTATTCGTATCTGGCCTACCGTTTCCGCGATCAGAGATCAGAACGGTATCGACGCCGTGCCCCTCTCCGGCGGCATACTAACCCTCGAAGCCCGGATGGGGGCACAACCAACGTCGTCCTCAAACCCAACCGGTCCTGACGGCAAACTGCACGAAAACCCACCTCAATCCCACGGAGCGATACCACCATGACCGACTTCCAACCCGAGGACAAGAAACGCATACTCAACCGGCTGCGCCGCGCACGCGGACAACTGAACGCCGTCATCGAAGCGGCGGAATCTGGCGCGCCCTGCCGGGACGTCGTCACCCAGTTGGCTGCCCTCAGTTCGGCTCTCGACCGGGCCGGCTACGCCATCATCTCCGGAGCGATGAAAGGGTGCCTCCGTGACGAAGACTCCCGGGAGGACGGCGACCTCACCCCCGAGGAACTGGAGAAACTGTTTCTCATGCTCGCCTGAGCACCCGACCACACCTCACAGAAACCGCTAACCCAATCAAGGAGAACACGATGTGTAGAGCAGTCACCTGCCGCAAATGCGGGAAAACAACCTGGGCCGGATGCGGCCAACACGTCGAACAGGTCATGCGCAACGTCCCGAAATCGGAGCGGTGCCCGGGACACGCCGATGAACCGCCAACCGGATTTCTCGCTCGCCTCTTCAAGCGGAGCTGAGTCTGTCCGTCTCCACTCCCGGGTACAGGCGCTACACTCGGCGATGATCCGACTAGCAGAGACCAGACGAGACCACACCGCCGGTCCCCCGTGCGGTGACGGAAGGATGATCGGCTCCATGCCCGAGAAAAACAACAACACCTCACGTTCCACCGTCCGTCTCGACGTGAAGGCAACCGGCGAAACGGCAGACGGCATCCCGGTGGTCCTCATCGGATCCCTCGGCTCCGACCGTTCGATGTGGGAGGAACAGATCGGACCGTTATCGGAGAAGTGGCCCCTGGTGGCCGTGGATCTTCGTGGTCACGGTGCCTCCCCGGTGCCGGACGGACCCTACTCGATGCCGGATCTCGCGGCGGACGTGCTGGCGACCCTCGACGACATGAGAGTCCGACGTGCACACATCGTCGGCCTCTCCCTCGGCGGTGCAATCGCCCAGCAGATCGCGCTAGACGCACCCGAGCGGGTGACCAGTCTGACCCTGGTGTCCACCGCGGCGAAGTTCGGCGAGGAACAAACATGGCGGGACAAGGCCGCCACCGTGCGTGCGGAGGGGACGAAGGCACTGGCGCATACCGTCGCACACAACTGGTTCACACCGACGTTCGGTGAGGCCGGAGCCTTCGCTGACTATGAGGCGATGGTGTCCGCCTGCCCGGACGAGGGCTACGCGGCGTGCTGCGAGGCACTCGCCGAGTTCGACTCCCGCCCCCGGCTGGGTGAGATCAGCGCCCCGACGCTGGTCATCTCCGCCACCGACGACCCCTCCACCCCGCCGGACGTGGTGCGCGTCCTCGCCGACGGAATCCCCGGCGCCCGTCTCGAGTCCGTGAGCCCGGCCGCCCACCTCGTCAACGTGGAGCAAGCCGCCGTGGTCAACCAACTGCTCGCCGAGCATTTCACCGCCGCGGTCTGATCCCACCCGGACAACAGCCGGACGCGAAACCGCCCGCCCCACCGGTGTACAAAAACGGTGAGACGGGCGGTTTTCCGTGTCACGAGCGGATCGGTCATCCGGCCGATGAAGTGACTGTGTACCTGAACGGTCCCTGTCCAATCCGGTGAGTTCGCCAGAGCCAATCGACGGTGACACCTCGTGTTGACGAGGAAGTGTGGTCCGGCGGCACTCGATAGCCGACCGACGAAGTTTAAAAACCAGCCGGATCACCATGCTCTAGCTTCTGTGGCACACGGGATGACGTACGTTCATGCCCTTACAGACTGGTTTTCCTCCATTCGTAGCAGCCCGGTTTTTAGACCGTCCTCTCCCCCCCTGAGCGATCGAATGCGATGTAGTCTAGTCGATATCAGTGCGTCGTTACGCCATCGTCCTGGAAATAGTCCGACTACTGCACTCCCATCATCGTGACCGTTGCCGTCAGCACCACGAAGGGCGTCCCATGCCAGACCACTGGCATGGGACGCCCTTCGTGGTGACTACTGAGGTTCCTGCTCGTCCTTGGCTGCCACGATCATGTGTGCCAGGACCTCAAGGAACTTGTCGAGTTTGTCTGGGTCAGCCGTGATGGCCTCGAAGACCTCCTGAGACTCCCGGGCCGCCTGGACGATGGCACCGAAGCCCTTGTTTTTGAAGGCGTCTGTACCGGCAATCTGGGAAGGGTCGTTCTCCCTTGCAAGTGCCTGCACGGTCTTGTCCTCCACAAGGATGCCGTAGCTCGCGCGGATCGCCGATCCCGCCGCTTCTGACGAGCCTTCGAGGCCTAGATCCGCCATGAGCTGATTGACCTGATCCACTGCCTCGTCGAACGCAGCCTGAACCGGTGAGTTCTCTCCTACCGGGCGGCCATCAAAACCCGGTAGCTCAAGCTTGCCGTCGGCTTCTTCACCAGCCAGACCAAGATCAGAGGAGTCAGAAACCGGTTCCACCGCCACACCGACCAGCTCGATACCGACGGTGTAGTCATCATCGTCATCCTGGTGCTCGAGATTGAGGTTCTTCGACAGAAGGCCCGCCACAATGGCTCTCTTGTGCAGCAGGGCGTCCTGGAAGTCGACGATCTGGCTGAGGAACTCCCACGCATGGGCGTACTTGATGAGGTTGGTTCTAAAGGAATTGCCGGTCTCGTATGCTTCCTTGTCCTGCTTCATACGGGCATCGCGCATGTGTTTGTTCCATCGGTCCCGGATGGGTGACACGAGCCCTTGAAGGGTCTCGGCATCCTTGCGCGCAATGTAGGCGTCAGCGAGCTTATCGAGTTCCTCCGGGGTGTAGAACGCGGCTGCATCGAGAATGTCGCCCAGATCAGCCAGAGCATTCGCCGGGATCTCGTCCTCAATGTGGGCATCGCGGTAGTAGGGCGTGAAGGACTCGAGGATGGACGAAGGCTCGTTGATGAAGTCGACGACCATCGGCTTCGGCTTGTCCGGAAACACCCGATTCAACCGTGACAGGGTCTGCACGGCCTGGACACCTGAAAGCTTGCGGTCAACATACATGGCACAGAGACTCGGCTCATCGAACCCGGTCTGGAACTTGTTCGCGACGATGAGCACCTTGGCTTCGTCGTGCTCCCGGAAGTGCAGAGCAGTGTCGCGCACACCATTCATTGAGGCTTCGGTGACCTCCATGGCATCGTCGCCTTCCCCGTAGGTCAGTGCCCCGGAGAACGCTACCAGGGTGGTCATATCCCTGTATCCGCGCTTGGCGATGTACTCGTTCATCTTGTGCGACCACGTGGCAGCCGACATCCGGTCCGCCGCCACCACCATGGCCTTGGCGGTCCCGTTGAGGTGATGCATGACATTTCGACGGAAGTGCTCGACAGTCACCTCGACCTTCTGGGCAATCGAGGTCGGGTGCATACGCACAAAGCGCACCATATCGGATACCGCTTCACCAAAATTGACGGTGTCCTCACGGCCGAGTTCGTCTCGAATACGGGCAAACATGGCATAGGTGGAGTAGTTGGCCAGAACATCGAGGATGAATCCCTCTTCGATGGCCTGACTCATCTGGTACGTATCGAACGCTACTCGGCGGTCAGGGTTGTTCGGGTCCTCCGCTCCGTACGCCGCCAACGTCTTCGGCTTCGGGGTGGCCGTGAGTGCGATGAAGCTCAGGTTCGGAGAGTTGGCCACCGCCTTATCCATGGCCAGCAGGACATCATCGGCGGAGATGTCCTCGCCGTCAGGAATCTCCGCATCGACGAGAATCTCACGCAACCGGGTCGCCGCTTCACCGTGCTGGGAGGAGTGCGCCTCGTCCATGATGACGCAATAGTTGCGCCCAGCCAGAGCAGGTGATTGCTCCATCATTTTCGCCAGAGCAGGGAAAGTCTGGATGGTGCAGGAAATGATGTGCCCACCCTGGGTCAGGGCCGCCTCGAGTGTCTTTAACTTGGATCCGAGCTTATTGTCAACGTTGACGACCAGTCCCTCGGAGGCCCGCAGCAGGTCCAGGCCTTCCTTGATGTTGTCGTCGAGCACAGTGCGATCCGTGACGACGATGACTGAATCGAACACCGGCTTACCTGAGGAATCAATAAAGCGCCCGGCCCGGTGCGCAAGCCAAGCGATGGTCTTGGTCTTACCGGAGCCAGCGGAGTGCTGGATCAGGTAGCGACCACCAGCACCGCGGTCGGCGATGTCACCAATGACTTTCTCGGTGGCCCGCAACTGGTGATAGCGAGGGAACACCAGCCGTCCCTTGTTGCCTTTGGAGGACGGCTCCCATAGCGCGTAGTCACGCAGAATACGCAGGAACAGCTCAGGTTCGAAGACCTCCTCCCACAGATACGCGGTGTCTGAGCCCATGGGGTTCGCAGGATTGCCCGCATGACCGTCGTTGCCCTGATTGAAGGGCAGGAAGAAGGTATCCAGACCAGCCAGCACCGTAGTCATGTAGACCTCCTGGTTGGATACCGCAAAATGCACCAATGCCCGGCCCAGCTTGAGCAGAGGGCGGTTCTTCGTCGGCTTCCGATCAACCTTGTACTGCTTGACGGCATCGCGCACTGCCTGGGTGTTGTCAGTCTTCAACTCCAAAGTAGCCACGGGAATACCATTGACGGTCAAGACCAGATCAAGAGTGTCGGTACCAGCTACGTCGAAAGGGACCTGACGCAGTACGCGCAGCCGGTTGTGCATCGCCTGCTCGATGGCACCGGTGTAGAGCGGATTCTCGGGGATAAAGCCACCATCGGTCCAAAAGTGGCCTTCATCTGGCCACGCTGGGCGTGAGAAAAACCCTTTCTCAGAGTACCGAGGAGACCCTGCTGAACTTTCTTCGTCCGAGCGTTGAGGATGGGTGCCTTGTCCAACACTTGCGTCAATCGGTCAAGGAGCTTTGCGACATAGACGTCACGCTGTACACCAGTCAACGATCCAGGTACCGCTTTGGCGAACTCCTCGGGGTACTGGGTTTCAATCCAGTACGGCACGTCTGGGACGTACAGTGCGCGGGCCTTGTCCCACCCGACGCTGCTACCGCCACCCGTGTGAGGCGAGGTGGCTGACAATAGCGTCTTCAAATGCCTGCCCCATTGTGGACTAGATACCCATGACTACACCTACTTCCGGCCAGTAACGACCTCAGTAATAAGAACGGAACGACGTTTGAGAAGAAGATCACGGAGCCCCGTAGACTCCGTGATGAGGGAATCGATCTCGACAATATCTTCAATTCATTCATGCGCCAATTCCTCTTGCACTTCAAGCAAAGGAAGAAGAATTCTGAACATTCGCAGACCCAGGACGTTCAAAGAGGGGACCGGTCCGGGTTGAACTAATATATCCAGGGTTACCAACGTAAGCGCCAAATGTAAGTAATCGGCTCCAATATGCTCCCCTGCGAAACAATAGCCATCATATTGTTATCCATACAGAATTCAGTACTGTTTACGACAAAGCGGCAGAGACGCATAGCCTACCCGATTTTAACCATCAAAACGCTACTCTTCGAGTAGTATTACGACTGTAAGCTGCGAAGCTACTTCTCTTGATATATAGTTCCTAGCGTCACGAATAATGGCATTGCCGTCCACAATTGAAAGAGATCCAACTTTGCAAAAAGGGAGCTCTTCATCTTCCAACCCCTGAAACTCATGAGGTAAGCCTGAGTCAGAGATGAATTTCCCCAAGGATCCCAAATGCACCATGTGAGTGGAAGGGCCAGAACTGACCCTCTGGAGAATTGCAGAACTGACCACACCCTTCCACTTTTCCAGCAGCTCCACATACCTGTCCAAGTCGGCCACCCAGCGCCAATCTCGACGGTCTCCCGGTCCAGGTAGCCAGCGATACGCCGCTGACTTACAATGTCAGTTTCTAGAGCCCTGTAATCACCAAGGTAACCAGCAGAAATTCGTTGCAGACTGCCAACACCATAAACTGCGCCACAGACATCATCTAGAAACTGACCCGAGAGCACATTATAAGCAATCCATCTCGTGTCAGCCCCGTTCCGTGAACGAAGCACGTGAACTTCTAAAGTCGAAAACTCCGCCTCCGTCTCGATTTTCGCGATCATTGATTGGCCATGAAAGACCGCCGGAGCAACTTTTTGTAACCAACATATCTCCTCTCCGGAATTGCACATAGCTCGCACACGACTTGTCTCATGGTTTACTTCTTGAATAATCTACAGACCCGAAAGCCCAGATACCCTCAAGTGGAAGGAATGTCAAATTTTTGCCGTCCGGGACCTCTTTAAACTCAATTGTGAGGGGATTTATTTCCGCATAATTTTTCAATCCCATCTTACGCACAGGGTGATTCATTCCTTTAACCTCCCCCGGAAGCGATCACGAATCGATTCAAGAATGGTCTCGATCTCGGCATCGTGCTCTTCTAGCGAGGGCATTGCCTCGGGCTTGTAGAACAGCCTGGTCATGGGAATCTCGTAGCCCACCTTTGTTTCGGCCATGTCCCACACCAAAGCAAGTGCAAACGGTACTACCTCACGTGCCATATGCTCATCCACGTCCTCTGCCAATGGGATTCGCTCGGTGAGCTTGGATGTCGTATAGATGACCTTGTTGCCTTTTCGGTCGACTGCTTCTGGGGCGTGCTCATCTTCAATGGCGAGTGCATTCATGATGTGGTCGATCAGACCGACACCCATCTTCAAACCGGCTGCCTTGGCTTCCTTCCGTAGGTAGGTCGGGAGATCGCTCCACGCAACACCAGTACACGAACGGATCACACCTTCATGTCCGGTGAGTGCCTGCTTGTGATCCATGGCACCAGCGACGATGTCTTCGGGGACAGCCACTGAGTAACACATGATCCGATACATGGACACATCGACAAAACCAAGTTCATCAGGCATAACCACCTTGGAATACTCCGGATCAGCCTCCTCAAAGGGACTGTAGAGGCCGAGGATGAACCCACGATCCTGGTCAGAGAATTCACGCTTTTTGTGCCCATGCCCTTGCGCATGGGCGACTCCACGCTGGTGGCGTCGATCAACTGGATCTTGCCGTTACGCTTGGGTTCTTTGTTCTTGTCCAGAATCCACACGCAGGTGGGATGCCGGTGTTCTAGAACATGTCCGTCGGTAGGGCGATGATCGCGTCTCGATGAGGTTTCCGTTGATCAGCCAGTTGCGGATCTGGTCGAGACCGGATTGTGGGGCGCCGGTAAATAGCGGTTAGCCGTTGGTGACCACACCGGCCCGGCCACCTTTGGCGGTGCCGTGTTCTTTTTCTTTGAGCTTGTGAACCACATGGCTCAGGAACAGCATCTGCCCATCAGACTCCGGGGGGAGGCCATGACTGAAACGAGAACCCTCGATCTTGGCTTCGCGTTCGAGGGCGTCCTCGGAGCATTTCCAGTCGGTACCGTAGGGTGGATTGGAAAGCACGTAGTCGTAGAGTTCACGCTCGTAGCGATCGTTGGCCAAGGTGTCACCGTCACGGATGGCGTCGGGAGATATACCCGAGACAATGAGATCGGATTTACCCAGCGCCAAGGATTCTGCCATCATCTCCTAACCGTAGACGGATACCTCGATGTTCGGGTTGAGTTCCTCCATCGCCCGCTTCGCCACCAGCAGCATACCGCCGGTGCCGCCTGCCGATCGCCCGAGCAGTCACGATGGATATAAGCCCCTGTAGATGCCAGTACCCTAGATCAGGGGTGAAAACCCCATTCTGGCGAGGAGTTTCCTAGCCTTCTTCGGGTGGAGTGACGAACGGCGGGGAGCAAGAGCCACCGGAATGAGCAGACCCTCCGTAGCGCCCGCCGAGCGGTGAACCAACGCGGTTTTCGCGCGCATCGTGGCTTTTCCCCGGATTACTCTGGCTGGGTGGGGCGTAACGTCGGCTGACTGAAGCCACTCAGAAGGGCCCGGCATTTAATCCTGATATCTGTCCGCTTTCCACCTACCTACGCAATGACTGGATAGCAAGCGAGTCCAAAGCACCGATCCGCTCAGGAGCGGAGAGCCAGTCATTGCGACGCGCTTGGATAGTCTCGATAACACTTCGATCGCTCGAAGACAAGTTGACTAAAACACCGTCTGTTCGATCGGAAGGCATGTCGCCAAGCGTCAAGAGAATGACCCGCCTCGTATTTCCCGTCGTCCGCTGCAAACTTTTGACCAGGAATGGGACATCATTCAACCGATCCGCCAAGTGAACGGCGAAGGATACGAGCCGGTGTTCCCCAGCGGCCAACCATTTTGTGAACCGTGACTCCATTTCGGTGGTCATGTGCGAAGGAAGTTGCGCTGCAGCATGAAGAGCCACAAGATCATTTTCAGATCCCACAAGATCCAAGAGGTGAGAAACCGGAATATCCCCTGCAGTACCAAGTCCCCATGCTGCGGCAGCTCGTACTTCATCGGAAGCAACCTCTACTGAATTAGCGATTTCGACAAGCGCCATCTGGGTTGCACTTGACCCGACCTCCGACAGTGCAAAGACTGCTTCCATTTGTTGGTCGGGTTTCGTCTTTGAAGATATGACCCAGCGTTTGAGGTGGTCTATAAACTTGGCGTCAAACCATGAAAGCGAGGCAAGAGCCTCAACCCGAACGCGCCAATCATTTGCGTTATCAAGGGCAACGGACAAGAGAGAGGCAGCAACTTGTTCATCGATGGTATGGAACCTGGACGCCTTGATCGCAGGAAAGCGAATGTCATCATGAGAATCGTTGATTTCACTCCGCCAGTCCCATGTTTCGCCGTTGCACTCCACTTCAGCCAAAGCAAAACTAGTAGCTACCGGGAATCCACTTTGGAATCTATCATCAACGTTGAGCGCGAAAAAGTCGACCCAATTCTTGCCGTGATTATAGGTCTGCGCCCGCCCAGAATTCGTCTTGATCCGGATCTTGCGGCCGATGCGCTCGGTCACCGTACCCCCCTCCTTTGGCACCCACATTGGCCAAGTCCGATCAAGCTCCATTCCTTGGGAGGCAGACTTTCGCTTCCCCTCCTTGGACGAAGAATAGGACGACTCTAAGGATTGCCTCGTAACGTAGACAGGTGACCCGACTGTCGGAGGGGCTGAGTTCAAGTCAACCTCAGCGAATGCGAAGACATCGTTCGGTCTCATCCCGCCGGCAAACCACTCGCGCCCGGGCACCGTGGAGTCTGAGAGCTTGACCTCGAGCTTCGTTTTTCCCTTTGACTCAAATCGTCGGCCGCAGCGAATGCAAAGAAGATCCGGAAGCCGCATTCGCTTGACCTTGACCTGCCAGATCTTGTTTGCCTTTGCGTAACGTTCGAGCTCTATGATGCAATGGCCACGCTGATCGAGATCGTGCGAAACATGGTCTGCCGCGTATACGCCCATGCTCAGAAATCGCGAGAAATCGGCGTCCTCTTTGAAGCCCATTAGACTATATCTCCTGTAACAGCGCACTTGGACTCAAACCTAGAGTCCCCGCAATTGCTGCGATATTCTTCAAGCTGACATTTCTGTGTCCTAGCTCAAGACTAGCGATGTAACTCCTGTTCAAACACGCAGCTTTCTCGAGCTCGTCCTGGGTAAAAGCCCCGTCTTGTGCGAGCCTGACGTACAGCGGGCCCAAAGCCTTCCAGGATCAGCGCATAGTCATCGTCGCTAGCTGTGTTAGACACAGGTACAGGCTATCAGCACATCTGGATGCTCGCATCTACTATGGGTAATATGGAGTGAATGGACGAAGAGCTCACTATCGGTCGCGGCGACGCTGTATACCTAGCGCATGCGTACCTCACGAAGGTCCCGGTCTCCGCCATCATCCCCTTCATCGAAAGGTACACTGAACAGGGCGACACTGTCCTTGACCCATTCGCCGGCTCCGGGATGACTGGGGTCGCTGCCATGACACTCAACAGGAATGCTGCGCTATCAGATGTTTCCGCACTTGGTCGGCATATTGGTTCCAACTATTGCTCGTTGGTTGATCCTAAAACGCTCTGCCAAGCACGAGAGCTCGTTATCGATCGAGCAAAGGCTCGGATCGGTGATATCTACGTGGTCGGCTCTGACATGGACCCTGTCATCGGGGGCACAGCGAAGTTGGTCAAGACTGTGTGGAGTTCGGTGTATCAATGTAGGCGTTGCGATAAACGCGTCAACTATTATCACGCCTTCAAAAATGCAAATTGGGTCAAGGCTGCAATGCAGTGCCCCTCTTGCGGTACTCAAATTAACGCACGCCTGGCTAAGATTGCGGAAGAGCCAGTCGTTGATTATCTTGAGAGTGCCCGGTGGAAGAGTCAACAAGAGTTCGCCCCAGTGGAGAAGCTGGACGTCTTAGACCCTCATGAATATGGACTTCAAGAGCCATCCCTAAGCATTCCTGAGGATCGCGAAATGGCAAAGGCGTCAGCACTGCGCCACAATGGCCGCCTGACCGTCAAATCGTTTTACAGCCCACGAAATTGGCTCGCGCTGTGCGCGCTGCATCATGAAATTTCGCAGATTGAAAACGATGCGGTGAGAAAGAAGCTCCTTTTCGCCTTCACCGCAATTTTGACCCGAGCGAGCAAGAGGTATCAATGGTCTCCTAAGCGACCACTGAATGCAGCCAACCAAAATTACTATGTGGCTCCAGTCTTCTATGAATGGAACGTCTTCGACCTATTTGTGCGAAAAGTGCAGGCGGCAATCAGATCGGATGCCTGGATTGTGGAGAACAATCGCGCCTACCTTGGCCTGCAGCAGATGGGCAAGGTGTCATACCAAAAGCAATCCGCAGTCAGCCTATCCATACCGGACAGCAGCGTGGACTACATCTTCACAGATCCTCCATTCGGGTCCAATTTGTTCTATTCGGACATGGCCTTGTTTCAAGAGGTTTGGCTCGATGAATTCACCGACGAAACTCAAGAGGCTGTTGTCGACCGTTCTTCTGGTGGAGCTCGAAGTGCAGAACGGTACGAACTGATGATCACCCAGGCTCTAACAGAATGCCGTCGTGTCTTGAAACGCAATGGTCGTATTTCTTTCGTATTTGGTAACTCTACTGGAACAATGTGGGCATTGATCCAACGTGCGATTAGTAATGCAGGGCTATCTATTGTTCCAAGCGAAATCGTTATACTCAATAAAGGGCAAAGATCCGTTAAGGGGCTCGCCTCGGGCTTCGAACATGTCGCAACATTGGATCTCATTCTCACTCTAGTTCCAGATGAGGACGACAGGCACGGGGTTATAGTCCCGTTTGCGGACGACATCGAGAACACGATCGATTCGATCTTGACAAATCTTTCTGGTCGGTCAGTCAATCACGTGTATCTGGAAGTGCTAAGAATAGGGATCCGCAACAGATGGGACCTGTCCAACATTGACCTGCGGTTCGTGGCAAAGAGGTTATCGGAGACTGGTTGGGGTGTCGACAGCGTGACAGGGGTACTGAAATCGCCCAGTGGTTTGTAGCATGACACCTACGTGGCAGTAGTCGGATGGGCTCCGCACGTACTCGTTCAAGCCTTATCGTCCCGATGATTGTTGTGAGCTACTCTTGCTTGAATTGCATCTTGGATATCGCAGTCCAATGCTTCGCAGATTCGCGCGAGCACTTGTGTCGTCACGCTCTGATCACGCCCATCTTGGCAATGATGGCACTAGAGAGGCCTGTTGCTTTGCATAAGTCTTGTTTTTGTCATGTCTTTATCGATGAGGGTCTTCCAAAGAGGCTTGCAACTGAGCACTGGTATCGCCATTCGGAATCTCCCTCTTCTGCAACGTCAATAATGTCTTTCAGATATCCGTAACGGCCCTTTCAGGGTCTTTGGTGAACTCAATGAGATTGCCCACGAGGTCACGGTCAACCCCGGGAACTTTGTCAGTGTTTTCCTGGATGATGATTTGCTGGTCCGCGGCTTTTCGCATCAGATAGGTGAAGAGTCCCTCGCGCATGGATCCTGCGGCTTCAACACCACCTTGGTCGATACCCTTCAGCGGGGAGTCAATGATCAGAACTCCCGGGTAGTGCGGTGAGCGCCGTTCTCGTAGATACCTGTGGAAAGCCAGCATGAGTACTGTGTTGAAGTAGGCGGAATAGCCCTTGCCTTGCTCATCTTTCTTTGGGTAACCGGCAACCTCGATGTCCACGGTGTCTTTATCGAAGAAGACTCTGTCCATTCCCATGAAGTGCGCCGTTTGCAGAATGTCGGTCATGATCTTGCGCATGCTGTAGAAGAAGTCCGGTTCGAACAGGTCGAGCGGTTTGAACCTCTCAGTGCCTCTACGGGAGCTTCGATCTCATCCAGGTCAGCTTCGAAGCGATCCCGCTGTTCCAACATCTGCGCGTGAAGAACTTGAGCCTCTTGGGCCGCATTCAAGTCTGAGAGCGTTTGCTCGAGCTGAAACCGAGCTGTCTCAATTTTGCCGCTTTAGCTGATCATGAAGAGACACGCTGTTGCTGCAAATCAGCGCGTCGACTTCGGAACTCACCAAGCGCCTGATGAAGCTGCTCTTGGTTTCCAAGCACACCTTGAGCCATCTGTGCGATGCGCTCGCGGGCTTGGCTGAGAGCCAGGGTGTCAACATCGTCATCAATATCGACGTCGTAGTGATTTCTATAGAAAGCGCAGGTGTGCTCCTCAGATTCTGCGATATACTGCTCTGCTGCCTGAATCTGGAACTCGAGTCGATCCAAGTCAGCTTGATGCTGAGTGACCAGTTTGCCACGCTGCGCGGCGAGAACTTTCAACTCGAGGAGTTGCTGATCTACCCCATTGAGATGCTGTGTGACCAAAGCATCCTCAGCCAGAATCCGTTCACGTGCTGACATGATCTCGTTGAACTCAGAGCGCAGTTTGGCTGCGAAGGCCTCGAGCGTATATCCCTGCTGTGCAGCCTGCTCAAGAATCGGTTGTGCTTGTTGAATACACACTTCAATATGATCGAGTTTGCTACAGATGAAGCGTTCGACTGCACGCCTACAGGCACTGCGTTGGGCGGAGGTTTCGTGATCCTCGAATTCGTCCAAATTCGTATCTTGGATAAGTACCAGCAAGGTGCTCAGCGCCGCCGCCTTTGTGAAATCGGAGAAACTCCGAGGCAGCAGCATCGATGGCTCCTCACGATAAATCTGGTGTTCGTTCACCAAGATGAGGTGGTCGAGTTAATTCCAGTTCAAAGGCTGTTTTTGGAATGCATTGTTCTTGATGAGTTGCCGTGACGGATCGATCCCGAGCAGCGTCATCATCACGTTGTTGATCGGGCGCTTTGAATCTCAGCTCAGATGGTAGGTGGCGCTCTCGATTCGAGGGTCGGTGGACTCAATCTCGATTTACATACCACGTTCAGAGTCCCGACGGAATGTGACTTCACCCTGCGGAGTCATGATCGTGACGTGAGCACGCGTGTACTTTGTCTTTCGAGTAAACGGAAGGCTCTCGTTGTCGCCGAACACCCATCTGATGGTTTTGAAGACCCTTATCTTGCCGGTATTGAAGGGCCCGAGGACAGTGTTCAACCCCGGCTGGAAATCGACGGTTAAGATTGTGCTGTCGTCTCGGGTGCCTGCGACTTGCTTGATCCAGAATTTGGGAGTCATTGCGCTGCCCCTTGTGTTGTGCGCTGGACAATCTCACTGGATAAGACGCTGCTCGATAAGCATCTTGACTGCGATCCGATACTCATCCGCAAACCCTCATCGAGCAGGGTTGGCTGATCGACTGCAGGCTTGGCGGCAGTGAACGATGTTGCCTTTTATTCGATAGTGCGTACCCCAACCGGACGATCTGTTTGAGTCCTGCTTCGACTCTTGCGCGGCGTGCTCCGTACTCAGCGAGTGTGAACTCGTTGTCGCCGTGAAGGTTCCGGTTCCTGTATCCAAAGAACTGCATGTACGTAGCAACCAGATCGGTCGCTGTGATCTCATCTAGGCTCGCTGGTAGGTTGATGATGGGAAGCGCCATGAGCAAACGTGCCGATGTCTCTGAGGAGCTGTTGAACAAGCGTGCGTTCATTCTTCCTCCACCCACATCATGCGGCCCTCGTTGATCAAGACGTGGCATATGCCCTTGCGATGCTTTTTGTATCAACGTCGGGAATTGGGTGATTACTGACGCCGTCAACTGTGTTCGGATAGATGCGGCGAGCGTGGCTCGCATGCGCTTAAAGCCATCCGGATGATCATCGCGGCAGGTGTCAATCACCCCGTCGTAAAGATCGTCCTTGAGGTGTTCGAAGACCTCCTGGTCTTCGAGAACGTCGCGAAGATTACGACTGAGTCCTTGCGTGTCCCAGAAGTAGCCGCACTGCTCTTGGTACTCGTGTTTATGACGCTCGGGAAGATCCACGACCTGTTAGAGACCGTGGAGTCCAGGGCACCTCCAAACTGCTCGAGTTGCTCAAGGACCCGCGTCTACGGTTCGGGACGGATGAATACGACCTCGTCACCGCCACGGCATCCTCGACAACGTCGGTAAACCAATCGTCAGTGAGGACGGCAACTTCCAACTGACCGAGGACACTGACCTCGCCGAATTCCTGCTACTGCGAGAACAGTTGCTGGACTCGGTCGCCGAGGTAGACGGCTCCACTTACGCCACCCACCTCACCGATATCGCACAGTTGCTGGCCGACTACGACGAACCACTAGCCGGTGAGCGGGCCGAGGCATACAACATGCTCTTCGACGCTGTTGAGGAAGCACAGCAGCAGACCACGCCAGAGGGCGTTGACACCCATGACTGAACCGCAGCCAGATGAGGAGGTGGTGATTCACCCGATCGAACCGGCCCAGGCAGACCTGGTGCCAATCACACCAGCCGACGACCTCCCAGACGACCTTGAGCTTGAGGAAGTCGGTCCCTCGAACGGCGGTCTGGGTCTGACTGATCCGATTCTGGAATTCCTCACCGACCCCAAACTGTAAACCAATCCATCTGGCTCACCCCGAAAGACCGTGCCCGACCAACTGGGTGCGGGCTTCGTCGTGTGCCCAACTCTTGGGAAAGGAGCAACCCTTATGTCAATCAAAACTATCTGGGCCACGATCCAAACCGGCCTCGGCCTGGCCGGACTCGAAGCCGCGATCGGCTGATTCCTGGGCGGACTCGACGGCCTGATCTACGCCCTGATCGCATTCGTCATCATCGACTACATCACCGGCGTCCTCGCCGCCATTGCTGAACACCGGGTGTCGTCGGCGAGCAGATTCAAAGGGATCAGCCGAAAGATCGTGATCCTCGCACTCATCGGCCTCACCCACCTGCTCGACATCCACGTCATCGGTCCCCGGCGTGCTACGCACGGCCACGGTCGTGTTCTACCTGTCCAACGAAGGCATCTCCCTACTGGAAAACGCCACCCGCCTCGGCCTTCCCGTAACCGCCCAGATCCGCCGGGCGCTGGATCTTATTACCCGTGACGTCGAGGGAAAACCCGACCTGGAACACCACCCCAACCACACCAGATGTAGAGAAGGAGAACCACTGATGGAGAACTGTAACACGCTTGAAGCCGACGAGAACCGGCTGATGAGCAAGCACTACGCCGCCCGGCTCGGCTCACGAAAGATCAATAAGGTCATCATCCACCACAACGCAGGCAACCTCACCATCAAGAGGATCTCTGGGAGATGCGGCAAACGAGGGCTGCTTCCGCCCACTACCAAGTCAATAGCAATGGCCGGATTGGTCAGCTCGTGTGAGACCGCGACGCTGCCTGGCATGCGGGCATCTGGGACGCCAAAACCACCTCCATTGGTATCGAGCAAGCAGATATTTCCTCCAAGCCCCGGTGCATCTCCGATAAGTGTCTGGAGGAAGGCGCGCACCTGGTCGCCACGATCTGCAAGTACTACAAGCACGGACGCCCGGTGTGGGGGAAGAACGTGTTCGGCCACAGTCACTTCTCGGCTACCGAATGCCCAGCCTCCCTGTCCGGCTCCCAACACGCCGTGTACACGGCCCGCGCCCAGTACTGGTACGACCAGATGACCGGCAGCAAGCCCGCACCGGCACCGAAGCCCGCGCCCAAGCCCGCCACACCCACCGGCAGCATTGACGCCCTGGCCAACGCGGTGATCCGTGACGAGTACGGCAACGGAGAGGAGCGCAAGCGCCGCCTAGATACTCAGTACGCCGCCATCCAAAAGCGCGTCAATGAGAAACTCGCAGGCAAAACCGCTGCAAAGCCTGCCGTGAACATCGACGCCCTCGCCGACGCCATCATCCGAGGCGACTACGGTACGGTGAAGAGCGTAAGCGCAGGCTCGGCTCCAACTACGCCGCAGTGCAGGCGCGCGTAAATCAGAAACTCGGCATCCGATAACCCAGGCGCATCTGGTGCTGACCCTTAGCCCCGCTGCTACCCAAGTTGTGGGTGGTGGCGAGCCCTTTTCTGCGTTTACGGGCCGGTTCACTATCACAGGTGTTCGAACAGGTCGATCACCGAGTGCACGCCACAGTTCGGGCAGATAAATGCCACGCGGATTCCTTAGGGATGCAGTCCGAGCCGCATTCTGAGCAGGTGCGATACGACTGGTCGCCAAGAAACCGTGGTACATTCGCGTCTTCGTTCGTCATGGTCACCTGCACCCGGATTGGCGGTTCAGAAAGCCGGTCTGGACTTTTCGCAAGGGAAGAGCGCAACAGCCATCCCATGACTCTTCACCGCATTGTGAATAGAGCATCAGAGTATCTGTCCCGACCGTTTCCTTGCATGATTTCTGGCCTCGGTTGCTGGGTGGAAGCGGGGAGACTTTGGCGTTTGTTGTCCGGTGACGGGCACTGTCAACGGCGTATGGGCGACCACGTTTCGCCCACTTGTGAGGAGCACCTTTGCGATGGCTCTGAACCAGACTGATCGCCGCCGTATCCAGACGATGCGCGCTGCCGGGGTTGCGTACTCCCTATCGCCGCGCACCTGGAGCTGAACGTCAACAGCGTCAAGACCTACTGTCTTCGACACAACATCACCGTCGATCCTGACGTTGAGCAGGTCAAGGCGCCCGTAGGGGTGTAGTGTTTGCACTGCTGCGGGCGGGATCGAAGTTTTGCTCAGCACCCTGTCGCCGGGCGTGGTGGTCCACCCACCGCACCGTTACCCAGGAGCTGGTGTGCGCGATCTGCCGCCAACAGGTCACGGTGGCTCGCACCGGCACAGCCAAGCGTAAGTACTGCTGCCATCCGTGCTTTATCCAGCACCGCTTCAAAACCCGTAGCGGCAAACGATGAGCCTGCCAGTCGAGCTGCAAGCCCATCACCAACTCGAGGATGCCAAAACCCTCCTCGAGCGCGGCATCCTCACCCCACGTGAAGCCATCACTGTGTGCGACCGTCTGGAACAGCCAGATGCGCCACTTGCCGGGCTGCAAAGAGCCTGTTTCGTTGACTATCTACAGGGTTTGAGTGATGTATGGACACAACCCGAAAACCCGTTCTGACTAGGAGAAACACCGTGAAGAGAATGGAGCAAATCACCCCACCACCGAACAGTACTTCTCAGGTTGTGAATATGGCAGCCTATGCCCGGATCAGTACAAAAACCGAGCGCACACCGCTGAGCCTGTCGGCCCAAGTCTCGCACTACCAGCAGCTCATCTGCGGCGCTCTCGGTTGGCGGTTCGCAGGGGTCTTCGCCGACTCCGGCATCTCTGGAACCACGACAAGCCGTCCCCAGTTCCAAGAACTCCTTGCACTGGTGCAGGCAGGCAAAATTGACCTGATCTTGACCAAGTCGATCTCCAGCTTCGCCCGCAACACCGTTGACCTGCTCGCAACCGTCCGCGAGCTCAAAGACCCCGGCGTGGAGGTGCGGTTCGAAAAGGAGAGGATCTCCTCAACCAGCGCCGACGGGGAACTGATGCGCGCATGCTGGGCCGAAGCCCGCCGCCTCGGGCTGGATAACCCGCGCCAGGCACCGACCCCACCCGAAGCGTTAGCCAAATACGGGGCCGTGGCCGCTGCCGAAGCCGAACGCCTGCGCGTGGAGCGAGGCGAACGCTAAATGCCCCGCACAGTCACCGTGATCCCCGCCACCCGTACTCTGCCACCGGCACCCCGCTCGGGCAAACCAGCGTACGCAGGGTTGCCGGGTATGCGCGCGTGTCCACCGACCACCACGACCAAGTAACCTCCCACGAAGCCCAGGTCGACTACTACACCCGCTACATCAGCGACCACGCGGGCTGGCAACTGGTCAAGGTCTACACCGACGAAGGCATCACCGGCATCTCAACCAAACACCGTGCAGGTTTCCAGCAGATGGTCGCTGACGTGCTCGACGGGCAGATCGACCTGATCATAATCAAGAGCGTCTCCCGGTTTGCACACAACACCGTCGACTCACTCACCACAGTGCAGGCACTCAAAGACAAAGGTGTGGAGGTCTACTTCGAAAAGGAAGGGATCTGGGCCTTCGACGCCAAAGGCGAACTGCTCATCACCATCATGAGTTCGCTGGCCCAGAAAGAAGCCCAATCCATCTCCGAGAACGTCACCTGGGGCCACCCTAAACGCTTCGCCGACGGCAAAGTCACCGTCCCGTACTCCCGGTTCCTTGGCTACGACAAAGGCGAGGACGGCAACCTCGTCATCAACTCTGAGCAAGCCAAGCTGGTGCGCCACATCTACAACATGTACTTAGGTGGCATGTCCATCGGCGCAATCCCCCACACCCTCACCAATGAACCGGACACGTTCACCGCCTCTAAGAACAAGACCTGGCACTACCAATCGGTGCGCTCGATCCTCACCAACGAGAAATGCAAAGGCGACGCTCTCCTGCAAAAGTCCTATGTTGCTGACTTCCTGACAAAGAAGCAGGCCATCAACCAAAGCGAGGTGTCCCAGTACTACGTCACCGCCAGCCACGAAGCAATCATCAGCCCCGCAGTGTGGGACATCGTTCAAGCAGAACTGGCCAAAGGTGCCGCGAATCAGCGAACCCAACACCGCACCAGACCCTTCTCATCCACCCTAATTTGTGGCCAGTGCGGGCACTTCTTCGGTTCAAAAACCGAGCATGCGGGCAGCAAATACGAAAAGGTCATCTAGCGGTGTGGTCACAAATACAGGGGCGAGACCAAGTGCGCCAACGGGCACATCGAAGACAAGCGACTCAAAAACATGTTCTTGGAGGCCATCCGTCTCCGCTTCCGCTCACTAGCCGATACCACCGTCAACCACGCCGTGCTCGACGCACTCGACATCAGCAATCTCGAAGTCGAAGTCGAAGCTATCGGACTGATCCCCCAGATCGACCAAGTAGCGAAGAAACTCGAATCACTGATCGACCGCAACGCACGCGTCGCCCAAGGCCAACAGGCATACGAGAAGACATTCATCGCCGCCCACCAACAGCATCCAACCCTCTTGGCTGAGCACGCTGCCGTGATCGCCGAGATCCAAAACAAACACAACAGGCTCGCCGTCTACCGCTACTACCAGCAGGAAACCGCCGAACTCGACGTCGACCAGATGATCTTCAGCCCCTACCTCTGCGTCACCCTGCTCGACAAAGGCACCGTCAGCACCGACGGCAAAGTGACCTTCCAATTCCGCAACGGGAGCACCCAAGCAATCACCATCAAGCCGTAGAGCACCCGGTAGGTTTGCGCAGTTCCCAAGCGCGCCATGATCCACACCGAGAGCGGGCAGTCAATTAGAGTTAGGGCATGAGCTTCATTGCGACAGCGTTACGCGTACTGGTTGCTTCACCATCTGACGTTCCTGATGTTCGTGACGCCGTTGAAAGTGCGATTCACTCGTGAAACAGCCGCCATGCCGCAACCAGGAATATCGTGTTGATCCCCTGGCGTTGGGAGAGTAACTCCGTACCTCTGCTCTGAAATCATCCACAGTCAATCATCAATGAATAAGGTGTAGACGGAGCCGATATCGTCGTCGCGCTATTCGGCAGTCGTCTCGGCTCGCCTACTCGCGAAGCAGTTTCAGGCACTGTTGAAGAGATCGAGCGAGCAGTAAACAGCGGAAAACCGGCGCATCTTTATTTCTCGACGGCGCCGCTACCGCACGATGTAGATGTCTGTCAACTTGAAGGACTTCGTCAATTTCGGCAGGAAATCAGCGAGCGAGGTCTGCTCGGGGAGTTTGATGATGCACGCCAGCTTGAAAGCCAAATCTGGGCTGCCATCGAGCTTGACCTAGCCAGCATGGATATTCCCACGGCGGCAAGGCAAGAAACTCCAGTTGATGTTAGGTTCCGAGTCGCCTCCAAAAGCGAGCGGCTGCAAACAGGCATCGACAAGTCCGGCAAGGTGAAGTATGAAACCAAGCGCTGGTACGAAGTCACCAATACTGGTGATCTCGCTGCTGAGTCGGTGACCTTCGAAGGCCAAGCCACATCGGACTTATGAGACTCCTTGTGGATGATCAGCCGATCACGCTTGAACCTGGGGTCATCTGGAAAGTGCCAGTCGTCTATTCTATGGGCACCGCAGGCACAAAGCTAACCGTTCACTGGGTCAAGGATAACGAGAATCAGTCGAAGACTTTCGACGTCCAATAATGCGTAGGGTTCTGCGAGTGCACCAGTCACGCCGCTAAAACGTGGTTCGCGCGCGTTTGTATCCGTCGGGACATGAAAGTTTCGTAGACCGTACGCGCAGGTGCCTGGCCGTAGAGGCCATCATCATCGCTCGCCAGCAGAACATCGACCATCATGCGGATGGCATCGCGTGGGGTATAGAATTCACCGGCGACCTGCCTGTTCTCGCTGAAGGAGCGGTACATGAGGTTCTCAAAGAGATTGCCCATGGCATTCTCGCCGAGCGCCTCATCGGAGAGATCAATGACCGCGAAGTGTTTGACCACACCCCATAGGACGTTGTTCTCCTCGGCTTAGTCAAGAACTCGGGGAACTTAAAGGTGGTCCAGACACTGCGGACATTATCTGAGAAGGAATCGAGGTAGGTGAGCATGCCTTGCTTGACATGATCATCACTACCGCCGATGACTGCCAGTGACAGCTCCGAGGTGTTGTAGAAGGACAGGCCATGGTCCGAGCGGATCAGAGCTGACCACATGCTTTCCGGAAATGTGGTGTGTTTGATCGTTCGGAGTACATCCGCTTTGGTTTGGGTCCAGCAGGCACTCGATCCGGCGCAGTACGGTGAAGGGGAGAATGTAATCACCGTAGTTCTGGCGGGGCACGACACCTCAGAGATAAGTGTCTGCCGTCTGCCAGACAGCCTGGTAGAGCGAGTTTGATGAAGCCATGATGATCCTGCTTCCTGTTCTTTTATCCTGGCGGAAATAGTTACTTGGATTAATCAAGCCGCATTCCCGGACAAAGTTGCGACGAACTCGAAAAAATGTGCGATGGCCGGAAACTCTGACGGCCTTCTTGGCACCACGCAGGTCGGATTCGCTCCGATGAAATCTCCATCACGGGGGACGAAGATTGGTGGCGTGCTGGCTTCGGACTAGCTCTCCCCGCACGCAGCCGGTGTTCTTAATTCTCTTGCAGTCATCGGCGTGCACTCTGGGTGTCCGATCACACACCAGAACCGGAACGATGCGCCGATTCCAAGTGACGTGGTGCGCGAGAAAACAAGCCGAGCTACGTACTTCGGCTTAATAGCTGTAGGGCCCGAGCAGTAACTCGGGCCCTACAGCAGTGAACCTCAATCCGACCTCGATTTAAAGGTGCGGTCCGCTCCCCTACCTACCTAATCGAGGCGGATAGGTAGCGCCGCCCGAGGCATCCGGGTTGCACCCGATGAGGGGAGGTCAGCACTCGTCCGGGAATACGGGAGCGATCAGAGCATCTTCCACTCTTCGAGGCCCTCGTACAGCGGGTAGGACTCGGCGAGCTTCGCGGTGCGGGCACGCAGCGCGTCGACATCGGCGTTCTTTCCGTTCGCCAGGGCGGTGCCGATGATGTCGGCAACCTCGGTGAACGCGGCGTCGTCGAAGCCACGGGTGGCGAGCGCGGGGGTGCCGATCCGCAGGCCGGAGGTGACCATCGGCGGGCGCGGGTCGAAGGGCACGGCGTTGCGGTTGACGGTGATGCCGACCTGGTGCAGCAGGTCCTCGGCTTCCTGGCCATTGAGTTCACTGTTGCGGAGGTCCGCGAGCACGAGGTGGACGTCGGTGCCGCCGGTGAGGACGTCGACGCCGGCCGCGGTGCAGTCGGAGCCGGTGAGGCGCTCAGCGAGGATACGGGCACCATCGAGGGTGCGCTGCTGGCGGGCTGCGAACTCCTCGGAGCCGGCGATCTTCATGGCGACGGCCTTCGCGGCGACAACGTGCATGAGCGGTCCGCCCTGCTGTCCGGGGAACACGGAGGAGTTGAGCTTCTTGGCCCACTCCTGCTTCGCCAGGATCATGCCGGAACGGGGGCCGCCCAGGGTCTTGTGGACGGTGGTGGACACGACATCGGCGTGCGGGACCGGGGAGGGGTGCACGCCACCGGCGACGAGACCGGCGAAGTGGGCCATGTCGACCCAGAGTTTCGCGCCGACCTCATCCGCGATGGACCGGAACGCGGCGAAGTCCTGGTGCCGCGGGTAGGCGGACCAGCCGGCGATGAGGACCTGCGGCTTCTCCTTGATGGCCTGCTCGCGGACGCGGTCCATGTCGATGCGGAACGTGTCCTCTTCAACGCCGTAGGCGGCGACCTCGTAGAGCTTGCCGGAGAAGTTGAGCTTCATGCCGTGGGTGAGATGCCCACCGTGGGCCAGCGAGAGGCCCATGATCTTGTCGCCTGGGTTGGCCAGGGCCATGAGGACCGCGGCGTTCGCCTGCGCACCGGAGTGCGGCTGGACGTTCGCGAATTCCGCCCCGAAAACCTCTTTGGCGCGATCGCGGGCGAGTTCCTCGACGACGTCGACGTGCTCGCAGCCGCCGTAGTACCGGCGTCCGGGGTAGCCTTCCGCATACTTGTTCGTCAGGACGGAGCCCTGCGCCTGCAGTACTCCGCGTGGGACGAAGTTCTCGGATGCGATCATCTCGAGGGTGTCCCGCTGACGCGCGAGTTCATCGCGGAGAACCTGTTCGACGGCGGGGTCGAGTTCAGCCAGCGGAAGCCATCGTGAATCGGTGGTCGGGGTGGAGCTGGATTCGGTCATGTGTGCCCGGTTTCCCTTCGTGTCAGCACCTCCCGGGACAAGACCACGCCCCGGGATATTCAAATGCCACGCCAGTCTATCCCGCACGGCGGGGAATGTGGACAGAGAGGTCTGCTCACGGGCACACCCGGCCCCCGTGTCGGGGTGTTCATCGGTGTTGTGCACAATGGATGCATGGCACGCCCACGGGAGATCAGCCCGTATCTGGATTTCGATCGGACCGAATGGCGGCATCTGCGTAAGTCTATGCCGCAGGTCTTGACGGCCGACGAAGTCATCCAGTTACGGGGTATCGGCGAAAATATCGACCTCGACGAGGTTGCGGAAGTATATCTGCCGCTGTCCCGTCTCATCCATCTGCGGGTGAAGGCACGGCAGAAACTGATCGGCACGACCTCGACGTTCGTGGATAAGCCCGCAGAACATGTCCCGTTCATCATCGGTGTCGCCGGTTCCGTTGCCGTGGGAAAGTCGACGACGGCGCGTCTGCTGCAGGTGCTGTTGCAGCGGTGGGAGTCCCATCCACGGGTGGATCTGGTGACCACCGACGGGTTTCTCTACCCCACTGCAGAACTGGAACGTCGCGGACTGACAACACGCAAGGGCTTCCCGGAAAGCTACGATCAGCGTGCGCTGATGCGTTTCGTCACCGATGTGAAATCGGGCAGCCCCGTGTGTCACGCGCCGGTGTACTCGCATGAACTCTATGACAGGGTACCGGGTGAGATGATCGAGGTCCGGCAGCCGGACATTCTCATTCTGGAGGGGCTAAATGTCCTGCAGACGGGGCCCACGCTAATGGTGAGCGACCTCTTCGACTTCTCCGTGTACGTGGACGCACACACGGATGACATCGAAGACTGGTTCATCCAGCGGTTCATGGCATTACGCGCGACGTCGTTCAGTAAGCCGGGATCACATTTCGCGCATTTCGCCAACCTCAATGACGAGGACTCACGGCAGGTCGCGCGGGAGATCTGGCAGTCGGTCAACCTGCCGAACCTGGTGGAGAATATTCTTCCCACCCGTGTACGGGCGTCATTGGTCCTGGTGAAGGGCCGCAACCACCTCGTGCAGCGAGTTCGGATGCGCAAGATCTAGGGGTCGGCTGCCGACGCCGTCTCCCACATCCGGGATGCAATGTCAGGCCCGGTGACGGTGAACCCACTGTTCCACAGGACCAAGCTCCGCATCATCGACACGGTCGATGTCACGCCCGTACTCGTGGACGATCTGCTCCTCATTCTCATTGCGGTTGGACTTGCGCCGCAGCATCTGGTTGAGCGACCACAGTGCACCCCGGTGGATCCGGCTGAGCTGCGAGTGGTTGAGCCGTCCAGGAAGGTAGAAACGGGTGACTTTGTCGGCGTTGTCACCGAGTACCTTCGCGGCGCCGTCCCGGGAACGGGCCCATGAGCTGACACTCATACCTACAACCACCAGTGCGGTGGGGCGACCGTCGAGATCCTTGTCCCGGAGCCATTTCGCTCCGCTGATCTGGCTGGCGTAGTTCGGGGAGAACACAACGAGTGGCCCGGTCCCCGGTATCTGGTCGATGGATGACGGGGCATCCGACAGAACTACCGGAGCGACCCCAAGGTGTTGGGCGAAGGTCCGGGCGTAGTGTTCGGTGGATCCGTAGACGGTGTCGAAGATGACGGTTGGTTCGGGCGTACTCATCGATGGGTCCTCACTGAGGGCAGGTTATTTTCCGAAGCGTCTACTCCGGAAAGCGTAGGAGCGGAGCGCCCGGAGGAAATCGATCCTGCGGAACGCGGGCCAATAGGTGTCGGTGAACCAGATCTCGGAATACGCGGCCTGCCACAACAGAAATCCGGAGAGACGTTGTTCGCCTGATGTTCGGATGACCAGATCGGGATCGGGTTGTCCTGAGGTGTAGAGGTGCTTGGAGATCGAGTCCACGCTGATCTCCCCGACGATCTGCGCCGGAGTAAGCCCTTCGTCGGATTTTTCGGCCACAAGATCCCGCACCGCGTCGACAATTTCCTGACGCCCGCCATACCCGACGGCAACGTTGACCGTGACCCCGGTGTGTTCACCGGTCTTCAGTGCCGCAGCGCGCAAGCGGTCTGCGAAACAATCGGGAAGCAGATCCAGGTGCCCGACGAGACGAACCCTGCAATTTGTTTCCGGATCAGCGAGCTCATCAACAACGTCACCTATGATGTCGAACAACAGTTGCAGTTCGTCTTCCGCACGCCCGAGGTTCTCGGTCGACAGTAGATAAACCGTGACGAGCTCGACGCCGGTCTCATCACACCAGCGAATCATCTCACCGATCTTCTTCGCCCCGACACGGTGCCCATGGCTCACATCGGCAAAACCCGCTTCACGAGCCCAGCGACGGTTCCCGTCACACATGACCGCAACATGCTTCGGCCGCCGACGGCCGCGAATCTCGCGGCGCAGCCGGTTCTCATAGACCGGATACAGCAGTTGAGGTAGAAGGTTCACACTGCCAATTCTAGTCACCCGCCGCCCCCGCCTGGGGCGGCGGGTGGAGCGTGGGAACTGTCACAGTACGCTCCAGCTCCCACCGGGGTTCCGTCAGAACCAGAAGCGCCTGCTCGGACTGAGTCCAGCTTTCTCCATTTCTACATTGATCGCCTCCTGATCAAAGGGATCAATGCCGTGTGCCTCAGCGAACTCCCTTCTGCGCGCCATCTGCCGAACCCTGCGACTCAACGCCCACCCTATGTAGAGGACTATGGCGCCGAGGAGCACCAGAACGAACAGCCCCACTGGAGACGCCTTACCGAACTCCGGCCCGAGCGGTCCCGACCGTTCAGCCTGCGCGAGAATGACACCCGCAACGCCATGGATGTCCATCTACTTCTCCTCTGTCCCGATACCCGCGAACAAATCCGTTTCCGGCAAGGTGGTCCGCACCCTGGTCCGCGCCAGCTCAAATTCTTCTGTCGGCCACAGTTTACGCTGCATGGCAACGGGAGCCGCGAAGAAAATACCCGCGGGATCAATCTGGGTCGCATGCGCACGAAGCGAATCATCCCGCCGGTCAAAGTAGGCGGCGCACTGTACCTGGGTAGTCACCCGAGCCATGATATCGGCACGATCGCCGTTCCAGCGTTCGAGCATAGGCCCGAAGGGGGTGGGCTTCCCCATGGCCATAAGTTCATCATGGAACATCTGCATCCGCTGCCTGATGAAACCGTGCGCGTAATAGAGCTTCAAAGGTGTGTACGGCTCACCGATTTCAGGATGGTAATCAGGATCACCGGCGGCATCCCACGCAAGCATCGATACTTCGTGGACCTTGAGGTGGTCGGGATGTGGGTAGCCGCCGTTCTCGTCATAGGTGATGATGACCTGGGGACGGAAGTCCCGGATGATCCGGACGAGCTTCTGCACAATCAGGTCATTGTCCACCAGCGCGAAACATCCTTCGGGCAACGGTGGCAGCGGATCCCCTTCGGGGAGACCGGAATCGACGTACCCGAGCCACTTGTGTCGGCACCCCAGTGCGCGGGCAGATGCGGCCATCTCATCTCTCCGGATCCTGTCCATGTTCTCCAGTACCCCGGGACGATTCATTGCCGGATTGAGGATCGAGCCACGTTCACCGCCGGTGCACGTGACCACCATCGTCTCGGCGCCTTCTGCGGCGTAGCGGGCGAGTGTGGCCGCACCCTTGCTCGCTTCGTCATCGGGATGTGCGTGGATGGCCAGCAGGCGGTGGTGGCTCACAGTGTCATCGTCCTTCTTTCGGGGCCGGTTACGGTACACCGGGCACGACTTCCGTGCAGCGGCGACGTTTTCCCGGAACCATCCTAGACAACCCCCAACCACCCTGCACCGGCGCCCCCACGCACGTCTATCATGGCGTTTGTACACCCTTATGTGGTGTATCCGGCGTCCGGTGTCCACCGCCGCCGGGATCCGGACAGACAGGAAACCGCCACCGTGGAGACCCCTCCCCACCGTCGACCACTTCCGACCGACCGCTACGCCGTCACCGCCGACGGCAGCCGCGGTAACCTCTCCGGCCGCATCATCGCGGTAGGCGCGATTCTCTTTCTCGTCGTGGCCGTGGTGGTCACGGTTCAGTACTTCCAGAAAACTGCCGCCGCCACGGTCAACGCGACGACATCGGGGTTTGAGCGAGCTGAGGATGAGTCGACGTTACGAGTGTTCGTTGACGTCACCCGGAAGAACACCGAAGCCGACAGTTACTGCATAATCCAGGCACTGGACTACGACAAGATCGAGGTAGGCCGTCGAGAGTTCATGATTCCGGCAGGAGGCGATGCGACGGAACGCTACACCGTCGACGTCCCGACGAGAGGTCTCCCCGTCGCAGGCAAGGTGTATGGCTGTCATGAGAAGGTACCCGCATATCTGACAGAGGCGGAACCTCGCTGAACCGGCCCCCGAACGCCACCCGTGTGTTAGAATCCATCGCGAAACAGCCCTGACGACACGCGTTTGTTCCGCGCTGTTCCCCGAGCATGTGTCCCGGTTACCGGATGCACATGCCAAGGCACCACAGTCACGCCCCGTGGGCCGTGCCCTGACGTTCAGCGTCCTCCGGGTACGGGCACTCGGGGCACTGTCAGTCGGGGAACACCCCGCGTCGGACGAGCGCACCGATGACCGCATCGGCGCAGGGACAGATCGGACGGTGCGCGACAGCCACCGGTCGACCTCGACGACGAACACTGGGAAGGCACCGACACCATGGCTGACATTCAGAAGCAGTACATCACCCCGGAAACGAAGAAGAAGCTCGAGACGGAGCTCAACGCGCTCATCGCGCACCGTCCGGTGGTCGCTGCGGAGATCAACGAGCGCCGCGAAGAGGGTGACCTCAAGGAGAACGCCGGTTACGACGCAGCTCGTGAGATGCAGGTGGAGGAAGAGGCCCGCATCCAGCAGATCTCCCAGATCCTGGCCAACTCCACAACCGAGCGGGCTGCCGTGGAAGAAGGTGTGGCCCATGTAGGTTCCGTCGTACATGTCTACTACGACGGCGACGAGTCCCAGAAAGAGACGTTCCTCATCGGAACCCGTGCAGCGGCCAGTGACAACAAGGATCTCGAGACTTACTCGGAGCAGGCCCCGCTGGGTGCCGCGGTTTTGGGTGCGCGTGAAGGTGAGACCCGTGAATACACGGCCCCGAATGGCCGAGTCATCAGTGTCACCATCGTCTCCGCTGAACCGTACAACTCCGAGAAGTACGCCACTCTGCGCTCCCAGAGCTAATCCAGCCCCACATGAAAGGCCCGGAAACGATCATGACCACCCGTACCCGTACCCTCGCAGCCGTCGCTGCAGCCACCCTGGCGCTTGCAGCCTGTTCTCCCCCCCATGAGGTTCCGACCGAAGACCGCGTCGTCACCGCAACCGAGCTGTCCTCTCCCGCAAGTATCGAGAAGGACTCGGCTACCCCTTCGTCCACCACAACAAAGCACGGTGACTCGAACACGTTGAGCAGTACGACGACGTCGACTTCCGACGCATCGACGTCAATAACCACATCGGATGCTGATGCAGATGATTCCCTTCCCGGAGTCATCAACTGTGTCAGTGCGCCCACCCAGCGCCCGACCACTCTGAATTTGGCTTGCTCCGGTAACGAGGACCGTCTCGTGGACATCGTCTGGCTCACATGGGGCACCGAAGAAGCGACCGGAACCGCAACCCGGATCACGAACACCTGTGACCCGACCTGTGTCGACGGCAAGAAGCGCACAACTCCGGACGTCGACGTGGTGTTGAACCTGCCGCGCAACACCCCACAGGGAATAGCATTCACCCAGATCATCGTCGACGGGGAAACTATAGCGCCGTAAGCGATATCTCTTCACGACAAGAACCCGGACACCGCGCAGACCCACGGTGTCCGGGTTCTCTTGTTAAGTCTTGTTCAGCGAGTTTTCTATCTCCCCGAATCTATCTCAGAACCGACAAATCCCGTCATCCTTCCGCGATTACAGCAGGGATAACGGGAAATTTGTCAGGTTTTCCGCAGTTTAAGAAGTCAGCCTGTCAGCGGTTGCTGAAGTAGCTCAACAGCCGAAGAATCTCGGTGTACAGCCACACCAAGGTAACCGCGAGTCCGAGGGCGACGCCCCACGCCATGTTCGCAGGTGCGCCCGCACGAACAAGCTTGTCCGCGGAGTCGAAGTCCACGAGGAAACTGAGAGCGGCGAGCACGATGCAAACCAGGGAGAAGATGATGGCGAGGGGTCCACCGTCACGCAGCACGTTGAAGGAGGTGAACATAGACATCAGGAAGTTACCCATGGCAAGCACCATCACACCGATCATGCAGCCGATCAGGATGCGCGTAAATTTCGGGGTGACCTTCACGGCGCCTGTCTTGTAGACGTACAACATACCGAGGAAGACGCCGACGGTACCGAGTACCGCCTGACCGATGAGCGCTCCGGCATTCGCTCCACCGACGAGAACACCGGAGAGCAGCAGGGAGATACCGCCAACAAACAACCCCTCAAAGGCGGCGTACGTCAAGGTGAGGGGTGCAGAACCGTACTTCTTACCGAACGTGCAGATCAGCACGGTGATCAGACCACCGATCATGCCAACAAAGGTGAGCCCGATCGCGAGGCCGGGATTGATCATCGTCCCTATGAAGAAGTTGACCACCGCGAGCACGATGATGATACCCAGGGTGATGCCCGTCTTGGTGACGATGTCATCCACGGTGATCGGGCGCTGTGCACCGGATGCGTCGCTCTGCTGGGCGAGGTACGGATCCTGGTAGCCGGCCTGCGGGTAGCCCGTCTGGTAGGGGTTCTGCTGAGGCTGGCGCGAGCCGCCCGTCAGTGAACTGAGAACAGGGTTACTACTACGCACGTCGTCCCTGGTCCTTTCTTGTGTTCGAGATTCGTCGTGAAGGTGTACATCCCTACAACGCCTGGACCCGCCACAAAGTTCCCGGACGTGCACAACTGGCCGATGAAACCCCGCAACAGGTTACCGACCTGTCACCGGGTTTCATCGTCAACAGATCACTGAGACGCGGAACGGACGGCAATCTCCGCAAACTGTTCGTTCTGGAAGTCCCGTGGCGATATACCGTGCATTCCCTTGAATGCCCGGGAAAAAGCGGCCGTAGAACGATATCCCACTGTCCGTGAGACATCTTTGGGGCGGAGACCTGCACGGAGAAGCTGCCGCGCTTCATCCATCTTCTGCGTGAAGGTGAACACGGACGGCGCCGAAGCGGTGTCACTCCGTGTGACCACTCCGAGAGCGCTCCGGTAGTAGTCAACGACATCCTCGAGGCGGGGCGCCTCGTCGAGATCGTCGGCGGCACTCATCGGCAGGGCGATCGATCCGGCGGCGATGTCGAGCCTGGTGTTGGTGCCCGCCGGGATCGTCGCACTATCTCCGTTTCCGAGGAAGCGGCAGTACCCGGGAGTGGTCAATGTCGCGGTACCACGATAGACCCAGAGAACGACATCTGATCCCGTCGAACGGTGCCAGGTACTCGATGAAGGAATCTGCGGCGGGGTGCCCGCCGGAGCCATCCCCACGGAACCGGGCGTGTAGGCAGACGGCGTACAACCAGTGTGCCTGCGGAACGCCCTGGTCAACGAAGAAGTCGCGGCAAACCCGACGAGATTAGCCGCGACGGCCACCGAGAAGTCCCTGGCGAGGAGTTCGGCGGCAGAGGAAACCCGGTACGCGGTACGCCATTCGGAGAATGTCAGACCCGTCGAGGCGAGGAACTGACGCTGGAGAGTCCTTGCGGAAACCCTGTACTGCTCCGCAAACTCTTCGAGAGATGTCTGGTCACCGGGATTGATACGCAGACGCTGGGCTACAGCGTTGGCTTCCTCGGCTTCTGGGGCAGGAGGTGGTGCGGCCGGGTCATCGAAGAGTCGCGAGATCTCCGGAGACAAGGTCCGTGTTCCACGAAGATAACCCAGCGAACGGGAGAACTCGTAGACCATGAAATCCCCCCAGTCCACGCCCAGGTGGACCCGACGCGAAGGCCCTGAAATACCCAGATTCGGAAAGACGATGGGAATGACCAGACCATCGCCGGACACCGTAGACGGACCTGCCGCATAGCAGAGCTCACCCGCAGGTAGTTCACATTCCCAGGCTCCGACGCTGATGGTCGCGGAACCCGAGTGACACCACAAAAGGGCCGGGTGGGGGTATGAGACAACCATGTCGTACCTCAATCATCTTTAGGCGACGCTAACCTAAATGATGTTAACGGCAAAGCGATATTAGAGCACGTTCTACACAGGTGACAATCACTGCCGTTAGTTGGCGATTGGGCCATATTCTGAGGTCACCCTATCCTTCTTTCGTATACCCCCACGCAATTATTTACCCCTATCATGGGGTACCGTGCGAAAAATCACAGTTGCAAGCACCCAGTAAAGCACTCAGACACAGAAATCACACTCCATCTCGAATCCCCCGGTCACGTCATGTGATAAAAGCTTCTGTCCGACTATGGCCCCCGGAGGATGCTGAGGCCCACCGCACATCCCCGATCACACGGCGCACCACCGAAAACACGAAAACACAGGGGGCCACAGTTGTTCACGTCCCCGATCTGATGAATCCTTGAGCAGGCCAGAACTGCCCTCTCCACCAAGCGGAGCAACAGTCCAAACCGGGCCAGACGATACGAACCATTCCACACGTCATCCCGATACTTTGGACACCTCGACCGCTTTTCGCTGGCGATCTAGGGTGTTTTCCCTGCTCATGGTGCCCCCAGTGGGACTCGAACCCACACTGCGCGGATTTTAAGTCCGCTGCCTCTGCCAATTGGGCTATAGGGGCGTACCGGCACAGTTTAGCGTATCCGTGCAATACACCGTGGATGGTGCTGCTACTCCAGTTCGTCGGCGAGCCCGGCGATGATTCCGTCGAGGATGTCCTTCTCGGAGATAACCATGTGGTCCGCTCCGGCGGACTCGCGGGCGAGATCCATGATCCCCTGGACAACCACGGAACCACCACCGAGAACATCCGCACGCCCGGGGTGAATGACCGGATTTGTGGCCCGTTGCTCCGAAGTCTCGGAGATGAGGTGGTCGGTGAGCACCTGGAGTGCCGCGAAGCGGAGGATGGAACCGTGAATGGCGCTGGCGTCATAGTGTTCCAGGCCTAGTGCGAGTGCTGAGAGCGTCGTGAAGGTCCCCGCGCAGCCGACGAAGGTACGGGCCTGGTCGACCGGAACGATGGCACGAACCTGCTCCAGGCGCTCGGCAACATACTCACGAGCGATCTCGACCTCGGTGTCGGTGGCCGGGTTTGAACGCATGATGCGTTCGGTGACCCGGACACAGCCCATCTGGGCGGAATGACTTCCGAGGATTCCCCCGTCTATGGTTCCGACGACAAATTCCGTGGATCCACCTCCGAGGTCGATGACGCAGAAAGGGCCAATCTCAGCCGGAAGGTCAGCCACCGCACCACGGAAACTGAGGGCGGCCTCTTCTTCTCCGGTAATAACCTCGGCGACCGCGCCGAACTTGATACGCCCGAGGAGTTGGCGGGTCATCCGGAAGAAGTCCTCCCGGTTATGGGCGTCACGGGTCGCAGAGGTGGCGACCATACGGACATCAGTGACACGTTCGATCTCCATGATCTCGACGTAGCGCTCGAGAGCTGCCCGGGTACGATCGAGCGCGGCCGGCGAAATCTCGCCGTTCGCGTCCACTCCTTCACCCAGCCGAACGATTTCCATCGCTCGGTGAATCTCCCGGGTCTGTCCACCGCCGACCTCACAGATGAGCAGTCGAATGGAGTTGGTGCCGCAGTCGATTGCGGCGAGCCGGGTCATTTCCGCACCTCCGCGTTGCTGAAGTCGAACTGTCCGATGTCGATACCGAGGTCAGAACAGCTCGGCCAGTCTTCCGGGATAGCTGTTCCCCTCAACCCGGCGTGTTCGGCGGCGAGTGCCACGGCCTCATCACCGAGACGGAAGTGCCCCGCACCTTCTGCGAGAGCATAGGCAATGAGGACGTGGAGGCACTTCACCCGCTCCGGCATTCCGCCACCGGAGAAGTCGGTACCGAGATCCTCAAGGGCGTTACGACGTTCAAGGTAGTGGCGGTGTGCGGCGGCATAGTCCGATGCGAGTTCGGTGTCTTCGACGAGGCGGGTAGTCATCCATTTCATGACGTGGGCAACCTCAAGCCGTGAAGCTTCGGCGGTGAGCCTGGGGTCCGTGAGATAGTACAACGTGGGGAAAGGCGTTCCGTCGGGCAGCCGCGGTGACGTCGTAACCACACCAGGCGCCCCGTCCGGGCACCTGTAGGCGATGTCGACCACACCACGCGGAGTACGACCGAGCTGCTCAGTAACGTGCGCGATATCTGCGTCGGTGACGGTCATTGGCTTGTTCTCCTTGTCATCCCGCACTGCGGGAAAGTACGGGGTCAGTCTGCTGGGGCGGGATCAGTCTGCGCATCCGGTTGCGGTTGCACGATGCTCGGTGGAATACCGTCCCCGGGTTCTTCGGTGGAGCCGGGATCTGATTCCGATCCCGGAAAGCTCACGCCGCTATCCCTATTCGCCACGGAGTTCCACAGTACGGTCCACCAGTCGGTACTGACCGGTGCCGCAGTGTCTCGCTCTCCAGAACCGGTTGTTGTACTCGCGGTGATCTCCGGATCGATGACACGGAAAGGAGTTTCGCCCCATTCTATGACCCCGAGCCGTTTCCGGGCCTGCTCACGGACGTAGGCATCAGAGCGATACTTGTCGATCTCCTCGATGAGCATCTCACGGCGTTCACTGCGTTCAACGATGGACGCATTAAGCCGGGAGATCTCCGCACGCTGCTGAAAATAGTTGCGCACCGGTACTGCGATCATGACCAGAACGAGAATGAGCACGCCAATCAGGATTCCGACCTGCAGTGCACTGAACCGCCCACCAGCCCCCTGCGCACGTGCAGACACCACCGTGTCGGGCCGCCGCCCGGATTTCGTACGGTTGGTCACGGGTACCCGGCCCCGCCGCTTGTGTGCTTTATTCACCATGGTGTGTTGATCGTACCGTGCCAGTGGGCGGACACGCGAGAACCGGCGCACAAACGGGCCCGGAGCCTCCCTTCAGGGGAGACCCGGACCCGGTGCGTCCTGATCCAGGAGGGGTGTTACTTACCGAAACGGGGGAAGGCCGCGCGTCCGGCGTAACGTGCCGCCGGGCCGAGCAGTTCCTCGATACGAAGCAACTGATTGTACTTGGCAACGCGCTCGGAGCGGGCCGGTGCTCCAGTCTTGATCTGGCCGCAGGACAGTGCCACAGCCAGATCTGCGATGGTGGTGTCCTCGGTCTCACCCGAACGGTGGCTCATCATGCAGCGGTAACCGTTACGGTGGGCCATCTCGACTGCGTCGAAGGTCTCGGTCAGGGTACCGATCTGGTTGACCTTGACCAGCAGCGCATTAGCGACGTCGTTATCGATGCCCTGCTTGAGACGCTCCGGGTTGGTGACGAAGAGGTCATCGCCGACAATCTGAACCTTATCGCCGATTTCGGCGGTCAGAGCCTTCCAACCCTCCCAGTCGTCCTCGTTCAGCGGATCCTCGATGGAGACGATCGGGTACTTGGCGACGAGATCGCCATAGACCTTGCTCATCTCCTCAGCGGTGCGCTCGCCACCCTCGAAGTGATACTTGCCGTCCTTGTAGAACTCGGAGGCCGCGACGTCAAGGGCAAGAGCAACGTCCTCGCCCGGGGTGAAGCCAGCCTTCTCGATGGCCTCGACGATGAGGTCAATGGCCTCTGCAGTGGAACCGACCGAGGGAGCGAAGCCGCCCTCATCACCCAGACCGGTGGACAGGCCCTTCTCCTTGATGACGCCCTTGAGGGTGTGGTAAACCTGCGCCCCCATGCGGAGTGCCTCACTGAAGCTGGTGGCACCGATCGGAGCGATCATGAACTCCTGGCAGTCGACACCGGAGTCGGCATGTGCGCCACCGTTGACGATATTCATCATCGGCACCGGGAGGAGATGAGCATTGGGGCCGCCGATGTAGCGGAAGAGCGGCAGGCCGGCGGAGTCGGCTGCGGCGTGGGCCACTGCCATCGAGACACCAAGGATGGCGTTCGCTCCGAGCTTGGACTTGTTCGGGGTACCGTCGGCGTCGATCATGACCTGATCGATCTCACGCTGGTCGTCAGCTTCCATGCCGGCGAGTTCGTCGACGATGGTCTCGTTGACGGCTTCAACAGCCTTGAGCACACCCTTACCCAGGTAACGGTCGCCGCCGTCACGCAGTTCATGTGCCTCATGTACGCCGGTGGAAGCGCCTGACGGAACAGCCGCCTTTCCTGCGGAACCGTCGGAGAGGACGACCTCACACTCGACGGTCGGGTTACCCCGGGAATCCAGAATCTCGCGGGCGAATACGTGCATGATCTCAGCCACAATGGCCTCCTATGCTTTTGGGTGTTCATACGGTTGTCGTTTTACGTGGCGCCGCACAAGGCCCTCAACCGGAACACACCACCCGGGCAATTCCCCAGGAAACCGGAAATAACCGGGCACTTTAGGGAGACATACCCCGGAGGAATCTGATGGTCGGCGACCATGCGGAACGCTCACCGTCAATTGTTCCATGAAATGTCCGGCCGTGCTGCCGAGACGTTCAACCGGGCAGAATGTCACACCGGTGGTTGGCGTAACGCATAGGCGGCCGCGGCATCCCTTACCTTGATCAGGTAATCGTTGGAGTTGTTGTAGGAACGCACCGCCTGCGACCACCCCTCCGGAGTTCCGAGATTTCTGTCATGGGCACAAAGCAGCCCCGCCGAGGAGAGAGCCGCATCATCGATCTGCTGGGGATCAGCCACGCCGTCCCCACTCGCATCACGCCCGTAGATCCGCCACGAGGACGGGATAAACTGCATCGGCCCGACTGCCCGGTCCACTTCCGTGTCCCCGTCCAATGCACCACCGTCGGTGTCCGCAATCCTGGCCAGCCCGGGACCACCGTCAAGCGGAACACCGATGATCGGTGGATTGACCACACCGTCCTCACCGATTCTCGCGGCCCCGAAGAGCTTCCCGGAATAGGTTCCGTGACGGGTTTCGACATAACCGATTCCCGCGAGGGTGTTCCAGGAGAGATTGCAGTTCGGCCAACTGTCCTGGGCAATGAGCACCGCATTTCCGTAGGCCTGCACCGCAGCCACGGGGATGCCTGTGTCCGCGGCGAGAGGTTCAGCCCAGAAACCGAGCTTGAGCGAGGTTCGTCCGGGGGCGTTGACGTCGATCCGGGGAACAGCCTCTCCCGTCGCGGGCGGAACATTATCGGGGACAGGCTGCAGTTGACGGATCGGGCTGGGGCCGTTGAGGAAAGACAGGACCCAACCGACGAAGGCGACGACCATCACCACGGCCAGAACCGAGGTGAGGCCGGCGACGAAGGGGCGGCGGACTCCAGAACTCATAGCGGCGCATTCTACCCACCAAGGGGTCACGACACCCCAATCCGTCGTTACCCGTGCACCCGCCACCACCAAAAAACACTTTCCGTCACTTCAGTTCCACCACGTGCCAGAGTTCCCCCGGGTGCCGGGGCCTGACAGCGCAGACTGATGAAATCCGTTCTTCTCGCGGCGATGAGCAGCTCGGATCTCTCCCGCCAGCTTCCCGCACAGAGTTCAGCGGTCACCCCGGCCCGCTACCCGGACGATGAGATCGCAGCACCACGGCGGGAGCTGGATCAGTCTTTCGGATAGGGTGGCAGCAAACCACAGAATTGCCTCAAGAGGAGCACCATGTTTAACAAACGCTTGATCACCGCTACCACAACGATCGCACTTGCCGCTGCGGGGTTCGCTGCACCTGCATCCGCCTACCAGACCGAGTTCAACGGATTCCTCCTCGGAGACACCAAGGCATCGGCGATTTCCTGCGGAGATGTCGAGAGCGTTCTCACCGACGCCGGTCTCCTGAAGAAGAAAATGACCGAGAAAGGACTGCGCAAAGCGATCGACGATGACAACACAGCACTTATCCAGCAGCTTTACGGCAGCCCGGATGCAACGGAGCCAGTAACCACGGAGCAGGCAAAGGAACTAGCTGAACGCGCCGCGAAGTGTGACCTGGTGGAAAAAGAAAGCGACGCCACCATCGGTGATGGCTTCGGTAGCTCCGAGATCACCAAGATCATCGCTGCACTGGTAAAACTCCTGGATGCCCTCAATCCCGGTAAATTCCACCTGGACAAGATCGTCGGTCTCACCACGGGAGAAAAAGCCGTTCCCGCACCAGCCTTCCCTCCGGCACTGAGCTCCTGACCCGTTTCCCAGCGCACTCCGCTGAAGAAAACCGGCGAAAAACTGTCACCCGCCCCGGTTCTTCGCGGCCTGCCAGATCCGTTCCTGTTCCTCCGCGGACACCATTGAGGTGGTTCCGTCAAAAAGATAGGGCGCCCTGCTGCGGAGTTTCGCGGTGAACGCATCAGCGACATCGGTGAAATCGAAATCTCCCCTGCACGCCGCAATCTCCGCGTGGAAGAGCACCTGCAGCAGCACATCCGCCAGTTCACCGAGAAGGGGTACCACGGCTTCGGGATAGCCCGCCGCGTGCGCCTGTACGGCTTCCGCGAATTCTTCGGTCTCCTCCCGTAAATAGGGCAGGAGACTGACGTGGTCCTGGTTTCTCTCCCACTCCCCGATCTCAAGGGCACGGGACATCGCGATCCGGGCTGCGCCGATACCGGATGCACCGGGTCCACCAACCCGTTCACCCGCCTCGACGCGGCGGCGCACCTCCGCTGACGCTGGGTCAGTGTCCACCCACAGAGTCGCACTCCGCACCCCTGACTGCCGTACCCCCAGAGCGCCGAAGAGCTCCCGCACCGTCGCTGGAACAACCTCACCAAAGGCGACGGAATCACCGGCCATTCGGGCAGCGGTGATTGTTTCAGCGGGAATCAATGTCGGAGACCCGGGATCAAGGATGAGAACCGTCATGCCGACATGGTAACGGCGATGTTCACCCCCGGATCGAGATGATCCCTGGATTTCTGGCTCCCGCTGTATCTCGACCTGCGGTGACATCCACGGCAGGGATATCGAACATCCCACTGAGGAAGTCCGCACACCACTGGATGAGAGCCACATCACGAAGCTGCGGGTCCGTGATCTTCCGGCCTGCCTTAGGGAAACTCAACTGGATGGCTTGCGCCGCCGCCCGGTAATTTGACGCCGGATAAAGCCGCTTCAACCGGACCTGCTTCGAATCGGGAAGTTCAACCGGGTGCACCTTGATCCGGGTACCCTGAACACCGATATCGGTGATCCCCGCGGCACGACACTGGTGACGCAGTCGTGCAACCGACAGGAGACGTTCCACTTCCAGTGGAACAGGCCCGTAGCGGTCCTCCATCTCTTCCACAACGAGCTTCAGATCCTGCTCCGACTGGGACTGCGCGAGTTTCCGGTAGACCTCGAGGCGCAGCCGCTCGGAATTGATGTAGTTCTCGGGGATGTGTGCGTCGACGGGGAGATCGACCCGGATCTCCTTCGGCGTCTTGTCCGTCGCATCCAGTGGTTTACCGTCAGCGATGGCGCGGTACATCTCGACAGCTTCGCCGACGAGCCGGATGTAGAGGTCGAATCCGACGCCCGCGATGTGTCCGGACTGTTCTGCACCCAGCACATTACCGGCACCACGCATCTCCAGGTCTTTCATCGCTACAGCCATGCCGGCTCCTAGATCGTTGTTTTGCGCGATCGTCGCCAGCCGATCATAGGAGGTCTCCGTGAGCATCTGTCCTTTCGGATAGAGAAAATACGCGTAACCGCGTTCCCTGGAGCGCCCTACCCGGCCACGCAACTGGTGCAACTGACTCAACCCCATGTGGTGGGCGTTCTCCACGATGAGGGTGTTGGCGTTGGCGATGTCCAGGCCCGTTTCGACGATGGTGGTGCACACGAGCACGTCATATTCACGGTCCCAGAATCCCTGGACCGTCTGTTCGAGCTGTTCCTCCCCCATCTGTCCGTGAGCGACGACAACCCTCGCTTCGGGGATCAGTTCGCGGAGCTGCGCTGCTCTCCTCTCGATGGTCTTGACCTTGTTGTGCACGTAGAATACCTGCCCGTCGCGTAGCAGTTCCCGCCGGATCGCCGCAGCGATCTGCTTGTCTTCCTGTGCACCGACGTAGGTGAGGACCGGATGCCGGTCCTCGGGTGGCGTGAGGATCGTCGACATCTCCCGGATGCCTGCCATCGACATCTCGAGGGTTCTCGGGATCGGTGTCGCAGACATGGTGAGCACATCGACGTGAGTACGCAGTGCCTTGATGTGCTCCTTATGCTCGACACCGAAGCGCTGTTCCTCGTCCACGATGACAAGTCCGAGATTCTTCCAGTTCACACCGGTCTGAAGCAGTCGGTGGGTACCGATGACAATATCGACGGCGCCGTCAGCCAACCCCGCGAGGATCCGCTTCGAATCTGCCGTCGAGGTGAATCGGGAGAGACTCTCGATACTGACGGGGAACCCGTCGATGCGCTCGGTGAAGGTGGACAAATGCTGCTGTGCGAGCAACGTCGTGGGAACGAGGACCGCGACCTGACGCCCATCCTGGACCGCTTTGAACGCGGCACGTACCGCAACCTCGGTCTTGCCGTAGCCGACATCGCCGACAACGACCCGGTCCATGGGCACGGGTTTCTCCATGTCCTCCTTCACGGCGTCGATCGCGAGCATCTGATCCTCGGTCTCGACGTAGGGGAAGTTCTCCTCCATCTCCCGCTGCCATGGAGTGTCCGGGGCAAACGGATGCCCGGGGGAACCCTGTCGTTTCGCATACAGTTCGATGAGTTCACCGGCGATCTCCCGGACTGCGGACCGGGCTTTCTTCTTGGTGTTCTTCCAGTCCGATCCCCCCATCTTCGATAGTGCGGGTTTCTCGCCTCCGACATAGCGGGAGAGCAGGTCGAGGGCGTCCATCGGGACGTAGAGTTGGTCGCCGGGGCCGCCACGTCTCGACGGTGCATACTCGATGACGAGGTATTCCCGGCGCGATGTGCCGTCGCCGGTGGTGATCGTCCGTTCAGTCATCTCCACGAATCGGCCGATACCGTGCGACTCGTGCACGACGAGATCCCCGGGCTTCAGGGCAAGCGGATCAACTTTGTTACGACGCTTCGCGGGCCGCCGCTTGGCTCCCGCGATGTCCCCGACCCGGTTGCCAGTCAGATCTGTCTCGGTGATGACGACCAGGGGCAGCGCCGCCGCATCCTTCAGCTTCCGGACCTTCGGGAACACCAGCCCCGCGTGGCTCAGCGCCCGGTAGAGGGTGACCTCACCCGGGCTCGGTTCCCAGCCCGGCGTCGCTGCGCGAACGGGAATTCCCTTCTCCCGGAAACGCTCCGTCATACGTTTGACCGGACCGGCACCCGGTGCGATGAACGCTGCGCGCCCACCGGCTCGGGTGTGTTCCAGGAGCAGAGCCATCATGGCGTCGATCTCTTTCAGATCACCACGCGGGGTCGGTCCCGCAACAAATTCGAGTGGTAGTGTCTCCGATTCCGCGGCGTCACCGAGCATCCCGGATGGTCCAAACGTCCACCACGGGGACCCCACGTTCCGTGCGGACACCACGAGGGACTCCCACGACCGGTATGATCCCGCAGATAGATCCAGGCCCTCGGCCGCGACGGGACCGGATGCCCCCATCGCGGCAGCTTCCCAGCCGGCGGCGAGGAACTCGGCATCTGTGGTGACCAGATCCTCGATTCGGGTGCGGATCTTCTCAGGGGCACAGGCAAGGATGTGTGTGCCCTCTGGCATGAGTTCCGGAAGACTGACCAGCGGGGTGTCTGTGAGCACCGGGATCAGGGCCTCCATGCCGTCTGCCGGTTCACCTTCCCCCAACGTGGTCAGTAGCTCCACCAGGGTGGCGTTGCCAGGATGACTGACCGCGAGTTTCCGTGCCCGTCCGGCAACCGTGGCGTCGACGAGCAGTTCACGACAGGGGTAGATCTCCACCGCACCGACCTCGAGTTCGGAGATGGTGCGTTGATCCGCGACGGAGAACTGGCGAACCTCGGTGATCTCGTCCCCCCAGAATTCCACGCGCACCGGGTAGCTCAGGGTAGTGGGGAAGATGTCGATGATGCCGCCCCGGGTCGCAAACTCACCTCGCCGCGCGACCATGTCGACATGCTTGTACGCCCGGCTGACCAGTTCACGGACCAGGGAACCGAAATCATAATCCCGCCCCTCTTCGAGAACCACCGGTTTACGCCCGGGAGAGGTCTGGAGTACGGGCTGGCAGAAGCCTCGTGCAGCGGTTACCACGACACGCAGCCGCCCCGCTGACAGGTCATGGAGAACCTTCGCCCGACACCCAACGGTATCGACGCCTGGGCTCAGACGCTCGTGCGGAAGTGTCTCCCAGGCCGGGAACCATGCCACCTTCTCCCCAAGCATTGCCCCGAGTTCTGCAGTGAGGTCCTCCGCCTCCCTGCCCGTCGCGGTTACTACCAGCAGCGGGGTGTGCTGTGCGAGTGTGCCGATCATCCACGACCGGACCTGATCGATTCCCGTCACGTGTAGGCGCGGATCATCAACGTGGGCGACGAGCCCTTTCAGCTTCGGATCGGTGGCGGCGACCTTGAGCAGACCGGCGAGCGCGGGTGCCGACGCGGACGTTTTCTCGGGCAAGATGGCTCCTGAAGAGTGGTGTTCCGGGGCTCTGGCCCCAATACTGATGGTGTGGTGGGCGATCCGGGTGATTACCCGGGGACGCCGCCCCCGATGTCCTCGTTGTCCACGGGACTCGCACCGTCCACCGGATCCGGCATGGAACGCAGTCTCGGTGTTCCTTCCATCCCCGCCAAACCGTTCCAGCAAAGATTGACGATGTGGGCGGCAACCTCCTCCTTGGTCGGTTCTCGGACGTCCAGCCACCATTGGGCGGTCGTCGAGACCATACCCACCAGAGCCTGACCGTACAACACCGCATAATCCGGATTCAGTCCCGACCGAGTGAAGGCGTTGGCGAGGATGTGCGCAACCTGGCCGACCGCATCATTGAGCATCGTGGAGTAGCTCCGCTCCACTCCGGGGGTCAGGTCGCGTACGAGGATCTGAAAACCGTCGGTGTGCTCCTCCACATAACTGAACAGGGCGAGCACCACCCGCTCGATCCTTTCCCGCGACCGGCCGGTGGACAATGCGCCGGTGATCAGGGCTTCCAACCGCAGCATCTCTCTATCCACTACAACCGCGTAGAGTCCCTCCTTTCCCCCGAAGTGTTCATACACCACCGGCTTGGACACCGCGGCACGTGCAGCGATCTCCTCCACGCTGGTCGCTTCGAAGCCCCGCTCGGCGAAAACCTCCCGGCCGACGCTGATCAACTGTTCGCGTCTCTGTTTGCCGGTCATGCGCTGTCTCACCATGTAGATGATCCTACCGCCCCTCCCGAGTCGAAAGACCGCCCTCCCATACGGTAGAGTTCCAACTGCTGCGGATCTTTTCCGGGCGTTTCCCCGTGGTGTAATTGGCAACACTCTGGTTTTTGGTACCAGCTTTCCAGGTTCGAGTCCTGGCGGGGAAGCTTTTTTGACTGATGAATCCCGCTCGGGAGACAGCGCAGGAAACGGGGCTGCGGGCCTCGGCGAAACATCCGCCACACGAAGTGACCGGATGAGCCCCCGCTGGTCCGGTAGCGTGGGGTGGAGAGACAGCTTCCTCCTCATGATCGGAGACAAATGACCGAGACCCCCAATGATGGTGTCGCAGTCATCATCCTCGCCGCCGGAGCCGGCACCAGGATGAAGTCCGCAACGCCGAAGATGCTTCACCGAGTCGCTGGACGCACCATGCTCGCCCACGCCCTACATGCGGCGGCGGGCCTGCGACCGGCCGACATCATCACGGTCGTCGGACATCAACGGGACAAAGTGATTCCAGCGGTGTCGGAGGAGGTGCCCGCACTCCAAGCAAGATTCGGCACCACATCCGTCGGCATCGCGCACCAGGAAGAACAGAACGGCACGGGACACGCCGTCGCCTGCGGGCTCGAAGAGCTCTCCTCCAGTTTCACCGGCACCGTCGTCGTCACCACATCCGATGTGCCGATGATCAATTCAGTGACCCTGCGCGCACTCGTCGATGAGCACAACACCAAACCTAGGGCCGCAGTCACCGTCCTCACCGCCACCGTCGACGATCCGACGGGGTACGGCAGAATCGTGCGTACCCCGGATGGTGAGGTCACCCGGATCGTCGAGCAGAAGGACGCCACCGAAGACGAGCTTGAGATCACCGAGATCAACTCCGGCGTCTACGCATTCGACGCGGAGCTGCTGCGCACCGCTGTGACCCAGCTAGACACCGACAATGCGCAGGGGGAATTCTATCTCACCGATGTCATCGGTATCGCGCGGGACAATGACCGATCCGTTCGGGGACACCGTCTCGATGATCCGTCGATCATCGCCGGTGTCAATGACCGGGTGCAGCTCGCAGCCATCAGTGCCGAATTCAACCGTCGCCTTTGTGAGGAGGCGATGCGCGACGGCGCGACCATCGTCGATCCAGCCTCTACTTTCATTGACGTAGATGTTCAGATCGGCCGCGACGTCACCATCGAACCGGGCACACAGCTACGCGGTAAGACGGTCATCGGGGATAACTGCACCATAGGACCGGACACGACTCTCACCGACATGATCGTGGGCGAGGGGGCGTCCGTCATCCGCACCCACGGATCGGATTCCATCATCGGGCCACGCGCCGCCGTCGGCCCGTTCACCTACATTCGCCCCGGGACACACCTCGGTGAAGAGGGCAAGCTCGGAGGTTTCGTCGAAACCAAGAAGGCAACCATCGGGCGTGGTTCCAAAGTTCCGCACCTCACCTATGTGGGGGACGCGACGATAGGCGAGGAATCGAACATCGGTGCCTCCAGCGTCTTCGTCAACTACGACGGCGTGAACAAACACCACACCACCATCGGCAGTCACGTCCGCACCGGCAGTGACACGATGTTCATAGCCCCCGTGACCGTCGGTGACGGGGCATACTCCGGGGCAGGTACAGTAATCAAGGATGACGTCCCACCCGGGGCATTGGCCGTCTCCGGCGGGCGGCAACGCAACATCGAAGGTTGGGTGCAGCGCCGTCGGCCCGGTACTCCGGCCGCGGACGCCGCCGCACGCGCAGCAGCGCAGCCCAGGGTCAACAATCAGGAAGGCGAAGCAGAATAGACATGTCTGCCCAGTGGATCGACAACCAGAAGAACCTCATGCTGTTCAGCGGCCGGGGCAACCCGGCGCTCGGTGAGGCGGTGGCCCGGGAGCTGGGAGTCAAGCTCACCCCAACCACAGCGCGCGACTTCGCCAACGGAGAAATTTTCGTTCGCTTCGAAGAGTCTGTCCGAGGCTGTGACGCCTTCGTTTTGCAGTCACACACCCAACCGCTGAACAAGTGGCTGATGGAACAACTCATCATGATCGACGCGCTCAAGCGTGGCTCCGCGAAGCGCATCACCGCGATCCTGCCGTTCTACCCCTACGCCCGCCAGGACAAGAAGCACCGCGGTCGCGAGCCAATCTCCGCCCGGCTCGTAGCGGACATGCTCAAAACCGCCGGGGCGGACCGCATCGTTTCCGTGGACCTGCACACGGACCAGATCCAGGGTTTCTTCGATGGCCCCGTCGACCACATGCACGCCATGCCAATCCTCACCGAGCACATCAAGAAGAACTACAGCCTGGAGAACATCTGTGTCGTGTCCCCCGATGCCGGCCGAGTGAAGGTCGCCGAGAAATGGGCGAACACACTGGGCGGTGCGCCGATGGCGTTCGTCCACAAGACCCGCAGCGTCGATGTTGCCAACCAGGTCACCGCGAACCGTGTCGTCGGTGATGTCGCAGGCCGCACCTGTGTGCTGCTGGACGACATGATCGATACCGGCGGCACCATATCCGGTGCCGTCGGGGTCCTGCGTGAGGCCGGTGCCGGCGACGTCATCATCGCCACCACGCACGGTGTGTTCTCCGGTCCCGCCCGCGAACGGCTGTCCCGCTGTGGTGCCCGCGAAGTCATTGCGACTGACACACTTCCCCAGAACACGGATGGCTGGGACAACCTCACGGTTCTATCCATCGCCCCACTGCTGGCGAAGACGATCCACGAGATCTTCGAGAACGGATCAGTGACCACCCTCTTCGAGGGCCAGGCCTGATACCGCGAACGCGAACAGCCCCGCGCTGCGGCACATTGTGCCCGGTTCCGGGGGCGTGGTACTGTCATGAACGTCTCGGCGAGGGCTGATCCCCAGGATCGGCCGTTATCGACGCGATGTGACGCATGAAGCGCCCCCTCCGCATGCGGAGGACGGACAGCCTGCGATGACTCGACGAGAACCCGGGTCCCGCAGGCTTTTGTTGTGTCTACCCGGGACCAGACCTCACTGTCCAACCAACGCACCAGGAGAACATCATGGCCATCAACAAGGCTACCCCGCTCGAAGCTGCACCCCGTACCGAGTTCGGCAAGGGTGCAGCGCGTCGCGCCCGCCGCGACGGTCTGATCCCCGTCGTGATCTACAGCAAGACCCTCGATGAGCCCCTGCACGTCACCGTCGACCGCCTTGACTTCACCGCGATCATCCGTAACCACGGCGTCAACGCCGTCGTCGATGTCGACATCGAGGGCGAAAAGCAGCTCGCTATCGTCAAGCACCTCGACCAGAATGTCCTGACCTTCAACATCGACCACGTCGATCTCCTCGCAATTTCCCGCGGAGAGAAGATCGAGGTCGAAGTTCCGGTTGTCCACACCGGTGAGCCCGCTCCAGGAGCCATGGTTATCCAGGACGCCGATGTCCTCGCTGTCGAGGCACCTGTGCTCTCCATTCCGGAAGAGTTCGAGATCGACATCGAGGGGCTGGAGATCGGTACTCAGATCACTGCCGCCGACGTCAAGCTGGACGAGGGCATCACCTTGGTCTCCGATCCCGAGATGCTCATCATCAACATCGTTGAACCCGAGGAAGAAGAACTGCCGGAGCCCGGTGAAGAAGGCGAAGGCGATGCTGAAGGCGAGTCCGTCGAAGCCACCGAAGAGGGCCCGACTAACGACAGCGAGTAATTCCTCGCGCTGTGGGTGGTATCCCCCGCCCAAGGAAGACACCCGTTCCGGACCCGGCCCGCTCATGTGGTGCGGGATCCGGAACGGGTGTCTTCGATTATGGGATTCTCCGTTCGGTCAGTGCCAGGGCAGTGTGCGACAATATTCGGCGTGAATTCACCTGACGCCGCTTCACAGAACACCGCGCCCTCCCCCACCGGGCCACTGCTTGTTGTCGGGTTGGGAAACCCCGGGCCAAAGTACGCGGCCACCCGGCACAATATCGGATTTATGGTTGTTGATGAGCTTGCAGAGCGGGTGACGCCCTCTCCCGCAAACTTCAGCGTGCACAAGCGCTCGAACGCCGAGATCGCTCAGATTCGCATCGGGGAGCGATCGGTGATCCTGGCGAAACCGCGCAGCTTCATGAATCTGTCGGGAGGTCCTGTCAAGGCTCTCGCCTCATACTTCGGGGTGTGCCCGGCCAATATCGTCATCATCCACGATGAACTGGACCTCGATCCCGGCGTCGTCCGGCTCAAACTCGGCGGTGGGGAGAACGGTCACAATGGTCTGAAGTCCACCAGTAAGTCATTGGGGACCAGGGACTATGTCCGGGTCCGTATGGGCATCGGGCGTCCCCCGGGGCGCATGGATCCAGCAGACTATGTTCTGCGGCCGATTCCACAGTCCGAGTGTGCGGCTCTTGCGATCCAGTGCGCGGACGCAGCCGACGCGGTGGAACTCATCGCAATCCGTGGCCTGGGGATCGCACAAAACGAGATCCACTCACGCTGATTCCCACGCGGGGCCGAGTGGATTACTGAGGCTCCCGACTCCCGCCACCATTCCCTTGGATCGTCGCACGAGAATCAACTTCAACGTCCTCGACCTCCGGCAGCGTGGTCAGCTCCAGGATAAGGGTGTCCATCGCATCCCGTGACAGTGATTCAGTGGACCGGACCACCATCACCAGCTCTCCGACTCCGGACTGGGTGATCTCAGTTTCACCGATTCCTGCTCTCCTCGCCGCCGCAGCGATGAGAGCTCTGCGGGCGTCCTGATCAAGGGTGTCGGCGGACTCCGGGGAGAAGTAGACGATCACGCCGTCAGCGCTGGCGGGAGCTGGATCATTCTGGGTCGGTGCATCCGTCGGGGACATCTCCGCCTGCTTGCCTGTCGTCGGGATCGCAATTTCCGGGGACTGACCTGAACTGCAGCCGGCGCTGAGCGTCAACACAATTATCGCCGCTGCGACAGTGCCGAGACGATGGGCTGTGGCGGGGCACGGGAACATGGTTGTTACCTCCAGAAGTTACCTAGCCCGTAACGGTCGAGCCAGAGGATCATCCGTAACCATTCTTCATACGTCATTGGACGGCGGTTGTCCCGGTCCGGAGTCGGGGCGGGTTCCGGGGCGGTGGCTTCCACTTCCTCGGGTTCAACCGGTTCAACCGGTTCAACCGGTTCCTCAACCTCACCGATGACGGCCTCAGCATCAATTAGCCCGGCTCCACAGCCGAGGGGGCAGGAGCGCGGCATGGGACGGGCAGTGTCCTTGATACGCTCCTTGATCTCAGCGGGGGTGAGCTCGGGCTCGGATTTACGCAGTAGCGCGGCGACACCTGAAACCAGCGGAGTGGCCATCGAGGTCCCCTCGTAGAACGCGTAGTTGGGACGCCCCGGGGACCGTTTTCCGTTGTTCAGGGTGGATAGCACACCGGCACCGTTGGACATGTCTCCACCCGGTGCGGTGATGTCGATGGTCTCACCGTAGTTGGAGTAGACCGCCAGCGCCCCCTGATCACCCGACGCGGCAACGGTGATGACGTTGTCGCAGTTCGCAGGCTGCACCCGGCTGGCGTTGATCGCATCGTTTCCGGCAGCGACAACGACGGTGGCACCGTTATCGACTGCGGTGTTGATCGCACGCTGGTACGTACGTGAGCAGCGGCCCGCTCCACCGAGGGAGAGATTGATGACGTCAGCGGGGTTGGTGTTGGCCGGAACCCCCTTGACCTCTCCTCCAGACGCCCAAATGATGGCATCAGCGATATCTGAGGTGACACCACCGCATTTGCCTAGGGCACGGACTGGGAGCAACTGTACCCCGGGGGCTGTCCCCGCGATACCGATACCGTTGTTGGTCGCGGCTCCGATCGTTCCGGCGACGTGGGTGCCGTGCCATGATGAGTCCGCTCCCTGGGGATTGCCGCATTCGCCCCGGTTGAACCAGTCCCCGTTGTCGTAGGGGTCTGCGTCGCGTCCGTCTCCGTCTCGGGATACGGATGGAGAGGAAATGAAGTCGTATCCGTCGATGACCTGATCGTCCAGATCAGGGTGCGGAAGAATGCCCGAGTCCACGACCGCGACGACAATGTCTTCCGCATCGGGAGCGTTCTTCCAGGCACCGTCAATGCGGGCACCATTGGTGCCGTGGATCGGCCACTGGCGGTCATAGTATCTGTCGTTCGGGGTGGAGAAGATTGTCATCCGTGCGTCAGGTTCGACATATTCGACCTTGTCACTGGAGCGAATCGTCTCCATGAAGTCTTCGGCCTCCGCTTCAGTGAGCTTTCGCTCGGTGGAGACCACGACGGCGCCGGTGGCGGTCTCTGCGACCTCAGATGCCCCCGTGTCGACTACTGCCTGTGTATGTCCGAATGCGCCCACCCGGGCGGTGTCGGCGATCACCTCGTCGATGTCAGTGCGTTCTCCGTCGTGGAATCCGACGATGAAGCGGTCGAAACCTTCTGCATCGGGTTCCGCTTCGATGTGCGGGGCCAATCGAGACCCTGATCGCACACTGTTGATGGACGTATCCAGACCTGCGTCTTCCGCTCCCGCAGGAGCCACGGTGACGAGGCAGGCTGAGGCGACCACTGCAGTAGTTGCCAGTGCTGTACGCGATACCCGCCTGAGGGGTGAGCTGCCGGAAGCGCGGCGTTCCACGCTTCCGGGGATCTGAAGAACACTCATACGGTGGACCTTTCTGTCAGTTCGTGGCGAGGAGTCCCACGCCACGAAGGTGTACTGGGAATACCAAACGTACTCGGAGCACCCCCACCCCAAAAGGGGCTAAACCATAGATCCCCACATCTTTTTGACCACCCCCACTGCTGCACCCGAAAGTAACCCCCAGGTCTCCGCGCCACACAGATACTATCTTAAAGTTTCCTAATTTTATTTACGCGCGGACGGTGACTACACCTGCACCGATGGTGATGCTTCAACAAAAAAGAACCGAACACCGGACACCCGTTCTCAGGATTCCCACTGTGACAGCCACCCCTCAAAGACACCGACACCACCCCCGACGATCGCATCCGATCCCCGAAAAATCACCGCTGAGATTCCGGAGAGCAATCGCTGATGAAACAGCGCAACCCCCGTTCAGCACCACTTCCCCACCCCACGACACAAAACACCGCATCATGGCACGCCAAGCCTGCCAACAACCACCGGGAAGTCCAATCAGCGGACCCGAGCCTTGGCCCAGGCTTTCTCCAACGCCAAATCATCCAGGTCGAAGGCACACGTCTTCTCCAGGCGTTTGAGCACGACAGGACACAGCTTGCACCGCCGCCGGGAGCGGCAACATTTCTTCTTTCCGCCCTTGGCGGCCTTCCGCCGCATCTTCGCCATGTCCACATTTCCGAGCGTATAACCACCGGAGCCCTCTGACACCTCAAGCACCGGCTTCCGACAGAAGATCACCCCCATAAAAAGTCATGACCTACCCCAAGGCAGGCCACGACCAACGACAGCCTAGAGTTCGTCGATCTCCCGACGGCGTGGCAGAACGATCGGGCGGGCTTGGGCAATCTCCTCCACGATCCGGATGACCTGACTGGAGTATCCAAATTCGTTGTCGTACCAGACATAGAGAACCAGGTGATTTTCCTGCGCGATGGTAGCCAGACCATCAACGATGCCCGCCTGGGTCGTTCCGACAAAGTCCGTGGAGACGACTTCCGGGGACTTGATGTACCCGATCTGCTGGCGAAGCACCGATTTCAGGGAGACATCACGGAGATAGGCGTTCACCTCATCGACGGTCGTTTCCTTGTCCAGGGTCAGGTTGAGTACCGCCATAGACACATCCGGGGTGGGGACGCGGATCGCATTGCCGGTGAGCTTTCCCCCGAGTTCCGGCAATGCCTTAGCCACCGCTTTCGCGGCCCCGGTTTCCGTGAGCACCATATTCAGCGTCGCGGCCCGGCCACGTCGTTCACCCTTGTGAAAGTTGTCGATGAGGTTCTGGTCGTTGGTGAACGAGTGGACCGTCTCCACGTGGCCGAAACGCACTCCGTAGCGATCGTTGATGACTTTGAGCACAGGCGTGATCGCGTTGGTGGTGCAGCTCGCCGCAGACAGAATCCGGTCAGAATCCTCGATGTCGAAGTGATTGATCCCGTAGACGATATTTTTCAGCTCCCCCTTCCCCGGGGCGGTCAACAGAACACGGGACACCCCCTTCGACTTCAGGTGCTGTTCCAGCCCCGCACGGTCCCGCCAACGCCCGGTATTGTCCACGACGACAGCATCGTCAATGCCGTACTCGGTGTAGTCGATGCTCGCAGGATCTGAGGAGTAAATCACCTGGATCGGCGTACCATTCGCCCAGATGACGTTCTTTTCCCGGTCAATGCTGATGGTGCCATCGAACTGACCGTGAACGGAGTCACGCCGAAGCAGAGAGGCCCGCTTTTCAAGGTCGATGTCACCGTTCCTCCGGACGACCACTGCACGGAGTCGTACACCGAGACCACGGCCCTCACGGGCGATGAGAATGCGAGCCAGGAGACGTCCGATGCGGCCGAACCCGTAGAGTACGACATCGGTCTCGGGGGTCGCTTCTGCGGTGCCGATGACCTCAGCGAGCTCCTTCTCGAGGAATCCCCTGAGATCGTCGGACCTTTCCTCCCGAAAGCGGGTGGCCAGACGTCCGATGTCGATGGACGCTGTTCCAAGGTCCATCTCAACGAGCTCCCGCACGATGGGCAGGGTCGCGGAGAGCGACATCTCCCGCTCCGTGATCCGGCGTGCGAAGCGGTGCGACTTCACGATGTCGATGGCGGTGACGTTCTCCAAGAGCCGCCCGTAGATCGAAGTAACCACATTGCGCTCCCGGTGCAATTTCCCGAGGAGCGGAACCATCTCTTCCGCCAGTGCGAGACGCTCATGGAAATTACGGTGCGTAGCAATCGAATCCGTCATGGAAATGAAGTGTCCTCTTTCGGGTCGGACCTGAACCGGATAACCGGAAAGTTGATTGTTCAGGGGGTGAAAAACCTTCGGCCAAGCAAGATAACAACACCGTGCAGACCAAAGTTGTGGATCTACCTCCTACCCTAATGCCCCCGAGAAGATAGTCACCAGCCAACCATCCCCGGGAACATGGCAACCTCACACAAAAGCCCCTCACCCACCCCTGAATACACCCACCCCCACCACACCCCATGAATGACTCCGAAGCGCCAGACGAGGAGAACACACTGTGACCAAGGCAATCATCTAGCAATAATCCGAGTTCACAGGCCTGGAATTCATGAAAAAGGACACCCACAACATCCCCCCCGGCCGTCCGTACATGCACCCCGGGAGCAAATTAAGGAAAGATAACCAAGGTTAGACTTCCCTTCCATACAGAGTGGGCATCACCTCCGGCTAGACCCCCGATGACCACCCCCTCACGTTTTCAAGGATGTGTTCCCTGGTGAGTAATTCACTACGTCGCTTCACGCGCCTGAGCCTGGCTGCGACTGTCTCCATATCGCTCATGATCCCTCTGTCCACGGCGGCGTACGCCGGCGTGGATTCGACACTCGGTATCACCGCCCGGGACGACGTCGACTCGACCTCGACAGCAGACACCTTCGCCCTGTCCTGGGCCATCCGGGATTCCTTCGACAACTATGTCAGCGGTGCCACCAACATCATCGACGGTGCACGGCAGGACGGTGAGACCTTCCTGTGGCCCTACCGTTCCACCACAACCACCCCAGAGGGAGCCGTCAGCATTCAGTACGGCGGAACCGTCAACTACATGCTCCACTGCAGTGGCGACACTCCCGTGCGCGGAGAATGCCAACTGGATGTCACCATCGCCGATCCCCGAGTCGTCATCGACCCAAATACCGGCAAGGGAACGCTGTACGCTCTGGTCAACTACGTCCGCTACAGTGACGGCTCATGGTCTGAAGAGAAGGAGGTCCCCTTCGGGAAGTTGGACGTCTCATCCGGCCGCTACAACACTGCCAACGGCGTGACCACCTGGAAGAACATCGGCGCCGAGCTCACTAAGGCGGGACACGACGTTTTCTCCAACTTCTACGACAACAACCCCTACCTGAACTCATTGACGTTCAGTTACCCCGGCGAATCCGGATTGTCAGGTTCTTCCGGTGATTCCGATGCGGACGGCTGGTACCAGCTCGCCGACGCACGGATCATCGACACAGAGCCTCGTATGCAGATGGGAGGGGCCGTCCGGCTGCACGAGATGTCGAACGGCGATCTTCTCTACATCAATCGCCCTTACGAGGGAAGCACTGTGGCGGTCGTACCGCGTTCGCTCCAGGGGGCTGTCGCGCTACCCCGGCTGAACATGCTCAACAGCGCCGAATCCTCATTCGATCCCACGACTGACACCCTGACATGGATCGAACCTCCGACCTCCGAGGGCGACTTCACCGTGAAGTCCGCACACGTGACCCGCGAGGGTTTTGATGGAGAAAAGATCCTGTTCACGGCGAACGGGGTCCCGACCGCCCTGACACGCTCCTTCGACGGCAGTCGGACTGCCCTGATCTACCTGGAGAATCCGCCGACCGGCGCCCCCTGGAACTATCTGCGTGGCGCCACGTTCGTGGAGATCACCCCGGACGGGGAATCGGCGAGCACCCCACTCCCGGCGACCTCGGACCTCTATCCCGATGTCCTGATCGATGAGGATCACCTGTCGAACGAAACTTTCGGAAATCCCTACGGTTTCAGCGACAATGACGGTCTCCGTGCTCTCTCCGACGGAACGTACATCTACGTCAACGACTACAACCTCACCGTCACAGGCGGGGAGCGTCGTCCTGCGCTCCCCGTACACATCACCCCAGCCGCCGATAAGAAGGCAACACTGATCGAGGCGTTCGCACCAGCGAACCCCCTTGCCGCCCACGGCTACCACGGAGTCGCTACCAACGGCTCACGTATAGCGATTTACAGTGACCGCCAGAACAATAACACCTACGCGTTCCTCGACTACACCGACGGCGAGTTCACACTGCTGTATTGGGCGGACCACCCCTACGAGGCACCCGGGCCGTACAGTGCCATCTCATCGGTCGTCTTCGACGATGACAGCAACGCCATCATCGCCACCGGTCTGAACAAACTCTTCCTCGTCGACCCGAACAACGGCGAAGTCATCAAGGAATCCACACTGGCCGGAAAGACGAAGGGAACGAACAGCCACTATCCGGAGCTGATGGTGCGCAGCGGCGATGAACTGTTCATCGCCGACCGCCGCGAGGTCGACTACGTCGACTACGCCGGCGTCCAGCGCCTGACGCTCCCCGATGGAGCGGGCCAGCGCGACGAAAGCATCCAGCCGGTCCGCATGGGCAAGTCGTCTGCAACGCCGACCGCTGACACCGTCGAGCTCACCTACCCGGCAACCACGGTGAAGGCCGGCGAAGAAGTGACCCTCACTCCGGCGGTCACCGGAGAAACGCCCACGAAGGTCACGTACTCACTGAAGCAGTCCGTAGCAGGGATGTCAGTGCACCCCTCGACGGGAATCGTCACCTACGCCGCCCCGGCGAACGCACCCGCAGGTACAGTCACTGCACAGGTCGTCGCGACGTACTCCGACGCCTCCATCGACACCGCACCTGTGACCATCACCGTCACCGCCGCAGAAAAGACCCCCGAAAGCAGCTCCGTGGGATCCGTGTTCACCACACGATTCACCCACATCCTGGCACTGTTCGCCGCACTCGCGGGCGGTATCGGGTGGCTCATCCACACTGGCGTCTTTGCGCCTCTTCAGCACATGCTCGCGAACGGTTTGTTCCACTTCAACCGCTAGCACACCAACCAATGCTGCGTTGCTGACAACAGGTCGGGTCGCCATGTGGCCCGACCTGTCACGCTCATGCGATACCTGCCAACCTGCGCAGAATGTCTGCCGCCGGACCGGAACAAATGTATGAGACGCCTGTACCCACCCACGCCGCCACAAGGTCGTGGTCTCCATGTCGCGCAGCGGCGGAGCGCACCGGGCCCATCACTGCATTGACGTACGGATACACGGCAGGGGCATCAACCTGCTCCGTCATGAATCTGGTACGCACACCCCGGGCAGGTCGTCCCGAGTAGGCCCGCGTCACAGCCGTGTCGAGGTTCCTCCCCTCACATCTGACGAGATGTCCCGGTGAGCCTGCGAGGTTCCGGCCTCATCCGCCAGGAGGAAAGCACTCCCACACGACGCTGCACAGACCCCCGGCCACCGTAACGCTGCGGCGATCTCGGCCGACGTCCCCAATCCCCCGGCGACGATGAGGGGGAGATCCACCGCAGCGCTGATCTCCAGAGAAAGAATCTCCAACGGAATCCCGGAGGGGTTCTCCCCCACGGTCTGAGTCGCCCGGTGTCCCCCGGCACCGGGTCCTTGGACCACGATGGCGTCAACGCCGACGGACGCCGCCAGGAGCGCAGCAGAAGTATCAGCGACCGTCGCCCACACCTCGATTCCGTGATCGTGGAGCCGTGTGACCTCTGAGTCATTCCAGACCCCGAACGTACACGAGACAACGGTCGGCCCGTACCCTCCGATCCGTGCCGCACAGATCGCGTCCAACTTGGCGGAGAAGGCATCAGTCGGGTCCACGCTGTCGAGCTGCTTGATGAGATCTGACGGCGCGATCTCGTACCTTTCGAGAGAAGGCGCCAACCGTTCCACATAAGCGCGCACGGCATCGAGTTCCGACGGTAACGCGGTTGGCTGCGGATAAAACAGGTTTACCCCGTACACCGTACCGCGCACATCACGCATCTGACCGTCAAGCTGCGCCGCACTAAGATAACCGCCAGCAAGAAATCCGAGGGACCCAACGGCAGACGCGGCGTCGACAAGCGCAGGGGTCGACGGGCCACCCGCCATAGGTGCGACAAGGACCGGTAGCGGGAGAGTACGGATGATACTCATTGCGCCGAGAATAACGGAGGCCGGAGCATGGCGTACCCTGACGGGAGTCAACAATTCCACCCCGTCCGGCCGTTTGTCTGAAAGTTGCACCGAAACATGAGCGAGAACACCCCCCACAACGATCCGGCGACCGAGGCAACCCGCCGCCGCACCTTTGCGGTAATCGCCCACCCAGACGCCGGTAAATCCACCCTGACAGAAGCCCTGGCACTGCACGCGCACGTCATCAGCGAGGCCGGTGCCGTCCACGGCAAGGCTGGACGGAAAGCCACCGTCTCGGACTGGATGGAGATGGAGAAGGACCGGGGCATTTCCATCGCATCCTCGGCGTTGCAGTTCGAATACGCTCCCGCCGGTCACGAAGGCGAGCCGTACATGATCAACCTCGTCGACACACCCGGACACTCCGACTTCTCCGAGGACACCTATCGGGTGCTTACTGCCGTCGACGCCGCCGTCATGCTCATCGACGGCGCCAAGGGCCTCGAACCGCAGACGTTGAAGCTGTTCCGCGTGTGCAAGGCCCGCGGCCTGCCGATCGTCACGGTGGTCAACAAATGGGACCGGCCGGGTAAGTCGCCGCTGGAACTGATGGACGAGATCGTCTCCGAGATTGGGCTTCAGCCCACTCCCCTGTTCTGGCCCGTCGGTGAGGCCGGCGACTTCCGAGGACTCGCCCGGCTGGACACCGACGGAGAGATCGAGGAGTACATCCACTTCATTCGCACCGCTGGTGGTTCCACCATCGCCCCAGAGCAGCATTTCACCCCGGACGAGGCCGCCGAGAAGGAAGATACCGCCTGGGAGACCGCCGTCGAAGAGGTCGAGCTGATGACCGCAGACGGTGCGGTCCATGAGCAGGACATGTTCCTCGACTGCACCACTTCACCCGTGATCTTCGCCTCCGCGATGCTCAACTTCGGCGTCCACCAGATCCTCGACGCACTCTGCGAGCTGGCACCAGGCCCCGCCCCCAGGCACACCGATCCGAAGGTGCTGGAGGCCGCATCCGCCGCGATCGACGAGTCCCGGGCACCGGGCGACGAGTTCTCCGGTGTGGTGTTCAAGGTGCAGGCAGGCATGGACCGAAACCACCGCGACTCCCTGGCCTTCATGCGGGTCGTCTCGGGCGAATTCTCCCGTGGTATGCAGGTCACCCACGCGCAGAGCGGCCGCAGCTTCTCCACCAAGTACGCGCTCACCGTCTTCGGCCGGACCCGTTCCACTGTCGAGGCCGCCTACCCGGGCGACATCGTCGGTCTGGTCAATGCCGGATCGCTCGCCCCTGGCGACACCATCTATGCGGGCCGAAAGGTCCAGTTCCCACCAATGCCGCAGTTCGCTCCCGAGCACTTCCGTACACTGCGGGCGAAGTCGCTCGGCAAGTACAAGCAGTTCCGCAAGGCACTCGAACAGCTCGACTCAGAGGGGGTCGTGCAGGTGCTCAAGAACGATGCTCGTGGTGACGCCGCACCGGTCATGGCGGCCGTCGGACCGATGCAGTTCGAGGTGATGCAGGCCCGGATGCTCGCCGAATACAACGTGGAAACCGTCACCGACGCCGTGCCCTACACGGTAGCCCGGCGCACCGATGCAGAAACCGTGCCCGCCCTGGCGAAACAGCGTGGCGTCGAGGTCTTCACCCGCACCGACGGCGAACTGATCGCCCTGTTCGGAGACAAGTGGCGGCTCCAGTTCATCGAGAAGGAACACCCCGAGTTCACGCTCGAAGCGCTCGTTGCGGATTGACCCTCCGTAGGGTCGTAGACTGGAAGCATGACCGGAATCCGTGAGGCGAAGAAGGCCGCCACCCGGGCGGCACTCGCCCGGTGCAGCGCCGAACTCGCCTACGAGCGCGGTGTGGAGGGGATGACTGTCGCGGCCATCACCGAGGCTGCGGGTGTCTCACAGCGGACGTTCCACAACTACTTCGATTCCCGTGATCACGCACTTCTCTCGTTCATCGAGTCCAGTATGGAGCAAGTGGGGGTCAGATTGGCGGCCCTCGCGGTGGACAGTGATCCGCTCACCGCGGTAGAGCAACTCATCACCGAGGAAGTGGCCTCCAGTGTGGCCGGGGTCGATTCGTTCTTCGCCCTCGACAGGCTGATCCGGGCGCTGTTGTCAACGGGCCCTCCGGAGCACGGTGAACACCAGCTTGCCGTGCTCCGGGACGCGGTGGACCGGATTCTCACCGATTACCTCGGCCTAACCGAATTCGAGGACATTGTGGCGGTTCAAGCGACCCTCCACTCCGGATTTGTCGCCTTGGTCTACCACGAGGTCGAGACACGGCACGGACGCGAGGTCGATGATCCGCTCACTCTCCTTCGGCGGGCCTTCGCCGTCGTTCGTGGCAGCGTTGACAGCGGGCACTAGCCGGAGGTCATCTGACGCTGGGGACGTTGAGTTCCTCCGTCACGAGCGCGACCACCGTTGCCCCCTCGATCCCCTGGCAGCGTGCACGGGCGATCAGAACCGCCAGTTCCTCAGCCAACTGTTTCTCCGCGCCGGGGACAGGTGTGTCCGGGCACAGAACGACGCTACCGAAGCGATGACTCGTCGCGATGATTCCCTCCTCCTGGAGCAGATCATAGGCTTTCTTCACCGTCGCGGGATTGATGTCCAGAGCAGCGGCGACCGCCCTCACAGAATCCAGGTGTTCCCCGGGAACGGTCTCACCCCTGGCGATAGACCGGACGATACCGTCATGGAGCTGCATGAAAATCGGGACTCTGGAGAGCGGGTCGAGACGGATATCCATCTGGGTGAGGTCCTCCACTGATACGGAAACAACTGCACGGGTCAGGGTAATACACCAGTGAATATCGAGGCACTCCGGGACAAGCCGTTAGAGTGGAACCACCCCTTGTCGAAGGAGCACGGACACCATGTCTCATCCCACGCCCCGGTCACTCGCGGAGATCGTCACCGACGGTGCCATCGCCCGAGCCGATGCTGATGCCGCGTTCGCAGCGTTCCTGGGGAGGTGCGAGGGAGTCGAGTTCAACCGTGACGGTGAACGAATGCAGGTGCGGTTCCACCGCCAGAGCCGGAGCGACGTAGACGCCTCGGGAGCCGTCGTCGCGGAGATCCATGCCGGGGAATGGACCTGGTGCAGTGACGTCGCAACCGACGCCGCAGCCCGGTTCGGTATCTCGGAATTGACTGGCACACAACCTGCCGGTGATTCTCTCTTCGCCGCAGCCCGCACGATCCACGGTTGCAGGCCCGGCTTCCTCGCACCGATGCCCGGAGGAGAAACCGCGGTCGTGTGCCTCGATCCACCGCTGCCCCTCGGGGACACCCGCACCGCACTGATCACCGCGGCCGCCACACCGGGAATCCTCGATGATCTCCCGCGCGCATTGTCTGGATTTGCCGCGATTCGGGGTCTGGATGTCCGGGTCGAGAGTGGGATATGGTCCTTCTCCGACGGTACCTCGGTGCGGGTGCGCAACGGGCGGCTGCACGACATCATCGGTGGCTTGGACATCGATCAGATTCGGTCAGATGCAGTCCTAACCTCCTCTGAATCACAGATGTACCTGGATGCTGTTCTACCCGGCGCGGTGTCCACCGCAGACCCCCTGCGGGGCCTCATCACCCTACGTACACCGGACGGCACCGAGACGAGTGTCAAGGGGGTCGTTCTGGCAACCATCACCAACGACACCTGGACCTGGGGGTGGGCGGACCCCTACATCAGCTCCGCACCGGGTACTGCCCCATGCCATCTAATCCGGGAGTTCGGCCGCAGGCAAGGCATCCCCGTATTCATCTCGCCCACGGTCCCACTGCCCCTCGCCCGGGACCTAGATCTCGTCTCTGCGTCGAAGCCTGTACTCGGTCGGTGGTACCACACCACCGTGAACCTCAACCCGGAGACCTGGGCGATCATGATCTTCGCTGATGATTCCCTCGTGCTTCCTCCTTCGACGATCCATACGGTGTCCGCTGTCATTGACACCATCATCGATGATCGGATGCCCGATCGGATCAGTGCCCAACGAGCGGTAGAGGCTTACTCGCGGTTCCGTGGCCTGGGCCATGAAATTCAGACAGGTCCCCCGCCCTCACTGCTGTTGAACACGGTTGACGGCACAGTGAACGTGCATTTCTCAACCGATGACCGGGTGGTGCGCATCGGCATCGACTGAGCCGCTAGGCTGTTGTTTGTTCTCAGGGCGGGGTGAAAGTCCCCACCGGCGGTGACACCTTCACGGTGCAGCCCGCGAGCGCCACCACACGGATCTTTCCGGGTAGTGGGTCAGCAGATCCGGCGTGATTCCGGAGCCGACGGTCATAGTCCGGATGAGAGAGAACCTGCACGTCCGGTGTACCCGGACGTCGGTGACCCGTTTCCACGGTGATCCCGGCGTGCACCGCACCGGAGCGGTCTTTCAGCCCCGAGGATCCATGTCCACACCCCTCTTTTACACCAGGGAGAACCATGAATCCTTTCACCAATCTACTCGACGCCACGATCTCCATTGGCGGCGTCCCCATCCTCTGGCGCGAGATCATCGGCAACGCCTTCGGTCTCGCCAGCGCGTACGGCGGGATGAAACGCGTCGTCTGGGCATGGCCCATTGGCATCGTCGGTAACCTGCTCCTGTTCACCGTGTTCCTTGGCGGGGTGTTCAACACCCCTCAGGCGCTGGACCTCTACGGTCAAGCCGGTCGCCAGGTAATGTTCCTCGTCGTCTCCGTCTACGGCTGGTACCAGTGGTCCCAGGCGCGGAAGCGGGGCCTACGGGAATCTGCGGAAACCGACCCATCCAGGTCCATCGTCACCGAGCCCCACGAGGACACGGCAGCGGTCCAACCCCGCTGGGCCACAGGGCGGGAGCGCCTCGGGATGGTCGTCGCCGGCGTCGTCGGCACCATCGGTTTCGCGATGGTCTTCTCGGCGCTTGGATCCTGGGGGCCGTGGGCCGATGCCTGGATCTTCACCGGTTCCGTGCTCGCGACTTACGGGATGGCCCGAGGGTGGACCGAGTTCTGGCTCATCTGGATCGGCGTCGACATCGTCGGTGTCCCCCTGCTCCTCGCCGCCGGCTACTACCCCTCCGCAGTCTTGTACATCGTGTATGGGGTATTCGTGATCTGGGGATTCACCGTCTGGATGACGGTGCACAAGCAGTCGGAGATAGCCGCTGCCCCGGACCTGAGTCCCGCAACCGCCTGACCAGTACCCGGTCAATGGAGAATGTCCGAAAACCGCAGGTGCGCGGACACTCCGCACGGTCAGGGCAGTCTTCTCATTCCTGGCTACGTGTCAGGATCGTCCGGTAGAAGTCGACATCGACATCCCGCGTGTCGGACGGGTCGAAGGTTGGATTCCTGTCTTTATCCACCAATACAGCGCGGACTCCCTCTGCGAAATCGTGTTTCCTCCGGAGCACGCTCCCCACCGCATACTCGTTCTCGAGGGCGTGCGCGATGTCCCGTACCGTGCGGTTAGCCGCGTAGAGTTCGGCCGCCGCAACGACGGAAGTGGGGCTGGATTTAGCCATCAGTTCCCGGACCCGGGCCACGAAACCGGCATTGTGGTGGGAGTTCAGCGCTCGGTCGATGTCCGCCCAGGATTCATGTCCGAAGGTAGCCCGGATGTCGGGGAGCAGGCCCTCAAGTTCCCCGGCATCCACGGAGTCGACAGAGCGTGAGTACTGTTCGAGCGCATCATCGAGGGACTCGGCGATGACAGTGTCGATAAACCGGTCAACATCCTCCGATGCGATGAGATCCGTGGCGAGACCGGACCAGAGCATGTCTGCGGGTGTCAGACGCCATCCAGTGATCCCGAGGAATGTGGCGAGCTCCGGTATCGCCTCCCCAATCTCCCCGACCATGCGCTGCATCATCCAGGTTGTGCCGACATCGGGAATGAACCCGATGGCCATCTCCGGCATCGCGGCAAACGCCCTCTCGGTGATCACCCGGTGGGAACCGTGTACTGATACTCCGAGACCACCGCCCATAGCAACGCCGTCGATGACCGCGACAACGGTCTTCGGGAACTCATCGAGTTGCCGGTTCATCTCGTACTCGGCACGGAAGAACCGATCACCCGAGTCGAAGTCCCCCGTCAGCGCTTCCTCACGGCACGTACGGACGTCTCCCCCCGCACAGAAACCACGGTCGGAGGAAGAACAGATGACGACGCGGTGCACGGAATCATCGTTACGCCACGTCTCCAGGGCGTCCGAGATGATGTCCACCATCTCATGATTGAGGGAGTTCAGGGCCTTCGGCCGATTCAGTTCGAGCACACCGGTGGTGTGTCGGACGAAAGCGTTGACGAGGTTCTGTGTGGGACGCTCTTTCATGCCTGAAGTGTCCCACACCACCCCACCACTCCGCCACGGTTTCGGATCGAGATCGCGAAACAAATGCCCGGGAATCAGCCACACAAGGGGGTATTACGCCTTCTTACGCCCCGCCTTCTTGTTCCCCGTTTTGCCCTTCCGTCCGGTTTTCTTTCCCGACGTCCTGGAACCAACCCCGGCATTCCCTTTCTCCGTGAGTTCCAACTCCGCGGCCACATCGGGAACATAGCGGAAATCGCTCCGTGGCGGACGCTCATAATCGTTCGTGGACTGGGGACGCTTCGGGATCTCGGGAAGTTCACGGTCGATTTTCTCGTAGGGGATCGTCGACAGCAGGTGGCTGATGACGTTGATCCGAGACCGTTTCTTGTCCTCGCTCTCCACCGTGTACCAGGGAGCAGACGGGATGTCGGTATGGATGAACATCTCATCTTTCGCCCGGGAGTAGTCCTCCCATCGAGTGATCGACTGCAGATCCATCGGCGAGAGCTTCCAGCGGCGCAGCGGGTCCTCGCGGCGGGAGGTGAAGCGCTTCACCTGCTCCTCATCCGAGACACTGAACCAATACTTCCGCAACATGATCCCGTCCTCGACGAGCAGTCGCTCGAAAATGGGCGCCTGATGGAGGAACCGGCGATACTCCTGCGAAGTGCAGAACCCCATCACCCGCTCCACTCCCGCGCGGTTATACCAGGACCGGTCAAAGATCACGATTTCACCAGCGGTGGGCAACCGCTCGACGTACCTCTGGAAATACCACTGCCCCTGCTCCCGGGAGCTCGGTGCAGGGAGCGCCTCAATGCGGCAGGTACGGGGATTGAGATACTGGGTGATCCGCTTGATCGCGGAACCCTTTCCGGCGGCGTCGCGTCCCTCCATGATGACGACGACCCTGGCCCCGGTCTCCACCACCCACTGCTGCATATCGACGAGCTCCGCCTGAAGCCTCTTCAGCTCCGATTCGTAGTGCTTCTTGGACAGCTTCGGCGGTTTCTTGGATTCCTTTTTACCCATGTTGACCAGCCTACCCTCGACAGGTAGGCACGGTCAGAGGTTCGATGACCCACGGGTCAAACCCATGGCACAATCATCAGTCGACGCTGAACTCAGCCATCCGATCCCACTCGGTCTTCCCTTCAATGAGGGTGTTGATGATCCTCGGGGTCTCCGCGAGAATGGTCGGGAACAGTTCACATGCCTGTTTGAAGTGCTCAGAATTCACGTGCGCCTCAGCCGCGTCATCCTTAAACCCCTCCACGAGAACGTACTCGTTCGAGTCGTCGGTGGAACGGAACCAGTCGAAGAAGAGGCAACCGTCTTCAGCACGGGTCGCTTCAGTGAACGGTGCAACCTTTTCCCGGAACGACTCGGCGTGCTCAGGCTTAACGTTGAAACGGACGTTGATCAGAATCATGGCGTCGATTCTAGCGCAGCGTCATTGTCACATCAGTGTAGTTTCCGGAGTTCTCCGGGAAACCGTTCCCACGAACTCGTATTAATCTGAAACCTGCGGACAAAGGCTCTCGCTGGAGTGAGGTCGTTCATCAAGCAGGGTGGCACGAACTGGCAGATCTAGTCGTGCGCGCGTGCTTTCGAGCGCCTGACAGAGGTCCTCACGTCCGCCCAATACAGGGAGATAGACAACAAAGTACTCGGGCACCTCATCGTCACCCCCCAGAGACCCGCACGTGGTGGAAGAGGTGTAGGTCGCCCCAAGCATGCGGCTTGTCGCCATTCCGGCATCCTCGACAGTGGCATAGTCCCCGAGAAGCAGAACCCCCGATCCGTCGCAGTCAGGCGTCGAGTATGAGATTCGGCGTTCCTCCGACGATGGGAATACCTTCTCAGAGTCCGTTGCCGACACCCGCTGTTCGATCGATCTCCCCTCATGCACATCTGAGTTCATCATGTCGGTTCCTACGAAGACACCGAACGCGGCCAGTGACAGCAGAAGCATGAGGGAGCAGAGCGAGTACAGATTCCCCGGGCAGCTTTTCCCGTTCAAATCCGAGACATGGGGGGCATCCCGGATTTCCTCGGAGCTCACCCGGGCACCACCTTTCACCGCCTCCACATTTGCTAAAACCTTTCGGCTTTTAGCCTTCTCTTATGCAGGCGTCAGTTTATCGCATCCCGGCGCTGATGCAGAGTTTCGTTACACCTCCCCCCAATACGGGGGTAACGCCGTTAGCCCTCCAGTGCTTCCCCAAGCTCCATCCACATGCTCTCCAACTCCGAGATCTCCTCTTCAAGCGCCACCTGACGGGCGTTCAGCTCAACAAGACGTGGCTGGTCAAGCAGCTCCGCAGCCTCCGCCATCTCGATCGCCAACGAAGATTGCCTGGACTGGAGCTTGCCCATCTTCCGCTCGATCGCCCGCATCTCCTTCGTCAGACGCTGCTCCTCAGCCGCCGACAATTTCCGCTCCCCGGAGTCTCCACCAGAGCTCTCCATCTGTGAATCACCCAGGTTGTTGGCTGAACCGAGATCCAATACCCCACCACCGTTCCGGGCTTCCGACCGTGCACGGCGTTCGAGATACTCCTCGATCCCACCGGGTAAGTTCGTGAGTTGCCCGTCCCCGAACAATGCCCATGTGCTGTCACAGACCCGCTCGATCAGGTAACGGTCGTGAGAGATCACGACGAGGGTTCCGGGCCAGCCATCGAGAAGTGACTCCAGCTCCTGCAAGGTGTCGATGTCAAGATCGTTGGTGGGCTCATCCAATAGAAGTACGTTCGGCTCAGCCATGAGCACACGCGTCAACTGCAGACGGCGCCGTTCCCCACCCGACAGATCACCGACAGGGGTGCGCTGGCGTTTCGCCGAGAATCCGAGCCTTTCGGCGAGCTGTGAGGCACTCAGTTCACGTTTACCTAGTTGTACGTAACTCGCCACATCCTCCACAGCGTCAAGGAGTCGCTGCCTCGGATCAAGATCATCCAGTTCCTGGCGCAACCATCCGAGCCTAACCGTCTTTCCCTCGACACGTCGACCGGCTGCCAGTTCATGTTCTCCGGCGATGGTTCGGAGCAGGGTCGTCTTCCCGGAACCATTGACTCCGACCAAGCCGATACGTTCACCGGGATTTAATCGCCAGGTGAGATCACGAACCAACTCTCTTCCATCGGGGGTTGTGATGGTGGCATCCTCGAGTTCGATGACCACACGCCCCTGACGTTTCCGGGAGAAGGCCATGAGCTCGACGGTGTCCCGGGGAGCCGGAACGTTACTAATCAACGCTTCCGCAGCCTCGATCCGGTACCGGGGTTTCGAGGTCCGGGCCGGTGCCCCCCGCCGTAGCCAGGCCAATTCCTTGCGGGCGAGATTCTGCCGCCGCTGTTCGATCGCGTCGGCTTGCCGGGTTCGCTCGGCCCTCGCAAACATCCAGTCGTTGTAGCCACCCTCGTAGGCATCGACGACGCCGTCATGCACCTCCCAAGTTCGGGTCGCCACGGTGTCAAGGAACCACCGGTCGTGGGTCACCACAACGAGAGCACATCGGCGGGCAACGAGATGGGCAGCGAGCCACTGAACGCCTTCGATATCGAGATGGTTGGTCGGCTCGTCGAGAATCAGCAGATCCAGATCCCGGACCATAGCGGCCGCGAGATTCGTGCGACGCCGTTCACCCCCGGACAACTGGCCCACAGGTGTCTCCAGGCCAAGATCGACGATTCCCAGGCCCCCGAGCACTTCCCGGACCCGTGCCTGAGAGGCCCACTCGTAGGTGTCGAGGCCGAGAGGCCGCAGTACGACATCCGCGACGGTGTCAGTGTCAGTCAGGTTCGCACGCTGAGTGACCACGGCCATCCGAAGATCACCCATGTGCGAGACTCTGCCGGTGTCCGGAGGTTCCACACCCGCGAGAATCTCGAGCAGTGTAGTCTTTCCCCCGCCGTTGAGACCGACGACGCCGATGCGGTCACCCGTCTGGACACCGATACTCACGGATTCGAGCAACGGTTTCAGACCGAAGGTCTTGGACACATTTTCCAGGTTGATCAGATTGGCCACAGCCATTTAACCTTTCATCGTCAAACGAGTTCGGCCCCGGGAGCGGGTCCGGTGGTAGTGACCGTTCGGATGACGGCACCCCCCTGAGCCGCCAAGTCTGCTGCAACACAGCGGGCCGATTCCGGATCCGCGCACAGGAAGACACAGGTCGGCCCGGAACCTGAAACCAGGCCCGCGAGTGCGCCGGATCGCACACCAGCCGCAAGGACCGACGCCAGCTCGGGTTTCAGCATAGTCGCGGCAAGCTGAAGATCGTTGACCAGGTGCGTAGCGACCTCTGTGACGTCACCGGCTGCAAGTGCCGACCGAAGTGCATCCGGGGCAAGCACCGTTCTCGGCGCAAACCCGTCTGCGCGCAATTGATCGAGGGTGGAGAATACACGCGGCGTCGGCAGCCCCCCACGGATGAATGCAAGCACCCAATTCACCCTCGCAGTGGTGCTCACCACCTCAAGTAGTTCCCCCCTACCGGTACCGATGCGAGTACCGCCAAGCAGGGTGAACGGCACATCCGAACCAAGTTGGGTTGCGAGATCCAGCAGCCTGTCAGCGCCCGGGGTCGGAAGACCATGCTCCCGCAGGACCGCAGCGGTACCGATCAACGCTGCGGCGGCGTCCGCGGAGCCACCCGCCATCCCGCCTGCCGTCGGAATACGCTTATCGATGTGTATCCGTATTCCCGGGAGTTCGGCGGCAGGATCCAGCGTCAGCACATCCGCAAAAACAGCCTGGGCAGCGCGCCAGGCAAGATTCCTCTCATCCCCGGGCACCTCTCCGGCGTCGAGTCCACTGACACTCAGCCCACACACCCCCGACACGCCTTCCACAGATTCGACGGTGACCAGGTCATGGAGAGCAAGGGACTGGAAGACGGTGGTGAGCTCGTGGTAACCATCGGCACGTAGATCCCCGACCCCGAGGTGCAGATTGATCTTGGCGTGACCCGCTACAACGACGCGAGTCACCCGCCCACTCCCGCGAGCCGCACGAAATCAGCGACACCGAGCCTCTCACCGCGGAGCCCCGGATCGATCCCCGCCGCAATCAACGCGGCCTCAGCATCAGGACCGGAACCATAGTACCCGGACAACGCAGCGCGAAGCGTCTTTCGCCGCTGTGCGAAAGCCGCGTCGACGAGCGGGAAAACCTCACGTCGAGCTTCTGCGGTGACCGGCCAAGGTTCAGCTCCCACCGGAAAACGATCAACACGGACGAGTCCTGAGTCGATCTTCGGAGCTGGCCAGAAAACATTGGTACCTATGGCCCCGGCTCGCCGTACCGAACCATAGAAGGATGCCTTGACGCTGGGGACACCGTAGATCTTCGATCCGGGCCCCGCCGCCAACCTGTCAGCAACCTCCGACTGGACCATCACAAGCACCCGGGTAATCGACGGGAACTCAGCGAGCAGATGCAGGAGCACCGGAACAGAGACGTTGTAGGGAAGGTTCGCCACGAGCGCTGTCGGCTCGGGAGCCCCCGCTCCCGACAGGTCCACTGGGCGCACGGTGAGCGCATCCTGCAGTAGCAGGACCAGCTTGCCCGAGTGCTCAGACGACCGCTCCGAAACAGTTCTCCGAAGGCGTCCCGCCAGTCGGGGGTCGATCTCAACTGCGGTCACGGATGCAACCGTGTCGAGAAGCGCGAGAGTGAGGGAACCGAGCCCTGGCCCCACCTCGATCACATGATCGGATTCAGTCACACCTGCGGCGGCAACGATACGGCGTACCGTGTTCGGATCATGAACGAAGTTCTGCCCAAGTTTCTTCGTGGGGGTCAGTCCCAGTTCATCAGCCAGTTGCCGAATCTCCGCCGGGCCGAGGAGCGAGGAGCGGCGGGGCGGGGCGGGATCATTGTCCGGGGATATATCCATCGTATTGCTCAATCTACCGCAGCTTGAGAGCGGGACCTACCACAGACCCCTGGTGTTTCGGTGGCGTTACCGGATTCCGAGCTGCCGGGTACACGCGGGCCATGCGCCCCACCCCTGACCGGCACGAACCTTCTCGCCGATTGCGATCTGCTGTTCCCGCGTTGCCATCCATGCCTCCGGTGCATACTGACCACCACCGAATCCGAGCCAGGTTGAGGGGGTGAACTGCAGACCACCGGAGAAACCGTTTCCGGTGTTGATGGACCAGTTGCCGCCGGCTTCACACTGCGCGAGTGTGTCCCACACCGATCCGTTGGACACCGCAGGCGCAGCAGGCTTGGTCCCCCGGGCGATGGTCGCCGGAACAGCCGGGGTGACATCCTTCTCCTCGATGACGTTGTTCGCCATTTCCTTGCCGTTGACATAGCGAATCTGACGTACGATACGACGGCCACCGGGCACCCCCTCCACCGTCACGGTCTCTGTACCGACAGTCGCCTCGGGATCATCGACATAGATCGGATCGACAGTGAACGGAACAATATCCGTCACCGTGTCCGTGTGAATCCGGTCGATGACGACGTTAACCCCGTCAACCAGGCGGGTATCCGCGGCGGGACTCAGCGTATCTTCTGCCCCCAATACCACCCCCTGCGCCTCAAGCAGATCCCCGACCGTCGCGACAGCCTCGGTGACGGTCGCCATCGAGCCACCGTCATAGAGATCCACGGTCTTCGGGGTAGTCACCTCCAACGTGAAACCGGAGGTCGGCAATGCCGTGGAACGCTGTGCGCTCAACACATCATCGGAACCGATGAACCCGAGCTCATCGACCAGCGCCCCGACCGTGAGGGCCGTGGTCTCCACCATGTGCTCAACACCGTCGACACTGACGGTGACAGGCCGGACGGTACGTACGACAATGCGTGAATCCTGACCGGTCAAACGCGCGTCAAGGTCGGGTGTCACAACAGTTTCGGTCGATCTAACATCAACCCCCGCCTCATCCAGGACAGCATCGACGGTGGAAGACATCGTGGCCAGTCGGATGGTTTCACCATCCACATCAACGGCGACGTCCTTCTTCGCCACCACCGCCAGCCCGCCACCAACCATGAGCGTCGCGAGCATGCCCCCCGTTGCGACCCGTAGGGGGACGGAATGAGTGCCGTTGAGACGGTTGATGCGAGACTGTCGGTGCTGTGCTGTCATGACTGTGGAGTTGAAAACCTGTCTGCCTCGGATGACCAGTGGATGCCGGACCACACTTAACAACCGGGAAAAACACGGTTGTGATCCGACACAATCACCACCAAGTTACGGTAATCAACTCGCAGTTGTCGACCCTTCAGCAAACCTTAAGCAACATGAGTCACACCAGGTAACAGATGGTTTCTCGAGCACCGCCAGCACCACGACGGTACAGACCCCGGATGTCAGCCGAGAAGGAACAAACCCAGGACACTGGCTACGACGATGAGCACGGGAAGTACCCAGTGCACGGCACGGATGCCGACAGCATGGTGCAGTGTGCGGCGTCGATAAGCCCCGAATGCCCGACCGTCGACGGCGACGGCGAGCTGCTCGCCCTGCCGCATCGACGCAGCGAGGACCGGAACAGTCGCAAGGGCAAGCACCCTCGGACGAGCGCCTGCCCGACCCCGGGCACGCAACCCGGCCATCCGGGTGACAGTCACGATGTCACGACCGATGATCCGCAAATAGCGCATACCCAGACCCAACACATCCACCACCCGGTAACTGACGGGAACATAACGCAGCACAGTGTCGGTGAGTTCACGCCAGGTCACCAACAACAGAAGCGGAGCCCCCGCCGTTCCGGCTGCCGTTGTCCGTAACCCGCCGGTCATCCCCTGGAGCACCTTCTCCCTGGGCGGATCCCCGGGCAGCCAGTTCACCGGCGGCGAGGGTACAGCCGGTTCAGGCAGCCAGAACAGAAAACTCAGCCCCACAACAACCACGAGAACAGGCACGCATACCGTGGCCGCAAGCCCCCATCTCGGGTTGAGAAGCCAGATGGCGAAGAGAGTCACCCCCAGGACCACCGCGGGCAGCGCAGGCCCCTGCGCCAACAGGGTCACCACCATCGGAACCGTGACCGCCACGGTGGTCAACAACGGGTGCGCCCATCGACTCCGGTCACTGCAGCGGTCCCAGGCACATACCACCGCCGTACGCTCCTCGGGGGTCAAAGGGGTGCCGTGGTCCCCGGCAGGTACTTCCCGATCAGGAACTGATCTGGATTTCACCATGGTGTCACTCCTTCCGTAGACCCGGAAACCAGGTGCATCCGGTGTGTCGCCACGGCTGCCGCAAAGTCAGGGTCATGCGTGGCGATCAACGTCACCCGTTCCGCGGCATGGGTGTTGATGGCATCAGCAAGCTGGCGGGCGCCGGTTCCGTCCTGCGAACTCGTCGGTTCATCAAGCAGCACCAGGTCCGGATCGGAGATCAGGGCGACAAGGACGGCCAGTCGTTGACGCTGACCACCGGAAAGCTGCAGCGGATGCCTGGCTCCGGCGTCAGCAAGCCCGATCATCTCCCGCCACTGTGCAAGTTCCCCAGCACCCACAGCAAGACCGGCTGCTGTCGCAGCGGAGCGAAGTTCGCCGTCGACAGTGCCATTGAGGATGAGATCACCGCTACGCTGCGGCGCCCAACCAATTCCCCCACGGATGCGTTCCGCCCGTCCAGGAGTGATGCGCCCCTCCAATCCATGGTCGACCCCGGTGAGAGCACGAATCAACGTGGTCTTTCCGGCGCCGTTCGGACCTGTCAACGCGACCACTGCGCCAAGCGGGACAGCGGTGGTGACGTCGTGGAGAAGTTGTTTTCCATGTCCGTGCACTCCGACGCGGTCCAGCTCCAGGGCGGTTCTCCCGGGCCCGGTCCCCGGCGTCCGACCACACCCGGAGCCCCGGAACACCGCCGTAGTATTCTCCGCCCACGGTTCAGGCACCCGCAGCCCGAATTCACGGCACTGCTCCGCATGCTCGGCATAGACTTCCTCAGGGGTTCCATCGACCGCGATCCCCCCGCCTGGGGAGACGATGATCACCCGATCAGCCAGACCCATGTGTGCCTCGGCACGGTGGTCAACAGCGAGAACCGTCATCCCCCTCTTCTCCCGTACCCGGTGCAATACCTCAGTGAACTGTGTCGTGGCCTCGTCATCGAGCTGGCTGGTGACCTCGTCAAGCACAAGCACGGGGGTATCCAGGACCAGTGCCGCGGCGAGCACGAGGCGCTGCTGCTCTCCGCCGGAAAGGGTCCAGGGGTCCCGCAACGGATGAATGTGGGTCAGACCGACGTCATCGAGTGCCGCCAATGAACGCCGAGTGCCTTCCTCCGCGGGGACACAGAGGTGGTCGAGACCACGCCGCACCTCATCAATGACCGTTGCCGCGAACAACTGACTCTCCGGATGCTGCCATACCGCCGAAACCCGACGGCTAACTTCAGCGACCGATGCCACGGTGCCGTCCGGACCCGCGACCACAATGCCGTCGATGGTGATCGTTCCACTGGTCTCTGCCGGGAAACCGGCCCCGAGTGCACCTGCAACGGACAGAGCGATCGTCGACTTGCCGGAGCCGGTCGGACCAGACACAAGCGTGTAGCTGCCTGCCGCGAGTGTGAGACTGACGTCACTGACTGCTGGAGCCGGAGCTCCCGGATAGGTGACCGTGACGTGATCCAGTACCACCTCCGCGGCCTCCGGCCGCACCTGTACACCCGGCTCCCGGGAAGGACGCGGAACATCCACGGACCGCGCGGTGTCCAGCGCGATACCACGGAGATCAAACCCGGCGCTGACCAACTTCCGCGCGAGAAGCCAGGCCAACCAGCCATAGATGAGGCCCAGACCGATTCGCACGACTCCAGCCATGATGATCCAGATGGTGTCCAGGAGCAGAAACTCACGGTAAAAGAACATGGAGATCCAGTTCACCGCACCTACTGCCGCGCTGGCGAGCATCGCAGCGAGCAACCACCCGCTGCTGGTGTCTCGGTTCCCACGCATCGTCCACGGTGCGAGCACCGCATCTATGATCAGACCCGATATCGGGGAGAACGGATTGAACCCCACGATGCCAGCCACCACCGAGGTCACCGTCGCCACCCCAGGACGCCGGAGCAGAAGCGCCGCCGTGATCATCGGGAGCATCCAGGGGAACGGCGTCGGGAACGCCAGCCAGGGAACCGTCGCCCGGAGCATCCATCCGATCGGTCGAACAACCTGGATGATCAGCCCTGACGCGGCTCCCAGAACACAACAGACGATGAGCGCCCGGGTGGTGAGGCTGGGTAGCCGTAGTCGGTTCCACCGCAGCCTGGTGTCCGGCTCCGTCCTCCCGTTCACAGCGGCGTCAGCGGGCATCAACCCACGCACCCCTCCCGGAGAAGTCGAAATGCAGCGGCTGGGACGAGTGCGGTAGTTGCGGTAACACAGAGGGATCCTCTCGGCGGGGTCGGACAGAGAGACACGAGCGCCGGACGGAGAACGGAGCCTCAGCTCCCCCGGTGGGCTCCGGCGGAATGACCATCAGGCACACCTTATCTCAACCATCTGCTTCATCTGCGCTCCCAGCCTTTCCGGGACGCTCAGCCCGGAAGGGTCAGTCCGTAGACCCGGTCGAACGTGGAATTAACCTCATCCGCGAGTTCCCTGACCTCCACGCCACGAACCTCGGCGATACAGGCGTAGGTGTGCCCTATGAGTGCCGGTTCGTTCTTCGATCCGCGGTACGGGACCGGCGTCATGTAGGGGGCGTCGGTTTCCACGAGTAACTGTCCTGCGGGGGCGATCCGCGCCGCCTCCCGCAGGTGGTCATTCGCATTGAAGGTGACATTGCCACTGAAGGAGAGGACATAGCCGCGTGACAGTGCCTCCTCCGCCACATCCAGTGGAGAGGAGAAGCAGTGCAGCATCACCTCACGAGGAGCCGGGGAATCGGCGAGTATCCGCAGGAGATCGGCGTCAGCCTCCCGGTTGTGGATCATCAGTGTGCGGCCCGAATTTACGGCTAGGTCGATGTGCCAGCGGAGCGCCTCCTCTTGGATATCCATCGGGGCGCAGGTCTCGGAGTGATTGATCCAGTAGGCATCCAGACCGGTCTCCCCGATCGCGACACAGCGCGGATCACGAGCCATTTCGGCGAGTCGGGTCCGGACTGTGTCATCCATCTGATCCGCTCTCGTGGGGTGCACCGCACACGCCGCGTAGACCCGCTCGTGACTGTTGGCCGCCGCGAGTGCGGCACACGCTTCCTCCAGCCCATCCCCCACGGTGCAGAGCTTCTCGACACCAGCGTCCACGGCACGGGCAACGAGAGCACCGATCTCCTCCGGGGTGCGGGCACCACAGCTCGCGAGGTGCGTGTGGGCATCCACCATCCCCGCAATTCGGTCAGCGGGGACAGGTGTGGGGCGGGGCTTTTTGTTCTTGGCCATGTCGCTCGATTCTAACGGCCCCGGGGCAGGTTCCCACGCCCATCCAAACACCCCTACCAACATGTGTAAGCCTATGCTATTACTGAATAGCAATCACCATTATGTGAAGTAGATCAGAAGCAGCCTTTCGTGCACTATGCGAAAGATCAAAAGACCAGGTAGTCGCTCCGCGACTCTCACCACTCCAAGGAGCACCGCGTGTCATCCCGCCTCGACACCAGAGATTTCATCAACGTCGGTATCTTCACCGTCATCTACTTCGTCGTTCTCTTCCTGACCGGAATGCTCGGGATCATCAGTCCGTTGAGCATGTTCATCGGATTCACCGTGGGGCTCCTGCTCAACGGCACCGTCGTCACCCTCTACCTCGCCCGTACCCCGAAGATGGGCGCCCTGACCCTCCTGAGCCTGCTCGTCGGCATACTTCTGTTCCTCACCGGCCATCCGTGGATCGCCCCGGTCGTGAGCACCATGGCAGGCTTCGCGGGAGACGTCGCTTTCGCCCGACTACGTGGCACCTGGCGGGTACCGGTGGCCTACGCGTTTCTCTCCCTGCTGTACCTGGCCCCGTGGATGCCGATGTTCTACAACTCGGAAGCCTACTTCGCGTACATCGCCGATGAAATGGGCCAGGACTACGCCGACACCCTGGCCAGTTTCCTACAACCGTGGACCCTGCTGTTGTGGGCCGGCATTCTCTTCGTTGTCGCTTTGATCGGAGGACGGATCGGGGTGCGCATCGGACGGCGTAGTTTCGCGCGGGCTGGGCTGGCGTGAAAAATCCTGACCCGCGCACCCTCCTTCTGTTGCTGCTCACCGTCAATGCACTGGTGATGGGGAACACCGACCAACTGGTGATCGCTGTAGCGGCACTGGTCACGAGCCTGGCACTGGTGGGTGCTGGTCGACTGCGGTGGGCGGTTCTGCTTCTACTCTCGTTCATTGCTCTGACCGCCGCCGCCCATATGGTCCCCGACCTCTGGCAGAACCCTGTGACGGCACTGATCGGAGTGCTGGCCTATTGGATCGCCAGATTTACGGTCGCGTTCGGGGTCGCGGTCTACGTCCTCGTCCAGTTACGCCCGGCAGAACTGAATGCGGCACTCCGCAGGATGCACGCACCGAACTGGCTCATCATTCCGCTGGCCGTTGTCGTCAGGTTCCTCCCTGCACTGTTCACAGAGACCCGTGCGATCAACGAAGCGATGAGCCTGCGCGGTATCCGGCCCGGAGCCTTTGGGCTACTGTTCCACCCGCTGCGCTTCGGTCTGTACGTCGTCATACCCTTGTTGTCCTCGGCAGTCCGGATCAGCGATGAACTCGCGGCCGCAGCTCTGATCCGTGGTCTGGGTGCCACGAAGCATCCCGACGGATCCACCATTCGGCCGACCACGGTCACGAGGATCGGCTTCGGTGCTGCGGATCTCATCCTCCTCATCGCCATTGCTGCTCTCGTAGCACTGAACTTCAGCGGATGGAGGTTGCCGCGATGACGGACACCGGGCTAATCACCCTCGACGAAGCAAGTTTCAGCTATGGCAGCACACGCGCCCCCGGGGCCGAGGACATATTCGGTCCCGCCCCAGACGTGACTAGAACGGAACCCGAGCACGGGGTCGCCGATATCACCATGCACTGTGCACCGGGCAGTCTCACACTGCTGTGCGGGCCCTCCGGGTCGGGTAAATCGACCGTTCTGCGCCTCATCAACGGTTTGAACCCACATTTCCACTCCGGAGATGTGACAGGAACGATCCGCGTCAGCGGGGTCGACATGCCAACCACCCCACTGGTCCAGGTCGGTCGATTGAGCGCTACCGTGTTCCAGAATCCCCGTACACAGTTCTTCACGTCGACGGTCACAACCGAACTTGCCTTCACCCGGGAGAACTTCGGACACGACCCCGAGTTGATCCGGCGGCAGATCGACAGTGCGGCCCTCCGCTGCAGGATCGACGAACTCCTCGGGCGACGCCTGTCGACGCTCTCCGGTGGACAGCTCCAGCGGGTCGCCTGCGCCTGCGCCGTCGTCGCCGGTGTACCTGTCCTCCTGCTCGACGAGGCGACTTCGAATCTCTCTCCGCAGGCGATCGATGAACTCAGTGATCTACTCGTGGAGCTCAAGTCGGAGGGAACGACGATCATCACCGCCGAACACCGGCTCCATCACCTGCGGGAGCTCACGGACGAGGTGTACTACCTCCGCGACGGGCGCATCAAGCACCACTTCACCGGGCAGGAGTTCTTCGATCTCGATGAGGGAACACGGCGAGCTCTGGGACTCAGGTCACTCACCCGCCCGACGCCGCCCAACCCCACCGCAGATTCGGGTTCTCCCGATACCACCGACGGACTGGAGCTGCGGGACATCCGCTTCTCCTACGGGAGGACCCCCGTGCTGAACATCGACCGAATGGTTTTCCCGGCGGGTGTCATCACGGGATTGATCGGACCCAACGGAGTGGGAAAGACCACTCTCGCACGACTGATCTGCGGACTCGAAAAACCTGCACGCGGTGGCCGTATCACCTTGGCAGGCAAAACTCTCTCCGCTCGGGCCCGGGCGGCGGCCGGGTACATCGTCATGCAGGACACCGGACGCCAACTGTTCGCGGACACCGTCCTCGACGAAGTCACCCTTGGCACCCCCGGAGACCACGACGCTGCCGAACTTCTAGCGGCGCTCGGATTGGCGGACACCGCCTCCCGGCATCCCCTGTCGCTGTCCGGTGGGCAGCGGCAACGGCTGGTCATCGCCACAGCATTGGCACAGAACAAGAAAGTTTACATCTTCGACGAGCCGACGTCCGGGGTGGACCTCGCACACCTGGAGGCGATCGCCGCCAAGCTACGGGAACTCGCCGACGCCGGTGCCGTGGTCATCGTCATCACCCACGACGCCGAGCTGATCTCCGCCTGCTGCGACCGCGTCATCGAGTTGTCCGGCCACCGGGAACGATCTTCGCACACGGTCCCCGCCCAACAACCAGAGTAAGGAGAATCACCCATGACAGCACCCCAGGTGAAACAGTCCACGACCGTGCAAACGGTGGAGGACCCCAAAGCCAGGTCAGCGGCGGAGAAAGCCGCCCTGAAGGAACTGCTCGCCCCCGTGTCGAAAGCCCTGCTACTCGGACGGGTATTCGGAGTACTCTCCGGGATCACCGCCATCGCCCCCTACATCGCTCTCGTCCGACTGGGCACGATATTGCTCGATGCCCGGGCAGCCGGGGTGCCCCCGGACGGTGGAGATGTCCGTTCCGTCACCGCGTGGCTCATCGGCGCGTTCCTCCTCCAGGCGATGTTCATGTTCATCGGTCTAGGAATCACACACCACGCCGATCTCAGACTCGGGGCACTCGTGCGGCGCGCCCTGATCGCCAGAGTCGCCACCGCCCCGTTAGCGTGGTTCACGGACACCAACTCCGGACGGGTCCGCAAGGCGGTACAGGATGACATCCGCACACTGCACACACTTATCGCCCACGCCCCGGTGGAGACGGCGGCCGCTGTCTCAGCGCCAACGGCGCTCATCATCTACGCGTTCGTCGTCGACTGGCGGTTGGGCCTGCTCGCCATCGCGAATCTTCCCGTTTACATACTCATCATGGCCCTGTCCATGCGGGGCATGGCAGAGAAAACCGTGGAGATGGATGTCCTGCTCGGGGACGTCTCCGCAACCGCCGTGGAATTCGCCGAGGGTATCGAGGTGGTCAAGGCGTTCGGCCAGACCGGCCGTGCGCACCGACGCTTCGCCGATGCTGCGGACCGCTTCGCGAATTTCTTCTACGACTGGTGCGGCCCACAGATGCGCACGTCTTCGCTCGCTGAGTCGATGATCAGTGTCCCGCTGCTCATGCTCGTCAACGTCACCGGTGGTGCCTTCCTCGTCCGCAGTGGCGCAGTCACCGTCCCCGATGTCCTCGCAACCACACTCATCTCCCTGGTGATCCCAGCGGCGATCACCGTCGTCGCCACCTCGAGCTGGGCCTACATGACCGCCGGGGCATCAGCGATCCGGTTGCAGGAAACCCTCGACACCCCCTCCCTCAGAGCCGGTGCCGGAGCAGAACCTGACAGCCACACGATCCGGTTCGAGGACGTGAGCTTCGCCTACGGGGATACTCTCGCGGTGGATCACGTCACTATGACCTGCCCCGAGGGAACCATCACCGCTCTCGTCGGTCCCTCCGGATCCGGAAAGTCCACCCTCGCGACGATGCTCGCCCGGTTCACCGACCCCGATTCCGGACGCATCACCCTCGGTGGCGTCGACCTCAGGAACTTCACCACCAGACAGCTCTACCAGCACGTCAGTTTCGTACTTCAGAACCCGAAGCTGCTCCGCCTGTCTGTCCGCGAGAACATCCGGCTCGCCACACCCGGGGCGACGGACGAGGAGATCTGGGCCGCCGCCGAATCCGCCCACATCGCTGATGAGATCCGTGCTCTCCCAGAGGGGCTGGACACCGTCATCGGTGGGCCCGACGGCACCACCCTGTCAGGTGGGCAGTCTCAACGTATCGCCATCGCGCGCGCACTACTCGCCGACGCCCCCGTGCTCATCCTCGATGAGGCACTGGCCGCGACTGACCCCGACGCCGAATCCGCGATCCAGCAGGCACTGAACACACTGGTCATCGGCCGCACTGTCTTGGTCATTGCGCACCGGCCCGAATCCGTGTTCGGCGCAGATCAGGTCATCAGGCTCGCCGAGGGCCGTATCACCGACACACTCACCGGCGAGCAGGTCACCGATGACGCAATCGCCACCCTCATGGGACAACCCCGAAACAGGAAGTGACCATCATGGCTGCCACACGATTCGATCCACTCCAGCTCGCCGTCCTACGCAGGCAGATGAGCCCCGAGGGAAACCGGGAATTCACCGTCCATCTCACTGTGAGTGTCGCCAGCGGAATCTTCGAGGGGCTCGCACTACTGTCACTGCTTCCCGCCGCTGCGGCGCTCGCAACCGGCGAGACCGCAGCGGGGTTGCCGTTCGGTGCTTGGCTCGGAATCCTCGCGATTCTCGCTGTCGTTACCTTCTACAGTCGCTACCGCCAGGCGGTGACGGGTTACGGTGCCGTCACCGACTACATGCGCTGTACCCACCACGCCCTCGGAGACCATCTCGCGACCCTGCCCCTCGGATGGTTCAGTTCCGCCTCAACCGGGGGACTGTCGAGGTTGGTGTCCAGCGGCTTCATGCTCGTCTCGCAGATCCTCGCGCACATGCTCCACGCCGTAGTCACCCAGGTGAGTTCACTGGTCGTCGTCACCATCGGGGTGTGGATCTGGGACTGGCGGATCGGCTTGACCCTCACCCTCACCACGCCGTTGATCTTCGCCAGCCTGGCGTTGCTGAGAAGGTACAAGAATCTCAGTGATCAGAAGGTCGCCCGCACCGACCGCGAACTGTCCGACCGGCTGGTGGAGTTCGCGATCTGCCAACCCGAGCTCCGCGCGGCAGGCCACACAGATGACTTCGGTCCCCTTGTCCTGGCGGGCGAGCACAATGACTCCGAGAGAATGCGGGACTTGAAGCTCTCCGTCGTTCTCCTCGGAATCAACGGGCTTGTTCTTCAGATGGCCGTCGTCGCGCTCATCACCGCAGCCACACTCGTCGCCACCGCTGGTTCGATGAACCCGGTCGAAACCGTGGCTTTCATCGGGTTGATACTCCGGTACAGCCAGAATCTCCAGATACTCAGCGATTCCTTCACCGCAGTGACCGTCGCTCAGGCCCCCATCGCCCGCATGGGTGCCATCCTCGACACACCCGTCTTCGAAGAGCCCACACAGCCTGCCGTTCTCGACGCCCCCGGTCGTGTCGAGCTCCGGGACGTCAGCTTCGGTTATAGCGACGGGACCCCGGTTCTCCGGAGCATCTCCTTCACCGCGGAATCCGGCACCCTCACCGCGCTCGTCGGCCCCTCCGGTTCAGGAAAGACGACCATCGCCCGCCTGATCTGCCGCTTCTACGACACGGATGAAGGATCGGTGTGTGTGGGCGGGGCGGACGTACGTGACCAGTCCACAGAACAGTTGATGAAGCAGGTGTCGATGGTATTCCAGGACGTCTATCTCTTCGACGACACACTCGAGGCCAACATCCGGATCGGCCGACCTGACGCCACGGACGAGGAGGTGCGTGAAGCCGGACGCATGGCCGGTGTCGACGCCATCGCAGACCGTCTCGGGTGGGACGCGAAAGTCGGTGAGGGAGGCCGTTCGCTGTCCGGGGGTGAACGCCAACGAGTGTCCGTCGCCCGGGCGCTGCTGAAGAAGGCACCGATCGTGCTCCTCGATGAGGCGACCGCCGCCCTCGACGCGGAGAACGAGGCCAACATCGTCGCATCCGTCGCGGAGCTGGCCAGACATTCCACCGTCATCGCGATCGCCCACAAGCTGGACACCGTCAGGGCCGCTGACCAGATCATCGTTCTGGATGACGAAGGGCGCGCCGTACAGAAGGGAACCCATGCGGAGCTCATCTCCGGGGAAGGACCCTACAGGCGTTTCTGCAGGCGTCGCGAAGCTGCGGCAGGGTGGCGTCTGACACAATCCTGATAGCCTTTGCCCCATGGAACCATGTCAGCCCCCGCGCCGGAAGACTGGCCCCAAACCTGTGTTCACTCTCGATCAGGCGGTGGACGCCGCCATCGCGCAGGGAATCGACCGTTTCACACTCACCGGTGTGGCCAAGATCCTTGGGGTTGCAGCCCCCAGCCTCTACCGGGTCGTCGACTCCCGCGATGACCTGCTCATGCATTGTTTCCGCCGCGCCACTGAAGAGCTAGATCTGCCGGATCCCACGTCGAGCTGGCAGAACCAGTTGCGCGAATACACGGACGCAATCTGGAGAATGTGCAGGGCCTACCCCGGTATCGCACAATCGCTGTTAACCTTCCCCGGGTCACACTTCGCCATCCAGGACTACCTGGACGACCTGACCCGGGGACTAGTCCACGGCGGTTTTCCCGGCGGGGATGATGACATGCACTTCATCGTTGACATGCTCGGAGACAATGTGCTCGTCGCAAGTATGGTCACCCAGTCACTACGCGACGGTGACGGATTCGAGTTGGCCAGGCAGCGTCTCGGCTCCGTCCGTAGCGAGGACAGGCAGCACTTCCCGATCCGGGAAGATCTGTGGGACTACAACTGGCTGCAACGCAAAACCGAATTCGCGATCCGGGGACTGGAACTCCAATTAGGCAACTGAACCGGACCGCACCGGCTCAGTTTTTCTTCGCGGATTCCTTCATAGGTTGCAGAAGCTGGTTGACGCCATCAAGAATCTCATTGGACTGGAACGGGAACTCACGGATCGATTCTTTTGAGGAAATCCCCGAGAGCACCAGGACGGTGTACAACCCGGCCTCCATGCCCGCGACGATATCTGTGTCCATCCGGTCTCCGATCATACCGGTGTGTTCACTGTGCGCACCGATCTTGTTCAACGCCGACCGGAACATCATCGGATTGGGTTTCCCGACCACATATGGTTCCTTCCTGGTTGCCTTCGTGATCAGCGCAGTGATGGCTCCCGTCGCGGGGAGTATCCCCTCCGCACTCGGCCCTGTGGCATCTGGATTCGTCGCGATGAACCTGGCCCCCTCGTCGATGAGGCGGATCGCCTTGGTGATTGCCTCAAACGAGTAGTTTCGGGTCTCCCCCACCACCACGAAGTCGGGCTCCCTATCCGTCAACACGAATCCGGCTTCATGCAGCGCCGTGATGATACCCGCCTCACCAATCACGTACGCGGTACCACCACGGGCCTGCTCCTTCAGGAACGTCGCCGTAGCAAGAGCGGAGGTCCAGATCCGCTCCTCGGGTACATCAAGCCCCGAATCCTGGAGTCGGGCGGCCAGATCACGCGGCGTGTAGATGGAATTATTTGTGAGTACCAGGAACGGCGTTTCATCCTTCTTCCAGGTCTCGATGAGATTCTGGGCACCGGGGAGTGCCTTGTTCTCATGAACGAGGACGCCGTCCATGTCCGTGAGCCAACTGGAAATATCTGATCTAGTACGCATGACCTCCACGGTAGCCCATCTGTACAGCGTCGAGGGACGGCTCATGTTTCCACGACTACTGGTAGCGCGTGGTCCCTTCGGGGCCGACATCATTCGACACAAGTCGCGCATAGCAGTCGTTCGGACCCCACCCCTCGTTCCGGCACCACTGTAGGGCCCCGTCAGCGGTCGGGAACCCCACACCGGACAGTGTGACCCACCATTCCTTACGGTCATAGTTCCGCCAGTCACCACTCCACACCAGCCGTGACGTGGGGTACCTATCCCGGAACTTCAAGTGCGTACGAAGGATGGAGTCACAGTCGTGCCCACCCGTACCTGGTTGCATGGACGCCAACTGGGGTTGCCAGAGACCGGCGAGTTCATCGGCGACGATGGGGCGGTCACGCCGCCGGATCTCCTCCAGTGCCCCGCACGCGGTGGATGATGCCTCCTCTGGCCCTAGTCCGCTACTTCGAGCGATCTCAACCGCTGGTTCATCGTCGATTCGTGAGTCCCCGGACCACTCACCGTCATCCCGCCCTTGTTTCTCACCACGTTCACACTCGACGAGGATGAGTCCACCGGACAGTTCAAGCGTCCCCGACACCGTACCCGGAGATGCGGCCTTATCCCCCGCGAGACTTCCCGGGGCGATCCAATAGCTGCCCTCTGGGAAGCTGAATGTCACAGTCCGTCCCCCAGGCGGAATGACGATGGGCGACGCCGACAGGTCGAACACCCCACTCGCAACGGTGATCCCGCTCTGGGTTCTCAACCGAAGAACGAAATCCCGACCGTGGAGTACATCTCCCTCCGGGCAGGCGGGTTTGACAAACATGTCAGCGGAGAGGATCCCCGAGTCCAGCGACAGAACATCGGCACGCAGTTCGGGGACTCGTCCACACGCGGTGAGTGCATGTGGGTCACTGCGGGACACATCCACCGACGATCCAGTATCGGAATCCCCCACCCCGGCGACGGTGATGTTCTCCTGCCCGGGGAGCGAAGTGACGAGATCTCCCGTCGCACGGTAGAAATTCACACCGGCCCGGTCACTCACAATGAGACCGTCTGGTGCCGTAGCGACTCCGCCACCGGCTCCAGTGACGGATAGTGTCCACACCACATCACCCGTTGCGAGGTCGACCGCCTGACCGGTGGTAGTAAACAGTCGCTGGCCGTCTGTTCCCACCGGCTCCCCGGGATCCTCAACAGGCCCGCTCCAGAGGACATCCCTGGTTGCAATGTCAATACCGATACGGCCCCCCGACGCGGTGAACACAGCGGTGTCCCCCACCACGACGAGACTACGCACACTAGAGAAGGAAGTCGCCGCCCACAGAATCAGATCGACGATGACGTCACCGTTGTCGAGGTCCACCAGATCTCCACCGGCGATGGCGATGCCCCGTGGTGTCGTGCTCACCTGCCAGGACGGTAGAATTACCGACTCGTAGTCACCGATGATTGTCCCGTTTATGGCAGTCAGCGTTCCCCCTCCGGCGGGGCCGCCGCTGGCACCGGGGGCGGGGTTCGTGCAGGGCTGGGAGAACAACGGCCCGTCCGGCCCTGGGACCGCAGAGAATGTGGCGCCCATGGTGAGGATCTCGAGGGTGTCCGGATCGAACACGAAGGTTCCCGCACTGCCGGTGTCTAGCCCAATCGAACCGTTGAATGTCGCGGAGGGCACCGGATCACCGAGGATCGGGCACATCTGGGATGTGGCGATCGTTTTGATCGACCAATCGGTACCTTTGATGTCCCTTCTGGCCAGCAGATAACCGTCACCTCCATCGGGGTAACCATGGAGGTACACCGCGCCACGGTAGACGAAACCACCCACGAGCCTCCGCATGATGCCCGTCGCCACCGGATTCCCTACGAGCTCCTCTCCGCCACCGGTGACCGCATCAATCAAACGGGCTCCCGTACCGGCGGACCTACACACAAGCTGTCCGGAATGCGCGAAATCCGGAAAACACCCCAGTTCATCGTCCCTCCACATCTCGGTACCTGTACCGGTGTCGTACGCGACTACACCATCGCCGTCGGAGTCGAGCACCGCCACGCCCCGCTCGACGTAGAGCGGAGCCCTTGCTATGGGGTTTGATCCAGGTGCTCCGGATGCTCTCATCGATAGGGAGGGGGCGTGCCATTCAGCGACGGGAGTCGTGGGAAATGTGACCCGCGACAGGTACGGGGAACTGATGGTGTGCGTATCCGTCCCGGAAATATCCCCATCCGAGTCGGCTCCTGTGCCACCGGAAAACCCCGGAACCCGGCAGGCGACGACACCGAGAAGAAACACCGCAGCGAGGGTCCGGAGAATAACATTCCACGGCTTCACACCGGCATGGGACCGACCTGAACCATGAGGATAGAACACTGCTGCCAGCTCCCGGGGTAATAGGCCGTCGCCGAGAGCGAGCCCCCAATGGACTCCGGAAACCCTAGGCTACGTGCACGAACAACTAATTACCTGAGAGTACCGGAGTCGATGTAACGGGTGACCATGGAAAGGGGGAACGTGGCGCCGGTTCAACCCCTCAGTGCACCGGAGCCCACTCAGGGCCCGTCTCGCCGAGCTCGGGATCGAGCTTGGCGACGAGCGGTTTCGGTTTGGCGAGTACAGTCCCGGGCACAACGTCGATGCGCTCCCAACGTGCCTGTTGATTGACATAATCTCCCATGATGACGGGATAACTGCGCCCCTTATCAGGAACCCCAACACCGACCGGCTCGACGGGCATGTCATCCGTAACGTCGTGAATCTCAGGCATCGCCGCCCAGATTCCGTCGCGTCCCAGAGTCTCGTGCACCTTCTGTGCCGTATGTGGAAGATACGGGGTGAGCAGTGTGTTGCAGTCACTGACCACCTGCAGGGCGGTGTGCAGCACGGTGGCCAGCCGCTCGCTCTGCGACTCATCCTTGGCCAGCTTCCAGGGTTCCTGCTCCGCAATATAGGCGTTCGCCTCTCCCACCACGTGCATCGCATGGGTGATCCCGGCCTTGAACTTCGACTGCCCGAGTGCAGCTCCCACGACATCAAAAGCATCAGCCGACAGGGTGAGAATCCGGCGGTCGGAGTCAGTCAGCTCCCCGGGTACCGGAACCTCACCGAAATTCTTGTGTGCCATCGACACCGTCCTGTTGACCAGATTGCCCCAGCCATTAGCCAGCTCATTGTTCACCCGACGGACGAACTCGTCCCAGGTGAAGTCAGTGTCGGTGTTCTCAGGGCCCGCAACTGCGATGAAGTAGCGCAACGGGTCGGGGCCGAACTCCTTCAGGAAGTCCTTCACGTAAATGACCACGCCCTTGGAGGATGAAAACTTCGATCCTGACATCGTGAGGTACTCGGAGGACACAACCTCCGTGGGGAGTTGAAGCGCACCAAACTCGCCTTCTTCTCCTCCCCTGGCACCGAGGCCCCGGTATCCGAGGAGCTCACCGGGCCAGATCTGGGAGTGGAACGTGATGTTGTCCTTGCCCATGAAGTAATAGGACAGAGCATCCGGGTCGGTCCAGAACTTCCGCCAAGCCTCCGGCTGGCCGGTACGCCAGGCCCACTCAATGGACGATGAGAGATAGCCCACAACAGCGTCGAACCAGACATACAGTTTTTTCGCGCTGTTTTCGGACCAACCCTCGATGGGAACCGGGACACCCCAATCGATATCTCGGGTCATCGCACGCGGCCGAAGATCAGCCAGCAGATTCAACGAGAACTTCAGGACGTTCGGGCGCCAATCAGTACGCCCCTTCAACCATTCTTCCAATGCTCCGGCGAGTGCTGGGAGGTCGAGGAGGAAGTGTTCAGTCTCGACAAACTCAGGGGTTTCACCGTTGATCTTGCTCACCGGATCGATGAGATCAGCCGGGTCAAGTTGATTACCGCAGGCGTCGCACTGATCTCCCCGTGCCCCTGCAGCACCACAGAGTGGACAGGTACCTTCGATGTAGCGGTCGGGCAATGTCCGCCCCGTGGACGGACTGATCGCCCCCATGGTGGTTTCCGCGATCATGTACCCGTTGTCGTGGAGTCCCCGGAACAGTTCTTGGACGACGGCATAGTGGTTACGGGTCGTAGTCCGGGTGAACAGGTCGTAGGAGAGGCCCAGACCAGCAAGATCCTCGACAATCTGACGGTTGTATCTGTCAGCGAGCTCCTGCACACTGACGCCTTCCTTCTCCGCCTGGACGAGCAGTGGAGTGCCGTGCTCATCTGTTCCTGAGATCATCAGCACATCAGAACCCGACATTCGCTGGAAACGGGCGAACACGTCGGAAGGAACGCCGAACCCCGCCACGTGTCCGATGTGGCGAGGGCCGTTGGCGTAAGGCCAGGCAACAGCAGTGAGCACAGACTTCGTCATGTCGACAAGCCTAATTTATCGACTGCTCCAGTGCCGACGCCGGGTCCCCACGCCATCACAAAACCCCGTCGGCGGATGTTCCGTCGGCGGGGCCTCGCGAGTGAAACTCGGTACTGCTACTTCTTATTTACCTTCTTCATTGCCTTAGCAACGTTTTTGATCTTGGGGCTTTTCGATGCTCTGGCTGCTCTCTTAGCCTCACGCTTCTGGTGCTCAGCATGGATCCGAGCTTCACGAGCCAGGTTCATAGCGAACTCGCGCTGCGCCTTGTGGTCCAAATAGAGCTGATCGTTACGCAGATCCTTCACGATAGCGAACATCAGCACAAAGATGACCACCAGGAACGGACTGGCCACAATGATGGTCACGTTCTGCAGATTACCCAGGACATCCGCGCCACCGCTCAGCAGAAGGGTAAGACCAATGGCCGCAGTTCCAACACCCCATCCGGCGGTGACGAAACGATTAGCCTCGAGACGACCATTCTGGCTCATCGAGCCCATTACGGTGGAGGCAGAATCCGCCGAGGTGATGAAGAAAGTGGCGAGCAGCAGCATCGCGATGAATGCCGCGATCGACCCACCGGGAAGGGTGTAGAGGAGATCGAACAACTGACGCTTCGCATCACCATCGCCATAGATGGATTCACCGATCTGTTCGAGGTGTATCCCGGTGCCACCGAAGATGCAGAACCAGAGGACGGATACAGCCGCAGGAACGGCAATAACGCCGATGACGAATTCACGAATGGTACGACCGCGGGAAATACGCGCCAGGAACATGCCGACGAAAGGACTCCAGGAGATCCACCACGCCCAATAAAAGATTGTCCAGCCGGAGAGCCATTCGCCGGCGGTGCCATCAGCGGAATCGGCGGTTCGGGCTGCCATCTCGAAGAATGCGAGCATATAGTTGCCCACCGCAGTCGGGACCATGTTCAGGATGTGGACCGTCGGACCTAGGATGAAGACGAACAGGGCGAGGCAACCCGCCAGAACCATGTTGACGTTTGAAATGTACTGGATACCCTTGCCCACACCGGACATCGCGGAGATAACGAAAGCCAGGGTCAACACGAGCACAATCATGAGGATCGTGGAGTCGGAGGCATCCGGAATCAGGCCGGTCTTGTCCAGCCCTGCGGAGATCTGGACGGCACCAATACCGAGTGATGCAGCCGTACCGAAAACTGTCGCGATAATGGCGAGAATATCGATGATTTTACCTGGTACACCTTCGGCACCCTTGACCCCGATCAGCGGGGTGAAAGCTGAACTGAGCAATTGCTTGCGCCCGACGCGGAAGGTCGAGTAGGCGATACCCAGTCCCACGATGGCGTAGACGGACCACGGGTGCAGAGTCCAGTGGAAGAGGGTTGTGGCGAAAGCGGTACCAACCTCCCGTTCACTATGCCCGGGAACACCGGAGCGGTAGTGACCAAGGGGCTCTGCAGTTCCGTAGAACATCAGACCGATGCCCATACCCGCCGCGAACATCATCGCAATCCAGCTCGTCGTGGAGAACTCCGGGGCCTCATTGTCCCGCCCAAGCTTGATCTGGCCAAACTTGGTGAAGGCGATGAACACGATGAATGCTACGAACACTGTTCCGAACAGTGCGAAAGCCCAGCCAAAGTTATTCACCACGACCGCGAGCGTTTCCGAGGCGAAGTCGGAGAACCCCAGGGGACTGATGAGGCCCCATGCGACAACCGCAATGACGATCGCCATCGCGGGGAGGATTACGGGCCAGCAAAGTCTGTGGAACTCCGCATCGGCTTCAGAGACAATGGCGTCAGTGTCATCGTCATGGTGGAGCGGAGCCGGAGATTCCAGCATCGACGCCAGGGTCTGCGTCGCGGAACGGGGCTCGGGTTCAGTCAGACCGTCCTTCGGTCCGCGCTGATGGGTATGGTGCGCGTCTTGTTCATTCGGGTCAGAGTTGGTCATGCTTCCAACATGGTGCCAAACCGGTGATTAATCAAATGACCAGCATTTTTTATCGCGAACTTAAGGAATTTATAGCGCACTTACGCCCTTAGCGAACCCCCCATTGTCGCTGACCAGAGTAGCTTCCAACCGGTTCTGATAACAACTGTGCAACATTTTAGTCACGGATTCGAATAGCACCGTCGTAGATCTGCTTCTTGGAGACGCCATGCGCTGCGGCAAGGTCCGCGCACACAGCCTTCAGACGCTCCCCGCCAGATGCCCGCCGAGCAGCCTCCACCACGAGATCAGCAACATCCCGAGTGTCAGGTCGTGCACCTTCAATAACCACGGATATTTCCCCCCTAACGCCCCCTTCCGCCCATTCCGCAAGGTCAGCGAGTCGCCCTCTCCTGACCTCTTCATATGTTTTGGTCAGTTCCCGGCACACCGCCGCACGGCGGTCACCACCGAGTACATCCGCAGCATCCGCCAGCGTCTGGGCCAACCGGTGCGGAGACTCAAAGAAACACACCGCCCGACGTTCGTTCCGTAGTTCCTCCAGCCAGGAAACCCGCGCCCCATGTTTCCGTGGTGCGAACCCATCGAAACAGAACCTACCAACGGGGAGCCCAGACAACGCAAGGGCCGTGGGCACAGCCGACGGCCCCGGGAAACAGGTCACCGATATACCGACTTCATGCGCCCTGTCAATGAGCAGAAAACCGGGGTCCGAAACGCTCGGCATCCCTGCGTCACTGACAATCACGACGGTGCCTGTACGGGCGAACTCAAGTAACTGCTCTACTCGCCCCGCCTCGTTGTGGTCGAAGTTGGAGATGATTTTTCCCCGCGGCCTGACACCGAGCGCGGCGGCAAGCATCAGAGTTCTTCGGGTATCCTCAGCCGCAATCACATCCGCAAACTCGAGGGCCGCCGCGAGACGCGGGGAAGCGTCCGAGACATTGCCCAACGGGGTTGCGGCGACGATCACGCCCACCGGTAACTGACGAGATTCGGACTGCATGGGGCCAGTGTCCCACATCCCACCCGCAGTACCCCACACGACAGCCCCGGACACCATGAAATGAGAGAGCAAGTAGCCAACCATCCCACACCCGCACCCGGGCCAATACACTTGGACGGGTGATCGCAGACATGCCCCCTACTCCCGCGACAAATCAGTCCTTGATGCAACCGGAGACCACCCCGGAACAACGTTTTCAACCCCCTCCACCTATCGGTCCCCTGTCCCATCCCTGGACCCGCACGGATACCTGTGTGTTCCTGGTCATCGGCGCCCTCGCGGCGATCACCCGTTTCTTCAGGCTCCCCTTCGCCACGGGGAACGGAACCCCTGTCTTCGACGAGAAACACTACGTCCCCCAGGCATGGGAGATGGTCCGATCAGCAACAGATCCACTCACCGGTGGCATCGAAGCCAACCCCGGTTTCGGACTCGTCGTACACCCACCTCTGGCGAAACAGCTAATCGCCTATGGCGAGATGCTCTTCGGATACACACCTACAGGCTGGCGTCTCAGCACTGCGGTGTTTGGTGTCGGGACAATACTTCTCATCATGGCACTCACCCGTCGACTCACCGGTTCACCGTCCGCGACAGCCGTCGCCGGTCTCCTGGCGCTCGTCGAGGGTGTTCTCCTGATCTCTTCTCGATTCGGCATGCTGGATATCTTCCAGGCATTCTTTATCACAGCCGCCGCCTATTGCATCGCCAGGGATTTCACGCAGGTCCGGGATAGATACCACCGCGCCTGGAGCGAGGGGAAGCTGATACCGGGAGGATCCGTGTTCGGCCCCTCCGTCGGCTACCGGTGGTGGAGGTTCGGCTGTGGACTCATGCTCGGACTGGCGCTCTCGATCAAATGGTCGGGTTTGTACTACATCGCCTTTTTCGGCATTCTCACCGTCTGCCTGGACATCTGGTTACGGCACCACTATCGCATAGCCAAACCGTTCACGGGCATGCTCGTCCGCGACGCATTCCCTGCCTTCGCTTCTCTCGTCTTCCTCCCCGTCCTTGTCTACGCGTGGAGCTGGCGTGCCTGGTTCGCCTCAGAAACCGGTGTATACCGGCACTCCGCCACCAATGGGGACATCAACCCGGATTCTCTGCTGTCCAGACTCCCCGACGCGCTCGCAGGCTGGGTCTATTACCATCAGCAGGTCCTCCAGTTCCATGCTTCGTTAACCAGTTCGAGCGGACACAGCCATCCTTGGGACTCGAAACCCTGGTCCTGGTTGGCCGCGACCCGGCCGATCCTCTACTACTCATCGACCGGGTTGCCCTGCGGTGAGGACACCTGTCGACGGATGATCATGCTCTTCGGCAACCCCGCCGTCTGGTGGTTGACCGTTCCCGTCGTCCTTTGGGGGCTGTGGTGTCTGATCATCCGCAGCGACCTTCGCTTCGCGGTACCGGTGACAGGATTCATCGCGAGCTGGCTCCCGTGGATCATCACTTACGATCGCCAGATGTACTTCTTCTACGCCACCGCGATGGTGCCCTTCACCATTGTCCTTCTGGCGATCACGCTGGTTCAGATTTCTCGCACCGGGGGGCACATCAGTTCCCGAGTTCCCCAGGCGAGGATTCTCCCGAAGCTCACCTGGGGCGGGTTCGGGGTAATCGTCTACCTAGCTCTCACCGTGGCACTGTTCCTCTACTTCCTACCAATCCTCTACGGCTTCCGCATCACCGACGAGCACTTTGAATCAATGATGTGGCTGCGCAGTTGGAAATAACAGGACACATACCCGGGAACCTCACACGTCGAAACGGTAGATCTCCTCGCCCTCGCGGGTGATCCGCACCTCCGTGACGGGATCCGTGGACAGAGCGACCCGGAGGCGCTCACCGTCTCTGCCCACACAATCAAACGTGTACGCGGTATTCGCCAGGTCCACCGTCTCCACCCGGGCGTGAACCAGCCACGGGTGGTTACGTCGCACAGAGATCAGATCATGGTGGATCCGACGCAACCACTCGCCCTGTTCCCCCAATTCAGCGGGTGATCCCGGGAAGGCTGGGCGAACCTCGTCATCACCACCGACACGTTCGTACTTCTCCCCTTCCATCCCGAACTCATCCCCGTAGTAGACAGCCGGAACACCACCAACCGTGAAGAGGACCGCAGCAGCGACAGCCGCCTTCCGCGGGCCGATCTTCGTGGCGACACGAGTCACATCATGGTTGCCGACGAACGTGTAGGGAGTGAACGTCCCCAGCAACTCATTGTGGCGGCGCAGGCACCACTCAAGCTCGAAGAAATTGTCGTCCTTCAGGGAGCTCCACGTCGCCTTCCACAACTCATAGGCGGTGACGGAGTCCACCCCTGAGCGTTCGACGTAGTCCGCGTAATCACCGTGAATCATCTCCCCGTAGATATACGCCTCCGGGAATTCCTCACGCACACGTGGAAGGACGGACCTCCAGAATTCCGGGGGTACCGCGTACACGGCATCCAGACGCCACCCTGCGACACCCCGACGCAACCAGTGAAGCATCACCTCGGCGACCAGATCCGCCACGCGCGGATCATCATGGTTGAACTCCACGAGCCCATCATGCCCCTCGAATGTCTCCGGACGCGCCGTCTCACCGTCAAAGGAGATCCGGAACATTCCCGCGTACTCCCCCTCCGGCCCCTCGGACAGCGCCCGCCGAACCAGAGGATGGTCACTGCTGACATGATTGAACACACCGTCGAGAAGAACCTTCACCCCACGTTCAGACGCAGCATCGATAAAACCGTCGAAGTCCCCGTCGTCACCAAGCCTGGGGTCAATTCGGTGAAAATCGAGGGTGTCATATCCGTGCGACGTCGAATCGAAGACCGGGCCGAGTTGAACCACATTGAATCCCAGACCGACCGCATAATCCAGCCAGTTGACCAAGGCAGGCAATCGATGCGTGAGTTCACGCTCCCCCGGGCCCGAGGGACGCACCGGGGCCGCGGTGAAACCCAGCGGATAGACGTGCCAGATGATGGCGTGATCGGCGAAGCTCATGCGAATTCAACTCCTGGAGATCGGTTCAGGTCGACGGGCATCACGGAAGAACGTCGACCCTGTCACCCCAAGTCTGCCACGGCCATCCGCCCGGCACACAGCCAGCAGGACACCCCTAATCAGGTTGTGCAGTGGCCGCACGCCACGCCCGCCCCATCGCCACCAGACCGAAACCAGACAACCACGTCCACAACAGAACCAGAGCGGAGACCAGCAGCAGCACCAGCCCGAAAATATCCGACGTACTGGCGTACCCGAGCACTACATCCCTGGCAGCAAAACCGAAACTAAACGCCCAGAGCGCCCCGTAAACGGGTAGCATCCCCGAAACGCTCTGCGGCCTCCATGCCGCGAAGAACAGACCGAAGGCAAGCGAGAGCCGCACCGCCGCGGCATCGACGAGCAGACCCGCCACCACCGTCGCATCCGTCAACGGATCCACCGGCACCGCAGCCACTGACGCGGACGAACTCAACAACACGATCGCCCAAACCACATATGCCACACCAAGAAGCACCAGGATCAGCCTCGACACGACCAACCCGAATTCCCGAGCCGCGGCCCGTCGCCGCATCTCGGGTTCAATCCCCGCCAAAATGGACGCCGACAGATCAGGAGGAACCATCGGATCTGAGCCAGTTGCCGCAGCCAATTTCAGATGTCGATTCAGCGCCGCCGCAGAATTCAGAAACGCCCGGCATTCCCCACACGCAGCCACGTGGGCATCCACGACCTCGTCATCGATCCCGGCTGATTCCCCATCCAACCGCGAAGACAACGCCCGCTGAATCTCCACACAGTCGATCATTTACCCAGAACCCCGTCGATGCTCGCGCGCCCCGGCCCGAACACGACCACCATGAGAAGCGCAACGATAAGCACGACAACATACTCATAGCCACCGTCGGCGACGAACATCTCCGACCCGAGATGCACAAAGTAGAAGGCACACGCCATCAGAAGCGCCAGACCACCGGCAGCGAGCGTCGCCAGTAATCCCACAACCAGCATGCCCCCACCCGCCAGCTCCGCGACCGCAGCGATCCACGCCGAAATCTTAGGCTGTGGCACCCCAGCCGCGCTGAACCGCCCGGTGGTCTCGGTGATGCCCGTCAAATAAACCTTGTCCCAGCCATGGATGATGAACACCAGCCCGAGGACCAACCGAAACACCAGTAACATGCCGTCCCTGACAACCGGTTTATCCATGAGGACAGACTACCCGGTGGCATCCCCACCGATGTGACACTCCCCGCACACGCGCGGCGCGTGGCCTAGAACTCGTCGAGAACGGTTCCCCGGACCTCGAACCACCTCAAGGTATCCGCGATCCCCTCATCAAGGGAATACTCAGCCACCCAGCCCAGTTCATACTTCGCCCGACTGGACCGGGTGAATGCACCCGCGACGTCGCCCGGGCGCGGCGGACCGGTCACAATCTCTAGCTTCTCACCGGAGACCCGGGAGAAGGCGTCGGCCAGCTCGAACACGGTGGTTCCGTCGCCGGTACCCAGGTTGATCACCCGGTAGGAGCTCTCAGCATCCGTGCCCGGGACCACGTCATCGAAGCGCTCCACAGCCCGACAGTGCGCCTGAGCGAGGTCCCAGACGTGGATGTAGTCACGGATACCGGACCCGTCCCGGGTGGGCCACTCGACACCGGTCACGGTGAACGGCTTACCCGCGTTCTTCGCCTCGATCATCTTGCCCATGGCGTGCGACGGGAACTCCAACTGGAGCCCGGTACGCATCTTCGGGTCGGCCCCAATCGGGTTGAAGTAGCGCAGGGACAGAACCTTCAGGTCCGTGCCGTGCGCGATGTCCCGCAGCATGCCCTCGACGTGGGCTTTCGTGCGTGCATAGGGGCTCGTCGGTGAGATGTCGCAGTCCTCGTCCACCGCGAAGTCCCCCCGAACCGCGTAGATCGACGCCGACGACGAGAAGATGATCCGCTGACAGCCATTGGCGAGCAACGCATCAACGAGTTCGAGTGTGCCCTCGACGTTGTTGCGGTAGTACCTGATCGGCTCCGCAACGGACTCGGGAACGACGATCGACGCCGCACAGTGGATCGTTACCGCGATATCCGGATGTTCGGTGAAGATCCGGTCCACCACGGACCGATCCGCGATATCCCCCTCGTACACGGTGCGATCCGTGACGAACTCCCGCCGACCGGTGGAGAAGTTGTCCAGCACGATGACGTTGTGGCCGAGCTCCATCAACGCGGAGCCGACCGTCGATCCGATGAAGCCTGCACCGCCGGTGATGAGAATGTCCATGTGGGTTCCTTGCCTGGGTTCGTCCGTCGCGCGACCGGAGTGATCGCCGCCGCCCTCTGTCGACGGGTAACGGAACGGTCTCGTTTCCACCGAACCTATCACTGCCAGGCTTGCATCAGTCGGGGCATCGCCGGGAAACCGGACGATTCACCGACCCTGCAGCTCCCCCTTCCTGCTCCCTGGCGATGGCGCGAGACATCCCGTTACCCTGAACATCAACGGGAATATCCTTACCCCCGACCGTCCGACAACGCGAAGGAACCGCTGACAGATGCTCGAACTACCACCGATCACCTGGCAAGCGGCACTGCTCGGACTCACCGTGACACTGTGCGGCTATGTATTCTCCCGAGTCATGAACTGGGCGACCTCCCGATTCCTGCACTGGCGGGGCCGCAGCGACTCCTCCCGCCGGGTGTTCGCAGGCCTGGTCCAGGCAGCAGTGATCGTCATCTCCCTCGGCGCGGCCCTCACCATCGTCTTCCCCAGCGTCAAACCCGTCGATATCCTCGGCGGAATCGGACTCTTCTCCCTGGCGATCGGTATCGCCTTCCAGACGGTGCTGGGCAACATGTTCGCCGGAATGGTCATCCTCGCCCGTGACCGATTCCGCGTCGGCGACCAGATATCGCTGAAGGATCACGCGGGAACAGTAGTGGAGATGCAGTTGTCCCACACCGCGATCCGCACCTTTGACGGCCGATTGGTCCTCATCCCAAACTCCGCACTGCACTCCGAGATCGTCACCGTGCAGACGGGCTTCGAGTACGTCCGCTCCACCGTCGCCTTCAATCTCACCCTCGGCACCGATCTCACCGCAGCCCGAGAGGTCGCGCTGAATGCCATCCGCGAACTGCCCAGCGTGCTCTCCGATCCACCGGCCCAGGCGCTGTTCTCACAGGTAGACAGCACCGGAACAATACAACTGGACCTGAGATTCTGGACCAGCGCCCGACAACTCGACACCAAAGAAGCCCAAGACGCGGTGATCGAGCATGTCCTGGGCTCCTTCGCCGAGAACGGAATCACCATCGGGACACCGCCGTTGGTCGTACAGCTCACGGAGATACCGGGTTCGTACGATACGACGGGAGTAGCGGGAACACATGATCGCCTCTAGGCGGAGACATCTGGGCACAATACGATCGACGCCGCCTGCACAAGCCGATCATTGTCCCCATTCCGGAGCTGCTACCAGACCAGAGGAGTACATCGGACCCTATATCGGGTAACTGCAAAGATCCGACCGAAATCTCGGAATTGAACCAGCAACTTAAACGAGTTACAGAAAATCAATATCGAACGCCAAAGATAATTTCACCGACATCGGATGAATCATTCCAGAACTCAGTACATCCCATTAAAGAATACCAGCCAAGGCCCCTCAAGGCGCTGAACGATAGCCTCGCTTCACTAACCCCATCATTTGAAAACTAAGATGGCCAATTAACGGGCCCACGCAAAAAGCACCAAAATACCGGTTTACGACTCCAGAAAAACTAGTTAACAAACCATAAAAATCCGCACAATTTAAACATGCAGAGAGTAGTTTCATCTACGACTCGAAATACACCTTATTCTTTACCAGATTCCTGAACAAATGCCCCTTTTTCGGAAGAGCCAGCCTCATAGCCAACACTGAATCTTAATACTTCCTCAACCCCTGACCTAGAGCCTCCCATATCCTTCCATTCAATTTTAACCACTTCAGACCGAACCATTGCCCGCATACCATACAACAGGAAAACAACAACTATAATCGAGGCCACCGTGAAAGCATTTCGAAACGCAAAACCATCAAACAATGAGGATACTGAATATGTGAATATACATAGCCAGAAGAGAACAACTGAAAGACTAAGCAAATGGTTAATTTTTGACACCGAATAGGGGTACGCTCGTAAGGGGTCAAGACACTTTCTTTTATTTGGCAGTTTTCTAACAGAGTGGATTGGAATTTCCGAAATCACCTCAAGCACAGTGACATGGTATTCCCAATTTTCCTGCCAATACTTACTCCCCAAACTTGACCAGTACCAGCCTACTGCAAATAGAACTCCGAGCAATGAAAACAGAACCTCGAGAACATCAGACCCGTCGCTTCCCCATTTGAGACCAGCGAAAATTGCAACCATGAAACCCCAGTAGTAGGTTGCCCTTCTCCAATAGAGTTCTATCTCAAAATTCCTTGTTTCGTGAGCGATTTTTAACAGATTTTTCAAACGATCATCCCGATTAACATCAATCTCACCTGTCTCCATACCCATGCATTTGATCGATCGCTCAGGCCAAGGATCTTTGTAATTCAGGAAAAAATCTTTGTACGCTTCTATTCCTTCAAGTTTTGTGATTCTATTTTTATCACTCATCAACCCCAAATCCTTTCCACATGATTCACTTGACTCTAAAATGAATACTAGAAACAGTTTAATCAGCATCGCCTGCTATAAATACATTTTACCCACATAATATAATGCAAAAACAACCTAACAACTGACGCTATTCAACCAGCAATTCCCGACCACACTCTATCTGAACTACACATTCTCCATAATAGATATGGACATAAAGAAACCCTACAGTAGTTGAGTGGCGGTGGTATTGCATAAAGTGTCGTCCACCAAATTTGTGACGGGTGAAGTTTTCATCGAACAGTCGTCACGACATCCAACTTCCTATACTGCTTCATTTTCGACCGAACGTCCACAAATAACATCATACCCAGCCCTGTCAATACTGCTATCACGATCTTACCACAGATAACATTGCCAGATACCCTCGGTGATACGTAACGAGAATGTTATTTTGTAGGTAAAATACTCTGATTGAAGATCCAACTGATCCCACCTGATGATGATGGGAGAAGTGGCCTCATCAGGACCGTTTCGACGACATCAGACAGGCCTGGGTAAACGTCGCCAGATTAGGTCGCGTTGCACGAGGATAAAACAGCTACCGCGGATACCAGAATAAGACAATGAGATCCAGCGCTACGCCTAGTCCACCTCTTCTATGCGAAGCTGTCAGGTGCTGAGCAAGCTTAGGCGTCGACGGCTACCTCTGACGATCAAAATATCCGGATGTTCGAACTCTCCGCACCACCGGCTTCCCTGCGACGATGACGCAAAACGGGAGAATCGACGTCCATTCTGATGATCCGGAGCGTAGCTGCATGTTCATACCCGGACAAGGCCATCCCACGCCGACAAGGTAGTCGTTGAACGAACTATGGGTCGGATCGGTTGGACGGAACAGTGATACTGAAAGTTCAGGAGATCGATGCAGGCAAGCACAAAACGCGCCCGTCACTCCGTTAAAAACGGACTGGGCGATTCAACAAATCAGTGGGGCGCCAAACCGGTTATGCCTCACCAACACTTCCGAACAAACGACCCCTGCAGACATTTTTACGTCTCTGTACGGTCAACAACCTCGGTTCAACACAGTCATCGGCGACTCATCTGGTTCCGGGATGTAAGCCAGGTTTGTGGTCATGTCTGCGGGCAATGGCGAGGAAAAATCAGTTAGGTTTCAACTACACTTTCGCGGTTCGCCAGGCCTAGCTCATCTCCAAGCTATGAAGTAAAAGAACGTGATCATCCCCACCGGGTCATCGGATAGGTCGGACAGATTGCGCAACAGACGACTCCCAGCGATAAAATCTTTTGAGCTGGTGCAAAACAATGAAATCGGCCGTCCCTCCCCTCCTTCCCACCGGTGGGCTACTCGAGGCCGGTTGCACAGTCATGATCGCAGCTTAACGCGAACTACCTACTATCACTATCGATGGCAGGATAGACTTGGCCGGTCGGCACCTGGGAACATTCGAGACGATCATCAAACAAGTAGTCGCCAGACTGTGCATAGCAACTGGCATCTGCCCGTGCAGTAGATCCGTGTTCCATAACGCGAGACCACCAACACGTCTCCAGACGAGCCGTCAAAGACCTCATAGGGCGTCACGACGGTGGTTTTCCGAAAGTCACGATCCACGGACATGCGCCATACCGCGGCATCCCTCGCGGTGTCCTCCGGGGCCAATGTGAAGGAGTTCAGCGGATGCTCGGGCACGCGAAGGCCTCGATGCCCCTGGACCGCTACGCGGATCTGTTCGACGACGATCTAGACCTCGTTGCGGTGTCGATGTCCAAGTTGATCCGGGACTCCGGGCACTGACCGAATCGTGAAGCGTACGGAGAGCGTACGCGCATGAAAGAAGCGGCACCTTCCGTTGTCTGGAAAGTGCCGCTTACCTTGTGTTTCTTTTGGTGGAGCTAAGGGGAATCGAACCCCTGACCTCCTCGATGCGAACGAGGCGCGCTACCAACTGCGCTATAGCCCCTTGCAGTGCGTCCTCATGGACCCACTAGGGAACCGGGGCCTGGATCAACCGGACCACGCGGTACTGGTGGACATGTTACGCCCACTGGCCCGATGACACAATTTGGCTTCGATGCACCGGAATCGGCACCTGTGAGCTCGCCCAACCGGTGTCGCCAGGTTAGCTGATCAACCTGCCCTGCGTGGGTGGTAGGCCGCTATATCGATGACGGTGTTCTCGTCCGTTCCGGTGCCCGCATAGCCTTCGTGAAGTTCAAGCTCATGGAAGTCGGGGCTCTCGTCGTCGATCTCCAGGACGATGGCGCCGGGGCGCCGGAGGCGTGCGGGGACTCCGAGTTCGGCGTCGGCGGCGTTCCGTACGCCGAGGCGTGCGCGGCGGATCTGGCGGATACGGCGGGCGCGGAGCTCCTGTTCCGCCATGACCTGGGTGCGCAGCGCGTAAAGGTACATGCCGAGCAGTAGCCCCACTGCCGCTGGAACGAGCCACGACAGCCCACCGAACAGGAAACCGATCCCCAGCCCGGCGAGCAGGAGCACCGCGAGGATGATCAGGATGCGTTGACGCCGGTGGAACCGGGCTGCGGCGTAGGCGTCGTGGGTCTCGGGGTCGAATCCGCCGCGTCCACGTCTACGGGCGGCGAAGGCGATGTCTTCGTCGGTGAGTTCCGGGGTGTCGTCCTCATTCTCGGTGGATTCCGTTCCCCGGGGTTCGTGGGTGTAGTCGTAGGCTTCACCGATGTCATCCGCAGGGCTGTAGTCTCCGGCAGGGTGCAGGAGGTCTGCCGGGTCAGTGTAAGCATCATCGTGGTGGAAGACTTCTTCGTCGTCGTAGTCGAGGTCTGCGGCCGGGATGACCACTGTGTCGGAACCGTCGGTCTTTCGGGGCAGCACCGTGAGTTCGGTGATGACCTCGCCTTCCAGGATCTCGATCGTCTCTTGTTCCGATGGATGCATCCGGGGGCGCATGCGACTACGGATGTCCGCCACTGCGGCCCTGCGTCGTGCGCTGGTGGCGGCCCGGGGCTGCTGGTCAACATTTTCGGTGTCGTGTTGCCCGCCATCAGAGTCGTCCGCATCACGGTTGAACAGTGCGGAGATGTAACCCCGGACACGGTCCCATGTGGATTCACCGTCTTTGGTTCTCTTGACGGTCTCGGGGCTCGGTTGAGGGGTGTCGTCGGTCGTTTCCTCAATGTCTGCGTCAACGACTTCCCCGGCTCCTTCTGGGGAACGGGGATCCTCAAGTAATTCATAGTCGGAAGCGACATCCGGGTGATCTGTGGCAGTCGGCTCCACACCGTGACTGCGGGTATCAATAGGCCCTAGCCGGGGGCGCCGTCGCGGTACCGGGTGTGTGCCGTCCCCGGAGAACACGATGCGGGTGTCTTCGAGTCCTTCACCCGCGTGCCGGATCGGTCGCCGGTTACGCAGAACGAGCGGAAGGAGTACAAACAGCCAGACCACGACGGTCAGACTGATGACGAATGTTCCGAACATGAGCGTACGCCCACCTTCCACTTGGGTACGACGGAATAGCGGGACAGAATGACCTGCCACTTCTTCCATACACTAACCGGGCTTCCGGAAAGGACAGTGTAGGCACGCCGCGAGCGGATATCCGGAGCTTCTCACCGGTCAGGTCGTAGCCCTGATTATCCTCCCGTGTCGGGTGAGACGTTCTACACACGGTTCGAGGAACTCCCCTTCGGTGAGCGCAACGAGATGGTGGTCCCGCCAGTCCCCGTCGATGTGGAGGCACCGGGCAAGGTAGCCTTCCTCCCGGAATCCATTGTTCGACAGTACTTTTCCGGATGCGGGATTAGACGGTAGATAGGTTGCCGTCACCCTATGGACGCCGACCCTGTTGAAGGCGTGGTCCGTACCGAGGGCCACTGCTGCCGTCGCGACGCCCCGACCCGAATAGCGGCTTGACACCCAGTATCCGATCCAGCAATCGGACACGACGCCGTGCTGGATGTTTCCCAGTGTGAGCTGCCCGGCGAAACGTCCGTCGCATTCGATGACCATCGGTACCAGTACACCTTTCGCCGCCATGTCGCGGAGAGTGAGAAGGAGGCGCCACCACGCGGAGTTGTCGTGTTCCCGTTCCCAGGGACCATCGGCGGTGGGCTCGACAGGGCGAAGAATGTCGACATCCTCGATCCGCATAGCTGACCAGTCTCCCGCGTCACGCCGGAGGAGGGGGCGTAGCCGAACCCGGGTTCCGTCTGGAAGCGCGACGCGTTCCGTGACCTCGGGCCAGCCGGGATGTTCGGGATGCGGGGTGCGGCGGGCACGGCGTTCCGCGCGTCCAAGGGCACGTCCAAGTGGATCTATCACAACCGAAGCCTATCTGGCTGACCGGGTCACTGGTTCTGGGAGAGGAAGAGAACATCTACGACGTCACCGGGGCGGATGGCGGTGACCGTCTCCGGGATTCGGATCATCGCGTTCGCTGCTCCCATTCCGGCGAGCAGATGCGCCGGTGCGCCACCCGCACCGGCAAGTCCCTCGACGAGATAGTCCCCGGTCTCGGCGTCACGCATGAGCTGGGCACGGATGAGTCCACGCCGCCCTTCGCGTGAAGATATCCGATTCAGTACCCGAGCTTTGACCACCCGGCGGTTCGGGTTTCGTTTACCCAACGAAAGCCGTACGACAGGTCGAATGAATGTCTCGAAGATGACGAGCGCGGACACCGGGTTCGAGGGCAGCAGGAACACAGGTATCCCTTCGTCACCGAGGAGGCCGAATCCCTGGACTGAACCCGGATGCATCGCAACCCGGGTGGTGTCGATGTCACCGATCTCGCACAGAACCTTCCGGATGTTCTCGGAGCCAGCACCACCGACGGCACCGGAGATGACGATGATCTCGCTTCGGAGCATCTGCCCCTCAATGATCTCACGCAATCGACGGGGTTCACCCGCGGCAATGCCCACCCGGTGGACGTCAGCACCTGCCTCTCTGCCTGCCGCCGCCAACGCATAAGAATTGACGTCGTAGACCTGTCCCCGACCCGGCTCGCGATCGATATCGACGAGTTCAGCCCCCGCAGAGATGACGGACATCCGGGGGCGGGGATACACCAGTACCTTCGAACGCCCGACTGCCGCGAGAAGACCGATCTGTGCGGGACCGAGAACACTCCCCGGGGACACAGCGACATCACCTTCGCGGATGTCATCACCGATCTTCCGGACGAATTCACCTGAACGCACAGGACGTTCCGCGGTCATTCTCTTGTGTCCGCGATCCGACCATGCCAGCGGGAGAACGGCATCGGCCAGTGTGGGCAATGGTGCCCCCGTGTGTACGCGGACCGCTTGTCGGGGTTGGAGCCTGAGCGGTTGTTGGGAGCCTGCCGGAACTTCTCCCACGACAGGTAGGGAAGGCGCGTTACCGACCGCTTGGGGACGGGTGGGGTCGATCGCTGTGGGGTTCTCAGGGGTTCCGATTCCGCGTTCCCCACCGATGTCCACGGCACGGACGGCATATCCGTCGATTGCGGCTTGGGTGAAACCGGGGAGTGGGCGGGTGGCCTGGACTTCCTCCGCACACATCAGACCCAACGCCTCGGAGATGGCGATGCGAACTGGCTCCGGGGTAACCGCTGCACGGGTCACCAGGGACAACTGCTGTTCGACGGAACGCACTCGCTTCGTCTCCTTCCCGACGGACGCGGGTTCGATCACCGCGTCATTCCGCCGTAATTGTAATGCGGCGGGGTTTTCTCCATGACGTCATCCACCGGTGGGCGGGACGGACGGTGGCACGTACCCTCCCGCTGTCCACGTGCCACTTGTCGGTGGTTACTCCGAGTCGAGGAGTTCGGCCACCCATCGACGCAGGGAAGGACCATACTCCGGGTGGTGGATACCGTAGTCCACGCAAGCGCGGATGTAACCGCCTGGGTTACCCAGATCGTGTCGGCGTCCCTCATGGATGACGATGTGGACGGGATGCCCCTCGGTGATCAGTAGTTCGATCGCATCGGTGAGCTGTAGTTCCCCACCTTTACCGGGCTCGATCCTTCGGAGGGCGTCGAAGATCGCCCTGTCCAGTAGGTATCTGCCGGTGGCTACGAAAGTTGAGGGCGCTTCCTCCTGCATCGGCTTCTCCACCATGCCGAGGACCCGCTTCACGTCGTGGGATCCACCATCGATTTCCTCGATGTCGAACACCCCGTAGTTGCTCACTTGGTCGGGCTCCACCTGGAAGGCGCAGAGTACGCTGCCACCGCGTTCAGCGCGGACCTCGGCCATGCGCTCCATCACGCCTGTGGGAAGAACCAGATCGTCGGGAAGCATCACCGCGACCACATCCTCGTCCCCGTCCAGGACATCCTCAGCAAGCCCGACAGCATGACCGAGTCCCAGTGGTTCGCACTGCTCAACGGGGACGGCACGGATCAATGACGGCGCCCGGCGCACCTTCGCCAGATGTTCCTCCTTACCGCGTTCTTCAAGAGCCTTCTCCAGGTCGGGATGCTCCCGGAAGTGTGCGAGCACCCCCTTCTTGTTCGGGGCGGTGATCACTGCAAGCCGCGTGGCCCCCAGTTCCGCCGCTTCCTCGGCGATCAGTTCGATACCGGGGGTATCAACAACCGGGAGCAGTTCTTTGGGAACGGTCTTGGTCGCTGGCAGGAAACGGGTGCCAAGTCCCGCTGCGGGAACGACGACCGTCTTCACCGCATGTTTGTGCAATTTCGTCGGCTTGCTCATACCTTGAGCCTACCGGCACCGCGCGGCGAACCAGGCAACGCGGAGCCGGTGAGTACCTCATTCGGAGATTAAAGTGGATGGACATGGAGAACACGATTAACCGGCTCCCGGAAAGTCCACCCGGAGAGGTCGGCGAGTCGAAGAATCAGCTAAGGAGCAGGCTACTTGCTGCCCGGAAGGCACTGCGGCCCGACAACCGCAGGTCGTTCAACGAACGGCTCACCGCCGAAGCCGCGCGACTGGTACGGCTGAATCAGCCGGATTCCGTCGCCGCTTATTCCCCGATGCCCGACGAGCCCGGTGGAGACCTTCTCGTCCAGGGATTGTTGTCGGTGACATCCGAGCTCTGGCTCCCGGTCAGCGGATCCGGTGGACACCTGGACTGGGGCAGGTGCTCATCGGTCAAGGAGCTGCGACGCGGACGTTTCGGGATCACCGAGCCCACCGGTCCGCGGTCGGGATCAGTCCCGGGAAACACCGTTCTCATCTTTTGCCCGGCACTGGCCTGCGCCCGGAACGGGATACGCCTCGGTAGAGGAGCGGGCTACTACGACCGCGCACTCGCGGACCTCGACCACACCCGATGCACCGTGATCGCAGTACTCCACCACTGGGAATTGCTCGACACGATCCCTTCGGAGTCGCATGATGTTCCGGTGGATGGTGTCCTCACCCCCGAGGGGGTTCGATTCTGTTCGCCAACCCGGGATCACGGGGAACCCTGACGGTAGCCAGATGGTCTGACGGGTATGAGATTCCCTGTCAGACCCGGTCTGCATTCATCGTCAACCGAATCCGCCTCCGTGCTCCGAACCACCATCATGGCGATCAAAACCCCGGGGTGGCGGCGCCACCGCACGGTACGTCAGGTGATGGCGCTGGTCCTCGTTCTCCTGGCAGCCCTCACCGCATTGTCCTCCCTGCGGAGCACCGACCCCTGGGGAGTCGTGATCTCGCGCCCCGTGACAGCCGGCACGGAACTCGGCCGGGATGATCTGGAGCGGCGGAGGATCCCCGCGAGTTTACTTCCCCCCGGCGGACTCACCGAGATTGAGGCTGGTGTAGGGCGAATCATCGTGGTGTCCGCCGATCCCGGGCAGATCCTCACGGAGACACTACTCGTGGGCCCTGAGCTGACTGCACGAATGATCGACGGTCTAGATACCGATCCACGCCGGGGAACACCGACACTCGTCCCCCTGAGACTCTCCGATTCATCGGTGATTCCGTTTCTCGGACACGGTGACACAGTGACGGTTCTGGTTGCCGAAGACACAACGCCCCCTGACACCGGGGTGAGACGGGGTTTCCGGGTCATTGCAGAGGGGGCACGCGTCGTGCTCGCAGGAGATCCAACAGGCAAACGTGCCAAAGATCCGGCTACGGTGCTGCTCGCACTGCCAGAGGAGGATGCACGGATGGTTGCCTCTGCCGCATTGACCGCCCCAGTTGCCGTGGTACTGACGGGAGCGCGGGCCGGATGAGAGTGAAAGGAGGTCACCGGGGCTAGAGTGTTGTCGTTGCCTTCGATACCTCTACGTAGATGGTGACATAACTCATATATTTCCCCGATCGAGGAGCCTAGAACTCTCATGCTGAACGGTTTCAAGAATTTCATCCTGCGCGGGAACGTCGTCGATCTCGCGGTCGCCGTCGTCATCGGTTCCGCATTTACCGCGATTGTCACCTCATTCTCGAACCATCTCATCAATCCGTTGCTGGCGGTCTTCGGTGGGACCGACTACGCGGGCTTCGGCTTCCACCTCCGCCCGGGTAACCCCGCGACGTTCATCGACATCGGAGCTATCATCACCGCGGCAATCAACTTCCTCATCATCGCGGCCGTGATTTATTTCGTACTCGTTGCCCCGATGAACAGGATCAAAGAGCTCCAAGCCGCGCGTTCCAACAAGGAAGAAGAAGAGACCCCCGCCCCCGTGGAAGTCGAACTGCTCACGGAGATCCGTGATCTGCTCAAAGAGCAGCGCCGAAACTCTACAGATGAAAGCCCACGTTAACCCCAGTGCGGCGGACGTTGACTCCGCCAGTAGGCTTCGTCGAAACCCCCGTCCGCTGACACATCGGATCTGCCGTGTTCAGGGATGCCTGTGATTCGACGAGTGACCGCCGCACGGTCGACGGAACGGTCGATATTCAGTGCAGTGGAACGTCGAACCACTCTACGTCGCGGTGATTGCGAGGGAGCCACCTTATCTAGTCCACCGACCACGCCTGGAGCTGATCGATGACGTGGTGCACCAAGGGACCAAGTGTGGCCATACCGTCACGGATGGCCGCGCGTGAGGCAGCAAGGTTCACGATCACGGTTGACCCCGAGACGCCGGCTATACCGCGAGAAGTACCTGCGTCGATGGCGCCGCACGCAAGACCAGATGCACGCAGCGCCTGCGCCACACCGGGAAGAATCTGATCGAGGACAGCCCTCGTGGCATCCGGAGCCTTGTCCCTGGGACCAACACCTGTGCCACCCACGGTGATAACCAGATCGGCTCCACCGACGACGGCTGTCTCTATCGCCTTCCGGATGTCATTCTTCGTGGAGGTCACCTTCACCACGGCATCGACCGTGAAGTGATCCTCCTGCAACAACTCCGTGACTAACCTGTCCGTGTCGTCCCGGTCGTCGGCAGTCCTGTCCGTTACCAGAACCACGAGTGCCCGCCTGGGAGCGGGAAGCGGCCGGTTTCCTTCAGACGCCTTAAGAAATTCCGGGTCCGGCTCACCAAAATCATCGAGAGCGGAGTTGTCGGGAGCCAGGTTGTTGTCCATGTTCTAGGAGTGTACTTTCTCGGAGCCAACGACGTCTATTGATCATTTCTTTCCGGGGTTGCTGCCTTGCCGGATCAGTTTCCGGTCAAGGTGACTTCAACGTCACGGCTCGTTCCATTCTCCGGATCCGCAACCTTCAGAGTGACGGTCTCCCCGAATTCATGGGACCGGATCGTAGCGATCAGCGCGTCATTACTATCGATAATCCTGTCATTGACCTTGATCACAATTTCTCCCGGACGGAGACCGGCTGACTCCGCAGGTCCCCCGGGAGTCGTCGACTCAATGAGAGCACCCCGGTAACGCGACTGTGATGCGAGAAGAACCCCCAGGAGTGGATGGGTAACTTCTCCAGTGTCGATGAGCTGCTGGGCGATGCGACGCGCCTGGTTGACGGGAATCGCGAATCCAAGACCGATGGATCCCGCCTCCGCACCGCTGGCGGTCGAAGCGATGACAGAGTTCATTCCCACCAACTGTCCCTCCATATTCACCAGCGGGCCGCCCGAATTCCCGGGATTGATCGCGGCATCGGTCTGGATCGCATCGATGAGTGAGGATTCGCCACGATCACCACCAGCACGCACCGGACGGTTCAGTGCAGAGACTATGCCGGTGGTCACCGTGGCGCTGAGCCCGAGGGGTGATCCTATAGCAATTACCTGCTCACCGACCGCGAGATCATCCGAGTTCCCGAAGCTCATCACCGGCAGGTCAGTGGCATCCCGAAGCTTGATGACGGCAATGTCGGTCTGCGCATCAGCAGCGACGATGTCCGCCGGAAAAGACCTACCGTCGTTCAGAGTCACCCTAATCTCTGAGGGCTCTCCAACCCCGGTCACGACATGATTGTTGGTCAAGATCATTCCGTCGGCGGAGATAATCGATCCCGAGCCCTCACCAGCTTTACGCGGCCCGGTGACGTCAATGGAGACCACCGCTGGAAGTACTCTGGCGGCGACCTCTTCCACACTTCCGGCGGCAGGCAGACTGGTTCGCCGTGCGGCCGGTTCATTGAGCGCGTTCACCTTCGGCGCTTCGGGAATCATCGCCTGATTGTTCTGGCTGACCACGACCCCGGTGATCGTCCCGGTGAGGATCGCTGTCGTCAGCATGAGCGCCGTGACCGGAATGACCCCGAGGCCACGGCTCTTCCTGGAGCGGTGCCTGCGAAACTGCCGGGGAGCGGGGGTGGTGCATCCAATTTCAGCGTGACCAGCATAAGGCTGACCCTCGCACGAATCGGACGGCCGCGAATACGGAGAGGTGTCTCCTACGGCCGACTGCCGGTCGATGCCGCCCCATCGCTGTGATCCTGGGGACGCTCCAGTGGACTTCACGTCAGTTCGATCATCCGGGTAGCCGTCTACATCATCTGTCACGGGTTTTCCACCAAAACTCTCGTCATCGTTCATAGATCTGATTATCGTCCTTGTTTCTGTACCCCACCTGTGAGCCCCCTGCATGTCCCATGCGTCTCCGGTCAGACACCGCGGTCTCCCTCGACGCTTGCAACACCGGGAAGCGTCACCCGCATCATCGCACCTCCATCGTCAGACTCTTCAGCAACGATGGTTCCCGCATGCCTCGCGATAACCTGGGCGACAATCGCGAGCCCAAGTCCGGAACCCGGCATACTACGGGCCGCGATGGACCGGTAGAACCTCTCGAAGACCTTCTGGCGGTCCTCTACCGGGATACCGGGGCCGGAATCCGAGAACCGGATCTCCATGACACCGTCCCGGATCTGTTCCATGTCAATCCGTACCTCTCCCCCTTCCGGCGACCATTTCGCGGCATTATCCATGAGGTTGAGCGTCGCTCTACCCAGTGCGAACGGATCGCCGTAGAGGAACCACGGTGTTGAACGGAACGTGAAGGTTACATCAGGACGGCGGCGTCGAACCCGCTCCAGTGAGGTTTCCATGCATTCGACAAGATCGACGCACTCGACAATCTGCTGCGGCCCATCCTCACGTGCAAGATCAACCAGATCGCCGATCAAGGTCGACAGTTCCTCGATCTGCGCAATAACGTCCCGTTCAAGGTCCCGACGGTCCTGCTGACTGATCGAGGCCCCACCCTGCCGGTCCACCATCATCAGAAGTTCGATGTTGGTGCGCAGACTCGTCAACGGAGTCTTGAGCTCATGCCCGGCATCCGCCACCAGCTCCGCCTGCCGACGTCTCGATGCCGACAGCGCGGCCAGCATACCGTTGAAACTCCGGGTGAGCTGCGCCAGTTCATCATTACCGACCACAGTGATGGGGCGCAGGTCGTCGGTGCGCGCGACGTAGTCGACGGCCTGCCGGAGGCGACTCACCGGCCGTAAACCGGTGGTGGCCACCACCATGCCCGCCGCGATGGCAATGAGCACACCTATCCCCCCTATGAGGAGGAGAACGAGTCCGAGTGAGGAGATCAGTTGATGGGTCCCACGCATGTCCTGGGCCAGGATTACGGTCGCACCGATCTTGTTGCGCGCAGCGAGAATTCGTTCCTCGCCACTACTTCGTACGGACATCTCTCGGGTGCCCTGAAGTACGTACACCTCACCCAGAATCGGAATATTGTCGCCGATCGGCTTCACCGATCCAGGCGGATAGTAGGCGACCCTGATGTCGGGGTTGTATGTTTTGAAAGTGGCAACCTCAACATCAGGGTTGTAGACAAAAGCCGGGTCGAAACTGTTCTGCAGCAGCGATGAGGCCTTTTCCTCCAGCTCTTCATCGACATGTTGGGTCAGCGAGGTGGACACCGTCCAATAGGCGACGAGGGTCATCACGCCGACGGCCACCGCAACCATGAGCGCGGTGACCATCGAGAGTTGCCAACGGAGCGGTGCACGCCGTGACCAGCCGACGTGTGTGTGCTCGAGGGGGTCCGGAGAGCTGTCCCCCACTGCCGCCGGGCCGGAATCCGGCGTCGGCGTGCGAAGAATCACGGAGCTGTCTCCCGCAGAACGTAACCGACACCTCGGACCGTGTGGATCAGCCTCGGCTCACCGTCAGCCTCGGTTTTACGCCGCAGATATCCAATGTAGACCTCAAGTGCATTGCCCGACGTCGGGAAGTCGTATCCCCAGACCTCCTCCAGAATGGATGCGCGTGACAGAACTCGCCGGGGATTGCTCATGAGAAGCTCGAGAAGCGCGAACTCGGTCCGGGTCAAACTGATCGGGCGCTCACCTCTCGTCACATCACGAGTATCGGGGTCCAACCGAAGATCCAGGAACTCGAGTTCCTGAGAACCCGTGCTGTTGACGGCGTCTGCAGCAGCTCGGCGCAGCAACGAGCGCACCCGTGCAAGAAGTTCCTCGAGAGCGAAGGGCTTGGGGAGATAGTCATCCGCTCCGGCATCGAGACCCGCTACCCGGTCGGAGACACCGTCACGGGCGGTCAGGACGAGGATGGGACGGTCATCGCCGGTGGAGCGAAGGCTCCTGCAGACCTCGAGACCGTCGACTTTCGGCATCATCACATCAAGAATCACGAGATCGGGCTGTTCCTTGGTGATCAGGTCAAGCGCAGCTTCCCCATCTTCCGCAAGTACGACATCGTAACCGTTGAAGGAAAGCGAACGCCGTAGCGATTCACGAACCGCCTGTTCATCATCTACAACCAGAATCTTCATGTCTCCCATTGTGCCTTGAACGGATGTGGTTTCGCTGAACATCTCCTGCGCAGCAGATGTGACTGGCCGTGACATGCGGAAATAGAACTGAATGAGGCCCGAAACCTCCGTGGATCACGTTTTCGACCGCTTCTCGGGCCACACCTGCTCTAGAACCCACACCTACGACACAACGAAAGCCGCCCCTGCACCGTGGAGGCACAGGGGCGGCTTTCATTATTACTCGATCAGCCGGAGCCGATGGACCGTCAGATCAGAACTGCTCGACCTCGACCAGCCCCATCTGCGCAGCCTTGACCAGGCGGCGCGGGATCAGGTGCTCACGGCCGTCAATCTTGACCTCCTGGAGGGCGACATTGTCGGCCTTCCACTGAGAACGACGGTGGTGCGTGTTCGCACGGGACATACGACGCTTCGGAACTGCCATTTTCTATTCCCTCCTCTAAGCCTTTTTAGTGCGCCGGGCACGGGACCCGTAGCGACGCTGGAACTTCTCGACACGACCGGCGGTATCCATGACACGCTGGGCACCGGTCCAGAACGGGTGCGACTCGCTGGTGACGTCGACGACGATGAGTGGGTACTCGTTGCCGTCCTCCCACTCAACGGTGCGCTGGCTCTTTGCGGTGGAACGGGTCAGGAACTTGTGACCCGTGCCCGCATCCTGGAAGACCACCGGGTGGTAGTCGGGGTGGATATCCTTCTTCATTCTCATCCCTTTAAGATCACGTACGTGTGCTGATCGGCGTACTGGCGCGCTGGAAGCGCGGTATGCAGCCGCTAACAGATACTGGTACTAACGGTGCCCGCAGGCCTGCCACGCCACCTCGACGAGCGACGTCATCCGAATGAACCGGCGCCGCACCCGTCCACGCTGGTGATACCCCAACAGTCAGACCACAAAGGCCGATCTCGGGGCATACCTGGACGTAGCCGTGTATGCATCGGTGAATCCTACAACGTAGAACGCCGAAGACCGAAATCCTGGACCGGCAATGGCGCACCATTCCGGAAAACCGGGTAGGTGAATCACTGCCGTACGTCAACCCTCCAAACGATCCCCGCGGGAATCAGGTGGATCAAACGACGGATTCAATTCGACCCGCCTATTCTAGTCGTGAAGTGCACCAAAAAGCAATAGAGTCAATTTACTCCGTCGTCATCCCAAGCGCCGAAGATCCGCCGCCGCCGAGGTTGAATACCCTTGACCGTAGATGGAAGCCAAGCAGACCCCGCCCGATCCCACCGCCGAGAAACGGAGAAGGTGGGCGAAGAATGGGTGGCACACCGGTAAAATTAGGCAAAAACGGGCCTTCCCGGTATGGTTGTCCCTTGCTGTTGTCGAAATATTCGTTATCGCCCGCACAACTGTCATGGCCGCGCCCCGATACCCCCCTGTTAACCCAGGTCAATAACTCGGAGCGGCTGCGGTCAGCGTTGTAGACGGGCGGCTAGGAGAAAGAAACCCATGTCGGCTATTTGCCAGGTCACGGGACGCAAGCCAGGTTTCGGCAAGTCCGTCTCGCACTCGCACCGACGCACCAACCGCCGTTGGAATCCCAACGTGCAGCGTCGCAAGTACTACCTGCCCTCTGAGGGCCGGACCATCACGCTCAACGTGTCCACCAAGGGCATCAAGGTCATTGACCGCGACGGCATCGAGGTCGTCGTTGCCCGTATCCGAGCTCGCGGAGAGAAGGTCTAGAAGATGGCACGTAATGACATCCGTCCAATCATCAAGCTGAAGTCCACCGCGGGCACCGGCTACACCTATGTGACGCGCAAGAACAAGCGCAACAACCCCGATCGCATCACGCTGAAGAAGTTCGATCCAATCGTCCGCAAGCACGTCGAATTCCGCGAGGAGCGATAATTCATGGCCAAGAAGTCGAAGATCGCCAAGAACGAGCAGCGCAAGGAAATCGTCGCCCGCTTCGCGGAGCGTCGCAACGAGCTCAAGGCCATCATCAAGAACCCGAACTCCTCTGACGAGGAGCGCATGGATGCACAGTACGAGCTGAATCGCCAGCCGCGCGACGCTTCCCCGGTTCGTGTCCGTAACCGTGACGCCTCTGACGGTCGCCCCCGCGGTTATCTCCGCAAGTTCGGTCTGTCCCGTGTCCGCGTCCGCGAAATGGCTCACCGCGGTGAGCTTCCGGGCGTCCGTAAGTCAAGCTGGTAAGGGAGTAGCGATATGAAGCGCACCAACATGAAAAAGGCGCGGATGGAGCAATCCCGCCGCCCGAAGAAGAACCCTCTCAAGGCCGCGAAGATCGATCGCGTCGACTACAAAGACGTGGACACTCTTCGACTGTTCATCTCCGACCGCCACAAGATCCGTTCACGCCGGGTCACTGGTCTGACACCGCAGCAGCAGCGTCAGGTCGCCACCGCGGTCAAGAATGCCCGTGAAATGGCTCTCCTGCCGTTCACGAGCCGCTAGGCAAGATTTCATCCGGGTCCTCCTTTTGGGCCCCTCCGCAGCCGCCTTCTCGGGCGACTATGCGATGACAGCGAACTTTCGCCGCTGACATTCGTGACACGGCCAAAGTAACGTCGACACTGCGTTGACGTGAACAACCGGCCCGCAACAACCACCCCTTCCCCGGGTAGTGGCGCTTGCGGGCCGGTTTTCGTGTGTCTGCTTCCGGTTTCCGATTCCTTCTTGGAAACCCACCCGCTACTGGTAGATTGAGCCGGAAGATTACGCTCCCCATCACCTGCTCCCGGAGGCCGCTGCAGTGCTGCATGATTCCCTCAACGACCTAGCCGAACAGGCGCCCTTGTGCACCACGGCAGCCACGGTTCGTGGTGTCCTCACCGAATCCCACGACTTACTGCGGAACGCTCTCGATCATGGTGTCGATGTGGTGGAGGTCACTAACTGGTACACCCAACTCGTGATCGATGTCCTCCACAGCCCCGGTGTCGTTTCACTCACCGGTGGTGCTGAGGTCATCGTCACCGGCCCATACGGTCGGGGATCCGGAACTCCGACCGCAGAGCTCCATTGGCTGACTGTGTTGCCCTCTAACGACATCCCCGAGCCCGATCCCACAGTGAACCTAGGGCGACTCGTCTCTGATGCAGGACTCCTTCGTGGGGTGTGCCCCGGGGAGCTTACCCCCATGTCCCGTTTGACCTGGTCCAAACGCATCGACACCGCGGTGGCTACCTGTGACGGGGAACTTCTCGGATGGTTCGCCGACGCAGGTGGGTGGTTCACCGACGCCGTGCTCGAACGACTGAAGGACCCCACTCCCCTACTCGTAGAGGCTGTCGCACACCGTCCACCCGCAGTTCGGTCGAGGGATGGTCTGCCACGTAAGGATGTCCCCATAGATGTCCAAGAGCAGTTGCTCACCCCACTCGGCCAGCTTGTCCGGTGGGCGGGTATCGCCGCTGGGTGCCGGGAGACTCGTGTCATCGAGCGTATTGGTGTAGCCCGCGGATCGGGCGTTCTCCTGGCGACAGAGGCCGATTATCTCCTGGAGGTTTGGGAAGCGGGTCTCGAATTGACGCTTGCCCGCTGGCACGAGCGCGTCCAGGATGAACCAACAACCCTTGAGATGCTGCCGCAACTACAGCGTTCGACGTTCGGGGCTGCGTGTCGCATGCTCGCGGACGTAACCCGGTCCGCTGCGGAACGTCATGGAGTGGATATGTGGAAATGCGGTACGGGGGCATGAGTCGGGGACACCGGTGCGGATATGTGTACTCTCCGCGGGCTAGACTCTGGGGGTCCGTGAACGAGAAGGAAAGGCGGGTGAGCTAGATGGCTGGCGCCGTGGGACGTCCACGTAAGAACAGCCCCCGCCGTCGGGGTAGCACCGCCCGTGAGGAGATCCTCGACGCGGCGGCGGAGCTGTTCACGACACAGGGATTTGCAACCACCTCGACGCATCAGATTGCGGATGCCGTGGGGATCAGGCAGGCATCCCTGTACTATCATTTTCCGTCTAAGACCGAAATTTTCCTGACGCTTCTCCAGTCCACCGTGGAACCGTCGTTGGCCCTCGCGGAGCGTCTCGATTCCTCTGACGCCGGTCCAGCGCAGAAGCTCTGGGCGTTGGTTGCCACCGAAGCCCGATTGCTTTTGTCGACGCGATGGAATGTAGGTCGTCTTTACCAGCTTCCGATCGCATCATCGGAGGAATTCACCGAGTTCCATGCCCAGCACCGGGAGCTGAAGGAGATCTTCCGTTCGATGGCCGCTGAGCTCATCGGTCGTGGTGACCAGCGAATTGAACTGCCGTTCTATCTAGCCCAGTCGGCGACCGAGATGCGGAGCAACGACGGTATTGTCCCATTCCCACTGTCGACGGAGACACTTCCGTCGACAGCCGTGATGCTTGCGGACGCCGCGCTCACCGTCCTCGGAGGTACCGCCCCGGAGGACCGGAGTGCCCGCACTCTGGAACTGCTCGCCGACGATTGAGTGGCGACAGGTCCGTGGCCCGATTCATCCGGCTCGGGAGACCAGACGTCGGGCTTGTGCGATCAGAGGCGCATCAATCATCTCGCCGTTAATCTTGAATGCGCCGGGATGCTGAGCTGCCTCCTTTACGATCAATCGGGCACGGGCGAGCTGACCTGGTTCAGGCGCGTATGCACGACGGATGACGTCGACTTGACGGGGATGAATGCAGGCGGTGGCTGCGAAACCGGATCGGGCTGCATCGGTAGCCTCCTCGTAGAGTCCACGATCGTCGTGGAAGTCCGCGTGTACCGCGTCCACAACGAATTTTCCGACGGCTGCGGCGTGCAGGTGCATTAATGAACGACTCAGACGCAAAGCATCCCGGTAGTGCCCCGGACGGTCCGCGGGAGCGCCCTCATCCGGTTGGAAACGTGAATGGGTTCCACCGAGGTAGGCGCAAAGATCCTCGGCCCCCCAGTACAGTCCTACAACATCCGGGTCAGCGGCGAGCTCCCCAAGATTGAGGACAGCCTGCGGAGTTTCGATGAGCGCTATGACGTTGAGTCCCCTGACGGCGTCCGGGACGTGGTCGATAATTTTCGGGACGATCACTGTCCGGTACGGACTACCACGTACGGCGCTGACGTCATCCACGAATCCCGGGTCACTCGGGCCGCATACCCGGACGATCGTGCGTTCGGAGTCCAGACCCGACTCGGCGATGTTTCTGCGACCGTCCTCCCGGGAACACGAACCCGCCCCATCTTCAAGGTCGAGGATGACCATGTCGGCGCTCTCGGCGGCTCTGGCGAACCGTTCAGGGCGATTCGCCGGAGCGAAGAGAAGCGCTGGGCCTACGATAACGGGGTGCCTGCCGTCGTGGTCGTTGGATCCGGTCATGGTCGTTCCTCTCGCACGGGATACCCGGACCGGGGTGAGCCGGGCCGAAAGCCGCTCGCACGGGCTATGGGGACTTCTCTCCGGCCATTATGCCGGAGTCACCGTGTGTCGGGCGCCGGAATTGGGGGATCAGTGAGCGAAATGCCGGGCTCCGGTGAGGTACATGGTAACTCCTGCACGGGTCGCGGCCTCGATGACCTCAGCATCGCGGATCGACCCCCCGGGCTGAACCACGGCAGTGACGCCTGCTTCAGCAAGCACCTCGAAGCCGTCGGCGAAGGGGAAGAAGGCATCCGATGCAGCGACTGCTCCCCTGGCCCGGTCCTCTCCCGCCCGCTGGACCGCGAGCCGAGCGGAATCAACACGGTTGACCTGGCCCATACCGACACCGACGGTCGCACCGTCAGCAGCGAGCAAGATGGCGTTGGACTTCACGGCACGTACGCCGCGCCACGCGAACACGAGATCGGCGAGTGTCGCTTCATCTGCCGCTTCACCCGCTGCGAGCGTCCAGTTTGCGGAATCATCCCCTTCGGCATGAACCAGATCACGTTCCTGGACGAGGACACCGCCTGAGATCTGGCGCTGCTCGAATCCCCCCCGAACAGGTTCCTCCGCGACGAGGATACGGATGTTCTTCTTTCGCGAAAGCACCTCCACAGCCCCCTCCTCATACGAAGGCGCAATAATAACCTCGGTGAAAATCTCGGCGACCTGCTCTGCCATCTCTACGCTGATCTCGCGGTTCGCGGCGATCACGCCACCGAACGCGGAGACCGGGTCACAGGCGTGCGCCGCACGGTGGGCTGCGGCGATCGAGTCGTCCGAGACCGCGATTCCGCAGGGATTCGCGTGCTTGATGATCGCGACGCAAGGCCGCTCGTGGTCCCACGCTGCCCGCCAGGCAGCATCAGAATCAGTGTAGTTGTTGTAGCTCATTTCTTTGCCGTGGAGCTGCTTCGCCTGCGCCAGCCCACTACCATCGACATCCTTGTACAACGCCGCGGCCTGATGTGGGTTCTCACCGTAGCGGAGCGTGGCGGAACGGACGTGAGTCGACCCGATCCAGGAAGGGAAGTTCTCTCCGGGTTCGGTCTGACCGGTGAGCCACCCGGCAACAGCAACGTCATAGTCTGCGGTATGCCGGAATGCCGCTGCAGCGAGCTTCCTGCGTTCCTCGCGGGTGAATCCACCTTCGGCGACTGCGCGGGCGACATCTCCGTAGCGGGCAGGATCGACGACGACGGCGACGGAAGGATGGTTCTTGGCGGCTGCCCGGACCATCGACGGTCCCCCGATGTCGATCTGCTCGACGCACGCGTCGAAGTCGGCACCGGAGGCCACGGTCTCGGTGAACGGGTAGAGGTTGACCACCACGAGTTCGAAGGGGGAAACACCGAGCTCACTCAACTGATTGAGATGCTCCGGTCGACGGGTATCAGCGAGAATACCGGCGTGCACCCTGGGGTGGAGTGTCTTGACCCGACCATCCAGACACTCAGGAAATTCTGTAAGTTCCTCCACCCTGGTGACTGGTATCCCGGCATCCGCGATCCGGGATGCGGTCGATCCGGTGGAGACGATCTCGACGCCCGCAGTGTCGAGTGCCCGTGCCAGTTCCTCCAGACCTGACTTGTCGTAGACGCTGATGAGTGCGCGGGTGATTGCCTTGCGATCGTCGCTCATGGCTGTTGTGGGGGCCTTTCATGGTCGTTCAGGGTTTGTCGTTGCTGTCCAGCGTAGGTGCCGGGTTAACTCACGGTGTGGCGGAGGGGGTGCCAGAAGGGGGCTGGACCCCACGAACGTCCGTGGGGTCCACCGCATCGAGTAGTTCGACGATCAGTCGGCGTTCCACAGACTTGATGCGCTCGTGGAGGGACTCGACGTTGTCGCCGGGCAGAACGTGAACGGCTTCCTGCGCGAGGATAGGACCCGTGTCGACCCCTTCATCGACGAGGTGAACCGTGCACCCGGTGAGCTTCACCCCGTGTGCGAGAGCATCCGGTACGGCGTGTGCCCCGGGAAAGGAGGGTAGGAGTGCTGGATGGGTGTTGATTACCTGCTCCGGGAAGTCCGCGAGAAAGCAGTGCCCGAGAATCTTCATGAATCCGGCCGAAACCACGAGGTCCGGGCACATACCCGCTACGGCCTGCCTGAGTTCTTCGTCCCAGTCCGTCCGTGGACGGCCCCGGTCAAACGGAACCACCCGGACGGGGGTTCCTGTGGCGTTCGCACGCTCTACGGCCCCGCAGGGCCTGTCGGTGACGACACCGACAACGCAGTAGCGTGTGCCGGCTGCGTCGAGGATCGCCTGCAGCAGGGTTCCCGTCCCGGAGGCGAGCACCACCACTCTGGTCAGTTGTCTGTCTACGGTCACCGCGACAATGTTAGTACCCGGGGGCGGAAGACAGCGTATACCCACTGCTTTTTCGGCGTCTTCCCGGATACACCGACCACTCAGGATGTCGGTGTGTCGTCATCATCGCTGACGTCATCTGGCGTTGAAGACTCCTCCACCTGTGACTCATCTTCATCCCGGGGGGAATCTTCCGAGACTTCTTCCCCTGCCGCGACAAGATCCTCGACATCGGCGGATTCCGGGGACTCTGTGGCCCTCCACTGTTCGGCGTCACCATCATCGGGATTGATCGTTCCAGATTGCCCGGAGGTCGAGTCCTCGCTCTTTCGCGGTTCCACCGCTACCTCATCCTCGGGTGTACCGGGGCTCCCGGCTCGACGGTCAAGCAAACCTGTCACTGCAAGTACTACCAACCCGACTGCGGCAAACTCGATGGATACCAGGACAGCAGTGAAGATCAGCATCACTCCACTCGCCCCGTAGACGCCGACGACCCCCCCAGACATCCATCCGACGATGAGGGTGAAGAAACCCGCCCACAGACCGGCGACAGCCATCTCCGGCCAGGTCCTCAACTTCGCGCCACAGTACCTGCTGGCGATGACTCCGGCCAGAACCAGCGGAATGATAATGAGCAGGAGCGCCCACCCATCCATCCCGGACGGAAAGGCCGCGAGGATCGGTAGCGGCGGCAGCGGGACGACGTTCGCACCATAGAGGGACACCGAGGCATCCCCGAGGTGGAACTCGGATCCGACGAGGACTCCTGCTCCGGCCACAGCGGCATCAGGCAGGTAAAGGAGACTAACGACGAGTAACCCAAAGGTTGCGGATGTACGTCCGAAGGTGGCGAACAGGTCATTCAGAACGTGAAGGTGCGCGAAGGCACAGACCAGAACGAGAAGAAGCCCTGCGGCGGCTAAAGCGAGCAGGAACCGAATCGCGGGCACTACGGGATCGGTCACCAGTGGTGGAACACCGAACTTCCTGGCGAGGGCATGCCACAGCTTCGGCCCCATCCCGATCGCGAGTGCACTCAGGTGCAGTACTAGGACCCTCCCGAGAACTGGGATGAGTGGCGGAACCTCGACGGGAAGAACGGGACGGGCGTCAACGAGCATCACCACAGCCGTTGCCGTGAGGAGCATCGGGACGATGATCACACAGCCGGTGAGCACGGCAAGATCGGCGACAGACATCCGGTGCCGGACCGCCGCCCGAACCCGGTGCGCAACCAACCAGATCACCCCGAGTGCGGGCAGCATCGGAAGCTGGGAGAGGATCACCGAGTCCGAGGCCACCGGAGCAAGGTTCACCGCCAACCAAAGTTGCGCCACGGTAGCTGCTAGCGGCACAAAACCGGAGTTCGTGAATATCAAGGCGCACAGCGCGAGGAGAACCACGACAGCGACGATCACCACATTGGGGATTACGGCCACGGGCAGGAATACCCGTAGACGCTGCCGGAGCCCTTTCCGGTTCCGCACGCCAGCCGGAGCCACTGGCGTGCTCCGAGACTTGGTGGGGGATGCGTTTCTCCGGGGTCGACTCCGAGGCGCGGAAGGTCTGTTCGGCCGAGGATTTTGACGTGTCTTTCTGCTCACCGCTCCAACTGTGCCATCCCGACCGTCTCCCGGGGCGTTGACACGGCCGGGTTAGCATCCAGGCTCTATGCACTGCACAGGGGAGATCTGCGAAAAAAGATCTGGGGGCTGTGTCGATGTCCGAAATCTCGGAACCATAATCTGCGGCGATCAGCCACACGAATGCACGTGAACGTGTACTGTTACTACGTGCGGAAGATTCACCTTCCGACACAACATGTCTGACATGTAACCCCAGGCCATACCCCCCACACCCGGGGGTGACCAGCCTCACAGACAATAGGCTCGAAAGACTTGCCAGGTTTGTAACAAACCGTTATCGTTGTGAAGCGTTAGGTAACGGGACGGTCACATCCCCAATGGATGTGGCGTTGAACAAGACGGAAGAAGGCTCAATGCACAAGCAGGCTCAGCGGAAGACCGCAGGCGCGCATCGCAAGCAGTCCGTCTCATCCAACGCCAAGAGCCGAATCGCCCTGGTAGCCGTCGCAACCGGAGCTGTCTCCACTGCAGGTGCAGGTGGTGCAGCCGCCGCCCATGCGACCCATCCGGCTGCGGCATCTGAAGCACACAGTGAATCCCCCGATTACACACTGGTCGCCGATTCCGTAGGCCCGATCCTCGGAAGTTCTGAAGCACCTCAGATTCTCAACATCGCGGAGTTCAAGCCGATCGACAACTTGGCTGAGCAGCTCAACAAGGCCATCCAGTACAACGCTGAGCGTATCGCCGCGGATCTCGCGGCTCGAGCCCCGAAGAGTTCTGTTCCGGCACACGGCACACTGACCTCCACTTTCGGCCCCCGCTGGGGAACCGTTCACGCTGGTGTGGATATCGCCAACGCTCTCGGTACCCCCATCATGGCTGTGGAGGACGGGACCGTGATCGATGCCGGACCAGCATCCGGCTTCGGACAATGGGTTCGCATTCAACATGCTGACGGAACGGTCACCGTATACGGGCACATGGAAACCATCGATGTTTCCGTGGGCCAACAGGTTTCTGCTGGACAGCGGATCGCGGGCATGGGATCACGTGGTTTCTCCACCGGTGTTCACGTCCACTTCGAGGTTCACCCCAACGGTGGTGCAGCGATCGATCCCCTCCCCTGGCTCGCTGAGCGCGGTATCTTCCTCTAAAACGGAGATAGTTCGTCGACCTTTTTCTCTTCAGGCACGTCACGAATATTTCGTTGACGTGCCTTTTCGTTCCCCCTCACTCTTTTCGTCAGACTCGTCGCAGTGCAGAAAGCCGCCGGACTTGGAGGACACCATTTCCCTCATCTGTCCGACGTTCTCCCGCATGGAAACACCGGGATGTCAGAGTTTCTCCATCGGCAGACCTGCCATGAGCATGAGCCGTACAGTGCCGGAAGATCCGAAATCGATCGTCGCGGAATCGTAAGCCCCGACTGGCGCAATCTCCGTTACCGTTCCCAGACCGTACTTATCGTGATTGACCCGGTCTCCCACCGTGAGCTTGAGTACCGGTCGCCCGGCGCCCGATGACCGAAGGCGCGAGGAACTGCGCCCATCTCCGGCAGCAGCGCCTGGACGCCCGTTATGGGAACGGTATCCGCTGCCCCGAGTACTGCCCCAGACACCATTTCCTGCGCTGCCTTCGGGTTCTTCACGGCGCCAGTCGACGAGTTCTGTAGGGATCTCTGCGAGGAACCGCGACGGAGGATTCGTCATGGGGTTACCCCATGAACTGCGTAACACTGCACGCGTCAGGTAAAGGCGCCTACGGGCACGCGTGATCCCCACATAGGCGAGACGTCGTTCCTCCGCAAGCTCCCGGGGGTCACCGAGAGAACGCAGGTGCGGAAACTGGCCGTCTTCCCATCCAGTGACGAACACGACCGGAAATTCGAGTCCTTTCGCGGTATGCAGAGTCATGAGGGTGACGACACCCTGGTCGTCATCGGGGATCTGATCGGCGTCCGCCACGAGTGAGACCCGTTCAAGAAACGCCTGCAGGCTACCCGGCTCAGGTTCACCGGTTTCCGTCTCATAGCTGCCGCCGTCCATCTCTGCGTAAGCGATCCGCATCGCGGCATCACTGGAGAACTCCCGTGCCACGGCAGTGAGTTCCTTCAGGTTGTCCAGCCGAGTCGCATCTTGCGGATCACTCGACTTCTCCAGTTCCGCGATATAGCCGGTGCGGGTGCAGACCTCAGTGATGAGCTCCCCCAGATCCGGCATCCGGGTCTCGGCGTTGACCGATTTCGTCCCGACCTCCCGGAGTTCGTTCAACAGGTTTACGAAGCCTGCCACGGCGTTCCGCCCACGCACTCCAAGCATGTCGACCTCACCCGCCGCGGCGTCGATAAGCGCACGGTGGAAGCTGATGCGGTTGGTGTCGGCGTGCAGTGCGACAAACGCCTGTGCCCGGTCACCGATACCACGGCGAGGAGTGTTAATGATCCTGCGCAGACTCACCGTGTCGTCGGGATTGTCCAGCACCTTGAGGTAGGCGATGATGTCCCGGATCTCCTTGCGTTCGTAAAACCGTGTTCCACCGACGACACGGTAGGGCACACCGGAACGGATGAACACCTCTTCCAGTGCACGGGAGGCGTTGTTCGTTCGATACATCACCGCGATATCGGAGTAGTTCAGGCCCCGATCAATGAGGGCATCGATCTCCGAAGCGATGAACCGGGCCTCATCGTGCTCATTGTCGGCGACATACCCGACGATGGGTTCCCCTTCTCCGAGTGCCGTCCACAGTTTCTTCTCCCGCCTTCCCGCGTTCCGGGCGATGACGGCATTCGCGGCGGAGAGGATTGTCTGTGTCGAACGGTAGTTCTGCTCGAGAAGGATTGTCCGGGCCTCCGGATAGTCCCGCTCAAATTCCTCGATATTCCGGATCGTGGCCCCACGGAAGGCGTAGATGGACTGGTCCGCGTCACCGACGACGCACAGTTCACTCGGTGGAACCGAATGAGGCCCTTCCGCTTCCACCCGCCCGACAAGCTCGGAGACCAAGCGATACTGAGCATGGTTGGTGTCCTGGTACTCATCGATGAGCACGTGACGGAAGCGCCGACGGTAGTACTCGGCGACCTCCGGATGACTTGCGAGAAGCCCCACGACTTCACCGATGAGATCATCAAAATCAACGGCATTGGAGCGACGCAGCCGCGCCTGATACTCGGCATACACCTCTGCAACGGTCATACCGAAGCGATCAGCCGACTGTGACGCCTCTGCCGCGGCATCCGCAGGATCGACGAGTTCGTTCTTCAGACTGGAGATGGCGTTGGCCAGGGCGCGCGGGGCGAATTTTTTGGCGTCCAGACTCATGTCCTTCGCGATCATTCCGAGGAGCCTGCGAGAATCATCCGAATCGTAGATGCTGAAGTTGGTGTTGAGTCCGTCCACCAACGCCGCCTGCTGACGCAGGATACGCACACAGGTGGAATGGAACGTGGACACCCACATCCGCTCCGCGGAAGGCCCGACCAGTGCCCGGACACGCTCACGCATCTCGGTCGCAGCCTTGTTGGTGAAGGTGATGGCGAGGATCTGCCCCGGGTGCACCCCCCGATGGGCTAGGAGGTAGGCGATGCGTCGTGTGAGCACCGCGGTCTTCCCCGACCCTGCCCCCGCCACGATCAGTAACGGCGCCCCGACGTGCTCGACGGCGGCGCGCTGCTGATCGTTGAGACCTTCAACGAGATCCGTCGGTGAGCCGAAGGCATCGGCACCACTTCGACCGGAATGATGCCCCGGATCATCGCTGCCGGAGGCCGGTACCCCGGCACCGGAGTGAAACGGGGATAAGGACTGGGTTCCATCGGACTGGGTGCTCATAATTCCTCCAACTTACAGTCCGTACCGGACATCCCCGGAGACACCTCCACGACCGCCCTCCCGGACTCTCTCAGCGGCGGTGAAAAAGAACCCTTCCGGGAACCACGTGGCAGAATACGCACCATGAACACTGATGCCGAACGTTTCGAGATCCGCAGCCCCTCCGGGACCGACGACCCGCTCTCCGATGCCGAGATCCAGCGCTACCGGCAGGAAATCGACAGACTCGACAGCGAGATTATCGCGGCGGTGAAACGCCGCCGCGAAATCTCCCAGGCAATCGGCAAGACCAGGATGGGTTCAGGCGGAACCAGACTCGTGCACCGCCGCGAGGTCGCCATCATCAACCAGTTCCGCGATGAGATCGGTGAAGAAGGGCCCGCCCTCGCGGGAATTCTCCTGCGGATGGGGCGCGGAAAACTCGGCTGATCCCCTCCAGAACCAATCCGGAGGGGATCATGTCCCTTCCGTGGCGAGCTGGGGATCCTCATCCTCTCCACCACGTGCCCGGCGATGCAGGAAGTCGAGCTGCTCACGCCACGACGTAAAGTCACGGTCCCCGTCTCCGGAGCGGAAACGAAGTTCCGCGACTCGTTCGAGTCGCACATATTCGCGGAGAACATGTTCGATCAGTGAACCGACCTCGGCGTTATGTCGCCGTGCACACTCTCGGAGCTCATCCAGAAGCTCCGTATCGAGGCGTACCTGGTTCTCGCGTCCTTCACTCATATCCCTCACTCTTCCGGCCCCACACACCGCTGTCAATGCTTGCCCTGTCCGATACCGCGACGGGGGAAGTACCCGGGAATGCACACCCGACCGCCAAGATCACACATAAATGCATAAATGCAGTTCTGTGAATACTATCTCATCATTAGACGAGGTGGAGCCCACCCGTCATGAACACAAACCGTGAACAAGCCGTGCATTCCCATATGTACCATTGAGCATACGACAATAGCTTCGACACAATAAGTCAAACATGCACATGAGACAGCACCAACATGCCCGATCCAAGAATCACAGGATCGCCGCAACCAAACACACCTCATCGAAGGTGATATCAAACTGATACATTTCGGAGACGTCGCTGGTTATGGTGTTTTTATTCGACAAAAACAGCACGTCAGACACCCTTAGTGAACGACATTAACCCAACTTTATGTGCAAAACCTCAGCTACAGTGGCGAACGTGACCGAACTTCAGAGCCTGATTTTTAAGCATTAATATGCCATCCACAGATCTGAAGAATATTCACGCACCTCACGTTCAGTAGCCACTACCCAAGGAGTACATCCAGTATGGACAAGACCTTTATTGATGCAGTTCTCAACGCCACCGCGTTCGACAGCACCGGCGAAAAGGTCGGAAGCGTCAGCCAGATGTTCGTGGACGATCAGACCAAAGAGCCCACCTTCGTGGCCGTCAACACCGGCCTGTTCGGGATGAGCAGCTCATTGGTTCCGCTCGAGGGTGCACGTCTGAACGGTGAAGAACTACACCTCGCCCACACCAAGGACGCCATCAGCGATGCCCCGAACATCGACGATTCCGACGAAGGACTCACCCCCGAACAGGAGAACACCCTGTTTCGCCACTACGGTCTGACATCCGGCGCCACCACGGGCGAAAGCGCCGACGCCGATAATCATCGTGCCGCGGCTGCCGAGGCCCGCACCGCCACCACCGATGTCGACGAACACATCGTCCGCTCCGAAGAGCAGCTCAACGTGCGCAAGCACTCCGAGGAAGCAGGTCGAGTCCGTCTGCGCAAGTACGTCGTCACCGACACCGAGAACATTGAAGTTCCCGTGTCCCGTGAAGAGGTGCGCATCGAGCGTGAGCCCATCTCCGCAGAGGAAGCCGCACGCCTCGGTGATTCCCGGATCAACGAGCAGGAAGCCGAGCTCATCCTCCACCAGGAGCGCGTCACCGTCGACAAGGACGTCGTCCCGGTGGAGAAGATCTCCCTGAACAAGGAGACCGTGACCGACACCCACGTCGTGTCCGAGGAAGTCCGCGAAGAACGCATCGACGTCGACACCGACGGTGATGTCGAGAAGCGCCACCAGTAGGATCCCCTCGACCTACTGTCTCTAATGGGAACGTAGCGGTCCAGAACCGATGATCCCCACCACCTCACCAGGAGGTGGTGGGGATCATCGTCTGCCGCGCATATCAGTTGGGCAGGGAAATCAGTTTCGTCTCCAGAAACTCATCGATCCCCTCGAAACCGCCCTCACGTCCCAGCCCCGACTGTTTGACCCCTCCGAAGGGGGCGGCCGGATCTGAGAGTGCCCCCTTGTTGACGGCAACCATTCCTGCCTGGATCTTCTCCGCTGCATTCAGCGCACGGGCGAGATTCTCCGAGAACACGTAAGCCGCCAGACCGAAGGGTGTGTCGTTGGCCAGCCGGATAGCTTCCTCATCCGAGTCGAAGGAAATCACTGAGACAACGGGACCGAATATTTCCGCCGAACGGATCTCCGCGGATTCCGGGGCGTCGGTGAGCACGGTCGGCGGATAAAAACTCCCTCCCTCGGGCACATCGTGGAGCACGGAGCGATCTCCACCGAGAAGCACATTCGCACCCTTTGCTTTGGCGTCCTCGACGAGGCAGGTCACCGTCTCCACCTGGTCATCCCCGGACAACGGTCCGACCGTGGTCTCCGGATCGGTTCCGCGGCCCACGGTGAATCCCCTCATCTTCTCGACGACGCCGGCGACAAAATCATCCTTCACCGCAGAATGAACGAGGAACCGGTTCGCGGCGATGCAGACCTGTCCCGCACCACGCATCTTCGCCGTTGCCACGGCCTCGACAGCCGTGTCCAAGTCGGCATCATCGAACACCACATAGGGGGCATTCCCGCCGAGTTCCAGAGAAACCCGCATCGTGTTTTCCGCGGCCTTCGCCGCCAGCATCTGCCCCACGTCCGTGGAACCGGTAAACGTCAGTTTGCGCAGGCGCGGATCCTCCAGAAGCGCAGACACATTGGACGCCTTCGCCGTGGGTAACACTGAGACAACCCCATCCGGGACACCGGCCTCCGACAACAGCTTCGCCAGGTACAGCATCGTCAATGGGGTCTTCGAAGCAGGCTTGATGATCATCGTGCACCCGGCTGCCAGAGCCGGTCCCAGCTTCCGGGTTCCCATCGCGAGCGGAAAGTTCCATGGCGTGACCGCGAGGCTCGGTCCTACAGGCTGCCGGGTGACCAGTATTCGCGCGTTCCCGGACGGACTGTGCCGGTAGTCCCCCGTGATCCTCACAGCTTCCTCCGCAAACCAACGGAAAAATTCCGCGCCGTAGGCTACTTCACCACGAGAATCAGGCAGAGCACGGCCGAGTTCAGCGGACTGGAGGTACGCGAGCTCCTCGGTGTGGTCCAGTACGAGCCTGTTGGCTCGGTAGAGGATCTCGGAACGCTCCCGGGCAGGTGTCGCAGCCCAGTCATCCTGGACGGCAACCGCCGAGTCCAATGCCCGGCGCGCATCATCCTTCGACGCGGAAGCCACCGTCGCCAGAGTGGAACCGTCGGATGGGTTAGTCACATCGAAAGTCCCGCCATCGGAGGAATCAACGAATGCTCCGTCGATGAATAGTCTCCTGGGAGCTTGAGCGATGAGGTTTTCTATGTTCATTCCGGAATCAGACATGCCCCCACTATGCCCGTTTTTCCACTATTGCGTAGTAGCTTTTCCCCGACTCGGGGTTCCTGGCGAACGGTTTCCAAACCCCCTGTTGCGGGTATTGCATTCCCACCCGAAATCCGGCGGCGTCCCGCTCGAGAACAGTACTGCCTCACCAGCCCGATAACGACTAACGTGGGGGTGTAAAGACGACACCGGGACCGGCCCACGGGCACACCCCGTCACTGAGAGTGGACGGGGTGCCCGACACCGACCCCGGCGACCGACATCCCTGTAAGGAGACGTCCATGGCCAACGACATCACCACCACCCCCCAATGGAAGGCACTCGCCGAACACTACCGGAACTTCGCCGGCACCAACCTCCGGAACCTGTTCGCCGAGAATCCCGAGCGGGCCGAGACATACACCATCGACGCCGCCGGACTGCACGTCGACCTGTCGAAGAACCTCGTCTCCGACGAGACCGTCGACCTTCTGGTGGAACTCGCCGATGCAGCCGACCTCAAGGGGCGCACGGAGGCGATGTTCACCGGTGAGCACATCAACAACACCGAGGACCGCGCGGTGCTCCACACGGCTCTGCGCATGCCCGTCGAGGATGATCTCATCGTCGACGATCAGGACGTCGCCGCTGACGTCCACGAGGTACTCGGACGAATGCGGGATTTCTGTCACGCACTGCGTTCCGGTGAATGGCTCGGGCATACCGGCCACACCATAAAGACCGTCGTCAACATCGGCATCGGCGGTTCCGATCTCGGCCCCGCCATGGCTGTCAAGGCGCTACGCACCTACGCCACCGCAGGTATCAGCGCGCGGTTCGTCTCCAACGTCGATCCCGCCGACATGAGCGCCACCCTTGAAGATCTCGACCCCGGCTCCACCCTGTTCATTGTGGCCTCCAAGACCTTCACCACCCAGGAAACCCTCGCCAACGCACACGCCGCGAAGCGTTGGCTCCTCGATGCCTTCGACGGTGACGAGTCGGCCGTCGCCAAGCACTTCGTCGCCGTATCCACCAACGCGGAGAAGGTCGCCGAATTCGGCATCGACACGAACAACATGTTCGGTTTCTGGGATTGGGTCGGAGGCCGCTACTCCGTCGATTCCGCCATCGGATTGTCCCTCATGGCGGTCATCGGCCCGATGGACTTCATGCGCTTCCTCGAGGGGTTCCATGACATGGACGTACACTTCCGCACCGCACCGGTCCGGGAGAACATCCCCGCACTCATGGGCCTATTCGGTGTCTGGTACGGCGACTTCCACCGGGCGAGCACGCACGCCGTCTTGCCCTACGCGGAGGACATGTCCCGATTCCCGGCATATCTACAGCAACTGACGATGGAGTCCAACGGCAAATCCGTCCGCATCGACGGAGCAACCGTGAACTGCCCCACCGGTGAGATCTACTGGGGCGAACCCGGAACCAACGGACAACACGCCTTCTACCAGCTCATGCACCAGGGCACCCGCATCGTACCTGCGGACTTCATCGGTTTCGCCCACCCGAAGCAGGATCTTCCGACCGCAGACGGCACGGGCAGCATGCACGACCTACTGATGAGCAACTTCTTCGCCCAGACCAAGGTTCTGGCCTTCGGCAAGAACAAAGAGGAGATCGCGGCGGAGGGAGTTCCGGACCATCTGATCACCCACAAAGTTATGCCCGGTAACCGCCCCTCCACGACGATCCTCGCCGAGGAACTGACCCCCTACATCCTCGGTTCCCTCATTGCCCTCTACGAGCACATCACCTTCACCCAGGGCGTGATCTGGGGCATCAACAGCTTCGACCAGTGGGGCGTCGAGCTGGGGAAGAAGCAGGCCGGTGACCTGCTTCCCGCTGTCACCGGTGCCGAAAAATCGGAATCCGGTGACTCCTCCACAGACTCACTAATCGACTGGTACCGCTCGAAGAAGTAGCGGCTCCACGCTGCTCCACCGCTTGACGACGCCGCCCCTCCCGGATATCTACGGGAGGGGCGGCGCTTGTGTCTGCCTCCCTACACCCGAGACACGTGATGGACCCCGGCCAAAAGCCGGGGTCCATCACGTCAGCAGGTCACAGCATCAGGACTGCGGGAACACTCCGTCCGCACCGAGACGCACGCTCGGATCGAGGATCAGGTTGATCTCCGCCTCATGTCCGCCCTTCTCCGGAAGTCGGCGCCCGACGGGTACCTCGTAGAGCGGTGCCCGGCCGATCATGCCGGCCTCCAGCCTGCGGACACCGGCCTGCAGGCGGGTGCTTGCGCGCTGGCGCCACTCGTCCACGTCATAGCCGGCATTGGCAAGCGCTTTCTCGAAGCAGGTCGGGTGCGCGAGTACCACGACGGCGGAGACGTGCCCGAAGCCGAGTGAAGTGAGCACCCCGGCCTTCACTCCCCCGACCCCGAGGTCGAGTGGCTGGCGCAGCCACACCAAGTTCGTGGCCTTTGGAGCGATCGCGGGGTCGACGCAGTCGAGGGCCGCATTGGCGGGCAGCTTACCGGTCGCCAGGATGTGGGTCAGTCCACCGATCTGGAAGAGCGCCGCACCACCCTTTGCGTGACCGGTGAGCGTCTTCTGGGAGACCACGAACATGGGGTTGTCCGTGCCTCGGCCGAGAGCCGCCCACAACTGGGAGTGCAGTTCGGACTCGTTGGGATCGTTGGCGTTGGTGGAGGTGTCATGCTTGGACACCACGCGCACATCGTCCGGCGTGAGGCCGATGCCCTGGAGGTTGCGGGCCAGGGCGGAACGTTCCCCGCCCCGGGCGGCGCCGAGCGCACCGAGCCCGGGTGCCGGGATCGAGGTGTGCGCACCGTCGGCGTAGCTCTGTGCGTGGGCGACGACGGCAAGCACGGGCAGGCCGAGCTTCGCCGCAACGTCACCGCGCGCGATGATGACGGTACCGCCGCCCTCGGCCTCGACGAAGCCGCCGCGGCGACGGTCGTTGGCGCGGGAGTAGAAGCGCTCGTCGATGCCCTTGTCGGCCATCGCCTGGGAACGGGCGGTGGCGTTCATGTCGCCGAAGCCGGTGAGCGATTCGACGCTGATGTCGTCGATACCGCCGGTGACGACGACCTCCGCCTTGCCGACGCGAATCTTGTCCACGCCCTCCTCCAAGGAGACCGCTGCGGTGGCGCAGGCGGCGACGGGGTGGATCATGGCACCATACCCACCGACCCATGACTGCATGACGTGGGCTGCGACGACGTTGGGCAGGGCCTCCTGCAGGATGTCGCTGGGCCGGTCCTCGCCGAGGAAGCGGGAGACGAACACCTTGTGCAGGGATTCCATGCCGCCGATGCCGGTGCCCTGGGTGCAGGCAACGTCACCGGGGTGCACGGCGGTGAGCAGTTCGGCCGGGGTGAACCCGCTGGTGAGGAACGCGTCAACGGCGGTGACGAGGTTCCAGCAGGCGATCCGGTCGAGGCCGTCGATCATGGAGGCGGGGATACCCCAGTGGGCGGGGTCGAAGCCGGTGGGCATCTGGCCGCCGACGGTGCGGGTGAGGCACGCCCGGCGCGGGATCGAGGCACGTGCGCCCTTCGACTTGTGTACCGTCCATTCGCCGTCGTCGTTGACGGAGATTCGGGTGGTGGCGGGATCGGCGTCGAGGTAGTCGCGGGCCTCGGATTCACTTGCGACGGTGAATTCGATGTCGCGGTCGAGGTAGACGGTCGCGAGGTCGACAGAACCCTGATCGACGAGGGTGAAGTCATCGACGAAGGTACGGATACCGGAGCGCGCGACCACTTCGTCGCGGAAGCGGTCGTAGATATCCTCTTCGGCGACGGCCGCACCGGAATCGTCGTACCAGCCGGGGGTGGGGTCCTCGGCCCAGGTGATGAGTCCCATCATCCACGCGAGTTCCATGACACCGGCGGCGGTCAGATCGACGCTGCCGTCACGGTGGATCCCGTACTCGGCTTCGGTGCGGGTACGGCCCGAACCCCAGGAGGAGACTTCCCCGACGCCGACGATGACGATGAGGTCCTCGAGGTCGGTGGTCACCTCGCCGATGTCGACCGGCTGCGGCTGGGCGCGGCGGGCCGGGGTGGGCAGGGCACGGATCGTGGCGACCGTGTCCGCCCCGTCATCGGCGCCGGCTGCTGCGGCGGCGAGAGCATCGCGGTCGATGCTGCGGGCGAGTTCGGGCAGGGATACCTCGGCGTCGGCGAGACCGCCGGTGAGATCGATGTCGAGCGGTGCGCGGGTGGCGCGCTCGCGGGCGTCGGAGGTCGCGAGTGCAAGCAGGTCGCCGGTGATCTCGTCGGGCGTGTAGACGTGGATACCGGCCTTCTCCGCGGCGGGCACGAGGAGGTCATTGCCGCCCATGAGATTGGTTCCGGAGACCCAACCGATGCGTGCCTGCGCGAGACTGATGTACTCGGGCCAGCCGGTTTCAGACTGCCACTTGGCGAGGATCGCGTCGAAGGCGGCCTTGACCTCACCGTATGCTCCGTCACCGCCGAAGGTGCCCCGGTTCGGGGAACCGGGCAGCACGACGTGGGCGCGGGTGCCGACGGAGCCGGTCGCCGCGAGTCGGGCGAGCCCGGCGATGGTGCGTTCGACGGACCAGAGCAGCAGTCGGGCCTGATTCTCGGCGGCGCCTCCGGCATCGGCGAGCGATCCGGAGACCCTGGGGGCGGCGAACGGGAATGCGAGCGTCGGGATGAGCGCGGGTTTGGTCACGGTGACCTTCTCGCCGACGGTGACCTTCTCCTCGGTGCCGATCCAGTCGATCAGGGAATCGACGTCACGGAAGGAGGACATGTTGGCGGGAACCAGCCAGAGCCGGGCACCGGCGGTGGCGTGCTCGGCGTAGAGGCTACGCGCGTATTCCTTACGATCCTGGGAGGCGCGGGATGCGGTCATGATGACCGTTGCGCCGCGCTCCAGGAGACCGGCGACGATGGAGCCGGCGATGGAACCGGGAGCGGCACCGGTGACCAGTGCAACCTCCCCGTCGAATTCCGGCGTGGAATCCCCGGTGGCTGCCTCGGCGATGCGGGTGAGCAGGTCACGTCGTGACGCATCATCGGTGTGCTCCGCCCACCAGCGGGCCTGCCCGGCGACGGTCTTCCCGGTTCCGGTGAAACGGGCGAGGATTCCCGCGCTGTCGGCGGTGTCGACGGCTGCGGCACCCACCGCGATGCGGGCGAGCTCCTCGCGGGCAACGGCCCAGCGGTCGTCGAAGAGCACCGCGCGGGTCGCGTCGAAGGCGGGGGTGACGAGTTTCAGCCACTGCGGGCCGAGTTCCGCTTCCACCGCTTCGAGCAGAGAGCCGTCCGCCGTCTCGGCGTCAGGTGCCTCCGGCTGCGGGGTGAGTCCGAGCTTGTCGAGGATCGCACGGGCGGTCTCTGCGAGAACACCCTCGGGCCCGGTGACGGTATCGGCGTACGCGTCGAGTGCCGCGGAGTCGACCACTCCGCCGCCGCCGGATGCGGAACCACCTCCGAGAGAGACCTCCACGCCGTTGGCTGCGGCGACTGCGCGGACGGCAGCGTCGATGAGCGTGTCGAAGTCGGCTGCAGAGGTCGGCTGGGAGCCGGGCAGGGTTCCCAGTTCACCGCCCCGCACCGATTCCTCGGTACGGGTTCCCAGAACGAGTTCGACCTCGACGGGGGCAACCCAGGTGGCGGGGAGGCTCCAGGTTCCGGTAACCCGGTCGCCGATGCGGGATGCCTTGGAACCGGCCTGCGCCGCGAGGGTGCGCAGTCGGGCACCGGTCAGTTCGGAGAGCACCGGACCGAAGGGCGTGTAACCGGGGGCCGCGGTGGTGACGCGGGATTTCAGCGTCGTGACATCGGCTTCAGCGGCACCGTCGATGGTGGGGACGCCGAGTTCGGCGGCCATGTCCATCAGGAGCTGGTTCCGGCGGGAGGACACCCCGTTGGTAAGGGTTTCGGTGGTGTCGGTTCCGGTGATCTGCTCGGGGCGGAGCTTGTTCTGCGCGGCGAACAGCGTGATGATGGCGTCGGCGGCGGTGAAGGTCAGCTCCGGTGCGGGACCAGCCGCCGGTTGGCCTCCCGCCGGTGCGGGGCTCGCCGCAACGGCCGCGACTTCAGCGGTGGCCGGTACAGTGTCCGGGGTAGCGGCTTCGGTACCGGGGGCCACGCCCGCGGGTTCATCCGTACCGGCGTCAACCTCGTCATCATCGGCGGTATCGGTCGCGGGAGCGTCCTGCTGATCAGTCAGGTAGACCGTCGGCTCGTCACGCTCCAGGTTGTACACCGAGGTGTTCGCGGTGGCGAACTGCGGCAGTTCAAGGGTGCGGGCCAGGAGATTCGCCAGTGTCGGGGAGGACGCCAGTCCCACTTCGACGACACGCTCAACGCCGTTCTTTCCGAGGAGCAGGGCCTGGGTCTCGATCCATCGGACCGGGGAGGCGAACTGCCAGGACAGAAGCTCGATGAGCAGCAGTCGGGCGAGCGCTTTCGGATCGGTGTCAGCGAGGCCCTCGAATGCGCCGTCCTGTCCGAGCAGTTCCCGGAGCGGTTCTGCGGGAACGACCTCCAGGATGGACTCCGCGAAGTCGCGGGTCAGTTCGAAGGGACGCGCCACGAGGTTCGGGATGTAGCGGCCCACGAGCGCGTCAATGTCGAGATCGGTGGGGAGCAGGGCGTCGAGTTTCTCCGCGAATGCGGCGACACCGGGGCGGAGTACCGAGGAATGGAAGGGTACGTCGATACCGGGAATCGGGATGAACGCCCGGCGTCCACCCGCGGCCTCGGCACGGGCGGAGGAGTCCGCCTCCAGTGCCTTCAGTCCCGCGAGGGTTCCGGCCACGGCGTACTGCTGGCCGGCGACGTTGAAGTTCACGATCTCCAGGAACTCACCCGAGGCATCAGCGATGGAACGCACGTAGTCGATGACCGCGTCATCGTCCACGCCGAACTGGTTGGGGCGCAGCGCACCGAGACCATAGTTGGAACGGCCCCGCTCGTCGCGGGGGACGAGGGAGTGCATGGCGGAACCGCGGGAGAAGACGATGTCGATGACGCCCTCGAGCTCGAAGATCCCGGCGGTCGATGCCAGCGAGGTGTACTCGCCGAGGGAATGCCCGGCGTACATAGAACCGGGAACGAGCAGACCTTCGTGACGCAGCCGCTCGGTCTGTCCGTACGCCACGACAGCGAGAGCAACCTGGGTAAACTGTGTGAGATAGAGCACACCCTTGGGGTGTCGGTAGACGGTCTCCCCCACCTTCAACTCGACGGGATTGTCGTCAACGACCTGGATGATGGAGAACCCGAGTGCAGCGCGGGTGTGCTCGTCGGCCCGCTGCCACACGGCACGGGACGCGGCAGAGGCGGCACGGTCCGCGCTAGCCATTCCCTTGGCCTGGATGCCTTGGCCGGGATAGACGTAGGCGGTGGTCGGGGCGTCGAGAAGAGCCTGACCACGAGAGACCACCACACCATCAATGCGGCAGGTCACCTCCAGTGCTGGGTTCGGGCCGCTGCGTCCAACCCGCTCGACAGTGATTTCCACGACATCGTCGAGTTGCACCATGCCATACATCGAGTACGTCCAACCAATCAGGCGCGCGGGACGAGAACCCGGCTCGGTGGCAGTAGCGAGATGTTGGGCGGTGGCCGAGAGCCACATCCCGTGCACGAGCGGTGCATCGAGGCCGACGAGACGGGCCGCGTTGGTGGAGGTATGGATCGGGTTGTAGTCGCCGGAAACCACGGCGAACGGAGTCATATCCCCTGGTGCAGTCACCGTAGCGCGGCGGACGAAGCTGCGCGGAGTGTCTGTGATCGCCACTTCGACCCCACCGAAGTCCGGGGCCGCCGGTGCAGGATCGGTGGTGGTCACACGCCCGCGGATGGCGAAGCGCTCGATCATCGTCGCGATGACGGTCTCGCCGTGACGGAGAACGAGGTCGACGGTGACGATACGGCCGGATGCGGACTCATCGAAGGGACGGGTGCGTGCCTCGACGTGGATGTTCCGGTCGGTGCCGTCACGAAGCTCGGACAATGGTACCCGGAGATCCACGCAGTGATCGAGGTGCACCGCGTTGAGCAGCCCCTCGATGACGGGGTATCCGTCAGAGAGCTTGCCGGAGCCGAGGGCGGTGTAGATCGCGGGCCAGCAGGGACCGACGAGGGCGTCCGCGGTACCGGGCGCGGTACGGACACCGGTGAGCGCTGCACCGGTGACCGCGGTATGCGCGGTGAACAGATGCGCGGGCAGTGTGAAGGAGTCCCGGACGACACCGAATGCCGAACCCTCATCCTCATGAACTCGGGGAAGATCGGTGATGTCGTCACCGGCCGCGGAGGTTGAACCGACACCGGCGACACCGGCGAGCAGAGCATAGACGCTGTCGGGGAGGTGCTCCCGGGAGACCACGGGGACCGCACCGGTGGCGCATGAGTCACCGAGCAGCACAGGGATGTCGACGTATTCGATGACGAAGGGGTGCTCGCCCTCGAGCCCGTCCCAGTAGGAGTCGCAGAGGATGCGGATCGTCCAGGGGTCACCGTCGGTGTCCGGTTCAATCAGTTCGAAAGCATCGGAGTCGAGGACGTGAGCGGGATTGTCGATGAGGTGACCGTGCCACACGATGTGCGGGGCCGCCAATAGAAAATCGCGTGCGGTCTCGGCGGATGCCAGCCGGGAGAACACCTCGTGCACGGGAGCGTCCTGCTCACGCAGGTTTTCCACACAGGCGGCCTCAAAGCGGCCGAGGAGTTCGGCGACGGGCTCGTCGACACGGTCGATGCCCGCGACGGAAACCGGTCCCGGGATGCAGCGGACCTTGTCGGCGTCGTAGCGCGGGTCCTGCGCCTGCCACAGAGTGTCGAGACCCCACCAGCGGGCGATGTCGGCATCGATGGCCGGTACCCACGGCATCGGCTTGTGGTGCTTGCGGTTGAGTCCGATGAACCAGGCTGCGTCGCGGGCACCGACGATGGTGTCCGTGGCCTCCGGGTAGCGGGCCAGGAGCTTCTCGACGGCTGCGGGACCGTCGGTGATGGAGTCCAGGTCCGGGAAGAGGGTGGGGATGTCACCGTGGTCGGTGGGTGCGAGGCGGGCTTCGATGCGGTGCACGAGATCGAGGAACCGATCAGACCAGGTCGGATCGGTCCACGGCCAGGCCAACTCCACGAAACGGTGCAGCCACTGCGCGTAGGTCATGTCGGAGACGTCACCGAAGTACGGCTTCGCTGTGGCGTCGAGTGCCTCGATGATCTCATCACGGCGGGCCGCGACAGCCTCGTCGGAGGAGGTGTCAAGGGAACTCAGAAGCCGGGAGCAGCGGGCGGATGAGTTGTCCACCTCATACATGTCTGCGTGGAGGTGGGACAATCCCGAGGTGACCCCACCGCGGGATTGTCCACGGCCGACCCAGCCGCCGGCGTCATCCGGATCGACGCCGGGGGTGTCCACCAGAAGTTGCTTGACCTGGGGCGAGGTGATGGCCTCTTTGGTGGTCATCGCGGCGGTACCGACGAGAACACCATCGACGGGCATCGCGGGCATTCCGTGTTTGGTCGCCCAGGATCCGGTGATCCACTGGGCCGCCTTGTCCGGGGTTCCGATCCCGCCACCGACGAGGACAGCGACGTTGTCGTGGGAACGGATTTCGGCGTAGGTGGCAAGTAACAGATCGTCGAGGTTCACCCACGAGTGGTGACCACCGGCGTGACCGTCCTCGATCTGCATGATGACCGGGCTGTCAGGATTCGCTCGTGCGATATCCAGACAGGCACGGATCTGCTCGACGGTACCGGGTTTGAAGCAGATGTAGGGGAAACCATCGGCGTTGAGGGTGGTGATGAGCTCGGTCGCTTCCTCCACCTCGGGGATACCCGCAGAGATGGTCACGCCGTTCAGGGCCACGCCCGTGGCCCTGGCTCGGGAGACGATGCGCTGGGCACCGAACTGGAGGTTCCACATGTAGCGGTCGAAGAACATGGAGTTGAACTGCGCCGACCGGCCCGGTTCAAGCTTCTCGACGAGGCCGTCACGGTTGCTGGCGAAGACCTCCTCCGAGTACTGGCCGCCACCGGCCATCTCCGCCCAGAAACCGGCGTTCGCGGCGGCTGCGACGATACCGGGATCGACGGTGGTGGGCGTCATACCGGCGAGAATGACCGGCGAGTTACCGGTCAGCGTCGTGAACTTCGTCTCGACACTCATCGATCCGTCACTCAACCGGAGCAGCTTCGGCGCGAAACGGGAAAAATCACTGACCTGAGGGAGTTCTGTACCCGGAGTCGCCAACTGATCGCGGGCGGCGACAGTGGAAGCATCGACAACCGCGATGCCACGTCCCTGCAGCAGCGGACGGGTCATCCGGTCGAGCGCCCCACCCGGATCAACGACCAGCAGGTGGGAGCAGTGGTCCAGGCACTCGGAGAGTTCCGTGGCCCAGTCATGGTGCTCCACCAGAATCCCCCGGGCGAGATCGCCCGCCTCGATATCACCCAGATCGCAGCGCTCGGACATCCCGATCGCGCGTTCGACGGCCGGAGCCATCGAGGAGTGGTGGAAGGGAGCCGCAACTTCGAGAACATTAAAAACGGGCTCGATCAGCGAACCACCCCGCTTCTTCTCGATGATCCCCTCATTGTGACGCTCAGATGCGGCGAGGAGAGCACCACGCGCCCGTGACAGTCCTTCAGATGTACCCGCGAGAACGAAATGTCGCGGGCTGTTGCACAGTGCCACCTCAACCCCTGAATCAGCGATGTCGGCAAGTGCATCATCGATTCCTTCACGGCAGAAGCCTCGAACGCTCAACATGCATGACTCATCGGATGCAATGTCGAGATCCCGCGCCCGGGCGGAGGTCACAGCACCGAGGATGAGGGCGAAGGCAACCACGTCGACCAGACGACCACGGTCACCGGCTGCAATGGCCTTGGCCGCAGCGACACCGATGCTTCCCTGGGAATGCCCGGCGAAGCGCCAGGAGGACAGATCCACTCCGGAATCCGCAAGCTGATGAAGCGCTCCGATCTGTGCCAGGGTGATGCCCGCCACGGAAACCGCCGGTTCCCGGTCGAGGGGAAGGCGCGCCGGACTCGCCCCACCGATAAGGGAATGCAGACGTTCCCGCGCACCGGGCACGATGATCGAGATGTCCCGGGCAACCGGCGCGCAGCGGTGCCACGCAGCGTCCAGAAGTTCATCCAGGAGACGTGCGGTGGAGGAGTCCGTCACACTGTCAGCGAGTGCCTCGACCCACTGTGATGCTTGCCCCGCGAACAGAATTCCGGGATCCGAGATCTGATGCAGTGGGGTCTCACCGGCTGTGAAGCTGGTGATGTCATGGGTGTCGGCGTGCGTGGTGGTCACTGATGGAACTCCTCGGGGGAAAACGTCGGCGGTGGGGTGGACGGTACCGATCGCGAACCCCGGAAATCCGGGGCCATGGGAGCTGGTTTTTCGGTCGCGTTCGCCCGCCGCCGTACTCGGATTGACGGTGCTGGCTTTCATTCGGCGGGCCACCTCCATGCTCACCATCGATGACCGAGAAGTCACCAAGGCATGCGGAAAGAGGACGGACCGCGTCTACCTGGAGCGTAAGACAGTTAGGTTAGCCTGTCGAATACATTTCTGTATCAAAGCGATACATTTGTGTATCGCACCCGCTCACAGCCACACCAGCCGACGATGTGTTCTTGTTCGCATCCGTGGTGAAGAAGAGGATCTGCCGACACTCCGGTCGCGTGAACGGTTGCCCCCGCTGATGTGAACCACAAGCATGAAGCGACACAAACGAGGTGCCGACGGAGTCATTCCCCGTTCGTAGATCCCTCGGGGATCATCTCTTCCACCGGCCGCGACGAAGCAACCAGAAGGGTGAGCACCAGATCCAGGATGTCATCCAGTTCGAGCATCGTCCCCCGACGATGATGCTCCGCTTCCGCGTCCTCCAGCCGGTCCCGCCACACAGCCACCCCGGTGTAACGCATCGTGATTCCAATCACCGCCTGGGCGATCGCCTCAGTACGCTTCACCGGAACCCTGTTGACCTCGGCCAGCATCAACTCGAGAGCACGCCCGACCCCGACCACGAAATCACGGTTGAGCTCCATGAACTGTAATGCCCAATCCGGCTCCCGCGCCGCACGAGCAAGCAATTCATTGTGCAGAATCAGGAAACTGCGATCCAGTCCCAGTCGCTCGCGGGTTCGGACCAGAGCGTCGGACAACTGCGCCACAGCGGTCTCCTCAGAGCACCCCACGAGTCGATTAACCGGCCGGAACCCGGCGACCCACTCGCGGGTCACGGCGTCGAGAAGCTCAATGACCCGCGAGTACTCGCCCCTCACGACCAACGTGAACAGATCATCCTTGTCGGTGAAGTTCGAATAGAACGCCCCCCGGGTGAAGCCGGCAGCCCGACAGATCCGCTCCAGCGTGCAACCCTCGAAGCCATGGGCGACGATGACCCCACGAGTGGCTTCGACCAGTTTCGCCTGGGTCTCCGGATTACTGCGCACAGTAGCTCACCTCCTCGGAGGATTCACCCCCACCATCGACGGGCCGACTATCGGGCCGTTTGTCCAGAATACAGCCCACTCCGCCACCGATCATTCAGCCACTCACATCTGCACCATCGGGCGGTACCCGACCGGGATCCGGTCGTTGTCGACGATCTGCTTACCGAAGGGGAAACAGGTCACCGGGATCATCTTCAGGTTCGCCAGTGCGAGCGGGATACCGATGATGGTCACCGCCTGGGTCACCGCCGTGGTCAGGTGCCCGAGTGCCAACCAGAAACCAGCGACGACGAACCAGATGACGTTACTGACGGTATTGAGCCCACTGACCCCGGTGTCGGGGACAATAACGGAACGACCAAATGGCCACAGCGCGTAGTTGGCCATCCGGAAGGAGGCGACGCCCGCGGGAATCGTGACGATGAAGATGCACGCGACGACCCCGAAGATCACGTAGGCCAGAGCCAGCCACACGCCGCCGAAGACGAACCAGATGATGTTCAGGATGAGTTTCATGCCCTCATTCTATGGCCGTCCCCTGTACGTTTACTGTGTCTTACCCTTGAGAACAGCATGGGTCACCGACCGCCGCCGACCCAGCCCTCCGGAACCGGCTGGCAGTGCGGGCACCACCAGATGACCCGCTCCAGCTCTCCGTCGTCCCCACGCCGGTCCACGCCACCGAGGAAACTCTGCTCAATCGGGGTCCCGCACCTGCGGCACGGGCGGTGGTTCCGTCCGAACACGTAGGCCGTCTCCCCTGAACGTTTCACACCTGTGGTCACCCGCACCGGTTCACTGCGATTCGCCCACATCAACCGGCGGGTCACATCGAGAACCCGGTCCACGTCCACCTCCGACACGGGCGTCGCGGGGTGGACACCGCACAGGAAACAGATCTCCGCGCGGTACTCGTTGCCTACCCCGGCCAGATTCCTCTGGTCGAGCAGTGCGGCACCGATGGCCCGGTCCGGGCGGACCAAAATGCGGCGCCGCGCCTCATCCCGTCCCCATTCAGTCCAGTCCTCGTAGAGCACGTCCGGCCCGAGATACCCCATCCGCTCCCGGTACTCGGACGCGGAGAACACCTGCACGAGGCCCAGGTCGAAGCCGACGACCTCGATCGGCGCACAGTCGGGGCCGTCACTGAGCCGGAGCACCACCCGCGCCGCGTGCCCGGGTTTCCGCCACCGGGCCCCCTTCCGGTGCACGGACCAGGTGCCCTCCATCTTCAAGTGCGTGTGCAGGATCCGGTCGCCGAAAGACATGAACAGGTGCTTGCCCAGCGGCCACACCGCCCCGACCGTCTCCCCGGTGAAGGAGACGGTGGCGTACCGGGGCACGCGTATCGACGTCGAGGTCACCTCGCGTCCGCACATGAACTGCATCCGCGCGGACAGTTGGTAGACGGAATCACCCTCGGGCACGGGGCTCCTTTCAGGATCACGGGGGCGCCTGATCAACCTGTGGGTGCAGGTGATCCTCGAGTACCGGGTAGGAGCGCCTTAGAAGCGAGACACGACGCTCCACACGATCACCAGCTACATGTCCCGGTGCCGGGTCCGTGGTAGTCCAGTCGGGCTGAACCAGAGTCTTCTCCCTGTACCCAGCGGTGTCACCGCCAGAATGCCACGGCCATCCTTCCGTAAGGTTCACCCGGCCACTACACCGGATCGACGATGGTGGTCATGCACCCACCGTAGACCCTTCCCTGATATCGACGGGTTCGACTACCGTCGCCACACCGACATCCATTGTGCGGAACCGCGATTGTTCAGGTGATTCGCCTGGCGGAATAACCCCACATCACTGTGTACAAGTTGTACACAGTGATGTGGCATCCGTAACGCTGTCCCAGTTCACAATCAGAGCGACTACATCGCTGCCGCACAGAATGAGCCGGTAGAGATCACGTCCCGAGGTATCGGAACGCCGAGCCGTCGTTATCTCGCCCGAGTTCTTCGACCGGGCGGTGCTGGCGATGGAAGAGCTGGCGGAGATCCCCGCAGCCGACAAGTCACAAAAGGAGACCGGAAGGGTCTCCCACGAGAAACTTGAACGCGAACTCGGGCTCTGATCCAGGCTCATGCCCCACACGATCAGTTACGTTCCATCAGCCGCGAAAGCCCTACGCAAACTGGACAGAACCACTGCCCGTCGGTTGCTCACCGTAATCCGGGTAGGCGTCAGACCCACACGAGGGTGTGTCCAGCTCAAAAGGGGCAGATGGGAGGATGAAATCCCCTACCACGGGCGGGAAACTCCACACATTCACGAACAACGTTATCCTCGGCGGCACATCCGTTGGAGCTCCACGCGCGGATCACAATAACTACGGACACGGTAAACAGGGAGAATAGTGATGATTCTCAGAACAGTCGTCACGCTCATCGGAACAGCCGCGATTTTCTTCGTCTTTTTCGGTGTACTGCAGAACTGGGACATGAATTCTGCGGCGACGAGCATCTTCGCTCTGCTGTTTAGCGCGGTGTTCGCGTATCTCATCTTCCGCACTCCCCGGAAGAAATAAACGCAGGAGCTCTCGACCGAATTGTGCCGACACCACACTGGACCGGTCCCCGTTCCCACTCGGGCCGGGGCTCCCCTCAGCACCCCGGCTGCCTGGGCCTGCGGAATCCGCCACCGGGCGGCGGATCGTCGAAGGTGAGGTCAATGTCGGCGGCATCCGCATCGGCTGCGGCCTCGGCCAGCGAGCGCCCCGGTTGTGTACGCGCCACCCGGGGAGTGACGGTGCCGGAGGTTCCGGCCAGCCGCAGTCCCTTCGGGGTGATCGCGGCACCCGCCGAGCGGAAGGCCCCGACCAGTGGAGATTCGAGGGCCGGTTCCCCGCCGATCTTCTCCACGGTGAACCGGGACATCCGCCCCGCCGCGACCGCATCCACCAGGGCGGCGACCACGAGGGCGACCATCTCCGCCGCCCCGCCGGGGCAGATTCCGGGGAACAGGGTGAGGCTGCGGCCACCCCGGGTGAGGTACGCCAGCGCCAGCCCATCGGCCAGGACCACCACAGCACCGGCGCTACGGGTCGGACGCGCCCCGGGGCAGTCGGGCCACGGTAGAGCGGCTCCGTAGGGGTTCGCCGGATCAGCGGCTGCGAGCAGGACCACCTCCGGATCGGTGGTTCCCGACGGCCAGCCCTCGACGTCCGGGGTGTCGGCCAGTCCCCGAAGCCGGTCGATGACGGCCGTCGTGGAGAACTGTGCGGCGCCGAGGCCGTCGATGACGTAGCCGCGCATCGCCTTGCCGGTCTCCTCGAAGGAAGACAGCACCTTGTACGCGAGCGCGAACCCGCCGGTGACGTCCTCGGCGACGACACTGCCCCGGGTGACCACGCCGTACCGATCCAGCCACGCCTCGCCGTGCGCGACGGAGCGGGTCGTCGGGTCTGTGGCCGGGGTCACGGCGGCGGCCCACCGGCCCACCATGTCCGGTGGGCCGGATACCGCCGTCGCGTTCGCCCGTTCGGCCTGCGCGAAGCGGGTGCGCCCCATGCGCAGACGGTTGCGGGTGGGCCTGCGTTTCGCACGGTGTGCCGTGGCGCCGGAGGTCGTGCCCGCGAGGCGGGCCCGCAGCGGCACGAAGCTGTCCGGGCTGACCAGTCCCAGCTCGACGAGCTCCCAGAGGGAGTCCGCTAGATCACGGGCCTCGACGCCGCGCGGCACGGCGATGTCGAGATCATCCTGCGCGAGGGTGGACACCTCCCCGAGCAGCTCGGCGAAGTGGAAACCGCCGCCGCGGCGCAGCACGGTGAGTACCGCCTCCTGCAGTCCGGTGAGCGTGGGAGGCTCGGTCCGCGGGGCGAGCTGCGCGGCGTAGTCGGCGGGCAGCAGCATGATCCACGGGTCCCGGGTACCGGCGGAGCCTGCGCCCAGGATGAGCACCTCTCCGGTGGCGGTCAGCTCGTCGAGCAGGCGCGGGGTGTAGTCGCCGACGCGGGCCGGCAGGACGAGGGTCTCCCAGGCACTCGCGGGCAGGCGGACACCGGCGAGCTGTTCGATGACCGTGTACACACCGTCCGCACCGCGTAACACGGGCCGCCTGCCGACGCCGGCGATCTGGTGCCAGTCGGTGAGGAAACGCGCGAAGGTCGAACCACTGACTGGCTCGGCCTGGGATCGGGCGAGCGCCAGCGACCTACTGCGGATGGTGCGCAGGACCTCGACGGCGCAGTACTCGGGCCCCTCGACCCCGGCACGGTAGTGGCCCTCGATGACGGTTCCGTCGGTGACGGCCTGGCGGAGCGCGGTGTGTGCGGCGGCGGGCGCGAGCCCGAAGGTGTCCGCCAGATCCGCGAGGGTGAAGGGGCCGCGGGTGCGGGCGAAGCGGTTCACGAGCTGGGCCAGTGCATCAGTGACGGTGGCCGGTTGCGCCGCCACACCTGCGGGTACCGGGACACCGAGGGCGTCGCGGAGCAGCGGGGTGTCGAGGGACTGCGCCAGGTGCTCGGTTCCGGCGATGCGCACGAGCATGACCCGGTCGCGGAGGTGGTCGAGGGCGAGGTCGACGACGGTGCTGGGCTCACCGAAGGTGCAGTGCTCGTGGACCCTGGTGACGGGGACGGGGCCGATGATGCGCAGCACGTCGGCGAGTTCCTCCGGGCTCCGTGCCCGACGCCCGTCGGCAGTACGCTGTAGTTGGTCGTGAACCTCAGCGATGATCCCGGCGTCGAGGAGTTCCCTGAGCTCCACGGTTCCGAGCAGTTTCGCCAGGAGCGCGGGGTCGAGGGCGAGAGCCGCCGCGCGTTTCTCCGCCAGCGGGGTGTCGCCCTCGTACATGAACGCACCGGTGTAGGTGAACAGCAGCGAGGAGGCGAAGGGGCTGGGTTGGTCGGTGGTGATCTCCGCGATGCGGACACGACGTGCACCGAGATCGGCGCACAGATGTTTCAACGCCGGGAGGTCGTAGACGTCCTGCAGGCACTCGCGCACCGTCTCCAGGATGATGGGGAACGACGGGTATTTCCGGGCGACGTCGAGGAGCTGCGCCGAACGCTGGCGCTGCTGCCACAGCGGCGCCCGTTTGCCGGGGGCGCGGCGCGGCAGGAGCAGCGCGCGGGCAGCGCACTCCCGGAACCGGGAGGCGAACAACGCCGAGTTTCCGACCTCCCGGGTGACCAGGTCCTCGATGTCGTCGGCGTCGAAGGTGAACAGGTCGGCGCCGGGTTCACCGTCCATGTCGGGCAGGCGGAGGACGATGCCGTCGTCGCCGGCGACCACCTGGGCGTCCATGCCGGTGTTCTCCGCGATCCGCGCACCGACGGCGAGCGCCCACGCCGCATTCACCCCGCGTCCGTAGGGGGTGTGCAGGATGATGCGCCAGTCCCCCAGCTCGTCGGTGAAGCGTTCCAGCAGCAGCGTCTTCTCGTCCGGGACGATTCCGGTGGCGTCGGCCTGCTCCGCGAGATAGCGCGTGAGATTCTCGTGCGCCCAGGTGTCCAGGCCGAGGCCCGCGGCGCGCGCCGGATCGGCGGCGACCTCGCGGCGAAATGCACCGAGTGCGGCTCCGAGTTCTGCGGGGCGGCCCGCCTGGTCCCCGATCCAGAACGGCAATCTGCCGGTGTGCCCGGGTGCCGGGGTGACGATGACCTGGTCGCGGGTGATCTCCTCAACCCGCCAGCTCGATGCCCCGAGGGTGAATACATCGCCCACCCGGGTCTCGTAGACCATCTCCTCGTCCAGCTCACCGACCCGGCGGGGCGCCCCACCACCCTCGCCGGTGGTGCCCGCGAGGAACACGCCGAACATGCCCCGGTCCGGGATCGTGCCACCGGAGGTGACGGCCACCCGCTGCGCGCCGGGCCGGGTGGTGAGCATTCCCGTGACCCGGTCGTAGACGACGCGGGGCCGCAGTTCCGCGAAGTCGGTGGACGGGTACACGCCGGAGGCCAGGTCGATGACGGCGTCGAACACCTCGCGCGCGAGGGTGGCGTACGGGTGGGCACGGCGCACAGCCTCGTACCACTCGTCGACGTGGATGTCACGGGCGGCGACGGTGGCGACGGTCTGCTGGGTCAGCACGTCGAGGGGGTTGCGGGGCACGGTCAGTTCCTCGATCGCGCCGGCCCGCATCCGTTCGACGGTGACCGCGCTCTGCACGAGATCAGAACGGTGTTGGGGATAGAACGAGCCCCTGGAGACAGCGCCGACGGTGTGCCCGGCGCGGCCGACGCGCTGCAGTCCGGCGGCGACGGACGGTGGTGAGGCAACCTGGATGACGAGGTCGACGGCACCCATGTCGATGCCGAGTTCCAGGGATGAGGTGGCCACGACGCAGGTGAGTTCCCCTGATTTGAGCTGCTCCTCGATGCGGGCGCGTTCCTCCTTGCTCACGGAGCCGTGGTGGGCGCGGGCGAGGATCGTGTCGGCTTTCCCGGCGACGTCGACGGACTTCATCACCTGAGCCGGTGGCCTGCGGGTCGGTGCGGAGAGCGCCCCCGGGTCGTGTTTCTCGGCGTGGATCTCGTTGAGTCTGCTGGTCAGTCTTTCCGCGGTGCGGCGTGAGTTGACGAAGACGAGGGTGGAGCGTGCCCGGGTGATCTCCGCGTAGAGCTCGGTCTCGATGAACGGCCAGATGGAGCCCGCGGTGGGCAACGCCGATTCCTGCGGAGTACCTGTCGACGCCGCCGGTTCGGGGTCGCTGGTTGCGTCCAGTGGTTCAGTCAGGCCGTCGGGATCGTCGATGACGGCGTCCCCGATGGTGGAGGCGTGTTCCGGGGTGGGTAGATCGGACATGTCGGGCACGGGGACGTGGACGTCGAGTTCCCACCGTTTCTCGCTGCCCGGCGCGATGATCGCGACGTCGCGGTTGGTTCCACCGAGGAACGCGGCGACCCGTTCGAGGGGTCGGACGGTGGCGGACAGCCCGATGCGCTGCACCGGCCGCTCGGTGAGCAATTCCAGGCGTTCGAGGGACAGCGCGAGGTGCACGCCGCGTTTCGTGCCCGCGAGGGCGTGGATCTCGTCAATGATGACGGTGCGCACACCGGTGAGCGTGCCCGCTGCCTTCGAGGTGAGCATGAGGTACAGCGACTCGGGCGTGGTGATGAGGATGTCCGGTGGGTTGCGCTGCTGACGGGCTCGTTCCTTCGCTGGGGTGTCCCCGGAGCGCACACCGACGGTGATGGTCGGCGCCACGACACCGAGGCGGTCTGCGGCACGGGCAATCCCGGTCAGCGGGGCACGGAGGTTGTTCTCCACGTCGACACCGAGTGCCTTGAGCGGGGAGATGTAGAGAACCTTCACCCCGGAGCCGTCGGTGCCTGTGGATACGGGCATCGTGTCGGCATCCTCCGATATGGGAAGGAGTGCCTGTCTGGGACGTCCGGTCAATGAGTTCAGCGCCCACAGGAAAGCGGCGAGGGTCTTGCCGGATCCGGTGGGGGCGACCACGAGTGCATGCCCGCCGGTGGAAATCTCGGCCCACGCCTGTTCCTGCACTGCGGTGGGCCGGGCGAAGACGTCCGTGAACCAGGTCCTGACCTCCGGACGGAAGCGGTCGAGTGGGGACGTCGGCATGCTTCCCATTCAATCAAATGTTCGTATCGACGGGATCTCCACCTAGGATGAGTCGGCCGGTTTCCGAACATGCCCGACCGTGTGACCGGTATGACCCTGCATGCCCCCAGCAGATGCCCGTTCCAACAACTAGAGTGGGGACCATGACCGCGAACATTGATGATGCCATCCTCACCACTCGACTTGCCCAGGGAACCGGCGACATCCTGAAAGGGGTACGTGATGTCGGGGCGTTGCGGGGTCGTGGCCTCGGTGACGCCGGTGATGAGCTGGCCCAGAGCTGGATCTCCCGGGTATTGGAGCAGCACCGCCCGGATGACGGCGTACTCAGTGAGGAAGCCGCCGACAATCCGGCGCGCCTCGGCAAGGACCGTGTCTGGATCATCGATCCTCTCGACGGCACCCGCGAGTTCGCAACCGGCCGCCAGGACTGGGCCGTGCACATCGCTCTCGTTGAAAACGGAAGGCCCCTGTCCGCTGCTGTCGCTCTACCCGACCTGGGTGTAGTTTTCAGTTCCCATGACGCCCGCGCAGTGAACGGCCCATTCGCCCGGAAGATCGTCATGTCCCACAACCGTCCCCCGAAGGTGGCCTTCCACGTCGCGGAAAAACTTGGTTTCGAGCCGATGGACATGGGCTCCGCAGGAGCGAAGGCGATGCATGTTCTCCTCGGTGATGCCGACGCCTACGTCCATGCGGGAGGCCAGTACGAGTGGGATTCCGCTGCGCCCGTCGGAGTGTGTCAGGCCGCTGGACTGCACTGCTCCCGGTTGGACGGTAGCGAGCTGACCTACAACAACAAGGACACGTACCTCCCGGATCTGTTGATCTGCCGCAAGGATCTCGCGGATCAGATCCTTGCGGCCGCCGCGGAGTTCCTGGAGGAACACGGCTCCTACACCTAGTCCCCACCCTTTTCCGGAACACAGCCCCGTCGATCAGACTGAGGGGCTGTGTTCCGTTAGTCTGGACGCCATGAGCGCCACCGCAATCCCCACCCCCTACGAGGATCTTCTCGCGCAGATCATGCGTGAAGGAAACCACAAAAACGACCGTACAGGCACGGGAACCACCAGCCTGTTTGGCCGCCAGATGCGGTTCGAACTCACCGAGTCCTTTCCTTTGATCACCACGAAGAAGGTGTACATGAAGGGGATCGTCGGTGAGCTGCTGTGGTTCCTGCGGGGTGAGTCGAACATCGGATTCCTGAAAGAGCACGGTATCAGGATCTGGGACGAGTGGGCGTCCTCTGAAGGTGAACTCGGGCCTATCTATGGGGTGCAGTGGCGCAGTTGGCCGACACCGGACGGCCACCACATCGACCAGATCTCCCAGGTAATCGACCAGTTACGGAACGACCCGGATTCCCGCCGAATGATCGTCTCCGCGTGGAATGTCTCGGAGCTCGACCAGATGGCACTCCCCCCGTGTCATCTGCTGTTCCAGATGTATGTCGCAGACGGGCGACTGTCCTGCCAGCTTTACCAGCGTAGTGCCGACATGTTCCTCGGAGTGCCGTTCAACATCGCCTCCTACGCACTCCTCACGCACATGTTCGCGCAGCAGGCTGATCTTGAGGTCGGTGAGTTCATTTGGACGGGCGGAGACTGCCATGTTTACGACAACCATCGGGAACAGGTTGAACTGCAACTGTCCCGCGAGGCGCGCCCCTACCCGCAGCTCCAGTTACGCAAGGCGTCCTCGATGTTCGACTACACCTTCGATGACATCTCCATCACCGGGTATGATCCGCACCCGGTGATACGCGGGAAGGTGGCGGTCTGAGGCATGGGCTACCGGGCAATCTGGGCTCAGTCCGTCGACGGGGTCATCGGCGATGGTACGGACATGCCGTGGCACATTCCGGAGGATCTGGCGTATTTCAGGAGGATGACACTCGGATCTCCTGTTCTGATGGGGCGGAGGACCTGGGAGACGATTCCGGAGCGGTTCCGCCCACTTCCGGGGCGGGAGAACTATGTGCTGGCATCGGGATGCCCCGGCGCCTGGTCACGCGGCGCCCGGGTCATCAGCGACCTGTCGCAGGCTCCGGAAGACGTGTGGATCATGGGCGGTGGGCGTGTCTACGCCGATACCCTCCCGAGGGTCGACGAGGTTCGGGTGACGCTCATCGACGCCGAGCTGCGCGATGTGCTGGGACCAGTCGCGGTCCTCGCCCCGGAACTCGGTGAAGCGTTCACGTGCACGGATGAGACGGACTGGTTGGAATCGGAGAAGGGACGGCTGGCCGGCACCGCTGCAGTAGCTCAGCCGGAGGGGCCACTCCGTTTCCGGATCCGGACATATCTCCGTACCCCGGTGGAATAACCCGGTCAGGTCTTGGCGTTGAAGCCGGTATGAGCGACAATCACATCACAGTGTTCCTGACCGACTGGTGCCCCTACTGCAAGCGTCTGGTGAAGGCGCTCAACAGTACGGAGACACCATTCACCGCAATCAACGTCGACGATGACGTCGAGGCTGCCGCATGGGTCGAGTCGGTGAACGACGGTAATCGTATCGTCCCTACCGTGAAATACTCCGATGGGACGCATGCCACGAACCCCCCGGCTTCGGATGTACGTCGTAAGCTGGAGGAGCTGCAGGGCTGATCTCTCACCCCAACCCCATGGAAAACCGCCGCCCCGACATCCTGTGTGTCCGGGGCCGCTTTCATGGACGGGCTTTTACTCGTCGCCGCCACGCCAGAGATGCAGCCCTCGTCCCGTACGACGGGGAGCCGAGAACCTGAGCAGGACGATGACCAGCCAAGGAACGCCGATGAATAGCTCGAAAATGAACCACCAGGTGAATGTCGCGGCCACTACCCCGGAGAGGATCAGCGCAACTGGGCACGCCAGGCCTGCTAACGAGCGTAGCTCGGAGATCATCGTCACACCGGCGGCGGTCATGACACTGAGAAACGCGCTGACTCCAAAACCCCAGGTCAGCGCATGACCTTCAACACGATAGGCGAACACCGCGAAAATCGCCCAGACGGCCGCAAGTATCCACACAACAGTGATCCACGGACTGAACGGCACCTTCTGCTTCTTCCGTGATGCAGGCACCCGGACGTCACCTCTCTTTCGTTTCCCGATCCATCGGCATCCTGTGCTCCGGGAACGGACTTCACACCAAAGTCACAACCTACCTGTGCCCGGAGAACCCACCAACCGGTGGTCTTCAGGAGTTCTCATTCACCATCGAGTTCCCGGAGTAGATAGGTGTCCATGATCCATCCATGACGTTCCCGGAGGGTGTATTTCAGGGCGGCGATCTCATCACCGATGTTCTCGACATATCCGGAGCGGAGAATCTGGTCCGGTGTCCCAAGGTACGCACCCCAGTAGATGTATGTGCCGGACCCGAACACCTCGTTCCAGGCGGCCCCGCTGTCGAGCATGACAAAACAGTTCCGGCGGGCCGCTGCTGCGGTATACGGAAGCAGGCGTCCGGTGGTGACGTGAATCGACTCACCGACGCGGTTGGCGGTGATGGCGTGCGCGGCGGTTAGGGCCTGAAGCGCGGTGATTCCGGGGATCACCTGCACAGCACAATCAAGACCCGCTTCCTCCCGCATGCGCTCGATGATCCGGAGCGTCGAGTCGTAGAGTGACGGGTCACCCCAGACAAGGAACGCGACGGCACCGTCCGGACCACTGGCGCGGATAATTGCATCGGAGAGGATGCCTGCCCTTTCGTGATGCCAACGACGGACCTCTGCATGGTAATCAGCCGGGTTCCGGTCACGGACAGCATCAGGGACCGTGACCACGGGCACATTAGGCGCATGAGTCTCAACGATCCTTCGACGGGCGCGCAGGAGATCAGCTTTCTGTTCTCCCTTGTCAATCGCGATGACCGCGTCGGACGAGCGGAGTGCATCGATCGCACCGAGCGTAAGGTGCGTGGGATCTCCAGCCCCGATGCCAATGACCAGCAGTGTCCGCATCTTGGGCTACCTCCCCTTCCGGGTCCGGTGGGAACAACCTGTCGATGCCCGATACTACCGGCGGAAAGCGGCAATCAGTCGTCGCCGTGGATCTCCTGATGATCTTTCACCGACAACCCGGAGGTGAAGCCCTCGAAGTTCGCGATGAACGACTCTCCAAGGTACTTCGTACAGGCCTCAGAGAGCTGCTTTGCATCGTAGACGTTCAGGAGCAGGAGACTGGTCAGGGTACCGTCTTCCTCAACCTTGTCGAGCGAGAGCACCGGGCCGCGTTCTCCACTGACTATGTTGGCGACGACCGGGACGCGGCGGACATCGGTGAAAAGTGGTTTCTTCGGGAACATGAAGCACCTTCCTTTATTTAGGGGCGGAGTTTCCTTTACCTCGCAGGTATTACCGACAGCCTATGTTCCTTCCGCGGTCATTGACACGAAGGTCACGGTATTGCCTTTGTTTTACCCGTTTCAACCACCCCCGACGCCCATCAGTGGGCTGGTTTCCGTCACAGACCCAGGATGGGTTAATCTTGCACGGTCCGGTAGTGTGATCGGAACAGGCCCTAGTAGCTCAGTGGATAGAGCACGGCTCTCCTAAAGCCGGTGTCGGAGGTTCGATTCCTCTCTGGGGCACCACGAAGAACACCCCGCGAACTGTGCTGAAGCCGGTTTGTGGGGTGTTTTTTCATGTTCAGTCGGTAACTGTCTCAGTCCGGACGCGGCGAGAAGGTATGTCAGACGCCAGGGAAATATCGTATTACTGTCCCCAACCGCAGAAGGAAACACCATGCCCTCTTCCCCCCTCGCCAGGTACACGCTCCCCTCCAGGAATAATGCCCGGACATTCATCAGCTTTCACGGGATCACCGACAGCAGTGTCGCCAATTCTGATCTCGGGCACAGGATGTCGTCTGATTTCCGAGTGATACTCCCCGATGCCCGAGGCCATGGCATGTCTCCAGATTTCAGCGCGAAACAGCTCCTACACCCATTCGACACCCTCCTCGAAGATGCACTGAATCTGGTTAAAGAGGAGATATCACGAGACACTCGGCGACGTCCGGTGGTTTTGCACGGGCATTCAATGGGCGGAGCTACGGCTGCCGCGGTTGCCCGTCATCATCCTGAACTCGTCGCCGCTCTGATTCTCGAGGATCCGGCGTTGTTTACGGTGGAACAGCGTGCACGATTCGCGGCGACTGCTGAACCCCGGATCAGAAGCTCTGAACGGGCATGTTCCGAACCGGAGGTAGTGCTGGGGGAGCTCCGGCAGGTCTTCCCGGGATGGTCGGTGACGGATTCCGCGGGATGGCTGTTCTCCCAGGCCAGGGCACGGGAAGCTTTCCTGCGGATGGCTACCGTGGACAGTGGTGAACCGCGAGGTCTGGTGTTGTCTGCGCTCAAGGTTCCGACACTTCTGGTCACGGGCGACCGCGACTGCCTGTTCGGACCGGAGGGTTTACGTGAGGTCTCGCATCTGGGGAATCGTCATCTCCGAACCGCTCTCGTTCCCGGGGCGCGACACAGTGTCCGGCGAGATGATCCGGAGGAGTTCCATGCCGCAGTTTCAGGGTTTCTCAGGGACGTCGTTGGCGATGTGCAGCCCTGACCCGGTGGACAGACGTCACTGAAGCCACGGAAATGTTGCTACTGTTACGCATGTGACCCCTGTTGCCGCCGGGGTCTGCCGCATCTCCACAGGAAGACAACAATGACGCCGCAGCAGCCCATCGTTCAACGTCGCGTGCTTCTCAAAGCCGCCGCTCTCGCCATCGCAGGTGGTTCCATCGCGACTACCGCCGGAGTTCTGCCACGGGCACACGCAACCCGGCCGGTACTCGGCACCGTACTCGATTACGCCGCAGGCGTACCCGATGCCCGCGCCATCGCCGCAGCCGGCCACCTCGGAGCGGTCCGATACGTCTCACAACGCCGTCCGGGCGCGGAGAACTGGATGCTGGGCAAACCCGTCACCGCCGCGGAGACCCTCGCGTTCAACGCCGTCGGGCTCAATACCGCCAGCGTCTACCAGTTCGGGCGCGCCGATACCGCCGACTGGCTCCGAGGTGCCGCTGGTGCCGCAGTCCACGCGCCCCATGCGATCGCACTGCATGCTGCGGCGGGTGGCCCCATGGGGCGTCCGATCTACGTCGCCATCGACGACAATCCGACCCGCACCCAGTACAACAATCAGATCCGTCCCTACCTCACAGCGTTCAAGACTGCTCTTGAGGCCGCAGGACTCCGGCTGGCGGTGTACGGCAACTACAACGTGATCGCCTGGGCACTGGCCGACCAGCTCGGTGAGTTCTTCTGGCAGCACGACTGGGGTTCCGGGGGAAGACTCCACCCCCGGGCGGACCTGCACCAGCGGGCGAAGCGGACAGCGTGGATCTCCGGTGTCGAGGTAGACGTGAATGATGTCTACTCCCCCGACTGGGGCCAGTGGAAGGCCACGTTCCCCGGCACCGGGGTGCCTGGCCCGGCTGAGTTTCCCGCCCCGTTGTCTCCCGCACCAGAAGATCCGTTGAAGGCTCTCAGCCAGCTCCTGAATCACCTGAACGGACTGTCAGGCTGATCCCACGGAGAAACCTCAATCCAGCTCTGAGTCGATGGTGATCTCATCGTCGGAAACCGTACTGCTCTTCGGCCGTGGTTTCGAGTTCACGGTGGGACGCCCGGTGGAGGCGGAGGTTTCACTCCGGTATTCGGCCGCTTCCGCCACCACCTCACTCTCCGTCCTGCGTCGCACCTCTTCATCATCCGAACCATCGGGTGCGGGAATATACGAGTGCACGTTTGCGGCGAGCATCGGGAACAGCAGTACCGTCGCGGCGCCTGTCGCAACCATCACCGACGCGTGACCTTCCCCGAGCAGCCCGCGGTCGACGGCGATCTCCGTGACCGCCACGATGATCGGGAGCCCGGTCGCGGAATAGAGCGAGAGTTCCACCTGATCCCGGAATCCCCGGATTTCCGAGCCGGTGTCAGTGAAGCACTCCGCCAGAAGAATCGGCAGGCCTCGGGCGATGTAGATGACTGAGATCCCGACGATAACCGCCCACGGAGAATGCAGTACCTCCCGTACGTTGATCGACATGCCGGAAGTGATGAAGAACACCGGTATCAGCAGGCCGTACCCCATGACGTCAAGACGTGCCTCCACCGTCTTACGTGCCCGGACCGGAACCAACGCCCGGAGAATGATACCTGCGGCGAACGCCCCGAGAACGACATCGAGCTCAAAGACCGCAGCCATCGCCATCAACGTCGTCAACAATACGATGACCATGCGCATCACGGTCTGACTCGTGTGGCTCGCACCATCTCGCACCGCGTGACCGACCCACGGGACCAGCCTGGAGACGGTCCTCGGAACGAACGCCACCATCATCGCTCCCCCCATGAAGAGAGCGAGGATGACCAGGGTAAGAGACGTGTTTCTCGTGGAGAGCAGCAGCGCCATCGCGAACACCGGTCCGAGTTCCCCCACAGCACCGTGAACGAGGACACCACGCCCCACGGGAGAATCCGCACGTCCGGAATTCTTGATCACCGGAAGCAACGTCCCCATGGCCGTGGATGACACCGCGATGGCAAGCACAATACTGCGCAGTAGATCAGCCGTACCGAACAGGAGCAGCGCCGCACAGACGGCGAGTCCCAGACTGAGCAGCCAGGTTCCGGTCGCCCGACGCCCTTGCCGCCCCTTCATCACTTCGGGGTCGATCTCCCAGCCCGCGAGCAGGAACAGCATACCGAGACCGAGTTCCCGGAGCAGCGCATTCGAGCCATCCAGATGGGCGAGATCGAGTACCTCCGGCCCGATGACCACCCCCAGGAGAAGCATGAAGACGACGCCGGGAACCCGTTTCCCCGTGATGAACGACAACAACGGTGAAGCGAGAGCCGCGATGGCTATCCACATCATCGAGACGATGACACCGGGCGCCACGGAAGCCCCGGAAGCGAGTACAGCGGTGGAACTCAACATCTACCTTCATTTCCTGGAGGATAAACCCACACGGGAACGATTGCCGTACCCATGGCGATCCCCCATGATAAGCCACTGCAAGGGCACCTAGGAGTCCGGTGTCGTCGACAGCTCCGTTGCCGACAACCGGTGCCCGGAACTTCCCGCAGAGTTTTTGGCCCCGTTACGGGCAAGGGCATACAACTGTCTCTCCACCAGTGCAGTGAGATCCTCAGCGGATCCGGCCACGGCCGCCGCCGCGACGAAATCATCTCCGAAGGTCACGGATGAATGCAGGGAGTAGTCGTTCGACCACCCCCACTTCGTCCCCGTCGCACCGGGCAACACCGCCGTCCCGAAGTCCTGCGGATAACCATCAGCGGCGATCTCGTCGGATTGGCTCATCGCAGTCAGGATGGGCGACATCCGGTCATTCTCCAACTTTTGCCGGATAAAGGAGACGACATCATAGGTGGAGGTGACGCTGTATCCCCATTGCTCGTCGGATCTGGTCGACAACAGGCCATAGTCCCTTGCTGTCACATCTATGGCCCGCGGGTACCGTTCCCAGAGTTCATCCGCGAGGTAGTCATCGGAAGACCGGATCATCTCCACTGCGTCGAGCTTGTCCGCGGGATTACCGTATCGGAGGACATAATCTGCGATGTAGAGCTTGATCAGGCTGAGCGCCGGTCGGGCGTACCGCTCCGTAGCAGTACCCGTGTGCCAACCGTCTGAGAGCCGGGTGAATGACACCTGCGAACCTGTCGCGTTTTCGGTGAAGCCACCGAGATCTTCCCGGGAGAGCTTAACGTTGGAGCTTTCCCGCCCCACGACAGTAGTGGATCTGTTTGCCGCATCTGAATCCACCCCAGGGCCATCAGCAGGGAAAAACGGTAGGGAAAAGAGACAACCGACAGCGACGAATACCGGCACCATGCGCCCGATTCGTCGCTGTCGGTTGCTCCATCCACCCGGATCGCTCACGGATCCGGCGGGACGATCAACCATGTCAGACACGATACCGGCGGCCCCCTCCACCCCCCAACTTCTCGGGTTCAGGTGGACGGGGCCGCCGTTGTGTTCTCGCGCAGTGGTGGCGTTGTTTTTCGGTCACCCGCCGTCTCGGGCGACCGAGCAGCATGCGAAGTGGGGACGAAATTAACTAGTGATCGACCGCGGCTTCCACACCGACACCAGTCAGCGAGCGGACCTCCATTTCCGCCTGGAGGTCGTCCAGGTTGTCCGGCTTACCGAAGATCGTGCCGAGGTAGCCTGCGAGGAACGCCGCCGGAATGGAGACGAGACCCGGGTTACGCAGAGGGAACCACGCCCAGTCCGAATTGGGGATCATCGCGCTCGGATCACCGGACACAGCCGGGGAGAACACGATGAGCACCAGTGCCAGGATGAGGCCGGTGTACATGGAGCACAGGGCACCGGTGGTGTTGAACTTCTTCCAGTACAGCGAGTACAGGATGGTCGGCAGGTTCGCCGAGGCTGCGATGGCGAAGGCCAGGGCAACGAGGAAGGCGACGTTCTGGCTCATCGCCAGGATACCGAGGACAATCGCGATGACACCGATCACAACCACCGTGATTCGGGAAACCCGGACCTGCTCAGCTTCGGTGGACTCACCGTTACGGATGATCGAGTGGTAAATGTCGTGCGCAACGGATGCGGACGCCGTGATCGCTAGGCCTGCGACGACCGCGAGAACAGTGGCGAAGGCGACAGCGGAGATGGCCGCCATGAAGATCGAACCGCCGAGTTCCAGTGCGAGTAGCGGCGCAGCGGCATTCTGGCCACCGGGGGCGCCGAGGATACGGTCCGGTCCGACGAGCGCGGCAGCCGCGTAACCGAGCATGAGGGTCATGAGGTAGAAGGCACCGATGAGGACGATCGCCCAGGTGACGGAGCGACGGGCTTCGCGCGCCGTCGGAACCGTGTAGAAGCGCATCAGGACGTGCGGGAGACCTGCAGTACCGAGCACGAGTGTCAGGCCGAGGGAGATGAAGTCAATCTTGGTGATGTTGTCCTTGCCGAACTTCAGGCCCGGCTCCAGGATCGCGTGGGCATCGTAGCCCTTGCCTGCGAGATAGTCGGACTCGGCGTGCTTCTGCACGGCCGCATCAAGCAGGTGAGGGAAGGATCCGACCTTGATGAAAATCAGCGCGGTCATGATACCCACCCCGCCGACGAGGAGGACTGCCTTGATCATCTGGACGTAGGTCGTGCCCTTCATGCCCCCGAGCAGCACGTAAGCAATCATGATGACGCCGACCACGACAACCACGAGTGCCTGCTTGGACTCCTCGTGGACGTTGAGCAGCACGGCGACAAGGGAACCCGCACCGGCCATCTGCGCGATGAGGTAGAAGAGCGAAACGAAGAGCGTGCCCAGTGCAGCCGCCATACGGACGGGCTTCTGCTTCAACCGGAACGACAGCACGTCGGCCATTGTGAACTTACCGGTGTTACGGAGCGGCTCGGCAACGAGCAGTAGTGCGACCAGCCAGGCCACGAAGAAGCCGATGGAATAGAGGAAGCCGTCATATCCCGCGAGTGCGACGGCGCCGACGATACCGAGGAAGGAAGCCGCTGAAAGGTAGTCACCCGCGATGGCCAGACCGTTCTGCTTACCGGAGAACTTCGCGCCACCGGTGTAGAAGTCAGATGCCTCGCTGGTGGACTTGCCCACCTTGATGACGACGCCCATGGTGACGACGATGAACAGGATGAAGACTGCGATGTTCAGGATCGGATTACCGGCCTGCGCGCCCACTTCCTGAGCGGAGTACGTGGTGAGATTATTCATGAGGGTGATCAGCCTTCCATTCTCTCACGGATCGCGGCCGCCTTGGGCTCGATCTTCTTGTTGGCGAAGTTGATGTAGATCCAGGTGATGGCGAAGGTGGTCACGAACTGCAGTAGTCCCATGATCACGCCCCAGTTGACGTTGCCGAACACCGGAGTGCTCATCCAGTCCTTCGCGTACACCGCGAGGAGGACGTAGAACATGTACCAGAGGAAGAACGCGATGCTCATGGGGAAGGCGAATCCACGGAATGTCTTCTTGAGGTCTAGGAATTCAGGGTCCTTCTGCATCTCCCGGAACTCTGCGGGGCCGGGTTCACGGCGCCGCGCCGGGGCGGACGAATCTGCACTCATGTGAGGATCATCTCGCTTTCTGTTAGTCAGTCTGACGGAGTAACTGCTGCGGTGGAGCGGCACTCACAGTGTGAGCCGCCACCCCTCCACTTCGCACACCCCTGCCGGAGGGCCGGTGACAGTGACGGATCAGATCCATCGGGCATCAATGTGCACGCCATCACAAGACAAGGTGTAGATGTGAAGTTACCTAGCTCACGTTGCAATGTGAAAGCTAAACACCTGAATTACCGCTTTAGCATTCTTCACACCACCCCCATAAACAGACCTGACCATCTGTTTCTTTTTCTGACCACAACCCCCCGTCGCGCGAGTGTTCGGACGTTGTTAAGTTTGCGAAGCCCCCTCTTCCTGTGACTCTAAGGAACGCCCCCCCCCCCGGAGCAGTCACCTCATTCCCTGAACGCGAAGACCCGCGGAGCCATCCCCGCCCGCCGCTGGCCGATCCACCATGCCACCTCAATCAACGAGGCCCCTACACCGCCGACAGCCAACGCGTGAAGCAGAAGCTGGTGATTCGAGGTATCGAGAAGCAGCAGATGCGCCAGCGGAGCGATGGCAAAGATCGTGACATACGCCACGGCTGCCCCGACGATCAACGCGATCCGCCACCACTGATAGGGGCGGGCAACCACGGCAAGCACCCAGAGCGCCATGACGAGGGTCACCGTGAGAGTGGCCGTCCCCGCCTGTCGGATCATCGGTTCAGGGGCCTGTGCCCCCGGATTCACCAGAATCCAGAACACAACGGTGAACACGCCGATCAACAGCCCCGAGGGCAATGCGAGCCGCAGTACCCGGGACACGAAACCAGATCGGGCTCTCTCGTGATTCGGTGCGAGCGAGAGCACGAAAGCCGGTATACCGATGGTGAACCAGCCGATCATCGTGACGTGGATCGGCTGGAATGGGAAGGTGATGCCGAAAAGTCCGACCACCAACGCCAGGACGATAGAGTAAATGGTCTTCGTGAGAAACAGATTGGCCACCCGTTCAATGTTTCCGATCACCCGACGTCCCTCCGCCACAACGTGGGGCAGTGTGGCGAAACGGTTGTCCAGGAGAACAACCTGCGCCACAGACCTGGTGGCCGGCGAACCTGAACCCATCGCGACCCCGATTGAGGCATCCTTCAACGCCAGCACATCGTTGACACCGTCACCGGTCATCGCGACGGTGTCTCCCGCAGACTGCAACGCCCCCACCATGTCCCGCTTCTGCTCCGGGGTCACGCGGCCGAACACCGTCCCTTCGGAGACCTGACGGACGAAATCCGGGTCGTCAGCGGCCGGCAGGTTCCGGGCATCAACCACCTTGCCCTCCAGTCCCAGTGACGCGGCAACAGCACCAACGGATACGGCATTGTCTCCCGAGATCACCTTGACCTCGACCCCTTCACGGGCGAAGTAATCGAGTGTCTCCCCAGCATCATCCCGGACCTTCTGCCGCAACACCACCAGCGCACACGGAGTCAGTGAAGAGCACCCCGGAGAAGCCGGGGACGCCTCAACCGCGCCGAGTTCCGTGGCCCGGCAGAGCAACAGGACCCGCAACCCCTGATCCGTGTACGGCGCTGCGGCGGTGAGCGCATCGGAACCATCAACCGCGAGAACATCCGGCGCTCCGAGCACCCAATCCCCCAGCCCTTCGAGGGAGGCTCCCGACCACTTTCGCGCCGAGTCGAAGGATACCGTCGAAACCACCTCGGAGACCGTTTCCGTGGAGACGCCTTCCGCGATGGCTTCCATCGTGTCATTACGGTGATTGTCCGATGCAGCGATGGAGGCGAGGACCCTCCGCGCCTCATCAGTTCCGTCACCACCATCAATCATCACGATGTCATCGAGTTCCATCCGGTTCTCCGTCAACGTTCCCGTCTTGTCGGCGCAGACGATGTTCACCCGGGCAAGGCCCTCAATGGCCGGCAGCTCGTTAACCAGTGCCTTTCTCTGCCCCAGACGCACAACTCCCACGGCGAAAGCAATGGAGGTCATCAGCACGAGACCCTCCGGCACCATCGGGACAAGGGCGGCGACCATCGAGAGCACGGCCTCCTTCCAGGGCGCGCCAGTCCGTCCGAGCTGGGTCCACACGGTGAGAATTCCGGTGGGAATCAGCAACCAGGTGATCATCCTCAAAATCTGGTTGATGCCATCCATGAGTTGTGAGTCAGTCAGCGTGAAGCGACCAGCTTCGGCAATCAGCTTCGCCTGATAGGAGTCACCTCCAATGGCGGTGGCCTGGAAGGTTCCGGAGCCGGAGGTGACAAAGGACCCCGAACGGATGGGATCACCCTCGGACTTACCCACTGCATCGGATTCTCCGGTGAGCATCGATTCATCGACTTCCAGACTCTCAGCAGAACGCACATACCCGTCCACGACGATCTGATCGCCGGGGCCGATGTCGATGAGGTCATCGAGAACGATCTCATCCCTGACGATTTCGGTGGCCACTCCGTCCCGGATGACCCGTGGTTGAGACTCTCCGAGAATCGTCAGTTTGTCCAGGGTTCGCTTCGCCCGGAGCTCCTGGATGATGCCGATGGATGAGTTCGCGATGATGAGGAGACCGAAGGCCGCGTTGATGACCGACCCGGTGGACAGGACGATCACCAGCAACACACCGAGAATGGCGTTGATGCGTGTGAAAACGTTGCTTCGGATGATGTCGGAGACACGTCGTCCCGTTCGACGGACCGCATGATTGATCAGACCGGCCTGCACCCGTTCCCTAACGGACGCGGAATCGAGCCCCCCGGGGCCCGTGATATAGCCAGTGGTTGCAACGGCGGACGCCGTGGGATCCATGTTCATGGCGCCAACTCTAACCCCGGGTACCGCAACCGACACCATTCACAGAGCACGACACAACGATGTGGAGCGCCACCATGGAAAGGTAAGCGGGCCAGTAGCCGATCCGATCTACAGCAAACCAACCGCACATACCTTCCCGCTCCCGCGAAGCCAAACCACCTACTGGTGACACCCATACCGGGAGGCCGGTTCGCCGGAGATCTCATCCCGGTTCCTCTACAGTTGGCCGACCGGCCGACCGGCTGCTCAGTCTTCGGGGAACACCAGCGGATCAGGGCCGATACGTCCCGCAATGGCGGAATCATCCAGCGCGGTGATGCTCTCAACATCACGTTCAGCAAGGTGGAAGTCGAAGATATCGAAGTTCTCACTGATACGCTTCGGGTTCGCGGACTTCGGGATGACGATGTTGCCCAGTTGGAGGTGCCAGCGCAACATGACCTGTGCCGGAGTTCTGTCCTGTTCCGCCGCGATCCGCGTGATCACCGGATGATCGAGCCCTCTCCCCCGACCGATCGGGGACCACGCTTCGGTGGCGATTCCCCGTTCCCGGTTGACTCCACGAAGTTCCGGTTGGGAGAAACCGGGATGCAGTTCAATCTGGTTGAGCACCGGGGTAATCCCAGTGGCGGAGATGATTTCGTCAAGGGTTTCGGCGTAGAAGTTCGAGACACCGATCGACCGGATACCCCCGAGCCCCTGGATCTTCGCCATCTCCCGGAAGGTGTCCACCGCAAGCCCCTGCCGAGGACAGGGCCAGTGGACGAGATAGCAGTCGACGTAATCAAGGCCGAGCCGCGACAGTGACTCCTGGAAGGCGCGGGCCGTTTCATCCGCCCCGTGACGGTCGTTCCACACCTTGGTGGTGATGAACAACTCTTCACGGGTGACATCACCGGCGGCGACAGCGTCACGAATGGCGTTGCCGACCTGTTCCTCGTTGCCGTAAATGGCGGCGGTGTCGATGTGCCGGTAGCCCACATCGATGGCGTGCCGGACCGCCCTGACACAGTCATCGTCCTTGAGCTTGTAAACGCCGAATCCGAGCTGCGGTATCTCATTGCCGTCGTTCAGGGTCACGGTCGTGGGAAAGGTCTTCTCAGTCATGGCCCCCATTGAACACCCATGGCCGGAGACGCGCACGAGGTACGCGAGCACGGGGGCAGTCGGCCGGCATCCACGCCATCCAACGTTACACAGTAGAATATTGACAATTCATTGTGTTTATACAACACTTTATTTTATGTCCCCATCGAAAAAGCCGACGCGCCCAATCTACAACCGCGTCAAGGTTCTGCGCACGGAGCACGGGATGTCACGTGCCGATCTCGCGGCGGTCATCGAGGTCAATCCACAGACCGTCGGAGCGCTCGAACGCGGAGACCACTACCCCAGCCTCGACCTGGCGATGCGCATCGCCGAAACCTTCCGACTACCGGTCGAGGCAGTGTTCTCCCGCGAGGAGTTCAGCCCCATGTCCCACGACCTCTACCCCACACCAGTGACACGGTGAGCACACGGAAAGGAACACGACAGTGACCACACCCCGCATAATCGCACCGACCGTCTCCCTGAGTAGGCGTCGTCTTCTCGTCGGGGGCTTCACCGCAGTCACCGCCGTCGCGGCCCTGGTCGGGATCGGAATCAGCACTGGCGTGGTGCCCGTCTACCTGTTCGCCGCCATCTGCGTCCTTCTCGCTGTACTATCCAACCGACTCGGCACGGCAACCGGAATGAACGACCGGTCCCGCGAACTGGACGAATACGAGCACGCACAGAGGTCACACCGTCGTGAGCAGGCTCTGTGGATGCTGTCAGCCTGTGCCGGAGTCTGTGCGCTGGTCATCGGGATCTCCGCGGAATCCGGTTCGGTGGATCTGATCCGGGCCACCACCGCGTTCCTCCTCCTGGGGGTCCTGTTTTCCCTGGCCTGGCCGAACCTCGTGACCGCGTGGACCACACCGGACACGGAGGAAGCATGACCGGCCACACTCCCTCCCCGAGGACCCGCTACCGGCAGCACCGTCTGGACAGTTTCGAACGTCGACGGGACGTCCTGGACTCTCGGTTCCACCGGTGGCGGAATCTCCGCCACCGGCGGGTCCTGGTTCTCCTGTTCTGCGGGGTCTACCTCACCGGGGTGACACTCAGCGTCGCGGCGGTACTCCGTGAACAGGCGACCCTGCTCGCCATGACCGCGGCCCTGTGTCTGGCGTCCTGTGCCATCTGGTCCATGATCCGCACGCTGATCCGACTGGAGGACATGGCGCCGCCGGAGTTCCTCGACGAATACGAGCTGGAGAGACAGCTCCGACTACGCGCCACGACAACCCACTTCTACTACATGATCGGTCTGGTCTACGCCGGAATCATCACCTTCGGATCGGTCTGGGCGCTGGACAAAGGGTGGGCGATGCGCGATCTGTACGACCTGACGTACACGACCGGCATGACGATGTTCCTCATCATCGGTCTGATCGGCGCCATCCCCGGACTCGTCCTCGCGTGGACCTTACCCGACCCCACCGACCCCGATCTGCTGTTCCCCGACGCGGACTGAAAACCAGTAAGGAAGAAAACCATGACACGCTCACCATCCCCGCTCGTCATCGACGGGATATCCAAGAGATACGGCGATCTCACGGCACTCGACGGCATGAGTTTCACCGTGCACCCCGGCGAGATTTACGGCTTCGTCGGATCCAACGGGGCCGGCAAGTCGACCACCATGCGTATCGCACTCGGGGTCATCGCAGCCGACTCCGGCGAGGTCCGGCTCGGCGACGAACCGCTCACCGAATCCTCCCGCCGCCGCATCGGTTACATGCCGGAGGAACGGGGACTGTACCCGAAGGAGAAGATCGGCGCACAGATGATCTACCTGGCACGGTTGCATGGTGTCGACAAGCGCTCAGCCGAGAACCGCACCACCGACCTCCTTGAGCAGCTCGGGCTCAGCGGCCGAGCCGACGACCAGCTCGAGTCACTCTCCCTCGGAAACCAGCAGCGCGTGCAGCTGGCCGCCGCCCTCGTCCACGACCCGGATGTCCTCGTCCTGGATGAACCGTTCTCGGGCCTCGACCCCGTGGCGGTGAACGTGATGAGCGACATCCTCGTCGAGCGGGCGCAGGCGGGGGTCCCGGTCCTGTTCTCCTCGCACCAGCTCGACCTCGTCCAACGTCTCTGCCACCGCGTCGGGATCATCGCCGCTGGCCAGATGCGCGCGGAAGGCACCGTCGACGAGCTCCGGGACACCGGTGAGGACACTTACGAGGTACATGTCGGTACCCCCGGGGACTGGTGGCGGGCGGTACCCGGGGCCACCGCAGTCAGCGGTGGCGACACCGTGACACTACTCACCCTCGATCCCGGATGCCCGACCACTGACCAGGACATCCTGCGCGCCGCGATGGCCGCCGGTCCGGTTCACCATTTCACCCGTCGCCGTCCCGACCTGTCCGATCTTTTCCAGGAAGTAGTCAAACCATGAGCCACCCGACCGACACCTATTCTTCGACTGCGGCGATCCGGCTGATCGCCGCCCGTGAGGCACGCGCCGTCCTCACTCGGAAATCCGTCTGGGTGACCCTCGTCATCATGCTCGTCGCCGTCCTTGGTGGTCTCGGCTGGGGCGCTTGGCAGGGTTCGAAGGAGAGCGCACCACAGGTCATCGGTTACATCGAAACAGAACCTGCAGCACTCGCGGCCGTGACCCGGGACAGTGGGGACAGTCCGATCATCGAATCGATCGCCTACCCGGATCAGGCTGCCGCACTGGAAGCACTCTCCGACGGGGACGTCGATGCCATCTACCGTCCTGCGGAATCCGGGGCGGGTTGGGAGCTGGTCACCGAATCCTCCGGTGACACAGACATCCTCACCGCACTCCGGGCCGCACAGAGCACGATCGCACAGGACGAATTGCTCGCCGAGATCGGGATCAGCAGTGCACAGCTCTCCGCTATCACCGCAACCGGAACCGTGTCCGCAGTCCACGTGGGCGACGAATCGGGCGGTGGTGCCTTCGGTGATCCGCGGATCGCAGGAACCGTCATGATCACGCTGATAGGCATCGGTGTACTGGTCATGTCGGTAATGATGTTCGCCATCACCATCGGTTCTGCGGTCATCGAGGAAAAGTCCTCTCGCGTCGTCGAACTCATGGTTTCCACTGTCCGGCCGCTCGATCTCCTGTGGGGCAAGATCATCGGAGTCGGTGGAGTTGGATTGGTGTTCGTCGCCGCCCTGTTCGCGGTCGCGGCTGCGGGAATCGGGTTCACCGGGATCGGCGAGCGTTTCGACGTCGAGATAGATCTCACGGTTCTGCCTGTCCTGCTACTGTTCTACATCCTCGGGTATCTCTTCTTCTCGGTGCTCTATGCGGCGGCCGGCTCGCTGGTGTCCAGGATGGAGGACTTCCAGGGCGTGCAGACACCGGTGATTCTGCTTCTCATGGGAGTGATGTATCTGCCGTTCTTCGGTCTGTCTCAGGTGGATTCGACCTTTATGCGCACCGCCGCCTGGGTGCCACCGTTCTCATCCTCGACGATCCCGTTGCAGTACGCGGTCGGCAATGTCGGGGTCGGAGGCGTCCTGGGCGCCGCGGCGATCCTCACCCTGTCCACTGCCGTGATCATCTTGCTCGCCGCCCGGATCTACCGCTCGTCGATTCTGCACACCGGCTCCCCCGTGGGCTGGCTGAAGGCACTGCACCGAGCGCAGCGGGGCTGACCTGTACCGGATCGCCCCGGCTGGCGGCTCACCGTGGTTACAGTGACAGCCATGACGAACACCACCTCCCGCGATCTCATCGATCAGGTTCTCGATCCCGGTTCCTTCATATCCTGGGACAACCCACCCGTGTACGGGAACATCAGTGACGGGTATCGGGAGACTCTCGAACGCGCCCGGGAAAGGTCCGGCGTCGATGAAGCGGTGATCACCGGCGAAGGGACAGTGAGCGGTACCCGGGTGGCATTCGTCCTGAGTGAGTTCGGTTTCCTCGGCGGATCCATCGGAGCGGCGACAGCCCGCCGCATCATCGACGGAATCCACAAAGCCACAGAGAGTGGACTTCCCCTGTTGATCTCTCCGGCGTCAGGCGGCACCCGGATGCAGGAGGGAACCCCCGCCTTCGCATTGATGGTGTCCATCACCACAGCCGTCTACCGGCACAAGGACGCCCGACTCCCCTTCCTCGCGTATCTCCGTAATCCCACCACCGGCGGCGTGATGGCGTCCTGGGGATCCGCCGGACATTTCACCTTCGCGGAACCCGGCGCACTGCTCGGTTTCCTCGGACCCCGCGTCGTCGAGCTCACCACCGGCATCCCGATGCCGGACGGGGTGCAACGGGCCGAGAACCTCGCCGCCCGAGGTGTGATCGACGGTGTCGTCTCCCCGGGCCAACTGCGGGAATCGGTGGTGAAGATCGTCGATGTCCTCCGAACTCCGACCACGGGCGTGCACACGATCGACGTGATGGTATCTCCGGAAACACCCCGTATAGACGTGTGGGATGCGATCACCGCGACACGCCGTACCGACCGCCCGGGACTGCGGAATCTCGTCGAATGCCTTTCCGATCACCTCATCCAACTGTCGGGCACCGGAGACGGTCGGATCTCCCCGGCTGTCATCGTGGCCCTCACCCGGATCAAGGGGCAACCGTGTGTGCTCATCGGGCAGGACCGGCACGCCCAGCCGCCGCACGCGGCGACGGAACTCGGCCCGGCGTCGCTACGCTTCGCCCGGCGTGGTGTGGCGCTGGCGCAGGGCCTTGGTCTGCCGCTGGTCAGTGTCATCGACACCCCGGGGGCTGAGTTGTCGGTCGCAGCCGAGGAAGCGGGCATGGCGGGTTCCATCGCGCGGACCCTCGGTGAACTCGTCGACGTAGACGTTCCGACGGTCTCGGTGATCCTCGGGCAGGGCTGCGGAGGCGGGGCGCTGGCGATGCTGCCCGCAGATACGGTTCTCGCCGCCGAACATGCCTGGCTCTCCCCACTGCCCCCGGAGGGCGCATCGGCGATCATCCACCGGGATACGGACCATGCCCCGGAGATGATGCGGGAGCAGCGGGTCTCCGCCTTCGCCCTGCGGGATACCGGTATCGTCGATGCACTCATCCCGGAGGAACCCGACGCTGCCGAGGAACCGGATGCGTTCATCTCGCGGGTTCTGAACGCAATTGCCGGGGCGCTCAACGAATTGGCGTCAGCCCCCGAGACAATCGGGCGCGAACACCGCTTCCGACACTACGAGCGGTGGGCCGTGGAACGGAACTGACACCTGAGACGCGAGGAAACCACCGCCCCGATTGGGCGGTGGTTTCCTCGTTGGGAATCTGCTGCTCTACATCAGCCGACGCTGATCAGGTCAATGACGAAGACAAGGGTCCGGCCGGAGAGCGGATGCCCGCCACCCGCAGGCCCGTAGGCGGCTTCCGGGGGAATGGTGAGCTGGCGGCGCCCACCCACCTTCATCCCCGGGATACCCTCCTGCCAGCCTGCGATGAGGCCGGAGAGGGGAAATTCGATGGTCTGTCCACGATCCCAGGAAGAGTCGAACTCTTCGCCCGATTCGAAGTCGACGCCGACGTAGTGCACCTCCACGAGTCCATTGGGCTGAGCAGCCGGCCCGTCACCTTCAATGAGGTCGACGATGACGATGTCCTCTGGGGCGGGGCCGGTCTGTGCTTCGATCGTGGGCTTGTCCATGAACGCTCCTTTGGGCTGTAGACGTGATGTTCACTGGCGATGGTATGCGATGTTGCCCCGCTCACGACCGGGCGAGGGTGGCGTGCCACCACAACGGAGCCACTGTACGCGATTTTCTTTCAAGGAAAAAATACCGGCGACCCTCGACAAGGAAGAACCCGCGGTGTACCGCGGGTTCTTCCGCATCTCGATCAGCGATACATTCAGCGCTGCGGGCGCGGAACGAACTCGCGGAGAGTCTCACCCGTGTAGATCTGACGCGGGCGATAGATCTTGGAGGCGGGGTTCTCGATGAGCTCACGGTACTGGGCGATCCAGCCCGGAAGACGGCCCATGGCGAAAAGCACCGTAAAGAAGTCCGTCGGGAAGCCCATCGCCCGGTAGATGAGACCGGTGTAGAAGTCAACGTTCGGGTAGAGCTTGCGGGAAATGAAGTAGTCGTCCGCCAGGGCGATCTCCTCCAGGTTCAAGGCGAGATCGAGCAGCTCGTCACCACCCATCTTCTCCAACACCTCGTGCGCAGTGGACTTGATGATTGCCGCACGCGGATCGTAATTCTTGTACACGCGGTGACCGAAGCCCATGAGACGGACACCGGCCTCCTTGTTCTTCACCCTGGTCATAAAGTCGGTCGCGTCGCCGCCGTTGGCCTTGATCTCATCAAGCATCTCGAGAACAGCCTGGTTAGCGCCACCATGGAGCGGGCCAGACAGGGCGTTGATGCCCGCAGCAATGGAGACGAACATGTTCGCCTGCGCGGAAGCGACCATACGCACCGTCGAGGTGGAGCAGTTCTGCTCGTGATCGGCATGCAGAATGAGCAACTGATCGAGGGCCTTGGACATGACCGGGTCGACCTCGTAATCCTCGGTCGGGAAACCGAACATCATCCGGAGGAAGTTCTCACGGGCGTTGAGTTTGTTGTCCGGATACATCCACGGTTCCCCGTGGCGGGCACGGTGCGCCATCGCAGCCAGCATCGGAACCTTGGCCATCAGGCGGACAGTGGCCTTGTCACGGTGCTCTGCATTCAGCGGATCCAGGGAATCCTGATAGTAGGTGGAGAGGATGTTCAGGGAGGACGCCAAAACGGACATCGGGTGAGCATCACGGGGGAACACCCGGAACTGGCTCTTGAAATCCTCGTCGATGAGAGTGTGGTGCCGAATCTCGGCATTAAACTTCTCCAACTGCGCCTGCGTCGGCAACTCACCGTGAATAAGCAGATAAGAAACCTCGTTGAAGGTGGCTTTCGCCGCAAGGTCCTCGATCGCGTAACCACGGTAGCGGAGAATCCCCTCGGCACCGTCGATGTAGGTGATCGCAGATTCGGTGGAACCGGTGCTGACATAGCCCGGGTCATAGGTGACGAGTCCGGTCTCGGCGAGCATCTTGCCCAGGACGATGCCGTCCTGACCTTCGGAAGCCCGCATGATGTCCATCTCGAACTCACCACCGGGGTAGTGGAGTACGGCCTTGTCCTTGTTGTCAGTTGCCACAATGTACCTTTCAAGCTTTGTCAAGTGTCACCATCCCAGTTCTGGGACGGCCATTGCACCGAAGCATGGTGCGCCACGCTGAACTGCCACGCCTCACCGGGCGGTGTTGCCCGGAACACAATCCGGATAATCACCTCCACGCTATACGGTTTGTCACGCACAGGCATCCACTCCGGTTGTACCCGTAACATCATGCCCGCTAGATGACCTGAACACATAGAGCCAGGACTCACCGCCCCCGCGTAGCCCTAATGAAACAGCGGCAACAGACAACAGCGGCACGTGACACACCCTGTGAAGTTATCAGTGTTCCATGAGGTGAGGAGCCTTTTCAGAGGATGGACCGAGATGGCCAACGGCACCATTTTTCAAAGGCTCGGTACGTCATGGTTTTACACATACCCCCAAAAACACGGCAGTGGGGTGTGGCACAGTCTAGCAAAGATTGTGATGACCCAGACAGTTAAGTGCACAGTATTCAACCCCAACACACCCGCTACGGGGGGCCCGGGACACAGGTTTACTACCCCCGCCTATTTGGTCTTCCAGGGTCCGCGAACAGAACATGACGTTCGAGCATTCCCCACTGCCCGCGATCTGTCCGGCAGGGCCGGAAGGTTCCTGCATCTCTTCCTCCATCACGTGCCCGAGCCACACCCCCACCATGCGCCCCGGACCAGGCCCGGGGACTAGAGTTATCCGGGTACGGTTTTGTGCTGTACCCGGTCTGCTACCAGACCACAGCCCCAGTACCCAACGAGGAAGACCCCGACACCGCCATGACCGACCAGTACCCCACCCTTCCCGCGAACCTGTTGCCCGCAGACGGCCGCTTCGGCTGTGGTCCGTCTAAGGTGCGTCCCGCTCAGATTCAGGCCATCGTCGACGGCGCCACCGGAATCGTCGGAACGTCCCACCGGCAGGCCGCTGTTCGCGACGTCGTCGGCTCCCTCCGTGAAGGTCTGGCCGAACTGTTCAGCCTTCCGGAAGGCTACGAGATCGTCCTTTCTCTCGGTGGTGCCACCGCCTTCTGGGATGCCGCCACGTACGGATTGATCCGTGATCGCTCCGGTCACCTGACCTTCGGGGAATTCTCCGGAAAATTCGCCGCAGCGGCAAAGAAGGCCCCGTGGCTCGCGGACCCGGCGATCGTCGCCGCGGAACCTGGTTCCGCCCCGCAGCCGCAGGCATTCGAGGGATGTGACGTGATCGCCTGGGCCCACAATGAGACATCCACGGGTGCGATGGTTCCAGTGACCCGACCGGAAGGCTCCGCGGGATCCCTCGTCGTCATCGACGCGACTTCAGGTGCGGGCGGGCTCCCGGTCTCGATGGACCAGGCAGACGTCTACTACTTCTCCCCACAGAAGTGCTTCGCGTCCGATGGCGGGTTGTGGTTCGCGGCAATGAGCCCCGCGGCGATCGAGCGAATCGCCGAGATAAACTCCTCCGACCGTTTCATCCCCGCCTTCCTCAACCTGCAGACGGCCGTCGACAACTCCCGCAAGAACCAGACCTACAACACCCCGGCCGTCGGTACCCTCCTGATGATGAATGACCAGGTGCAGTGGATGAACGCGGCTGGCGGTCTCCCGGGCATGGTCGAAAGAACCACCGCTAATTCACAGGTCCTCTACCGCTGGGCGGATGCCCGCCCCGAGGCACAGTGCTTCGTCTCTGATCCCGCGAACCGGTCACTGGTTGTCGGCACCATCGACTTTGACGATTCGATCGATGCGGCACGAATCGCGAAAATTCTGCGGGCGAACGGGATCGTCGACGTGGAGCCTTACCGCAAGCTCGGCCGTAACCAGCTCCGTGTAGGTATGTTCCCCGCAATCGATGCCGCCGACGTTGAGAAACTCACCGCGTCCATCGATCACATCCTCGACGAGGGGCTTGCCACCGCATAGCCCGGATTCAGCCACAGCCTGGCTTCGTACGGGGAGCATCCGTCACAAAAACACCACCGCGACCGGCGCTTCTGACCGGTACCGCGGTGGTGTGTGCGTTAGAGTGGAGCAAAAGCCGACCCCGGACCCGGGAGATCCGGCCCCATCAGAGCACACAGGGAGATCGTATGCGGGAGCTCAGAATCGTACCCGAGGAATCCACACCCGGGTCCCTGGTGCTCCACCTCGTCGATCCGGTGTCGGGCACCGCGGAGGATGAACAGTTCTTCCTCACGGTCGATGATCGACTCCGCGGCATCATCACCGGCGACGCGGCCACCCCCGCAGCAGAATCTGCCATGTCGACAGATACCGACGGGGATCCCGCCGCATCCCGCACATCGCGGGAACCAGACCCCAGGCTCTCTGCACCGCTCACCATGAGTCCCAAGGAGATCCAGGCGAGAATCCGTGGCGGCGCAGAAATCAGCGAACTGGCCACAGAATGCGGTGTCCCGGAGAGTCGCATCGAGCCATTCGCACACCCGGTCCTCCTGGAACGCGGACGTATCGCCGACATGGCGAAACAGGCACATCCCGTCCGAGACGACGGGCCCGCACCACTCACCCTCTGGGAGGTCCTCGCGACGGCGCTAGCCGCCCGTGGATACGATCTCGACAGCAGTGAATGGGACTCCTACCGTGAGTCCGGTGGCCAGTGGGTCATTTTGGTCACCTGGTTGGAGGGGCAAACCAGAACCACCTCTGAGTGGTCCTACCACCGCCAGGGCGTCAGCAATGCCACCGCGGTCGCCCGGAACTCGGTCGCGGCAGCCCTCCTCGACCCCAACTTCGGACGCCCCAAGCGTATCCTCAGCCCGGTCTGGGCGGGGACCGACACCGCCCAGGACGATGACAGGACCGGGGAGCACGGTTCATCCCACACGGCCCCCGGAGACTCCGGCCACGATGCCGAGGACCATCTCGGGGATGGAGGTGACCGGGATTTTCTCCGTCATCCCGATGATGAGCAGTCCAAACGTCCCCGCCGCAGAGCCATCACCCCGCACTGGGAGGATGTCCTTCTGGGGGTCCGCACGAACACCAAACGACCGAAGAACTGAGTCTCCAGGTGAACAATCCGACCCACACCAGCGCCGTCATCACGATCTGGTTCGTCAACACAACCGACCCAGCCGCCGTCATAGCCAGTGAACCACGCTCCGACCGTGGTTTCGGACGTAAGTATCTTGCCCAGTTGAACCCGGCATGGCCCATCACTCCCATCGGTCAGTTCGCTCTGAACCGGAGTGTTCCGGCGTCAACCGACGAGTACTACATCGCGGGATATCCCGGTGTCACCCTCGTGCAGACCGTCATCGACGACATCCATCGACTCTCCGACCTCGATCCCCGTCTCCTCTCTTCCCTGCCCGCCCAGGACATCTACGTCTTCGCGATGGATCCTGCGACCGACTTCGGTGGATTCGCCCACTTCCATGACGGTACGGTGGTGCGTTCGCTCTGCGCCCGGCGTGACCGCCTCTATGAGGACATCGGCCTACCTGACCCCTTTGAGCTGCCGTTCTGGGCCGGTGAGCACGATGACGGCACGGGCGGTGGCATTGACCTTCCGTTCCATCCCGTTGACCTGGTTCCGGCCGCGCAGCAAGCCTGGTTGGGCTTCGACATCACATCTGATGGCCCGGACATCCACGTCACGGCCTTCGCGGTCGACGGACGCCCGGAGCCCCGTTTTCTTGACGGATCCGGACATCACCGGGCACCGGACCTGGATACGGTGGTGGGCAGGGCGTCGTCGAAACTCGGGCTGTCCGTGCGCGACCCGGGGTACGACGATTACGAGACCCACGATGCCGATGATGCGGACGGTGACGAGTTCCGGAGGCTCGCGGAAGCAGGTGCGGCGGCAGCACGCAGGGTCGGCAAGATCATTGTGAGGCGCGGCCGCGCTATGAGGAAGACCATCGGACATCGCCTGCGGCACACCGACCGCCCGTGAGAACCACTCAGCGCAGACTGCGCTGGCGTTCGTAAAATGCAATCGCAGCGGCTGTCGCCAGGTTGAGGGAATCCGTGCCGGAGGCCATCGGTATCCGGGCACGGACATCGGTGGCCCGCATGGCGTGCTCCGACAAGCCGGGCCCCTCCGCTCCGACCAGGAGTGCGAGCCGATTCACAGGGTACCCATCGGCTCCTGTGACGGCATCCGCGAGATGCTCCGCAGCCGGATCCGGTGTGAGTGACAGAAGGGTGAATCCGTCGGCGCGGAGGTCCTCGAGTCCTCGCTGCCACGTCGTCGGTGTTCCGGAAAAATGCGCAAATGGGGTGCGCAGAACATGCCCCATGGAAACCCTCACCACCCGCCGGTACAGTGGATCCGCGCACCCGGCACCGAAAAGGATCGCGTCCACGCCGAGTCCCGCTGCGTTACGGAACAACGAACCGATGTTCTCATGATCCCCCACCCCTTCCAGGACAGCGATGGTGCGCGCACCGTCAACAGCTTCGGTAACGCTCATACCGGGTACTCTGTCGGCGGCGGCGAGCAGTCCACGGTGCATATCGAACCCCACGGTCTCTGCGAGGGTACGACGCTCCACCTCATAAATCGGGATACCCCTGGCCGAGACAGCCCGGACCACCTCGGGATCGGCAAGGAATTCATCCAACCGGTGCCCGAAACCGACGATTGAGCGAACCGGGAACCGGGAGGCCAGGAGTCTCCCGACAACCAGTGCACCTTCGGCGATGACCAGTCCCTTTCCCCCGGGGAGGTCGGGGCGGTTGTCTGAATGGTTGAGGTCCCGGTAGTCGAGGAGCCTGGAATCGTCTGGGGAGGTCACAGGTATGCGCAGCACGGTGTCATCGTAGGACACTGTGCCCGCCGGGACACACAGAGGCGCCGACCTCCGGGGAAACTGGCCGGGGGTCGGCGCCTCGTGGGGTCCGGACGGAGCCGTCACCCGATGGCGTGGATCACCGGATCAATGGTGAAGTAGATCATGAAGAGTACGGAGATCAGCCACAGCAACCAGTGCACCTTCTTCGCGCGGCCGCTGGCGAGGGACATCAGCACGTAGGCGATGAAGCCCACACCGATGCCGTTGGCGATCGAGTAGGTGAACGGCATGATCACGATGGTGAGGAACGCTGGAAGTGCGACGTGGAACTTCGTGAAATCAATGTCCACGACCTGCCCCATCATCATCGCACCAACGACGACGAGCACCGGGGCAGCCGCCTCGATCGGGACGACCTCATACAACGGAGTGAGGAACATCGCGGCAAGAAACAGGACACCGGTGACCACGTTCGCCAGTCCCGTTCGGGCACCGTCAGCGATACCTGCAGCCGAGTCGATGTAGACGGTGTTCGACGATGCTGAGACACCACCACCGACGACGGCGCCGGCGCCCTCGACGATCAGCGCACGCTTCATGTCCGGAAGGTTGCCCTCAGCGTCAACCAGGCGTCCCTGTTTACCCAGCGCGGTCATGGTACCCATCGCATCAAAGAAATTTGCCAGGACCAGGGTAAACACGAGCAGCGATGCGGAGAGCACTCCGATGCGACTGAAGGCGCCGATGAGGTCAACCGCTCCAACCAGCGACAGGTCGGGTGCACTGCCCACGCTGTCGGGGAGCGCTGGAACGGCGAGGGACCAACCTGTGGGAACCGGTTTCCCATCGACGAACGACGGGCCGGAGTCTGTGAGTGCCTCGACGATCATCGCAAGGACCGTGGTGGTGAGGATTCCGATGAACAGACCACCACGGACCCGTCGGGTGACCAGGACACCACAGATGACCAGCCCTGCACAGAACACGAAGGTCGGCCATGACCCAATCGATCCATTGATACCGAGGCCGACAGGTACCGTGGTACCCGCGGCATCCGGGATGCGACGTACGAAGCCCGCATCGACGAGCCCGATGAGCGCGATGAACAGGCCGATACCGACGCCCATCGCGGCCTTCAGGGAGTGCGGTATCGCCTCAAAGACAGCGACGCGGAAACCGGACACCGCCAAGATCACGATGATTATGCCGTCAATAACGACGAGGCCCATGGCTTCGGGCCAGGTCAGACCTTCTGTGGCCACCAAGGTCACCGCGACGAGGGTGTTGATCCCGAGTCCGGTGGCGATACCGAAGGGGTAGCGGGCGATCACGCCGAAGGCGATGGTCATCACACCGGCCGCAAGGGCCGTCACCGCAGCCACCTGTGGGATACCCAGGGTGTCACCGTTGACGTCGGCGGTGGTGCCGATGATCAGTGGGTTCAGGATGATGATGTAGGCCATGGCGAAGAAGGTGACCACGCCGGCCCGGATCTCGGTGCCCACGCTTGACCCGCGGGCGGTGATGTGGAAGAAACGGTCGAGTGCGCCGTCGGACTGGTCCGTCTGCGGCGCGGCAGCGGTGATGCCGCCGGTGCTCTCGGTCATGAGTGTAGGGTGTCTTTCCGTCAGTACGGTCAGGGATGTCACATGCCCTCCCGTCCAACCGGGCAAAGGAAAGCTGTGCCACGGATACAATGGCACCGGCACGCGCCGATGGGCAACCGGACTTCATGCAGTACCGGGCCTGATTCGACGAGATGACCGTATCGGGGTGAGCCGCCCCGGGTGCACATGGCGAGCACGCCCCGACCTTACGGACCTGACTGTGACAACAATTCTGCTGATAGACAACCACGATTCATTCACGCATCTGCTCGGCGACCTCATTCACCGGGCCACCGGTGTAGCTCCCCATATCTTGTCGAACAACTCCCCCCGAGTTACCCCCGAGCTCATCGCGGGAGCTGATGTGGTCGTCATCTCACCGGGCCCCGGATCACCCCATTCACCCGATGATCTCGGTGCGTCCGCCATCGCGATCGGCCAGAACCGAGTCCCCGTAGTCGGAGTCTGTCTGGGGCACCAGGCCATCGCGTTGGCTGCGGGAGCGAACGTCGAACGCGCGATGCATCCCAGACATGGTCTGGTCAGCAGGGTCACTCACGACGGCACAGGAATCTTCACCGGGGTTCCCTCCCCCATTGAGGTTGTGCGCTATCACTCCCTGGATGTGACCGCTCCTCCACCGAATGTGGAGGTGCTGGCCCGCGCCGATGATGGAACGATCATGGCTCTCCGCCGGACCGATGCTCCTCAGTGGGGTGTGCAGTTTCATCCCGAGTCCATCGGCACGGACCACGGTGTCACGTTGCTCCGAAACATGGTCACACTCGCCTTACGGCACGGGACGCCGTCCTCCGGAACTGAGACGCGATGCTGGCGCCGGATACCGGTTCCGCACCCGCCATCCGCCCGCCGGGTCGCGGAATTCTGGCGAAGCCGTTATCCCGTACTCGTGTGGCTCGACGGTGCCGCATCCGAACCTGTGATCGCTGAGACGACCGCCGTTCGGGATCTCCCTGACGATCCCGAAGCCCCAGGCATCGTCGCAGCCGGGCATCACCTGGTCCATCCTTCCGGTATTCCCGACGGGAAACTCACCGAGGATAGTTCCCCCGCTCACCCGGACATCGTTCCCGGCGCGTTCGGGGTTCTAACCTACGAAGCTTCCGGAGGGTGGGACGGTGCGAAGGTAACCGAGGTCGACGGGAGTGAGCAACTGCTCGTACCCGAGGTGCTGTACCAGTGTGGCCCCGGCGGCGCCCATCTGACGGTTCCGGCGGATCTCCCGGAAAGCCACTTCGGGGAACTCATCCCAGCGCACCGTGTCCGCCCCCCAGATCCCCTCCCCCCGGCGCCCACGATCGTGGATGGAATCCGTATGCGCCACAATGCCGCGACATACCGTGAAATGGTTGAACGCTGTCAGCGCTACATCGAGTGCGGCGAGTCCTACGAGCTCTGTCTCACCACCTCCGCATCCGCGGAACTCGCCGATGCCCCGGATCCGTTCGCCTTATTTCTCCGCCTCCGGCGCCTGGCAGCGGCACCGAGGGCCGGAGTACTGATCACACCTGACTTCGCGGTGTTGTCAGTGTCCCCGGAGCGTTTCCTCACCGTCACCGCAGGAGTGATGACTGCATCTCCGATCAAGGGAACCCGTCCACGGGGTGCGACACCGGAGGAAGATACGCGACTGGCCGACGAACTCGCGTCAAGCACGAAGGACCGTGCGGAGAACATGATGATCGTCGATCTGCTCCGAAACGATCTCGCCCGGAGCTGCATCCCCGGTACCATCACCGTTCCTGAACTGTGTGCGGTCCACACCTTCGACAAGGTTCATCAGATGATCTCGACCATCTCCAGCAGGCTCCCCGTCAACGCGAATAGCCTCGATGCTGCGCTAGCGGCGTTTCCTCCGGGGTCAATGACCGGCGCCCCGAAACAGCGCAGCATGGACATTCTCGCGGAGCTGGAAGGCACACCACGGGGTGTGTACTCGGGGTGCATGGGCTGGATCTCCGCAACCGGGGATCTGGATCTGTCCGTACTCATCCGCACGGTGGCCGTCCACGGTCGGAGCCTGAACTACGGGGCCGGTGGCGCGGTGACCCGGTTGTCTGATCCGGCAGCAGAGTGGGAAGAGGTTCTGGTGAAGACCCTACCTTTTCGTCTTCTGCTGGAACACGGCATCTCAGAGGTTGATCTGTGACCTGGCCGGAACGTGTATCGACGTCGTTCCGGATGATAGACGGCCGCGTCCGCTGCTGGCATGCACACATGGAGAGGCTCCGGCCATGGTTGTCGGACGGAGACGAATCCGTGATCCGATCGACTCTGCGAACTGCAGGTTCAGGCGCGTTCAACCCGTTGGTTTCCGTGGGGGTTGGCGGCCCATCGGTGCTGATCCGACCTGATCGGGAGTTCCATGAACTCATCACGGTTGACGCCATCGGACACCGGGATCTACGTACCCAACCGACAATAAAGGGGCCGGACCTGGACTGGCTCGCAGATTGTCTGATGCAATCCCGAGACCGCGGGGCAGATGAGGGATTGTTACATGATGACGCCGGTTTCGTCATCGAAGCCGTCTACTCCACGATCTTGGTACTTGGTCCAGGCCGCGCGACACTGATCCGGCATCCGCGTTCTCTACGTTCGACGACGGCTGACGGGGTGTGCACCCTTCTCCGGGGATCGGGGTGGCCTGTCACGGAGGAAACCCGGATCCGTCCTCGAGAGCTCATGAGGTCCCAGGTATGGCTGCTCAACGCATTCTCCGGGGTTCGCGCGGTCACCGGCTGGGTAACTGAACGTGGGCTGATTCCGGCGCCGGATGCCGTCGAAGCCGGACCGAACGGAATGTCCGGAGTATCGGCACAGCTCTGGTCCACCGCGATCCGGGTCTAGAGTTCAACGGTGTATTCGTCGTCGAAAACTTCGCCTTCCGGGGTTCCGAGGGTATCCGCCGGCGGAGTGTCCGAATGGGCACCACATCCGTAGCCGGAGTGTGCGACACGTCCATCAGCCGCGTACTCGTTGGTGCACACCCCGAAGTTGGCGACGGCATTTTCGGGCAGTGGAATCCAGAAGGCGCAACTGCCGCAGTGCAGCGCCGCACGCTGAGCGAACTCGCTGGTCGGCCCGAAGTCACTCCCCCGCCATCTGTGGAGAGCATCATCGAGTCCACGTCGGGTGAGGCGTTTGTCCGTGCGTTGACACGGAATCGCGGGACGCTCGGAATCCGTAGCCCCGACAAGTTCCGTGGCGTCGACGAGGCGTTCATCGTCGGGCCTCGGCGGCATGACATCCCCTGGGCCAAGGTCGCCGGGGCGAACTCGCTCAGCGTAAGGCACCCAGTCTGGAGCCCGTAGTGCATCTCTGCCTGGCTGCAACGCAACTTCGTTGACGGTAACGTACTCCGAGTTCGGGGCGCAGGCGACGACAGCGACCCATTCCCATCCACCGTAACCGGGCACATCAGCGGCGAACCGATGCGCGGCAGAGTGTGCCCCGATCCGGCTCACACCGAGATGAATTCCAACTCCGCCTTCCCCGAGACCGACAACAGCGTCGCGTGCGACAGCGATAGCTCCGGCTCCGAGCAGGGGGTCACTCTTCCGTTCCCGTGTCCGGTGGGAGGATCGGCTTCGGCGATGATTACTCTTCGGCACCCGACCATTATCCGGTATCTGATGCATGATGGACGAATGTCCCCTCTCATGTGGTCACGAAGCGTCACTGTCACTGCGACGACACTGTGCCTGACCCTCGCCGGTTGCACCCCGGATCCTGCTCCGGTCATTCTCCGGGAACATGGTCTGGACCACTTCGGGGTGGAGACCGTCGCGCAGTACCCGATGGCCGGGGACAGTTTCACCCAAGGGCTGGAGTACGACGGTGAACGACTTCTCGTCGGCACGGGAATCACAGGTGAGTCCCGTGTGTACACATCCGATCTCGATGGCACGGAGATCCGCTCCGTGGACCTGCCACCCGAGTATTTCGGGGAGGGGGTCACCGACACAGGCACGGTGATCTGGCAACTGACCTGGCGGGACGGGACGGCGATCAAGCGCGACCGCGATACCCTCGAGGAAATCGGGCGGACGTCCTACCCTGGCGAGGGGTGGGGTCTCTGCTCCTTCGGCGACACCGTCGTCATGTCCGACGGCACAGACCACCTGCGGCTGCTCGATCCGGACGATCTACGGGAACTCTCACGTATCCCGGTCACGTTGTCGGGTGAACCCATGGATCGGCTCAATGAGCTCGAATGCGTCGAGGCCAATGGACGGAGGTCCGTTCTGGCGAACGTCTGGACGACTACGACCATCGTCCGGGTTGATCTGGACGACGGTGCAGTGACTGCGGTGATAGACGCTTCAGGGCTCAGAGACGCGAACCCGACGGACCCGGATGACGTTCTGAACGGCATCGCACAGGTACCGGGCACCAACCGCCTCCTGCTCACCGGTAAGCGGTGGGGCACCCTCTACGAGGTGACGCTCACGGAGTCACCGACCACGGACCGATAGACTGCGGACATGGCAGAACGTAGGAACAGAGGCAAGAATCTCCGGCAGTTCATCATCCTCATCATCGCGGTGGTCATCGTGGTCGCGGTGTCGGTGTTGTTCCAACGCTGGTGGAACGACCGCCCGGGCCCGCCGCCCCAGGAAATTACCCTGCAGGCGTCCGTCGGAGACAGGGAGGTGATCGTACGGCCCTACAGTGCCTGCGAGATCGACGTCTTCTGTCCTGAAGGGGAGGTAACCGATCTCGCGGTCGGTGCAGAGGAAACGCTCACGGTCACCCTCCCCCCCGAGGTGTACGACCATGATTTCTCAGTACTCATGATCTACGACAATCCCGCAGCCAACGACCAGCGCCTCTACCCGGGCAACAGTACCCGGGAGGTAGAGATCGACGGGTCCGCGGAGCTCAAGGACGGTTCGGAAGATGAGTCAACCGACGCCCGGCTCCTGGTGGTTGAGGTAGCCTCACCTCAAATCGGGACCGACAAGGACGGGCATCCCAGCCCCGTCCGTGTCGTCTGGTCCATCAACGCCCAACCCTGAGCAGAAACCTCAGGAATCGAGCTCCCGGGCGACAGCCCGGAGGATCTCGGCCACCTGCCGACCGGTCTTCCGATCAGGTCGGCGACCCGTACGAAGATCGGGCTGCACCTTCGATTCCAGAAGTGTGACCAGGTCGGAGATCATTCCATGGAGTTCCTCCGGCTGGTACTTGTGCTGGGGCCGCCGGACCACGCGGGGGGTGTCGAGGACCTTCACCCGGAGCGCCTGCGGACCACGACGCCCCGCTGCGAAATCAAACTCGATTCGCTGACCCGGGTGGAGTTCCTCAACTCCGTCAGGAAGCACCTGTTTTCCCACGAAGCAGTCCTCGTCGCCCGGATTGGATACGAAGCCGAAACCGCGTTCCGTGTCATACCACTTGACTTTGCCGATAGGCACTGGACCTCACCCTTTCATTGAGCGCTGGGAGGGAGCCCGGCGCGGGGACCCGCCGACGACAGGGGATCCCGTCATTCTGCCGACCATGCCGCCCCACCGTCACCCGAGCATCACGTAAAGAAGCTAATATACCCCGATAGGCACTGCCGTGACCCCGCTCCCTCCCCAGGGACACAACAAAGCGGAAGATACCAGCAGAACCGCACCCCATCCAGTATGTATCACCAAGGCGATGAGAGCTGATCCTCGATATTTGCCAGGCTGGATAAAAATTGTGACCCAACCGTATCCAATCCGCTCACCTGCTGTTTCATCGGCTCACGGACGCGTAGCCGACATTTTTTCGCGTCCGGAACGTGACAGTTTCGTTATAAACCAGTACCGTTGCTGAGCGTAGGCCCTACCACCACGCCCGTCGAGCCCATCGCACCCCCTGTCCGGGACAACCGATGGCGTGGTAACTCACGTCGGGGCCTGTGGATTCCCACGAGATCAACCAGCCCACCTCGCGCCGCCACTTCAGGTGCGGCGCTGGACCGTCGAACTGAACACAGCGAGGACAGGGGCGGAGCTGCCATCACCGGTAGAACCCGGTATCGGCACCAGACATGGTAGCCGGGGCAGCCCGACAAGCGATGACCGAGAGGAAACGAAAGACTTCATGGCCCATCACGCAAAGCAGACTCCCTCCCGCATGACCCGGCTCGCGGCATCCGCCGTGGCTGTCGGGACGGCAGCATCCATTCTGGCGCCCACCGCGTCCGCTGCCCCGTACTCCGACTGGGACCGGCTCGCACAGTGTGAGGCCGGTGGAAACTGGGGTATCAACACCGGAAACGGCTTCTACGGCGGACTCCAGTTCACCCCGGGCACCTGGCGCGCCTACGGTGGCGACCAGTTCGCACCACTGCCGCACCAGGCCACCCGTGAACAGCAGATCGCCATCGCCGAGAAGACCCTCGCGGGACAGGGCTGGGGTGCCTGGCCCGCCTGCTCCGCCCGACTCGGTCTGAACTCCGCCCCGAACACGCACCGTGGCGTTCCCGCCCCGGAGGCTCCTTCCATCGCTGCGCCGGTGATCCCCGCACCCGCGGAGTTCAACGCTGAAGCCACCGTCATCCAGGATCCCGTCGCAGGTTCCAGCGATGTCATCCCAGTTGATGCGCTATACAACGCCCTGGTGAACGCTCTGCGTGACCGTGGACTGCCTGTACCTCATGAACTCACCGCCTTCTACCAGGCGAACCGAGGCAACTTCGAAGCCTTCTACAGTGCCAACCGGGACAACATCGAGTTCCTGCTGGGACGCTGACTCCCCTTTCATCGGCGATACACCTGAAGCCGCCAGGCGAGTGCACGCACCCCACGTGTTCTTCTCGCCCGGCGGCTTCAGGTGTATCTGGCGGACGTCATCCCGTCTCCGGCAGAACCCGGGTAGCACGAAGTGCCGGAGATTGACTCACACCACGTATCGATGCAGCCATTCTCCGGCTGGGCCGGACGGGAAAGTACCGTTCTTAGCGATTGACCCGCGTATAGGGATGGACGTAGCCGAGTTCCTCCACGGGGCGCGGGAAAACCATCTCGTCACCGTACGGACTCGATGCACCGTCCACCTTGGAGACCAGCTCAGTCACCGGATGTCCACCCCCGGGGACATGCTCCGGCCAGCCGGGATCGACGTAGCTTTTCTTTTCCATTTTCGACATGGCCCCATTCTCTCAAACGGGGCGCAGAAAAGTCACCTTATGACCCTCTAAACTTGGCGTCACCATGAAAACACCTGCCTCCGCTCCAGATTCAGGCCCCACGTTCAGTCAGTGGCTCTCGGGGGTCGACGACGACCTCCTCACCCGAATCCTCTCCCACCGACCCGACACCGCGTGGCCACTGCCTCCCGGAATCGGTGCCTTAGCAGCCCGCCTCCAACTTCGGGCATCGGTCGCCCGGGCGACGGCGAACCTGACGGCACTGCAGCTCATGGTCCTCGAGGCAGTCGCAGTACTCGGGGGTGAACTCCATCCGGTGTCCGCCCCCGATGTGGTCGAGCTGGTCACCGGACGACTCAACACGTCGGAGAATCCGGCACAAATAGACGCGGATACCGTGTCCGACACCCTCATCGAGCTGATCGAGCGGGCACTCCTCCACGGAACACCTGATCGCCTTCGCGTCACGGGAGAAGCCATGTCCTCGCTTCCGGCAAACTGGCAGCTTCTTCCCGATCCTGCCGGACGCACCACGCCCCTCGACGAGCAAACAGCCCGGGCCAGGATCACTGAGCTCTCTCCCCGCGAACGACGAATCCTCGACACGTTGGTCGCATCCGGCGGATTCGGATTGACCAAGGATGCCGCGCCCGATGCTGATCCTGACCGGCCCGTACCCCGACTCATCGCCGCGGGGTTGCTCCTTCGGGTGGACAACAGGACGGTCAAGATGCCCGCAATCGTGCGGGGCCTTCTCGACGGCACCGGTGTCACTCCTCAGCCGCTTCTCCCTTCTCCCCGTACCGCCCCGGACGGAGGTCTCATCGCTGATCCAAGAACTCAACGAAAGGCCGATGACGAGGGGGCTGCAGCGGGTATGGAGGTGACACGCCTCATACGACGTCTGATAACAATTCTCGGTGATCAGCCCGTCCAGTGTCTGAAGGAGGGCGGTATCGGTGTCCGCTCACTCACCAGGCTGTCACGCGACCTGGACTGCGACGAGAAAACGGTGCACCGTCTGGTCTGTCTCGGTGTCTCCGCCGGGCTGTTGGGCCGCGGTGAGCCGGACCCTGCCCCATCCGACGACCCAGGTGGCGAGCTCCTGGCCCCTACCCCCGACGCAGATCGCTGGCTCGCGGCTCCACCGGCGATCCGCTGGTCGATTCTCCTCGACGGCTGGGCCGGATCCGTCTGGGCCCATTGGCGTATGGGGCGCACCGACACCCGCGGCCGAACCATCCATCTTCTCTCCACCGCGACCGAGTACCAGGGACTCCCCGGTGTCCGACAACTGGTGATGGCACAGTTCGTCCGCCCGCCTGAAGGTATTGCCCTGGCTGCTGGTGAACTGGACGAGGATCTTCGCTTCACCGCGCCGGTACCCGCCAGCAGGATCCGGCCGGGAACCGTCTGCGAAATCGTTTCCGAGGCAACCTGGGTCGGAGCACTCGGCCACGGTATCGCCACGACGCCGCTCCGGGCGCTGATGAGAATTGGTGCCGATTCCGAAGCCGAATCCCCGGCCCCGGCACTCATCACCGCGGCTGAATCGGTGATCCCTGCACCCGTCGACACACTCATTGCGCAGGGTGACATGACGATCCTGGCCCCCGGCCCTCTTGCCCCCGAACTGGAATTCGAGCTGACCCTCGCCGGAGACATCGAATCGGCGGGGATGGCCAGTGTCTTCCGGATCACCGAGAACTCTATCCGACGCGCTCTGGACGCGGGGCGGAGCGGCTCCGACATCCGGGCCCTGCTCGACCAGCACACACTCGGGGACCTGCCGCAAAACATCGACTACCTCATCACCGACGTGGCCCGCCGCCACGGGGCCCTTCGTGGCGGCCCCGCACTGTGCTACCTGCGCTGCGATGATGAGGCACTTCTCCGGCAGGTTGCCGAGGCTCCTGGCTCGCAGAAAGTCGCCCTGAGACTGGTCGCTCCCACCGTCGCCGTTGCGCAGGCACCACTCATCCAGGTTCTCGATGCGCTCCGGGCTGAAGGGTTCCAACCCGTCGCAGAATCCGCTACGGGAGCCAGCCTCGACCTCCGTGCACGTCCTTCACGGGTACGCACGGAAAACAGAGGTGCCCGCCCTTCAAACCCCCTGGCACCCGGGAGTATTCGCGATGTGGTGGAGGCAATACGACGGGGTGAGGCAGCTCAGAATGCAGCCCGCACGGGGCGTACCGCCACGGATGGCACCGGACGCACGGTGCAGGGAGCACAGGCACTAGGTATCCTCCAAGCCGCGGCGCGGTCGAATCGTACGGTGACTCTCGGGTTCGTCGACAATCACGGGCAGTCGGGGTACCGCCGGGTCACCCCGGTGATGGTGTCCGGTGGGCAGGTCGACGCCGTCGACGAGGACACCGGGGAGACCCAGCGCTTCCTCATCCACCGCATCACCGAGGTGATTCTGGGGGACGACTGACCACACCCGCACGAGAATTCCATCAATGCAATAATGGTGGTTTGACCCCGCACCGGGGATATACCCGTGAAACTGGAGAGGACGTGGACGCCTGTGCCCATCGGAGACGGCCCACTCATCGTGCAGTCGGACAAAACCGTACTGCTGGAGACCGGGCACGAGAAGGCCGACGAGGCCCGCTCGGCGCTGGCCCCGTTCGCGGAACTGGAACGCGCTCCGGAGCATGTACACACCTACCGGATCACGCCTCTCGCACTGTGGAACGCCCGCGCCGCGGGACACGATGCGGAACAGGTCGTCGATATGCTGGAAACCTACTCCCGTTTCCCGGTCCCGCAGGCACTGCTCATCGATGTCGCGGAGACCATGAGCCGCTACGGCAGGGTCCGCCTGCACAAGGATCCGACGCACGGACTCACCCTGGAGTCGGAGGAGGCCGCGATCCTGGCGGAGCTCATCCGGCACCGGAAGATCGCACCGATGCTCGGTGAGCGCATCGACGACACCACATTCACCGTCCATCCTAGTGAACGAGGTCGGTTGAAACAGGAGCTCCTCAAGGTCGGCTGGCCCGCCGAGGATCTCGCCGGATACGTCGACGGTGAAGCACACCCGATCGAATTATCCACCGAGAAGGACCACTGGGAACTACGGGATTACCAGGCTCAGGCCGCCGAGGCATTCTGGGCCGGGGGCAGCGGTGTCATCGTTCTACCCTGCGGTGCGGGGAAGACAATGGTCGGTGCCGCCGCTATGTCAAAAGCGAAAGCAACGACCCTGATTCTCGTGACCAACACCGTCGCCGGTCGTCAGTGGCGCGACGAACTGATTCGCAGAACATCTCTCACCGCCGAGGAGATCGGCGAATACTCCGGCGAGGTGAAGGAGATCCGCCCCGTCACGATCGCGACGTACCAGGTCGTCACCCGCCGTACGAAAGGCGAGTTCCGGGCACTCGAACTTTTCGATTCCCATGATTGGGGCCTGATCATCTACGACGAGGTTCATCTCCTACCCGCGCCGGTGTTCCGGATGACCTCGGATCTGCAGTCCCGGAGACGACTCGGACTCACCGCGACCCTCGTGCGCGAAGACGGCAGGGAGGGGGACGTCTTCTCCCTCATCGGGCCGAAGCGTTTTGACGCTCCATGGAAGGACATCGAGGCACGCGGCTACATCGCCACCGCGGACTGCGTCGAGGTCCGGGTCACCATGACCGACGCGGAGCGCATGGCCTACGCCACCGCAGAGCCAGCAGAACGGTACCGGTTGGCGGCGTGCGCGGGATCGAAGATGCGGGTAATCCGCAAAATCCTTGCCAAACATGCAGGCCAACCTACTCTGGTCATCGGCGCTTATCTGAACCAGTTGGAGGAGATCGGACAAACCATCAACGCACCCGTCATCGAGGGAAGCACCTCGAACAAACAACGGGAGAAGCTCTTCGCCGCATTCCGTTCCGGGGAGATCGACGTTCTTGTGGTGAGTAAAGTCGCGAACTTCTCCATTGATCTACCGGAAGCCGCGGTCGCGATTCAGGTGTCGGGAACCTTCGGTTCCCGACAGGAGGAGGCGCAACGCCTCGGCAGGCTTCTACGCCCGAAGGCTGACGGCGGGGAGGCCCATTTCTACTCGGTCGTGTCCCGTGACAGTCTCGACACGGATTATGCGGCCCACCGGCAGCGGTTCCTCGCGGAACAGGGTTACGCCTACCGCATCATGGATGCGGCAGACCTACCGATGACCGAAACCTAGCCCCACATGACACCCGCCACAGACTCCATCCATGGAAGGCCCGCCCTGAGATGAGCTCCACAGACTTTCCCTTCACCATCGACCTCACCCACAACAAGGCGAACAATGAACTGCTCCGGGATTCTCGTCGACTCGTGATCTCAGCGGGCATGTTCGGATTGATTCAGATGGCCGTCGCCGCCGGGGTCCTGTGGTACTTCGGTGGGCAGCCCTGGGTCTGGATGATGGTGATCGCTCTGACGGTCATGGCCCTGGTGAGCTTCGGCATGATGTTCGTCCTGCCCCGGAAGGTCGGCACCGCACAGGAACTCTACGATCGTTACCCGCTGATCCCCGCTGTGGTGGCCGAGGTCAACGAGCGCGATCTCGTACTCCTGGCACTCGTGAACACGACGGTGTCGGAGTCTGATCCTCCCCGTTGGGCGTTGGCAGCGCGTACCGTGACGAGAATCTCAGGACACAACCGGTCCATCGGGGAAAAGGTTCCCGCAGTCGGCGTGTCTGGCCAGCGCAGCATCTCTGACAGGGATCACTGGAGTGAGATCACCCCGATGCCGATCGCTTGGGCTACACCCGACAAGGATGTGGTTCGTGCCGCAGTGAAGACCATCCCTGCCGGTCAGTGGAATCGGTTGGAACGTGCCGTTCCTCGACTTGCGGAGGTCCGCGCCACCCCCGCAGACTTGCTCATTCTCGATTAATCACAGGTTCCGGACGTCCCTGTGCTGAGTGCGCTATCTCTGTCGCGCAGATCTTTGCCCGTTTACCGGTTGACCGGCTGATCCTCGTAGCGTTCCCGACACCAGTCCGATATTGACCATCTAAAAAAGTCCCTTCCTCTCGTGAATATCTGTCACACGATCCCGGAAACGAGGACTTAGGTGGCAGTGGGAAGCCCCTGGGTGTTGATCACCCACGCTTCATCAGGGGGATCCGTCTCCACAGAGACAGCCCCCTCACGGCTACCTCCCCACCTCGTCAGCTCTGATAACGCCTCAGCGAAATGACCTACTTCCCGCCCAATGCGATGGATACCGTGCCATGGAATCGTCTCGGTTCTGAGGTGATTGCGTCGTTGAGCATCGACCGACGTTGTTCATATCCGCCGGGGTAACGCACTAGCGACACCCCGATCACTGCCCAGCGAGCCGCATCAGATCTGCTCCTGCGACGATCTGCGCCCCGTCGATACGTGATCCATCCAGTGACGTCCATGCCGCCAACTCCCCATTGGGCACGCACCCCTCAAAATTGATAGTCGCCCCGATGTTGATTGGTTGTTAAAACTAGTAGCAAGTACGCATGACATCAGGTGTATTCAGCGCAGGAGTTGCACCGTGAATAGATCACTCCCCTTAAACCTCGACAGGTGCAGTGACATGACATGAGCCGATCAGCGGAAGAACACCTCGAACCTGACCCCCAGACTCGCACGGTTCCCTGCTCCAGCAATCCGCGGTCGACCCTCCCTTTGTTTCGGCTCCGACGCGAACCGCAGAAGATCGTACGCAGAGTTCTTTCACACAAATGACCAGTGGGCACCGGGCGGAAGCTGCGGTGCTGCGGGTCACAGCCTCAGCGACGAGCGTTGCCTGGATGCTGGCACTGGTATTCAGTCGCACCGGGGAGTACGTCACGAAGATGCTTTACTGATGGTGGGGGATTTTTCCCGCTCACAGCGGCAGCTATTCTTCTTTTGTGTTCTTCGCCGCTTCGCTCCGACCGCCGCTCGGATACGGTATCGGCGCAGTCATCATCGGCGCCTCCACACTCCTGAACAACTCCATCCCTGTTGGTATCTACTTCTATCTGGCGATCGCCCACGGTGAAATCATCACCGTTCCTTTCCTCGTTTTCCTCGCTTACGCAACCAGCACAGCCCGGAGACTCGATGCCCGGGTTGCCTCCCTGCGTCGAGCACACTGGTCAACGCCCAATCTCGTACCCTCATGGAAACAGAGGCCCGATTCTTGGCGAATGTGCACGACAATGTCCTGACGCTGCTTGGGTCAGTTGCCCGGGGAAACCGGGAAATCAGTGCCGATAAGATCATCAGCAGATTGTCACCCGATGGGGTTCCGCATACGAGTGGTGTCACGGTCGCCGCCCGGGATGTCATGGATGAAGTCCTGCAGATTGTGATGACCTTCGATCCGACAACTGTGGTGACATCCACACCTCCGCCGTCCACTGCTGTGACACTTCCTGCATCGGCTGCAGCAGCCATCTGTGATTCCCTCCGCGAAGGCGCCCTCAACTCCGTCAAATACGCTCCCAACGCTCAAAGACGCTGCGACATCATCGTCAACAGTAATGGCCGCCTCGACAGCTTCACTATCCGCTACACCGATGGACGGCCCCGGATTCGACATCAAACGGATACCCGACGACAGGGCTGGTCTCCGAATAGCCATATACGGTCGACTACAGACAACAAAAGGCGGAATCGTCGACATCGAATCGACACCGGGGGGTAACCGTCACGATCGGATGGGCCTCCGCACACTCCACGCAGCCGGGGGACTCCCCGCCGCACAACCCTTTCAAATTTCCACCGGTCGAACGCCTCACCGGTCGCCACGTGACATACAGCCCATGGTTCGCGGGGTGCATCGCTATGACCTTCATGACGATGCAGTGGACGGAGCGTCAGCATTTCACGAATCTGCCAGCACAAATCACTGCAACGATTGGATTTGGCATCGCACTCACGGCCATCATGTCCGGAAAAGAATTCAGGCTATCCCTCCCCGCGACGTGCGCAGCGGTCACCGGAACGTTGACTCTGAGTGTTGGAGGTCTGATGATGGGAGCAGGAGCCGAACAACCTTGGCCTACGCATTGGTGGTTCTATGCACTACATTCGATCCTCCCGTTGCTCGCCATTCGGCGACGCGGAGGAACTGCCACAGCAACCTTCACCGGTGTCACCATTCTCATCCTGGCATTCCAAGCTGCAGGGATTCCGGTTGATGCACCGCGACTGATGCACATCCTCAACATTTTTCCAACAATATTTGCAGGGGCGCTCGTGCCCTTATTGATCAGGAGAGCCACAAGCCAATTCCCTGTAGCAACAGAAGATGCGTTGAAGCACGACGAGGACATGTACCGCGCGGGCGCCCATACAGGATATCTGCAGCGGAATTGCGAATGGGTGAAAGCGATGATCAATTTCGTTTTGCCTGATGACCTCCACCCCGAGGAAAGGGCGCGAAATGCACGACTCCTCGAGATGCGGCTCCGTGATTCGATCAGATCCCCTTTTCTCGATGTTCCGGGACTTTCCCGGGAGGTGTGGAACGCGAGGAAACGAGGAGTCAAGGTGACGTTGCTTGATGATCTCACCCCGACCAGCATTTTCCGACAGGAACCTGTAGAGAATACGCGCCCGGAACCTATCGATGAAGCATGCAGGCAAGCAGCACAGATACTGAGCGCAGTCGAAGAAGGGCAGGTTACTGTCCGTCTCCTTCCCGCCAGACGACTCAACGCAGCAACGATTCTGGCTGAAACACAGTCGCGCACCATCTATCGCACGATTCCAAACAGCCACCCAAAAATACCCTGATCAAACCGCCTTCGCCCATCGATTTTGTGCCCTCC
>NZ_JAUERY010000004.1:0-271854 GCF_041357675.1 Corynebacterium sp. CCM 9203
GAGCTACACCACAATGAGGGCACACCGGGGGAAGACCCAACACACACCAGCGGCTCGGATGTTATTCGCGCTAGACGGAACTGTGCGATGAACGGGACCCCATCGGTACCCTCTAACTGCGCGTCAGGGACGGACAACGTCACGCAAAAACAAAAGACGATCAGAGTAGGACCACTGATGTGGAATGTGGCAACAGTGCACAGACAGTCGGACCGGGCTTGATTAGACCCTCGGGTTTGAGGTACGAGCGATTTCCGTCGAACCTTGGAACCAGTAGACGGGTCGCTTGGTCCCACGGGTTCCTCGGATCGGTCGGAATATCTCTGACGTGTTCGTCTTGTACGAGTTGTTCCCGGAACGGACGGTGTTGGGAGTGAGCCCGCCCGACAGAGATTATCCGGTAGATACTTCGGGGTCTTAACACACCGTACTAACGGAACTGCCCGCGATACCTGTGTATCGCGGGCGACGAACGTGACTTCGACATACAAAAAGACCCGCGCACCACGGGAGAAATTGATGTCTCCTGCGATGCCCGGGCCCGGCCACTCAAATAACGCTGGGTAAAGATCAGCGTTCGCTGATGGCGTCCAACGGCTTCGTCTTCGCGGCCCGGTGTCCGGGCCAAACGGCGGCGATGACACCGACGATAGCTGAGGTCACGAGCATGAGTCCGAGTTGGCCCCATGGGATGACGATGGTGTCGAGGGAGTCTTCACCGATCGTGCGGGTGAAACACCAGCCGAGTCCGAGTCCGACTGCTGCCCCGAGTAACGCGCCGAAAAGCGCGATGACCACGGATTCGAGATAGATCATCGTGCGGATCTGGTTACGTTGGGTTCCGAGCGCACGGAGCATGCCGATCTCTCGGCGCCGCTCCGTCACGGACAGTGCGAGGGTGTTGATGATGCCGAGGACAGCGATGATGACGGCGAGACCGAGTAGCCCGTAGAGAATTCCGAGCAGTTGGTCAACCTGGTTAGCCTGGGAACTCGCGTACTCTTCTTTCGACATCACCTGAACGACGAGATAGTCGGCCATCGCTTCCCGAAGCGCCTCTCCTAGTTTGGCCTCGGAGGTCCCTGCCGCGGCGTCGACAAGCACCATCTCGATGTCCATCTGATTCACTGGCAGCAGTTCGCTCGCTGCGGAGAGGCTGATGAAACCGGGGCCACCCGCCTGGAGTTGGTCGTGAATTCCGATCAGCGGTACCTCAATTGAATCGGAATCATTGAGAGTTGACAAGGTCAGCTTGTCCCCGACCTTGAGTCCGAATTTATCGGCAATGTCCTTGTAGAGGATGACCCCCTTCTCGTCGTGGAGGTTCCCGGTTCCTTCCGTTATGGCGATATCCAGGCCCTCTGCCGAATCGAAGTTGAGGTCCGTCACGCCGGTTTTCGGAGGCCCGCCGAAGACCGGGTAAAGTGGCGCGCCGTTTACCAGGATGGGGGCGAGGTAGATGGTGTGCACTGTCTCCACCTCGTCGAGGGCGGCAATATTCGCTGGTACCGAGGACGGGATCTTGAAGACGTTGGAGTTCTGCGCTGAGATGATGTAATCCGAGGTGAACACGTCTTCGACGATGTTCTCGATGCTGTGGCGCATGGTGGCACCGAGCATGCCGATGGAGCTAACCATCATCAGCCCCAGGGTGAGCGCGAAGGCAGTAGCGGCGGTACGACGGGGGCTGCGGCGGGAATTCGTTGAGGCGAGCTTACCGACGGCGCCGAAGGGGGCGCCGATGACACGTCCGAGTCCGCCGACTACCGGGATGGACAGTGCAGGTCCGATGAGCCATACGCCGATGATCACCGCGAGAGCACCGATCCCGATGGCGATAAGCCGGTATTTCATTTCATCGATACTGGTGGTGAACGCACCGAAGAGGCAGAGGCCTGTCCCCGCCGAGGTGATCAGTCCGCCGATGACGGTGCGGGTACGGAGGGAATTACCGGAGGAACTGTCTCCACTGCGCATGGCCTCGACCGGGTGGATGGCTCCGGCGCGGCGTGCAGGCGCCCAGGCGCTCAGGACGGTTACGATCGCGCCGACGACGAGTGGAACGATGACGGTAGCGGGCGTGAGCGAGAGTCCGCTGTCCGGCATACCGATGCCGCCGGCCTTCAGAGCAAAGAAGAGTCCCTTTGCCAGCGCAATACCAAGGAGAATGCCCAGGGCGGATCCGATGAGTCCGACGAGGATGGCTTCGCCGATGACGGAGCGGGTGATCTGTGACCGTGAGGCGCCGATACTGCGGAGCAACGCGAACTCGCGGGTTCTCTCGGCGACGATCATGGCGAAGGTGTTGGAGATGATGAACGTTCCGACGAGTAGTGCGATCGCCGCGAACGCCCAGAGGAAGTAGTTGACGAAGCTCAGTGCTTTCTTCAGTTCCTTGGTCTGGCGTTCGACGAGTACATCGGCGTCATCGATGGACAATTCGGGGTAGGTTGAGCGGAGATCCTCAATCGTGGCGGTGAGGTCCGAGCTGTCGCGGAGGACGAGAGATGCGGAGTTGACGAGATTGTTGGGGGCGTAGGTGTCGAGGAATTGGTTCTCGGGGAGCAGAACTCCGACCCAGCCCCCGGTGGCGGTGGGGACATCGTAGATTCCGGTGACGGTTACGTCGAGTTGGTCACGGGGGGTGACCACCGTGACGTTGTCGCCGATGCTGATGTTCCCGCGTTCAGCGGCGCTGGTGTTGACGGCCACCTGGTTGGTGTCCCGGGGCCAGTCGCCGTCGGACAGTGTGAGTGTTGCGGCGTTCCCTCCGTCTGGATTGAACGGAATCGCGTCCGATGGTGCACCGCCGGTCTGAATGGCTTTACCGTCGCTTCCGGCGAGGATGATCGGTGCGGGCTGGACGATCATGTCTGCAGCGGTGAGGTCGTCCCGCTCGCGGAGTTCGCGGACGGTGTCGACATTTACCCCACGGCCCGCTCCCTGTGGTCCGGAGATGACGATGTCGACGTCGTCGTATTGTGTGGCGATGATCTTGGCGAAACTGCTCGACAGGGACGCGGTGAACATCGACGAGCCAGCGATGAACGCTGTGCCGAGGACGACGGCGAGGATCGTCAGTGCGAGCCGAAGTTTGTGGGCGGCGATCGTCCGACGGGAGATCGTCCGCATGGGTTTACGGAGTCCGGTGTAGGTGGATGTGCTCATGGGGCGACTCACAGCTTCTCGATGTCGGCCATCACGGACAGGATGCTCTCTGCGGTGGGATCCTCAAGTTCGTCGACGATTTTTCCATCGGCGAGGAAGATCACCCGATCTGCGTAACTCGCGGCTTTCGCGTCGTGGGTGACGATGACGACGGTCTGCCTGAGATCGTCGACGGCAGAGCGGAGAATGTCCATCACTTCGGCGGAAGCGTTCGAGTCGAGGTTTCCGGTGGGCTCATCCCCGAAGATGATCTCGGGTCGGCTGATAAGCGCGCGCGCCACGGCAACCCGCTGTTGCTGGCCTCCGGACAGCTCAGTGGGGCGGTGGTCGAGGCGTTTCGCCAGTCCGAGTCGGGTGGTCACCTCCTCGAACCAGGCCTGATCGACGGTTCCGCCGGCGATGTCGACGGGAAGGGTGATGTTTTCAGATGCGGTGAGCGTGGGTACGAGGTTGAAGGATTGGAAGACGAAACCGAGACGATCGCGGCGTAGTGCGGTGATCTGTCGGTCGGGCAGGCCCGCGAGATTGGTGTCCCCGATGAACGTCGCGCCTTCGGTCACGCTGTCGAGGCCAGCCATGCAGTGCATGAGGGTTGATTTCCCGGAACCGGATGGACCCATGATTGCGGTGAACTGTCCCCGTTTCAGGGTAACGGAGACACCGTCGAGAGCGCTGACGACGGTTTCTCCTGATCCGTAACGCTTGATCAGGTTCTCGGCGCGTGCGGCGGCTGCCTCGTTCGGTATCGGTTCGGTGGGGGTGGTGGAAACGGTATGGGTCACGTTCTCTCCTCAGAAATTCATGTCTATGCAGCATTTCTCGGATCTGCCGGAATGAGTCCTCCCAAGACTAAACCCTGCCGTTGCGGAAAGGGACAGGGGAATCATGTAGGGGATACCCCGATAGCGGGGCTGACGGGCAGATGGTTCGGTACAGAATTTCAGGCGCGTTCTGACACGAAACAACGTTGTGCGCCGCTGATCGGGTCGGTGAATTCGAGGATTGTCGCCGTGAGATGCATCGGGATTCGGAAGTCCTCGGTGTCTTCGGGCAGAATGTCCGGGTACAGCGGATCACCAAGGATCGGGGCGCCGGCGATGAGCATGTGCAGGCGGAGTTGGTGTGTGCGTCCGGTCGCAGGGTGGAGGGTGTAGCGGGCCTGACGGGGGAGCGCTCCGTGAATGGATTCGAGGGCGATTTGTTCAGTGTCGCTGACGGGGGTCACGGCGCTGACTATGGTGCGTGCGTTCGGTTCGCCCTCTTCGAGGTAGGACTGCAGTCTCCCCCGAGTCTTCTGCATTCTATGTTCCCAAGTGACCGGCCCGCAGGAGACGGCGGCAGACAGTTCGGGGAGGTGCGCGGCTGTCGCCTGATAAGTCTTCCGGACCTTACGGGAGGAAAAGAGTTGTTGGTAAGCACCGCGGACTGTGGGGTCACAGGTGAGGACGAGGATTCCGGCGGTTAGTCGGTCGAGGCGGTGAGCCGGGGTGAGATCCGGGTTCCCGGTTTCCCGGCGGAGCTTGACGACGGCGGTCTCGGTGATGTGGCAGCCGCGTGGCATGGTCGCGAGGAAGTGGGGTTTGTCGACGACGAGGAGGTGCTCGTCATGGTGGATGATCCTGCAGTCGCCGGGCACGGGTGTCTCGGGGGCGGGGGTGCGGTAGAACCAGATGTCCTGTCCCGGGGCGAGGACCCGGTCCGGGGAGAGTCGTCGTCCCTGCGGGTCGACGACCTCTCCGGCGTCGAAACGTGCACGGATGGAAGCAGTGTCATCGCAGGTTGCGCGGTGTGTCTGCGTCGTGACGAGTTCCGTAACGAATTCGAGGGCTGTCACGGGTGCAGCATCGTCGGGCAGTCGTGCCCGGGATGGGTTCAGGCCATCACGGATCGGTAGCGGTGCCTGACGGCGGCGGCGCTGTACTATCCTTTTGCCCATGGATATCAATTCTCTCATGGCTCAGTTGTCTGAGTTCTTCAGTCATGGAATCGGCAAGATCATCGGCGACATTCTGCAGGCCATATATCATTTCCTCTACCCTGCGAACACTGATCCGGCCCGTACCCCGGAGGTCGTGGATGCGGCGAACGGCGCCGCCACCTAGATGCGTCACCCGCTGCCCGGGCTCTCCGTTCTTGATCTTGTTCCCGTGTCCTCCGGGTCGAGTCCGAGAGCGGCGATCGAGGCAGCCTGTGCGGCGGCCCGAACCGCCGAACGGTACGGCTACTGCCGTTACTGGCTGGCTGAGCATCACAATTCCACGGCACTCGCATGCTCCGCGACCACCCTCATCATGGGTGCGGTCGCGGCAGCTACGGAGACCATCCGCGTCGGGTCCGGCGGAATCATGCTGCCGAATCACGCACCACTTCGGGTCGCCGAGGATCTGGGCACACTGTCCGTGATGTACCCGGACCGCATCGACTGTGGCCTCGGGCGTGCGCCGGGAACTGATCGACTCACCGCGGACCGCCTTCGGCGGAGTTCCGCCGACCTCCCCGATTTCATGCGGGACGTCACTGAACTTCACGGGTACCTCGGGCCGTCGACCGGTGCCCCGGGGGAGACCGCCGTCATCGGCCGGGGGACAGGGGTGCAATTCTTCATTCTGGGGTCCTCGTCGGGAGGGGCCAGGGTTGCGGCGGAATTGGGACTACCCTTCTGTTTCGCCAGTCATTTTGCACCTGATCAGCTTCATGACGCACTTGATGTCTACCGGAGGAACTTCAACCCCGGCGCGTCCACCGCGCAGCTCAACCGCCCATGGGCCAGTGCTGCGGTCAACGTCATGGTGACAGATTCCGTGGAGGAGTCTCGCTATCAGCTCAAGACCCTGTATCAGGCTTTCGCGGGTGTTCTTAGCGGTGAACGGGGTCCTTTGCTCGCGCCGGGGGATGTCGTCGATCCACACCCGATCGTGGCGGCCCATATTAGCCAGGCATTACGTATGACGGCCTACGGCACTGCCCCGGACGTGGCGGCTCAGCTCCTCGGATGGGCTGAGTCTCTGGGGTTAGATGAAGTGATTACAGTGACCTACGCCCATGATCCCGCGGTCCGGAGAAGGTCGCTTGCACTGCTCGGTGACGAATGGCGGCGCAGGGGTGAAAGGGGGATGTGACTGTTCTGTCAACCCACTGTTGTGAATGGTTGAAGTGGGTAGGATGGGGGTAGGTACCCGGTGTGGGTGCCGGAAAGATGCCGGACAGAGTCCGGCGGGAAAGGTCGTGAGTGAGATGGCCCAGTACACCAATGGAGAGAAGAGGACCCGGGAGAACATCGTCGTCGTAGCCGTCGACGGTTCAGAGGCTTCAAAAGTGGCGGTCCGGTGGGCGGCGAACACCGCAGCCAAAAGGGGTGTTCCCCTGCGACTCGCCGCGAGTTACACGATGCCCCAGTTCCTCTACGCCGAGGGTATGGTGCCGCCGCAGTCCGTTTTTGACGAGCTGCAGTCCGAGACGATGGAGAAGGTCGATGCGGCGCGGGCCATCGCGCATGAGCTTGTTCCCGACCTGAAGATTGGTCACGTGGTCGCGGAAGGAAGCCCCATCGATATGCTTCTGGAGATGTCGGCGTCCGTGACGATGATCGTGATGGGATCCCGTGGACTCGGCGGATTGAGCGGAATGGTTATGGGGTCGGTGTCTGCGGCTGTGGTCAGCCACGCCAACTGCCCTGTTGTCGTTGTTCGTGAAGATTCCGGGGTGCAGGATGAAACCCGGTACGGGCCGATTGTCGTGGGGGTCGACGGTTCCGGGACGTCCCAGAAAGCCATTGAGTACGCTTTTGCGGAAGCCTCGGCGCGGGATGCGGAACTCGTTGCTGTGCACACGTGGATGGACATGCAGGTGCAGGCGTCCATAGCGGGACTGTCAGCCGCACAGGAGCAGTGGACGACTATTGCGGAGGAACAGGAGGTTTTGCTCGCCCAACGCCTCGCTGGTTTCGCGGAGGAATATCCGGATGTCAGGGTGAAGAAGATCGTGACCCGGGATCGTCCTGTCCGGGCTCTCTCTGATGCGGCGCAGGGGGCGCAGCTCCTGGTCGTCGGTTCCCACGGACGCGGTGGTTTCAAGGGGATGCTGCTGGGATCCACTTCCCGGGCGCTGCTGCAATCGGCGCCCTGTCCGATGATGGTCGTCCGAGGGCGTGCGGAGGACTGAGTTCAGGCACCGCAAGGATTTCCCTCAGGTTGTCGTGGCTGTTGTGTGGTCACGGTGGCCGTGGGGGAAGGGTAACGCTAAGGTTGCAGTAGAAAAACACTTTGACAGCAATGGTGCTCTCAAGTTTACTGCACTCGGATGAACACATATATTCGGTGGTGTTCATAATGGCGGCTTTCCTGGTACAGGTACTTCAGACGGGTGCCGGACGCCGGAATCGTTGCCGCAAACCAAAAACTCAAGGAGATTTATCATGCCCGGTCTTTCTTTCCTCGGCTGGATCATCATCGGTGGCCTCGCTGGCTGGATCGCTTCCAAGATCAAGGGAACTGATGCCCAGCAGGGTCTCTTCCTCAATATCGTTGTCGGTGTCGTCGGTGGTCTTATCGGTGGCGCGCTGCTCGGCCTCTTCGGGATTGATGGTGGCGGCTGGATCTTCAGCTTCTTTACCTGCCTCGTCGGTGCGGTCATTCTGCTGTCGATTCTCCAGGCGGTCCGTAAGTAGATTTCAGGGCTTGAGAGCCCACACGAAGGCCCCGCGCACCCGGTTTCCGGGCGCGGGGCCTTCTGTTTGTCCGGTGAGTTGATCTCCCGGGTCGCGGTGGTCGGGGTATTGTTGAGGGGAAACGTCTGAACCGACGTGACACATGCGTCGGGTTCCTCCATCTGCGTCTCTGCAGCCGGGCGGAGAGGTAGGACATCGCTGACAAGTGCAGGAAGGATGTGGGTGTCATCGCCGCCGCTACAACTAAGCCCGACAAACCAACCGGTCGGTCTACCGCGAAGGGTCGGGGTACCCGTCGGCGCAACCGTCCGAGCCCTCGTGAACGTCTCCTGGCTAGTGCGACAAATCTGTTCACCACCGAGGGTATCCGGGTGATCGGCATCGATCGCATCCTGCGTGAGGCTGACGTAGCGAAGGCATCACTGTATTCCCTGTTCGGTTCCAAGGATGCACTCGTTATCGCTTACCTGCAGGATCTGGACGAAAAATCCAGGGCGGACTGGGTACGGCGAACCCATGATATGAGTGATCCGGTTGACAAGATTCTCGCCTTTTTCGATCAGGCGATTGATGATGAACCGGGGCAGGATTTCCGGGGTTCGCATTTCCAGAATGCCGCGAACGAGTATCCGCGCCCCGAGACCGAGAGCGAATGGGGAATCGTGTCGGCGGTGCAGGAACACCGCAGGTGGACGCTACAGACGATGGTGGATCTGCTGACGGAGCGCAACGGCTACCCAGGAACTATGCAGGCCAATCAACTGTTGATTTTCCTGGACGGGGGCCTTGCCGGGGCACGCTTGAACCGGAGTGTCGAACCGCTCCGGACGGCACGTGAACTGGCGAAGCAGTTGTTGATGGTCCCCCCGGCGGACTATTCCATCTGACCGCGTTGGTCCGTGTCCGTGGGTTCTCCGATTGGGCCGGTGGGGTCCGGGGTCTGGTCTGAGGTTTCCTTGCCGAGTCCGTTTTTCTTCTGGGCCTTCTGTTCCCGGCGTTGACGTGTTTGCTGGCGGTTGCGTTCGCGGACCGCTGCGCGCCGCTTTTCCTTCGCGTCTCGTTTTTCTGAGGTCCGGGCCTCGATTTCGGCTTTTCTGCGCGTCAGGATTTCGACGTTCTCACGGTGGAGTTTCCTGATGCGGTGCGGTTGGATGATCATCAGCGTGCGTCGGCGTCGGATGCCCCGGCGGAGAGTTCGTTCCTCGCGGAGTTCTCCCCGAACGCGGTGTTTCGTTTCATCGCGGAATTCCTTGAATTCCTCGGTGAGTGGGTACTTTCGGTCGAGGATGAGGTTGAGGATGATGGTCTGGCTCATGGTCCAGAGGTTGCCCGCGAACCAGTAGAGGGCGATGGCCGCGGGCGCGGGGCCGGTGAGTCCGAATCCCAGGGGAAAGAGTGGGACCAACACCGCGATGATGATCATGAACTGCTGGATACGGCGGGCCGCGGTACTTCCGTGGTCCAGTGTGATGTGTGAGCGGTAAATCGACACCAGCATGTTGATTGTGGTGAAAACCGCGGCCGCGATGAGGAATGGCAGCACGAAATGGAATACCACCTCCCGGTTTGTGTCGAGAGCTGTGAGTTGTTCCGTGGACATCGCGGGGTACGCGGGCATCGGGACACCGTGGATCCGGCCGTGGAGGAACGCCTCGACATCGTTGGAGGTGAGGAAACCGATGGGCTGGTGTCGGGCTGAATCAATTCCGTCGGAGGGCCGTGCCATTCGTAGGAGTACCTGGTAAAGGCCGATGAACACGGGGATCTGGATCAGCGCCGGTACGCAGCCGCCCGCTGGCGAGTAGCGGTGTTCCTTGTATAACTCCTTGCGGCGGGCGGTGAGTTCATCGTCGGCGTCAGCATCGGTGCGGAGTTCGTATTCTTCGGTGAGGGCACGCAGCTTGGGGCGGAGGTTGATGAAGATCCTGTTGGATCGGTACTGGGTCCAGGCGAAGGGCAGGATGATGAGCCGTACGGTGACTATCAGCCCGAAGAGTGAGAGCAGCCAGGCGACGGAATCGTCGAGACCGAGCAGGGAGTGGAGCGTGATGTGCCACAGCTTCATCACGCCGGAGACCGGGTAGATCAGGAAGTCGAGCATTCGGTGTCGTCTTTTCCTCGCACTGTCAGGGGGAAGCCTCCGGGTTTTTGACCGGAGTGCCATCAACGATCGTAGCGGGCTGCTGCGAAAATCCGTGCGGCACGGTGAAAGCGAGTCCGGGCGCTATGATGAGTGCTCATGAGGCATCGCGCACCGGAACCACAGCAGCAGGATGGGTTTAGTGTCATCCAGCTCTTCGGCGAGTTACTGCTGACGGCCGGTGCTCTTCTCCTGCTGTTTGCTTTCTACGAGTCCTACTGGACGAATTTGGCTGCGAGCCGTGAGCAGGATCGGGTGGCGGCTATCCTGGACCAACGGTGGGCGGATGCCCCCGATGATTCCTCGGACATTCAGCGGGAGAATCCACGGGCTCGGCGAGACCCGGTGTTGGGCGAGGCGTTTGCCCGCATGTACATTCCTTCGTTCGGTCCCGATTTCCACTTCGCCATCGTCGAGGGAACGGGGGATGCCGACCTGTTGGCTGGCCCAGGTCGTTATCCGGACACCCAGATGCCGGGCCAACCGGGAAACTTCGCGGTAGCCGGGCACCGTGTGGGTAAGGGGGCACCATTCAATGATCTGGGTAATCTCCGAACCTGTGATTCTGTTGTGGTTGAGACCCGGGATTCATGGGACATCTATCGGATTCTCCCGATTGGCGTGGTTGATGCAGGCCAGCGTCGGACGGAGGCGGCGGAATGTCTCACTCCCGGACAGGTTGAACGGGTGGCTGTCGGTGATTACGCGGGTGTCGACGGGCGCCTGATTACCGTCCCCGGTGATGTTTCGGTGATTGATCCGATACCGGGGCAGCCTGAACTGGTGGCGGATCCGGGGATGGAGGGACTGATGACGATGACGACCTGTCATCCGAGGTTTTCCAATGCGCAACGGATGATCGTGCACGCAATGCTCGTACGGACGGATCTGAAGCAGGACGGCTACCGTCCGGTTGAGCTGAAGGAGAGCTGACATGTATGGATTGATCTGGCGTCTTCTTCCCGGTCCCCGGCCGGTGAAGATTGTGCTCTCCCTGGTTCTCCTGATCGCGGTGTTCTTCCTGCTGATGGAGGTCGTCTATCCGTGGGTGTCCACCTTGATGCCCTACAACGATGTCTCGGTTTAGCCCAGATCCAGTCGGTTGATCACCTCCTCGGCGACTATCTGGGGTTTGATGGACTGCTCCTGGTTGGAGAAGACAACTACCGCGGTTTTTCCCTTCTGTACCGCGTAGACGGAGTGTCCGTTCCCGCCGAATCGTCCTCCCGACCATCCTGCGGGTTCTTCGGCGGGGTCGGTTGAGGCAACTGGTGCAGCCCAGTCGACGACAGCGGTGGCGTCCGCGATGGTGTCCATGTGGCGGACAATGACGGTGAGTTGGGGTTCTTCAGGGTAAGACCAGTAGACGCAGGCCGGTGGGGTGAAGCGTTCGTCTGTGCCGACGCCTGTGACACGTTGGCCATTGGTTTCCGCGATCCACTGAGTGTCGAGGTAGGGACAGTCAGTCCATGATTCGCGTCCTCCCGAAACGATGGGTAAAGCATCGAAGGGGAGCAACGACTCTGCGGCTGCGGGAGGTTCGGGCTGATCGGGTGCTGCCGCCGGGGTGTGGGTCGATTCCGGGGCTGGTTTCTCAGGTGCCGGGACAGGTTTCCCGGTGGTCTCTCCGCATCCGGCGAGAGTGAGTGGTAACAGCAGGCTGGACAGTGCAAGTAAGGTACGGCGCATGGGACTTAGCGTAGGGACCGCAGCCGCCGACCGCACCTCGAATGCTCCCGGGGAGAGAAGTATCCGCCAGGGCATCCATATCCTCACCGGTGCGTTACTGGTGGTGGTGGCCTTCGCCGCCGTGAAGTCTGAGGTGAGGCAGTTATTACTCACGTTGGCGTTGTGTGTGGGTTTTGCCGGTGTGTACATCCTCGGATCACGCCTGCGGGACAGTATGTCGGGTGCGTTGGCGCAGGTGTGGTTGCTGGCTCTGACGTTGTTGTGGGTGCTGCTCATTCCTATGCAGCCGACGTCGATCTACCTGGTATTCCCCTTGTACTTCCTCTATCTGCAGGTACTCGATGATATTCGGGGTGTGATCGCGGTCATCGGAGCTACGGCGGTATCGGTGTTCTCCCAATGGCCGCACCTGACCGCGGGGGCGATTCTCGGTCCGACGGTGGCAGCGTTGGTGTCCATCGGAATCGACTATGCTTTCAAGACGTTGTGGAAGGTGTCGGCGGAACGTGAGAAACTCATCGCGGAGCTGCTGGAGACGCGTTCCCAGCTCGCGGAGACGGAACGTGCCGCCGGGATGGCCGCAGAACGGCAGCGTATCGCGCATGAGATTCATGACACCCTGGCACAGGGGCTGTCCAGTATCCAAATGCTGCTCTATGTGGCTGAACAGGAGCTGAAGAAGACGGGGATCAGTGATGATGCTGCTGAGACAGTTCTGAAGCGCATCGATCAGGCGCGGACGACGGCTGCGGATAATCTGGGAGAAGCGCGTGCGATGATAGCTGCGCTGCAGCCTGCGGCTTTGTCCCGGACCTCTCTCGAAGGGGCGTTGCACCGGGTTGCCAGTGGGATCATTGGTACCGAGGTGACGATTGCGGTGGAAGGCGACGAGCGGCAGTTACCGATGCGTACGGAAGCCTCCTTGCTTCGCATTGCCCAGGGGGCGGTGGGAAATGTCGCGAAACATGCGGATGCTCAGCGCTGTCATGTCACATTGACCTATGACACGGATGAGGTACGACTTGATGTGGTTGATGACGGGCGAGGTTTCGACCCCGAGGCAGTCGGGGAACGGCCCAGGGGACTGGGACACATCGGCTTGGATGCGATGCGGCAACGTGCTGCAGAGCAACACGGTACGCTGACTGTTGAATCCGCGCCGGGGCAGGGAACTGCGATTTCCATCGCGATTCCCGTGGAGGATGATCCTTCCACCTCAGCCCACCGGTCCAGGGCACTTACCCAGGTCGAGGATTCCGGAGATGAACCTGAGTACAACACGCAGTAGGCGACTGTCGGATTATCGTGCGTAACCGGTGAACAACAAGGGAAGAGACATTAGTTGACCATGATCAGAGTCCTGCTCGCTGATGACCATGAGATTGTCCGGCTCGGGCTTCGTGCTGTTCTGGAAGAAGCCGAGGATATAGAGGTGGTTGGAGAGGTTGCGACCGCGGAAGCTGCTATCGCGGCGGCGCAGGCGGGTGGTCTTGATGTGATCCTGATGGACCTGCGGTTTGGGGCGGGTGCGGAGGGGACGTTGGTATCCACCGGCGCTGACGCCACCGCTGAAATCAAGCGCACCATGACCAGTCCGCCGAATGTTCTGGTCGTGACAAACTACGATACCGACGCCGAGATTATGGGGGCCATAGAAGCGGGTGCTGTCGGATACCTACTGAAGGATGCTCCGCCTTCGGAACTTTTGGCGGCTGTTCGCTCCGCAGCGGAAGGTGATTCCGCATTGTCCCCGGTAGTTGCAAACCGGCTCATGACGCGTGTTCGGACCCCGCGGACATCACTCACGCCGCGGGAACTCGAGGTACTCAAACTCGTTGCGGCTGGTTCGTCGAACCGGGAGATCGGTAAAGTTCTTTTCCTCTCGGAAGCTACCGTCAAATCCCACCTGGTGCACATCTACGACAAATTAGGGGTACGTTCCCGTACTTCTGCGGTGGCGGCGGCACGCGAACAGGGAGTTCTCTAAAAGATGGGTGTGTCCCTGATTATCATTACCGATAGTCAGGGACACACCCATTCCCCATGAGTATCCTGGTACTTCGGAGGATGTCGAAGGGTGGGACAGTGAAAGAAGAGCCATTGAACACGGTTGTGGTTCTAACGGCTCTTCGTTCTGCGGGAAGAAATCTCAGTTTGCGGCGTTGAACGACTCAACGATATTGTCCGGGATCTTGCCACGGTCAGCGACCTCAAAGCCATTGTCACGGGCCCACTGGCGGATTTCCTTGGTGCGGCCGCGTGAACCGCCACCACTGCTACGGCGACGCTGGCGAGTTCCGCCAGTGATCTTACGACCCACCTCGATGTACCGCTGCAGAGAGCCGCGAAGCTCGTTGGCATGTTCCTCGTTCAGGTCGACGGAGTACTCCGTGCCGTCGAGGGAAAAGTGCACCACGTGCAGCTCGTCCTCGCTAAGGGGGGTTTTGTCCAGGTCATCGAAGTACTGGGTGATTTCGCGTCTTGCCATTGAGTAAGCTCCTTCATCGTTCTGTCTTTGCTGGTCAGTTCACATATAGTGAGATATTTTATTCAAGTGAGTTACTGTAATGCGCCCTGCGGACAGCCGCACTGCTCGTAACTGCGCAGCTTCCTGGCCTTGATTCGGTCAGCGCTGATTCGAGGAAATAAGGACACTTCCGTATCAAAAGAACTGTGCAGTCTTACGTGCAGCTACTTACCTTTACTCACTGCTTGAAGTAAAGATTATACAATATTTTCCAATTGTGCAATGTGGCCGACTGTGCTTCGGGGCTTTCGTGCCTTTGGGGTAAACACTATCTGCTTCATTGAGTTGTAGTTGATAGTTATTAGATCATGAAAGAATTATTCACCGTTCCACGATTTTTTCTGTGAAATCGGATCTATGAAACATGTGACGGTAATTGAATCAGGTGGCCGTGTGTTGTGGCTGTTCCAAAGAGCTTGAAAAAGCCGCCCGTTCCGCAGTCGGGGCGGGGCGGGCGGGCAATGTGAGCCTCGTAATGGACGACGGATGCGCTCAGCTCCGGCTCTGTATCCGTTCCTGGATCTGCGCTCCGAGGTTGTCGAGTTCCCGGGACACCGTATTGTGGCTGCGGCGCCGCTGTTGTGGGGACAGATACTCGGCGTTCTCCACTGCACTACGGAGCTCCTCCAACCGGTCCTTCGCGTCGATCCGGAAACCTGCGGACACGGGTGCAGACTCGAGGTTTTCGAGGATACCGTCGATACGCGCCTTCAACGGGGCGCCGTGCCCGGAGTAACGGGCGAGCTGATCGGCGGTGACACCGTAGCGGCTGGCCCGACGCTTCTCCAGATACTGCCTTCCGAGTGTCACTCCCCGGTAGGCGAGAGGAAGTGCCAGTGGCACGAGGAGCCGGGTGGCTGCGGTGTAGCGGCGCACACTCTGAGTGTTGAAACGCCCCTGGCGGACTTGTGCCAGCTTGTTCTTGGCCATTCTGCGCTCGTGCTGCCGCTTGGCCTTCAGGCCTTTCCGTTCAGCCTTCAGCAGTGACTTCTCCTGTTTAGCCAAGAGCTTGGACCGCCGGTGGTTCAGTTTGGCGGTCTGCTTCACCTCGGACTTGGCGCGCGCCTGCGCGGCTTTGATCTCTGCTTTAGTCTTTGCCCGGCTCTTGCGGATCGCCTCGAAAATGCCCATGGTGTCTGTCTGATCTCCAATTAATGTTGTCGTTGTCGTTCCTTTTCCAGCTTACCCGCAGGTGGGGTTAAGCTGATTGTCATTGTGGAGCTGGACATTGAATTGCAGCCGTCGGACCTCGTCGGATGTCGGTACCGGATCGTACAACGTCACCGTCACGCAGATCAGGCGCCGACGGAGGCTGTGCAGCGACGGATTGAGCGTGCCGAGGCGGGGAAGTCTCGCGTCCGTGCACTGCTCCCCTTGGCGCCGGAGGAGTGGGATTCATCGAAATTCAGCCGCGTGCACATCGAGGACGAGGGCGAAGACGCGGAGCTCGCGACGCTTGAGGCTCTTGCCGCGCAGACCACGATCATCACGGGTGCTGTTTTCACCGGTTCTTCAGACGGTCGGCGTTGGCGATCGACACCTGATGTCCTCGTCAGGGCGAATGACGGACGTTATTTGCCGGTGATCGTGTCCAACCACAGGATTGCCCGGCCTGCGGTTGGGTGTCGGCAGGAGTTGATCGCCACGAGACGTCTCGGACTGGGTGCCTCATCCTTCGGGGAGTACCGGCTTCGGCACCATGCGGTCGACGGATACCGATTGGGTCTTGCGGCCCGTGCGTTGGCGGAGTTCGGATTGGATAGTGAGCGCGGTGGTGCCATCGGTCAGGACCGGGAACTGGCGTTCCTGGTGGATACCAGGCACTACCAGTCAGCGTTGTCTAAGGCCCTCGAAGCCTCGTTGCCCGATGGCCCCCGCCGGTTGAAAGAGTGCGGTGAGTGTCGCTTCTGGTTCGATTGCGGCCAGAGGTTGACGGCGGCAGATGACATCTCCCTCGTGTTCCCGGGAGATCGTTCGGAGCCGTACCGCAGGCGAGGTATCGACACTGTGGCCGACCTGATCGATGCGGATCTGGGGGAGGCCTCCGCGTTGGCTAAGGCGTGGCGTGCCGGGATCCCGGTGCTACGGAAAGTTCCGCAGGTGACGGCGCAACGTTTTGACGTGGAGATTGACGTCGATGTGGAGGCGTATCTTGATCAAGGAGCCTATCTGTGGGGTGCTTTCGACGGCCGTGAATACCGTCCCTTCGCGATATGGGGTGGGCTGGGCACCGCAACCGAGGCGGACAACTTCGCCCGGTTCTGGTCCTGGCTCCGGACGGTACAGGACGACGCCCGTGCCCGGGGACGCAGTTTCGCCGCATTCTGCTATGCACGTCACGGTGAGAATCACTGGTTGTCCAGCAGTGCGCGGAGATTCCGGGGGCATGTGAGCCCGGACGGATGCACCGTCCCGTCGGAGGCTGAGATCGAGGAGTTCATTTCTTCCCCGGCGTGGATCGACGTGTTCGCGGCCGTCCGTTCTCAATTGATCGGCCCACGTGGCCTCGGCCTGAAGATAGTGGCGCCACAGGCGGGGTTCACCTGGTCGGAGTCGGATCTGGACGGAGAAGCGAGCGTCGATACGTACCGTGTCGCTGGTGGGCACACGGGTGCCCGTCCCGGTGAAGTGGAGGCGGCCCGCCGTCGGTTGCTGAGCTACAACGGTGACGATTGCAGGGCAACGTCTGTGGTGCGGGCGTGGCTGGCGTCCGGTGCGCCGGGGATCCCGCCACTGATGCCCTGAGAACGGGACAAGGCCACGATGATGAGAATGCCGAGGATGACCAGACCCGTGACGATCTGACCGTACGCCGGATTATGGCGTCCGGTGGCGGTCGCCGGGGTCCCGGGATCGTGTGCTCGCTGCAACCTCTGTCGCTGCAGGACAACTGCGGTAGCGGTGAGCGGAAGGAAAGCACCGAGGCTCAGCGCTATGAGGAGAGCCGGGGCCGGTCCGATGGATGTAGCACTCTCAAACTGCCGCAACGCGAGAGAACCGTTTAAAAGCGTGGCACGCAGCAGCCCCAGGGAATCCAGAACTCCCATTCCGCGACGGACGGCTGCAGGCCCCCCTCCGATGATTGACGGGACGAGGAAACTCAGCACACCGATGAGGAGCTGCGCGCCGAACCCGATCAGTAACGGCAGCACCGGGAGTGTGAAGGCGACGGTTGATCCGAGAAAGACCTCCACGGCCGCCCTGAGTATCCCGATGATGAGCCACGCCGGTGCCGCGACCACCGCGACCGCCGCGAAGGTGAGTCGGTCCCGGGGGTCCGTCAGTACATCACGGACGTTGCCCATCCAGGGAACCGCCGCGATGATCCATCCTGCGGCATAGATCAGGAGTCCTGTGCCGAGGACACCGGGGGTTCCGCAGAGCGTTCCGCTGACCGCGACGCTGACACCACAGACCAGTGCTGTCGCGGCTGCACTGGTGTGGTCCGGACGGCCTCGGGTCCGCCAGACGGCGGGGAACATCAATGTGAGGGAACCGAAGGCGGTCAACCCGACGAACCCCGGAAGGTTGAGGATGAGGTGTGCGGAGCGGAGTCGGTTGGGCCAAGCTCCGGGCACTCCGATGGTCAGCAGAATCCCTGCCGTGATGCCGCCGAGAAGACAGATGGTGGCCAAGACGTAGACCGCGACAATCGGGCGGAACCTACGTGTTTTGTCTGATTCGAGATACTGTTTTCCCAGGGAAATCCCGTGGAGGACCATCCCGGCAGTGGTCAGGGTTGCACCCATGACACTGACGTACGTCGATGGGGTGTCTGGGAGCTGTCCACCGAGAATCAGCACGGTCCCGACGGTGACCGTCCAGATCCGGTAGAGCTGCCTGACCTGATGTGCGCGGGTAGGCCGGTGGCCGGTGAAACGCGCGGTGAAATACTGGGACCAGACCATGATCGAAGTCGTGATCACCCCGATGCCGAGAATATGGTCGGGGATCCAGGAATTCATGTGTCCGGCGGCTGCAGCGCCGACGGTGAGGGGGAGAATAATGAGCCAACAGGCCACCGGAGTGTTGGCGCGCAGCATCCACTGGCGGCGTGACCATGCAGCCGCATGATCTGGTTTGTGTGTATGCGGTGCGGCCATGCCGCCAGGTTAACCCCTGATCCGGGCCGCGCGGCGGCGAAGCCGGTCCCAGGTGAGGATCACCGCGATGAGTAGCTGCACCGCGAGGATGGCGAGCAGCCAGATGATGAGGCCGGTCCAGGAGTAACGGATGAGGATGATGCCGGAGAACCAGCCCACGAGGGAAGATCCCAGGTAGTAACAGAAGAGGTACATGCTGGATGCTTCGGCACGGTCGGTCGTGGCGAGGCGCCCGATCCACCCGGAGGAGGTGGAGTGCACCGCGAAGAAGGCTGAGGTGAACAGCAGGACCCCCAAGACCGTCACCGCCAGATTGCCGGATGCCGCGAGACCGATACCGACGAAGGAGATGAGCACCATGGCTACGAGAACCTTGCCAGGACCGAAGCGTGTCGCCCATGCGCCTGCGCGTGCGGAGGACCAGGTTCCGGAGAGATACAGGACGAACAGTGCACCAACCAGCGCCTCGGACAGGCCGAAGCGTTCGATCATGCGGAAACCCAGGTAGTTGTAGAAGGAGACGAATACGCCCATCGCAAGGAATGCGGTGATGAAGAGTGCCGCGAGCCGGGGATTGCGCCAGTGTCCGAGCATCGCCGCGAACTCGCTACGGACATGAAGTTCCTTGCGGACGAAACGTCGTTGCGTGGGCAGCATCTTGAGGATCACGAGAACGAACAGTGCCGCGACGATGGCGTCGGCACCGAGCGCCCAGCGCCAGGAGGCGAATTCGAGAACCCCGGCGGGCACGATGCGGCCGATGAGCCCACCTAGTGATGTCCCGGCGACGTAGACCCCCATGGCGCGAGCGAGATGGTCCGGGTGGAGTTCCTCGGAGAGCCAGGTCATGGCGACGGCCGGGACACCCGCGAGAAGAGCCCCTTGCAAGCCACGCCCGATGATGAGCCACCAGATGTTGGGGGCGAAGGGCAGTGCCGCGCCGAGCGCGACGGCGGCCATGACCGAGATGGACAGAACCCGGCCACGTCCGAAACGCTCGGAGAGGATCGAGGCGGGAACGATTGCGAGGGCGAGTGCCCCGGTGGTCGCGGAGACAGTCAGGGCGGATTGCGTGGGGGTGATGCCGAGCTCTGTTGTGAGGGTGGGCAGCATCGCCTGGGTGCAGTAGAGGGCGTTGAAGGATGCGAGACCGGCGGCGAGCATTGCCAGGACGGCCCGCCGGTAATCGGTGTCTCCGCGCCGGAGACCTTCGGGGAGATCTCCGGCGGTGGCGGCAGGCGTGGGGGGTGTCGTGCTCATGGGATCATCGTGCCGTGGCCCGCGTAATTAGTAAAATATCAATAAAGTAAGAAACCGATGTAAAAAACGCATGGAAGGGGTGAGTGATGCCTCCATCACCGCGACTCGACGACGTGGACGCCTTCATCAAGCTCGCTGACTCCGGGCACCTCACCGCCACCGCCGAAACGCTTGGGATCCCGCAGCCCACACTGTCCCGGAGGATCGCACGTTTGGAACGGGAGCTGGGCACCGATCTCTTCGACCGCGCCGGGCGCACCCTGACACTCAATACCCGCGGGCGGGCATTTCTCGGGCACGCCCGCCGAATCAGCGCGGGCTTCGCCGCCGCGCGAACGGACATGGAGCGCCTCATGGACCCGGAGTACGGCACTGTGCGGATCGATTTCATGCACTCACTGGGCACCTGGCTCGTTCCTGGACTGCTCCGTGCCTATCGTGCGGAGCACGCTGGTGTCCACTTTGAGCTCCATCAGGGTGCTGCCAGGCATCTTGTGGAGAGGGTGCTGTCTGACGCCACCGATCTGGCACTCGTCGGCCCCCGCGCCGAGGAGAGTCTGGGGGACGGGGCGGAACTCGGCTGGCTGCGTCTCCACAGCCAGCCGCTCGCACTCGCCATCCCGGAGGGGCACCGTCTTGCTGCCAGCACGGGGCCGTTACCTTTGTCCGCCGCAGCCGAGGAACCCTTCATCGGGATGCGCCCAGGCTACGGTACCCGGCAACTGCTTGATGAGCTCACTGCCCGGGCGGGGTTCCGACCAGATGTCGTGTTCGAATCGATGGAACTCAGTACTGTTGCAGGTCTGGTCAGTGCGGGACTCGGGGTGGCGCTGCTACCCATGGACGACCCATACCTGGCACCCGCGGGGTTGCTCCTCAGACCACTGGATCCGCCGACGCACCGGGAGCTCGGCCTGGTCTGGCGGGCGGCGGCTTCTCCGGCACCTCCGGTGGATCGGTTTCGGGAGTTCGTCGCCACCGGGCCATGATGGCCCTGGATGGTCGGACCGGTGGATGTCCGTCCATGAGAACGCCGCCCACCGTACCGGTGGGCGGCGTTCTTGACGTTCTTGAGCGGGCTACTTCTTTTGGGCGGCGCCGGCGTAACGCTCAGCGACATCATCCCAGTTGAAGACGTTCCACACAGCCTTGACGTAATCAGCCTTGACGTTCTTGTACTGGAGGTAGAAGGCGTGCTCCCACATGTCCAGCATGAGTAGCGGGGTCAGGTTGGCGGAGATGTTGCCCTGCTGGTCGGTGAGCTGCTCAATGATGAGGCGTCCACCGATGTGGTCGTATCCCAGGACGGCCCAACCGGATCCCTGAAGTCCGAGAGCAGCACCGGAGAAGTGCTCCTTGAACTTCTCGAAGGAGCCAAAGTCCCGTTCGATCGCTTCCGCCAGTTCGCCGGTGGGCTCGCCGCCGCCATTGGGGGAGAGGTTCTTCCAGAATATGGAGTGGTTGGTGTGTCCACCGAGGTTGAACGCGAGGTTCTTCGACAGTGCGGTGACTTCGTCGCCGATGGTGCCGTTCTCGCGGGCCTTGGCGAGTGCCTCCAGTGCGGCGTTGGCGCCCTTGACGTAGTTCGCGTGATGCTTGGAGTGGTGTAGCTCCATGATCTCGGCTGCAATGTGCGGCTCTAGAGCATCGTACGCGTAATCCAGTTCGGGGAGTTCGTAGAAAGTCGTCATGTGAAAAACCTTTCGTAAAAGAATGAGCGTGGAACATGTCCGCGTCGTTGCCCCATGATAGGGCAACGCCGAATAAGGTCACACGTCTATCACAAAATTGTTATAAGTACGCCCCTGCGAACATGGGCCATCGGGGCTGTCGCCTGCTGCTATTGTTTCAATCCCCCGACTGGGGGTGAAAATGCGGAAACGCGGTGACCCGTCATCGGGGCCTAAGCTGGTGGTCACAGAAATATCGCCGAGAAAGGGTCTAACGCAGTATGGGATGGTTAATCGGATGTAATCCAGAGATGGTCACCGCAGATACCGCACTCAAGGGGGGCACACACCCCGTTCTGGACGACCCTCAGCCGCACGCGGTCCTCGGTACCCCGATTACGGGTCCCTGGAGTGAAGGGCAGCGCAGCCTTCTTATCGGGATCGGGTGTTTCTGGGGAGCCGAGAAAATCTTCTGGGAATTGGAGGGAGTCGAGGCGACCTCCGTGGGCTATGCGGGTGGATACACCCCGAACCCCACCTACCGTGAAGTCTGTACCGGGCGCACCGGGCATGCGGAGGTCGTCGAAGTCGTGTTTGACCCTGCCCGCATATCCTTGCAGCGGATCGTCGCCACAGCCCTCGAAGCCCACGATCCCACCCAGGGGTTCCGGCAAGGTAATGATGTGGGAACTCAGTATCGATCAGCCTTCTATACCCTCGGAGACACCGTCACCTCGCGGGATGATGCAACTGTCATCCGCATGATGGTCACTGAGTACGGTGAGAGACTCTCCGGAGCTGGATACGGGCCCGTAACCACCGAGATTCTTCCTTTGGCTGAGACCCCCGCGGGTGACTACTACCGTGCCGAGGACCATCATCAGCAGTATCTGCACAAGAATCCCGGCGGATACTGTCCCCACCATTCCACCGGAGTCGCATGCGGGGTGCCGGAATAGGGCGTTCCCCTAACGACGGCCCCCGTGCTCCGTGGGTGGCGGTGGGCCTGGCTGAACTCAGATACGGAACATGGTCGGCGTCGCTGCCCGCGTGTGCAACCATCCGGCTATCGGAAACGCTATGAGAGCGATCAGTGTCAATATCCCGACGAGTGCACCGAGTATCCCGCCGGATGAGTCCGGAAGTTGTGAAGAAGAACCCGACGCAGGGGGCGCCGGTGCGATACCCAGCTCATCATCGGTCAGAGGGCGACCCTCGAGGGTGATTCTGTCAACGTACATCTTCCGAACCGGGAAGGGATCTGCATCGCTGGCGGGGTGGGCCCAGCTCTGGTTCTCCACGTACTGGTTGAGGATGATCCTCCAGGATTGATCAAGAATTTTCGTGAACTGCTTGTCTGTCGTACGCAGATCATCGAAAGTGATGTGATCCCGCTCGTCGTACGGAGGGGTATCGTCGTACAGGGCAGGTTTCCCGTTGACGAAGAACTTCAGGGCGTCGGGACTGGTTTCGACTTTCCACGTCTGCCATTCGTCTGCGAGATCCTTCCCCTCGGTGAAAATTCGCCCGGCCCGCTTCGTACCGTTCTCATCGCAACTGAAGTGAACGGTGGACACTGACTGCTTTGAGCGCCAGGGCCACGAGTAGTGCTCGACCAGGTCTAGTTCGCCGTAGAGACTGTCGGAGTCTCCTCTGCTGCATGTCCGGTGGTTGTTCTGCATCCAGATGGCGCTGCGAAGCCCATCTTCGCCGCTGGTAACGATTTTTGCCCGAGTTTCCATGGTGAATACACCGGTGGCGATCCAGTCGGTCTGGAGACGTGCTGAGGTGTACCGGGTTATTTTTCCCTCGGGGCAGGGATCCTCGACGATGTTGTCCTCGGTCAAGGCCTCGCCCTGCTCGGATATGCAGTGTCGTGCAGTGGTTATTTCCAGCATTCCATCTCGGACCTGGACCGCATCCGGGGTCAGGACCAGTTTTTCGTTCTTATAGTCCGGTTGATCAAAGATGGTCCAGCGATTCAGTGATTCCGGGGAATCAAATTCCTCGACCCATTGATATGGACCGTCGTACACGGTCGGGGTCGTGGCTCCAGCGTGTACAGGGGCGAGTGAGCCGAGGGAAAACGCTGTGATGACTGCTGCTGCGGTTACAGTTCGGCGAGCTGTTCGGGAAGTCGGCATATTTTCTCCATACGTTGAAATGTGTAGTCGATTGAATTGATGAGCAACATTGTGTGGGCGTCAGGTTTGTACGCATGGGGACTCCCGAAGCGTCGGATTGGTCTTGGAATCAGATGATGTCGTTCTGTATGTGAATACTTCGGCGTGCAGGTAGGCCCAGTTAGATATTCTGATAATACCTAACTGGGCCTTAAAATGTCCGGTGAACGGAGGAAAAACCGGAAGTGCTGCCACCCGGGTGTGTTCAGAAGGGGATTACGTCGAGGCTTGTGGCCCCTGGGTCGCCGTCGATCGCCGGAGCTCCGTCGCGGTTCAGCCAGAATGCAGACATACCAGCTCGTCTGGGGGCGGCAACATCATTCTCGTAGTTGTCTCCGATCATCACCGCTCGATCCGCCGGTACATCGAGTATCGAGAGGGCCTTCGCGTAGCACTCGGGCCGGGGCTTTGCGACACCGAGGTCGCCGGATGCCAGCAGATGGACACCGGGCAGATCGAGTCCGGTGTACCGGAGCTTTGCGGACTGTATTTCGGTGACACTGTTGGTGAGTATCCCGACGCGGGCTCCGGTGGCCAGTGCGCGGTGGAGGGCTGGGGCGGCATCCGGGAATGCGCACCATGCCTCACGGTAGAGCGTGAGAAAACGGCCGAAGAGTTCGTCGCAGGAGGAATCGGATAGGGCTCCGTCCCCGGTAAATTCCCGGGTCCGTCCGCGGCGTTGTTCAGGATGGCTCACATCGCCCCGCTCGTAGGCAGCAAACCACCGGCGTTCTATCTCGAACCATCGGGAGGTCTGGTCGCCGTCGAAACCCAGTTCATGTGCCCAGATCCGGGCTGCGGTCCGGGCTGCGGTGGTGTGGTCGACCAGAGTGCCGTCGAGGTCGAAGATGATCGCATTGTAATCCACGCCACGGAGGCTAGCAGTTTTCGGGTTTCGGCATGTAGGGTAGCCCGCGGCGAGGGCCCGGTGGGGCTACTGCCCCGCTGGTCCGGGACCGGTTCCGAGCACAGCCATCTGGAGGAAACAACGACGTGGACGAGCACACGGCCGAGCAGGCCCAGCACCTCATCGATAGTGGTGAGATCGACGATATTCTCGATGAGATGGGTCAACGCATCATCAATGGGTCCATAACCCGCTTGGACGAAGCCTCCGATCATCTCGCCGAACAGTTACTGAACTCTCGGCTTGACTGCCGAGACGCGCGTGGCTCCGTGGAGAACGTCTCGGAGGCTCTTGCCCGACGAGTATGGGGGACCTGTCAGCGAACGGCCCGCCGCTGGGCTGACGAGGAGACCGACGTGGATCGTCTTCTCGCGGCGTTCGCTGAACTTCACGAATCCGGGATAGTGTCTGCCCTCTTCAGTGACTGGAAATCCATGGCGATCACGCCCGATCATCGGGGTGCTGTGCTCGTTCGCCGCGATGACTGGCAGGATCTCAGTTTCCTGCATCGACGTCGCCTCACGCTCAGCTATGCTGGTGCCGCCGATGATGAGGCGGAGATCGGGCGGGAGCTCACCGCAGCGTTACGCGGGGCAGGTCTTCCTGCTTCCGCTCCACACCACGGACGGGTGACGGTGCGGGTGCTGTGGAAATGGCATGTCCCGGATCTGGTCACCGTCTGATTCTTCGGGATTCGGGGATTCCGATCGGGCGTTTTCTCGCGGGCGTGGCTCCAACGGCATGTTTTCAGCGATAGATTCCTCACATTTTCCACATGAAGCAACATAAACGGGCATCATGGATGGTGGAAGAACGTAGTGCGTCGGACAACCGACGCCCAGTAGCCGGATCCACTGGGCCCGGCAGGGAGAAGGTATCCATGAAGGTCAGTGTCGGAAACAAGATTGTTCTCATCGGCGCCGGAGATGTCGGCGTCGCTTACGCGTTCGCCCTCATCAACCAGGGCATCTGTGACCACCTCGCGATCATCGATATCGATGAGAAGAAACTTGAGGGTAACGTCATGGATCTCAATCACGGTGTCGTGTGGGCGCCTTCCCGCACGAAGGTGACCAAGGGTACGTACGCGGATTGTTCCGATGCCGCTATGGTTGTCATCTGCGCCGGGGCCGCTCAGAAGCCGGGCGAAACTCGTTTGCAGTTGGTTGATAAGAACATGAGGATCATGAAGTCCATTGTTGATGACGTCATGGCCAATGACTTTGACGGTATCTTCCTCGTCGCATCCAACCCCGTGGACATTCTCACGTATGCAGTGTGGAAATACTCCGGTCTCCCTGCACACCGGGTCATCGGGTCTGGTACGGTCCTCGACTCGGCTCGTTTCCGGTATATGCTCGGTGAACTGTACGAGGTCGCCCCGACTTCCGTGCACTCCTACATTATCGGTGAACATGGCGACACGGAACTGCCCGTCCTCTCTTCGGCAACGATCGCCGGTGTTTCCATGCGTAAGCAGTTGGAAAAGGATCCGGAGCTCGAATCTAAGCTGGAGAAGATCTTCGAGGACACCCGTGACATGGCGTACAAGATTATCGACGCCAAAGGGTCGACGTCTTACGGCATCGGTATGGGGCTCGCTCGTATCAGCCGTGCCGTTCTCCAGAACCAGGATGTCGCAGTTCCCGTAGCAGCACTGCTGCGCGGTGAGTATGGTGAGGAGAACATCTACATCGGTACCCCGGCCGTCGTGAACCGCCGTGGTATCCGTCGAGTTGTTGAATTGGAGCTCACCGAACACGAGATGGAACGGTTCAAGCACTCCGCGAACACGTTGCGTGCGATCCAGGAGAAGTTCTTCCCGGCCGAGGACACCAAATAGTCTGTTCCTTCGATGTCGGTTGTACGGCGGTGCAGGTGCGCATTCGGGTGCGTGCCTGCACCGCCTTTTGTGTCAGTTCCCTGTGGATGGACCGGGATGGGATAATGGGATCGTGACTGCTCAACCGTCCACAGCCATAACCCGAATCATCGCTCATCGGGGTGATTGCGAGAACTATCCGGAGTTGACGCTCCCGGCCTTCACATCGGCTCTCGATGTTGGAGCTGACGGCATTGAATGTGATGTCCGGCTGAGTGCGTGTGGCACGGTCATGTGCATTCATGACCCGATTGTCAATCGTGTCAGCAACGGGTCCGGGCGCGTGTCGGCTATGACGCTCGACGAGTTGCGGCGGTTGAACTTCGGTACTTCCGTGAATCCTCAGCCTCCGCTTCGGCTGGATGATGTTCTAGAACTTATTTCGGCTTACCCTGATCGTGAGTTATTCATCGAGACGAAGCACCCGTTGCGTTTCGGCCGGGAACTCGAGGAACAGGTTGCGCTCCGGCTCCGCTATTTCGGTCTGCTGGATGATCCGCGTATCCGCATCATTTCTTTTTCCCCATTGTCTATTCTCCGCATGCGGAGATTAGCTCCGGCGATCCCCCGGATCCACCTGCGCAGGAAACGGTGTCCTCTCTTCGATACGATCGTGCAGGCACGCGGCAGGGTATCTGGTTGGGGAGTCTCCGTTGAGCAAGCCAAGGATGATCCCTCCAGAATCAGATACGGTGGGCTCCCCGGATATATGTGGACCGTTGATGACCCCCGGGACATAGCATGGGCGGCGGAACACGGTGTACGGTGGCTTGCTACCAATCGGCCCGGTTCGGCGTTGCGCATTCTTGGCCGGTAGCACCCGAGCGGGTGCACAGCGGGTATCTTCGAGGCATGGCCAAAAAGAAGAAGAAGAATGAAAATCTGCCCGAGGGTATGAGTCGTCGCCAGGCGAAGCTCGCCGCCCGTGCCGCCGAGCGTGCCGCCCTGGACCGGGATCCCCGGCCTTATGAGGGGCTCGCGATGGAAGCGGACCTGGTTGCGCTGCAGGAGTTTGTGCCTTCGGCGTCCGCTGAACTGAAGGTTGAGGGTATCGACGAGCCGGTTGTCCTCTGCACTGTGCTTCCCGGGGCCGTGGCAGCGGTGACACGTGAGAGCGCTGATGGGGGCGTTGAACGTCTCGTGGCGCTTCAGGTGCAGATGCACAGTCATAATCCCGGCCGTGATCTGGCATTCGCGCTGAGCTGGGTGAAGCACGCAGAGCCCGGTCAGACCCTTGAATCCACCGTCGCCGATGGAAGTCAGCCGGACCTGAAGGAGTTGATTGACCCGGCGACAACGTTGAAGCCCGTCTCTTACGACACCTTTGATTGGTGGCTCGCTGAGGGCGCTGTTCTTGATCCAAGGCTGAAGCAGGGGATCGAGCAGGCGAATGCCGCGATCATACCGTCCGCAGAGATCACAGCAGATATCGAGGGCACTGTCTGGTGGATCGATCCGGGTGAGAAGGCGCATGTCCGGTGGATCAGACTGGAGAACGAGGACAAGCTCATAGCGGCTCTTGCTCGTATCGCGGCAGCAGGTGAACTGACGCTCGGTGAGGGCACCAAATTTGCCGGGGTGTTCCGAACGCACGGTCTCGCTGTTCCAGTCTTCGATCTTCCCCGGGAAACGTCACCGGGTGAGTTTGTGGCACCATTGGAGGCCCTGGACAAGAAGATCAACCGTGAGTTGGCCAATGATGCTGAATTGACCGCGGACGAGCGTAGACAGCTCGACAACATCAAGTCCCGGCAAGTCACCATTCGCTAGCGGCGCACTAGGTTTCGTGAGGGAACCCGGTACCGCGTGGAATGGCTACTGGATCCCCTCACGTCTGCGAGTCACCTCATCGAGTTGAACAACATCTGTGCGGCAGTCTCGTCCCACAGCACCACGTTGCCCACGTTGGTGTCCTGGAAACCACCCACGGGAACGGTTTCAGTGACGACGCCCGAGCGCATCGCCAGTGCGAGGCGCGCCAGGTGCCAGATGTGGTCACCGGTACCTACCGTGAATGTTCCGCTAGCGCGACTGATCAACGGTGCCAGACGGAATGGGTTGAGCAGGGTCGTCGGGCTCGTGGCCTTCTCCATCAGCGCGGAGAGGAACTCCCGTTGGTGCGCCACGCGGTCCAGGTCGCCCATGGCGAAGGCCCTGCTACGGACGTAACCGAGGGCTTCGGGTCCGGTCAGTTCCTGGCATCCCTCGGGGAGGTTGATGTTCGCCAGAGGATCGTTGATGGCTTCACTGACACACATCTCCACGCCTCCGACAGCGTCAACGAGCCCGGAGAAACCGCCGAACCCGATTTCCGCGTAGTGGTCGACATGAAGTCCGGTCGCCTGCTCGACGGTTTCCGTGAGGAGCTGTGGCCCCCCGAAGGTGAACGCCGCGTTGATCTTGTTCATGCCGTAACCCGGGACATTGACGTAGGAATCCCGGGGAATGGACACCAGTGTTGGTTTCGATCCGCGCCCGTAGTGCAGCAGCATGATCGTGTCGGTCCGGCCCACACCGATGTCACCACCGGTACCGAGAGTGTCGATCTCCTTTTGGGTGAGCCCTTGTCGGGAATCAGACCCGACAAGTAACCAGTTCGTGCCTGCAGTATTCGCCACCTGCTGCGTGGGGGTCGCTTCAACGCGGTTCAGTTTCGCATCGGCCCACAGTCCGATGACGACAGTCAGTGTGAGAACTATCCCGATGATGAGCAGAAACGGTGTCATACACCCGGCTCCGCAGCCCCGGCGGGGTGCAGCACGTCGTGATCGGGGCCGGGGGCTTGGATTCCATTCACCGCCACTGCGGCGGGGAGTAGCAACAGGGGGCTGCGGGGGCGGTACCACCGGATCGCGTCGGTAGGTGGGAGGCGTACGATCCTGCGGCCGGTATTGCGTGGGCCGGACAGAGGGGTTCCCGGGCCGGGCGGAGGGACGCACCTGTGACCGGGGTGTGTAACGCGGGACGGGTGCTTCCCGAGGGGGTGGATTAACCGGCCTAGCTGGCCCGGATGGGCGAGGTTCCCGGGATGAATTGTGCTGAATGGGCCGCCCGGTGCCCCCGGCAGGGCGGGAACCTCGGGGCCTGCGACGTACTGGCCTACCGAAACGGTCAAGAATGGGGCGGCCCCTGCTATCACGGGCGATGTCGTCCGGCAGTTCACCATTGTGGGACGGGCCTCGAGAATCCATGGAAACCACACTAGCGGAGACTAGACCCCGAACAGACCCCTCAACCCCAACGGACCGGCAAGTGTGCTGTATCCGACGAATGCCACCGCATCAATGAGAAAGTGAGCCAGGACGAGCGGCCACACGCGTTGGGTGCGGGTGAATAACCAGGCGAAGATGAGGCCCATCACTATATTACCCAGGCCTGCGGAAAAGCCCTGGTAAAGATGATAACTCCCGCGTAAGACAGCGGAGGAACCGATCGCGGCGGGTGGGGACCAGCCGAGCTGGCGTAGCCGGGTCACCAACCAGAACACCACGACGGTTTCCTCTGCGAACGCGTTCGCGAAAGACCACAGCAGCAGCACCGGAATTTCCCACCACGCCGAATCCAACGTGGTGGGAACCACCTGACGGCTGAACCCCAGATGCACCGCGGCCAGGTAGAACATGAGCCCCGGAATGCCGATCATCGCGGCGAGACCAGCTCCCCGGAACCAGTCGCGACCAGATAACGGTCGTATCCGTATTCCGGTGGTGGAAAGCAGAAACAACACCAGTAGGCCCCAACCGGTGAGAACCGACGCCGAACACAACTGCAGAGCAGGTTCCAACCAGTGAACGTTCGCCTGCGGCGTAGTGAGTGCCACTTTCTGGCTGTTCAACGGTTCCGGGGCCAGCGTGGCGTCGATGAGCCGGAGTGCTGAACGCACCCCGGACATACCGAACGTCACCAGCAGAACGACACCGATCTCCGTACGAATCCGCCGTACCATGTCAGGTGAGGTCACGGATGGATCTCCGAGGCTACACCGAGCAACTCGTCGAAGGACGCCCGCACAGAACCCAGATGGATTCCCACAGGAGGGCGCCCCGTCACGGGTACCGGTACACTCACCGCGGCGCCACCCGTCATGTTGAACAATGTTGCCCATGGTGTCCACCGTGTTTGTTCCGCAAAATCCTCTGGTGGTTCTAACCGGGAGAAATGACCAATTTCCGGAGGGTCGAAAGCCAATGTCGGGGTGAGGAGGACATCAATCTTCCACGCGGTGAGAATCGTCTGCCGCACCGAGTCAAAATCCCGGATGGCTTCTACGCGCCGCGCCTCGGACAGTGCCCCGCCCCGTTTCCGCAACCATCCGATGATGTCACTCGCCGGACCGGGGATGTGCACGGATCGGGAGGCGAGAACGTCAGCGAATGCCGCAAATGGACGGTGTCCGTAGGGACGGAAAACCTCCTGCACCCGGTGCCCGAGATCGGACAGTCGATCCGCAACCGAACACACTGTGGAGATCATCGTCGGAGAAACCCGTCCGTCGCCGTGCAACGGCTCGACGAGCACCCCGACTCGCAACGGTCGGCGCACGGGGATCGCTCCGAACAAGAATGCCGCGTCAGCGATGGTCCGGGTAATGAATCCCTGGGCGGTGGGTACGCCTCCCTGACTGTTGTGTGGTGGTTTCACGCCCACCGTTCCCGTTGCCGCAGCCGGTACCCGGATGGAACCGCCACCGTCGGACGCATGGGCGGCATCAACGAGACCTCGTGCAACCGCGACGGCGGCTCCGCCGGATGAGCCGCCGGGGGTTCTCCCCGGCCACAGGGGGTTCTCGACGGCCGACATACCCACTGGTTCGCAGTATGCGGTCATCCCCATCTCGGAAGTCTGGGTCTTCCCCGGAATGATGACTCCCTCCGCGAGGAGTCGGGCAGCCCGGGGATCGGTTTCCGTGGGATGGGTACGCCGGGTGATGGAACCGTAGGAACACGGGAATCCGGCGACGGGCATGAGATCCTTGATCGGCAGAATGAGACCGTGGAGACGCCCCCGTTGGGATAGGGGAAGCGAGTCGAGGAATTGGGCGTGACGCAGCGCGAGTTCCGGGTCGGTCGCGGAGAAACCACTCAGCTCGGGGCTGGTGTCAACGAGAGCCGTCAATGCTGTGGATACGTCAGACACCGCAGAAGCTGCGCCGAGACGCATTCGCTCCACACGGGCGGCAATGGGCTCAACGGACATGGTCAGCAGATTACCCGCTGCGGGGATGGGGGGTCGGAGCGGACTACACTTCATGAACATGAAGAATGTCGTCGCTTATCTGGGGCCCGAGGGTACCTTCACGGAAGCTGCCCTGATCTCCTTCCATGAGCGTGGCAGCTTCGGCCCGGGAGACATCGGAAAGCTCGCGGTCGCAAGCCCCCATGAAGCTCTCGCGGCCGTGCGCGCGGGTGCTGCGCAGTACGCGTGTGTCGCCATCGAGAATTCCGTCGACGGGCCGGTGACGCATACCTTCGATGCTCTTGCGGACGGCGAGGGCGTGCGTATTCTCGCGGAAACGGAGATCGAGATCAGTTTTTCCGTGATGGTGCGGCCCGGGGCATCCGCGGGTACTGTCCGGAGCTTCTCGACACACCCTGTCGCGCGGCAGCAGGTCCGTCAGTGGACCGACCGTTCATTCCCAGGTGCGGAGTTCATTGCCGCCTCGTCCAACGCCGCCGCCGCGAAAGCGGTTGCGGAGGGGCGGGTTGATGCGGCGGTTGCCCCCAGACGGGCCGCGGATGTTTTCAATCTGGAGCGTATTGCCGATGACGTGATCGATGTTCCAGGGGCCCGGACCCGCTTTGTGGTCGTGGGGTCTGTGCAAGTGCCACCCGTGCGGACCGGAAACGACAGGACCGCCGTCGTGTTCACACTGCCCAACCGGCCGGGAACTCTGGTCTCTGCGCTGACCATTTTCGCGGATCGCGGTATCGATTTGACCAGGATCGAGTCCCGCCCGACGCGGACATGCCTGGGAACATATCGTTTCCACATCGATATCGCGGGTCACATAGACGAGGCTGAGACCAGGGATGCGCTCCATGACCTGAACGAACTCGCGGAAGAAATGACATATCTCGGGTCCTGGCCAGTGACGGACGGGCAGAGCTAGATGAGGGGTTGAGCTGGGTTGCGGTTACCCCCAACCCAGCTCATGCAGTTCGTCGTCGTCGAGGCCGAAGTGGTGGCCGATCTCATGTCCGACGGTGATGCGGACCTGTTCGATCAGCTCCTCTTCGCTGGTGCAGTAATCGAGCATGGCCTCCTTGTAGATGGTGATCGAGGACGGTAGCCCGGTGTGGTTGGCGAGGCGTTCCGGTAGCGGGACCCCGTGATAGAGCCCGAGGATGCAGGGCGAGTCAGGGTTGTAGTCCTCGATCAGGATGGCCACGTTTCTGAGGTTGTCGAGGAATTTATCGGGAATCTGAGCGAAGCCCATGTCCACGAGTTCGTTGAAACGTTCGTCGGAGATGTTGATCACTGGCGTCCTTGTTGTCGTGGAGCGTGAGCTACTGGCGTAGGGGATCGCGTTCGGGTTGGGGTGCCGGGGGCGCGCCATCGATGAGGAACGGCCCCGTGGCTGCGCCCTCGAGAGTGGCGAAGCGCCCCTCTCCGTTCGCCTTGAACAGTGCGCAGTTGACGGTATTGGCGCCTCCAGTCCAGGCGTTGGCGTCGATGGCGGTCCAGAACGATTCGAGGGTGGAGTAATAGAAGGGGTCATCGCCACCGAGGTGGGTGGTGGCGGCCTGGGTGCATGCGCCCTTGAGGAAGGCGTCCTGTTCCTCGACGGTGGGGGTGCCCTCGGGGAAGACGGGCTTGAGGTCGATTACTGCGGTGATTTCGAGCTGGTGCGGCTCGGCGCAGTCCACGGCACGGGGTGCTCCGGCGGCATCGATGGTGACGCATTCACCGGGCTGGAAGATCCTGGACTGGTCCTGCTCCGCGGCGCGTCCGCGAGTGGTCAACGTCTGGCCGGTGTCATCGGTGACCTGGACTCCGCAGAGCATAGTGCGGTCGCCGGCCTCCCATGCGCTCGCCGGAGGGAGAATGGGCGCAATGGAGTAACGGCCGCGTGGCGTGTAACGCCCTCCCAGGTAATCGATGGTGGGGGTCTTGCAGAGCTCTTCGCGCAGTTGCGCCTGCCGGGTGAGGTTGGGTGCGGGGGCGGAGGAGCCGAACTCACTCGAGGGGTAGGTGGCGAGATCTTCGCGTGCGGAGACCTCGAAGCGGTGATCGGTGGCGCAGTCGGTTTTCTCGAAGTTAGATACCGTGCCGTCGGGTGCGACATCCCAGTTGAGGCAGTCGCCGACGTCAGCGGTGGTGAAAGGAGCGGTAGACGGTGCGCTGGTGGAGGTTACTGCGGCGCCTGTCGATGCCATGGTGGTCCTGGCTCCGGTGTCGACACCATCGTCTGCGGAGGTCTCCGCGGCGACGTGGTTGTAGGAGCCGACGCCGACGGCTGCGACGAGCATCGCGATCAGCCCGGCCTGTACCGCGGTGGCTGAACGCCACGATCTGGTTGCTTTCATGATTCCTCCATCATGCCGGGTACATGGGACAGGTGCACGCTCCCTCCACGGCTTGGGTCACTCTCTGCCTGTTTCTGTAGCGCGTTCCACACGCGTTTTTAGTGCGTAGCGATCCGTTCGGTAGAGGGATGCGCACCATTCCACGGGGTGTTCCCGGGAGAACGATCGCCGGACGATCATCAGTAACGCCGTTCCAGGTTCCACATCGAGGGCGAGGGCTGTCTCATCGTCCGCGTTCACGGCGGTGGCGGTCTGCTCGGCCCCGGTGACGGGCATGCCGTAGACCTTGTCGAGGATGCCGTAGACGGAGTGGTGGATGTCGTTGTCCAGTAGGTCGGGGGCGTGGAGACTGTTGTACCAACCGTCGTCGATTGAGTAGGGGCGGCCGTCGCCCAGTCGGACACGTCGCAGATGGATGTGGGGCCGTTCAGCCACGCCGAAGAAGGTTTCCACCTGTCGTGGTGCGGTCTCCCGCTCGGCGAGGAGGATCGTGGACGTGGCCTGTAGCCCCTGTGCGCTCATCTCGGAGGAGAAGGAAGCCAGGTGTAATCGGGAGATGAGTGGGGTGGGGGCGACGAAGGTGCCTTTCCCCCGGGCGCGCTTCAGTCTGCCGGATGCGACAAGATCCCCGATGGCACGCCGTACGGTGATGCGGGACACCCCGAAAGTCTCCTCGAGCACCCGCTCCCCGGGCAGCATGTCGCCGGGGGCGAGTCTGGTGGTGCAGATTTCCTCGAGAATTTCCCTGAGTTGTGCGTGCTTCGGTTTCGGCCCATCAGTGAGGTGGCGGGCCGGTAGAACCGGAAACTTCGGGGAGGACACCATGTGAACAGTATACTTCGCTGGTAATAACCGGATGATGGTCCTTTTTAGGATCAGCACCACCCGGGACCGGGGACCGCCGGGTTCGGTAGGCTGGCAACCGTGATTGATCTCAAATTCCTCCGTGACAACCCCGACGTGGTCCGTGCCTCACAGCGCACCCGCGGCGAGGACCCAGGCCTCGTCGATCGGTTGATCGCCGCTGACGCCACCCGCAGAGAGGCGATCGTCGCCGCGGACAGCCTTCGCTCCGAGCAGAAGGCCTTCGGAAAGAAGATCGGCCAGGCCGCACCTGAGGACCGCCCCGCCCTGCTCGCCGGTTCCAACGAGTTGAAGGCCAAGGTCAAGGAAGCGGAGGCCACTCAGAAGCGGGCTGCAGAGGAGGTGGAGCGGCTTCAACTGAGTATCGGGAACATCGTGGAAGGCGCGCCTGCGGGAGGTGAAGATGATTTCATCGTCCTCGAGCACGTCGGTGAGCCCCCCAGCTTCGATTTCGAACCCAAGGATCACCTGGAACTTGGTGAGTCGCTCGGGATTCTCGATGTCGAGCGGGGCACCAAGGTCTCCGGGTCCCGTTTCTACTTCCTGACCGGATTCGGGGCTCTTCTACAGCTCGGTATGCTGACCCTCGCCGCGCAGCGTGCCACCGCCGCCGGCTTCACCCTCATGGTTCCACCGGTGCTCGTCCGTCCCGAAACCATGCAGGGTACTGGTTTTCTGGACAGTCACGCTGACGAGATCTACCACCTTGAAGAGGATGATCTCTATCTCGTGGGCACCAGCGAAGTGGCACTCGCCGGATACCACTCCGGCGAGATCATCGACCTCTCCGACGGCCCACTGCGCTATGCCGGTTGGTCTTCCTGTTTCCGCCGTGAGGCCGGATCCTACGGCAAGGACACCCGAGGTATCCTGCGTGTCCACCAGTTCGACAAAGTCGAGATGTTCAGTTGGTGCAAGCCCGAGGACGCTGTTTCCGAACACCAGGCACTCCTCCAGATGGAACGCGACATGCTCGCCGCCGTCGAGGTTCCCTACCGCATCATTGATGTCGCGGGCGGTGACCTCGGTAGTTCCGCAGCCCGGAAATTTGACACCGAGGCGTGGGTTCCAACCCAGGGCACCTACCGCGAGTTAACCTCAACCTCGAATTGCACGACATTCCAGGCCCGTCGCCTCAAGGTCCGCTACCGGGATGATGAGGGACGTACCCAACCCTGTGCCACTCTGAATGGAACGCTGGCTACGACGCGGTGGCTTGTCGCGATCCTCGAGAACAATCAGCAGGCGGACGGTTCCGTCCGGATTCCCGAGGCGCTGCGGCCCTTCGTCGGGCGTGAGATCCTTGAACCAGTGAAATAGACGCCCCGCCTCCAAGGAATAGGCACCCCACCTGCGGAAGGGGCGGGTGTCGATAAAAGCAGGCCGACACAGACAGGATTCCCATGACGCAGCGTGACTTCATCCGGGAGGGAATCTTCCGCTACCCTGCGGACCTCATCCGGGTGCCCGACCATCCGACCGAGGCGAACGAGCCGTTCTACTCCCGTATCGTCGCTCTCGTCCGCTCACTGATGAGAGTGCAGGACATCACCATCACCATTGAGGGCGTGGAGAATGTCCCACTTGAAGGTGGTGCTCTGCTCGCCTACAACCACACTGGTTACTATGATTTCATCTTCGGTGGGGTGGCCGGGTATTTCCGCGGACGCAGGCTCGTCCGTTTTATGGCGAAACGCGAGATTTACGATGTCCCCGTCGTCGGGTGGTTCATGAACCGCATGCATCACATCCGGGTTGACCGGTCCGCGGGCCGCGGTGCTCTTGACGAGGCGGTGAACAGGCTCCGTGGCGGCCAGCTCGTCGGAATCTTCCCCGAGGGCACCATCTCCCGCAGTTTTGAGATGGACAGATTCAAGACCGGTGCCGCCCGGATCGCCGATGCCGCCGGGGTGCCCCTCATCCCGGTCGCGATGTGGGGATCCCAACGGATCATCAGTAAAGGCGTCCCCCGCAACCTCGGACGCAAGCACATTCCAGTCTGGATCCGGATCGGTGAGCCGATCTCGGCGAACGGTGATCCCGTTGAGGTCACCGAGAGACTCCGTGACGCTGTCGCTGGCCTCCTCGACGGCGTCCGTGCGGACTACGCCGCAGAATATGGTGCCTTCGAGGGGGCGCCATGGATGCCCGCATCTCTCGGAGGCAGCGCCCCCACCCTCGAGGAAGCGGCGGTGATCACCGCGGAAAAGAAACAGGCTCGCGCAGACAGGAAGGCCGCCCGGGCCGCTGCCCGCGCGGACCGCCGCGCGGACTTCGCCCTTGAGCGGATCACCGAACGCGGCCGTGCACTTCCCGCCCGGATCTGTCGTGTCCTCGACCGATTACGTGATTTCCTCCGGGAGCTGCGGTGAGTCGTCCCCTGCTTGTCGGAAGCGATATCGACGGCACGCTGATCACGGGTACGGAACGTATCAGCCCACGTACCCGTGATTGTCTCCGCAGATTCATCAATGCCGGTGGTGCTCTGGTGCTCGCAACCGGACGTCCACCGCGCTGGCTTCTTCCCGTGCTTGAACAGCTTCCGGTCCGGCCGATGGCTGTCTGCGCCAACGGGGCCGTTCTCTACGACAGTGCGGTTGACCAGATCGTCGAGACTCATCCACTCTATCCCCGGCAACTGCGAACCATCGTTGACACCGCACGGGATATCTTCGCCGGTGACGGAGGCGTGGGCATTGCCGTCGAACGCGCCGGAACCAGCGCCTTCGACCCGCAACCCGAACTATTCATCATCGCCCCGGACTGGGCGCACGCCTGGCCGACGATCAATTTCGGTGAAGCCTCTGAAGATGAACTCCTCGCAGAACCCGCCATCAAGCTCCTCCTCCGCAACGAGGAACTCGACAGTGCGGACATGTACCGGCGGCTCGCTCCAGAGATCTCACCCGAACTGGCACACCTCACCTACTCGTTCAGTGATGGGCTGCTCGAGTTCGCGGCTCCTGGCATCACCAAGGCAACTGGTCTCCGTGGTATCGCCCGAATCCTCGGAACCCCCTCTGAAAGGGTAATTTGTTTCGGCGACATGCCCAACGACATCGAGATGCTCCGTTGGGCCGGAACTGGCGTAGCCATGGGAAACGCGGCCCCTGAGGTGAAGGCAGCCGCCGATCTGACGACTCTCACCAATAATGAGGATGGGCTGGCTGCTGTACTCGAACGCTGGTACTGATCCGATCCCACTATCACTCTGTGGCGAATATTGTTCGGCAGCGTTGTATAGTAGCACTGTAGCTATGAAACGAAATGTGGGCAGCAGAGATAGTAGAACTGGCAGGACGGTGCTACCACTGATGCTTTGCGGACGATAAGTCCGGGTCATCGATCCGAGGAAGTCAACCGCGGCCGGTCCTCCACCGGTTGGCGGTTTCCCATCTGCACAAAGATAACTGCGTGGTCATAATGCCCGGAGGGGGCCCGTGACCGCCGGAAAACGGGGAACGGTGAAAGATATCAGAGAAGAAAAGAAGAAGGCTGAGGGGGGTCGACGTGGTCGCCCGCTGACGGTATCTCGCGAGCGGGTCATCGAGATTGCCGCGGATCACATCATGACCAAGGGTGCCGCAGGCTTTTCGATGAGGGGGGTTGCCGAGGAAATCGGTGTCACGGCGATGGCTTTGTACCACCATTTCGATTCCAAAAACAGTCTCATCGCAGAAGCGTTTCTTCACACACTCAAAGCCGGTAGTCCCGCAGAGCTACCGTCTGATCCGGTGGACCGGATCGTCGCGATCTGCATGGAGATCATCGACCACCTGGAGAAGTTTCCCTTCGCCAAGGAAGTGATCGTCTCCGGGGAAGATACCGCCATCGTATTCGGATCGCTCTACCGTGATTTCGCGATGACCGCCCACAGGTCGGGGGTTCCCGGTCCGAACATCGTCCGTAGCGTCCAGGCTCTCCGCCGGATCATCGTCGGAGAGGTCATCGCACGTCAGGTCGACAGAAACGCCACCGAAACCGGACAGTCCCCCTATCGTAGTGAGAGCCTCTTCGAGACGCTCCCCTGGGACATCGATCGTGCCGCGGAACTGCTGGAGGAAAGCGCCCGTACCTACTCGGTCGATGAGCTTCTTCGCACTGTCGCCGTGGAGATGCTCGGCGAACGCGTCCATACCTGACCGGAAGGTTCACGAGACGCGTGGAGGGGCGGCCGGGTTCATCGGCCGCCCCTCCACTTTCTCCAACTAGGACTCGTGGATGTCCACCGTCCCAGTCTCCGGATCGAACGTGATCCATCCGCCCTGGAAATCGGTACGGATCAGATTGCCGTCCCGAAATTCCTCGTTCACGGGCATACCCAGCGGACCTGCATCAAAGCCCTGTGCCGCCCACGCATCACCGATGGCGCCCCAGATGGCGTGGGTACCGCTTTCAGGTGATGACACGATCAAGCCCCCATCAAACGGCGTGACCTCGATCCGGGAGTTTCGGGCTCCCACCGGTGTCGCCACCTGCGTACCTCCACGCGGAGAACCGAGAACGGGTCCGGCCACAGCGGAGACCCGATCCCAGGTTCGCTTCACTTTCGGGTCACTGCTGAACGACACCGCCTTTTCAACCAGGGCCGGAACATCTGAGAGTTTCAGGCCCGCGATGACTGGGGTTTTACCAATCTGTGAGATGCGTTGTTGTCCGTCTTCCCTGGAAACGAGGAATGCGACCGTGATCGCCAGGAGAGAACCGGCGACGCCGAGGATTGAATTGAGCTTCCCTCCACTGCTGGTGAGATAGTCAGGGGCAGGGGCAGGGGCAGGGGCAGGTTCAGGAATCGGCTGAGGCGTCGGGGCTGGAGCCTCGGTTTTCTCATCATCGGACAGGGACTCATCGACATTCGTGGTGTCACCCTGCAGCAACGCGCGGTACTTCGTGTTGGCCAGTGCCCGGATGGTTCCCATCTGGGCGTACCCCGCATCACCGGGGCATTCCGTAAGATCGACGTCCCGGTGCGCGAAGATGTTCGGCAACCTGACCGGTGTGCCCTTCGGGTACTGCGTGTATGACGACCCCTCGGAATAGTGGGTGTCATAGCCCAGGGGATCAATGCCGGCGACCTTCGCACGCCACCCGGCGAGCTCACCGACGGCCGCCAGCATTGTCGGATTCGGGGTGACATCCTGGTAGTTGCCGATCATCGAGATGGCCCACGTGTTCTCGTTGAAACCACCGGCGTGCGCGCCCTGCACCGCCCGATTCATTCCGCCGTAACGGCCCTCGTAGATTTGACCGAACTTGTCCACCAACGACTGATACCCGATGTCGCACCAGCCCAACGTCTGGGCATGGTACTGGTAGATACCGCGAACGATGCCCGCAGCCTGGGCGCGATCATACTGGTTGGACCCGGCCGTATGGTGAATGGTCAGCCCACTGACCTTATCGTCGTAGGTGACGTTTCCACAGCGCTTCGACTCATCGGCACCCCATCCCTTCCGGGAGATGATTTTCGGCATGCCGCGGGCATCCTCTTCGGCATTCACCAGATCCACCGACGGCACAGCAGACGCCTTGCCGTCAACGAAAACAGCCTCGATGGCGTTGGCGTCGATGACCTCTGCAACAGGTGCGATCTCACCGACATCGACAGTGGTCGTGTGGTTGACCTCGCTCACCGGGATTCCTTCAACCGGCGGTACCCCCGCAAATGCCGCAGGCTGCTCGGCCGGAACCGTCGGGGTGTCGACAAGCTCATCATCGGAGGCCTCTGTGGCCGCGACCCCGGCACCGTTGTCGGGATCTCCCGGTAGGACATCCACATTCGCCGTCGACACCTGAACCGTATGCGTCGGCTCAATATAGATCAGCTCAGTGCCGTTCTTTCCCGCGGGATTCTGAACATCACCTGCAGGCTCCGCGTCGTACCAGGGGCTCCACGATCCGTCCGCGCGTTTCGCACGGAAGAAAGCGGCGATGTCCTTCTCCCCATGCCATGTCAGGGCGAACATGGAGAATTCCTCGTCCCGGGTGAACTCCTTCACCGTTTTGGGGCCGGTCGTCTCCGATCCCTGGCTGATCACCGCGGCATCAGAAACGACCACGTTCTCGCCCGTGGCGAAATTTTCGGTGGTTACGGCGGCGGTGACCGGATCTCCACCGACGGTGTCGGTCCGGAGAATCGACTGGTTACCCACACCGACCATCACGGTGGTGATCAAAGCGGCGGAAAGAACCACCGCGAGGGCTGGGCGTCTGGACTGCGTGGTGATGCGGCGTCGCTGCTTCACGTTCTGGTTCTCCTCGGTGGGACAGGTGGGCTGTTCCGGTACCTCGCAGAACCTGCGGGGTACCGGAACATGCTCAAGTGTCGAAAGATGCTGTTGCCGATCCCCGAACCTCACCGATTCTGCGGGATATGTGGGATCAGTGGGGCAAAAGGAACAGCAGACTAGGTTTGTGGCCTATGGTAACAGTGTTGATCGTGTGACAGGTGGGGGTTGGCGGCGTGTCGCGCGGAGAACCGTGGAGAACCTACACACGGTCCCGGAACAACTGGAGCGGTCCGAACCTGGAGAACACCCCGTGCCACGGCGTGGGCGGACTTGGGACACCCGAGCCTCGACACCTTTCAACTTTCAACGCCACCGTCACGGAAGCGCATAGATCTGGTGTGCTGCCGCACGCACTGCGATCGTAGGATCCGCCATCGTCGGCCCCGGAGAAGCCAGGCGAAAACATGATTCACCCTTCCGAGGAAGCACTACGTTCCGTACCACCATGGGACCGTTTTCGAGTTCACCTTCCCTACGCTTGTCCGACGGGAACCCGGCTGCTCACCGGCCCCCGACTCTGCAGAATGATCCCCACGACGCCTCGACGTCAGATATCGTTATCTCCGGGGTGGACAGGCGGTGCCGGGGGCCTGCACTCGCAACCCCGCTCCGGGGTGCGGCGCGCCCACAGCCCGTGCCGCTGTCCGGGGCATTATTCTGGATCCCATGACAAATCCCTCGACCAGCCCCGCCATGAACACCCGGTACGACCTCATCGTCGTCGGTTCCGGCCTCTTCGGACTGACTGTTGCCGAACGGGCGGCCAGTCAACTGGGGAAGCGCGTACTCATCGTTGAGCGGCGCAGCCATCTGGGTGGTAACGCGTATTCGGAAGCTGAGCCGACCACGGGTATCGAGATCCATAAGTACGGCGCACACCTGTTCCACACCTCGAACAAGCGGGTCTGGGACTATGTCAACCAGTTCACCGAATTCACCGGCTACCAGCACCGGGTCTTCGCCATGCACGACGGCCAGGCGTATCAGTTCCCGATGGGTCTGGGCCTGATCGCGCAGTTCTTCGGACGCTATTACAGCCCGGACGAGGCACGTGCGCTGATCGCGGAGCAAGCCAGCGAAATCAACCCCGAGGAGGCCTCAAACCTTGAGGAGAAGGCGATCTCTCTCATCGGGCGTCCGCTCTACGAGGCGTTCATCCGCGACTACACCGCGAAGCAGTGGCAGACCGACCCCACAGAACTACCAGCCGGCAATATCACCCGCCTGCCGGTGCGGTACACCTTCGACAACCGTTACTTCAATGACACATACGAAGGCCTACCGAAGGATGGATACGCTGCCTGGCTCGCGCGGATGGCAGACCACGAACTCATCGACGTCCGGCTCGACACCGACTGGTTCGAGGTCCGCGACGATGTCCGCGGTGAAAGCCCCGATGCGCCGGTCGTCTACACCGGTCCGCTGGACCGCTATTTCGACTACTCCGAGGGCAAACTCGGTTGGCGCACCCTCGACTTCGAAACCGAGGTGCTCGACACCGGCGATTTCCAGGGCACACCGGTGATGAACTACAACGATGCCGATGTCCCCTACACCCGCATCCATGAGTTCCGGCACTTCCACCCTGAGCGCGACAGCTACCCGAATGACAAGACCGTCATCATGAAGGAGTACAGCCGCTTCGCCGAGGACACGGATGAACCCTATTATCCGATCAACACACCGAATGATCGGGAGATGCTGCTCGCCTACCGGAAACGTGCGGAAGAGGAGACCTCGGAGAACCGGGTGTTCTTCGGTGGGCGCCTGGGTACATACCAGTACCTCGACATGCATATGGCCATCGCGAGCGCCATGAACCTCTTCGACAACAAGCTCACCCCGTTGTTCGAGGGAGAATAGCTCACCAGCCTCCCGAGGCTGCCCCACCGGAGAATCCGCCCGAGGAGTACCCGGTGGTGGTGCCCGAGGAACCCGTGGAAGAGCTCATCGCCGACTCATGCCATGAGTTCACCGTCATAAATGGCACGAACCCGGTGTACCCGTAGCCGGGGCGCCATGAATCATCCCAGATCCGTGGTGCCGTGGTGTCGTCATCCGGCTCCACGTCGTCGAACTCGCGCCGCCGCACGGCCTCGATGACGATCCGGTAGTCGGTGATGATCTGCGCGTAGGTCTCCATGAACACCGGGGCATCCGGTGTGTCCCGAAGCGCCAGGACCCGCTCATCGATCTTCTTCAGATCCTCGCGCAGACCATCATCGGACACCGTCGTCCGGGCCTCTGTCAGATCCTCGTGCATCTCCGTCAGGCGCCGGCGACGGACGGTGCCATCGCCGTGTTCCATCCGGAAGAACTCATCGATGTTGTCCTCCGCGTTCTCCATCTGCTGCACCGTTTCGTAGGCCTCGTTGATCGCCTTCCGATGTTTGGCCAGTTCCCTGTCCTCGACCTCGTTGCCGATACCACTCAGGCTCTGCACCGTATCGTCGATAGACAGAAACCTAGAACGCACATCCTCCCAGTCGCGGCGCACTGCGTCGTCGGCAAGCGGGGACGACAACGAGTGAGCCTGCACATTGATCGAATCCAGGTGCGCCGCTACCCGCGCGTAGTTGTCCACCACGTAGTCATAGCGTTCCCGCATCCGACGTCGACGATGACACCGAACCCAGGCCGCGCTGCCGATCCCAACCACGGCACCGATGCCGCCGATCCCACCCAGGATCCACCAGTGCGACGGGCTGGCGTCCCCGCCCGCGGACACAACCGTCGTGTCCCCGGCCGCCCGGGCACCGGCCAGCAGTGCCGCCGCGATGTTCGGGTCGCCCGACTGTCGCAACGGCACCCGCATCTCGTCGAGGATCCCGTCCATGCGGCCCGCGCCGTAGAAATTGATCGCGTTGCACACGTCGTCGCCGCAGGCCACCCCGACGCGGCGGGGATCCATACCCACCGCCACAATCAGCGAACCTGGGGCGAACTTGTCCTCCGCCCCAGACAGCAGCGATCGGTCGTCGCGCTCCGCGTAGTAGCGGAGTGAATCGTTCAGGTTGGGCTCATTCGACTCGAACACCAGGTACACGACCCGCTTGACGTTGACCGGGAGGACCAGGTTCTGGGTTTCCCCCGCTAATAGTGCGACGTCGTCATCTGTGAGCACGCCTCCACGCAGGGGGATCGCAACGGAACGTTCCGTTGGTGGAGCCTGTGCTCCAGCTACCGGAATCGGCAGAAGCAGCACCATGAGGAAGGCCACCAGAGCAGCTACCTGCAGGATTATTCGGGATGAGGGTTCCGCACGGTTCATATCGCCAGTCTAGTGGCGCCTAGAAACGGTGTTTCCTCGTTGTCGGCTGGTTGTGTGCCTGCGTGCGGGTGCGCTCCTGGGGTTTTTCCTCCAGGTGGCGTTGTGGTCCGTGAAAACGAGCTTATTCACCAGCCCGGTTACTCTGGTCTTTCCGGATTACCGGCTCCGCTTGCTGTGCTCACCGCGTGGGTAACGCAGCACCATCGCGCTAATGATTAGATTGAGACTGGTACTGACCGAAGGCCGAAAGGACGTTGAAACGTCATGAGCGAATCTTCCGCCCCCGATTCCCGGGAAACACCTGCCGTTGCGTCGGCACCGCGGGTGCCAGATGATTCCAGGGCGGTGGAGCAGTTGCAGCGTGTTCTGCTGCCGAGGAGGGGCGAGCCGCACGACGTCCGCACGCTCTATCTTCTTGAGGCTGAGACGAACACACAGCGGGTGACGTGGCCAGACCGGACTAGCTTCAGTGTCCGTGCAGGTCAGGAAGTGAGTTTCCAGACCTACTTCAATGCTTTCCCGGCGTCCTACTGGCGGCGGTGGTCGCAGTTGTCGAAGGTTGTTCTCCGTGTCGAGGTCACCGGTGAAGCGCGTGTCGACGTCTACCGTTCGAAGATCGATGGTTCTCGGATTGCGGTTGCCGGCAGGCTCGTTGCGGACGGTGCGGCTGAGTTTGAGTTGTCGCTGGATCCGTTCGAGGATGGGGGTTGGTTGTGGTTCGACGTGACCGCGGAAACGGATGCGATGATTACGCAGGCCGGCTGGTTCGCACCGTGCGCACCCGCGCCGCAGACCATGCCCGATGGCACGACTGTCGGGCCGTTCGAGCCGCGGGTGACGGTGGGCATCCCCACGTTCAACCGCCCCGCGGATGCGGTCGCCGCGCTCGAGGCACTCGCCAGCGACCCGCAGGTTGACGCGGTGATCGACACCGTGATCATGCCGGACCAGGGGTCCCGCCATCCGGCCGACGAACCGGGCTATGCCGCGGTGACGGAGCACTTCGGGGACCGGTTCTTCGAGTTCCGCCAGGGAAACCTGGGGGGGTCAGGTGGTTACTCGCGCATCATGTTCGAGGCCCTCGGCGGCGTCGACGGTGCAGGGGAAGCAGGCGCGAAGAAGTCGCCGTATATCCTCTATATGGATGATGACATCGCGATTGAGCCGGATTCGGTGCTTCGTGCCCTCCAGGTGGCGCGGTACGCGAAGAGTCCGATGCTTGTCGGTGGGCAGATGCTGAACCTGCAGGAGCGAAGCCATCTGCACTCGATGGGTGAGGTCATCGACCGGTCGATCTTTATGTGGACGTCAGCGCCTCATGTCGCGTACGACCATGACTTTTCCCGCTATCCCCTGTCTTACCAGGGCAGACCCGGAGACGGCCCGAAGGATCGGAACTCACGGGATCTGCACCGTCGTATCGACGTCGACTACAACGGCTGGTGGATGTGTCTCATCCCGCGAATTGTCGCGGAGCAGGTCGGGCAGCCGCTACCGCTGTTCATCAAGTGGGATGATGCGGAGTACGGTTTGCGTGCAGGGAAGGCGGGATTCCCGACGGCCACGTGGCCGGGTGTGGCGATCTGGCACATGGCCTGGTCCGACAAGGATGACGCCATCGACTGGCAGGCATACTTCCATCTCAGGAACCGCTTGATCGTCGCTGCGATGGATCATGATGGTGGTCCGGAAGGAATCGTGCGCAGCATGAAGAAAGCGACACTGAAACATCTGTTGTGCCTCGAGTACTCGACTGTCGCGATCCAGAATGAGGCGATGAAGGACTTCCTCGCGGGACCGGGTCACCTCTTCGACATCCTCGAGACGTCGCTGCCGCGCATCAACCGCCTGCGCCGTGACTACCCGGATGCCGTGGTGTTGCCGACTGCCGCTGAACTCCCGAAGCCGTCGGGCGCGCCGGGTGTTCCTGTCAAGGACATCGGTGGCCGCCTGGCCCCGGTGAAGAAGGCCGTCTGGTTGGCCAAGGGACTCCTGCACTCCGTGCGTCCGCACGACCCTGCCCACCATGAGGTTCCGCAGGCAAACTTCGCGCCGATCGAGGCTCGTTGGTTCTCCCTGTCGCGTGTCGACGGCGCTACCGTCACCACCGCCGACGGGCGCGGTGTCGTGTACCGTCAGCGCGACCGGGACAAGGCGAAGACACTTCTCGCGGAATCCAACCGGTTGCAGCGTGAGATCCTCGATCGTTTCGATGATCTACGCATCGCCTACCGTGCCGCCCACGAGGAGCTCACCAGCCGCGAGAGCTGGGGAAAGGTCTTTCATGCGTGAATCCGATGTATTGGTGAGAATTCAGGACACGCTCTACGACGCCCCCGCTGCGCTGCCGGTGGCCAGGGGACTCAGTCTTTTCGGTGAACACGCCGCCGGGTGGATTGCGCTCGGTGCCGTGGGAGCAGCCATCGACGCAAACCGACGTGGTCCGTGGCTGGCGGTTACCGGGTCGGCATTCGTGAGCCATGCGGCATCCATCGTGATCAAACGAGTCGTGCGCCGGAAACGTCCCCACGACTCACGCATCCGGATCGGGGTGTCCACGCCGTCGAAGCTGAGTTTCCCGTCGTCGCACGCGACATCCACCACTGCGGCCCTCATCGCGGTGAACCGAGCCACCGGTTCGCGCTGGCCGCTCGTCGGAGTGCCGGTGATGATGCTGTCGCGTATGGTGCTCGGAGTGCATTACCCAACCGATGTCGTAGCGGGAGCCACCCTGGGGGCCGTGACCGCCGATGCCGTGTGTCGGGTCGTCGACAAGCGTGAAAGGAAGAACGTATGAGTCAGCCGCATGACGGGCTGCTCGGGTCCGAGCCCCATACCCGGGGGATTGAGGGCGACGGGAGACGCCAGCCCCCGAAGAATCTCCCCGATGCCATGATCAAGGCACTCCGACCCAAGCAGTGGGTGAAGAATGTCCTCGTCATCGCGGCACCTGCCGCGGCTGGATCCGCCGCGCTTCTCAACGGCCGAACCATCGCCGACATTGTGATCGCGTTCCTCGTATTCTGTCTCGCGGCGTCCTCGATCTACCTTGTCAACGACGCCCGCGATGTTGATGCGGACCGAGCGCACCCCACCAAGCGGTTCCGGCCGATCGCCGCAGGTGTACTCCCCGTGAACCTTGCCTATGTGATGGCTATCGGACTGATGCTCGCTTCCGTACTGATCTCCCTGTTTGCATCCGCAGGGGTAAACCTCGCGATCGTTGTAGCCGTCTACATTGCACTCCAGCTCGGTTACTGCTTCGGGTGGAAACACCAGCCCGTCATTGATATTGCGCTGGTTTCCTCCGGTTTCATGCTTCGTGCGATGGCAGGAGGAGTAGCGACGGGTATTGCGCTTTCCCAGTGGTTCCTCCTTGTCGCGGCCTTTGGGTCGCTGTTCATGGCCTCCGGAAAACGCTACGCGGAGATTCTTCTCGTCGAGTCCTCGGGCGCGAAGATCCGGAAGTCCCTCGAGGGGTACACCGACACGTACCTCCGATTCGTCTGGACTCTATCGGCCACCGCTGTTGTCATGAGCTATGCGCTCTGGGGCTTCGACGTCAGCCGTGCAATGGATGGGGCCGGTGGGGTCTGGTACCAAATCTCCTTGGTCCCGTTCACAGTCGCGATTCTCCGTTATGCCGCTGACATCGACCGGGGCGATGGCGGGGCACCTGATGAACTCGCCCTGTCCGACCGGACCCTCCAAGCCCTCGCCGTGCTGTGGGTGGTCTGCATCGTGATCGCCGTGTACGTTGTGCCTGCACTGTAAAAATATGGCGATCCGTGTACGGTGATCGTGTAACGAAATGATCAAGGCCGGGGATAGACGGATCGGTTGCTGCTATCAGCGCCCCCGGTCCGGAAAGTGTCCTGCAAGGAGAACCATGTCAATCGCCTCTCGCCTGCGTATCGCAGGGAAGAAGGTCACATCTGTGGTGGCCGCCACCGCCGCGACAGCCACTCTCATGGTTGTCGGTGTGGGAACCGCTGAGGCCGCTAACCGTGACTGGCTGCGGCCGGACGCCACCGGTACCTGCGAATGGGATGCTTCCGGCCACGGAGTGCAGCGCTGCGACGTGTGGTCGCCCGCCATGGACCGTACGATCCCCGTTCTCATCCAGCCCTCTCAGCGTGGTGGAGATGCGGGCTTCTACCTTCTCGACGGTATGCGGGCAGACACGCAGCAGACCGGCTGGACCATGTATGCTGACGCCCCCGCTACCTATGCGGACAGCAACATCAACCTCATCATGCCTGTCGGCGGAGCAGGAACCTTTTACAGTGACTGGGTTGCACCCGGTAACTTCTCGTCCTCCGACCCGCTCGTGATCAAATGGGAGACGTTCCTCACCGCCGAACTTCCGGGCTATCTGCAGGAGCACTTCGGGGTCAATCCGCACCGTAATTCGATCGCAGGTCTTTCGATGGGGGGTACCGCAGCACTCAACCTCGCGGCCCGGCATCCTGAGATGTATCAGCAGGCGATGAGCTTCTCCGGATATCTCACCACCACGGCACCCGGTATGCAGACTCTCATGAGGATCGCGCTCCTAGAGACCGGTGGCCTCAACCTCAATGCCATGTACGGTGCGTTGATCAGTCCGCGCCGCTTCGAGAATGACCCCTACTGGAACATGGAGGGGCTCCGGGGCAAGGACATCTACATTTCTGCGTCCACAGGAATGTGGGCGGGAGATGACTGGAACATCCCGCTCTGGGACAGGATCGTCGGCTGGGGTCTCGAGTGGGTTGCCCGGAACACCACGGTTGCCTGGGAACTCAAGGCCCGTGCCATCGGTCTGAACCCGGCGGTGGACTACCCGCCGACCGGCGTCCACAACTGGGGAATCTGGAATGATCAGCTCCACAAGACCAAGGGGCGAGTCCTTGACGTTATGAACGCCTGGTAGCGCTTCCGTTCACCGCGGTTTTCGCGGCTCCGGATTTTCCACCTGAATCCCCGCAGTACGGACTTGAGAAAGTTCCCTGCGGGGATTTCGCTGTACCCGGAGATCTTCGTACCTTGCTCTGCTGGTGAGGAGGTTCGGGATTTCCTGGTTTCTGCCGTGTTGTGTGACTTTGGCTGGCACGGTAGCTGGGTCTGTTGAGGGGATGATGTTCTACTTCGTGTTAGAGAGGTTTTAGGGGGCGGGTATCCCCGAAGATGGTGATGAAAGTCCTGTTTTCGGTGGTTGTGAGGTGCGTGGGTTTCCTCATTACTGGGGGACTTTCCGCCGAGTGCACGATCGTCTCCTGCGGTTTTGCTCCCGATGCGGCAGTGAATCTGATATTGGTGAGGTTGTCCGGTCGGTGACGGTAAATCGGGGGATGAGGAAGGGGGCTGGGCTGTCCGGGAACCTCATAAGGGGAATTGGGGTCAGATGAGGCATGGGTGTCAGGAATGAAAGATCGGTTCCCAGTGGAACTACCGGTATGACGTCTGTCATGGATCGCGGTGGTCGGGGCCGTCCAGGACGGCCTCGCTTACCTGTTCGGTGTGCGCGGGCGGGATCGCCGATGGTGGATACCCGGATGCTCACACCCGCTGAGCGGGCGCGGGTGTATGCGCGGGTGCGGACGGGTGATTTGGTGCGGGTAACCCGGTGTATTTTCGCACCGCCGGACATCGTTTCGGGTGAGCGGTGGGATCGGTGGGCTGCGTTCGCGGTGGGGGTGTCGTATCGGTATCCGGATGCGGTGGTGATGGGTGAGGCGGCCGCTGTGCTGCACGGTTTCCCCTTGGCTGGGCGGTTGTCTGGCGTGTCGTTACAGGTGGGGCGGGGTATGTCGGGTCCTCGGGTGGAAGGGGTACGGTTTCGTTCGGCGCAGGATGTTTGTCGGGCGGATTCGGTTGTGGTGGAGTCTCGGTGGGGTCCGGTGCGGGTGACGTCACCAGTTCAGACAGCGGTTGATGTGGCACGGTTCGGTTGCCCGGAGGACGCGGTGGTGGTGTTTGATCATTGTCTGAGAGTGGGTTTGTTTTCGGTCGCGGATGTGGTTGAACGGCTTCGGGTGATGCGGCGGTCGAGGTGGTTGATCCGGGTAGTTCGGTTGTTACCGGTGGTGAGTGGTGCGGCGGAGAGTCCGAGGGAGTCGCTGGTGCGCTATGTGTTGTGGTGTGCGGGGTGTCCGGTTCCCTGGTTGCAGGCGGAGGTTGTGGATCGGAGAGGGGTTTTCGTGGGGCGTGTTGATTTTCTTTTCAGGGATTCGGGGGTGGTTGTGGAGTATGACGGTAGGGAGAAATATGGCCTGGTGGAGGTGGTGCCGGGGGTGGATTCGATGTCGTCGGAGGAACTTCTGGGGCAGGTGCGGGTCACGCAACGTGCGTTACTCGCGGAGCAGGAGCGGCAGCAGCGGCTGGAGTTGCAAGGCTTGCGGGTGGTGCGTGTGAATTGGCGGAATTTTAGGGATAATTCCTGGTTGGAGGTGGTGCGCCGGTTATCTTCGGATGGGGGTCCGTTGTGGTCGGGTGCTTGTCGACGCTGGGTTCCGGGTTGGTCGGAGTCTTTTATCGCGGTGTCAGGTTGGCGGCGGGTGTCGCGGTGCTTGGGGAGGGTACTGGTGGGGTAGCCTCGGCGTGTCATGTGTTGAAACTCGACTAAGTCTTATGTTCAACCTAAACTTAAAGTCGATCTTTAGGGTTTGGTCCGGTGGCTGGTACAGCGATTGGTAACGGTCTGGCCCTGGATCGACGACATAGCTACAAGAAGAACCGGTGACGGCGTCACTTGTTCCGGGAGCGGGGAACTCCCGGAGCGTTGTGGGGCGCCTGTTCGTGTCACCGGTTGCACCGGTCGGCCTTTCACGCCGAACATTGATTTCAAGAACCGATACAAAGGACACCTTCATGCGCGACACCGCATTCACCAGCAGCCGACGCTCTTACCGGATAGCCCTCGCTGCAGTCCCCACGGCAATTGCCCTGGGCGTCGGCCTCTTCTCCCCGGTCGCTTCTGCGGAGCAGACGACTGTTCTGGCTCAGAGTTCCGGCCTGAGCGGACTATCGAGTGCGTTCGGCTCATCCGGTGGTATCACCGATTACCTGAAGGAAGAGAATGTTCCGGAGCGGACTCCTGTTAAAACGGAGTACCCCGATATCGAGGGCCTTCCGGAGGGCGTTGATGTCGTCCGCCAGGAGTGGCTGGGTACGCACCGTATCGCTCTGTTCATTCGTTCTGCCGCGATGCCGGAGCAGCTCATGCAGGTGCAGGTACTTCTGGCCCGTGACTGGTACTCGCAGCCGAATGCCACGTTCCCGAGTGTGTGGATGCTTGATGGATTGCGTGCGGTCGATGAGGAGTCCGGCTGGACGCTCCACACCAACGCAGAGCAGTTCTTCGCGGACAAGAACGTCAACGTGATTCTGCCCATCGGTGGTGAAGCCTCGTTCTACACGGACTGGAATCGTCCGGACAACGGGAAGAACTACCGGTGGGAGAGCTTCCTCACGCAGGAGCTTCCGGCTGTGCTGAAACAGGGCTACCGGGCCAACGGTAAACGTGCGCTCATTGGTCTATCGATGGGAGGTACAGCAGCCGTCAACATTGCGGAACACCGTCCTGATCTCTTTGATTTCGTCGGTTCATTCTCGGGTTACCTTGATACGACATCGACGGGTATGCCCGCGATGATCTCGGGTGCCTTGCGTGAGGGGGGTGGGTACAACGCTGATGCGATGTGGGGACCTGCAGGATCTCAGCGGTGGATCGACAATGACCCGAAACTGGGTATCGAAGCGTTGAAAGGCAAGACGGTATACGTTTCGGCTGGCTCCGGGCGGGACGATTTCGGTGAACCGGGATCGGTGGCGACCGAGCCCGCGAACCATGCGGGTAAGGGATTGGAAGTCATTGCCCGGATGACTTCGGAGACGTTCGTGCGTTCAGCCCGGGAGGCTGGCGTTCCGGTGATCGCGATGTTCCGTCCGTCGGGTGTCCATAACTGGCCCTACTGGCAGTTTGAGTTGACGCAGGCATGGCCCTACGTTGCAGACACTCTCGCGCTCAAGGAGGAGGACCGCGGAGCGGACTGTGAAGCAATTGGAGCGATCGGTGCGTTGACTGCATCCGGCGCGTGGGGTAGCTGCGTCAACAACGAATACGACGTGGTGGCCGGCGACGGTGATACGGGTAAGGCCCAGGATTTCCGGGGCGGGCAGGCGTACTGGTCGCCTGACACTGGTGCGCACATGTTGATTGGTCGTATTGCGGCGCGCTACGCGGAACTGGGTGGGCCACGTTCTTTCCTGGGCTTCCCGAAGACCAACGAGCTGACGGCGCCGGATGGGCGGGGTCGCTTCGTTCACTTCGAGAACGGATCGATCTACTGGACGCCGGAGACCGGTGCTCAGGCGATCCCCGGTGACATGGTCGAATCGTGGGGTAATCAGGGCTATGAGAAGGGTGTACTGGGTTACCCGGTGGCTGAGGCGAAGGAGCTGGAGGGAAGCTGGATTCAGCAGTTCCAGGGTGGCTACGTCATCCGCACGCCGAAGAATGGCACGTTCTGGTCGCGTGGTCTGATCGCCCGTAAGTACGGCGAGATGAAGGCGACCGCCTCGAAGCTCGGTGCCCCCACCTCCAACGAGTTCCTGATCCCGGGTGGTGCACTCCAGAACTTTGACAACGGCACGATCTACTGGTCACTGGGCAGTGGTGCTCATGCGGTCTACAACGGTGCTATCCGTGACTACTGGGGTGAAAATGGCTGGGAGAACGGTAAGTTCGGTTGGCCAACATCGGATATGGAGGAGATCCCGACCGGTGGCCTGAGCCAGACCTTCCAGCATGGAACGATCAAGCAGATCAACGGTGGAATCGTTGAGGAAATGAAGTGATGCGTAGGTTCATTTTTCCTCTGTTCACCATCGTTGCATTCGTCTTGGCGGGGTGTGGTGGTGCGACGTCGGAGAGTGATGATGTCGTGGAGCCGTCGGTGACGTCATCGTTGCCGAAGGCTTCGCGTGAGGATGTCTCCGAGTCCGCCAGCGCGGAGCCTTCAGGCAGGTCTGAGGATCCGTCCCTGGTGTCCGCGAGTCCGGAGCGTCGGGAAGCTGCGCCACAACCGGTGGTTCCGCCGATTCCCGAGCCTCGTGATGGTGCGGCACGGGAGATCGACAAGATCCCTGGACTGGCACAGGATCGTAGCGCCGCTGATCTGGCGTACCTGAAGGAACTGCGAGAGGGTGGAATCTCTGTCGACGGTATTGAGGATCAGATGATCGGTGCCGCTGCGGAGGTCTGCCGTTCGGCGGCTAGCGGTGTCGATAATTACACGTTGGAAGCTGTCGCAGGTCAGCTGATAGAGCAGGCGCGGGCGTCGGCGTCGGTTGAGGTCGTCGCGGATCGGATTGCCTCTGCCGCCAAGTCAGCGTACTGCTAGACGTTATGAAAAAAACGCTGACAGTTCTGGTGGCCATCGTCGTGGTCGGCATGATCGCTGTGGGAACCTGGCGGTGGGTCAATGATGAGGGGGCCCTCCCTGGTTCGGGGCCGGGTGCGCCGGGTGATCCTTCAGCTACCGGTCCGGTGCAGCCGGAGTGGTGCCCGGATGTAGAGATCATCGCGGCACCGGGTACGTGGGAGTCGTCACCCACCGATGACCCGGTGAACCCGATGTTCAACCCGAATTCTTTCCTGTTGTCGGTCACGAGGCCACTGCAGGAGCGGTATTCTGCGGAGCGCGTGAAGGTGTGGACCCTGCCTTACACGGCGCAGTTCCGTAACCTGAACTCCGAGAACGAGATGACGTATGACGAGTCCCGGAGTGAGGGTACGTCGACGCTGGAGAATGAACTCCGTATCACTCACCAGGACTGTCCGCTCACGGATTTCATCATGACTGGTTTCTCACAGGGAGCGGTTATCGTCGGAGATATCGCCAGTGAGATCGGTAACGGTCACGGTGCCGTGCCTGCGGAGCGGGTCAGGGGTGTCGCCCTGGTCGCTGACGGTCGGCGCGAACCGGGTGTCGGCCAGGCTGTGGGAAACCCGGTATCGGGTGTAGGTGCGGAAATTTCTCTCGAACTGTTGAATCCGGCTGTGCAGCTCGTGACGCCTGGTGCGACGATGCGCGGGCCGCGGGACAGTGGTTTCGGTGTGCTGGATGACCGTACCTTCCAGATCTGTGCTCCGAACGACCACATCTGTGACGCCCCGCTCGGTGTCGGCAACGCGGTGGAGCGTGCGCAGGGTCTGATCGCGAACAATGGGGTGCACGCACAGTATGCGACGAATCCGAATGTGTTCCCGGGGTCGACGACGACACGGTGGTTGATCGATTGGATCTCGGGGCTTGTTGACCGTGCCCCGGAGTCGGCACCGGCGTCGGGCGTGGTGGGATCGGTTCCACCGGTTCCGTAATGCCCTGCGGTGGCGTCGTTTCCACGCCAAAGTAATACACTGGACCAAACATGCGATGCTGATAATGGTGCCGGACAGTGTGCACCCACTGACAAACAAGGAGAATTATGGATCTCAAGGCGGCCATGGGCCAGTTCTTTGATGACAAGGGCCAGATCAATCTTCCCGAGAAGCTGACGCTCGCCGGACTGTGCGAGACCCTGTACATGGTGGAGGCCGCCTCTGGTGGAGCGGATCGGGAGTGCCTCCGGTTCTGGGACTACTCGGAGAACCGCGAGGGAATCTCCACGGATTACTCCCGCAGGCAGATCAACACCCGCATCAAGGCCGTCGCCGCCCGACTCCAGCAGATCGGCACGCTCGGTGATCGTGTCGCGATTCTGGCGGGGAACAGCCCGGAGTATATGTTCGGTTTCCTCGGTGCAATGTACGCCGGAATGGCGCCGATCCCGCTCTACGATCCGATGGAACCCGGCCACGGGGAGCATCTGAAGGCGGTTCTCGCGGACTGTGGACCGAAGTTCATTCTCACCAACTCGGGGTCGGCGGCTGCTGTGCGGCGCATGTTCGCGGATCGTCCCGCAGCGGAGCGCCCCCGAGTCCTGACCATTGATGCACTGCCGGACTCCCTGGCGGAGAGCTTCGTCAATCCGCTTGAAACAGAGGCCGGCAAGCAACTGGCTGCGTCCTCGACGACGGCTCCGTTGGACCTGGTGGCGTTCCTGCAGTACACCTCCGGTTCGACGCGTACACCGGCTGGCGTTGTGCTCACCAACCGCAACATCATGACCAACGTGCTGCAGATTTTCGCCGCGGCGAAGTTGACGATGCCGCTGCGGGTTGTCTCCTGGCTGCCACTGCACCACGATATGGGGATCATCCTGGCCGCGTTCTGTGTGATCCTCGGCCTGAAAATTGAGATGATGAGCCCGCGTGACTTCATCCAGCAGCCGAGCCGCTGGCTGGACCAGGTTTCGTCGGGTGAAGAAGATGAGAAGATCTACACCATTGTGCCGAACTTCGCTCTCGAACTGGCTGTGCGTTACGGTCGCCCGGCAGAGGGAAAGACTCTGGACCTCAGCCGCCTCGATGGCCTGATCGTCGGCTCCGAGCCGGTCACGCCGAAGGCGATCAACCAGTTCATCGATGCTTTCGGTGAGTACGGCCTGAATAGCAATGTGATCCGTCCGTCTTATGGTCTGGCCGAGGCATCTCTGATCGTGTCCACACCGCAGACCGACTCCCGCCCCCTCATCACCTGGGTTGATCGCGAGCGTCTCAACGAAGGTACCGTCGAGATTGTGGATGGTCCGGGGGAGAATGCGGCCGCACTCGTGTCCAATGGGCAGGTAGCCCAGCCACAATATCTAGTTATCGTGGATCCGGAAACCCGTTGTGAGGTTCCTGACGGCACTGTCGGTGAGATGTGGACCCACGGTGACAACACGGCGATGGGTTACCTCGATCGTCCGGAGGACACCGCTGAGACCTTCCGGAACACACTCGCCGGTAGGTTGCCCGAGAACTCCCGGGCCGAAGGCGCCCCGGACGATGACCGCTGGATGGCGACCGGTGACCTCGGGGTGATCGTTGACAATGAGCTCTATATCACCGGACGTCGCAAGGATCTCATCATCATCGCGGGCCGCAATCATTACCCGCAGGACATCGAGTACACCGTCGATCATGCCTCCGAACACATTCGACCGGCCGCCGTCGCGGCGTTCGCGGTGCCGGGTGATGAGGTGGAGAAACTCGTGATTCTCGCGGAGCGTGACCTCGGCCGTGAGGCGGATGGCGATGCGGCCGCGATCGAGGAGATCCGGACCGCGGTGTCCCGCTCGCACGGTATCGTTCCCGCAGATATCGTGATCGTCGCACCCGACGAGATCAGGCGCAGTTCCAGCGGTAAGATTGCCCGGAGGGTCTGTCGCCGCGACTACCTCGCGTAGCGGGGCGTCAGCTACCACCGGAGACCCTCCGTGGATCCCGTCCCGGCACACCGGGTGGGGTGCCGCGGGGGGTTGCTTCGTCGTCGGGTTGAGTGTCCCCGGCGAGATAATCCTCAAAGACCGAAATCAGCACACGAAAAGAGTGAAGCCACCGTATGGATCACAGCCAGCAGTCCCCGTCGATGACGACCGCCGAACTACGTACGTGGTTGCGTCACTGGGTGGTCAGGACAACCGGTCTGCCCGAGGAGGAGGTCACCGATGACAAACCGATGGAGACCTTCGGGCTGTCCTCGCGCGATGTTGTGGTCCTCTCCGGGGAACTGGAGAACCTGGTCGGGGCGCAACTCGACGCAACGGTGGCGTATGAATTTCCGACGATCGCGGCACTCGCCCAACGGGTGATCGAGGGGCCGACGACGAAACGCCGTAGCCCCCGTGCCCAGGCCGGGGTACACACGGCGTCAAGAGGCACGACACCCGGCACCCATGACATCGCTATTGTCGGTATGTCGGCACGTTATCCGGGTGCTGGCAACCTCGACGAGATGTGGGATCTACTGGTCAGTGGCCGTGACGGCGTAGGCGACCTACCCATCGGGCGCTGGTCCGAGTACTCCGGTGACGAGGTGCTGTCACGCAAACTGGCGGAGGTGAACACCACGGGTGGCTATCTCGAGGATATCGCCACCTTCGACGCGGAGTTCTTCGGGCTATCGCCCGTCGAGGCCGCAAACATGGACCCTCAGCAGCGTATCGTTCTTGAACTGGCGTGGGAAGCCCTCGAACATGCGCACATACCCGTGTCCTCGCTCCGGGGAGAACCCGTCGGGGTCTACATCGGTTCGTCGAACAACGACTATGGCATGCTCATCTCCGCCGATCCTGCGGAGGCCCACCCCTACGCGCTCACGGGCACGGCGAGTTCCATCATCCCGAACCGGATCTCCTACACCTTCGACTTCCGGGGCCCCTCGGTCTCCGTGGACACCGCCTGCTCGTCATCCCTCGTCGCGGTGCATCACGCCGTCCGTGCCCTGCGTGACGGTGACGCCACCGTCGCCCTCGCCGGTGGCGTCAACATCCTTTCGTCACCGTTCATCTCCACCGCGTTTGGGGAGCTCGGTGTGATCAGTCCTTCGGGCAGGATCAACGCGTTCTCGGATGATGCTGACGGGTTCGTCCGTGCGGACGGTGCGGGTATCGTCGTGCTGAAGCGTGTCGAGGATGCCATCGTCGACGGAGATGAGATTCTTGCCGTGATCAAGGGGACGGCGATCAACTCAGATGGCCGCTCCAACGGCCTGACCGCTCCGAATCCCGAGGCGCAGATCGACGTCCTTGAGCGAGCCTATGCTGATGCCGGCATCAATCCTTCTGTCGTCGACTACATCGAGGCGCACGGAACCGGCACCATTCTCGGTGATCCCATCGAAGCGACGGCGATTGGTGCGGTACTCGGTGCTGATCGTGATGCCGCCGATCCGACTCTGCTCGGTAGCGCCAAGACCAACTTCGGTCACGCGGAGTCCGCAGCCGGGGCCGCGGGTCTGATCAAGGTTGTGCTCGGTATGCGTCATGGTGTCATACCGCCGTCCCTGAATTTCCGCGGCCCGAACCCCTACATCGACTTCGATGCGGAGCACATCGAGATCGTGGAGGATCCACGGGAATGGCCCTGCTACTCGGGTCGACCCACCGCAGGTATTTCCGGTTTCGGTTTCGGTGGCACCAACGCGCATGCGGTACTGCAGACGTTTGAGCCGACAGATTATGACGTCGTGGCACCGGAGACCGAAGCGCAGCTCGACGACGGTGAAGCTGTCCTTCTGCCGGTGTCCGGACTCCTGCCCTCCCGCCGTGCGCGTGCCGCTGCCGTGCTCGCTGAGTTCCTGGAGGGCCGTCCGGATGCTGATCTAACGAAGGTCGCGCGTTCCCTGGCCCGGCAGAATCACGGCCGCTCCGCCGCGGTTGTCACCGCATCCAGCGTCGCGGAGGCCATCAAACGCCTGGGTATTGTCGCCGAACGCAAGAAGGGCGCCGGGATCGCCGTCGCTGATTCCCCAGCCCAGCCCGGCCCCGTGTTCGTCTATTCTGGTTTCGGGTCGCAGCACCGGAAGATGGCCAAGGAACTCTACGAGCTATCGCCGCTGTTCCGTGAGCGGCTCGATGAACTAAACAAGATCATCGGCTTCGAGTCGGGCTGGTCGCTGACCGACATCATCACCGATGACGAGCAGACCTACGACACTGAGACCGCGCAGGTCGCCATTACCGCGATCCAGATCGCGCTCACCGATCTCCTCGCGAACCTCGGGGCGACCCCCGCCGCCGTGGCGGGCATGTCCATGGGCGAAATCGCCGCGGCCTACGCCGCCGGTGGCCTGTCCGCCGAGGACGCCATGCGGGTGGCCTGCCACCGTTCACGTCTCATGGGTGAGGGGGAGAAGTCCCTGCCCGAGGATCAGCTCGGTGCGATGGCCGTCGTGGAGTTCTCCGTCGATGATCTCGATGCGTTCATCGCCGAGAACCCCGACTTCGCGGGCATCGAACCCGCCGTCTACGCTGGCCCCGGCATGACCACCGTTGGCGGTCCCCGGGATGCCGTCGTGCGCTTCGTTGAACTGCTGGAGAAGCAGGAGAAGTTCGCCCGGCTGCTCAACGTCCGCGGTGCCGGGCACACCAGCGCCGTCGAACCGCTCCTCGGCGAACTCGCCGCGGAGACCGCCGACATCGAACCGCGTCCCCTGACCATTCCGCTCTACAGCTCCGTTGACCGGGGTGTGGTCTACCCGGTGGGATCCGTCGTCCACGACACCGACTACTGGGTGCGCTGCACCCGGGGGCGGGTCTGGTTCCTAGATGCGATCTCCCGCGTGTTCGCCGACGGCCACGACATCCTCGTCGAGGTCTGTCCCAACCCCGTTGCGCTGATGGGCATGATGAACACCGCATTCTCGGTGGGCAAGCCCGACGCGCAGCTTCTGCACACCCTCAAGCGCAAGGTATCGCCGGGAGAGACCCTGCGCGATGTGCTGTCCCGGCTCTACGTCGCGGGCCAGCCGATCGACCTCGGCCTGCTCATCGGCGATGGGGAACGCATCGACGCTCCCGGTGTGCGGTGGAAGCACCAGCGTTACTGGACCGCCGCCCGCCCATCGTCGACGTCCGTGTCCGGCATCCCGGGCAACCGGGTGTCCCTGCCGGACGGCTCCGTGGCGTTCTCGATCCTTGCGGAGACCGTGCCCTCGACCCTCGCGCTCGTCGAGGCCGCGGCCGAGGCGCTGAACCCCGGGACCACCGTCGTCGCGTTCGAGGAACGCGGCACCTTGCCGCCCTCCGGTGAGATCACGACGATCGCCCGTCGCCACCTTGGTGGCGTCGATGTCAGTGTCCACCGCATGCTGGGTGGCACGGCGACCCTCCTCGCCGAGGGGTTCGCCGCGGCACATGCCGGTGAAGGGGTCGGTCCGGTGCCCGGTGGTGCGGGTGTCGGCAGTTACGACTCCGATTCTGAGGCGGCTGATCCGTCCGAGACGGGGCTGCCCGAGATCGTCGTCGATGCGGTTCGCTGGGATCCGGCGAGCGGGGAGAGCGTGGAGGATCGGTTGCGGACCATCGTCAGCGAGTCTATGGGCTATGACGTCGATGATTTGCCGGGCGAGCTTCCGCTTATCGATCTCGGGTTGGACTCCTTGATGGGTATGCGTATCAAGAACCGCATCGAGAATGACTTCCAGATTCCGCCGCTCCAGGTCCAGGCGCTGCGCGATGCCTCCGTTGCGGACGTCGTCGTGCTTGTTCAACGACTGGTTGAGGACCGTGACGTGGCTCAGGACCAACCTGCATCGACATCTGTGGACCCCGCGGATTCCGTCGCGGCGGATGCTCCGGGTGGCGGGCAGCGGTCTGGGAGCCAGGGCGTGGGGGTCGCTCCGCGCGATGCCTCCGAACGTCTCGTGTTCGCGACTTGGGCAGCGCTGACCGGCGCGGCCGCGGCCGGGGTAACCAGTGATTTGCCCGAGGTCGACGAGAAGACCGCGACTGCCATCGCGGAGCGCCTCACCGAACGCTCCGGCACGGAGATCACGGTTGAACAGGTCCGCGATGCCCAGACCCTTGAACCTCTGGCCGATGCTGTGCGTGAGGGTCTTGAAACCGAGGTCGAGGGCAACATCCGTGTATTACGGCCCCGTGCCGAGGGCTCGGACAAGCCTGCCGTGTTCATGTTCCACCCGGCCGGTGGGTCCTCGGTGGTCTACCAGCCACTGATGCGCAGACTGCCGGAAGACGTTCCGGTCTACGGTGTGGAAAGGCTCGAAGGTTCGCTCGAGGATCGTGCGGCCGCGTACATCGATGAGATCCGCAACTACTCGGAGGGACGCCCGGTGATTCTCGGTGGTTGGAGCTTCGGTGGTGCACTCGCCTACGAGGTTGCGCATCAGCTCGTCGGGTCGGACATTGAGATCCAGCAGATAGTGCTCCTGGACACGGTGCAACCCTCTGAACCGGCTCCGGACACGTTGGAGGAGACGAAGGCACGTTGGCAGCGTTATCAGGCCTTTGCGAAGAAGACCTATGGCCTGGATTTCCCGGTGCCCTTTGATCTCCTCGAGAGTGCCGGTGAGGAAGCCCTGCTCACCATGATGGGTGAGTTCCTCGCCAACACGGACGCAACCGAGCACGGACTGTCCGCCGGTGTCCTCGAGCACCAGCGTGCAAGCTTCGTGGACAACCGTATTCTCGACACCGTGGATCTCGGTCGCTGGGCCGACGTCCGGGTGCCGGTGCTGTTGTTCCGAGCGGAGCGGATGCATGACGGTGCGATTGAACTTGAACCGCGTCTCGCACAGATTGACCCTGACGGCGGATGGTCCGCTATCGTTAATGAGTTGGAGATCGTTCAATTGAGCGGAGACCATCTCGCCATAGTGGACGAGCCGGTCATCGGGACCGTCGGTGCGCACCTCACCCGGCGCATCGAAGAGCTCGCCCGCAACGGCAACTAGAACCAGAAGAGATAAAAGAGGCGAAGTGACCGGTCACACCACTGCTGAAAAGCTCGCGGATCTGCACGCCAAACTCGCGCGGGCACAGGACCCGGGCAGTGAGAAAGCCCGTGCCAAGCGTGATGCCGAAGGTTTGACGACGCCCCGCCACCGCATCTCCCGGCTCCTCGACGAGGGTTCCTTCGTCGAGATCGGTGCGCTCGGGCGCACGCCCGATACCCCGGATGCCCCATACGGAGACGGTGTCGTCGCAGGGTACGGCCGTATCGGTGGCCGGCCGGTTGCGATTTACGCGCACGACAAGACGGTGTTCGGTGGTTCCGTCGGGGTGACCTTCGGAAAGAAGGTCTGCGAGGTCATGGACATGGCCATCCGTATTGGTTGTCCGGTCATCGGTATCAACGATTCGGGTGGTGCCCGTATCCAGGACGCGGTGACCTCTCTCGCGATGTATTCGGAGATCGCCCGCAGGCAACTGCCGCTCTCCGGTCGTAGCCCGCAGATCTCCATCATGTTGGGCAAGTGCGCAGGGGGTGCGGTGTATGCCCCGGTCACCACCGATTTCGTCATCGCGGTGGAGGACCGTTCCGAGATGTATGTCACGGGTCCCGAGGTGATCAAGAGTGTGACCGGCGAGGTCATCACCTCTGCTGAGCTGGGTGGTGCGAATGAGCAGATGCTCAACGGCAACGTCTCCTACGTCGCCACCGATGAGGAGGACGCCTATGACTACGTCCGTGAGCTTCTCGATCATTTGCCGAGTTCCTGCTTTGAGGAGGCACCTGTTTTCGCCGCCGAGGGCGATATCCCGACCGACCGGGATCTCGCGCTTGATTCGTTCATGCCGGACGACACCAATGCCGGCTATGACATGCACGATCTTCTGGACCAGATCTTCGATGACGATGATTTCCTGGAGATTCAGGCGGATTATGCACCGAACATGATCACCGGGTTCACGCGTATCGACGGTCATAGTGTCGGCGTGATCGCCAATCAGCCGATGTTCTACGCCGGCTGCATCGACGCGGATGCTGCTGACAAATCCTCCCGTTTCATCCGGATCTGCGACGCCTACAACATCCCGCTGGTGTTTGTCGTCGACACCCCCGGGTATCTTCCGGGTGTTGAGCAGGAGAAGCTCGGTCTGATCCACCGTGGCGCGAAGCTCGGGTTCTCCGTCGTAGAGGCCACCGTCCCGAAGATTTCGCTCATCGTCCGCAAAGCATACGGCGGCGCCTACGCCGTGATGGGTTCGAAGTCCCTCTCCGGTGACATCAACCTCGCCTGGCCGACCGCCCAGGTCGCCGTCATGGGTGCCGCAGCGGCCGTTGTGATGATTCAGGGCCGACAGATCGCCGCTGCCCCACCGGAGCAGCGCGAGTACATGAAGAAGATCTTCATGGACTTCTACGACGAGAACATGACAAGCCCCTACGTCGCCGCCGAGCGCGGTTACATCGACGCGATGATTGAGCCCAACCAGACCCGCGTCGCGCTCCGCCAGGCACTGCGCCAGCTCTCGACCAAGCGGGTGCCCGTGGAGCAGAAGAAACACACGATCATGCCGATGTGAGCGGAAGTCGGAGAAGGCTGGACTCGGCGTGGCTTTGATGAACGCCGTGAAATGTCACTTCACGGACTCCCGGGCCAGCAGCACCATGTCCCCCTCACCCCTATGACCAGGGGATTGGGGACTGATAGGTCACCGAGCGTCCATCGGGGGCTCCGTAATGCGAGTCGGGGAAACGATCGAGAACCACTGGTACGCCCACACTGCGGAGGATGCCTTTCACGGCAGAAGTTGGCTGGTGCTCCAGGGTGTCGTGACAGAGCATCATCGGCACCGGGAAGAAGCGCTACCATCCCTCTCTACCGTTGTTTTTCCAGATGGCCGAGCGGTTTTTCTGCCGTATCGAGGACATTTTCATTCCCCAGACCGATAAGAAGACTGACCGGGAAGTCGCCCGTGTAGGATCTCCGTTGCCGACAGGGCCCGCCGGGGTGGTCCTCTCCCCCCATGATCAGAGCGTGTGACGTCAAGGAGGAAGAAACCCCGGCGGTGTTTCCACACTGTTCACCCCGGTGACGGCGGAAGTCCGTTCACCGCGTTGTAGTGTGAAGTGGCACCAGCCCATCGGAGTGCCCCGTCTCCGGTTCTCCGACGACCCATGAGGAGAACGTCCGTGCCCACCACCCTGTCCACCGTCGTCGACCTGTTGACCGGTATACCGGGGGCCATCACCCTCGCTTACTGGTTATAGTCGCACCTCTCCTGTGAAGTTAGGGCACTACTTCAGTTGAGGTTTCCCGGCGCTGCCCCGCTGTTGACGGCGCCGCCAGTCTGTCGCACGAGAGTTTCTGATCCACCCCAGTCGACGCGAGGTGGTTCCGAGAGCCCGCCAGCCGAGGAGTAGGAGTGCGGACATGAGGCCCGCGACGATCATGAATGACCAGTGTGGGATTGCTGAGTGCCGTACCCCCCAGATCGCCAGGCCGGTCGCGAAGGTGACGAGCCAGACGGTGATTCCGCCTGGGTTGATTGGCAGTGGTTCGCGGTGTTTCACCGCGAGGATCCCGTAGGCGAGCAGGACACCGACGAGGAACGGCCAGGCGGTGCCGAGCCATCCGCTCACCGAGAAGTCAAGGCCGTCGCCGCGATGCGCCAGCCGAGCCAATAACGCGAACAGGAGAAGCGCAGTCAGGTCGGCTCTCAGTGCATGACGGCGACCGATGATGAAGGCGAGGAGGGAGTTCGGGGGTCTATTCACTATGGTGCTCCTCACTGCGGGCCTCTCGGTGGAAGGGCCCGACGCAGGGTACCCGGCGTCGGGCATCTCGCCCTTGACTCTACCCCGCCCGGTCAGGCTGGTTCGATAGCTTCGCCGGCTGCCCAGATCCGTGTCGGCAGCAGAGACTCTGAATTGAGAATGAGTACGTCGCCAGGGTATCCGGCGGCGATCCGGCCATATCGAGTGTCAACCCCGATGCATCGTGCGGCGTGTCCAGTGGCGGCGGCGACGGCGACATCGAGGGGCACCCCGACCTCGTGTACAGCGTTGGCCACCGCGCGGTCCATGGTCAGGGTGGATCCTGCGAGTGAATCGCCTTCAGCGAGGCGGGCGACGCCGTCGCGGACCTTCACCTTGAGCTGCCCGAGCATGTAATCTCCGTCCGGGTTGCAGGTCGCGGACATCGCATCGGTGACGAGCACGACGCGTTCGGGGGCTTCAAGGAACAGGGAACGGACCACCTGCGGATGGACGTGGATTCCGTCGTTGATGACCTCGACCCATACGCGCTCGTCGCGGAGCGCGGCGATGACCGGGCCTGGTGCGCGGTGGTGGATGCCGTTCATCCCGTTGAATGCGTGGGTGAGTTGGGTGGCGCCGTTGTCGAACGCCTCGCGTGCGGTCTCGTAGCTTGCGTTGGTGTGTCCGACGGCTGCGACGACACCGTTGTTCACGAGGAGTTTCACGGCTTCGGTGCCGTTCTCCCGTTCGGGGGCGATGGTCATCTGCACGATGGTTCCCTCGCCGGCGTCGAGGATACGCCGAACATTGTCGTCGGTCGGATCCTTGAGTTCGTGCAGGGGATGGGCTCCCTTGTGCCCTGGATCCAGAAACGGCCCCTCGGGGTGCAGACCGAGGACGCGGGGGTTGGTACGAACGATCTCCGCGCCTTCGCGGATACGCTGCTCCATCAGGTCGAGTGAGTCGGTGACATAGGAAAGGACGGCGCGGGTCGTGCCGTGGGCAGCGTGTTTCGCCAGAGCTGTGGTGGTTGCTTCGGGACCGTCATCGTAGGCGACCCCGCCGCCGCCGTGATGGTGGACATCGATGTATCCGGGAACGACAGGGGCGCCCTGGGCGTCGATGATCTCGGCGCCGCCGCTCGGCCAGTCGTGGGATTCGGCGGTGGTGCCGACATGCGTGATCACACCGTCCGCGATACGTAGTGCACCATCGGCCACGGTTCCGCCGATGGTGCCGTCATAGATGGTTGCTGAATGAATGATCAGGGGGGACATTGCTTCTGAATCCTTTTCGGGGTCTTGCACATCATGCCGGGAGTGAACACTCCCGGTGGGTTGGAACTGGGCCGTGCAGGTCTTGATGAGCATCACCTGCTGTCAGATCACGGAACGCTGCACGGAAGGTGTGTCCTGGCGTGCGATGACCATGTTGTAACCGAGCTGGGTGAGTCGACGTGACCAAGACGGGTCGACGTCGGGATCTGTGACGATGGTATTCACGGTGTCTATCCCACCGAGGGATGAGAAGGAGCGACGCCCGAACTTCGAGTGGTCCGCGACGATCACCGGTGTGATGGCCCGAGTGGCCATCGTCCGATTTGTCTGCGCCTCGAACTCGTCGACGGTTCCAGGACCGTTCTCGTCGATACCGTTGGCACCGATGAATGCGACGTCCATGCTCAGTTGTCCGAGTACCGTTGCGCCGAGGGGGCCGGTCAATTCGTAGGAATTGCCGTTGAGGACACCTCCGATGAGCACGATTTTCATGTTCGCGCTTCCCGCGAGGAGATAGGCGATGTCGATGGCGTTCGTGACGACGGTGACCACCGGGTAGTTCGTCGGCATGTCACCGGGGGACTGTTCAGCAGCCCACTCGACCAACTGCTGCGCGATGGTGCCGACAGTCGATCCGCCGGACATACCGACCACGCAACCGGGCTCCAGGTAATTGAGGCAGTACCTGGCGATGGTGTTCTTCTCCGTGAGCTGCTGCATCCGCTTCTGCCGAACGGGAGTATCGAAGGCGACGATGTTGCTCCGCGCACCGCCGCGGGTACGTCGCAGCAAACCCCGTTCTGCGAGGGCATCGAGATCCCGGCGTGCCGTCGCGGGCGAGATCTCCAGTTCGTCGACGAGTTGCTCGACAGTCACCGTGCCGGTGTCCGCGATGGTGTCGAGAATCGTGGTGAGGCGCTCGCTGCGGATCATCGCCGTTCCTCCTGTACTGGGATCATGCATCGTCGTGGGGCAGAAAAAGTGGGTCCGTCCGGTCATCGCTCTCTGACTCGTGAGCGATGACCGGACGATTCATGGTTCGTAGCTGATTCTATACTTCGGTGAAAACGCCGATCAGTCGCTCTGCCTCCGTGCTCAAAGCCTCACGTCCCGCCTTGATGTACTTGCGGGAGTCCGTCACCGAGGGGTTATCGTCCAGGAATGCGCGCACGGCACGGGTGAAATGGCCATTGAGGTGCGTCGACACGTTGATCTTCGTCATGCCGGCGCGGATACCGCGCTGGATCTCCTCGTCCGGGACGCCGGAGGAACCGTGGAGCACCAGCGGCACGCCGGCGGCGTCTTTGAGTTCGCCGATCAGGTCGATGTCGAGGGACGCGGTGCGTTCCTGCATGGCGTGTTCGGAACCGACGGCGACGGCCAGGCCGTCGACACCGGTGTCAGCGACGAACTGCTTGGCCTCGTCCGGGCTGGTTCGGACGCCCGGGGTGTGGGCGGTCTTGCCGCCGATCTCGCCGAGCTCTGCCTCGACCGTCGCACCGCGCTCGTGGGCGTAGCGGACGACCTCAGCGGTGTTCGCTATGTTCTCTTCGACGCTCAGGGTCGAGCCGTCGTACATCACGGAGTCGAAGCCGAGGTCGATGGCCTGCTTGGCCAGCGCGACGGACTCGCAGTGGTCGAGGTGGACGGCGATCGGTGCGGAGGACGCCTCGGCTAGCGCGATCATGGCGCGTCCGATGGGCTCCAGGTTGTCGCCGTGATAGCGGACGCAGTTGTGGCTCATCTGCAGGATGACCGGCTTGCCGGCGCGCTCCGCTGCGGACACCAGCGCCTCTGCGGTCTCGAGGTGGATGACGTTGAAGGCAGCGGCGCCGATCTGCTTCTCAGCGGCAGCCTTGACGACGTCGAAGGTGTTGATTCTGGTCATGGTGTGTGACTTCCTTCGTGTGAATGTCTCAGTTGGTGCGTTCATCGATGATCACGTCGTTGGCGAGCTCCTGCCACCGGTCACTGATCACGCCGGCGGTGTCCTCCAGAACTGCCGCTGCGGACCATGCAGTGGCACGGCGGAGGAGTTCGCTGCGCTCGAGTTCGTCGATGAGTCCGGTGGCCAGGGCGGAGACGAGGGCATCTCCGGCCCCGGTGGGGTTTCCGGTCAACGGCTGGGGAAGGCGCGTCCGGGTGCTGCCGTCATGATCCACCGCGAGAAGCCCGTCCTCACCCATGGACACGATGACCAGACCCACACCCAGATCAAGGAGCTGAGCTGCACCGACCTCGAGGTCATCTGTTCCGGTGGTTTCCGCGAGTTCTGCGGCGTTCGGTTTGACGACGTCGACGCCCGCCCGGCAGGCGGTCCTGAGATGTGACCCCGCACAGTCGACGATGATGCGCCCACCTGCCTCGCGGGTGCGCGTGATGAGATCGTTGAGGACGTTCTCGTCCGCGCCGGGAGGCCAGGATCCGGATACTGTGACGACGCTGCCCGGATGATCCACCAGTACCTGCCCAAGTTGATCAACGAGCCTGGTCCAGATCTCGTCCGGGTGTCGGTCACCTCTCTCGTTGATGATGCTCGTCGCCCCGTCGCTGATGGTGTGGATGGCGAAGGTCTCCCGGAGTCGCACGGGGGTCGGGGTGAACGCCGATTCCGGGGCGGCTTTACCGTCGGGGGCCGTGTAGGTTGGTGCATCGTCATTGACGGGGCCCAGCATGACCGCCGGGTAACCCTCCGCAGCAGCGACTGCCGCGACGTTGACGCCCTTGCCACCGAGTTTGCGCTGTGCGGTGTCGATGCGGTGCGTCTTCTCGGGGACAAGGCGGTCCAGCGTGATCGTCACATCGAGGGCGGGGTTCGGGGTGATGGCGATGACGGCGGCGCCGCCTGCGGGGGATTGCGTACTCACGTGCTGATCCTTCGTTTCAGTACCCGTTTGTGATTACTTCAGGATGACGGAACGGGTCAGGTTGCGCGGGTGATCCGCATCCAGGCCGCGGGTCCGGGCGGTCGCGAGTGCGATGCGGTGGACGCGTACGAGATCCGCCAGGGGGTCCAGATCATCGTCGATGAACCGGGCACCGGTGTCTGCGACCTGCTCTGCGAGGCCCTCGGGGGCAGGGCCGAAGTTCCAGGTGATGCGGCCTTCGGAGGCGATGGCGATCGGGCCGTGGCGGTATTCCATGGAGCTGTAGGATTCGGTCCATGCCTGGCAGGATTCTCGCATCTTCAAGGCGGCTTCGGTGGCTAGCCCGAGCCGCCAGTCGGTGCCGAGGAAGGAGTACTGCTCGGCGTTGACGAGGGATTCGTCGAGGTCTGCAGCGAGGATGTCGCGGGCCTGGGCGATGGACTTCTCGATGACGGAGCGGTCATCGATGGAGGCCCGGAGGAAGGTCAGTGCGGTGGTGGCGAACCTGGTCTGGACGACAGACTGTTCGTCGGCGAACTCGAGGTTGATCACGTGATCGGCGAGTTCCGCGACGGGGGAGTTCTGGTCACCGAGCACGGCGATGGTGCGCATCCGGTCTCCGACCTTCTTCAGCAGGTCGATGATTTCGCTGGTGGTACCGGAACGGGTGATTGTGATGAGGACGTCGTAATCGCGGTCGAGACGGGCTTCGGTTGCGGTGTAGGCGTCGGTGACACCGTGTCCGGCACTCTCCCGGAGAGCGGCGTAGGACTGCGCCATGAACCAGGAGGTGCCGCAGCCGACGACGGCGACGCGTTCACCGGGCTTCGGGAGGACGGAGCGCTCCTGCTCCATGTCAAGTGCCTTCTGCCAAGTGTCCGGCTGGCTGGTGAGTTCCTGTTCCATGTGGGTGCCGAGTGCACTGCTCATGCTGATCGTCTCCTAACGAAAAGACTGTGAATGGCTGATTCGTGGCTGCGTGGAGGTAACGGCGATCCGTCCGACCGTCGTCCCGTTCACGTCCTCCGTTTGGGGACGACCAAGGTGGGTGAAGGTCAGCGGATTGTCACCTTCGATGATTGCAGATGATTGAAAAGCTGTCTACCCAATCGTCAAACGATCAGAGATATTTCACACTCGGGGGTGACGGTTCGGACATGTCTGATGGGCGTTAGTGACGTTTTCCGCTTCGCAATGTCGGCTATGACATGCATCACTTAATGTATAAAAGTGCAGGTAATGATGCATTATTTGACCACGATCGGGGTGTCTAACTGGAATTGCCACCCATTTTGGCGGTGACAAGGGTGGGGGGAGCCTCCTTGGTTGAAGTGATTGAAAATGGAAATTAAGGCTTGCGGCACGCAAAACTGCTCAATACGATCAGTGTTGTGACAGGCGCACAGCGCGTAAACAGGGAGCTGGGCCACAGAAACCTGCTTCCGGCCACAGTCCTGTCACCCACTCGCGGGTGGCAGAACGTAGAAAACGATCACGAACGAATCACCGGAGGATGAGGAGACAATGACCTTCAAACCCGATGCGGTCGCCGCAAAACAGAGTGCTGCAGACTGGCGGGAAGCCATCCGACTGGTCGGAGGACTCTACGAGCGGGAAGGAATTGCCACCAGCGAGTACGCGGAAGCGATGATCGACGGTGTGACCGAGTTCGGTCCCTACATGGTGCTGATGCCAGGTCTGGCGATGCCGCACGCAAAGTCCACATCCGGAGTGAATCGTGCCGGAACCGCCGTTGTCACTCTGTCCACCCCGGTGGATTTCGGCAGTCCCGCCAACGATCCCGTCGATGTACTCGTTTCCTTCGCCGCAGGTGACAGGAAAGGTCACATGGAAATGATTAAGTCATTGGCCAAGGTGCTCTCCGACGGCGAACTGATTGATCGTGTCCGGGCCGCGGAGACCGACGAGGAACTCGCCGCAATCTTCGCGGAGCGCAACGACGACTGAAAGCTTCATCTGCTTCACATTCACACCAGACAAACCACACACCGACAGTAAGGACACCACAATGATCTCCATCGCAACCGTCTGCGGCATGGGCCTCGGAACTTCCATGATGCTCGCCAGCCAGATCCGCACCCTCCTCAAGGGTGAGAACATCGATGCACGGGTTCAGGCCATCGACCTCGGCTCCTTCAAGTCCCAGCCCTCCGACATCGTGGTCACCACCAGCGGTATGGCCAGCAATGTCCAGGGAACGAAGTCCATCGTCGTACTCATCGACAATCTCATCGACAAGAACGAGGTCCGCACCAAGGTGCTCGACGCCGTCAATGAGTTCAACTCCAAGTAGTTAATCCACCACCTTCTTACAGATTGGTGCTGAATCGCCATGAATCCCGTTCTCCAGTTCATTGTTGAGCTGATCCAGATCCCGGCCGTCATTGTCGGCGCGATCGCCTTCATTGGTCTGATGGTCCAGAAGAAGCCCACCGGCGATGTCGTCACCGGAACGGTGAAGACAGCCCTGTCGCTGCTGATCATCGGTGGTGGCGCAGGCGTCCTCGTCCAAGGACTCTCTCCCATCCAGCAGATGTTCGAGATGGCATTCCCCGCCTCGGGTATCACCACCTTCGTTACTTTCGATGAGGCCGTCGTCTCCGCCGTCCAGTCATCAGGTGTCGGTTCCATCGGTTCCGAAATCGGGCTGACCATGTTGTTCGGCTACATGTTCCACCTGTTCCTGGCACGTGTGACCCCCTGGCACTACGTCTACCTCACGGGCCACATGATCTGGGTCCACGCCGGTGCATTTACCATTTTGATGCACTCCCTCGGCTTCAACCCCTTCCTCACGGTCTTCACCGCGTCGCTGCTGGTCGGTTTCTACTACACGGTCGCCCCCGCCATCGCGCAGCCCTTCGTCCGCAGGATCACAGGCGGCGACGAGGTCGGTTTCGCACATGGCCAGACCCTGCTGAACGTCCTCTGCGGCTACCTCGGCATGGTTATCGGCAATAAGGAGAAGTCCACCGAGGACACCCAGCTTCCCGAGAAGCTCTCCTTCTTCCGTGATGTCGCGGTCTCCACGACCATCGTCATGACGATCGTCTCCCTGCTGTCCGCGAGCGCTGCGGTCATCACCGGTGGTACCGGGGCCTTCCAAGCCGCGACTGATGACGGTGGCATCTCGAATGGCCAGAACTGGATCGTGTTCGCCCTGCTGATGGCGCTGCAGTTCACCGCCGGTATGCTCATCCTGCTCTACGGTGTCCGCATGCTGATCGGTGAGATCGTCCCCGCCTTCGAGGGCATCTCGCAGAAGGTCATCCCGAACGCCATCCCGGCCCTCGACGTCCCGGTCCTGTTCGCCTTCGCCCCCAACGCCCTGCTCGTTGGTCTGATCTCCGGCCTCATCGGCCAGATTGCCGGTATGGCGCTGTGTGTCGCGCTCGGCTGGCCGGTCCCGATCCCGTCAATGATCGTCGCCTTCTTCGCTTCCGGTACCGCCGCCATCTTCGCGAACTCCACAGGTGGCCGCACCGCCGCCTGGCTCGGTGGCTTCCTCTGGGGCTTCCTCGGCTGGATACTCATCTCCTACGCCTTCAACATGCAGGTGTTCGGCGACCTCACGCCGTACAACGCAGACGGCCTCGGCTTCACCGTTCCGGACGCCATCGTCCCCGCCATCGTCGTGGACGGAATCGGAAAGCTCTTCGGAGTCTGATAGCCCCCTCCGGTGCCCGGGATATTCGCCCGGGCACCGGCTCAGGGCGGTGTCCGATCCGTCCGCCCACCGATTGTCACTCACCACGTTCAACCAGACAGAAGGAAGAGAAACACCATGTCAGACCTTCTCAACACCTACTTCGACGAAATCACCGCACTGCTCGCGAAGATCCGCGAGGAAGAGCTCCCCAAGATCGAGGATGCTGCGGACACCATCGCCGACAAGGTTATCGCAGGCGGCCGTATCTTCGCCTTCGGTGCCTCCCACTCGTCGCTGCCGGTCCAGGACATCGTCTACCGCGCGGGTGGTCTGATGCTCATCAACCCCCTCTACGGCCCCGGCATCGAAGCCCTGACCACGCGCCCCACCACCCTCGGTTCCCAAATGGAGCAGATGCCCGGCTACGGTGAAGTGCTCTTCAACAACTCCCCGCTAAAGGAGGGCGACGTCCTCATCGACGTCTCCGTCTCTGGCCGTAACGCCGTGCCGGTTGAGCTGGCCCGCAAGGCACGTGAGAACGGTGTCTTCGTCGTCGCCCTGACCTCGCAGAAGTACACCTCGGCTGTTGACTCCCGTGTCCCGGACGGAACTAAACTGCTCGACCACGCCGATGTTGTCCTCGACAACAAGGTCGATCCGGGCGACGCCGTCCTCTCCCTCGATGGCATTCCGCAGAAGTTCACCCCGGCCTCCGGCGTGACCTCCACCGCCATGCTGCACAGCCTCTCCGCCGCGATCATCGAGAAGCTGCTCGCCAAGGGCTTCTCAGCACCGGTGTTCCTCGCCGCCAACCTCGATGGTGGCGCTGAGTGGAACGCCAAGCACATGGCCGAGAACGCCGACCGGATCTTCTACCTGAACTAATCCGGCCTGCTCGCTCGCGTTCCCCGCTGCGCGCGAAACCTCCCGCCCACCCCTTTCCCGGACGAAAGCGGGTGGGCGGATCTCCAGCACACACAGACCTTCCTGAATTTCCCCGACCGGTACACCGATACACGCAAAAGCGGTCCGGTCTTCCACAAGGTGTCATACGGCACCTCACCAGCAAGGAGAACACCATGAAGAAACTCCCGCTGAAAAAGACTATTGCTGTCTTGGCTGTCAGCGCCGTGAGTCTCCCACTCTATGGGTTCGTCGGATCGAGTAGCTCCGTCGGATCGAGCGACTTTGACTTCGGAAACTTGTTCAGTTCGCTGAACGGGTTTAGCAGCGCCACCGTTGACCCGGCACCAGGCGGTGACGGGGATGCCCACCGTGACGGCTGGAAACTCCAGTACCAGGAGACCTTCGATACCGCCCCGAACCTCGATGCGGTTCCGTGGGTCCAGGACACTTACGGTGACAACCGGTGGAACGTCGACGAGTTTGACGATGACGGCATCTACTTCCAGCACATCGGTGGCCCTTGGTTCGACCGGGCACTCAACAGCTTCAAGCTGCTGCGAAAGAGTGTCCCGATCGGTGAAAAGGGATGGCTGACCGTCGAAATGGGCACCCGGGACATCAATCCCGACGGCTCCAAGGCAACACCGCCCACGCTGGAAGTTGAAAACGGTGCTGCGAAGCTCAATGTGCCGTGGGATGGCGGTTTGATTCTGACCGCAACTGACCCGCTGCCCAGCCAGTACCGCGTCGAATACGAACTCAAGACCCTCGACTTCGGAGGCAAGCGGCCCGGCGGGGAGAATGGCGGTTGGGACTACGACGGCAAGACCAACGGCTACACTCCCGGGGAATGCAAGACCAACTTCCCGTGGACCCGCAGGGGTGACTACAGCCAGGGCGAGTCCGAGAAGGTCGACGGCTGCGCGAAGCCCTGGGGCAACGTCACCGCAGAGAACGGCTACTACCTGCTGTCCATCATGGACTACGCACACCCCGCGCCGCACAACAACATCTTCATCCACAGCCACCGCAAGGTCGGCATGGACATCTACTCCGTGAACGGTGGCTGGGCCAAGGCCTACAAGACCTGCAACCCCGCCACCAAGGAGATCTTCTCCTACCTCGACTCCAACGGCAACGGTGTCAACGAGATCTTCTTCGACGGTGGTGCCTGGCGCGACAAGGGCTTCGCCTACAACCAGTTCGTCATGCACACCGAGTGCGGCATCCGCGACGGTTCGGAGAAGAACGCAACCATCGTCTCCGCAGTCGAACTGCAGCCCGAGCTTATGCCGAACGAAACCTACACGTTCGCGATCGAGCGCACCGCCACCGGCTACGTGCAGGAGATGACAGGTAACTTCAAGAATGTCGGGCATCAGACCTACCGCTACGAGCGCCCGTTCGTCAGCGAGGTCAACGGTCGACCCACGGCGATCTGGCACTACAACCAGACTCCCGACGAGTACGACGGCAGCTTCAACGAGACATTGACCTTCGACGAGGGCAAATACGGCTCGTTCTCGAAGGATATGTGGCCCAAGGGTTCCGCGTACCCGGACAACTTCGTCATCGGGATCCCGCACCTGAACTACTACGAAGGTTCCGCTACGGTCGACAACATCCGGCTTTACACGCCGGAGTAAAAACGGCCCCGCACGGTTCGGACACCGCAGTCGATGGCTCAGGACGTCGGCTGCGGTGATATCCCCGGTGGTGGCCAAGCCAACCGCCGAAAAACAGTGCTCCGAAGTATCCCGCGCCCCGCATTGTCCAGCGGGGCGCGGTTTTTTGGTTTCCGGACAGTGGAGCCGTACCCAGCGGGTGTCTCTGTGTTGCACATGTGGTTTGGCGGTCGGGGAGGGTGCCCCACCTGAAGATGAGGGGAGCAGCTCGAACAGAGAAAAACCGCCCGGGGATACCCGGCCGGTTGAGGTGGGAACGCATGAAATCGTGGATTGCGGGGGTGTGCGGTGTCGTCAGTGGAGCCGGTTGCGCTCGTCGACCGTGATGACCGTGCTGGCGGCGAGGGTTTTCTTGCTCACCCCCCGGCGGGTGAAATAGACGAGGTAGACGAGCCATCCGATGGCGGTGACCGTGAGGAAGGAGATCATACGGTAGACGAACACGGCTCCGAATGCGTTTACACCGGTCATTCCGACGGCGACGAGGGTCGCGGTCATCGCTGCTTCGACGGGGCCGAGACCTCCCGGGGTGGCTTGGACGGTTCCGGCGATCTTGGCTGTCACGTAGGCGAGCGTCACGCCGGCGATGGTGGTGTGATCGGCATCCGCGTAGATCGCGGGGAAGATGCCAGTGACTGCCCAGACGCTAGCCCATAGTGCGACGATGTCGAATCCCCAGTTAAGGAGCGACCAGAGGGAGATGACCGCGAATCGTGGCAGGGTCAGCCGGACATCGTGGAGCTGATGTACGTGATTGAGAATGCTTTCGAGCCCCTCCGTCTGGTCCCTCCGCCGGAGTGCGTTGAACCGGGGCCACCATCTGCGGACCCATCTGGCGAGGTGGCGTGGGTTTCCGGAGGCCCAGTAAACGGCCCACGCGAGGAGTGACATCACGGCGAATGTGACGATGAGTGATAGGAGCGACAGGTCGGCGCCGAGGACGACGATGGCGGACGCCCCGAGTGCGACGAGCCACATTGTCGACAGTGCGCCGGAGAGGACGATCTGCCAGGAACAGACCATGACCCCGGCCCCCCAGGAACGCATCGTCTGATACTGGAGAACCGTGGAGAATGCCTGGCCCCCGGGAAATGATGATGACCAGGAATTGGAAGCGAACGTGAGCGCATTCGCATCCCGGCGCCGGATTTTCACCCCGCCCGCGCGGAGAAGGAGACGGAGGACGTTCGCCATGGAGTAGAGCGATGCGAGCGATGCGAGGAAAACCACGCTGACTCCGGCGGGCTCGGCGCGCCGGACAGCACCGAGGCCCCGGATGAAGAAGTCGGTGCGATCACGGAGGAAGAAAATGGCCAGCGCAACGAGAATAAGTGGTGCGCCCCACCTCACCCAGGGGTTGCGACGAAAGCGTCTGAATCTCCGGATCATCTTTCGATTCTCCGGTTTACCTGTCCGGTGTCGTCGGCTTGAAGGCGGGCGAGGAGTTCAGGAAAGGGGATGAGATCGTCATCGTCATGTACGGTTCGTCCGTGCCGGGCTGCCTCGCAGTCATCGATGACGATGGCGTGGTCGACGGGGAGATCCCCGGGTACAGGTATTGCGGTCGGGATGTCGGAACCGTGGCCGAGGTGCTGGGCAGCTTTTTTAATGAAACCGGGTGCCCACCAGTTGTCTTCCCTCAGGAGGTGCATGACGGCAGGTACCAGGAGCATGCGGATGATGGTCGCGTCGAGAATCAGCGCGGCGATCATACCGAATGCGATGTACTTCATCATGACGATCTCGGAGAACCCGAAGGCACCGCAGACGACGATCATGATGACGGCGGCGGCGGTGATGATGGATCCGGTGTGCGCCGTGCCGTAGCGGATCGCCTGGTCCGTGCTAGCCCCCCGCTCCCGGGCCTCGACCATCCGGGAGACGAGGAACACCTCGTAGTCCGTGGATAGTCCGTAGATGATCGCCATGATGAGCACGAGGACTGGGCTCATGAGCGGCCCGGCGGAGTACCCGAGGAACGACGATCCGAGGCCGTCGACGAACATGGCGGTGAGGATACCGAGGGTTGCCCCCATACCGAGGATGGTCATGATCACGGCCTTGGCAGGCAGGATGAGGGACCCGAAGGTCAGCGCCATGAGGATGAACGTGGCGATGACCACGTAGAGCGCCATCCACGGCAGTTTCTTGAAGAGCGCCTCGATGGACTCCACTTCGAGGGCGGGTGTGCCACCGATGTAGACGTCGACGCCCTCGGGGACGTTGATCTCCCGGAGCTTCTCGACGACCGACTCATTGAATGTTCGGTCGGTGATTCCGGCTGCGAGGATGGTGGTGCCGTTCTCGGTGGGGGAACTGGGGCTGAATCGTCCGGTCAGCCCGGGTACGGCGTTGGCCTGCTGGTAGACCTGAACGAGCTGATCGTTGGTGGCGCCAGTGACCACGAGTTTGATGGGTTCCGTGCGGAAGGCCGGGAAGGTCGAGTCGAATTCGGCCTGGGCCTGTCGAACATCATTGTCCGGGGGCAGGTACGTCTCATTGATCCCGCCGAACTTGACTCCGGCCAACGGCAGGGTGAGCAGGAGGAGTCCGGCGACGATCGCAAGTGTGACGATCTTCGAGTGCCGCATTGCCCAGGCGGGGACACGGCCCCAGAAGCCCTGGGTCACGTCCTCCCCGGCATGGGAGGTCTTCCTGATCGCGAACCTGTCTACACGACGCCCGAGGAGGCCGAAGATGCTGGGGAGCACGGTGATGGACAGGAGTGCCGCCAGGCCCACGGCGCTGATCGCACCGTATGCCACGGACTTGAGGAACGCCTGAGGGAAGATGAACAGGCCGGACAAAGCGACGGCCACCATACCTGCGGAGAAAACTACGGTCTTTCCTGCCGTCGCCGTTGTTGTCGCCACGGCGTCGGGGACGTCGGATCCGCGGTCCAGTTCCTCCCGGAATCGGGACACCATGAACAGCCCGTAGTCGATCGCGAGTCCGAGGCCCAGCAATGTGACCACTGACTGGGCGAACACGTTGACCTGGGTGAATCCGGCGAGAATGGAGAGGATTCCGAGTGAACCCAGGATCGAAAGAACACCGACGATCAGCGGCATGGTGGCCGCGATGATCGATCCGAAGACCACGAGGAGCAGGAGCGCGACGGCAGGCAGTGCGTAGAGCTCGGCTCGGGAGACATCTCCGGCCATTCCTTCGTCGAGGGCATCCGCGACGGCCGTGGACCCGGCGACGGAGACCCGGAAACCGTCTGGGAGACCGTCGGGGATGAGGTCATCTTCGACGGCACGGAAATCCTTCAGCGTCTGTTCACCGTCGCCCCTGAGTCCGATTGCGGCGAATGCGGTGCGGTGATCATCGGTGACGAGCTGCCGGTTACGGGTGCTGTCGAAGTAGCTCGTGACATGGCTGATCTCGTCGGGGTGCTCGGCCCGGAACCGGTTGAGATGCTCGGAGATCATACGGAACGCCGTAGGGTCATCGACCGTTGCATCATCTGGAGCCTTCACCAGAAGGATGACATCGCCGTTGTTATCGCGCCCGAAGGTTTCGAGTTCTATTGCTGCGGCGCGGCTGGAGGACGAACCAGGATCATCCCAACCCTCTTGACTCATCCGGTCGTCGAGGCGCAGACCGAACAGGACGTAGAGAGCGCAGATCGCGGTGAGTACCACCACCGGAACCACACGGCGGTACCGGTAGGCGAGTCGTCCCCAAGTCGTGAACACAGCGTTGTCGGCTCCTTTTCTTCGTTTTCGAGGGTTGAAACGGTCGGCTCAGGACCGGTGGGAGAGGAGCGCTGACAGCGGGCGGAATGGCTGCAGCCAGGCGCCTCCCTCGGGAAGCGAATCGAGGGAGATACGCGGCAGGGGCTCCCGGAATACTCCGGGTATCTCTTCGAGATCGATGAACTCGATCATCTCCGAACTGACTGCCCAGGAGGCGTGCTCATGGAACCCGATGACGGTGACCGGCATCTCGTCAGCCAATTCTTCGAGGGTCTCACGGAAGTTCTGACCGTCGGCACTGGCGACGACGAGCCCGTGGAGCACGCCCTCTTCGTGGCGTCGTCGAATGTGGGCGAGCATGTCCGGATCGACGTCCGAGTCATCATCGGTCTTGGGCTTGGCGAAGACCGCGAAACCGACATTCCGTAGTGCCTCGACCCACGGGCGGACGACGTCGGCGCCACCCGGAGCGACGTTGGTGAATACCGTTGCCTCGGGCTCGAGGTGGAACCCGAGTTCCTCAGAGCGCATTGATGCGCGTCCGAGGAGCCACCGGCCAATGGCGTCGAAGCGCGGACGGTAGACGGCGGTGGGGCGTCCTCCGAGGATGGCACCGAGCCCCATGTCGAGGTTCGGGGCATCCCAGACAAGCAGAAGTGTTTCGGGACCGTACTCCGCGGCGGGGTCGGAGTGGTCGCTGTAGTTGTGTGTGTGATCGTGGTGGGCGTTATTCATGTGCGGATCTTTCGCTGGTGTACGGCACCGGTTCGGCCGTGGGCACGGTGGAGGTCACAGGGGACGCTGCCAGAGGAATTCGGTGATGTTGTGGTCACGATCGAGGCCCTTGCCCTCGAATTTAGTGATCACCTGTCGGTCGACCAGTTGCGGGCAGTCTGGCCACGGCCAGCCCCGGAACTTCAGGTCAGGTTCGACGTCGATGAGCTCGTTGATCCACTCGGCGTAGTCGGCGTGATCGGTGGCGACATGCAGGACGCCGCCCGGCTTCAACCGTCCGGCGATGAGGTGTAGTGGACCGGATTGGATGATACGGCGTTTGTGGTGCCGTGCCTTTGGCCACGGGTCCGGGAAGAAGATGCGCACACCGGAAAGAGAACCCGGGGCGATCATGCGGTTCAGTACCTCGATGCCGTCACCCCGGATCATCCGGATATTGTCGATGTCTCCGCGCACCGTCGCACCGAGAAGCTTGGCGAGGCCCGGCTTGTAGAGTTCGACCGCAATGACGTTCACGTCGGGTTCCTTGACTGCCATCGCCGCAGTGGAGGTGCCTGTACCGGAACCGATCTCCAGGATGGTTGGCGCGGTACGCCCAAACCAGGCGTCCGTGTCGATCATCTCGTCGACCAGAACCTTGCCGAAGTGGGGCCAGTGTTCATTCCACAGCTTCTGCTGGTTGTCGGTCAGGGTGCCTCGTCTGAATGTGACGTTACCCAGACGCGGATAATCCAGGCCGTCATCGAAGACAGACTGGAGGCGGCGACCGGAGGGAAGTTCCCCGAGATCGTTCGGCATAGGAGAGTTATCGGTACTAGACATCTCATCCAGTTTGCCTGCTGTGCCCGAGAAACTTCAATATATGGAGCCACGCCCTTGTGTTGCAGATCACTTTTCTTCTTGTGTTGCTGTCGTGGTGGAGTTTGCGTGGCTGCAATTCAGCCCTGAACGGGGGTGCTTTCCGAACATGCAATCGGGTTATTTATACGGCTTTGAGTGGTATTTTCGGGGGTGATGCACTGGTAATGACAAATGTGGTCAGAGTCTCAATCTGACTGCCTGCGGGGGGTGATGGGGTACAGCTACGCTAAAAGTTGAGAACTCTGCCGAACGACAGAAGATGTCAGGAGTAAAGATGACCGAGTCAACAATCCCACGCCTTGAGGGTGTACTGCCCACGAAGAACAAGGAACTGATCCGATGGATCTCCGAAGCTGTGGAACTGTTCCAGCCGGAGAAGGTCGTCTTCGCCGACGGCTCCCAGGAAGAATGGGATCGGCTCGGGGCTGAACTCGTCGAGGCCGGTACCCTCATCAAGCTGAATGAGGAGAAGCGCCCGAACAGCTACCTGGCGCGTTCGAACCCGGCCGATGTCGCCCGCGTTGAATCCCGTACATTCATCTGCTCCGAGGATGAGTCGGGGGCTGGTCCCACCAACAACTGGATGGATCCGGCCGAGATGAAGGCCGAGATGACCGAGTGCTTCCGGGGGGCCATGAAGGGCCGGACGATGTACGTCGTCCCCTTCTGCATGGGGCCGATCAGTGACCCTGACCCGAAGCTGGGTGTCCAGTTGACGGATTCCGCATACGTGGTCATGTCCATGCGCATCATGACCCGCATGGGTACCGAGGCCCTGAATAAGATCGGCGAAGACGGCGAGTTTGTACACGCCCTTCATTCCGTCGGTGCCCCGCTCGAGCCGGGTCAAGATGACGTCGCCTGGCCCTGCAACGACAACAAGTACATCACGCAGTTCCCGGACACCCGCGAGATCTGGTCCTACGGTTCCGGCTACGGCGGAAACGCCATCCTGGCGAAGAAGTGCTATGCCCTGCGGATCGCATCTGTCATGGCCCGTGACGAGGGATGGATGGCCGAGCACATGCTCATCCTGAAGCTCACCTCCCCGGAGAACAAGTCCTACTATATCTGCGCCGCTTTCCCGTCGGCCTGTGGCAAGACGAACCTGGCAATGCTGGAACCCACCATTGACGGCTGGACGGCTGAGGTGGTTGGTGATGACATTGCGTGGTTGAAGTTCGGTGAGGATGGCCGACTCTATGCGGTTAACCCGGAGAATGGCTTTTTCGGTGTTGCACCCGGTACCAACTACGATTCGAATCCCAACGCCATGAAGACGATGGAGCCGGGCAACTCCCTGTTCACCAACGTCGCACTCACCGATGACGGTGATGTCTGGTGGGAAGGACTGGAGAACAAGCCCGCCCACGCGATCGACTGGAAAGGCAACGACTGGACCCCCGACTCCGAGGAGCCGTCCAGTCACCCGAACTCCCGCTACTGCGTCCCGATCTCCCAGTGCCCCGTCGCGGCGGAGGAATTCGATGACTGGCGTGGTGTCCCGGTATCCGCGATTCTGTTCGGTGGTCGGCGCCCTGACACCGTCCCGCTGGTTACTCAGGCATTCGACTGGAACCACGCCACTATGATCGGTACCCTGCTGTCCTCCGGACAGACCGCCGCCTCATCCGAAGCGAAGGTCGGTGCTCTGCGCCACGATCCCATGGCCATGCTACCTTTTATCGGGTACAACGCAGGCGAGTACCTCCAGCACTGGATCGACATGGGCAACAAGGGCGGCGACAAGATGCCGCCGGTGTTCCTAGTGAACTGGTTCCGCAAGGGAGATGACGGCCGTTTCCTGTGGCCCGGATTTGGCGAGAACAGTCGTGTACTGAAATGGATCGTTGACCGCATCGAGGGCCGTGTCGATGCTGATGAGACCGTTGCAGGCCACACCGCTCGCGCCGAGGATCTTGATCTTACCGGCCTGGACACCCCGCGGGCCGATGTTGAGGAAGCCCTGACCGCTCCCCCGGAGCAGTGGGCCCGCGACATGGAAGACAACGCTGCCTGGCTGGAGAAGCTCGGTCCTACCGTACCCAAGGAGGTTTTCGACCAGTTCGAGGCACTCAAGGGGCGCATTGAGAAGGCCAATAACGCCTAGCGCTGTGCACTGAAATGAGCCCGGCCAGTAAACTCCGACAAGGGCTCATTTCAGTTCTTCCGGAGGACAATCACTAGATTGCTCACCGCAAACTCCCTGAGCAAGGGGACACGGACCAGCCACCATGCCCACCATGGGTGATAGCGGGGGAATACAGCGCAGACTTCCGCGCCCGTTCGTTGCGCCCACCGAAGTCCATCGCGGCAGGACACACTGAACAGTGATTCGCCAAACACGTTCTTCGGTCGGTAACCATGCTTCCGTAAGTACCGGTCCCGGGCGTAGGCACCACCGATGTAGTGCGGAAGAAATCCCGTCTCGTGCCCACCGAACGGACCCAGCCATACCGTGTAGCTCAACACCACCAGCCCTCCGGGGCGGGTGACCCGGTGCATCTCATCGCCCATCGCCCACGGCTCAGCGATATGTTCCGCGACATTGGAGGAATAGGTCACGTCGAAGGTGTCATCACGGAATGGAAGTGCTGTGCCGGAACCACGGACCGATGCCTCGACCGCTATCCCCGCGGCTGCCATCTCCCCGGCGTCCGGCTCCACGGTGAAATAAGAGCAGTTCCGTGAAGTGAATGCTCTCGAGAAGTACCCAGGCCCGCCCCCGACGTCGAGAATCCAGCATCCAGCCAGACCGTTCCCGGAACAGTCGGTATGGAGCGATTCTAGGAGTAGAGCGGTGTCCTCCGCGAGATGCCCGTAGAACACGGCAGGGTCGGTCTGCTCGAAGCGGAAATCGCTCAGCAGGTCGAGTGATCGGCGGAGCGTCGCGAGGCCGCGGGTACGGGGTAGTCGGAAGGAAGGCGGAAAGTACACGGTGTCAGTGTATCGGCGTGGGGTGATTAGACTGGCAGGGTCATGAAAATCCTGTTCCTCTGCTGGCGCGACACCACCCATCCCCAGGGGGGTGGTAGTGAGCGCTACCTGGAGCGCGTCGGCGAGTATCTCGTCCAGCACGGGCACCAGGTGGTCTACCGCACCGCCGCCCACGATGCTGCCCCCCGCCGTCAGGTCCGTGATGGAATCCGGTTCAGCCGCGCGGGTGGTAAATTCACCGTTTACCCGCGCGCCTGGTGCGCCCTCGTGGCCGGACGCTTCGGTGTCGGGTCGTTACGGGGAGTCGACGTCATCGTGGACACCCAGAACGGGATTCCCTTCTTCGCCCGGATCTTCAGCAATCGTCCGACGGTCCTGCTCACCCACCACTGTCACCGGGAACAATGGCCGGTGGCGGGGCCGGTGCTGAGCCGGGTCGGCTGGTTTCTGGAACGTTGTGTCGCCCCCCGGGTGTACCGGTGCAGTCCCTATGTCACGGTCTCGGAGCCGTCGGCGGAGGAACTCATGGAACTAGGGGTCGCTGCTGAGGCAATCCGGATCATCCGTAACGGAATCGACCCCGCCCCGGTAGACTTCGCTCGCTACCCTGACACCGGGACGACGCATCTGGTGACACTGTCTCGTCTCGTACCACACAAGCAGATCGAGCATGCCATGGATGTGATCGCGGCTCTCGCGCCGACGCACGACGTGGTGCTCGACGTGATCGGGTCGGGGTGGTGGGAACAGAAGCTCAGGGACTACGCGCTGGCTCTCGGTGTTGCGGACCGGGTCGTTCTGTACGGTCAGGTCAGCGAGGAACACAAGCACGCTCTTCTCGCCCGTGCCACTCTGCACCTGATGCCGTCCCGGAAAGAGGGATGGGGGCTCGCGGTCATCGAGGCCGCCCAACACGGGGTCCCCACCATCGGTTACCACAGTTCAGCGGGGCTCAATGACTCCGTCATCGATGAGGTCACGGGAGTACTCGTCGACGACAAGGCGGCACTGATCCGCGCGACGGCGGCACTCATCGAGAATCCCGCCCGTCGCACCCGACTCGGTGGGGAAGCCAATAAGCGTGCCGCCAAGTTCTCCTGGGCGTTCACTGGTGCTCTATTCGCCGATCTCTTGGAAGATGTCGCGGCAGAACGACGGTGAGTGGTACCGACAGCCACAGCATGGTCAACCCGATCCCCAGCCACCACCGCCAACCACGTCGCGGGTGATCTGTGCCAAGTTCATGGAGCACCCCGTCATCGACGACAACCCCAATCCCGGATGAACGGACAGTCTTGACATCGCCCTCCCGCCAGGCCGTCACCGCCTCGATCCATCGGGGATTGGGGGCGTCGGTGAGTTCACCGTCCACCCGCAGAGCACCTGGTTCCACCAGAGAGATAGCCTTCGCCCGGGGATCGAGCACCGTTCGGCCCCGGTATGTCGTGATGGTCCCAGTATCAGTGACCAGCACGTCTCGACCGTCGGCGACATTTGCAAGTTCCACCCACGCCGGGTCCGCTGGTAACGGCTGCAACGCCCCCACCGCACGGGGCGCATCCGGGACCTGGAGCACCGCAAGGATGATGACCACGCACCCGAGAATCCCCCGGCGGTCCGCAACCAGCGCGGCCAGTGCACAGTACGCCGGTACCGCCAGTGCAACGTACTTCTGGGCATCGCGCAGCAGACCGGCCCCCGGAAGATTCGCCAGCAGCCACGCCGCAAAAGCGGGCATCAGCCACCACCCCACCGCGATACCGAACCCGATCCCAGCGAGGACCAGTATCGGGCGGGGGCATCTGCGCACTCCGGTCAGCAACAGTGCCGCGAGCAGCACACCGAACACTGCGAATCCGCTTGCGCGCGACACCGGAACCGCCGCCCCGTTCCAGATACCGCCTAGTCCCGCCAACGCACCGACGGTTCCGACGAGATGCTCCGCCCGCGGTGCGAACACCGCGGCACCGTCTGCGCCAGTGCCCGCTCCGTCCACCAGAGCAGGCACCAGCCACGGCAGTGACACTACGGCACCGACAACACCGGTGAACCACATCTGACCGCGCCGCCCCAACGAACACGTCACAGCCACCGTAATGCCTAGGACCGCACCCGTCGGAGTGAGTGAGGCCGCCCACGCCCCCAGCAGCAACACCGCCCGATTCCCCACCAGCCCCGCCCAGGCGATCATCGGTAACAACCATGTCGCGACGACCAGTGACCAGTGCCCCTGCACCAGCCGTTCCACCACGAAGGGATTGACTACCGTCACGGTCACCGCCGCGATCTGCGGAGCGATCCGGGATCCGCCGGTGACCTGACGGGCCAGTGCCGCTGCTCCCGCCGCCCCCGCCAGCGCCCCAGCGAGAAGACAGAGACGGGTGACGAAAGCGGCGTCGACAAGCACCCCCACCAGTGCCAGCGCCCCGTCCTGGGGTGCGTTGCGGGCGGGAAGATCCCCGAAACCCAGTGCCGACAGGCTCACCGCAGGGTGCGGGAGGACCACCATGTCCCGCTGAATCAGCGCCCCGGCCCCGGCCAGCGGCCACAGCAGCATGCCGACACAGAACACCGACCATGCGGTCAGAACAGTGTGGCGAGTCATCCCACAGAGTCTACGACCGGGCCTCCGGACGGCGGCGCAATAGCCAGCCACCCAGCAGAATCAACAGAGCGCCGACGACACCGATACCCCAGCCAACCGTGCCCAACAGATTCAGTTTCGATCGGCCTTCAAGGGCTTTTTCCCACTGACGTTCCTGCGTGTCGGTGTTCCACTCGGCTGTCATCGCGAGCGCCGTCCGGTTCGGGTTACCGTCCGACTCGGGGGCGGCGAAATGAGCCTGTGCGACAGCTTGCGCCTCGGCATCATTGCGGGCGAAGAAATAGTTGAGGTATTCGCGGCCGTGCACGATCACACCCGTCGTCGGCTCGACCCACAGCGTACGGTCATTGGCGTAGTAGCGGGTCATCGTCACCCGCTCTTCCGGATCCAGCCCTTGCTGCTCAAGTTCCTCGGGTGTGTACCAGTCACGCGCGGGTGTGCTCATCCGCAGGGCGTTCAACGACGCCTTCTCATGTTCACTGATCTCACCGTCCAGATTGAACACCCTACTGATCGCGGTGAACATGTTGACAGGTTCGATCTGCTGGTTGTAGCGCATCACCTCGACATCCTCATGCCCCGGAAGAATGTCCTCATCAACGAAATCGACGGGATACGTCGCCTGTGCGGTGGTGTCGAAGTACGGGTATGAGCGCGCCTCCGAATCGAAGGGGAACTGGTACTGGATGCCCTCGCGAATGAAGCCGTTGCGCATGTCATCCAGACCCAGTCGCGGCGATGTCGCATGGAAGCTCGACACGGGTTCTAGAACTGGCAGAGCAGTTCGCCGGTTCAGGGTAACTGTGTCCACCGTCGCGGAGATCACGTTCTCAGGTTCCGGGCGATCCGTACGCATCAGGATGTTGCCCGCCCGCAACGTGACGACGTCCTTGTCGGCCGGCTCGACCACGCCGATGCTACGGCTTCCGAAGACGGGGGTCGAATGGCTGATGAAGCAGGACACCCGGGGATGATCCCCCTCACACGCGGAATCTCCCGCATGCTCGGGCAGTACTTCACGTGTCCCGAACGCTCGGGAATCCAACAGCGTCGCTTCCACCTCTCGGGTGACGGTCTTACCGCCCGCATCCAGCGGGATCACCTTCAGGCGTGGAATCAGGAAAGACGGCAGGAGAAGGGCGACGGCGATGAGCGCCACGCCGAGAGTGAGAGCAATGAAACCGGAGACCCGCGAGGCCATCGCGACCCCCTTCCAACTAGGATCTGTGCAAGAACATGTGCCCGGATGACGCGGGCGGAAAGGCGGCCGCGCCATGGGCACAGAAGGATCGTACCCGGAAACTACACGGTTCAACGCCTCGCTCGAGGGGCTGCGTGCCGTTGCCTCCATCGGAGTTCTGCTCACCCACGTCGCCTTCCAGACCGGCCTGCCCCCCACCAGCTTCCTCGGCGGGATACTCGGGCGGTTCGACTTCTTTGTCCCGGTTTTCTTCACGTTGTCGGCGTTCCTGCTGTGGCGGCGTTATGGCCCGTGCGCCGGGCGAGACACCACCTGGGGGTGGTACCTGGTCAGCCGCGCCGTTCGGATTTTCCCCGCCTACCTGGTGGTGGTCGCAGGGGTGCTGCTGCTCCTGCCTAATGCCTATCGCGCCACCGGTGTCCAAAAGGTGGCGAACCTGACGATGACCCAGATCTACGTCCCGGGTGGTCTCGCCCCAGGGCTCACGCACCTGTGGTCCCTGTGCGTCGAGGTCGCTTTCTATGCCGCGTTACCACTGCTGGCGCTCGCGGTGGGACTCTTGCCCGCGCGTTCTCGGATACCCGCGATTCTCGCCGTCGCGGTGGTGAGCCTGGGGTGGGCGTGGTTACCGTTCGTTGCCGCGTCACCCGCGCCGGGTGTGCCCAACCTTCAGATCCTCCCCCCAGCATTCACCTGCTGGTTTGCCGTCGGAATGTTTGCCGCCGAGGTGGAGGGCCGGGTTCCCCGGAGGGTGCTTCGTGCGCTGGGCCGACGGCCGGTGTGGTGGGGCGTTGCTGCTGTGGCCCTGTGGGTTGCGGCCCAACCCTGGTACGGGCCGGTTGGCCTCGTGCACCCGGAACCGGACGAGTTTGTGCTCCGCGTTCTGGCAGGCACGGTGTTCACCGCTGCCGTCGTCCTGCCCTACGCCCTGGCGCCCAGGGAGGGGTTACTGACGACGCCGGTGTTCCAGGCGCTCGGACGCTGGTCCTACTCCATCTTCCTCGTCCACCTGCCGGTGCTGGAGCTTATGTTCCCGCTGACAGGTATCTCTCCGTTCACCGGGCACACCGCACTGATTGCGGTGCTGACCATCGCGGTGACGATCCCGGTGTCGGCTGCCATGTACGTACTCGTGGAGGAACCGGCCCGGACGATGACCCGGCGAATCATGACCCGGCGGAAAGGTACGACGACCGGGAGGGAATCCACGGGAGGTCCGTCCGTTGAACCAGACGTATGCACACCGGAGCAATCATCAACTACTGCTCGGGCCGGGGATCTGAGCTAGTATTGGCGGCGTAAGCCCCCGGGGACGCGCCGATAAAGCGCCTGCCCGGGGGCGTTTGTCTGTGCGGATGTCGGCGCTATCTCGGTCGGGAGTTCCCCGCCGATATCCCTGCCGCCACCGAGACCAGGGCGGCGAGCCCGACGAAGGATGCGTCCCCGGCGTAGCCACCTTGCGGCCAGGGCGCGTGGGCGAGCCACATCCCGGCCAGGGCCACCCCACCACCGGCGAGAACGGACGCCGGGATCAGGGTGTACCGCACCACCGCCCGCGTCGCCACTCCGAGGAGAAGCCCGAACCAGCCGCCGACGAGCCAGAGAGTGACCGCACCGCCGAGCGTGAGAAGGGCCCTCGAGTGGCCGGTGTCCAGGGTGGGCACGAAGTTCTCCCGGCTGCGGATCACCGCGAGTGCGCACAGCACCACGGCGCAGAGCCAGGCCACGGCGCCGCCGATGAGTCCCGCCCGGTAGGGTGTGTCTCCGGCGAAGTGCAGTTCCACGGCGCCGGACACCCCCGCCGGGACGTGGAAGGATCGGGTCGCCGCATCGATCACGTCTGCGTCCACCGCGGTACCGCCGACGGTGGCGGTCAGCCCGTCGAGGGCGGCGCGCCCGGTGATGAGCAGCCGGTCGGTGTCCGCCGGTGCGAGATCACGCCCCACACTGACCGGTGTGATGCCGCCGGTGAATCCTTCCTCGGTGAGCAGCGTCCAGTCCTGTCGGGTGCGGATATGATGTTCCCCGGCTGCGAGGTGTACCGTTCCGCATGATACAAATGCGCCGTCAATCCGGATGCTGCGTTCCCGCGCCTGATCGGCGAGCGTGATCCCGTGGTTGGGGTCCTCGTCGACGGGTCGCGGATCCCGGCAGTCGGGGGAGTCGAGGAGCAGGGTCATGTCCCGGGGGGCGGTGAAAACACGGTCGAGGACGTCCTCCCCGGTGGTGATCCGCTGGAGGAGGAACTGCCGCGCATCCGGGGAAGTGTCCGGTACCGTCACGGTCCGGCGGATGGGTGCACCGTCGAGTGCGATCCGGGCGATTCCCGCCCGGTCCCGCGATGCGCTGAGCGTCACGCGGACGGTGTCGGTCGGGCCACCGGGAACCCGCACCCGGGTGGATTCGTCGGCCACCAGACGGGTGTCGACGCTCGCGTCTCCGGCGCTGACGGTCACATCCACGTCGGCACCGGTGGCGGTGATCCGTAGCACCGGATCGGATACCGGGTGATCGGCGGTGATCTCGATCCACTCGCCTGCCTGGCGGCCCGGGGTGGGATACCAGGCGGTGGTGGGGTCGCGGTCGACGGCGGCGGTAACCGACGCACCCGGGTCTGCTCCACCGAAGCTCGTGGCGTTCGCCGCCGAGGAGGACGCTCGGACGCTTCCACCCTGTTCGGTGACGCGGGTCAACGGTCCGATCGAAGGATAATCGGGCACCGGATTGCGCACGTCTTTACCCTCCGAAGGGTCGGCCAGTGGCGCGGAGACCGCGTCCCGCACCGTGCCGTAGTTGCGGGCGACGAGCTGCGGGGTGTCGGTGACGACCTCCGCGTCGCCGTCGACGAGGGCGCGTGCGGCGGGGCCGGTGAGGGCGTCGAGAAGCGCGAGTGACTCCCCGCCCCCGGCGACCCGGAGAGGTGCATCCGTGGTCGTGGTCATGTTCAGACCGGGATCAACCTCGAAGACGGTGACTGGGCCGAAGTCGTGTGCGGCAGCGCCACTGTCCCTCAGCCGCTCCACCAGATCACCGGCGGGCGCATCGGGAAGATCATTGCGCACCACGATCATTCCGACCCCCAGTCTGCGGATGGCGTGAATCGCGTCCGCGGGATCGATGGCCGGGGAACTCAGTACCGCATCAATACCGTCGAGACCACGGATCGCCTCCGGAGGAACGAGTGGGACCGCGTCCCGGACGACCCACGGGACATCGAGCAGCGGTTGCAGTGGTTCATCGCGAGTCCACCCCCAGTCTTGCCGGGCGAAGGACGTCGACGGCAGGATCAACGTCCGGGTGTCGCGTGCGTGGGCGTTCAGCCAGTCCGCGGTCTCCCGCCAGTACGCGGGCACCTCCGTCCAGCCGCCTCGGGGGGCGAGCCGACCACTGAGCGCCGGGGCATACGCACCGAGCGCGACGAGCGCGACGAGGGCGGCGGCCGCGTGTCGACGCCCCGGATACACTAGTTCTGCGCGTGTCGACGGCACCGGCAGTACCCGACCGAGGGCCGCGAATCCGACGAGCAGCGGGAGCCGCACCACGGGGTCGAACTTGTGGATGTTACGCAACGCCGCGCCAGGCCCGTCGAGGAAGGACCGGATCTCCGGGCCCAGCGGGCCGTGCGCTGCACCGAGAATCACCAGTCCGACGAGCAGCATCCCCACCCACAGGCCGCGCCGGGGAAGAGGCCGACAGAGTCCTACGAGGCCCAGCGCCGCGATACCGGAGGTGAACAGAATGAACACCGGGGAGGTCACCAGGAGGTTCCCGGCCACCCGTTCAGTGTCGACGAACGGCGCCCAGCTCGTCGTCCCCCGCAGAATCTCCGTGGGATTCAACCACCGGGTGGTCACGTAAGCGTTCTCAATGAAATCCGTGAACGGTGGCGCGTAGTGTCCAAGCACGAGCAACGGGATGATCCACCAGGCGGACACCGCCGCGCAGCCGACGCCCCAGACCGCGCCCATCCGGACCGCGCCGGGCTGTCTATGCAGAACACACCACGCCAAGGCGATCCCGGCGGGCACACACGCCGCGAGCGTCGCCGTGGCGTTGATGGCCCCTAGCCAGGCGACCGCGAGCACAGACGCCGCGACCCGTCGGCCGGTGAGCCTATCGATGACGAGGGGAGCGAGGATCCACGGGGCGAGAGCCACCGGCCAGGACTCGGAGGAGATCGCGCCCAAGGTGGTCAGCATCCGGGGAGAGAGGGCGTAGAGAACTGCGGCGAGCACCCGGAACACCGGGCTACCCACGTCGAGCCCGCGGACTAGCTGGAGGAAGCCGGAGTAAGCCACCCCGAAGACCACCATCCACCAGAGCCGTTGCGCCACCCAGTCGGGGAGCGGATTCGTGAGCACGAAGAACAGGCCCTGCGGGAAAAGATAGCCGTACGCCTGGTTCTGCACCTGCCCGAGGGGAAAAATATCCGACCACGCTGTGGTGGCCTGGGTTAGGAACCCGGCCGGATCGGCGGCGAGGTCATGTTTGGTGTCGGCGACGGTGCGCCCGGGAGACTGCAGGAAGGCCAGTAACCCCAGTAGTAGCCAACCGGTGAGATGGGGGCGGGCGTCGATACGCACGCGCTACTCGCGGGAGCCGTACTCCGCGCCACCGAGGAGAGCCTCATCACTGCTGATGACCTGGTCCTGCGGAATCTGGTCCTGCCCCGAGAGCTTCGCCACGCCGATGACCGCAGCGCCGCCGAGGATCACACCGACCACGACGCTGGCCAACGCTGGGCCGAGGGTGCGTCGCGTATCGGAATCTGAATCAAATGCCATGGGTAGTTACTGCCGTGATCTCTCGTGGGGGCGGGATATGTCGGAGACAAAAGCAGAGACTACCAGTTACTCATTATCCTCCTCCAACGGGGGAACAATGAACACCGGGAGTCCCGCGTGGTGCAGAACGTTGTCGGCGGTGGATGACTGGAGCAGTGACCGGAAACCGGTGTTACCCCGGGTGCCGGTGACGATGACGTCAGGGTGGAGCTGTTCAGCGGCGTCGACGATCGCCGACCAGATCGCGCCCGTTGACTCGACGAGGTGCGCGTGGGCGATGAGGCCCAGCGATTCCGCGATCGTTGCGCCTTCGCGGCAGATGGCGAGTGCCTCATCGTGCGCGGGGTCCGTTGCCCCATCGTCCGCACTCCAATCCACGACGGAGACCCCGGGAGCTCCCGCAGCTCGAGCCGCCTGGCGTTGCATTGGCTCCCAGGCGGTGATGATCTGCACATGCCTAGGGGAGAGCAATTCTGCGGCGTAGGTCAGCGCCCGGCGCGCCTCAGTGGAGCCGTCATAGGCGATGAGCATGGTGGTCGGATCGGACTCCGGCATGGTGTGAGCTCCTCGAATTGGCTGTCGATAGGTGGGATCGGGTGTTCCACCTCGGTCCGTGGCCCACAATCCTAGTCGGGTGGGTAGCGTTGTCGACCGGAGCGAGGTTCGCGTCAGGCGGGGTGCTCCGGCACACTGTGGAACGTAACCCTGTGAAAAAGGAGAGAACATGCGGACAACGTGCGATGCCGTCGTATCCGTACGTGCATGGGCTACTGCCGTCGTGGGAGTCGTCGTGTTCGGACTGTCCGCCTGCTTTGCTCCCGCACAGGATGCGCCGGATTCCGTACATCCCGTCATCAGTGTGGGCACCGGGGTCCAGGGGCCACCGTTACCACCGGTGGTGGAGGCCGTGCCGTCCCTACCACCGGCACCTGAACATCTCACCGACCCTGTCGCAGTGGCGAAGAAGAACGTCCCGGAGGACCGGCGCGCACGCATAGCCTCCCTGATGACGGTGGGTGTCAGGGACTACGATGACGCCCTGTTCGCCCTCCAACAGGGTGCGGGCGGAATCTTCATCGGGTCCTGGACGGATCCCTCGCTCCTCACCGGTTCGGACCGTAACATCGCGGCGCTCCGGGACGTCATCAAGAGGCCTTTCGCGGTCACGATCGACGCTGAGGGTGGACGCGTCGTCAGGCAACCGGGCATTTTCGGGCATCTTCCCTCGCCACGGACAATGGCGGAGACCATGACCCCGGAGCAGGTTCGTGCTCTCGCCGCTGAATTGGGTACCAAGCTGGCGGGTGCCGGGATCACCGTTGATTTTGCCCCCGTCCTGGACACCACCGGGGAACCCGCTTCCGCGGCCATCGGAGACCGCAGTTTTTCATCGAACCCTGACCGGGCGGCACAATACGCCTCCGCGTTTGCCAACGGGCTCCGGGATGCGGGGATCACACCGGTGTTCAAGCACTTCCCCGGGCATGGTCACGCCACCGGAGACAGTCACTATGATCAGGTGCTCACCCCGGATCTTGAAGCGCTCAAGGAACTTGATCTGAAACCCTACGGTCCCGTCCTCGCCGCCGCACCGGGTGCAGTGATGATCGGACACATGATCGTCCCCGGACTGGGGGAGGAAGGTCTACCCGCGACGCTTAACCCGGCCGTGTATGAACTTCTGCGACGCGGGGACTACCCGGGTGGAGAACCATTCGACGGGGTCATCTACACCGACGATCTTTCCGGCATGATGGCCGTGAACACTCTTCTCACCGCTCCGCAGGCGGTTCTCGAGTCCCTGCGTGCGGGAGCGGACGTTGCCCTGTGGATTTCCACTGATGACCTCGTCGCTGCTGTGGACACGGTGGACCGTGCGGTTACCGCAGGGGAGTTCCAGGAGGAACAACTAGACGCTTCCGCACTGAGGGTTCAACTGCAGAATCTGGGCCCCGGGCGTCTCTGAAAAACCCGTGGCACCATCGCATGCCGGTAACGTTCCCATAACGCCGGGGTTGCTGGGATGCAAGGAAGTCGCAGCCGAACCAACCGGTGGATAGTGTGTTCGTTGTGCATACCGTTGAACCCGTCTCCCCAGTCCCCGCCGAGAACGCTACAGCTTCTGGACGTCGGACATGGGCCGTCATTCTCGGTGCCATCATGGGTGTCCTCATTCTCGCGGGTGCCGTCTACACCGTTGATTACCTCCTCACCAGGGACAAGGTTCCCAGAGGCGTCACTGTCGCGGGCATCGCGATAGGGGGAATGAAACCACATGATGCAGAACACCTACTGTCCACGGAACTTGATGATTCTCTCGCGGCTCCGGTCGCGGTGACTGCGGGAGCCGCAGAAGCGGTCGTGGACCCGTCGACGGCCGGATTGCGCCCCGACTGGGAAGCCACGGTGACTGCCGCAGGACGGCAACCGCTCAACCCCATCGCCCGCTTCCGGGGCCTGATCGGAGAACGTGAGGTGGGCATCGTCAGTGATGTCGATGATGCGGCTCTCGCCCCTGAGCTTGAGCGCCTCACCACGGAACTCATGATCCAGCCTACTGAGGGAGAGGTTCATCTTGAGTCCGGCGAGGCACGGGTGACAGAGCCAGCCTCCGGACAGAGTGTTGATCCGGAGACACTACGGAAACGGCTCACCGCCGACTGGCTTAACCCTGACGGGGTACAGGTGAAAGTTGAGGAGACCGAACCGGTCATCGGTGCGGTTGCGGTCAAGAACGTTGTCGGTGGTGACGCCGCACGGGCGCTCTCCGGTCCCGTGGTCGCGCACGGTGCAGATGGCGTCGACGGAATCATTCCCGTTGAGCGCATGGGAGAGGTGGTCACTTTTCGACCTGAAGGCACCGCACTACACACTGATGTGAACACCCAGCGCGCCCGCGAGATTCTCGCCGAGAATCTCGCGGGGACTGAGATTCCGGTGAAAAACGCCCGCATCACGTTCACCGGAGATGGGCGTAGCGTCACGCCGCATACCGATGGTCGGGCACTGGACTGGGATAAGTTGGTCGACGGCCTCCCGGACCGGATCACGGGCTCGGCTCCGAAGGAATTCGATGTCAGTTACACCGCTGAATCAGCGAGCTTCACGACGGAGGACGCCGAAAGAGCGACCTTCGATGAAACGGTCAGTGAATTCACCACCACCGGTTTCTCCTATGCCTCGGGCGTGAACATCCGTCGGGTCGCAGAGATGGTGAACGGCGCCGTCGTCGCGCCGGGTCAGGTGTTCTCCCTGAATGGGTACACCGGGCCTCGGGGCACCGCTCAGGGATTCGTGGAGTCAGGCATCATCCTGAATGGTCACGCGGACACGGCCGTCGGCGGTGGAATCAGCCAGTTTGCGACAACCCTCTACAACGCGGCGTACTTCGCGGGCTTCGATGATGTGGCGCACACACCCCACAGCTACTACATCTCGCGGTATCCGGCGGGGCGGGAGGCTACCGTGTACGAGGGGCTGATCGACCTGCAGTTCCGGAACAATTCCCCCTACCCCGTCATGATCAACGCGAGCACCGGGGACAATTCGGTCACCGTGCGGATGACCGGGGTCAAGACGGTAACCGTGGAGTCCCAGTCCGGAGGTAGGTGGGCCCAGACGTCCCCTAAGCAGATCACCCTCACGGACAAGGGCTGCGTTCCTTCATCAGGCGCCCCGGGCTTCACCACGTCGGATACCCGGATCATCCGTAATCTGGATGGTGTGGAGATAGACAGGCAAAGTCAGACCACCGTCTACGATCCCTCCCCCATCATTCGTTGCGGCTGACCCTGATTCCGATCGGGGCGTTGGTCATTGGTGACCAGGAATGCCTGACTGAAGATCTCATCGGCGGAGAGGTCGAGGGCGGCGCAGATATTGCTGAATTCATCGAGGGACATCGATCGCCTGCCCCGGAGGTAGAGGCTGATCTGACTGGTGGAGATGCTGACCCGTTTACCGAGTTCAGCCTGGGTCACCTGGCGTCTGGCGAGAGCTTCGCGCAATTTTGCGGCGATTTCCGTGCCCAGTGCGGCAGGGCGGCTTCGCGGTTGGCTTGACATAAGTTCGAGTATCACACATGAGGCAACGAATATCGGTTGCAATTCTGATTAGTTGTTAAGTTTTCGTTGTGGTGCTGGAAACGAACCCAAGTGGAGACATTGGCCAGGTTTGCGCTCCCCTAGTATGGGGGTAGTGGTGGCGTCTGATGTCAGTTTCCATGTCCAGGAGAGCTGCATATTTACTGTGGAAGCACGGATCTCGGCTCCTCACGGACCGAGGGCGCGCCATTTGTCCGGAGCTGGGGTGGGCGGATGCGGGATCATTTTTCACCGTTGCCTGTCGTCCTTGACCCGGTATGTGGGCGGGCACTGGCCGACGCGAACCTACCCGGATGCTCGTCGTGTATCCGGGGTGTTTCAGTGGATGTTTAGAGACCCGTTTGGATGCAGACTTTGGGATGGCTGCGCCAGGGCTGCATCGACACCGGTGAGCATGAACCGGAAACCACCATCATGGAGGCGTAGCCCTGCATGGGCCCACCGGCCCATAGGCTTGATGGAGCAAGAGAACGAAGTGTTGCGTCGAGGCGTAGCTGTCCCAGGCGGACGCAGAAACGGCTCGAACGGTTGACCTGCATCGAGTTTGAGACAATCATGGCAACAGCAGCCGACCAGGCTGCGTAACCACTGTCACCCGTTCCTACGGCAGACCCGCGTGAACTGCCGCGCCCACCTCTGCCCGCCTACACACGAAAGAACGGAACATTAATGACCATCGCCGTATCGACAACGGGGCTCAACGTCACGTTCGGTAGCAAAACGATTCTGAACGACCTTGAGCTCGAGGTGGCATCGGGATCCTTCCACGGAATCCTCGGCTCGAACGGCGCGGGAAAAACGACGCTTTTCAACACTCTTCTCGGCTTTATTCAGCAGACTAAAGGTTCCGTGCGACTCCTCGATACGAACCCGTGGCCGAGAAACGCGAACCTGCTTCGCCGCGTCGGAATCCAGCACCAGCGTCCCGCCTTCTTCGTTCGCATGTCGCTCATCGAGCACCTGCACGCTGTCGCCGATATTTTCGGGTCTGACCGAACCTACGTCAGCACGGTCATTGATGCCCTCAACCTGGGGCAGGTGGCCGACACAAAGTGCGAGAACCTGTCGGGTGGCGAACGCCAGCGCCTCGCGGTCGCCTCGGCTCTCGTTCACCGTCCCGAGGTTCTGTTCCTCGATGAGCCGACGGCCGGACTCGACCCGGTTGCCCGCAAATCCCTCGTCGACCTGTTGAGGGACACGGACTTCACCGACGGACTGACGGTGCTCTACACGACCCACTACCTCGAGGAGGCGGAGCGACTGTGCGACGTCGTGTCGATCATCGATAGTGGAACGATCATCGCGACCGGGTCCCCCCGTTCCCTCATTTCCGGCGCCGAGCTCGGGGCGACCGTCCTGCTGCCGGCGGCCGTGCCCCAGGCGGCGATGATTAAGAGCATTTTCGACCGCGTTGAACTGTCCGACGACGGCATCCTCGTGCACACCGAAGACGCGGCGCGCGCCCTCGTCACGCTGAGCGGGGCCGGCGTCGACTGTGCGGGAGCCCGGATCAGCCAGGGCCGCCTCGAGGATGTCTTTTTCAAGCTCACGGGAAGGAATATCGAACAATGACGTCGATACGTTCGCTCAACCGGGTCCTTCTGAAATCGGACCTGCGTGACAGCACAACACTCGCCACGACCTTCCTCATCCCCGCGGTCCTTCTCATCGTTCTCGTCAGGGCTTTCGGCGACGCCGCGCCGGACCCGTCCATGGACTACGTCAGCCAGATCGCGGCGAACGTCATCGCCTTCGGGGTCGCCTACGTCGGCATATTCGCCGGGGCGCTCCACCTGGCCACCTGGCGCGAGAACGGCATGTTCCAGGTGCTCAAAGCCTTCCCGATCTCCACGGGCATGATCCTCACCTCCCAGGCGTTCGTCGGAGCCCTGCTCATGATCGCCCAGGTGATTGTCGTGTTCCTCCTGGCCCTCACGCCGTGGGTGGGGATGAATCCGGAGGCCCTCGCCCCGGTCGGCCTCGTCCCGCTTTTCCTCGGGTATCTTCTCTTCTACTTCGTTGGGGTGCTGCTGGCGATCGTTTTCCCCTCAATCGCCGCCGTCTCCATGCTCTCGAACCTCATCATCATCCCCCTCGGGTTCGTCGGTGGGGCGGTCATGCCGCTCGAGGTCCTGCCTGACTGGGTGGTCACGCTCGCCCCGTACACGCCGATCCACCATCTCCGCGTGGCGCTCTTCAAGCCTGTGCTGGACGTCGGAACCTGGTGGGATGCCGGGTTGGGATGCCTCTATCTGGTGGGCGTCACGCTCGTCTTTTACCTCATCACCCGCAAGACCTTCACCTGGAAGTAGTGCATGGTTCCCGCCATTCTCGAGACCCCTGGGCGGGTGAGGTTGAGTCGGGCGATGAGTCAATTGCGATGGAAAACGTTCGCTGGCTTGTCGATCCCGGGAAAAGCGTTGGTGGTGCCGGTGGGCATATTTATGGTTCTGGCCGAGCTGAGGGTCTGCTGTTCCTGTCTTTGCGTTACGTACATACACGCTTTGATCAGGGCTAATAGCAAGTCGCTGGCGGCAATACCTTTTGGCGCTCCACAATCAACGTCGCCCAGCGTGGTTCACGCCACCTCACGATGCCTCCGGGACACGCCAACCTTTGGAACCGAGCCATCCATTTGGACCGTCAACCGGCTCGCAATATCCCGCGTTTCCCCAAGTCACGCGCCAGCTTCATCCCATCATCGTCGCGCATGACCCGCAAGGCGTTGTATCTAACTTGATACGGTCTGTGAGCTCGCCTGCGGAAGCGGCAACTTCCTCGTCGTGGTACTGCGGCGGAAACTTACCACGGTCCAGGCCACCTACAAGGCGAGCCCCTTCGAGAAGGAGCACTACACGCTGCTGACGTTGATGAGTATCTACGGCATTGGGCTGCTGGCAGACAACACCGCCGAGTGCCACGCGAATCTGGTGGGCATCCTCACGGATTTCCTCAAGGTGGAACTGGATGCGCCGGTGGCGCGAGCTGCCCGGGGTGTAGCGGAGGCAAATATCGTCCAAGGGGATGCGTTGAGCTACTTTAAGCCCGATCGGGCTCGTGTCAGGGGGTGCTGAACCGTGGGACTGGCCAAAGGTGCACTCTCCAAACATTTTACATCGGCGTGAGCCCGTTTGATGATACCATGGCGGAATCCCATCACTTGGGTGAACCCCAATCAAGCAGCTTCGGTTGCCTGCCGATTAAGGGGATTCAGATGATTCCCATGCATTTGCAGATCCGCGATTTCAGCAACGCTGAGGACGTGCTCTCTGCCGAGTTCCTCCCCACCGATGTCGCCGGCGCTCGTTCGCTCTTCGACATCATGCAGAACGTGGCCGAGAACCTCCGGCGCGAGCGCTTCTTCTGCGCGAGCGCCGGCGACATCGTCGCCCACCTCTAAGTAATTCGGGTGGGGGTCGCCTCGTCCAGATGGCCCCCACCTCCCTGCTGCACCAGCGTCTTAACCCTGCCCGTCTTCGGCACGCCCCAGATTTAGGATCAAAAATGTACATCGAATTTCTCGATCGCCTCGATCGCAAGTTCCATCTGGACATCGAGCCTCGAGAGATCATTCGTGAAGTCATCGCCAGGAATCACATCCCCTTCGATGCCGTGATCGTCCGCAAGGACGGCGAGGTCGTCGATGACTGGCGTGAGGTCTACGACCCCGCCCATGACTACAAGGTTCACATGGTCCGGGCGTACCACCTCCCCGACATTCTCGCGCTGAACGGTTTGTGGCAGAGCCGCGCGACTCCCGACGCGGGCGTTGAAATTCCGGCTGAGCCCTTTTACACGAAGCGTCATTTCGCCCACTCCAAGGGTGGTGACTACAACGCGACCCAGATCGTTTTCGGGCGGGAGGAGTTCGTCGAGTGGATCGAGCAGATGTTCGTCGATGGGACGATCTCCCAGAACCTGATCGAGGACGGGGACAAAGTCCTGCTCGCCGTTTCGGGCGGAAAGGACAGCCTGGCCCTAGGTTACTTCCTCTCCCGCACCAAGCACCGCTTGCCCGACTACTCGCTGAGTGCCGTTCACGTGATGGCCTTCTCCAAACCGGCGGAGACCTCGTACGCCATCAAGATGGCCGAGACTTTCGAACACCCGCTGACCCTGGTCGAAGATGACGAGCTGGTGTCTGCCTACCGCCTCCGGGTGACGCCTCGTGAGGCGCTGTCGCAGGTGTGCGACAAGGTGGATCCCTCCTACCTGATCGCTGCCTCGCACTCGATGATGCGCAGCTCCGTAGAGCGCGTGGCGCGTCGTGACGGCATCAAGAAAGTCGGCTTCGGCCTCATGCGCGAAGACATCCTGACCTCGATCGTGAAGAGCATGTTCGTCGGGTTCCCCTTCGGCGGCAGCTACAAGGGGATGCAGAACGATATCGAGTTCATCTACCCGCTGTGGCCGATCGGCAAGAAGGAGCTGACGCTCTACCTGGAGGCCCTCTACCCCGACAGCAACAAGCAGGGATCTCCCGTGACCTTCCAGCGCGGTTCCCTCGTGCGAGACGCCCATTACATGATCGCCGAGACGATGGAGACCATCCTGCCCGGTAGTTCCTTCCAGATGATGGAGGGTCAACAGCGGCTCTTCGAGTCGTACGTTCGAATGCCGGAGTTCCGCGTCTGCAAGCGCTGCGAGATGAGTTTCCAGGTGGGTCCGGGTGCCCTGCCGGAGGCGAGCGGCCTGTGCGAGCTGTGCCAGACGTTCACCAACCTCGGGGTCGCTGACGATGTCGACTGATCAGAAGCTTCACCCTATTCGTCGCTCCACCTGCGCAACTCCGAGCGTTCAGTTCGACTTCGTCGAAGACGGCTATCTGGACTACTTCGGCGAGGGCTTCTGGCGGTTGTCCGACTGGTCCTGCTCTTCGACCGGGGTCATCCAGGTCGAGCTGGACTTCCTTCAGTCCCTGATCGCTGATAACGGGATCCGGTCCGTCTACGATGTGGTGTGCGGTCGTGATCGGCACCTGGTTCCGCTCCTGAACTCGGGACTCACCGCCGTCGGGATGGAGATCAAACCTGACAGCGTCGAGATCTGCCGCGGAAATCTGATTGAGCATGGGCATTCTCCTGAACTGGTGGTCTGTGCCGACGCGGGGAACTTCGTCGCACCGGAACCGATGGGCATGGCCATCAGCATGTTCTCCTCGTTCGGCTACGGCACGGACGAACAGAATCAGGAGGTGCTGAACAATGTGCGTGCCAGCCTCCGGGAGGGCGGCATCTTCGTGATGGACCTTCCCAACCGCGAGCAGTTGGTGCGTGACTTCGTGGTCAGGAGCTGGACCGAGGTCGGCGGATATCACTACATGATGCACTTCAACTTCGACTTCGAGACCGGCTACAAGGACTGCTGGTTGAGACTGTTCGACCCTGCGGGTCAGATGAAGACGTATTTCCACCGCGTCAGGCTGTACACGACGACCGAACTCAAGCGCATGCTTGCAGATGCGGACATGGAACTCGTCTCGGTGCTGGGCGACTTCGAGTCTGCCGTCTCCAACTTTGACCGAGAGAGCCGACGGCTCCAGTACGTCGCGAGGGCAAAAATGATCGATCAGGATTTCCTGTACGCCCATGTGAAGGCCCCTGTCCACGGGGGTGCGGCCCATGGTAATCGTGGTGTCTCGGTGCTCAACCCGGGCTGTGGGGACCGCCAGCGGATGATGGTTCGCATGGATGGGTCGCAAGCGCTGTTGCTCTTCCAGGCCGCCGGGTGCTCGCTGTCTAGGGCAGCCACGTTGGTGCTGTTGGAGGCCACTGAAGGGATGTCGCGTGAGGAGTGTCTCGCCCTGACCCCTGACTTCTTGGGTGAGCAGATGGGCAAGGATCTTCTGATGAGCCGTCCACAATGCGTCACGTTGGGGCTGCGGGCTTTCAAGCAGATATGCAACGAGACGGACTTCGACCGGCTGGCGGGTGAATCCGCGTGACGCGTCTTCGAGAATTGTGGCAACGGCCCGTAGGAGTTCCACCCCTGGGGCGAGACGCGAAGATCCTCATCGCGGCAAACAGTGTTAACGCCATCGGTAGTGGAATGGCCGGGCCCTACCTGATCCTGTTTCTGGGCCATAGGCTCGGGGGCACGGCGCCGGCGACCTACTTCATGACGATCCTTGTCGTGGACCTCGTGATCCAGAGCCTGGTCACGCCGCGCATTGAGAAGCGGGCGGGCCTCCGAGACACCGCGGTCCTCGGCGCGCTGTTCCAGGCGCTCGGATGGGCTGCGCTGATTTTCGCGGGCCCCGCGACCGTCGTCGCGGCCGCAATCCTGATCGGCGTCGGGAACGGACTCTTCTTCTCCATCCGCTTCAACCTGCAGATGCGCGTCACGGAGCCGGGGAGCCGACCGTACGCGTTCTCCTTGCGATACCTTTGGGGAAACCTCGCGGTGTTCGTTGGTACCGGGCTGGGGGCTCTCCTCATCATGTGGGGCGGAGAGCCGGCCATCGCCGGGCTGATGGTTGCAAATTCGGTGACTTTCGGCCTGCTCGCGTTGGCCCTGGCGATGATGAACAACTACCGGGTCGAGGTCGATGACTCTGTCGACGAGAAGTCGCCTTCCGGCCGCGCATCCTGGAGGCGGGGGCTGGTGCGGGTGAAGGTGCTCGAGTTCTCCCTCTATTACCTGGCGTCGCTGGTGTTCTTCGGCGCGCTGACGGAAAGCGTCCTCCCCACCCAGTGGGTTCTTCACGACGGACTTCCCATCGCCTTTGGCGGGGTCTCCTTCGGGGTGCTCGCCGGCTTGATCTTGGTGATCCAGATGCCGGTGACCGGGGCGACCAACGACATGTCTGCTGCCAAGACGCTGCTCTTGTCGGCGGGTCTGGCAGCAGCCAGCGCGATCGTGTCCTTGGTGCTCCGTCCGCTCGGTTGGTGGTGGCTGCAGGTCCCGTTGTGCGGGGCGCTGGTGGCTGTTGCGGGTGCGGTGTCCGTGGTCGTTCCCGCCAAGTCGTTGGAACTGTTTGACGGCGCAGAGCAGGCGGTGCAGGGTCGGCTGTTTGCGTTTATGCGATCTGTGGGTATCTACGTCGGTGGGGCGGTGGGAGCTCTGGCTCTGAGGGCAGATAACTCCGGTGTCTACGTGATCATGCTTGTGGGGGCCGCCGCGCTGGCGGCGTGGGGTCTCCGTGCAGGGGCGCGTGAGCGCGTCCGCACAAAGTAGGCACAGCCGGCGTCGGTGCCCGAGACGGCGGGTGCTTCCCCGGTCAGCACCGACGCGAGCTCGCAGGACATCATCGTTCGATGATCGATAGCGCCAGAGCGGTCGGCCCCTTCCGGGATTGGGCGCTCTGGCGTCTCTAGGAACTACTGACGACCTTGAGGTTTGGTGGGCCATGGAGAGCTCTTCGTTCGTGGGAACGACCGGGACTTTGACCTTGGAGGCGTCGGTGGAGATCATGCGGGGATCGCCGGAACGCTTCCGGTTCTCGGCCTCGTCCAGCTCGACACCGAAGATGCAGAGGTAGTCGCGCACGCCCTTTCGGACCATGTCGTCGTTCTCGCCGATGCCGGCGGTGAAGGTGATGGTTCGAGCCCTCCCAGCAGCACAGCGTAGGCGCCGATGTACTTGGCGATGCGACGGCAGTACACCTTGTGGGCCAGCGTGGCCTTCTCATCACTCGGGTTGACGGCGGCCTCGACGTCGCGCATGTCGGTCAGGCCGCAAAGGCCCGCCATGCCGGACTTCTTGTTCAGCATAGTGTCGATGTCGGCGACGGACATGCCCTCCTGCTTGTTCAGGAAGATGCGCACACAGACGAACAGCGCTCTAGCCACGCGTCTATAGAAGAAGAACCCCTATGACATTCCTTATCGCAAACGATCAGAGAAAACTTCAGATCAGACAAAGCGCAGAATGATCAAACCTTTTCGCGGTCGCCTAATCTTTTAGCGAAAGCCAAATATTCTAGCGACAACCACCGCAGTTGCACCACCCAGGCTGCCAGAGCCTCCTAACCATCCTCGGACCGTTATCACAACCCCAACGACGCGACTTCCAACAAACCCGTACAACCGCCCAACACCGTTAATAACAAGCAAAAACACCCATCTTGATCCGCCACCCGACCATGCCGGGCTTTGTATCAAAATGGGTGTCTAAGTGGAGCCGATGACGGGAATCGAACCCGCGCCACCTGCTTGGGAAGCAGGAGTTCTACCATTGAACTACATCGGCATCGGTGTCACGCTCTCGCGCAACTACCGGACCATGATAACACGGTCTGAACGGGCCGTGAACATGGTGGTCCGTGGTCAGATCTTGATCGGCGGATGCAGGCGTTTCATGGTCCAGCTTCGGTCCCGGCGCGCAACCACCGCGGTCAGGCATATCGAGAGAATGAACACCAGGAGGACCGCCATGATTGCCTCCGGTAAACGGTGATCGACGTGACCGTACATCAACTGTCGGAAACCGTTGACCGTGTAGGTCATCGGGTTGATCGGGTGAACCCACTGGAACAGTGCAGGCTGGGTTTCGACGGGGTAGAGCCCTCCCGATGAGAGCAATTGGAGCATGAGCAGTGCCATTGCCGTAACTTTGCCCGCTCCGGGGCCGAGCGCCGCGTTGAAGAGCTGATTCATCGCCGTACACATCAGTGAGACGAGGATGCAGAAGACGAGCAGGCCGATCGGATAGACCGGTTCCAGGCCCACACCGTAGCGGGTGACCAGGAAGATCGCGGTGGCCTGCCCGATTGCGATGAGTGCTGCGGGAAGCAGCCCGTCGAGTGCGGCACGTAGCGGCGCGACGCCACTGGCGACGGCCCGATTCTGCAACGGGCGCAGGATCATGAAGATGATCAGCCCGCCGACGAACATGGCGAGGGAGAAAAAGAACGGGGCGAGCCCGGCGCCGAAGGTGTGCGAACCGGTGTCATTGGTGGTGGTTAGTCGCACGGGGCCGCCGAGGACACTCGCTGTGCCTTTCCGCTGCTCTGTGTCCCACTTCGGCACGGCCCGGGACCCCTCGGTCAGCTTCGTCGCCAGTTCGTGCGACCCGTCGCTGAGCCGGTTGCTGCCGTCGACCAACCTTGTGGTGCCGTCGACGAGTTTTCCGGCACCGTCATCGAGTTTCTGCAGGCCGTTCTGTAGCTCTCCGGTGCCGGTGACCAGGCGGGAGGTGCCGTCCTGGTGGAGTTTGTTCAGGCCGGTGTTCAGCAGTTGCATACCGTCGTTGAGCTGGGTGACGCCGGTTTGCAGTTCCCCGAGCTTGCCGGGGAGGATGGACGTGCCCTCGGTCAACTGGTTGAAGCCGGAGCGGAACGGGGCCTGCGGGTCGGAGAGCTGGTAGGCGAGCTGGCTCGTGCCGTTCGCAAGTTCGTTGAGCTGAGCGGTCGCAGGGGCGTTCTGGCCGAGTGCGTTGTGGTCGACGTCGAAGGCCATTTGATCGAGCTGGCGAACCACGTTCTGTACGTCGGGGTTGGGGATCGGCCGGAGTTGGTCGGCGAGTTGCCGGATGTTCGTCGATGTTGTGGTCTGGATGTCGGTGACCTGGGACAGTGACGCGTTGAGCTGTTGCACCCCGGCGTCGATGCGGACCGCGCCGTCGGCGAGCTGGTCGACGCCGCCGCCGAGCTGATCCACGCCCCTGGTGAGTGCGGTGAGCTTGGCGGTCGCGCCCTCGACCTGGTCGTTGAGTTGCCGGGTTCCTGCGGCGAGTTTGTCCGCTCCCTTACTGAGTTGTACGACGTTCGCATCGAGCTTGATTGCTCCCGCGTTGAGTTTGCCTGTCGCGGCGAGTGCAGAGTCCAGACCGCCGTTGAGCTTCACTGCGCCCTCGCTGAGTTGGATCGCACCGTCGTTGAGTTTCTCTGCGCCGTCATGCAGTTGTGTGGCACCGTCTGCAGCTTTCTCCAGGCCGGCACCGGCGGACTGGATGCCGATGAGTACCTTATCCACGGCTTCCTCGCCGATGCGCTCGGAGATGACGGGAAGCATGGTGCGCAGGACGTTCTCGCCGATGAGTGTTGAGAGGTAGCCATTGGAGTCGTTGTACGTTGTCTGGATGACGGCCTTGCGGGCGTCGCCGGTGGTGGGGGAGGCCACCGCCTCGGAGAAGTCCGGTGTTAGCTGAACCGAGAAGTAGTACCTGCCGTCCCGCACACCCTCCTCGGCCTCCTGCTCGGAGACGAAGTCGAAGTGGACCCGGTCCTCATTCTTCAGATGTTCGACGATCTGGTTTCCGGCGTTGATCTCCTCGCCGTCGACCTTGGTGCCTAGGTCGCTGTTGACGAAGGCGACGGGCATCTTGTCGACGTGTCCGAAGGGGTTCCAGAATGCCCACAGGTACAGCGCCGAATAAATGAGCGGCATGAGCATGAGGACGACCATGGCGATACGTCCGAGTTTGGAGCGGAGGAACCGGCGCAGTTCCGTGCCGAGTGTGAGTCCGGCGATCATAGTTCCGCCTCCTTGGCGATGCGGTGGATGCGGCTCAGGTCGGAACCGGCGTGACTGGGTTGGAGATGTGACGCATCCGTGAACAGTTCGATCAGCGTGTAGTCCGGCAGGAAATCGTCGGGGAGCCGGTTGACGGCGTTGACGACGACGGGGATGTCCTCCGCGAGCCGACTCAGTACAGTCACGAGGATCAGCCGATCATCGAACTCGTGGACCTGCTCGAGGTCGTCCATGACGAGCATGCCGATCTCCTCGCCGTTAGCGGGACGCAGCGCGAGGGCGATCCGGATGAGTAGCCGGTCGAGGCCGGAGATCTGGGAGACGTAGGCGTCGAGGGGCGGGAGATCGCGCTCGCCGAATACGGGGCGGCAGACCGATTCGTAGTAGTCCTGGTCGGCTCTCGGGGCCCACATGAGCCATGGTGTGGACCAGGCGCGGTGTTCGGTCAGGATGACGTGGATGCGTACGTCGCGGTCGAGGAGGTCGATGTCGTCCACTCCAGCGATGGCGACGCGTTTGCGGATCACCGACGGTTTCGTCTCCCCGAGTACCTCGAGGGTTCCGGTGCGGGGTTTCATCCGTCCGGAGATCGTCAGTGCAAGGGCGGTTCGTCCGCCGCCGCCTCGACCGGAGAGTACGGTCAACCCGGTACCTGGGATCTCCACGTCGAGGGGGCCGTAGACGGGTCCTTCCCCTCCACGCACCGAGATGCCCCGGGCCATGACTGCCGGGTGCGGCTCGCCGTCTGCCGGGGTGTTGCGTTGTTCGACGGTGCGTGACGAGGTCGCGGCTTTCCCCGCGGACTGTTCTTGGTCCCGGTCGGGTGTGGGGTCGGAGTGTTCGGAGGACATGGGTGCTCCCGGTGGGGCAGGAATGGGTGATTGTGGTGGACCTGACGCTACAGTAGTGCAACCGGAGGTTGAACTTCCACTTAATGTCATTGTGCGAGTTGAACGTGCTACGAATCCCGAATCCGGAGGTAACCGATAGACTCGGTGCTGTGCTGCTCTCTGACCGTGACATCCGTGCCCGCATCAACTCTGGCGATCTCGTCATCGAGCCGTTCGACCCGCACCTCGTGCAGCCGTCGAGCATCGACGTCCGGATGGACCGCTTCTTCCGTGTGTTCAACAACTCGCGCTACACCCACATCGACCCGAAGCTGCGTCAGGATGAACTGACCAGCCTCGTCGAGGTCCGCGAGGATGAACCCTTCGTTCTGCACCCGGGCGAGTTCATTCTCGGTGCCACGCTGGAGAAGTTCATCCTCCCCGCAGATCTCGCGGGCCGTCTCGAAGGTAAATCCTCGCTCGGACGTCTCGGACTGCTCACCCATTCGACCGCGGGTTTTATCGATCCGGGGTTCTCCGGCCATATCACCCTGGAACTGTCAAACGTGGCTAATCTGCCGATCATTCTCTGGCCGGGAATGAAGGTGGGCCAGTTGGCGTTGTTCTGTATGTCGTCCCCCGCGGAGGTTCCCTACGGCGCCTCTGAACTGGGGTCGAAATACCAGGGTCAACGCGGACCAACTCCATCAAAGGCGTATCTCAACTTCCAATGATTCAGTTCGATCACGTTGTCAAGACCTTTCCCGGCGCAGCCACCCCGGCAGTCAGGGATTTCACCCTCGACATTCCGGCGCGCTCCACCACCGTACTGGTCGGCAGCTCCGGTTCGGGGAAAACCACTCTCCTGCGGATGATCAACCGCATGGTTGAACCCACTGAGGGGCGGGTGCTCATCGACGGTGAGGATCTTGCCGGGGTCGATCCCGTCAAACTCCGGCGCAGTATTGGCTATGTCATGCAGAACTCCGGGCTGCTTCCGCACCGTACCGTCGCTGACAATATCGCTACTGTCCCACGGCTCAACGGCGTCTCCCGGAAGCAGTCCCGCGAACGGGCCCACGAACTGCTGGACCTGTTGGGGCTCGATGGATCGCTAGCGAAGCGTTACCCCGGTGAACTCTCCGGTGGTCAGGCACAACGTGTCGGCGTTGCCAGGGCACTGGCGGACGACCCGAACATCCTCCTGATGGACGAACCTTTCGGTGCCATCGACCCCGTGGTGCGCCGGGATCTCCAGGAACAGATCCTGGAACTCCAGGCGAAGATCTCCAAGACCATCGTCCTAGTCACCCATGACATTGATGAGGCGTTCCTGCTCGGTGACACCATCGTGCTCCTGGAGATGGGCGCCCGGATTGCGCAGGCTGGAACCGCCGAGGATTTCGTCACCGACCCCGCCAGCGATTTTGTCGCCAGTTTCGTCGGTACCCAGGACCGGGAGCTCACCCTGCAGGAGCGCAACGGTACGACCGTCGCCGTCGACCGGCATGGCCGGGTCAAAGGGGTGGTCCGGTGAACTGGGGGTGGATCATGACGAACCTCGACCGCATCGGCGAACTGGCTCTCGCCCATGCGAACCTCAGTTGGCCCGCGATTATCGCGTCACTCATCATCGCGCTTCCTCTGGGCTGGGCCGCGAGCCGCAACCGAATCTCCCGAGAACTGCTCGTTACCGCATCTGGACTGCTCTACGCCATCCCGTCGCTGGCCCTGTTCGTGGTTCTTCCCCTGATCATCGGCACGTCCGTGCTCTCTCCGTTGAACGTCATCATCGCGATGACGCTCTACGGGCTCGCGCTGCAGATCCGTACCACCGCTGATGCGTTCGACTCGGTGCCGGAACCGCAGAAGCAGGCGGCCGTCGCCATGGGATATCCGGCCTGGCGGCAGATCCTCACCGTCGAACTCCCGCTCGCTGGACCGATCATCCTCGCCGGTCTCCGCGTTGTCAGCGCATCCACGATCTCACTGGTCAGTGTCGGTGCGCTCACTGGTGTGCAGTCTCTTGGCACCCTGTTCACCAACGGCTTCGCCCGTTCGTTCCCCACCGAGATCATGGCTGGCGTCGCCGGAACCGTGATCCTGGCGCTGCTCTTCGATGCCGTCCTCGTCATCGCGGGCCGCCTGCTCATGCCCTGGGCAGGGAGGTGAGACAAGGATGGACCATTTCAGCGGAGCTGTTTCATTTATAGCCGACCCATCTAACTGGCCCGGTCCCGGAGGAATCACCGTCCGCCTCGGTGAGCACATCCTGTACTCTGCGCTTGCCGTCGGCATCGCACTGCTCATCGCGCTCCCACTCGGTCTCTTCCTCGGGCATACGGGGAAAGGCGCATCTGGGGTGATCGCGGCAACCGGTGCCCTCCGTGCCATGCCGTCCCTTGGGCTGCTGACGTGGCTGACCCTCGAAATCAGCTTCGGAATCCAGTTACCCATCGTGCCCTCCACCATCGTGCTGCTCATCCTCGCGGTACCGCCAGTCCTCGCTGCGACCGTCTCCGGGGTGGCGACGGTGTCGGGCCCCGTCGTTGATGCTGCTCGGGCGATGGGGCACAACGAAGGTCAGATCATGACCCGCATCGAACTTCCGCTGGCGGCCCCCACGATCGTCGGCGGGGTACGATCGTGTGTGCTCCAGGTACTGGCTACCGCCACGATTTCCGCCTACATCGGACTCGGCGGGCTCGGCCGCTACCTCCTGGATGGACTCGCCCTCCGCGACTACGAGCAGATGCTCGTGGGGGCGATCCTCGTTTCCGGGCTCGCACTCGCAGCGGATATGACGCTGGCCCGTGTACAACATCGACTTCGACCGAAAGGCGTCACTTCATGACCTTCCCCAAGAACCAGTTCATTCGCCGCGCAGGAATCGCCATCGCCGGGCTGGCCCTGGTCCTCCCACTCGCCGCATGTGCCGGGTCATCCGACCCGTTGAGTGAGAACAGCACCGACGGTGACTCGAAGCCGAAGCACGCCACCGACAGCATCGTCATCGGTACCGCGAACTTCCCCGAGAGTGAGATCATCGGTCAGATCTGGGCCGAAACGCTGCGTAACGCCGGTTTCGAGGTTGAGGTTAAGTCCGGTATCGGCTCCCGGGACGTTTACCTCAAGGCACTGCAGGAGGGCTCCGTCGATATTGTCCCTGAGTACACCGGTAACCTCGCTCAGTACTTCATGGCCGCCGAGGGCCAGGAGCTTCCGCTCGGGGCGACCGAAGAACAGGTTCTCAACGGCCTGAACAAGGCGCTGCCCGCAGGTCTCGCCACCGGAAAAGCCGCCCCCGGTGAGTCTAAAGATTCCTACCGGGTCACCCGGGAGCTCGCTGAACAAGCAAAGCTGGTCACGATCGCTGATCTGAAGAACCTCGATGACATCCGGATCGCCTCCAACCCGGAACTCAAGGATCGCCCCTACGGCCCCAGCGGTCTTGAGGAATTCTACGGTCTCCCGGCGGATAAACTCACCATCATCCCCATCTCCGATTCAGGTGGGCCACTCACCATCGCGGCACTGACCACGAACAAGGCGAATGTGGCCAACGTTTACACGACCTCCCCGACTTTCAACACCGATGGTGAAGAGATTAATCTGGTCACCCTCGAGGACCCGGAGAACCTCATCCTGCCGCAGCACGTTCTCCCCTTGATGCAGGGCAAGGCGGTATCTGGTGAAGCCCGGGAAGCGCTCACCAAGATCAACGCCGATCTCACCACCGAGGCGCTTCTCGAAATGAACATCCGAAACATCGGCCCGGAGAAAGCCAGTCCAGAGACCATCGCACGGGACTTCGTCGCAGAGAATTCCTGATCCTCGTAGTTAGCTCCGTGCTGTCGGCTGACGCTACAATAAGTGGTGATTCGCGGGGTTTTCTCCCCACCAGTGGCACGGACACCGTGACCCATCGAATAACGCCACCGCTGTCACCGAACCCGGCATTGTTCCGTCCACCGGGTCAGGGAGAGATTATGCAGGAGAGGAGGAGGAACATGCCGACCACAGACGCAAGCTGGTGGACCCCCACCATGAGCGTGATCGTCGTTGTCGCGATCACCGTCATCATCGTGTCGATGGCGCTGTACACGATCTACTGCTACCGCAAGAGCATGCCGAAAGACTGACCGTCTTCGTACTTCTCATCAACCGTATCCCGGCCCCCGAATTCTCTCAGGGGCCGGGATACGTCGTTCAAACAGTGTTCACTTTTCCCTCACACTCGCAGAGTACAACTGGTGACATGAAACTGACCGTCATCGGAACCGGGTACCTCGGCGCCACTCACGCCGTCTGTATGGCTGAACTTGGGCACGAGGTGCTGGGGGTGGACATCAGCGACGAACGCATCGAGGCACTCCGTGCCGGACGGGTTCCCTTCTACGAACCTGGCCTCGCCGAAAAACTCTCGGCGAACCTGGCCACCGGCAGACTGGATTTCACCACGGATATCGCCGCGGCGGCCCGTTTCGCAGACGTCCATTTTCTCACTGTCGGCACGCCCCAGCACTCTGAAGGAAGGTCCGCTGACCTGAGTCAGGTCCACGGCGCGGTGACATCGCTGGTTCGGCAGATGCGGGGGCGCCACCTGATCATCGGGAAGTCGACGGTTCCCGTCGGTACCGCCGCGGATCTGCAACTGATGGTCTCCGCACTCGCTGCGCCAAGCACGGAGATACGCATCGCCTGGAATCCGGAGTTTCTCCGGGAGGGACATGCGATCGCGGATACGCTCCACCCGGATCGAATCGTCGCGGGGGTGCCGGGTGATGACGCGGGATACGCGGAGAACACTCTGCGTGACGTGTACGCTGCGACCCTGGCGCAGGGCACGCCGTTCATCGTCACGGACCTTGAGACTGCGGAACTGGTCAAGGGGGCCGCCAACGCCTTCCTGGCGACGAAGATCTCCTTCATCAACGCCATCGCGGAAATCTGTGACCTGAGCGGTGGAAACGTTACTGATCTGGCCCGCGCACTCGGCCACGATGACCGCATCGGGCGGAAGTTCCTCGGCGCCGGGCTCGGGTTCGGTGGTGGCTGCCTGCCCAAGGACATCAGAGCGTTCTCGGCCCGTGCGGAACAACTCGGTGCGACCGGAATCCCCGCACTGCTGGGCAGCGTCGATGACATCAACCTCGGGCAACGCCGGGCGGTCCTTGATACGGTGGTCCGTTCCTTCGATGGCGCGGTTGCGGGTAGGCGGGTGACGGTCCTCGGTGCCGCCTTCAAACCTGACAGTGATGACATACGTGATTCCCCGGGCCTGTTCATCGCAGGATCGCTCGCACGAATCGGTGCCGATGTCACCGTGTATGACCCCCAAGCGATGGGACCGTCGAAACGGGTGCTCCCGGAGCTCACCTATGCGCCAACCGTCTACGATGCGCTGCATCTCACCGAAGCCGTCGTCCTGGCGACGGAATGGCGCGAGTTCATCGACCTTGATCCCGTGGAGGCGGCATGTCACGCAGATCGTCCTCTGATGATCGACGGCCGCAACTGCCTTCCCGCGCGAGCCTGGATTGATGCCGGCTGGGATTACCGCGGTATCGGACGCCGGTATTGATACCGGTACCACCGAGATACGCGACGCCCGGAGGTTCCGTGTTTCCGGGTGATGGTGAACTCAGTGTGCGTGGGAATGCCCCCGCCCGGAGCAGGTGAAGGCGGCGATTGCCGTGGTGATTGGAACCGACATGGTCAGTGCGAGGGCACCCACGGCGGAGCGCAGGAGTTCGGTGGCCATGATGTCTCCGGTGAGTAGTTCACCGAACGGTCGGTCTGCGACGGTGAGCAGGAGGAGCAGGGGGAGTGCCGCGCCGGTGTAGGAGAGGACGAGGGTGTACATGATGGAGGCAATGTGGTCACGGCCGACACGGATGGCACCCTTGAACAGCCTCCAAGGGGAGGCGTTGGGGTCGATGGCGGCGAGTTCGTTGACGGTCGATGCCTGCGAGATGGTGACGTCGTTGAGTACGCCGAGTGACCCGATGATGAAGCCACACAGCATGAGCCCCGTGACGGAGACGTCGGGCAAGTAGAGCTGGATCATCAGGTTGTCTTCGGACCCCAGGCCACGGAGTTGGGTACCGCTGATTGCGAACTGAGCGAGGACTGCGGCGATGCCGAGGGCGATGAGCGTGCCGCCGAGTGCGGAGGACGTCTTCCAGTTCACCCCGTGCACGAGATAGAGGGCCGCGAACAGGACGGCGGAGCCACAGACAACGGCGAGGGCCAGAGGTGGTCCGCCGCGAAGGAGCGCTGGGAGCAGGAATACGCCGACGCCCGCCAGCGTGACCGCGAGACCGACGAGGGACCGCGCACCCAGCCAGGAACCGAGAAGCACCACCCCGAGGGCAGTGATCAATCCCCAGACGAGAAGGGTGGAACCGCGCTGGTAGTCGGCGAAAGTGTATCCGGTGGTGTCTTCTGAGGTGGTTGATTCATAGAGGAGAATCTTCTCACCCTCTGAAAGTTCAGGGTCGCCGGGTTGACCGGAGAGCATGAGCATCGTTCGTTTCCCCTCGTTGACACCGGACGTGATGTCGATGATGGCCTGTTCACAGACCCGGTCAGAGTGCTCGAGGGGGACGATGGGCGAGGAATCGAAGATCCTGCCGACGGATGGTGAGGTGCAGGAGCCCTCGGTGATGAGGGCGACCGTGCCGGTCACCTTCTCCTTGGACAGTGAGGAGATGTTTTCGAATGAGGGGGTGACGTTGGGTTTTTCGGTGGTTGGCCAGAGCGCCACGACACCGACGATGGTGCCGATGAAGGTGATGATCAGGAAGACACTCAGTATCCACTGAGGACGGGTGAAAGGTCTTTTCTCCCCGCGTCGTTTCGGCAGTGGATTTCCATCGGGGCCGATGCCATGTGCCGCGAGATGGCCGACGATGTGCTCGGTGGGGTCCTCGTGGGTATCGGATCGGGAGTGTCGGCCCATCGCGTGCTCCTTGGATTTTCGGGAGGAGTGTCGTGGTCAGTGACAACAGTAAAATGCCCGCCACGGTCCGGTGTAGTCGGGGTGGCGGGCTGGGTGGGCTCTACCAGCGTGCCCAGTCCTCGATCTTGTCGATGTGGCTGAGACCAAGGTTGCGGATGAACTGGTCATCCTGGTGCCAGTCGCCGTCGATCCACCGGACAGTCATCGTGACAACGGAAACGACATCGCCGTCACGGGCTGTCGCGAAAGCGATGGAAGCGGTCTCCCCGTCGAAGGATTCGACCTTGTAGGCGATCGGGATGGCTGCGGAGTGGTCGGGGGTATTCGGGATCAGGGACGGATCAGCGATCACGGCATCGAGCCGCGCTGGATCGGTGCTGGGTGGAATGAAAGTACGCGCGGTACGGGCGGCGTCGACTCCACCGCGGTTTACACCCTGGTAAATGTGCCAGATTGCGAGCGCCGCTCCCTGAGGGGTTTGGCTGAATCCGTGTGCGATTCCGTCCGTGACCTGCCACGGGCCATCGGACGCGCTGAAGGGGAAATCCCAGGCGGTGTCGCTGGCGGGGTTTTCCTTGAGACGCTGCCATTCGACGGCGGGGGCGGCGGTCAGCCAGTTCTCGTCGTCCGGGGTGAGTGCTTCACCGTCGTCAGTGAAGATGTCTCCAGCCGGATTGGATGGATAGTAGACGGTGGTGCCGTCGACATCGGCGGTACGTCGTTCCCCCGAGTTGATTTCCGCAGCGTAGGCCTTGTCACCGAGTGCGGAGGGCTCGGGAGTGGCGGTGGGCTCGGGAGTTTCGCTTCTTGTTGACGTTCCGCTGGTGCGGCTGCTGTTCCTGTCGCTGGAGCGTGTACTCGAGCTCTTAGAAGTAGAGGAAGTCGGTGTCTTTGATGCGCTTTCCGAGGTGCTTTCCGGGGATCGTTGATTCGACGAAGTCGGTTCAGTCGCTGAGGATGATGTGCCGCTCTTTGAGGTCGTCGATGAGGCGGATTCAGATTCAGATTCAGAGGAGGTGGTTGAACTCGCGGAGGTTGAGGAGGTTTTCTCCGGGGAAGAGGTGGTAGAGCTGGCAGAGCTTTCCCCGGATGTCTCCGACGTTGATTCCGGTGCCGTGGTTGAGGTCGTGCTCGTTTCCCCCCGTGGTTTCCCCGAGGTGGCGGCACCCGCTTCCTCGTCACCGATGTACATGTAGACACTGGTGGCGATAAGTCCTGCGACAGTAAGGGTGGTCAGGGTCGCGAACATGCCCCGTGGGGTCAGGGTGGAGCTGTCGTATCCGGCGCTTTTCCGCACGCTGGTCCTCATCTCGTCGTCGTTTGTGCGATTATCCGGCGGGTGTGATCGCCGACGCCGGTCATGTGTCCGGCTGCATGATGTCAATGATAGAGAAAACGGCCCGTACACCACGCCGGCGTCCGGGGGACGCCGATGAGACGGGCGCGGGCATTATCACTGACGGTAGTGCGCGAGGAAGTTGCCGAGCCGTTCGATGGCCTCGGAGAGTTCCGCCGTGGAGGGCAGCGTGACCACACGGAAATGGTCTGGTGCATCCCAGTTGAATCCGGTTCCCTGAACCATCAGGATGTGCTCCTGACGGAGGAGATCGAGCATCAGCTTCGCATCATCGTGGATGTCATGCACGTTGCGGTCGATGCGGGTGAAGTTGTACAGGGCACCCATCGGCTTCACGGTACTGAGACCGTCGATGGCGTTGATTCCCTCGTAGGCTACGTTCCGCTGTTCGAGTAGTCGACCGCCGTGCACGGTCAGATCGAAGATCTCCTGGTGCGTCTCCAGGGCAGCGGGGATCGCGTACTGTGCGGGAACGTTGGAGCACAGTCTGGTTCCCGCCAGCAGTTCCAGCCCCGAGATGAACTCTCTGGCATGGTCCTTCGGCCCAGTCAGAACCATCCATCCGGCGCGGTAACCGGCGGCGAGATAGGCCTTGGACAAGCCGTTGAAGGTGATGGTCAACAGATCCGGAGCCAGTGTGGCGACGCTGATGTGTTTGGCGTCCTCGTAGAGGATGCGATCATATATTTCGTCCGCGAACAGCATCAGATCATGTTCCCGGGCAACATCGACGATTCCGGTCAGTACATCGTGGGAGTACACCGCACCGGTGGGATTGTTGGGATTGATGATGACGATCGCGCGGGTCCGATCGGTGACCTTCGACCGCAGATCTTCCAGATCCGGGTTCCAGCCGTTGGACTCGTCACAGAGATAATGCACGGGAGTGCCGCCGTTCAGTGTGGTCGCCGCCGTCCACAGGGGATAATCCGGCTTGGGCACCAGGATTTCGTCACCGGGGTTCAGCAGGCCGGCCGTGACCATGAGAATCAGCTCGGAGACCCCGTTCCCGATGAAGACATCCTCGACGTCGAATTCCGGGAAATTAGGATCCTCAGCGTAGCGGCGCACCACGGATTCCCGCACCGGGATCAATCCCTTGGCGGTGCAGTACCCCTGTGCGTGGCCGATGTTGTCCATGATTGCCTGGACCGATGCCTTGGGGGCCTCGAAACCGAAGATTTCCGGATTACCGGTGTTGAGTTTCAGGATTTCGACGCCCTGTTGCTCCAAGCGTTCAGCTTCGGCACTGATCGGCCCCCTGATCTCGTAAACGACATTGTCCAGGCGGCTGGCCTGTCGTACCAGGCGTCGTTCACTGCCGGTGGTGGGGTCATGGGAAGGAAGTGTCGCTTCAGTCATGGTTCCTATCGTGCCATCTGAGAGGTGGCATGCGGGGAGCTTCGGGAAAACAGCCCCTTTGTTTTTAGGTAGGTACCCCATGCGAAACTAGTGATTAAGGGGGGAATGCGGGGGAGAATGCTCGCGTCCCCTCCGCCATTACCGGGGCTTCAGTTCATCGGGAACGACGGGGCCGGACACATCGAAAGCTCGGGCCAACTCCGCGAGGATCGCGTACGCACCGGGGAGAGACTCAGAGGTGATCCAGGCCGCGTCATCGGCAATGACCGTCCGCTGATCCAGTTCTGTCCACTGGGGTGTCGCACGGAAACTGTCCAGGGAACGTTCCCCACCGAGTGGACTCATCGTCATGAAGATCCGGTCGGCGGCAACCGCATCGACCTGATCAGCAGTGATCTTGATGAAATTCTGGGTGCCCCGCTGTGACTTCGGTCTGGACAGTCCGGCGTCGGTAAGTACCATGCCGGGGAAGGACGCGTTCGCGAAGATTCTCGTCGGCCCGTTCTGGAAACGTACCACCGAAATAGTTGGGTTCGATGACTTCACGTTGATCTCGTCACCGATACGTCGTGCCTGTTTCTCGTACTCGGCGAGTAGCGCCGCAGCTTCAGGCTCCGCGTCCATCGCTTTACCGAGTACGAGATACCCGCTTTTCCAGGTTGTGGGAGCACCCTCCGACATCACCGTCGGCGCAATCTCTGACAGACGGTCATAATACTCACCGCTTGATTCCCGGGTTCCCACGATCAGATCGGGTTTCAACGCCGCAATCATCTCAAAATCCGGCTCCCGAGGTGTTCCGATGACTTGGGCATCGGCACCGTACTCATCCAATAAACCCCCCAGGTAATTCCCTAGAGTGGCGCCCTGTGCATGTGTGTCTGCGTAACCGACGAGAGTCCCGTGCAGCATCAGAACGGCATCCGCCCACGGGTCGTCGAGCGCAACGATGGTCTGCGCCGGGGCATCCAACTTCGTCGTACCGAGTGCGTGCACGATGCTGATCTGCCTGGTACTCGTCTCTTGCACGGAACTGTTGGTCGCAGACATCTCCGTTCGGGTCTCCGTTGTTGGGTCCGGAGTATCAGGCTTCGCAGTGCATCCGGAGAGAGAAAAGGACATAGCGACGAACAGAACTGCGGCGCGACGGACGGCAGGCGGTGATATCACGGGCGATCCTTCAAGAGACCGCAGGAATTGCGGTGAATGGATAGTGAGATATTTCCGACGTTAACAGCGTGTGTACCGTTGCGCCGCCCACCACGGAAGCGGTGTCCCCGTTCCTTCCTGGTCCCCTGTCTTTCTAATTGAGCAAAGGAAAGCCCCAAAGTTGTTCAGGCGTTCGGTTTATCGTCGGACATGCCTGTCCCAGCGGGCCGGGCAATGGGGCTGGTCTTACCGGGTGGTGTGGGTGCTCCTGATTGGTGAGTGAGGGAGGTTCCTGGGTTGGGCGTGCCACTCGGGGCCTGCGGAACACCGGGAACCTTTGAGATCCCGGGGGCTGGGGGGATGCTGGCGCCCGGAGCCCGGGGTATACCCGGTTGCGAAATCCCGGGCGCTTTGGGCGCTCCTGGAACACGGGGGGTGCTGGGGCCTGTGGGTGCTGCAGGTGCACTGGGGGCGGTTGGTGTGGGTGTTGGGGGGACTGGTGGCACTGCTGGTGTGGGGGCTGACGGTGCTGTGGGGCCTACTGGTGTGGGGGCTGTTCCGGGTGCCTTGGGCGCCCTGGGTACGCCTGTCCGTGTGGCTGGGGGAACAGGTGGAGTCGCGATTGGTGGGGTTTTGGGGACAGCCGGTGGCGCAGGAGGCGCGGGTATACCGGGTGCTACGGGAACTCCCGGAGCTGGCGGTCGGGTGGATATCCTGGGTGCGGCCGGAGCGGAAGGAACTCCGGGTGCTTTCGGAGGCGCAGGTGCCGTCGGGATCGTGGCTCCGGGCACGCGCGGGGCCGACGGTGTACCGGGGACAGTCGGTGTTTTTTCCGGTGCCGGGACTGTGCTCTGTGGGTCTGGGAAACTATCGGGCACAGGGGTTTCGTGGCTGGCCTCTGCACTGCCACAAGTCCCCTCCTTCCTGGGCTTCACCGAGGTCAGGCCGAGGTCCGTTGTGCCTCGGCGGGGTGGTGCAAGGAAGGCGCGCTCGCGGGGTTCCGGCAGTTTGCCGTCGACGAGGACGGCATCGCGGAGCATCTGGGCGACATCGCGCACCTTGGGTTGATCGGCGGTCGGCTTGTCGGAGAGTGCCTTGACCCCGCCGGTGAGCATGACGGTGCAGAAGGGGCAGCCGACGGCGATCTCCTCGGCGCCGGTGGCGAGCGCCTCGCTGGTGCGGTTCTCGTTGATGCGGGTGCCGATGGTCTCGTCCATGAACATGCGGGCACCGCCCGCGCCACAGCAGAATCCCTCGTTCCGGTTGCGGTCCATCTCCCGTAGATCGTGCCCTGTCGCGCCGAGCAGCTCGCGCGGTGGGTCGAAGACCTTGTTGTGGCGGCCGAGGAAACAGGGGTCGTGGTAGGTGATGGGCCTGCGGTCCTCGGGGCGGCGGGGCACCGGGGTGAGGAGTTTCTCGCGGACCAGCTTGTTCAGGATCTGGGTGTGGTGGACGACGTCATAGTGGCCGTCGAAGTCCGGGTACTCGTTGCGCAGGGTGTTGAAGCAGTGGGCGCAGGTGGTGATGATGGTGCGCTGGCCCTTCGGTACACCCTCGAACACGGTGTTGAGGGTGCTGATGTTCTCCTGGGCGAGCATCTGGAAAAGGAATTCGTTGCCGGCGCGCCGGGCGGGATCACCGGTGCAGGTCTCGCCCTTGGAGAGCACCGCGAACTTCACGCCTGCGGTGTGGAGGAGTTCGACGACGGCGCGGGTCGTTTTTACGGCATCATCGTCGTAGGCGCCTGCGCAGCCGACCCAGAAGAGGTATTCGGTGTCGTTGAAGTCGGTGATGTCCTCACCGAACACGGGTACCTCGATGCCGTCGCGGCGTGCGGCGTCGATCCAGGTGGCACGGTCGGCGGAGTTCCGGCCCCAGGGGTTGCCCTTGGCCTCCAGGTTCTTGAACAGGCCCGCCAGTTCGGAGGGAAACTCCGATTCTGCGAGTACCGCGAAACGGCGCATGTTGGCGATGTGGTCAATGTGCTCGATGTCCACCGGGCACTGCTCGACGCAGGCCCCGCAGTTGGTGCAGCTCCACAGCACGTCCGGCTCGATGGTGCGGCCCTCTCCGACGAGCTTGAGGACATCCACACCGTCATGGGAGGTGTCGGCGTCCAGCAGGGACGGATCGAGAAGATAGGGGGAGTTGGTCACCATCGCGTCGCGGAGGTCGGTCATCAGCAACTTCGGGGACAGTGGCTTCGCGGTGTTCCAGGCGGGGCACTGCTCCTGGCAGCGACCGCAGTCGGTGCAGGTGGTGGCGTCGAGAAGCATCTTCCAAGAGGCGTCCCGGAGGGTGCCCGTGCCGATGGGGTCGGCGTCGGGGTCGAGCTCGTCGACGCTGTCGAGGGTGACTTGCTCTCCGCGCGAGACCATCGGTGCCAGCGCGCCGAGTGCCGGTGCACCGTCCGCGTTGCGTTGGAGGAAGATAGTGAAGAAGGCGGTGATCCGGTGCCAGGCCACACCCCAGGACAGTTGCCGCCCGACGACGAAGAGCCAGATCGTGCCCGACAGCAGTTTGATCAGGGCGAATACGCTGACCATCACGGGGCTTGCGGGGAGGAGCTGCGCGATGTGCATGGTCAGGAAATCGGACCACAGGTGCGGGTGGATGTCGTCGTAGGTGGCGATCTTCGCCGACTTCACGGCGATCATTCCGAGCCCTTCGATGAGGACGACGCCCTCGACGAAGTGCGCGGCGCGGGCGTTGGACCCGTAGAACCGGGACATGCGTTCGCGGGTTCCGGCGTGCAGGCGGGCACCGATCAGGAAACAGATGCCGGCGACGGTGCCGATACCGAGTAGTTCGTCGGCGAGGTGGTACATGCCCCATTCGCTGACGATGGGCCAGCCACCGCGTGGCCAGAAGGTCTGGATGTAGGCCTCGAACCAGAGGACGAATCCGATGAGGAAACCGACCATGACCAGCCAGTGAGCTGCCGCGATGGCGGGTTTCCGGGCCAGTTCGCTGTGGAAGACGACTTCCTTGAACAGCGTGCCGACGCGCCGTGCGGGCCGGTCGGTGCGGCCCGGCAGGGGTTGTCCCGCGCGGACGAGACGGAAGAGTCGGCTGGCGCCACGGAGGAAGTAGAACCATGCGGGAAGTGACAGCAGGAAACCGATGATTCCCAGCACGACAGTCGTGCTGGTCATCGTTGGGGCTGCGGCGAGCATCATCGCGGGAGAGGTCCTTGGCGTGGGCAAAAGAATGGGTGTTCAGTGCCTGTCACGAGCGGGCTGGCTGCGTGCGGGCATGGTGCTTCCCACTCTAAGCGGTGCCGTGGTCATCTCCCCAACGGAGTCTGCTTGCCGCGTCACCGGAGAACCCGGTACAGCGGGGAACATGTCTGTTCAGCCAACGTCCAGTGATGGTTCGACAAGTCTGAAAATAAACTTGCCCTGCTGCAAGCTCCGGGACGTGGAGTTGGTAGCAGGGCAGTCGGACGTGTGTGTGGGAGGGTTTACTCGGGGCTTGTCGCTCCGGTGAACAGTGAGCTGATGAAATCGAGGAAACCGAGCACGAGGCGAACTGGTGCGGTGATGAGGGAAAGAACTCCGGTGGTGATGCGTGCGTTGACGAGCTCTTCGGCCGTGATGGGTCCGGCGGGGCAGGGGCGTTCCATCCAGTTGATTGCTTCGGTGGTGACGGGGAGATCGGGGTCGCCGGCGTGTTCCGCCCGGCACTGGTCGACCTCCTCCTGGGTCATCACACCGAACTTCACCACGGCTTCGGCGGGCATGCCGGAGGGGTGTGCCGGGGCGATTGTCGACGACAGGTGCGCGATTGACGAGCCGGTGGCGGTGTCCTCGGCGTGGGCGGGGGTTGCCAGGCCGAGGAGCAGTGCGGGGATCATGATTCCGGCGAGCAGTTTCTTGGACATTGGGTACTCCTCTGGGGGGGGGGATGTTTTTTCTGAATATAAGCGGCATCGGATTATCGCTGCTAGCGGGTGTCCCCACTGGTTTTGGCGTCGCGGGCCTGGTGGTGGGGAGCGTTACGGCACCGGGGCTACTGCGGTGGGGAGCGTCGCCTGACATGAGGGGTTGGGAAGGTTCAGTAATGTACAGAACGGTCTATTTCATTCATGAATGATGGTCTGTGAAGTTTGCAGGTAAAAGGGCATAAATGGGAAAAAATAGACCGACCTGTTCATAAAAAATGCCGTTTTTATGGCCGTGAAAGTGTTTCCTGTGTCAGACTTGGCCGCACTAACAGCACCCCCATCGCGGCCCCGGCCCCGGCACTGCCGGAACCGGGCTTTCCAAGGAGCACCCATGGCACCGACCACCGTCAAGGAACGGCCCGCCCGGCAGCACAGGCCGGACGGCCAGTGGAAGATCGACGGCACCGAACCGCTCAACGCCGACGAGCGGATCAAGGCCGAGGACCCGGGGATGTCCTGCAGGCAGCGGATCATCGACATTTACTCGAGGCAGGGTTTCGACTCCATTGCGGAAGACGACCTCGCACCCAGGTTCAAGTGGGTCGGCCTGTACACGCAGCGCCGCCAGGATCTCGGCGGTGAGTACACCGGTACCGCCACCAACGCGGAACTGCAGGACAGGTTTTTCATGATGCGGGTGCGTTTCGATGGCGGCATTGTCAGCACCACGCAACTGCGCACCGTCGGTGAGATCTCCCGCGACTACGCCCGTGGCACCGGTGACTTCACCGACCGGCAGAACATCCAGCTTCACTGGATCCGCATCGAGGACGTTCCCGCGATCTGGGAGAAACTTGACGCCGTCGGACTGTCCACCCTCTGCGGCTGTGGTGACGTTCCCCGGGTGATCCTCGGATCACCCGTCGCGGGAATCGCCGCCGACGAGATCATCGACGCGACCCCCGCTATCGAGGCGATCACCTCGGACTGGCTACACCGCGAGGAACTCCACAACCTGCCTCGCAAATTCAAGTCCGCCATCTCGGGTTCCCCGCGCCAGGACGTCACCCACGAGATCCAGGATCTCTCCTTCATCGGCGTGAACCACCCCGAACACGGCCCCGGCTTCGACGTCTATGTCGGCGGCGGCCTGTCCACCAACCCGATGCTCGCCCAGCGCCTCGGCGTCTGGGTGCCGCTCGATGATGTACCGGAGGTCTGGGCGTCCGTGGTCAAGGTGTTCCGCGACTACGGCTACCGCCGCCTGCGCAACCGCGCACGCCTGAAGTTCCTGGTGGCGAAGTGGGGCGTGCAGAAGTTCCGCCAGGTTCTCGAAGAGGATTACCTCGGACGCCCGCTCCTCGACGGCCCGGCGGCGCCCGTCAATCCCGGCAACCGTGACCACCTGGGCGTCCACCCGCAGAAGGACGGCCGCTTCTATGTCGGCGTCAAGCCCACCGTCGGCCACGCTTCCGGCGACCAGCTCATTGCCATCGCCGATGCCGCCGAGGCCCACGGCGTCACCCGGATCCGGACCACCGTCGACAAGGAGCTGCTCTTCCTCGACGTGGAAAAGCGGCAGGTCGAGCCCCTCAAGGAGGCGCTCCACGCCACCGGACTGTACCCGGAGCCGAGCGAGTTCCGGCGTGGCGTGATCTCCTGCACCGGCCTCGAGTTCTGCAAACTTGCCCTGGTCACCACCAAGGCGCGGGCGATCCAGCTCGTCGACGAACTGGAGGACCGGCTCGGCGACATGGACGTCCCCCTGAAGATTAGCCTCAACGGTTGCCCCAACTCCTGCGCCCGCTCCCAGGTCGCGGACATCGGACTCAAGGGCCAGCTCGTCACCGACGATGAGGGCAACAAGGTCGAGGGCTTCCAGGTGCACCTCGGCGGCGCCCTCGGGTTCGACCCCGACTTCGGCCGCAAGCTGCGCGGACACAAGGTCACCTCCGCGGAACTCGGCGACTACGTCGTTCGCCTCGTCGAACGCTACCGCGAGCAGCGCACCGAGGGTGAGCAGTTCCGCGACTGGGTCCTGCGTGCCGACGAGGGGGACCTGCAGTGAGCTACCGCGTCGACAAGCCCAACCCCAACCGCGGCTTCCCCCAGTACTGTGCCTACTGCGGCGGAACCGACCTCTTCCCCGACGAGGAGACCGACTTCGCGTGGGCCTGCCAGGAATGCCGAAGAGTGTTCTCCGTGATGTTCCACGGGCGCAACGACCCGGCGAACCGGCCCGCGCCCGCGCCCTCCACCGCGGAGGCACTCGCCGCATCCCTCGACCACCACGGACACACACCGGGGGTGCGGGTACCGTGACCGACCTCAGCCGCTTCGCCCGCCCCCGCGCCCACCGCGACCCCGAGGTCTCACCCGCCGGGGCGGCGACCACCGCACCACTCGACCCCGGGACCCGCGCCGAGCTCGCCGCCTTCGTCGACACGCACGCCGACGCACTGTACGACGCCGACGCGGAGACGATCCTCGCGACCGTCGCCGAACACGTGCACGGTCCCGTTGCGGTGACCATGTCGATGGAGAATACCGTCCTCGCGGAACTCGCGTCCCGGTACCTTCCCGACGCCGACCTACTGTTTCTCGACACCGGCTACCACTTCGACGAAACCCTCGACGTCGCCGATGCGGTGCGCCACCGGTACCCACTCCCGCTGGTCACTGCGACCCCGATCCTCACCCGCGCCGAGCAGGACGCCACCTACGGGCCCGCGCTCTACCGCCGCAACCCCACGGCCTGCTGCCGAATGCGCAAGGTCGAGCCACTCGCCGCCGCGATGAGCGGCTACATCGGATGGGTCACCGGGCTGCGTCGCGCCGACTCCCCGCTACGCGCCGACACCCCGGCCGTCACCCTCGACAAAACCGGCCGACTCAAGATCTCGCCCCTGGTGACCTGGTCACTCGAGGAGACCGAACGGTACATCGTCGACCACGACCTCATCCGGCACCCCCTGACCACCCGTGGCTACCCGTCCATCGGATGCGCCACCTGCACCCTGCCCGTCGCCGAAGGCGAAAACCCCCGGGCCGGCCGCTGGGCCGGACAGAACAAGACAGAATGCGGACTCCACACATGACCACCACCCTCACCGACACCACGCCCGACGCCCGCACCGACCGGGGCACCGGCTCACCGCTGTCCCCGCACCTGAGGGACCTGGAGAACGAGGCCATCCAGATCCTCCGCGAGGTCGCCGGACAGTTCGACAAGGTCGCCCTGCTGTTCTCCGGGGGCAAGGACTCCGTCGTCGTCCACGAACTAGCCCGCCGGGCGTTTGCCCCCGCTGCTGTACCATTTGAATTGCTACACATCGATACCGGGCACAACTTCCCCGAGGTTCTCGACTTCCGCGACCGCCTCGTCGAACGCACCGGCGCGCGCCTGCGCGTCGCGAAGGTCCAGGACTGGATCGACCGAGGGGACCTCACGGAACGCCCTGACGGCACCCGCAACCCCCTCCAGACCATCCCACTCGTGGAGACCATCGCCGAACAGGGCTACGACGCCGTGCTCGGCGGTGCCCGCCGCGACGAGGAACGGGCCCGCGCCAAGGAACGCATCTTCTCCGTCCGCGACAGCTTCGGCGGCTGGGACCCCCGCCGCCAGCGGCCCGAACTGTGGAATCTCTACAACGGCGGACACCTGCCCGGTGAGAACATCCGCGTGTTCCCGATCTCCAACTTCACCGAGGCTGATATCTGGGAGTACATCGGGGCTAGGAACATCGAACTGCCGTCCATCTACTTCGCCCACGATCGCGAGGTGTTCCACCGCGACGGCATGTGGCTGACCGCCGGTGACTGGGGCGGCCCCCGTAGGGGTGAAACCTTGGAGACCCGCCGCGTGCGGTTCCGCACCGTCGGGGACATGTCGTGCACCGGCGCCGTCGACTCCGACGCCGACACCGTCGACGCCGTGATCGCCGAGATCGCCGCATCGCCCCTCACCGAACGTGGCGCCACCCGAGCCGATGACCGCCTGAGCGAATCCGCCATGGAGGACCGCAAGAAGGAAGGCTACTTCTGATGACCAGCACCCTCACTGCCCCCACCCCGACCGAGGCGCTGTACGACCGCCAGACCCTCCGGCTGTGCACCGCAGGCAGCGTCGACGACGGCAAATCCACCTTCGTCGGTCGCCTCCTGCACGACACCAAATCAGTGCTCGCCGACCAGCTCGCCGCCGTCGAGGCGACCTCCCGGGCCAAGGGCCTGGACCACGTCGACCTCTCCCTACTGGTCGACGGCCTGCGCGCCGAACGCGAGCAGGGCATCACCATCGACGTCGCCTACCGCTACTTCGCCACCGCGAAGCGCACCTTCATCCTCGCCGACACCCCGGGCCACGTGCAGTACACCCGCAACACCGTCACGGGTGTGTCAACCTCCCGCGTCGTCGTGTTGCTCGTCGACGCCCGCAACGGCATCGTCACCCAGACCCGCCGCCACCTCACCGCCGCAGCCCTGCTCGGCGTGGACACGGTGGTCCTCGCGGTGAACAAGATCGATCTCGTCGGCTTCGACGAGTCCGTGTACCGCGCCATCGAGGCCGAGTTCACCGCCCTCGCCCAGCGGCTCGGTGTGACCAGCACCTTCGTGGTTCCCACCTCCGCTCTGCTCGGGGACAACGTCGTCGAGCGTGGCGCCAACACCGACTGGTACACCGGCCCCACCGTCCTCGAGATCCTGGAGACCGTGCCCGCAGGCCCCGAGGCCACCGAGCTGGGTTTCCGGTTCCCCGTGCAGACCGTCATCCGCGATCACGCCACCGACTACCGCGGCTACGCGGGCCGGGTGAGTGCCGGTCAGGTCCGCCCCGGCGACACGGTGCATCTCGGGTCGGGGCGCAGCACGACGGTCACCGGCATCGACACCCCGGACGGGGAAGCGGCGCTCGCGCTGCCCGGCGACTCCGTCGTGCTGCGCCTCGCCGACGACATCGACCTCACCCGCGGTGACCTCATCGCCGGTGCGGACCGCCCCGACGACGTCCGCGAGTTCACCGCCACGCTCGTCGGACTGGCCGAGAAAGCCGTCCGCCCGGGTCAACTGCTCAAGCTGCGCTACGGCACGTCACTGGTCCGGGGCCGGGTCACCCGGATCACCGAAAGCCTCGACATCGACGCCCCGGTCGGTGACGTGGTGCGGGACGCCCCGGGCGAACTCGCCCTCAACGACATCGTGCGCGCCGAGATCCAGGTCGCCGAGGCCCTGCCCGTCGACGGTTTCACCGCCCGCGGTGCCGTCGGCTCCCTCCTGCTCATCGACCCCGCCTCCGGGGACACCCTCGCCGCAGGCCTGGTCGACGGCACTGGCGGTGGTGGCCGTGACTGACCCGCGTCCCGCACTGATCACCCTGTCCCACGGTTCCCGTCACCCCCACGCCGACGCCGGTATCGCCGAGCTGACCGCGGCCGCCGGTGACCTCCTGGACCTGCCCGCGCACCCGGCGCACCTGGACCTGTCGACGCCCACCCTCCCGGACGTCGCCCTCCGGCTCGCCGTCGCGGGCGTCCGGGAGGCCGTCGTCGTGCCCCTGCTGTTCACCCGTGCGTTCCACGCCACGACCGATGTCCCCGAGGAAGTGCACGCGGCCACGGAGGTCTCCGGGTTACGGATGACCCTCGCGGACGGGCTCGGTACCGGCCCGGATCTCGTCGACGTCCTCGCGGAGCGCCTGATCACGGATGCCGCGGATCGACGAGACACCGTCCTCCACCCGGTCGGAACGTCCAGCAAGCGGGCATCGGCTGACCTGGCGCGACTCGGGGCGGAGCTCGCCGAGCGGACCGGTCGCCGTGTCGACGTCATCGCCGCCACCGGGCCGGGCGGCGGCCCCGGGGCGGTCCTCGACCGCGCCCGCGCAGCCGGTTCGCTGCACGTTCTCCCGCTGTTCGTCACCCACGGGCTGTTGCTCGACCGGCTGACCGACCGCCTGCCCGCCACCCGCCCCGGGGGCCCGGACATCTCGGTCAGCGCACCGCTCGGCCGCGACCTCGCCGGAATCGTCGCCACCCGCTACTCCGACGCCCTGACCAGCGACCGGACACCGGCATGCGTACCCTGATCCTCATCGCCCTGGCGGGGGCGATCGCGCAGCTCGTCGACGGCGCACTCGGCATGGGCTTCGGCGCGACGTCGACGACCATGCTCATCCTCGCCGCCGGCCTCGGCCCCGCGCAGGCGTCCGCCGTGGTGCACACCGCGGAGCTGGGGACGACCCTGGCCTCCGGGATCAGCCACTGGCGCTTCGGCAACGTCGACTGGCGGCTCGCACTGCGCCTCGGCGTCCCGGGCGCGGTCGGCGCGTTTCTCGGGGCCTACGTCCTGTCGAACCTCTCCACCGCTGCCGCAGCCCCCGTCACGGCGGGGATCCTCACCGCCATCGGGCTGCACCTCCTGCTGCGCTTCTCCCGCGGCGCCCCGCACCACGCGATCGCCACGGAGACCCGCCGCCGGGGACGGGTCCTCGGACTCCTGGGACTGACCGGCGGATTCATCGACGCCTCCGGCGGGGGTGGCTGGGGACCTGTCACCGCCTCGACCCTGATGAGCCTCCGGCACGCCGAACCGCGCCGGGTCGTCGGCACCGTGAACACCTCCGAGTTCCTGGTGACCGCCGCCGCCACCACCGGGTTCGCGATCGGCATGCGGGAGGAGCTGCTCGCCCACCTGCCCGCCGTCGCCGCTCTGCTCATCGGTGGTGTGATCGCCGCGCCGTTCGCGGCGTGGCTGGTCAGCCGCATGCCACCCGGTCTGCTCGGCGGGGCGGTCGGTACCGCGCTCATGCTCGTCAACGCACCCCGGGTGGTCGGTGCGCTCGACACCGCGACGTGGGTGCTGCCCACCGTCGAGGGAGTGCTGCTGGCCCTCGGCGTGGGCCTGACCTGTTGTGGCGTGCGGCGGCTCCGGAACCGGGTGCGGGTCATCGATGAAGCTGCGCCGGAGATCCCTGGTTCCGTGGAACGGGGATGCGTGGTGGCCGGGACGGCCAGATGAGGCCATGCCGGTGACCTGGGGGCGCGGACGCGACGACGTGGAGGAGGTCACCCGTCACCCGGATTCAACGGGGCGCGGGTGATCTCCTCTACGCGCAGTCAGTGGTGGGGCACTGTCGCTGGGTCAGTGGGACCGGTCTCCGGTGAGCGCCTGGTCGGCGGGGAGAAACCAGAGGCCGACCATCTCACCTTCCCGGTTGTAGCTGATCCGTCCCACGAGGTCGGCCGCCTCGAAGTCGAGGAGCTGTTCGACGACGAAGACCTCGTCGGCGAGGCTCACCGTCTGCGCCGGATGCCGGGCCTCCAGCTCGCCGCCGAGGGCCACGACCTGGGCCCAGGCATCCGCCAGGGATTTTGCGTCGAGTTCGTTGCCGAGTACCGGGCCGAGCAGGCGCGCCGCGCCGTCCCAGTCGTGAGCTGTGAGGACGTCGAGGAAGGTCACGGCGCGGGTGATTGCCTCCTGCTGTTGGGTCGGGGTGGGTTTGTTCATGGGGTTTCCTGTCCGTGGGTCGATGGGGTTGCCGAACCTCTGGAACGCCGCCTGTCGGCTGATGCCGAGGGCGTTTCCGATGCTCTGCCACGTTGTGCCCCGTTCCCGGGCCGCGAGGACCAGTGCCCCCAGCGCCTCGGTGGACAGCAGTTGCATGGTGTGTGCCGTGGCCAGGGAGTGGGTGACGTCCCGGGGCGGGGTGCTCCTCGAGATGCTTTCGGTGCCGGGGGTGTCGATCTCCCGGAGTTCCGTGGCGAGCAGGGACGCGACCTGGGTGAGGAGCGTGGCGAGTGTGGTGGTGTTCAGCGGTTCCGACATGTGTAAAGGATATCTTTACGTCGAGAGAGTGTCAAGGAAATGTTTACACGACCCCGGTGGGGATGCGCGACAGGACTGTCGGGCCTGGGCGCACGAGCGGTGGGATGTCAGTCGGGGCCCGCACCCCGACACGTCGCACGTATCCTGCGCCGGGTGGTGGGGCGGTTGCCGGGAACTCGCAGGTGGCGGGCCGGTGACGAGGACCGTCACCTCGGGTATCCGGCTCTTCGCGTATGAGAGAAGGCTGGTGCACGATTGGGTGGCACGGGTAGTCACGTGGCTTGAGTGGTCGTGTGGGTCAGGATGGTCTCGTGTTCGATGGGGGTCACGCGGCTGAGGTGGTCTTGGTGCCGGCGGCGATCTGCTCGATCGTCACGCCGTCCTCGGGGGACCGAGTCACGCGAACCGGAACTCCTGGGGGTAGAGCTTGGGCACGGCAGTCACCCTTCCAGCCCCACCCCGAAGGGCATGCCAGATCAGATGTCACCTACTCGTACACCAGCCCCCACTAGATTCTGCGAACCACTGTGAAACATGAAGAACGCCGAACCGTGTCAAGCACATCACCAGGTGCTAGGTGGCACGGCTAACCATCTCATCGGTGATGGGTGGGCCTAACCATGCTCAAAGCCTACTGATCCCAGCATCGTCCACCCAACATATACAGGTCCGGGTCTGCATCCCTGTGCACACCAAGGCTCCTGGTTCTGGTCACGTACCCACCGCAAAATTGACCATGGCAAACAGATTCTATCCAAAAGCCCTAGTTGTTTGACAGAAGCGCTGCGAGACGTTTAGCCTGCGACATTCCTGTCGTGACGATGGTGAAGCGGTGTTTCCCATCGGCCAGGAACTTTATGTGGGCTGCCCCTCCCAAGTTAATGCGGACCCCTTTCTCCGAGTTGGCACTACCGGTAACCGGCCAGTTAATTAAACCAGAATTCATCCCCGACTCCTCACCAGTAGAGATGTCGCTAATCGATTTGTGGTTGAAGCTTCGGGAATAAAAGGGTGCTCTGATTTTAGCTAGACTTGATGAGGTGTCTCGCACGACTTCGACCTTCATGGAGTAAGCCGCCCATGCAGAAAAACCTATAACGGCAGCATTGGTAAGGGCTCCCACAATCCAGAAAGAGAAAGGGATTGGCTTCGGAATTGAAGCGACGGCAGCCAGAGAAGAGGCTAAACACATAATAGGCGGTACCGCTGCGCTGAGCTTGACCATCTTGCTAGTTTTAATCAGAATCTGATCTGATCTGATTCTTTTGAAAAGTCTTCACACACGGCATTCTCCCCCACGGTCAACAGCAAGGTCTGCATGAAACTTAGCACTGTGAAACGTGAAGAGCCGGGTATCCCGGGGTCAGCGCGGTTGTCTTCGTCCGCAGTGCAGGCCCGGAGAGCGATGGTCACGTCACGGCCCAGGGAACGTACGGGATTCCGCGGTCCCGCAGGGGACCGGTCACTCGCAGATCGGCACGCCGCGGGCGAGTCGGGCGATGCCGTCCCAGTCGATGGAGCCGGCCAGCGTCGCCGCGGACGCGAGTGCGGCGGCGGTGGGTGGGGCCGAGATCATCGTCTCCGGTAGCCACCAGCCCTCCCACGAGGTGTAGGCCACATCGCGTGTGTCGAGTAGCTCGCGGATTCGGCCCGCGTCCGCGAGGAGTGGTGTACCCAGTGTCCCGACCCAGGCGTCGGTGGCGATGCGGGTGGTGACGACCCGCGCCGCGGTTAGGGGGTTTTCCGTGCCGGTGGTGTAGACACCGGGGGTCAGGCGTCCCGCCTCAAGCGTGGCGGAGAAGCCCGCGCCGGAGGCGACGTCGGGGGAGATCACGACGGCCTCGTAGTGGCGGCGGAGCTCGGCGACGGTGATGTCCCCGCCGACGCACACGTTGCCGAACAGTTTCAGCCGCGGTGTCGCCGGTGCGTCGGGTTTCTCGGTGAGGGTGTCCCCCGGGGCGTGTTCGGCCAGCCCGTAGCGGATGAGGCCGAAGGGGGCCGGGGTGCGTTCGAAAAGGTCGACGTAAATGTTGCAGCCGCACCCGACGAGCAGTTCGGCGGTCTGGATGCCGACCGGCCCGGCACCGACAACGGCGATCCTCTTGACGGGGTACATGCGTGTCCTTTCCTGTGACGCAGGTTTACGGCACTCCGGTTGATTCTAGCTGTCGTGATTCCGGCGCACGGTGTTCTGTGTGGCTTAGAGTGTGGGCATGGAACTTCGCGGAACAATCACCAACGGTCGGCCCCTCCTCGTCTTCGCAACTACCAGTGAGACGCAGGCTATCGACACCGATCTGCCTGTGCTCGTCACGGGGGTTGGCGTGCTGCGTGCGGCGATCGGCTTGACCGAGGTGCTCACGGAGGCGCGTGTCGACGGTCGGGTGCCCAGTGCGATCATCAACCTGGGAACCTGCGGTGGGCTCGTCGACGGCCTGAACGGTGTCTATGAGGTGCGTGAGGTGTACAAGCACGACTTCTCCTCCGAGCTTTTGGAGGAGATCGACGGTAAGCCGGAGATCAACGCCCTCACGCTCGGCACGTCGGGACTGCTGCCCACCGCCCGCCTGGCGACGGGTGACAGTTTCATCGCGGACAGTGCCATCCGGACCCGGCTCGCGGAGCGTGCGGAGCTCGTGGAGATGGAGGGCTACTGCTTCGCCAGGATCGGATACCGCTACGGCATTCCCGTCACCCTGCTCAAGCAGATCAGTGACGGCGCGAACGAGGAGTCCGTGGGCACGTGGGCCGACGCCGTGGCGGAGGGCTCCCGCCAGTTGAACGACGCCCTGCGCACTCTTCTGGACGCCGATGCACTCGTGCAGAACGTCCCGGTCCCTGTGGCGCGTTCCTGACCCCGGGACCTGGACCGAGAAAGCCCCGCGCCCGGGAACCGGGCGCGGGGCTTTCTGACGTGTCGGAGACTAGGGAGTGTCTTCTAAAAGGCATACTCAGGTCAGGATTGCGCAGAGGTGGACCGCGGCGCGGTCGGTGATGGCGGGTTTGTCGTAGCAGGCGGCCGGGCCTTGCCGGTCGATGGTGCTGTGGATCGTGCTCGTCAGTCCACCACGCGAGCGGCCAATACGGTGACCTGCAGGTTCACACTCCGCGATTGGCTGGTTCTTGTGATTCGATTGAGCCCTCTGTGTCCTGCTCAGGGGCGCGTTGTGTTCGTGCCATGGTGATGGGCGCGACAGGTGGTGGTATTGATCGAGACGTTCTAGTGGCGCGCGTCGCTAGTTCCTGAACGGTTGAGGATCTGAAATCATGGGCATGGCCAATCGACCTGCTCCGGCTCTGGTGTTGCGTGAGGGTGATCTCGAGAAGCTTGAGAGTTGGGTCCGTTCAAGGACGGTCACTTCTGGTCTGGACAAGCGGGCCCGGATGGTCTTGTTGGCTGCCGAAGAGATCGGGAACTCCAAGATCGCCGATCGGGTCGGTGCTTCGCGGACCACGGTCATTGAGTGGCGCGATCGCTATGACGAGCGTGGGCTGGCCGGTTTGAAGGATCTGGAGCGCTCGGGCCGGCCCCGCGAGTTCGACCATCGCCAGATCGTGACTGAGACACTGAAGCTACCCCCGAAGAAACTCGGGGTCACGCACTGGTCAAGCCAGCTGCTCGCGGACCGGATCAAGGTCAGCGCCTCGACGATCCAGCGCGCGTGGCGTGGCTACGGGATCAAGCCTTGGAAGGCCGAGTCGTTCCGGTTCTCCACCGACCCCGAACTGGTCGGGAAGGTGACCGACATCTGCGGGCTGTACCTGGCGCCGCCGGAGAACGCCATCGTGCTGTGTGTGGACGAGAAGTCGCAGATCCAGGCGCTGGACCGCACTGTGCCGATCCTGCCGATGCAGGAGGGCCGGGTCGGGCGCCGCTCCCATGACTACTACCGCCACGGCACCAGCACCCTGTTCGCCGCTCTCGGTAAGGTCACCGCCGCGTTGAAGCCGCGGCACTGCCACCAGGAGTTCGTGGCGTTCCTGCGCCAGATCGAACGCGCCCACCGCCCTCGTCGACGACGTCGCGGCGGGTGCGTTCGATTTAATAACGTTCCCGAAGGTGACCACAGGTGATTGAAACGGATACGGGGCCCGAAAAGCGTTTTTAACAGCAGGGGTCCGTATACCTGACATTGGAAAGGATGGAATCGAATCGCACACCAGAGATACCCCTACCCCGGGAACGGGCTATCCGTACGGAGGGTTCTTCAATCCTAGTCGGACTAAAAATGCGCGCCCCTTCACGGGAGGCTATGTCACAGATTCCACCGTGTCGAAGTAGTTAAATCATTCACTTAACCCCCAACCGATGTCCTTATGCCACCACTGAGGCACCAGGTCGTGTCCGTCGCTTTCGGCGCTGACTGAGTGAACAATGCCGTCAGATATCCGGCAATCAACATATTGCGTCACAGATCCGGCCGGGAGCTGTAGGGATGAGGACTCTATCGAGCATCTTGTAAAAAATAGAAAAACGTTTGCCCGAAATGCCTCGATCCGATTTATCGAACAGTCTTTAAATATGAAAGAGGGCTGCCAGTCGCGCGGTGGATCAGGCTTCGGAGAGTGCATCATACGAATCAATAGCTGGCCTTTACTGGTAAAAGCACTACTAGAAAACTGTATCGGGGAACCACATGATACTGCGGTTAAATGCACTGCATTATCAAAAGTGCAATCGGTGAACCGAAGCCGCTTAAGCAACACGTTCGACAAGATGAGCGGCTTACTAAAGAACGCTCCCTTGATGTCAATATCTGGAGGTTCGAATTCCCCTTTTTCAGAGGTGCTGCGAATGGCGTAAAGCTGAAAATCCAAAGAAGCCAGAACGGTTTCTTCTATCTTGCCGTGCAATTCGATTCCTATCGCCTCTTCCCTTAGTAGGGCGCTAGAACTTTGAAGGAGATCCAGCGAGAGATTCAGGAGTTGCTGAGAGGGTTCAGGGCAGTCGACTTCATGTCGAGCATGGAGACCGTTTTTATCTTCTCCACTCGGAGATATAACTTCGCTTTCTAATATTCTTTCCGCGATTTCAAGCCGGGTTTTGGTGGGGTTGCGTACGAGATTTTTAAGTGTTAAGAGCTTTATTTTATCCATAATGTGATGATCCTAATTTGGGAATGTCGCAAGCCCTTTACTGAAAACGAATTGGACAAATGACCTACATCGGTCGAGGGCCTTGGCTTGGCGGGGTAGGTGCTACCGAATTGACTTGACCTTACTGGTTAAAAAAACCGGCCAAACCTCTTCGTCTCCCTCATTCGTTCTGGGCAAAAGTTGACGACGATTTTGTCATCCTGGCCACAGAAGGCATTTACTAGACCCAAGTCTGCCGTATCGTCGCTGCCATTCCTCCCGGGAACGCCTTTAAACCATTCCCTATTCTCTGCTAGGTAGATGTGCCGAAGTATTACTGGATCCGCATACTCCTCGCACTTTCCAAAGCTGCAAGCCTTGAAGAAGACTTTCGTCTCCCAACCTTCAGCACCGGACTCCGTCGGAGAGAAGTAGGTTGATGTTTCCGAGGTGTTGGCTGCCTCTACCATATCCCAGCGAGTAACGCCGTGTTTATACTTAGCTTTATCGGCTCCAAATCCAACGCCCGGAAGATCTTGGGGATCCCAATAACCACGCCGGATCAAGAAATGCGGATCAACACCTGGGTTTTTGGGGTAGATGATATCGCCAGTTCCGCTCCTACTGGCCGAACGAAGACCGGCGGATTCAGGGGCGTCCTTTTCGGTCGGAACCTCTTCGATTTGCTGTGACCGAATTGTACCGTCGACTACTCCACCCATGTGGGCGATACCGTCTTCGGTGGCCCAAGCAGCACCTTTTTCGAAGCGTTGCATTACACTGTCTTCGAACGAAGTGGAGGAAATATGGGGCAGCCCTAGCCCGTCTATGCCACCCAATTGGTTCCATAATGTCACAATGCCACCAGTCAACTCGCGGGCACCTACAGCGGCCCCCCACAAGATCGTTGCGTTCATCCCAAAATCCACGTGATGAGCAACTCCGGGGATATAGGCAAGTTCGTCTGTTGTGGGCCAGCCCAGCTTCCCGGTCTCCCTTCCTAGGGCATCCCATACTTTCTTTGTCGCCAGGTACATGAACCGGGTTTGTCTGTCGTTGCGCCAGCTAATCGTGCCATTGGAGAAGTTATTATACCGGTATCGGTCACCGTTGGACATTTCATTGGTGATCGGGATGCCGATGGCATGGTGGGATCCGCCCAACTCGTCGTAGCGTTGCTTAATGTCGCCCCAGACAGCACCGCCGGTCAGAGGGTTGTAGTAGTTGTCCCCGCCGGTGAACTTCTGCATTTGCGTGAGGGGGACGTTCGTGTCGATCGGGCTGGAGGTGGGGTATCCGAGTGGACCGGACTCCCATTTGAGGGTGCCCCACTGGCGCATTCCATCGAGAGTCACAGCGTGTGCACCAGTGTCAGGGTGCCAGTAGATTGAGCCGCCGTAGAACTCGCTGCGCTTTCCCACTCCGTCAGGGTTGGTCAGTTCATTTGACTTCGGCGGCCCAAGCCAGGATAGTGTCCCACCGATCTCACGGTAAGCATCCAAGATAGCGCCACATACTTGAAATCCCGTAGGCCACACCGTTTGGCAACCTGTGGCTGCCAACATCTGCGGTTGCACGTTACGGCGCCCTTCCTCGATCTCGATCTGGTCTGCCTGTCCCTTCGTCACTCCTTCAGGCAGCTCCACGGCATCAGAGCGCATTTCCCCCTCAACCAAGGTCTTCTTTGGCGCAGGCAGGGTAGTGAGGTTATCCGCAGTCTCTCCTACTTGCCGTTCATGTTCTGCCACCTCTTCCGGGTGGTCCAGCTCGTACTGTTCCAGTTGCTCTTCTATAGAAGGCTTGTTTCTGTCCGACACATAGTCGAACTGTTCGATCCCCGTATCCGGTTGGATCGGCCCTCATTCTTGTGGTTGGGCAGAAGCGGCGGGGGATACCGCTCCGAGAATGACCAACGCCGAGAGGACCGCGCCCCTGCTCTTTCGTCGAAACATTTATGCACTCCAAACGGGTGGGATAACGTGAACGCCCTGAGTATAACCATGTCTAATGGATTGGTGCAGGGAAGTGTTTGACGTAGTGACTGCGCTGTCGTCGCTGAGCGTAAGGGCAAGCGCAGCCCTGCTAGGGAGTGTCTTCTAAAAGGCGTACTCAGGTCAAGATTGCGCAGAGGTGGACCGCGGCGAGGTCGGTGATGGTGAGTTTGTCGTAGCGGGTGGCCGGGCCTTGCCGGTCGACGACGCTGTGGATCGTGCTCGTCAGTTCACCACGCGAGCGGCCAATTCGGTGACCTGCAGGTTCACACTCCGCGATTGGCTGGTTCTTGTGATTCGATTGAGCCCTCTGTGTCCTGCTCAGGGGCGCGTTGTGTTCGTGCCATGGTGGTGGGCGCGACAGGTGGTGGTATCGATCGAGACGTTCCAGTTGATCATCCCGGGTGCATCCGCGTCAGCGAGAATCGTGTGCAGGGCCCGGTCCCAGGTGCTCTCGGTGTGGCGACCATGGCGCGTGCATACCGTCTGCCATGGGCTGAACTCCTCCCTTGGCGGGTCACGCCATACGGCCGCCGTCTGGCGAATCACCGCTCAGCTATAGGAGACACGTCTTAGTCGTTGCTTGGAATGTCATGCCGTCTGAAGCGTCGCCGGACCGAACGCATCGCCTGGGCGATGTCTATGAGGGCCTTGGAACCGGCTGCGGTCTCGGTCTCGATTTCGTCGATCGTCCGTTCCCCGGATCGGAGGCTGACGATTTCCGCGTGGTAGCGGAGCCACACTGCGACGGTTGCTGCCGCAGGCACGGCGAGGAAGGCCCCGACGATGCCGAACAGTCCGCCACCGACGGTGATGGACAGCAGCACGATCACGGGGTGCAGGTTCATGGCTTTGCTCTGCAGCATCGGGGAGAGGATGTTCCCCTCGATCTGCTGTACCGCGAGGATGAGAAGCAAGACAAAAATGGCGGTGGTCAGACCGTTGGACACCAGGGCGACGAGAACCGCGATGGCGCCCGCAGAGATCGCGCCGACGATTGGGATAAAGCCGGCGAAGAAGGTGATCACCGCAAGCACCAGTGCCAGGGGAATGCCGAGGACGACGAGTCCAATGCCGATGAATATTGCGTCGATGAGTGACACGAGTGCCTGTGCCCGGATGAACCCCGAGAGTGTGTTCCATGTTCGGGTGAGTACCTCGGTGAGATGCCAACCTGCTTTGGTCCCGACATTGCGGCGGAGCCAGGGGAGGAAGGTATGCCCGTCTTTGAGGAAGAAGAAAGTGAGGACGAGCATGAGGACCATCGTCACCACCATCGAGGTGGCGGTGGAGACCCCCGCGAAGACGCCGGAGGCCAGTTTATTCGCGACCCCTCCCGAGAGAAGCCCGGATGCGCCGTCCTGCAGTTTCAGGGTGATCTCGTTGACGGCGTTTCCGATTTGGTCGGTGTTGATGTTGAACGGAGGTTCGGAGAGCTGGCTCTCCAGCTTCTCCAGCCCCGCGAGTCCCTGTTTGAACAGCAGCTTTGACTGATCCGCCACTCTCGGAGCCATTGCCGCGAATACTCCGCCGATGGCGCAGAGGGAACCGAGTAAGACGAACATGGAGGAGACTCCGCCGGGGACACCGTGTTCCTTCAGCCAGCGCACCGGTGGCCACAGCACCGTGCACACGAGGATGGCGAGCAGGATCGGAAGGACACCCGTCCAGATGATCCCGAGCCCGAGCCAGGCGATTCCGCTTGCCACCGCGACGATGATGAAACGCAGTGCCCAGCCTGCGAGCCAACGCCCGTCACGTCCGATGATCACGGCACGGTCGAGTTGACCGGCGCCCGGGTTGGCTGATGACGATGCTGAGTGTTTGCCCGTGGTGGGGGATTCATCACGGTCGTGGTTGGCCGCATTGAAGATGGCGTCCCTGGATTTGGCTGAATCATTCGACTTGGGGACGTTGCTGTCCTTCGCCTGGGGGGCGAGGTCGTCGGAATGCCCCGGAACCCGGGGGTGCTGATTATCACTCATAATGCTTGCCAACTATGCCAGAGTCTCGGCATTGCGGGTAGTTCATGTGCTCCGGATTTGGGAGGGGAAACTCTGCAGGTAAAAAGCGATAGTCTCCCCTCCGTAACTGGCTGGGTCAGTTGGCCAGGCCCTTGATGTATCCAAACCGGTGCTCGGTCTTGGAAATTGCCTGTTCCAGGAGGAACGGCAGAAGTTCCCGACGACCGTCCGCCAGAACCGGCTGATCCAGGATCACGGAACCTGATTCGACTGCCGCCAGGTACAACTCTTCGGGTACTTCGCCGAGAGCACGGACCCGAACGGACTGTGCACCTGCGAGTTCCGCGGCGAAATCCTCATCGGAGGCCACGCGGATACCGGCACCGAGGGCGCCGAACTCCGCTACGGTCGACGCAGTGGCCGATACGTCGATGACGGTCCCCGTAATCTCGGCCGCGAGTTTCATCCGGAGCAGGTCTCGTACGGCGGCGCCAGCCCCGACTCGTATCTGCAGTGGCTGCAGGAGTGGTCGGTAGCGGAAGACGTTCGATTCGGCGAGGAGTGCAGTGCGGTCGTGCTCCACGCCGAACTCCGTCTGCCACGCGTAGGCGTCGGCCTCCGCTGCACGACGCAGCCAGTGGTTGTCCGCCGAGGTGAGAGTCGGGCCGAGCTGTGCCTTGAACTCTCGCAGCATCTGGGCGATCTGTGTGCTTAAGGAACCCGAGTGCAGCTCGTTGAGGTCGCCCTCGGACCAGGTTCCCTGCTGCCCGATGTAGTTCGGGCCACCAGCTTTCGCGCCGGAGCCCAGGGATGAGTTCTTCCAGCCGCCGAACGATTGCCGCTCCACGATGGCGCCGGTGATGCCGCGGTTGATGTAGGCGTTGCCCACCTCGACGTGCTCGCGCCAGTAGGCGATCTCGTCGGTGTCCAGGGAATGCAGTCCCCCGGTCAGTGCGAAACCGGTGGAATTCTGCCATTCGACGGCCTCTTCGAGGGAATCCGCCCGCATGATCCCGAGCACGGGGCCGAAGCACTCGTGGGTGTGGAACCAGGACCCCGGTTCCACACCGTCGCGTAGGCCCGGCGACCACAGGCGGCCACTGTCATCGAGCTGTCGTGGCTTGACCAGCCACCGCTCGCCCTCGTCCAACTGGGTCAGCCCGTGGGCCAGCTTCTCACCGGGGGCCTCGATGAGGTTATTCATCGTCGTGGAGACGTCGGTGCCGTAGCCGACGTGCAGGGATTCGACGGCGTCGATGAGCTGGTTGAGGAAACGCTTCGACCTGCCCACTGATCCGACCAGGATCACCAGCGATGCCGCCGAACATTTCTGACCCGCGTGCCCGAATGCACTGCGGTAGACATCCGCCACCGCGAGATCCGGGTCGGCGGACGGGGTGACGATGATGGCGTTCTTGCCGCTGGTCTCCGCATTGATGACCATGCGCGGCTTCCAGCTCCGGAACAGCTTTGCGGTCTCCGATGCGCCGGTGAGGATCACGGAATCCACGTCCGGGTGGCTCACCAGGCGCTTACCGGCCTCGTCCTCGTCGGCGTTGACCAGTTGCAGCAGGTCCTCACCGATACCGGCCTCGCGTAGTGCGGCGACCGCGACTTCGGCGCAGCGCACCACCTGCGGTGCGGGTTTGATGATGACCGCGGCACCCGCGGCGAGTGCCGCGAACACGCCACCCATCGGGATGGCGACCGGGAAGTTCCACGGGGGAGTGACCACCACGACGCGGTAGGGCTCGAAGCGGACGCCGCGCACGCGGTCGAGGGCGCGCGCCGACTCTGCGTAGTAGCGGGCGAAGTCGATGGCCTCCGAGACCTCCGGGTCCGCTTCACCGACGGTCTTCCCGGCCTCATGGGTCATCACCGTGATGAGTTCACCGCGGGCGTTCGCCAGTGCCTCGGCGGCACGGTCGAGCAGTTCGGCGCGCTCGGCGCCACTCTTCGCGCCCCAACCCTCGCTTGCGGTCGCCGCACGGGTCACGGCGTCATCAATCTCGCTCACGGAGATGACGCGCGCGGACTCCACCGGGCCGGGATCGCGTAACAGGGCGTCGAGGGCCCATTGCCGGTTCGCGGCCAGGGACGGGTCGGTGTCCGGTTCCCCGATGAAGTGGCCAGGTACCGCACCGGAGGAAGTGCCGACCTTCCCCGTTTCCTCGGCTGTTCGGTCCTGGGTGCGGCGCGGACCGGCGGCCGTGGACCAGCGATCCGCCACGGATGAGCGGAACCGTTGCCGTTGACCCTGCATCGGCGTCAGTCCCTCATCGCCGGTGACATCCGGAGCGAACAGGGCATAGAGGAAGTTCTGCTTCGCGCCGTTCTCTTCGAGGCGGCGGACCAGGTAGCTCACCGCGACATCGAAGTCCTCGTCGTGGACGACCGGGGTGTAGAGGATCAGATCACCCACGACATCCCGCACGGCCCGGGCCTGCGAGGGCGCCATCCCCTGAAGCATCTCGACGTCGAGTTGGCGCTCCACACCGCGCTCCACGGCGAGCTCGTGGGCGAGCGCGACGGTGTACAAGTTGTGCGACGCCACCCCGATACGGACGTTGTCCGCGTGCTCGGGTTGCAGAATCCAGTCCAGCAGTCGGACGTAGTTCGCGTCGACCTCGGCTTTGGTCAGGTACGGTGCCTGCTTCCAGTCGTGGATCTCCGATTCGACGCGCTCCATCGAGAGGTTCGCTCCCTTGACCAGTCGAATTTTGATCTTCGCCCCACCCGCGGCTCGCCGTTGCGCGGCGAACTCCGCCAGTTCCTGCAGCGCGCCGAGTGTGTCCGGAAGATAAGCCTGCAACACGATGCCCGCCTCCAACGGCAGGAACTCATCCTCGGTCAGAAGTTCGGTGAACAGGCGGATCGTCAGACGCAGATCCTTGTACTCCTCCATGTCCAGGTTGATGAAGGGGTGCGGGTCACGCGATAGCGCCTTGCGGTACAGCGGACGCAGGGTCTCCTTCAGTCGTTCGGTGTTGCCGTCGATGTCCCACGGGTTGAGCTGCGCACACACCGAGGACGCCTTGATGGAGACGTAGTCGACGCGGGGATTGTCCAGCAGATCGAGTGTCCGGTCCAAGCGTGATTTCGCCTCCCGGTCTCCGAGGACGGCCTCACCCAGGAGGTTGAGGTTCAGACGGAACCCCTGCTCGCGGGACCGGTCGAGTAGCTTGTTCAGGGCTGAGCCCTCGGCGTCGAGAACCAGGTGCCCGACCATCTGACGCAGGCGTTTCCGGGCGATCGGCATGACGATGTTCGGCAGCCAGGGCGCGACGATCGACCCGGCGGTGACCAGCCCACGGTCAACCGTGCCGACGAAGTCCGGGACGGAACCGCGGCCCTTCAACGGGCTGGCGAGATTGGCCAGTTCCCGGGCGGAGACGTGATTGTCCTCGGGGCGGGCGACCCGGTCGACGAAGCCCATCGTGAAGTCGATGCCGTCGGCGTCGTGCACCAGGGCGGCGAGCTGCTCGGTGGACTTCGCCTCCTTGCGGGACTCGTCGGATCCGGTGGCATTGAGCCACGTCTCGGCGCGGGCGATCGCGGCTTCGCTGACCTTCTCTACGTCGCTGGTGTTGGTGGGGGCCTGGGGTAGGGACATGAGTGGGTGTGCTCGCTTTCATGAATGGTCACCGACATCCCGACGTCCGCCAATGCGGCGGGTCGGTGGGTGATTCAGAGAACCGGACCCTCTGTGCGGGGGCGCGGCGGGAACGCGGAGCGCCGGTGGCGGTCCGTTGGGAAACCCGAAGTGGGTGATCGGCTGGACCGGGTCAGACAGGTGGACGATCACCGACGGGGCGGCGACGGCCGCCGCACGCCTGGGCGGTGGCCGTAGTGGCCTCATGTGCGGGAGGCTGTACGGACGTGGTGGATGAGGTCACGTGTCACGCACCGCCTTTCCCGGGTGTCGGCATGTGTCCGGCAGAGAAACCACGGGAACCGTGAGGGGATGTCGGGGTGTTCCATCCCACTGTTGGCTCTGCGGAGAAGTCTGTTCGCATAGTAACCCCTCACCCGAATCAGGGAAAGATGTGAAGGCAGGATCGGTGTGGTGTGGTGGTTCCGGGCGTGGTGGGGTCCGGCGGACCTTTCACCGGTCGCGTGGTTTCCAGTACTTTCATCGGGCGACTCCGCATCGGTTCCCCGATGGTCAGGATATTTCCCGGCCCTTAGTATTGGGTCCGGCAGAATCTGCCCGGGCGCGGGATTTGCCGCTCCCGCACAGGCGGAGCAGCTCGATGCCGAACTGGTGCTGTGGGCCACCACCCAAATGAAGCTGACACCGTGTGACGCGATCACGCAGCAGGTGAAGGACATCGCCGGCACTTCCCCCATGTCCGCAGTGCAGCTCCGTGAGAAGATTCTCGCGAATGTGGGGTGGAACTGAATGACCTGGATCCGACCATCGAGAAGATCTGCAACGCCTACTCCGATGCGTTGGTCTCACGCGGTCGTGAATGCGGCGCAGTGACCGGGGCGCGTTCGGTTTGCTGTCGAGCGGATCGAGTGGCTTCAACTTCGGTTCCAGCTAGTCGCATATCCGGTGTGTCGTGACGCGGAGCCCCGGTGGGTGGAGGTCCTGTGCACTTCCCCGCCGGAGCTCCGGTGTGTCTCGAAGCGTTATGTGTGGCAGGGGTCACACCAAAAAGTTGAGCGTATCGGGAACAACTTTGTGTCGAGCACCGTTGTGATGGGTGAACAGGTTGAGTGGACTGCGCTCAAGGAGATTGTTAACATCATCTCCGTAAGTTGAGTCGGGGACAGTCAACCACCGATAGACGACACAGGCATACAAAGGAGAACCATCACATGGGACGCGCAGTAGGTATCGACCTCGGAACCACGAATTCGGTTGTTTCCGTTCTTGAGGGTGGCGATCCCACCGTCATTGCGAACGCCGAGGGGTCCCGCACCACCCCGTCCGTCGTTGCCTTCGCCAAGAACGGCGAGGTCCTCGTCGGGCAATCGGCCAAGAACCAGGCCGTGACCAACGTCGACCGGACCATCCGCTCCGTCAAGCGCCACATCGGTGAGGACTGGAGCGTCGACATCGACGACAAGAGCTACACCCCGCAGGAGATTTCCGCCCGCATCCTGATGAAGCTGAAGCGCGACGCGGAGGCCTACCTGGGTGAGGACGTCACCGACGCCGTCATCACCGTCCCCGCCTACTTCGAGGACGCGCAGCGCCAGGCCACCAAGGAAGCCGGCCAGATCGCCGGACTCAACGTTCTGCGCATCGTCAACGAGCCCACCGCGGCGGCCCTCGCCTACGGCCTGGAGAAGGGTGACAAGGAACAGACCATCCTGGTCTTCGACCTCGGTGGCGGTACCTTCGACGTCTCCCTGCTCGAGATCGGTGACGGTGTCGTCGAGGTTCAGGCGACCTCCGGTGACAACGACCTGGGCGGCGATGACTGGGATCAGCGCATCGTCGACTGGCTCGTCGAGAAGTTCAAGTCCGCTCACGGCATCGACCTGACCAAGGACAAGATGGCTCTGCAGCGTCTGCGTGAGGCCGCTGAGAAGGCCAAGATCGAGCTGTCCAGCTCGCAGCAGGCATCCATCAACCTGCCCTACATCACGGTCGACTCCGAGAAGAACCCGTTGTTCCTCGACGAGACCCTGTCCCGCACCGAGTTCCAGCGCATCACCTCCGACCTGCTCGACCGCACCAAGAAGCCCTTCAACCAGGTCATCAAGGACGCCGACATCTCCATCAACGATGTTGACCACGTCGTCCTCGTCGGTGGCTCCACCCGGATGCCCGCCGTCGTCGACCTGGTCAAGGAACTGACCGGTGGCCGCGAGCCCAACAAGGGCGTCAACCCGGACGAGGTCGTTGCCGTGGGCGCCGCCCTGCAGGCCGGTGTGTTGCGCGGTGAGGTCAAGGACGTGCTGCTTCTCGATGTCACCCCGCTGAGCCTGGGCATCGAGACCAAGGGCGGTGTGATGACCACGCTCATCGAGCGCAACACCACCATTCCCGCGAAGAAGTCCATGACGTTCACCACGGCGGAGGACAACCAGCCCGAGGTCGGCATCCAGATCTACCAGGGTGAGCGCCAGATCGCCGCGCACAACAAGCTGCTCGGATCCTTCCAGCTCGCAGGTATCGCCCCCGCTCCCCGTGGTGTCCCGCAGATCGAGGTCACCTTCGACATCGACGCCAACGGCATCGTCCACGTCACCGCCAAGGACAAGGGCACCGGCAAGGAGAACACGATCAAGATCCAGGACGGCTCCGGCCTGTCCCAGGAGGAGATCGACCGGATGATCAAGGATGCCGAGGCACACGCCGAGGAGGACAAGAAGCGCCGCGAGGAGCAGGAAGTCCGCAACTCCGCGGAGTCCATGGTCTACCAGACCCGCAAGTTCATGGAGGACTCCTCCGACAAGATCGGCGAGGACACCAAGGAGAAGGTCGAGGCAGCCGCCAAGGAGGTCGAGGAAGCTCTCAAGGGCGAGGACATCGAGGCCATCAAGACGGCCGTCGAGAAACTCTCCACCGAGTCCCAGGAGATGGGCAAGGCTATCTACGAGGCAGAGGCCGCGGCGGGAGCCACCCAGGCTGACGCCGGTGACGCCGACTCTGATGTCGTCGATGCTGAGGTCGTCGACGAAGACGAGGAGAAGAAGTAGATGACCGATCCGATCGGCACCGACAAGAACCCGGACGAGGTTCTCGAGGGCGACGCCGTCGCCGCCGATCTCCGGGAGGCATCGGACACTGAGCATGAACGTGCGGTGCATGAGCGGCAGGCCGTCATCGACAGAGAAGAACACCGCGACAACGACGAGGAGGCCACCCAGTGAGCCAGGATGACGCAATGCCGGGCAACCCCGGCGATCCGGCCGCAACCGACCCGGAGGCCACTTCCCCGGAAAGTGCCGAGGCGGCGGTGGCGGACGCTGAGGCAACCGCTGACGCAGAACTCGACGAGGCGCTCGCCACCGTTGCGGCGGACGAAGCCGCGGAGGACGCGGAAACAGATGCGGTTGACGGTAGCCCGGACCTCTCAGCGGAGCTTGCCGAACGCACCGAGGACCTGCAGCGGGTCACGGCGGAGTACGCCAACTACCGGCGCCGTACCGAGCGGGACCGGCAGGCGGTCATCGCCACGGCCAAGGCCTCCGTGGTCAACCAACTGCTCGATATCGTCGACGACCTCGAACTCGCGGGGCGGCACGGAGACCTCACCGGCCCGTTGAAGTCCGTGAATGACAAGCTCCGCGCCGTGCTCAACCGACTCGATGTCGTCGAGTTCGGTGCGGAGGGCGATGAGTTCGATGCGGAACGTCACGAAGCGGTCCAGGATCTCTCCGAGGGCGATGACAAGGTCATCGGAACGGTTCTGCGCCCCGGCTTCGCGATGGGTGAACGACTGCTGCGCACCGCGATGGTCATCATCACCGACCCTGCGGTGGGCGCTCCGGCAGAAAACGACGACGCCGACAACTGACGGGTGCGGTGGCGGCACCGAACCCACGGCTCGCGGGGATCGATTCCTACAGATCCCCGCGAGCACCACATACCCTGAGTTACACCGACCCCGTGCATGACGCGGAAGGAGGAGATGCCCAATGGCTGAGCGTGAATGGGCTGAAAAGAACTACTACGCGGACCTGGGTGTCTCCTCGTCCGCGTCATCTGACGAGATCAAGCGGGCGTACCGCAAACTTGCGCGCGAGAATCACCCGGATAACCATCCCGGTGACAAGAACGCGGAAGAACGCTTCAAGCGCATCGCCGAGGCCTACGACGTCGTCGGCGACGAGAAGAAGCGTAAGGAATACGACGAGATGAAAGCCATGCTCGCGTCCGGGGGGCTGCGCGGCTTCGGCGGAAATGCGGGGTCCGGCTTTCCGGGCGGGTTTCGCCAGGCGCAAGGCGACTTCGATGTCTCGGATCTCTTCGGCGGAGGCGGAGGTTTTACTTCGGAAGGGGGCCTGGGTGATATCTTCGGTGGCTTTTTCAACCGCGGCAACGGTCCTCGCCACGCAGCTCAACCGTCGCGGGGGGCCGACGTCGAAACTGACATCACGCTTGATTTCCGGGAAGCTGCGCAAGGGGCGACGATCCCCGTAGAACTCAAGGGGCCGGCCCCCTGTACCCGGTGTCACGGCTCTGGCTCCCGTTCCGGCAAGACCAACAGGTGCGATACGTGCAACGGCACCGGATACACCAGTGAGAACCGGGGAGCCTTCGGGTTCTCCGCCCCCTGCACCGACTGTGGCGGCAACGGCCAGAGCATCTCCGATCCCTGTGCCGATTGCTCCGGGACAGGCACGGTCAACCGGACCCGATCCATCACCGTGCGGGTGCCCGCAGGTGTCATCGACGGGCAGAAGGTACGCCTCGCCGGACAGGGTGAAGCAGGCCCCAACGGTCGCCCCTCCGGTGACCTCTTCGTCACCGTGCATGTCCGCAAGGACAAGGTGTTCACCAGAACCGGCACCACACTTGAGGTCGAGATTCCGGTCTCGTTCGCGGAACTGGCTCTGGGGGACACGATCACCGTGCCGACACTCGATTCGCCGGTTCGGGTGAAGGTTCCTGCGGGGACCCCCGATGGTCGGACGCTCCGTGTCCGGGGACGTGGGATTCCGAAACGGGATGGAACGAAGGGTGATCTGATGGTTACCGTGAGGGTCACGGTACCGAAGAACCTTGGCCCCGCGGCGACCAGTGCCCTGCGTGCCTATGCGCAGGCGGAGAAGGAATCCGGTTTCGATCCCAGGGCGGACTGGGCGGGATCGGTGTAGTACCGGGTGTGGTCGGTCCCCGGTCAGCGGGGCAGACCACACCCCATGACCGGGCATGGTGTCGGCCGTGCCCACGGACGAACCACGAGGAGGTGAACGGGCAGATGCCGCACAGTGATCAGCCGCCGATCCAGCGTCAGGACGGTACTTCCCCGGAGCGTGAGGAAGTGTTCGTCATTTCGGTGGCCGCGGAACTCGCGGGGATGCACGCCCAGACCCTCCGGACCTATGACCGGATGGGGCTGGTGACCCCGATGCGTACCCGTGGTGGAGGACGACGCTACTCCCGCTCCGATGTTGCTCTCCTCCGGGAGATTCAGCGGCTCAGTCAGCAGGAGGGAGTGAACCTCGCTGGTATCAAGGCGATCATCGACCTGACCCAGGCGAACGAGAGACTGCGCCGGGAGATCGAGGTTCTGCGCTCGGACAATCGACGCTTGGCTGATGCCCTGGAACGGGAACGTCGAACCTCCCGTCCGCGGGGTGAACTCGTGGAGGTTCCCGAGTCCACGGCTGTGGTCATCTGGGAACCGCGCCGCAAGCGCCGTAATCGGCGTGCATGAGAAAAGGTAATGCAGTGTGGCCCCGGACGATATGTCCGGGGCCACACTGCATTCCGAGGTCTGCACAGATTCCCGGAACGGGTGTTTGTGTGACATCAGATTCCTGAACAAGATCTGATGATCGAGAAAAACACCCCCTAATGGGGTTGGCTTAGGCATTATTTTTGAAACTTGCATGGAGTGTAGTGAAAGGCCTGCTGCGCATTGGTTTTTGGGGCCGTAGCACTTCTGTGTTCCAGCTCACTATGTCTGCTGATGCTATAAGTGATGTGGAACACAGAAAAAACCGTTTATTGTGGGTGACACTACGCGGTCGGGTTTCGCTGATCCGTCGATGCGGGGTACTGAACCCCGGTGCGGATCGCGGAGTTGGCCGTCATCGTCGAACAAGTGAGGATCCACATGACTGTCTACGCCAATCCCGGAACCGAGGGTTCAATCGTCTCCGTCAAGGAGCGCTACGACAATTACATCGGTGGTGAATGGGTCGCCCCGGCGGACGGTGAGTACTTGGACAACATCAGTCCGATCACCGGAGAGGTCTACACCCGCTTTGCGGCAGGCAAAGCTGCTGACGTGGAGAAGGCGCTCGACGCGGCCCATGCGGCGGCCCCGGGCTGGGCCTCGACCCCGCCTGCCGAGCGGGCGCTGATCCTGCACCGCATCGCGGACCGTATCGAGGAGCATCTTGAGGAACTCGCGGTCATCGAGACCTGGGACAACGGTAAGCCGGTGCGGGAATCCCTCGCAGCCGATCTGCCGCTGGCGGTCGATCATTTCCGCTACTTTGCCGGGGTGACCCGCACCGCTGAAGGTCGACTCTCGGAGATCGACGACAATACCGTTGCCTACCACTTCCAGGAGCCGCTCGGGGTTGTCGGCCAGATCATCCCGTGGAACTTCCCGATCCTGATGGCCACCTGGAAGCTCGCCCCCGCGCTGGCTGCAGGCAACTGCGTGGTACTCAAGCCCGCTGAGCAGACCCCGGTCTCGATCATGCATCTCATGGAGGTTATCGGGGATCTGATTCCCGCCGGTGTGGTGAATGTGGTCAATGGCCTCGGAACCGACGCCGGTGTGGCACTCTCCGGGTCCGACCGGATCGCCAAGATCGCTTTCACCGGCTCCACGGAGGTGGGTCGCCTCATCAACAAGGCTGCGGCGGACAAGATTATCCCGGTCACCCTTGAACTCGGTGGTAAGTCCCCGAACGTGTTCTTCGCTGATGTCCTCGACAAGAAGGACGAGTTCCTCGATAAGGCCGTCGAGGGTATGGCGATGTTCGCGCTCAACCAGGGTGAGGTCTGCACCTGTCCGTCGCGCGCGCTGGTCCAGGAATCCATCATCGATGAACTGATGGAGCTCGTCGTCGCCAAGGTGGAGCAGGTTCGGATGGGTAACCCGCTGGACACCGCCACCATGCTCGGTGCGCAGGCGTCCGAAGAGCAGATGGAGAAGATCACGGGTTATCTCTCATCGGGTCCCGGTGAGGGGGCCAAGGTGCTCACCGGTGGTTCTGTCGCCAAGATCGACGGTCTGAACGGCTACTACATCCAGCCGACGATCTTCCGTGGTGACAACACGATGGCGTGCTTCCGGGAGGAGATCTTCGGACCTGTTCTCGGTGTCACGACATTCACCGACTTCGATGACGCCATGCGCATCGCGAACGACACCAACTACGGCCTCGGTGCCGGTGTGTGGACCCGTGACAACAACACCGCGTACCGTGCGGGCCGGGCCATCCATGCTGGTCGGGTCTGGGTGAACAACTACCACTCCTACCCGGCTCACGCTGCGTTCGGCGGGTACAAGGAATCCGGGATCGGCCGTGAGAATCACGCCATGATGATGTCCCACTACACCCGCACCAAGAACATGCTGGTGTCCTACAGCACCAGCCCCACTGGACTCTTCTGAGTCTCGGTGACGCCGGGCGTTCGCTGAATCGCCCGGCGTCACACCGCAAACTCCGGTCAGGTACACGCGTCCCGTGTGACCTGGCCGGAGGCATGTTAACCCACTCTTGAAAATAGTTGCCAATTGGCTTTGATGCAAGGGGGTGGACCCACCCACCCCTGCCCATCCCTACACGAGGAGATTCCCATGAGTAACGCCCCCGAAAAGTTCACCGCCGCCGTCGTCGATGAATTCGGCCCCGATGTCACCGTACGCGAGGTTGAACTCCCGGAGCCCGGTCGCAACCAGGCCCTGGTCAAGCTGCAGGCCTCCGGTATCTGCCACACAGACCTGCACGCCGCCGAAGGTGACTGGCCCGTCAAGCCCCCGCTGCCGTTCGTTCCCGGGCACGAGGGCGTCGGTGAAGTGGTCAAACTCGGTCCTGGTGACCACGACATCGAGCTCGGTGACATCGTCGGCAACGTCTGGCTCTGGTCCGCCTGCGGAACCTGTGAGCAGTGCCGCACCGGCTGGGAGACACTGTGTAACGACGCCGAGTACGGCGGATACACGATCGATGGTTCCTTCGGGGAGTACATGCTCGTCGATACCCGCTACTGCGCCCGTATCCCGGAAGGCTCCGATCCCCTGGAGGTTGCCCCGATCCTCTGCGCCGGCGTCACCGTGTACAAGGGACTGAAGATGACTGAGACCCGCCCGGGCCAGTACGTCGTTATCTCCGGTGTCGGTGGTCTCGGGCACATCGCCGTCCAGTACGCCGTCGCCATGGGTATGCGCGTCATCGCGGTCGATATCGCCGACGAGAAGCTGCAATTGGCGAAGAAGCACGGTGCCGAGTTCACCATCAATGCGCGCGAGCAGGATCCGGCCGAAGCGGTCATGGAGTTCACCGGCACCGGTGCCCACGGTGTCCTCGTCACCGCCGTCCACGAAGCCGCCTTCGGGCAGGCCATCAACATGGCCCGCAAGGGCGGGACGATCGTGTTCAACGGTCTGCCCCCGGGAGAGTTCCCCGCTCGGATCTTCGACATCGTCTTCAAGGCGCTCACCATCCGTGGTTCCCTGGTGGGAACCCGCCAGGACCTGGAGGAGGCTCTCGACTTCTACGCACGCGGCCTGATCAAGCCGACCGTCGCAGAATGCAAGCTCGACGACGTCAACAGCGTCTTCGAGGATCTGCGCAAGGGCAAGATCGACGGACGTATGGCCATCCGGTACTGATCACCGGTCCGGTCAGCTCCGGCATTCGTCACTGATGGAAGCTGACGTGACACGCACGCAGATCCCCACCCACCCGCACACGCAGGAGAGTGGGGATTTGCGTGCGTCGCTCACCGGGTGTGGAGCCCGCGCAGAGCCGCCAGCACCGATGGATCATCTAGATAGTCACTGTGTCCGCCGTGCGCGGGAATCACCTCCGCGCCGAAATCGGGAGCCGCGGGGTCCGGCCCGTGCAGACCCCGATCCGCGGAACTCACCAGACTGATCGGGTCAGTCGGGCTTCTGGCGGCGATGACACGGGGGTTCGGTGAATTCAACTGAAGCTCATCCACATGGGAGACACCCGCGCCGGGGCTACCGAGCAACACGATGCCGTCCGCGTCGATCCCACCGTGGTCCTTCGCCGCAGCCAGGCCGACGACGACCGAACCGTAGCTGTGTCCGAGAACGGTGCGGGCTACTGACGGGCCGTACCGGAGCGTCAGGGAACGCTGGAAGTCACGCAGCGCGACCGCCCCGAGCTCAGCGGACACCTCCTGAGTTCCGTCAACCAGGTGCCCCGGTGCCCGGTAGCCGTTCCACACCACCACCGTCTCCCCCAGCTCCCGCTGGAGTGCTTGACCGCGTTCCAGGATTCCGGGAAGAGCCTCTGGTTCCGCCGAGCCGACGCCGGAGACCATCGTCAGTATCGATTTCGCGTTATCGATGTCACCGAACGCCGCTACCAGGTGGTGCTCACCGACTTCCAGGACGTGCATCTCGGGGAAGCGCTCCGCGAGGCCGGTGAGATCAGGCCCCGCATTCCTGATGTTCGTCTCGTGCAGTTCCGCGGCGGACACGTCGAGGCTCGCGGGCAGTGGCCGCTGTGCGGTGGACGGTGCGTACAGGTCGGTCAGGATCTCGCGGCACCGGCGCCGGTCCATGTGCCACGGTGTCCGTGGCGGAAGGAGAGTCATCAGCCGCATCCCGCAGTGTCGGTCGAGGAGATTCGAGTGCCGCCTGATCTCCGCCACAGCAGCATTGAATAACGCGGCTTCCTCGAGTTGTGCGTCGGTGGCCGCGATGAACCTTCCCGCGACCTCCCGGAGATTCCGGGACCGGGCTCGTTCGATGATCGCCTCGTACTCAGCTTCCAACTGCGCCTGTGCGGAGGCAACCCCGGAGAGAATCTTCGCGGCTTCAGCGATGAGTGTGGCCGTCAACCGTTGGCGGTCGGCCATCCGTTCCTCGCTCCGCCGTGCCGAGACGAAGGATTCCCCATACAGCCCGGTGCGGAGGGCACTGCGCCACTGCTTCGCATTGGTTTCGTGGCTACGGATGATCGCCTGCCCACCCCGGTCCAACTCCACCGTGACCGCCGCGAGCGTCCGTGACCAGGGGAGCGTCAGCGGCGAGTCAGGCATTCCCGATTCTCCGGGTCTCCTCGGCCCAGATCTGATCCGCTTCGTGGAGGTGGGCAACCAGATCCAGGATGTCACTCCGGAGGGCGAGAACCTCGGAAGTGGCCTGTTCAAGGACCTCGGACCAGGATTCCGTCAGCGCGGTGAATACTTCCGCGGTGAGAGAACCCGGTGGCAGAGCGGGAAACAGCGTCGGTGGTGCGTCGGGTGCACGCAGATGTCGGGCTGCGGCATCTGAGGACATGAGCTGATTCAACGGAAGATCCTTTCGTGGCGGGGTCTGGGTACGGGATACCTGCCCCATCGTTAAGGATCGGACCCCGCACAATCGGTGCGATACCGTGACGTCTGTGGAGGGCGTGGAATTCCGGTGGTTGATCCACAAGTGGATTGGTTCCAGTGCCGGAATTGTCGGCGGAGTTCCCGGAAAACCCATATCGTGGAGCCATGCGAGTAGCCCTGGTACAGATGCAGTCCACCGGTGATGTCTCCGCCAATCTCGACGCTGTGGTGCGGTACTCCCGTACCGCCGCCGGACAGGGTGCGGAACTCATCGTCTTCCCCGAGGCGACGATGCGGGCCTTCACCACGGGACGCCTGGACACCGTCGCGGAGCCCCTCGACGGCCCCTTCGCCTCCACGGTGCGGAAACTTGCGGAGGAACTCGGGGTCACGGTGATCGTCGGTATGTTCACGCCCGCCGATTCCGTCGAGGTGGACGGGAAAACCATCAACAGGGTCCATAACACGGCGCTGCTCACCGGAGGTGGGAAGCATATCGGTTACCGCAAGATTCACTGTTACGACGCCTTCGGTTTCCGCGAGTCCGACACCGTCTGCCCCGGGAACGAACTGGTCACGGTGAAGATCGGCGACCTCACCGTCGGCCTCGCCATCTGTTACGACGTCCGCTTCCCGGAACAGTTCGTCGCTCTCGCGGAGAATGAGGGAGCCGAGGTGATCGTCCTCCCGACCTCTTGGTCGGACGGACCGGGGAAACTGCAGCAGTGGCGGGTGCTCACCGGCGCCCGCGCACTCGACTCGACCTGCTACGTGCTGGCTGCGGGGCAGGCTCGTCCCGGAGGGGAGGAATCGGCGGGGGAGAATGATGGGCCGACCGGGATCGGGCACTCGGCGGCCATCGGCCCGGATGGCCTGCGCATCGTCGAGGCCGGATACGGAGAGGACATCATCTACGCCGATATCGATGTTGCCACGGTGGTCGAGACCCGGCGGTCCATCCCCGTGCTCGGTGTGGAGCGCTCATTCTGAGGGGTTGAGGGCCTGTCACACCGGGTCATGCCGAATGTTTTCCGGTGGGGTGCCCGCCGCCCGCATCGCGTCGGCGATCTCCGACACGATGGTCCCGGGTCCGGCGATGAGAACATCCCGGTCTTCCCAGGTGCCGTATCCGGAGACCACCTCGGAGAGGCGCCCGGTCTGCCGCAGGTGCAGCCCACGGGGGGCGGTGCAGTGTTCGGTGGGGCGTACCCACCAGGGATCCTCGTCCCTGGTTACCACCGGGGTCACCGAAAGCCAGGGGGCGCTGGCGGCGAGCTGCCAGAGGCCGCGAAGATCATAGAGCTCCCCGGGACTGTCAGCCCCGAAGAAGAGATGTACGCGGCAGCCCGTTCCACGCATGAGCAGATCGAGAAGAATCGCCCGGAGCGACGCGAGACCGGTGGAGTGCGCGACCATCAGCACATCCCGTTCCCCGTCGACAGACATCACGCCGAGCGGAGACCCGATCCGCCACCTGTCTCCAGGGTGCGGAGAGGCGAGGAAACGGCCCGTGATGTCGTTCCGTTCCGCGAAGACATGGAATTCGAGTTGCCCGAACTCGTTCGCCGGAATCGCGGGTGAGAGGTGCCACCACAATCCGCGGGTTGTCGTGTCACTGGTCACGGGAAGATACTGTCCCGCCGCGTACGGGAGAGGCGTATCGGTGAGCAGCCGGACGACGGAGATGCGGGCGCAACGTCGTTCCACCTCGATGACCTTCGCCGACCAGGAGTCGGGGACACCGGCTGCGTCGAGTTCCGCCGCGGCAGCAGCCATCACCCCGAAGCATTGGGCGGCGGCGGTGTCGGCCCCTGCTGCGAGATCCGGGGGAAGATTCGCTGTGAGAAGGGCCAGTTCCGCCCGGGTGGCGTCGGCGAGCGTCCCGTAGTGGGCCGTGGGCATCCTGATCCGCCGATTCTCCCGTCCGAGTTGAGCGAGGACGGCCCGTACCCGGTCGGTGAGTGCACCGTTGACGGGTGTGTTCACCAGAACCCAGTCGAGCACCGTGGGGAGATCGGTGTTGATGTCGTGGCTGTCTGCGGGAAACAGCCTCCGGTCGGTGGGGTGTGCACGGAAGAAACGCGCGTTGATCCCCGTGCGGAAGGTGTCTGCGTGGGGGCGCAGCCGGGCGGCGACCGGCTCCAGATTCTTATGGTGCACACACGACATTGTGCACCATAACGTCCGACCCCGCACTGCACCACCAGTTTCGGTGTGGCATGCGGTACGGGTCCGGAGCAGATGGAACTAGTAGTACTCGCCCTGGCGGTAGTCCCAGCTCAGGAAGAACTCGGACAGGTTGTTCATGATGCGGTCACCGTCCAGGCCGTTGCGGATCAGGACCGGGCACGGGGTGATGGAGCGCTCACCCTTCTGCTCGGGGACGAGGTTGCCGTCCTTGTCCACCAGGGACACCATGACGCCCTGCTCGTGGCGGGAGTCCTCGTCCTTGTCGGGTTGGATCGAGGCGACGTAGTCATCGGCGGCGACGATGTAATCGGCCATGGATTCGATGCGCTCACCGATGAACGCGACCTGGCCACGGTTGCCGATGCCGGAAGGGTTGGCGGAGGACGCGAAGGTGACCTTGCCCTGCTCCCAGTTCTTCGCCGCGATCTGCTCGGCCGGGCGACCGAAGCGGATGACGAAGCAGCTCGTACCCCGGCCGTCGCGGGCCAGTTCGCGCACGGTCTCGTCGGGCATCTTCTCGATGGCGTCCTCGCGCCAGGGCAGGATGCAGCCCAGCAGGATGTCCTGCTCCCAGTGGCGCTCGTAGAACGCGACGATCTCGTCGTTGACCTGCGCGAGGGCCTTCAATTCGTCGATGTTCGCGCACAGGACGACGGCGGGCTTGTTGCGCTTGCGCTGCTTGGCGTCGAACTTACGCTCCAGGCCCTTACCGTCGGTGGCCATGAGGATGTAGCCGACCTTCGTGGCGCAGACGATCAGGCCACCGTCGGCGGAAATCGCGTCGAAGGCCTCGGGGATGATCTCGCCGGTCCACTGGGTTTTAGGAGTTGCTTCTGCCATTTTCTTCGGAGTCCTTTCTTTTGGCCACTGTGGTGGGCGGGTCGGTGATCACTGATTGCCGCCGGGGCTCACCATGACACTGTTTCAATATGTGGAATGTAATTCCTACTATATGGGATTTATGAGTATTGGGCAATGTCGGGGGCGGGATGGGGGATCGATTCTGGGATTGGGGTCGGTGTGTCACCGATGCGTAAAGTTGAGTCGAGCACTATAAAGGTGGGTGGTGAAAAAAGTTTGAGTTGAGTGGAACAGACTCAACCCTTGTGGCGTTGTACGGAGTGAAAGGCCGACTACCGGGACGAAACCCCGTAGGCGGTGACAAAAACACACGATAAAACGACACCGAAAAAGAAGGGACAGACGAAGAACATGAGTTCTTTCACCCCCACCACAAAAACCCAGGAAGCGATGCAGGCCGCCCTGCAGTCCGCTTCCGCCAACGGCAACCCCGATATTCGCCCCGCCCACCTCCTCGTCGCCATCCTCGACCAGACCGACGGCATCGCCGCCCCAGTCCTCAAGGCCGCGGGCACCGACCCCAACATCGTCCTCGCCGAAGCGAAGAACCTCGTGGCCGGCTACCCCAAGGCACAGGGCGCCAACATGGCGAACCCGAACTTCAACCGGGACGCCCTCAACGCACTCACCGCCGCCCAGGAGCTCGCCGGTGAACTCGGCGACGAATACGTCTCCACCGAGGTGCTCCTCGCCGGAATCGCCCGCGGCGCCGGTGAGGCCGCCGACCTGCTGAAAAAGCACGGCGCAACCTACGACGCCATCAAGAGCGCCTTCACCACCGTGCGCGGCTCCACCAAGGTCACCACCGAAGACCCCGAAGGCCAGTTCCAGGCCCTGGAGAAGTACTCCACCGACCTGACGAAACTCGCCCGCGAAGGCAAGATCGACCCCGTCATCGGCCGCGACTCCGAGATTCGCCGCGTCGTCCAGGTTCTGTCCCGCCGCACCAAGAACAACCCAGTGCTCATCGGTGAACCCGGCGTCGGTAAGACCGCCATCGTGGAGGGCCTCGCCCGCCGCGTCGTCGCCGGTGACGTGCCCGAGTCCCTGCGCGGCAAAACCCTCATCAGCCTCGACCTGGGCTCCATGGTCGCGGGCGCGAAATACCGGGGCGAATTCGAGGAACGCCTCAAGGCGGTGCTCGACGAGATCAAGAACTCCGACGGCCAGATCATCACCTTCATCGACGAGCTGCACACCATCGTCGGCGCCGGAGCCACCGGCGACTCCGCCATGGATGCGGGCAACATGATCAAGCCGATGCTCGCCCGTGGTGAACTACGCATGGTCGGCGCCACCACGCTCGAGGAATACCGCAAGTACGTGGAGAAGGACGCCGCACTCGAACGCCGCTTCCAGCAGGTCTACGTCGGCGAACCCTCCGTCGAGGACGCCATAGGTATCCTCCGCGGCCTGAAGGAACGCTACGAGGTGCACCACGGCGTCCGCATCCAGGACTCCGCCCTCGTCGCTGCCGCAACCCTCTCCGACAGGTACATCACCTCCCGCTTCCTCCCCGACAAGGCCATCGACCTCGTCGACGAGGCCGCCTCCCGCCTCCGCATGGAGATCGACTCCTCCCCGCAGGAGATCGACGCCCTCGAACGCGTCGTCCGGCGCCTCGAAATCGAGGAAATGGCCCTGGCCAAGGAGAAGGACGCCGCCTCGAAGGACCGCCTGGACAAGCTCCGCCAGGAACTTGCCGACGAACGCGAGAAACTGAACGAGCTCAAGGCCCGCTGGACCAACGAGAAATCCGCCATCGACAAGGTTCGCGGCGCGAAGGAGGAACTGGAACGACTGCGCCAGGAATCCGAGATCGCCGAACGCGACGGCGACTACGGGCGCGTCGCCGAACTGCGCTACGGCCGCATCCCCGAACTGGAGAAGGAGGTCGCCGACGCGGAAAAGAACGTCGACAACCCCGGCGAGAACCAGCTCCTCACCGAGGAAGTCACCCCCGACGTCATCGCCGAGGTCGTGTCCGCATGGACCGGCATCCCCGCAGGCAAGATGATGCAGGGCGAGACCGAGAAACTCCTCGCCATGGAGAGCGTCCTGGAGAATCGCGTCGTCGGGCAGCCCGAAGCCGTCGAAGCCGTCAGTGATGCCGTGCGCCGCTCCCGCGCCGGGGTCGCCGACCCGAACCGGCCCACCGGCTCGTTCCTCTTCCTCGGCCCCACCGGCGTCGGCAAAACGGAGCTGGCGAAATCGCTGGCCGAGTTCCTCTTCGACGATGAACGCGCCATGGTCCGCATCGACATGTCCGAATACGGCGAGAAGCACTCCGTCGCCCGGCTCGTCGGCGCACCCCCCGGATACGTCGGTTACGATGCGGGAGGCCAACTCACCGAAGCTGTCCGCCGTCGCCCCTACACCGTCGTACTCTTCGACGAGGTGGAGAAAGCGCACCCGGACGTGTTCGACGTGCTGCTCCAGGTCCTCGACGAGGGCCGGTTGACCGACGGCCAGGGCCGCACCGTGGACTTCCGCAACACACTGCTCATCCTCACCTCCAACCTCGGTGCGGGTGGCACGAAGGAACAGATGATGGACGCCGTGAAGCACGCCTTCAAACCCGAGTTCATCAACCGCCTCGACGACGTGGTCACGTTCAACCGGCTCTCGGAAGAACAGCTCACCCACATCGTGGAGATCCAGGTCCGGCAGCTCGCCGCCCGACTCGCCGCCCGCCGCCTCGTCCTCGAGGTCGACGACCCGGCGAAGGCGTGGCTCGCCGAACGCGGCTACGACCCGGCCTACGGTGCCCGCCCACTGCGCCGCCTCATCCAGCAAGCCATCGGCGACCAGTTGGCGAAGGAACTCCTCGCCGGCACCATCGTCGACGGCGACACCGTACAAGTCAGTCTCGCCGAGGACGGCGAGAAGCTGGAGGTCAGCCCGCAGCGGTAAGTGCATTGGTGGTGCCCCGGCCGTTTCAGTGCGGCCGGGGCACCAGTATGAGATGCACTATTCTGTGGCTATGACCTCGGCTCCCGACAAAGAACCCGACGCCAGCGGAGATGATGTCCAGCCGGAGAAAAAGACGACCAACCGCTGGAAAATGTACGCGAAACCGCGGACAGTTCTCGTCGGTGCGCCCTTCGTTCTTCTCCCCGCAGGGCTCATCGGAACCGGGTGGGACCGAATAGTCGACGGCATTCGGGAGATCGGGGAATGGAACGGTGGACTCTACAGCTTCGGGTTCGTGATTGTTGTCTTGGGTTTGGGATTGTGGCTGTTTGAACCCATTGAACCGAACGACAAATACGGTGCTTCAGGAGTTTTCACGGAGACGGCTCATCCCTCCAGGTTTTCGTGGATCGAGCTCGTTTTTGTTCTCTTCTCCCTCCTGTCACTGGCCGGAGGAATGCGCGTACTCACGGTCATGCACGAGGAGGGCAAAGCACAACTCGCTGCGGGACTTTTTGCGGCAGGTGGCCTCGCTTTGTCTTTCTGGGCAACCCAACGCCGCTCCCTCGAACAGCAGGAGCGGGAAGACAAGAGGCAGAACGATCGACTGGAATCCGAATCACTGCGTGAGAGTCGACAGCTCTCCGTCCAACAGCGCATGGACATGTCGAAGAAACTACAGACATCCATTGATCACCTATCCAGCAAAAGTGAAGTTGTCTGCGCAGCGGCCATCTCCGAGCTGATGTTCCAGATCGACGACTGGAACGCCCTCATTCAAGGAGAGATCACGGAAATTGAAACCCGGAAACCCCACGACGCGAAACAGCGGGTGGAACAGCTCAAAGCTGAGGGGCTACGCCGGAGGCAGGAGCTCTTCGATCTGGCGATGAAAGATTACGTTTCCATGTGCCCCCAAACTTATGCAGAACCGGAGAACCGGAACGACCTTCGGTTTAGAGATACGCTCCTCGACGCGCGTAGAAGAGGTCTGAGATCAGCTCAAGAGTTATCTTTCGTAGGAGTAGATTTCGCGGGAATCGCCTTGCCTAGTCCCAGGGAAACTGGCTTAGAAAAAGGTTGGGTTGAGTCTGATGAGTGGAGGACGGTCCAGGGGACTGCGTATCTGCCATGTGCGGACCTGCGTTGGGCGCATCTGGAGCGTGTAAATATGTGGGGCGCTCGTTTGGATGGTGTGAATCTTTGGTGTGCAAGTATGGATGGCGTGAACCTGATGGGAGCGCGTTTGAGTGGTGCAAATATGGTGAAAGCATGCTTGAAGGGTGCCAACCTGATGGACGCAGACTTGATAAGGGCAGTCATGGTCAGATCGTGTTTGCAGGGTACGAACTTGAGAACAGCACGGTTGAATCGCGCTAACTTGACGTGGGCGAATCTGGAGGGTGCTGACTTGATGGGAGCGAATTTGGAGGAAACGTCTCTCAGAGGAGCGTGTTTGAGAAGCACAGACTTGGTCGAAGCGAATTTGGAGGGTGCGGATTTGGTATGGGGGAGTTTGGAAGGGGCAGATCTTGTAGGGGCGCGTCTGAATGGTGCGAAACTCGTGGCGGTTGCAAATGACGGATCGCTGGTTTCTTCCTGCTCCTTTGACTCCAAAACCCTATGGGCTGGTGCCACCTACAGCCCTTCCACGGTATTCCCCGAAGGCTTCGATCCGGAAGCTGAAGGCATGATCCTGGTTAATGATCTTGTACTTGAAGATCCACCGGGGGAGAGTGACTAGGGCTCGAGTGGCGGCTCCAGCGGCCTGGGTGAGCGCCCGATCCACGACAAGATGGGTTCCTCGACCCTCCACTTGTTGTACCTGTGCCTCACTATTCCGGCTCGTATGCTGGTTGGTTTGTTATCTCCACTCGGCTTCCCTTGTGCTGGAATTTGACTACTGTGTGGGGTATGAGTCTGTTGATTACGCCTACGGAACTTGCTGATGGGATGAAGACTGGGGTGAAGACGACGCTGTTGGCGTCGATGTGGTTGCCTGGTCGGGAGGATGCTGGGTTTCAGTATTATCGGGGGAAGCATATTCCGAATTCGTTGTTTTGTGATCCGGCGCGGGCGTTGACGTCGGCTCCGTCGAGTAAGTTGGGGCGGAATCCGTTGCCTGATCCGGTGATTCTTCAGAAGTGGTTTGAGCGGTGGGGGTTGAATCCGGATCATCGGGTTGTGGTTTATGACGGTGGTCGTGGTTTGATGGCGGCGCGTGCGTGGTGGGTGTTGACGTGGGCGGGTATTCGGGGTGTGCGGATTCTTGATGGTGGGTTGGCGGCGTGGGTTAGGGAGGGGCGTCGTCATGCTGGTGGTCCGGGGAATTTGCCGCAGACGTGTACGTTGAGGGTGAATCCGGGGCAGTTGCCGGTGGCGTCGATTGATGATGTGAAGAGTTTTGATGGTGTGCTTCTTGATGTGCGTCAGGAGAATCGTTTTGCGGGGCGTAAGGAGCGTCTTGATTTGAAGGCTGGGCATATTCCGGGGGCGGTGAATCTTCCGGCGGGGCGTTTGTCGAATGCGGATAAGACGTTTCGGAGTCCGGGGGAGATTCGTGCGGAGTTTGAGGCTGTGGGTGTGGTGGATCCGTCGAGGGTGATTGTGTATTCGGGGTCTGGTTTGCATTCGGCGCGTGCTGTGGCTGCGATGCATTATGCTGGTTTGCCGGGTGCTGCTGTGTATGTTGGGGGTTGGTCGCAGTGGTGTGCTGATCCGAAGAATCCGGTGGCCACAACCGTCTGATCCGCTAGTTTTTCGGTGGTGCCCCGTAGGTCCTTCTTGTAGGGACTGTGCGGGGCATTTTTATGTCTGGGTCTTCCTCTGGGGTCGACCTGGTGTGGAGATGTGGTTGTTTGGGCGGGGCGGTGGGTGTCGATGATGGGTGGCTCGGTGTCGGAGAATTTTTCCGTGGAGTGCCGCCAGCGGGGGGATCTGGGATGCTGTGGTGCCGCAATTGCTGATGCTCGTCCGGAGTGGTCCGGGTATCTCTTTCTCGATCTTCCGGGAAGTGGGCGCGTCACATGATACATAAATAATATCTTACAGTTAAGTTTTCTATTAAAATGTGCAGCCTTGATTACTCTTTATAGTGCTTAATAAAGTGTGAAGCATGTAACATTAGTAATATTTTACACATCATGTATTTGTCATGAATTGCGGGCTTCTGACCTGCAGGTATCTCCGTTTTATCCTTTTTGTTTGATGTATCACATAAGGGGCAATGTCTATTTGTTGTGAATGGGGTGACAGTAGCGTCCAGTTTCAATTTTTGAATGGGGGGATCTTTTTTGTGAGGGGAATCTCGTTAGATATATTACCTATGTAGGAAATCTGCTCCCGGGTGCTGTGGGTTTTTCCGGTGTCGTGTATCCGGGAATGGATTTGGCGACGAATAGGGACCAGAGGTCATATCCATGTCAATAGTTAATCCACCCCCACCATCTTCTGCGGTGCCCGGCGCTTCATGGCGACTGGTCCGGAGGAATATCGCGGCGATAGTCGCTGCCATATGTGTGATGTTTTCCGTCCTTTCGGTGCCGCCGCGATCCGTGGCGGAGCCGGTGGTGAACCCGGATGCAGTGAGTACTACTGAAGATTCAGCCGGTGATGACGCAGATGCCACCGATGTACGGCCCGGAGATGATGGTGAAAGTGATCGGGTGCCTGCGAGAGAGGTATCGCTGAATGAGGAGACGTCAGGTGCTTCAGATGAATCCCCATTGGTCTCCGGTGGTGATTTTCGGGTTCCGGCACCACTCATGACCGGCGAGCAGCCGGAGGGAACCACCGTCGTTCCGGGGGAGAACGGTGCGGCCCTTGGCGTGACCCTCACCCAGGTCTCCGCAGGTAAAGGGCAAGAACCGGGTGTTTCGTATCCCTGTGGTGTCAACGTGAAACACGGTTTCCCCGCAGAGGAATCCGATGAGACGAGGACTGACGGCAACGTATGTGCAGGTGACTCGGCGCAGTACGCTCTCGCGCTGAGCAAGACGGCATCGAATGGCCCCGCGACGTTCCGCATCAACCTGAACTGGGTCGATGTCAAAACAGGTGGACCTGCATCGATGCGGAACATACCGACCCGAATTGTGACGACTTCTGGACAGAACGGTGTTGTCATCAGGCCCATCTCACCAAGTCAGGTGGAGGTCACCTTTGAAAACAGTGAACCCTATTCGGTGACGGTACTGGTCAACGTCAGTGCGAGTCCTTTCGACCACACGGAAACATACAGGTTGAAGGGTAGATTTCACCTGGTCGGTACAGTGACGCCGGTCGTTTCAGGTGATGATGCCGCTGTTCCCCCGGCCTCCACTGAGCCCGTCCCGCTTGACTCCGACAAGGACCTGAACATCCTCAGGATTGAGCGCTTCGACCTCGGCGTCGCGGCCACCAGTGTCGCGCCCTCCGACGTGGTCATCAACGGAAAGTCCTACCGGGCGATCAGCGCGCAACCCGGTATCACCCATCTCTACTACCCCGGATACAGTGCAGCCGGTCTGAATGGCAAGAACGGTGCGAAGCTTCCGAAGCAATTGTTGAAGTACGTTCTCGACGCCGATTCGCTTCCGGAAGGGGTTGATCCCGGTCAGGTACTGACCTCCTTCGCTGGGAGTGATCCGGTTCCCGCCAACCTGGATGAGAAGGACCCCTACGTCATCGGTGAGATCAGCGGCTCCTACTTCCTGCCTAATGTTCCCTCCCGGTATCCTTCTTTCCGGTTTTTCATCCCCACCGAGAACTTCCCCAAGGAGGATGGAATAGAGGTCTCCTCGAAGTTCCTTGTGGTCGACGATGAACACAACCCCATGAAGGTCAGGGGCCCGTCCGGAGAAGATTCGGTGTTCCCCGAGTTTGAGGGCGACGAAGGCTTCGGAAATAACGAGGTTGATCCCGGATCGAACCAGGGGAAGGACTTCGCCACGGAGAATAAGGAAGCGGGGATCAGGAACGGTAGGTTCTACCCCAATAACAACTGGGTCAGGCACACGCTGAATCTCAGTGAATACGAGTGTGCTGAGGGGCAGGACTGCATCTCGACCAAAGTTGACCAGAACTATGGTCGAGGCCCGGTGGACGAGGCCACCGGTAAGCGGGCTGCACTCGGTAAGGCACCTGTTCAGCTTAAGATCAATCCTCTGCAGGCTCGGGACAACCCGCGGATCTGTGTGGCATGGAAACCCGGTTACCAGATTTTCGGGGGCGACAAGAGGATCCACGTCGGCTGGAGCACGAAGAGTACACCTCGGCTGAACGAGGTGTACCCGAATGCGCGGGTGTACTTCACGAACAGGGACCTGGTCGGGGATGGTGCCGGTGAACCGGACTGCTCGAAGGACAACTTCGTTCTCCCCAGTGACGAGGCCCTGAGTTCCTGGCTACTGGCCGATGTGTTCGGCCCGGGGACAGATTACCGTGACATCAGCGGATTCCTCATTGAGATCGACGGCGACGGGATCTTCACCAATCCGACAGCCCTCACCTATGATGCCGGGGGATTCAACCCGGACAAGATCGTGGGAAATGAAGAGAAGATCAACGGTGGCCGCTACTACGTGACCCGGAACTACCTGCGGGTGGCGTCCGGTGATGGGGAGTACTCGAAGGCGGTCAGCGACATCATCTATCAGTCGACGAAGTCGGCGGTATCTGTGGGGCAGATGAATATGCCCGGCTGGTACGGTCCGCACGACAACAAGAAGAAGAACGCTCCCGGGCGGGGCAGGCAGTCGGTCGAAGTCCGTTCCTACCCGAGAATCAACTTCACCGATGGTGTCACATCTGCACTCAACGGTACCGATGAGAACGGGGAACCCAACCGTTTCTACACCCGCGTTTTCCTGTCCAAGTGTCTCAGCGCGAACGCTGACGATCTCCCGCCGGGGGTTACCTACGTCCGCAACATCGATCTCTCCGAGGACTACAGTGACTGTGGGATCAGTAAAGACCACTACCTCGAACGGTCCTGGTTGCTTGGGGACAAGGAGAACACCACCGGTGACCCACTGAACGATCCTGCGCTTCCCGTCGGTTTCGGGGAACGCATGAAACGGGAGTCCGAGCGGCTCGTCTGGCGGAACAACGAGCCTCCCGTGATGACGGCCAATGTCGAGACCCCGGTCTGGGCTCTGCCCGGGCAGGAGTTTCCCATCCTGGTGGAATCCTTCGGTACCGGTATGAGACACCTGAAGGACCCTGCCGCCGAGTCATCAGACAGGTGGGTACCTCGGAATTACATTGATCCCGAGGCGTACTACCCCGGGGACGGGAACTCCATCAGGGGCACGATCCTCGTGCCGCGCATCGATGTCCTCAGCTCCGATAAATCCGTGGTGGAAGGTGAAGTTTCGCTCAACTCGGACGTAGCGTTCATCACTACGGTGTCGAACAACAGTGAATTGTCTTATCCGGCATTCGAGTACATCGATGTCCTTCCGTACAACGGAGACGAGCGGGGCACGAACTACCACGGAACCTACGCACTGAAGTCTGCGGAACGGCTCGCCGGTGACCAGTCGGATGTGGAGATTTACTACACGACCGATGATCCAGCAAAGGTTTCGGGGTGTCCGGAATCGGTCACGCACACCAATGAGCGTGACGCCTGCGTGGCTTTCTCACGCCAGGACGGTGGGCGTGCGATCGACGCCCAACCGAGTGCAGATACCACCTGGAACATTCTCACTCCTGATGCCATTGCGGCGCAGCATGCTCCCGGTGGTAAGCGGATCACGGCGCTGAAGTATCGGGGTGGGGCGCTTAATTCGGGCGATTCCTCCCAGATCAAGGTGATCCTCGAAACCGAGGGGAACCACAATCGAGACGTTTACGTTAACGCCATGGGTGTGACTATCCTCCCCGGCGAAGGTAAAGCCAATCCGCCGATCCCTGGCCCGGCTTCGGTGCGCGCGGAGGTCTATTCCGGACAGATTACTGGTGTCGTTTACAAGGACGTTGAGAACACCGGCGGCAGAGCGCCCGGGGATGATCCTTACACGGGTGTCACCGTCAGTATCCTCCGAGACGGGAAAACTGTCGCCACCACGACGACAGATGAAGAGGGTGCCTACGATTTCGATAATCTGGTTCCCGGCGACTACACAGTTCGGATCATGCGGCCTGAAGGCACCGTGGTCACTCAGTCTGGCCCGAGCCCAGCCAACGCCGGGCAGGATGAGGTCCGTGATCTCGTGGTGCCCGCCGATCATCGTTCCCTGATTGAAGGTATCGATTTCGGTCTGTTTGAACCCCATCCTGTGATCACCCTCAAAAAGACTGTCAATGACGCGGACACGGTGAAGATCCCTGTCGGGGGCACAGCATCGTTCACCGTCACGGGCGGCAACGTCGGCGACACCGTGTTGAACAACGTCAGATTGACCGATGATTGGAGCGCCGGTGATCTCGAAATATCTTGTGTCATCTCGAATGAGTCAGGAGAAGAGTACACGGGTGACGCTGCAGTATCGCGGAGGGATCTCCTCTCTCCGGCCGGGGCAACCCTCAGTCCGGGTGACACCTACACCTGTGCAGCAACCTATGTCGTGACGCAGGCGGATATCGACGCCCGGGAGAGCCTGATCAACCGCGCAACGATCACCGGTGACTACAACGGGATCTCCGCGTCAGCGGACGACGCAGTCACGGTAACCCTCCCCGACGATGCGGAGATCACCATCGTCAAGTCCGTCAGAGACCAGAACGAGCTGTACGTCGCTGGTGACGAAATCATCTACGAGTTCCGGCTCTCCAACACGGGTTCGTTAACACTGCACGACGTCACCGTCGCTGATCCACTCCTCGGTGACACCCCGAACGACTGCCCGGATACTCTCGACCCCGGCGCTGAAGTGACATGTTCAGCACAGCAGCCCTACATCGTCACCGAATCTGATGCCACCGCGAAGAAGGTGGAGAACACGGCGACGGTGACGGCGAAGAAACCCGTCGACAACGCTACCGTTCAGGATGAATCAACCGTAGAGGTTGCTACAGGTCAGCCCGGACTGTCCATCACCAAGGAAAGTAACATCGCGGAGGGCACGGAACTCCGGGCCGCGGATACCATCGTCTGGACTGTCACGGTCACGAACACGGGTGACACCCCGGTCGAGAACATCCATCTCAGTGATCCCGACCTCGGCGATACCACGCTCACCTGTGATGTCCCCGGACTCGTGGACACCAATGGAGGAAAGCTCGACGTCGGACAGAGCGCAACCTGCACGGCGGAAACCACAGTCAGGCAGGAACAGGTCGACGCGGAGACCGATATCGTCAACACGGCAACCGTCACGGGTGGATACAGAGCCGTCCGGATCGATGAACTCTCCGCGAGGACCACGGTGCCGGTTACCTCTCGTACGGGACTGACCGTCGACAAAACCGTGCCCGGATACGAGCCCGGAACGATCTACCGTGCGGGTGACGAGGCCACCTACGCGTTCACGGTGACCAATACCGGGGATGTGTCGCTGCGCGACATCACCGTCGTCGACACCAAGTTGGCGAACGCTGGTGTGAAGATAACCTGCGAGAACTCCACGTTGCTTGCACCCGGCGAGAACCGAGTGTGCTTCTCAGGCGTGTACGTCGTCACGGCGGAGGAAACGGCTGCCGGTTCCGTGGTTAACACCGCCACGGTACGTGGCACGACTCCGATCAGGGGGACTGAGGTCACTTCTGAGGAGTCGGTGGTCTCCGTACCCGCCGCTGATCCGCGCCTGGTGGTCACCAAAACTGCAGATTCCGAGGGGCCCGTCGCGGCTGGTGAATCTGTGACCTTCACGGTGCGTGTACAGAACAGCGGTAACGCCGACATTGAGAATCTGACGGTGACCGATCAATGGCTGCAGGAACGAGGCATTGCACTCGACTGTGGAGACGCCGCCGCACTCACAGGGAAAGGAATCACCCTCCCTGTCGGTGAGGAACGCTCGTGCACCGCGAAGGTTCCCGTCACCACCACTGACATTGTCGGCGACGGTGACCTGGTCAACACCGCCACCGCAGCCGGAACCGTTGGCGGACGCCCCGTCCAGGGTAACGATGCCACCGCTACGGTCACACTGAAGAGGGAAACCTCGATCACGGTGAACGTGGACGTCATCGACCCGCAGGACAGCTACAACGTCGGTGATTCGGTGTCGTTCACCTCCACCGTCACCAATACCGGTGACGTTCCCCTGACTGATATCACCGTCACCGGTGATCCCGGCAATACGATCACCTGCCCACAGACGACGCTCGCTCCGGGTGAGTCGATGGTGTGCACATCCGAGCACGTCATCACAGCGGAAGACGCGAAGAACGGTGTCCACCGTACTTCGGTCACAGCCACCGGGACGATCCCGCAGTCGATGGATCCTGGCCGGGACGACCGCACGGTGTCGGACTCTGATTCTGCTGAAGTCAAGGTGAAGAAGGAAGATACCGGTTCGACCGGCTCTTCTGAGGGGGGAATGATCATCCCGATTCCGGTGCCGGTGCCCGTGCCTGGTGGTCAGCCGGAAGCCGGTGCCACAGAGCCGGTTGATCCTGTCGACACTGTTGGAGGTGTTGATTCGGAGCAGTCGGTCAAGGAACACAGCGCCAAGGACGGGTCCGTGCCGGGTAAACGGCAGCACTCGGTGGGCGGATTACCGGTGACGGGTGCGAATGTTGTGGTCGCGCTCGGGATTGGTGCGTTGCTGTTGCTGGTTGGATTCGGTCTGGTTGTGGTGGCGCGCCGCCGTCGCCGCAATGAGTGATCGGTGAGTGTCTGTGACCCGCCCACCTGATGTTTGGGGTGCGGCGGGTCACGTCATGTTCGGGGGTTGTGGGGCGATTGTCCGGTGCAGTGGCGCGGGCGGCGGCATACCGGGAATGTTGACGGCTAGCCCGCAGCAGTAGCAGGTTTCCGATGGTGATGGCCCCGCCCATCAGGAACCCGGGTGAACAGGGCCACCATGCGGTTAAAGTGAAACCCATGACCACGGGTGAACAGTCCAGTGCGGCGGACTCCGCTGATGATCGTGACTCCACGCATCGAAGGATCACGCGCGGGGAGTACTACCTCAGTTGGCGGAACCTCTTGCTGGGGCTTCCTTTCCTGCTTCTTCCCGCAGCGCTGATCGGCAACGGATGGGAGAGCATCTTCGACGAAATGAAGCAGGGCTGGTGGTGGCTTTTGTACGCCGCTGCGGGACTATCTCTCATTGTCGGGCTCCGCACCTGGTTGTCTACGACGATTCCCGTGGAGGCGGACGCGCAGGAGGCATCAGAGGAACCTGGCAGGAGCATCAATGGTTCCGAGCTCGTCTTCGTGCTACTCGCACTTCTTTCCCTGGCCGGAGGGATCAGGGCGGTAGCCCTGAACTATAGTTCCGGCGAACTGGCGGCGGGTCTGTTCGCGGGTGGCGGAGTTGCACTATCCGTGTGGGCCACCCAACGCCGATCGTTGGAGCAACAGGAAAGGGAGGATAAACGACAGAATCGGAGATTGGAGTCCGAGTCAATTCGGGAGAATGAGCGGCTGGAGGCGGAATCGCTGCGGGAAAGTCGGCAGTTGTCGGTTCAGCAGCGTCTTGATTTGTCGCAGAAGCTCGCGGTGTCGATCGGTCATCTTGCGCATGATGATGTCACGGTTCGTGCGGCGGCTGTGTCGGAGTTGATTTTCCAGATTGATGACTGGTCTTCTCTCGAAAGGTCTGAAAGGGCGGTGATCGAGGCTTCTGCCGACCAACAAAAAGAGCACAAGGTCAAAGAGCTGGAAAGTGAGAGTCTTCGGCGGCGCCAGGAGTTGTTTGATCTTGCGTTCAAGTCGGATATCCGTGGGCAGTCGGTCTTAGAAGTCAGAACCAGGGGTGCGGGGCCGCGTCTGGTGGATGGTGATCGGGGTTGTTTTGCTGGTGTGGATCTTTCCGGGATGGTGGCTCCGGGGGTTCATGCGCCGGAGGCTCGCCTGAAAGGGATGAAGGCGCGGGGTGCTCGTTTGGAGGGGGCGAACCTGGTGGGTGCTCGTTTGGAGGGGGCGAACCTGGGGCGTGCTCGTTTGGAGGGGGCGTACCTGGGGTGTGCTCGTTTGGAGCGGGCGCACCTGCGGGAGGCTCGTTTGGAGCGGGCGAACCTGTGGCAGGCTCGTTTGGAGCGGGCGGACCTGTGGGGTGCTCGTTTGGAGGGGGCGTACCTGGTGGGTGCTCGTTTGGAGGGAGCGATGCTCGCCTACAAGAATAACGATGGGACAGTGACTGACCCTTGTACCTTCGATGAAAACACTCGATGGCAGGGTGCCTTTTATAGTTCTTCGACGGTTTTCCCGGAGGGGTTCGATCCGCAGGCCCATGGTATGAAACTGGTTGATGATCCGGAGCCGAAAGAGGCCTTGGAGGGGGGTGGCTAGTGCTTAAGCTGTGACGCGGCCTGGGTGAGCGCCCGATCCACGACAAGATGGGTTCCTCGACCCTCCACTTGTTGTACCTGTGCCTCACTATTCCGGCTCGTATGCTGGTTGGTTTGTTATCTCCACTCGGCTTCCCTTGTGCTGGAATTTGACTACTGTGTGGGGTATGAGTCTGTTGATTACGCCTACGGAACTTGCTGATGGGATGAAGACTGGGGTGAAGACGACGCTGTTGGCGTCGATGTGGTTGCCTGGTCGGGAGGATGCTGGGTTTCAGTATTATCGGGGGAAGCATATTCCGAATTCGTTGTTTTGTGATCCGGCGCGGGCGTTGACGTCGGCTCCGTCGAGTAAGTTGGGGCGGAATCCGTTGCCTGATCCGGTGATTCTTCAGAAGTGGTTTGAGCGGTGGGGGTTGAATCCGGATCATCGGGTTGTGGTTTATGACGGTGGTCGTGGTTTGATGGCGGCGCGTGCGTGGTGGGTGTTGACGTGGGCGGGTATTCGGGGTGTGCGGATTCTTGATGGTGGGTTGGCGGCGTGGGTTAGGGAGGGGCGTCGTCATGCTGGTGGTCCGGGGAATTTGCCGCAGACGTGTACGTTGAGGGTGAATCCGGGGCAGTTGCCGGTGGCGTCGATTGATGATGTGAAGAGTTTTGATGGTGTGCTTCTTGATGTGCGTCAGGAGAATCGTTTTGCGGGGCGTAAGGAGCGTCTTGATTTGAAGGCTGGGCATATTCCGGGGGCGGTGAATCTTCCGGCGGGGCGTTTGTCGAATGCGGATAAGACGTTTCGGAGTCCGGGGGAGATTCGTGCGGAGTTTGAGGCTGTGGGTGTGGTGGATCCGTCGAGGGTGATTGTGTATTCGGGGTCTGGTTTGCATTCGGCGCGTGCTGTGGCTGCGATGCATTATGCTGGTTTGCCGGGTGCTGCTGTGTATGTTGGGGGTTGGTCGCAGTGGTGTGCTGATCCGAAGAATCCGGTGGCCACAACCGTCTGATCCGTAACAATCATCCTTGGACAGGGCTGGGTGATTATTGGGGTGCTGCTCGCGGGTGCGGAAAAGAACCGCTGTGCTCTCTGTTGGACACCGCCGCGCATGTACCCGGGCGCGGGGCGAGAGGGCGCTAGACTTGGAGTCAAATGTTAAGTGAAACTCTCATCCTGCTCGCGGCCGCCTCCGCCGCCGGTGCCGTCGCCCTGACTCTTGCCGCGAACCGCCGGGACGCGGTGGCGAGGCGGGCGGCTGCTACCGAGTCTGGCTCTGTCGGTGCAGCGGATTCCGATGACACCGATGGACAGGCGGTCGGGTGCCCCGTGGACTCTGACTCGGCGCCGGGAGACGGGATCGGTGAGTCTGATTCCATTCCGGGGAGCCGACCCTCCGTGCCTGACCGTGCGGAGCCGCCGGACTCTTCCGTGGAAGCGGACGGCGAGGCCGCTGGTGTCATTGACGTTGAGTCGGAGGCACAGTTACGGGACATTCCCGTCATCAGTGCAGCGGAACGGGAGAACCTCGTACGGGACACGGAGACTCCGGAGGAGATTCCCACCGGTCGGGAGGACCGGAAGGGAGAAAAACTGGGTCCCGGGGTGGCAAACACGATTCATGGAGGCCTGCATTTCCCGGGGTCCGCGCGGCGGCAGCGTCGTCGCTGGGCATCCGTCAACGGGTACAACTACAGCAAAGGTGACGCCTTCCTCACTGATGAATGGACGGGCGGCCCCGCTGGTGCGGGAGCAGCGGCGAAAGACGTCGTCAGTGGTATGGCGTCCAGGTACGAGTTCCATCTGGCGGACCTGGGACAGGACACGGTCCTCGCGTTCAGGAGAGTGACAGGTAGTGCGGTCGTCGTCCAGATGATGCGCGGGGCGGAGAACGGGGCCTCCATTCTCCGGCTTGGGGATTTCGATGTGTTCTGTGGGGAACCCGATGTCGCTCGCCGGTTCGTGGATGAACGGGTCACCGCCGCGCTTGAGGCACTTCCAGTGTCGGTCACGACTGTGTGGACGGAATCCCGCTGGGTCATCGCACAGTTGGCCCGGAGGAGTACCCCGGAAGACTGGGATGCGGCTCTTGAACCGATGGCCCTGCTGGCTGATGCCGCATGTACTCTTCCACCGCGTGAGGGGGACGCCCTGTTCCGTGATGTGGAGGGCCTGGATCCCTCTCGCCCGATGCCCACGCGGCATGAACCATCGGATGACCCTGGGATGTCCGATTCAGAGCTGGAGCAACCTGGGGTTCAGCCGCAGGTCCGGCGGCCGGATGAACCGGTGGAGCTACCCAGTCGTGTCCGTACGGAGCAGCGCGGTACCGTGGAACTGCGCCCGGTGGGTGGAGACGAGGTCGATGCCATCGCCGACGGACGGGACGTGGAGCCGCAGCCCGGTGGGGTGCGGGTGCCGCGGACCTTCCGCAGTGGCCCGAGCATCTTCACCGATTCCGGGAGTGAGGCTGATCCCGATACCCCGGACACCGATAATCCGACTACACCTGAGGAGCCCTGAACCGTCGTGCCCACCCCATCTGTCGAAGCCCGTAAAGAACTCGCTGAACTGGTCAAGGAACTTGCCATCGTACATGGCCGGGTCACACTCTCGTCCGGTCGGGAGGCCGACTACTACGTGGATCTGCGGCGGGCGACGTTGCACCACAGGGCGTCGAAGCTGATCGGTGAATTGCTGCGTGAACTCACCTCCGACTGGGATTACGTCGCCGTCGGTGGGTTGACGCTCGGGGCTGATCCCGTTGCCACGTCGGTCATGCACGCGGAGGGGCGGCCGATCGACGCATTCGTCGTGCGCAAGGAAGCCAAAAAGCACGGAATGCAGCGTCGGGTCGAGGGGCCGGACATCGTGGGCCGGAAGGTTCTCGTCGTGGAGGACACCACGACCACCGGAAACTCCCCGCTCACCGCGGTGGAGGCGCTGCGGGATGCGGGTGCGGAGGTCGTGGGGGTGGCGACGGTCGTGGATCGTGCGACGGGTGCGGACAAGGTCATAGCCGACGCCGGACTCGAGTACCGCTACCTGCTGGGACTGTCGGACCTCGGCCTTGAGTGAGGACGTGACGGCATCGGGAGTGGGGGACGTTGACCGTCCCGGTCCCACTGAGTGGGGCGAGGGACGTGTCGGCGTCGGCCCCTGGGTCGAGGAGCATCCGGGGCTGCCACTCCCGACCGATGAGCGTTTCGATCAGCGACTGCTCGCGGAGGGGGACCGGCGTAACGTCGTCGACGCCTACCGGTACCTCACCCGCGAAGCCATCGTCGCGGACATCGACACCCGCAGGCACCCGCTGCACGTCGCGATCGAGAACTTCGAGAACGACGCCAACATCGGGACCGTCGTGCGCACCGCCAACGCCTTCGCGGTGGACACCGTCCACATCGTCGGTAGACGGAGGTGGAACCGGCGTGGTGCGATGGTGACCGACAGGTACCAGCACCTGCTGCACCATCCGGACGTCGATACGCTCCTCTCCTGGGCGGAGGAACGGAACGTCACCGTGGTTGCGGTGGACAACACCCCCGGGTCTGTACCGCTTGAAACAGCAGACCTGCCCGAGCGGTGCCTCCTGTTGTTCGGGCAGGAAGGCCCCGGTGTCACGGAGGCCGCCCGTAGAGGTGCCCTGATGACGTGTTCCATCGCGCAGTTCGGGTCGACCCGTTCGATCAACGCCGGTGTCGCTGCCGGGATCGCGATGCACAGGTGGATCACCCAGCACGCGGACCTGGGGCGGGCCTGGTAGCGAATCAGGTATGTGAACCTATCCTGAGATGGGATAAGTAACACCTTGTTGAACGCGGGAGATGAACCAGAACGTGGAAGAAAAATGGGCGCACCGTGCTGATCTGGCAGAGGCGGCGATCAATGAGCGGCACGCGAGCCGACTCTGGATGCTCCCGCGCACCAATCTCGCGGTGGTCGCCTGGCCCCCGACGACGCGGGACCGGGTCTTTCTGCGCTGGCACTACTGGTGGCAGGCGCATTACCTGGACTGCCTCGTCGATGCCGCCATTCGTCGGTCGACGCAGGCCCGGCAACAGCGGATACGGCAGACACTCAGGGGAATCCGGCTCCGAAACCTGCGTGGACTGACCGCTAACCGTTACTACGATGACAAGGCTTGGCTCGCTCTGGCCGGGGCCCGCGTCAACGAGGTTAAGAAGCTCCGCACCCCGAAATCGATTGCACCGCTCGAGTGGAACATCATCGCCGGTGCGGACAATCTCACCGGTGTACTGCCGTGGCGCAGCAACGAGACCTTCTACAATGTGCCCACCAATGGCCCGGCGGCGATCATGATGGCCCGGACAAACCGTCTGGAGGAGGCCATCGGCCTCATGAACTGGGTGTTCGACAATCTCATCAACGAGCAGGGCCTGGTCATGGACGGTGTCCGGTTGAGGATGCACGGGCCTGAGATCGTCCGTGACATCCACCCCTACTGTCAGGGAGTCACGTTGGGGGCCTGCCTCGAAATCTCTGAGAAGCTCCGTGAACGTGCGGGCCTCGATCCGGACCAGTCGATCACGGGTATCGACGACGCGGAGAAGGCCCAGCATCTGATGCTCTGGATCACGCGCCTCCGCGAACTGGTGCACGCGGTGGCCAAGGACATGGCGACACCGGCCGGGGTGATTGACACCCACACGGGTGGTGGCGACGGCGGACTGTTCAAGGGTATTCTCGCCCGCTACCTGGCGGAGATCGCGGTTCGGCTTTCGGAGGACACCCCGTTGAATAGAGCGACGCGGAAAATCGCGGCGCGTCTGGTGCTTGCCTCGGCGGAGTCGGTGTGGCGTCACCGTCTGGAAATCGACGGCCTTCCCGTGTTCGGCGCGGATTGGACGACGGACGCGAACCTGCCCCGGAATGCCGGGGTCGTGGGCACCTCCATAGCGGGTGCGGTGCGGAGTTCCGAGATTCCGGAGCGGGATCTGTCGGTCCAGTTGTCCGGCTGGATGCTCATCGAGGCTGCGGCGAAGGTGTCGGCGGCAGGGTATGAGCACCGGCGCTGATCCGGTGCCTGGAGTAGATTTCCCGACGCCGGTGGTGCACGGGAGGGGTACCGCCCGGACATCCGTTCGGTCAGTGGCGGATCTCACGTCCGGTCGTATCACCTGGGCCTGGTCTCATCACCTGCGGATTTGTCTGGAAACGGAATATAAAGACAGATAATCGGGCGCGAATGCACAGAATCGGGCGCGAAGGGCGGCGGGAAAGCACCGGTGAGGGCATAATTGAGGGTAGGACGACCGCACCGCGGTCCCGGGCCGCTTCTGCGGTCGTGGCCTGACGGTGTGGTCGGCGTACTGAACGTCGCACCACGAAAAGGAGAGCACATGCCCATCGCAACCCCAGAGGTCTACGCCGAGATGCTTGACAAGGCCAAGAAGGAAGGTTTCGCCTTCCCGGCCATCAACTGCACCTCTTCGGAGACCATTAACGCAGCACTGAAGGGTTTCGCTGAGGCGGAGTCCGACGGCATCATCCAGTTCTCCACCGGTGGTGCGGAGTTCGGTTCCGGCCTGGCCGTCAAGAACATGGTCAAGGGCGCCGTCGCTCTGGCCGCCTACGCGCATGAGGCCGCGAAGAACTACGGCATCAACGTCGCTCTGCACACCGACCACTGCCAGAAGGAGAAGCTGGACACCTACGTGCGTCCGCTGATCGCCATCTCGCAGGAGCGCGTCGACCGTGGCGAGGCCCCGCTGTTCCAGTCCCACATGTGGGACGGCTCCGCCATCCCGATCGACGAGAACCTCGAGATCGCCCAGGAACTGCTGAAGAAGGCGCACAACGCGCACATCATCCTGGAGCTGGAGATCGGTGTCGTCGGCGGTGAAGAGGACGGTGTCGAGGCCAAGGCCGGCGCCCAGCTCTACACCTCCCCCGAGGACTTCGCCAAGACCGTCGACGCAATCGGCACCGGCGAGAACGGCCGCTACCTGCTGGCCGCCACCTTCGGCAACGTGCACGGCGTGTACAAGCCCGGCAACGTGAAGCTGCGCCCGGAGGTGCTGCTGGAGGGCCAGCGCACCGCCGCGAAGAAGCTCGGCCTGGACGAGAACGCCATGCCCTTCGACTTTGTCTTCCACGGCGGCTCCGGCTCCGAGAAGGAGAAGATCGAGGAGGCGCTGCGCTACGGTGTCATCAAGATGAACGTCGACACCGACACGCAGTACGCGTTCACCCGCCCGATCGTCGGCCACATGTTCGCCAACTACGATGGCGTGCTGAAGATCGACGGCGAGGTCGGCAACAAGAAGGTCTACGATCCCCGCTCCTACCTGAAGAAGGCCGAGCAGGGCATGTCCGAGCGAGTCATCGAGACCTGCCAGGATCTGCACTCCGTCGGCACCACCGTCTCCAAGTAACACTCCGGCGGGTAAGTGCCCTGTCCGCCCTGACCCCGCCCGAACGGCCACGACCGTTCGGGCGGGGTTTTCGTCGTGCAGCCGCTGAGGAACCGTGCGGGACGCTACCGTGACCAGCCCGATGTCCACCTCGCGGACATGTCCTGAATCCGCTCGCTACTGTGGTGCGTGTATCGATGACCCCGACTATCCGAAAGTACCTATCCTGAGAAGATGGCCAGGCGAACACCTCCCGTGCCCAATCCGGTGGACGCAGTGAAGGATCTGCTGCTCCCCGGTCTTCATCGACTGCGGCTCAGTTGGATGTCGATCCTCCAGGGCGGCATCGCCGCAGGATTGTCCTGGTGGGTCGCAGTCAATCTCTTCGGCCACGAGTCGGTGTTCTTCGCGCCGATGGCCGCCATCATCGTCATCGGTCTCACCGGCGGTGAGAGGTTGCGGCGCGCAATGGAACTGAACATCGGCGTACCGCTCGGTGTCGGTATCGGTGACCTGCTGGTCAGTTGGCTCGGCACCGGCACCTGGCAGATGATGTTCTTTGTTTTCCTCGCGTTGACGGCCGCCGTGCTGGTGGACAAATCGCCACTGGTGTCGACGCAGGCGGGTATCGGTGTCGTGCTGATCGCCACGATCTTTCCGCCGGGTACATCGGGAGGCATTGACAGGATGCTCGATGCCTTCATCGGCGGTACCGTCGGAATCATCGTGATCGGTCTGCTTCCCGATTCCCCGCTGCGGGGTGGGCGCCACGAGATCGCCACAATCCTCACCATCGCGGGGGATGTGCTGGGAAAGGTTGCCGTCGACCTGACGGACGGAAACACGAAGGGCATCCAGGCGGCACTGCAGGAGGCGCGTGGTACCCAGGCGAACATCAACAATCTGATCGCGGCGGCGAAGACCGGTAAGGAATCCGTGACCGTCTCACCCCTGCACTGGCGGAACCGGCGCAGGGTGAAATCTTTGATGCGAACCCTGAATCCCGTGGACAACGCGATGCGCAACACCCGGGTACTCGCGCGCCGAGCGTTGGTACTCACCGAAGACGGTGACGATGTCACCCCCCGCCAGATCGCGGTGCTCGAGGAGATCGCCGAAATCATGGTCGCTCTTGGAGCACTGTTCGAGAGGGGGGAGCAGATCGGTTCCTCCGAGCGGATACCGCAGCTCGTCCGACGTCTCCGGGTACTGGGGGCGATGACGGGGCCGGAGGTCGCGGACCAGAAGGTACTCTCGGCACAGATGATTCTCGGTCAGTCCCGCTCGATCATCGTGGATCTTCTACAGATCTGCGGTATGTCCCGGAAGTCCGCACAGGCAGTGTTGGCTCCGACCAGTGCCCACCCGCACGTTGATCCCGAGGTGTAGCTCCGCACGGCCCTACGGGAAAGCCCGGCCTTGACTGCTCCGTTCGGACGGCGACCGCACAGGCTTGCGGAATACCGGGTGCTCGCCGTGGGCCGGGCGCGGCGAGAATGAAATTCTCGAAGGTCGTGGCGAGACCTGATTATTATCGCGGTCGGGAAGGAACATCGCATCGTGCCCCGCGCAGGGGAGAACGGTAAGTGGAACGATGATGGACCGAAACGTCCTCCACTCCCGTCCCGTGTGGGCGGCTTTCGCTGCACTGGTGCTCGTCCTCATCACCAACCTGCTGGTCAACGGCTGGTGGCTCACCGGAGGATTCGCCCTTCTGGCGGCAACTGCGGCGATCGTGCTCATGGCCGTCGTCGCCCGTGCGAAGAAGCAGGAGGATACCGCCTCCTGAGTGCCGGTGGGGCACCACCGCAGAATTCGGGCACGGCCGTCTGCGTCTCCGTCCGTGTCACTGCAGTTCCGGTTGTTTCACCGCTCTGGTCAGGCACGAGGCCGGATGATCTGAAGGTCCCGCAGGTGCCGGTAGAACGTCACTCGCTCCGCGGGCCGGGGGCGGGGGACACCGTCGACGGTGATCCGGAGATTGACACCTCCGGCCTGCAGTGCCCGCCCGGTGCAGATACTCTCCGCGATGACTGTGCCGTGTGGCCGGGTCCGGTGGAGTATCCGGTCGATGACACCACCGGGTACAGGTTCGAGAGGTGAGTCGGCGACTGCTGCAGCGATCCCCGGCGCTTCGAGCATCGGAACCAACCGTGCTCCGTACACGCCACGTCGAGGGCTTTTCCCCGAAGGCTGGTGGTTGAGCAGTGTGTGGTCATCGACGATGACTTCCCCGGTGATTTCCGCCGTGTGGTCGAGGCAGGAGACGGTTGCGCTGCCCGCCACCGCCACCGCCGAGTCATCCCGGATCAACGGTACTGGGTGGACCTGTCCACCGAGCGCGAGGGCGAGTGCGTCGAGTGGATCGGCGGGAAGCCCGAAGTTCGCAGCCGCCGGAGACGCCGGATCAACCGGGACGTATCCGACTTCGACCCACATTCGGTCTGAACGCATCAGCCGGGTGAGTACCGCGGAGAGCGCCGCGTCGGTTCCCCCGACGATCACGCGCAGGGCTTCCTCTGGTTCCTGTGGCGCGCGCTGTGGGGCGCCGAGGTGGTCGATGTCGGGGGATGCGGCCAATTCGTTCAGACCCGGGGTTGGATCGACGGGGAGCGCCGTCCTCGCGGCTTCATCCACGGGGATGAGATCCTTGCGTGAGGGAACCTCCGGAAGGTCCAGGTAGTCGAACCGGGAGACAGCCGGGATGCCCCGGTAATCGTCGAGTACGGTCCGGGATACCGGGGCTCTGTCCGGGCCACCACAGGCGAGGAAGAGTACGTGCATGGTCACAGATGATACGCCCCGGGGTGTGGAGGGTAGAATGGGAAGACGTCTGTGCCGCGCTCGCCGCGGCGAAGCTGTCGAGCTATCGGAAGAGGCGTGTTAAACCATGGCCGCAATTGTTGTAGTGGGCGCCCAGTGGGGCGACGAGGGTAAAGGTAAGGCCACTGACATCCTCGGATGCCAGGTCGATTACGTGGTCAAACCGAACGGCGGGAACAACGCCGGTCACACCGTCGTCGTCGGTGGTGAGAAGTACGAGCTGAAGCTCCTTCCCGCAGGTGTGCTGAGTGAGAATGCCGTCCCCGTGCTGGGGAACGGCGTGGTGATCAACCTGGAGGCCCTGTTCGACGAGATCGACGGCCTTGAGGCCCGTGGGGCGAATGCCTCCCGGCTGCGGATCTCCGCGAACGCCCACGTCGTTGCGCCGTACCACCAGGTGCTTGATCGGGTGCAGGAGCGTTTCCTGGGTAAGCGTGCGATCGGCACCACGGGTCGTGGGATCGGCCCGACCTACGCGGACAAGGTCTCCCGCGTCGGTATCCGTGTGCAGGACATCTTTGACGAGTCGATCCTGCGCCAGAAGGTCACTTCCGCGTTGGATGTGAAGAACCAGATCCTGGTCAAGATGTACAACCGCAAGGCCATCGATCCGGAGCAGATCGTCGACTACTTCCTGTCCTATGCTGATCGTCTCCGCCCGATGGTCATTGAGGCGGAGTTGGAGCTCAACCGCGCCCTCGACGAGGGCAAGCACGTGCTCATGGAGGGTGGGCAGGCGACGATGCTCGACGTCGACCACGGCACCTATCCCTTCGTGACGTCCTCGAATCCGAGCGCCGGTGGGGCGTGCGTCGGGTCGGGTATCGGCCCGACCCGGATCACCTCGTCCCTGGGCATCATCAAGGCCTACACCACCCGCGTCGGTGCGGGCCCGTTCCCGACGGAGCTGTTCGACAAGTGGGGCGAGTTCCTGCAGACCACCGGTGGTGAGGTCGGCGTGAACACCGGCCGCAAGCGCCGCTGCGGCTGGTACGACTCGGTCGTCGCGCGCTACGCCAGCCGGGTCAACGGCTTCACCGACCTGTTCGTGACCAAGCTCGACGTGCTGACCGGTATCGGTGAGATTCCGATCTGCGTGGCCTACGATGTGGATGGTCGACGTTTCGACGAGATGCCGACCAGCCAGTCCGACTTCCATCATGCTGTGCCGATCTACGAGACGATGCCCGCGTGGGATGAGGACATCACCGGTTGCCGGACTTTCGGGGAACTGCCGCAGCGCGCGCAGGACTACCTCAACCGCCTGGAGGAACTCTCGGGCTGCCGTATCTCCTATGTCGGGGTCGGCCCGGGCCGGGATCAGACCATCGTCATCAACGACGTGATGGAATCCTAGTCTCCGTATTTCCGAAGCCCTGTTCCCCTGTGGGGGAGCAGGGCTTCATTCATTCCGGATGAAAGGGCAAAAGGGCATTTGTCCTGTTCAGGTGGGGTGGATGATTCGGGCTGGTGATGGTCAGTGTGATGTGTGGGAATGCGGAAGACAATTTTGCGGTTGTGTCAACAAGATGTGAAAAGCGCAGCATCACCGTGCCCTCGGAATATCCCGGGGAACACAACCCAGAACCCATCAAGGAGCCTCCATGACCCGCACCTCGACCGACACCGGTCTCCTGATCATCCGAATCATCTTCGGCGTCATCCTCACCGCCCACGGATTCCAGAAACTCTTCCTCATCGGCCCGGGGCAGGTCGGTGAAACGTTCTCGCAGATCTCCAGCCTTCCCGCCCCTGGGATCATGGCGTGGATCGCCATCCTCGTTGAACTCCTCGGTGGACTGGCCCTCATCGTGGGCATCGCGACCCGGATCGCCGCTGCGGCCGCGGCCCTCGTCATGGCCGGGGCGATGGTCACGGTGCACCTGGGCAACGGATTCTTCAGCATGGACGGTGGAATCGAGTACACCCTCATGCTCACGGCGGTCGGCGTCGCACTCGTCCTGACTGGTGCCGGCCGGTTCAGCCTTGACGCGAAACTGGAGCGCGGTACCCGGGAGCAGGCCGCCACCGTTCACACGACTCAGGAATAGCGCCTGCGGGTGAATCAACCCGCAGGGAAAAGAAAAGGGGAGGCGCCCCGGTTGATCCGGGTGGCGCCTCCCCGCATTCGATGTGATTCCTCAGACGTACTTCCGAACTGTGGCGAAGATCTCCGGCCACGACCTGTCCAGCTTCCGGGTCGACACCACGATCCCCACCAGGAACACGCCGGTCGAGACCAGCACGACCCAGGCGGCACCGCCCAGGAACAGCCCTGATCCGAGGCCGTGGCCCCTACCGATCACCATCATGATGATCCCGGGCAACAGCGGCAGCCAGACACCGAGCAGACCACCGAATGCCGCGATGAACGCGGCCCCGGAGTATCCCGACCTGTCCTTCATCGGGTTCGTTCCCGGACGGGCGGCAGGGAAGGGGTTGAACACGCTGAGCAATGACCCGAAGCCGAGTGCTGCGGGGATCGCCCCGATCGTCGTCACCGCCGTGAGCACCCACAGCGTCGAGAACCCGCTGATCACCCCGAGTGCGGTGTTGTAGAGGAGGACGGTGGGCACCGAGATGGTGGCGGCCACCGCAGCCCGGGCACGCACCATCACCCGCGCCGGGACACCGGTGGTCATGTGCACCCAGTTCGCCGGGCCGTCGTAGCCGTAGACGTTGGCGATGTACTGCGTCGCCGCCGCGGCCATCATGTACGCGCCGAACCACTCCATGCTGTTGTCCTCGTTCGTCGCCCCGAGAACCAGGAAGAACACCGAGAACAAGGGCAGCGAGATCAGGCTGTAGAGCAACCGCGAGTCCCGCACCCAGTACAGAAGCCCGCGCGAGTAGACGGCTCCGCCGACCGTCTCCGGAACCCCGGGCAGCATCAACCGGCCCCGCAGCCGCGTCCGGGAACCGGAACCGGTTTCGGTGACCTGGGTGAACGATCTGGTCAGCGCCCGGTGCCACGCCCCCCAGAGCACCGGGAGAAGCACGATGCCGATGGTCGCCTGCAGTGCGGCGGTACCCCAGGCGCCATCCGCGAGACTGCCCGCAGCACCTCCCGCACCGCCGAAAGGCGTGTAGCCGAGGATCCGGGTGATCCTCGCGGTATCCACACCAATCGCCGAGTTCACCACCATGTTGAAGCCGATGATGACGAGGATGAACACCACGCCGCTGGCCATGGATAGCTTCTCCCGCCGGGACCGCCCACCGGACAGCACGCCGAGAAGGATCCACGCCTCGGCGCCGCAGATGCTCAACGCCAGTGCGGTGACGACGGCGAGGAACCAGAACGGGATGACCCACGCGTGACTGGTGAGCACCAGGCCGACGGTGCCGAAGCCGAATGTGATCACCGAGTTCAGCACCGCGAGGTAACCGCGGGACTGGAGGAACGCCGCCAGAATGAAACCCGGGAGTAGCTGCCGTGCGTCCACCGGCAGTGGGGCGAACCAGGCCGGGGTGAGCTGGTTCTCACTGGAAGGGTAGATGAACGCGAGAACCCAGTACGCGAGCACACCGACTCCCAGTGAGAGGGACAATACGGCCTGATTCCCGGACAACTGTTCACTGAGCGTCATCCCGCCGAGGGACAGTGCGCCGATTACGCCGTAGACCCAGATGAAGATGATCATGAACCACTGGGACGGCTGCGCCTTCAAAGAACGTTTCCGCAGGGTGCGGTGGAGCTGGATCAGGGTGCGGGTCACCGGGCATCACCCGCGCCGGGCTGGCCCGGGGCTGTCGCCGATCCGAGCCAACCGAGGGAACCCTCGTCGAGATCGCCGCCACCGACCAGGTTGATGAACGCGTCACTCAACGATCCGGAGCCCCGGACGTCATCGACGGTCCCGGAGGCGACGACCCGGCCACCGGCGATCAGCGCGACGTGGTCGCAGAGTCCCTCCACCAGCTCCATCACGTGGGAACTCATCACGACGGTGCCGCCGCCACGTACGAAGGCGTTGAGGATCGAGCGGATCACCCGGCCCGAGACCGGGTCGACCGCCTCGAAGGGCTCATCGAGGATCAGTATCCGCGGCCGGTGCAGCAGGGCGCCCGCGAGCAGAATTTTCTTGGTCATTCCCGCCGAATAGTCGACGATGAGCTTCTCCCCGGCGTCGGTCAACGCCAGGGCATCCAGCAGGCCGTGGGCGCGCTCTGCGATGGTCGCCGGGTCCATCCCCCGCAACCGCCCGAGATACTCGAGATACTCGGCTCCACTGAGCCGGTCAAATGTGGGCAGCCCGTCGGCAAGTAGACCATAGGCCCGCTTCGCGTCGAGGGTACCGCCACCCCAGACCTCGGCGCCGCACACCCAGGTCGCACCCGTGTCCGGGCGGAGCAGACCCGTGGCGATGGTGATCGCCGTCGTCTTCCCGGCACCGTTGGGGCCGACGATCCCGTAGAAACTCCCGTGAGGGATGTCCAGGGACAAATCCGCGACCGCAGGGTTATCCCCGAACCGTTTGGTGACACCCCGCCAAGCGAGTGCCACCGAGGTGGGATCTGGAACTAGGGGGTCGAGATGGGCGTGATCGGGAAGGTGCTCGATGGGATGAGACATGGAACCAGTGTGCGCGCCAGCGGAGACGGGCCGCAAGGCTTCCCGTCAGAATCATCCCGTGGATTGACGGGCGGCGGGAGCCACCCGAAGGTGGGTTGAGGGCGTGTGATCCGTTGATCTGATGACGCAAAGGGAGGGCCTTGCTGGTTGAGTGGTGCTTGCAACAGTCCCACGTAAACGCAGCATTAACTCCCCGCGCCCGGCTGAACAGGTTGAGTCAGATCGACCGAGCCACCGGCGAACCGGTCCGGCGTTATGAACATGACCATTGACCGGGTTCTGTCTGATAACGGCTCCGCCTACATATCCCGGCTTTGGCCAACCGTGTGTGACCAACTCGCCATCACCGTGAAGAAGACTCGGACTTACCGGCCCCAGACCAATGGAAAGATCGGATGTTTCCACCGGACGATGGTCGACGGGTGGGTCTACGCCCGCTGCTCTACCTCCGAACTAGAACGGCGTGATGCTCTGGCTGGGCTGGACCCACTTCTACAACCACCCTCGACCACGTTCAGCCTGCGGGAACCTGCTACCGATCACTCGGTTAACCAACGTCCCCGATCAGTACACCTAGTCCCGTTCGGTGGACGGAACCACGGGCTGTTCGGCAGACCACGGGAACACGATCCACTCGTCGGTGTGCTTCCACACGAAGTCGGGGCGGATCACCGACTGCGACTTGCCGTACAGCACGGCGGAACGACACTCCGCGCCGGCTTTCTTCAGAATTTCGAGGACGAGAGCCAGAGTTCGCCCGGAATCGGCGACGTCGTCGACGACGAGCAGTTTCTTACCGGCGATCGCGGAGGTGTCCAACAGCGGCTCAAGAAGCACCGGGTCGGGCAGGGTCTCATGAACATCGGTGTAAAACTCGACATTCATCGTGTCGGCGAGTTTCACCCCCATCGCGTAGCTCAGCGCACCCGCCGGAAGGAGGCCACCGCGGGCAACGGCGATGATGATCTCCGGATCGAAATCGCTGTCCACCACGATCTGGGCGAGTTCCCGGGAAGCGGCACCGAAGCCCTCCCAGGTCAGAATTTCCTTGTTTTCGAGGTCGGTCGAGTCTGCATGGTAGGCCATGGGTCGATGGTAGCGGTTCGGGTTCGACCATGCCGCACGATCCTCCCCCGGGATGACGGCTGGGAACATCCGTGACACCAAACCCGGCGTGGACAGGTGGGATGTGTGTCCCGGATCGCCCCCGCTCCGCACACCCCTGTGCGATACTTCACGACGAGAACAGTCCATGGAAAATGTGAGGACACAGCACATGCACACCCCCGAGATGATCGGAACTCCGCAGACCGGCTCCGCCACCCGCGTTCTTCTACTGGGTGCCGGTGAGCTGGGTAAGGAGGTGACGATCGCCTTCCAACGTCTCGGAGTCGAGGTGCACGCCGCTGACCGGTACGACGGTGCTCCCGCTGGTCAGGTAGCCCACTCCCGCTACACGCTGGATATGACCGACGCGGCGGCTGTGCACGCGCTCGTCGAGGAGATTCGCCCCCACTTCATCGTCCCCGAGGTCGAGGCACTGGCCACTGACGCGCTTGCCGAGATCGAGGACGCCGGGACAGTCACCGTCATCCCCACCGCTCGGGCTACCCGGCTCACCATGAACCGGGAGGGGATCCGCCGGTTGGCCGCCGAGGAACTCGGACTGCCGACCAGTGCCTACGCGTTCGCCTCGACCCACCCGGAATTCGTTGAGGCCGTCGAAGGGATGGGCTATCCGTGCGTGGTCAAACCCGTGATGAGTTCATCCGGAAAAGGCCAGAGCGTGGTTCGTGGACCCGAGGACATCGATCACGCCTGGGACCATGCCCGTTCCGCGGCCCGCGTTGCGGGGGATCGCGTCATCGTCGAGGCCTTCGTTGAGTTCGACTACGAGATCACTCTGCTCACCGTGCGCTCCATCGACCCGGCCACCGGGAACCCTGCCACCTGGTTCTGCGAACCGATCGGCCATCGTCAGCAGGACGGCGACTATGTCGAGTCCTGGCAGCCGATGGAGATGAGCCCCGCCGCTGCAGACAATGCGCGCTCCGTTGCCGCGCGTATCACGAATGCTCTCGGAGGGCGTGGGGTGTTCGGCGTGGAACTGTTCGTCCTCGGTGACGATGTTTACTTCTCCGAGGTCTCACCCCGGCCCCACGACACCGGCATGGTCACGATGGCCTCCCAACGCTTCTCGGAGTTCGACCTCCACGCCCGCGCCATCCTCGGCTTACCGATCGACGTCACACTGACGTCACCCGGCGCTTCCGCCGTCATCTACGGGGGAATTGAAGCCCCGGCGGTGAGCTACAGCGGTCTCTCCGCCGCGCTGGCTGTCGCGGAGTCGGACATCCGGCTCTTCGGTAAACCGGAGGCGTTCATCCGCCGCAGGATGGGGGTCGCGCTGGCCACAGCGGAGGACACCGATACCGCGCGCGAGCGGGCGACTGCAGCGGCGTCAGCGATTGAGGTTCACGCGACAACCGGCTCTCGTTGAGCGGGCACGCACCGACGGGGTGAACCGAGCTTGGTGCCGGGGGGAAAGAGGTGCTCTCATCCGGGGATTCCCGTGGTGGATGGGCACTTGAGTGCCTTCGTCGGCCGAACCCAGCGCTCACGCACCCGGGGCGAACCCGTATCTAGCAGCCACCCGGGAGTTCGGGGCGTCGGGTACCGCTGGTTGAACGTCGGATGAGAGCGAATCCGCCCGCTGAGCCGCTCAGGAGGCGGGCCGCACCATGGGCAGATGCATCATCCCGTCCCAGTCGAACTCGTCACCGCAGACGGTGAACCCGTAGCTCTCGTAGTAGCTCCGCAACGGGGTTTGCGCAGTGATCACGACCGCAGCGTCCGGGTTCTGCTCGTGAGCGAGCTTCAGGGTGTCCTCCATGATGCGCTTCCCGAGGCCTGTCCCGCGCGCTTCTGGTGCGATGCAGAACCGACCGAACTGCCAGAGCTGGCTATCATCGTCGATCTCTACGGAACCGCCGCACTTTGACCGGAAGCCGGCACCCGTGTCCGGGTAGATGCGTGCGTATCCTGCCAACACCCCGTTTCGGTCGTTGGCCTGGATGTGGAATGTAGTCGGCAGAGCATCGGTGTCATCGATCTCCGCGTAGGGGCACTGCTGCTCGTTGACGAAGACGTCCACCCGCAGTTTGTAGATACGGTGCACCTCAAGTGCGCTCATCTGGTTGAGGTTGGACACAGTGAAGTAGGTGTTCATCCTTATGAGCGTACGTGCATACGTCGGAATTCGTATCTCCCGCAGGGACGGCAACGCCGCCCCTGGCGGTCATCCAGTATGGAAGCGGCGTGTCGCAGTGCGGAAGTGGTCAGTTTTTCTCCGCTTTGGCGTGGGCGACCATGTCCTCCCACTCGACGATCTTCTTGCGCTCGCGGCCCTCAAGTTCACCGGCTTTTCGTTCGGCGGCATCCAGACGATGCCAGCCATCCCACGTGGTGTATTCGATGCCCTTGGACCCCAGGAAGTCGAGAACAGCATCCTCATCCGGGTTAGCGGCCGGGGTTAGGGTGCCGTTTGCCCAGTCGGCGAGCAACATCTCGGTGGTTTCCTTCGCGTCGCCTTTGGTGTTGCCGATGAGTCCCACGGGCCCGCGCTTGATCCAGCCGGTGGCGTAGTAACCGGCGATCGGTGCGCCGGATTCCGGATCGAGGACATGCCCGCCGTCGTTCGGGATGACATTGCGGACGGTGTCGAAGGGGATATCGGCCACCGGATCGGAACGGTATCCGACGGCACGGTAGACAGCCTGGACGTCCCAGGTGGTGAACTTTCCGGTGCCCCGAACGTTACCGGTCCCATCAAGCTCCGTGCGTTCCGTCTTGAATCCGACGACATGGCCGTCCTCGCCGATGATCTCGACAGGGGACTCGAAGAAGTGGATGAACAGCTTGTGCGGCGCCCCTTTGGGATCGCGGATCGCGTATTGCTCGATGACGGAGCAGACGAGGTCGGTGGTCTTTGAGTTCCGGCGGGCCTCGATGGAAGCCTCGTCATAGTCGATGTCTTCGGGGTCGACGACGACCTCGATGGTGTCGGAGTGATCGAGTTCCTTGAGCTCCAATGGCGTGAACTTCGCCTGGGCGGGGCCGCGGCGACCGAAGACGTGGACCTCGGTGGCCTGGTTGTTCTTCAAGCACTCGTAGACGTTGTCCGGGATCTCGGTGACGTGGAGTTCATCCCCTGTCTTGGCGAGGACCCGGGCGATATCAAGTGCGACGTTACCAACACCGACGACAGCGACGGATTTCGCGGACAGATCCCACTCGCGGGAGAAATCCGGGTTTCCGTCATAGAAGCCAACGAACTCACCGGCTCCATGGTGCTCGGGGAGATCAGCGCCCGGAATGTCCAGGTCACGATCACCGGTGGCACCCGTGGAGAAGACCACTGCGTCGTAGTACTGCTTCAGCTCTTCAACGGTGACGTCGGTGCCGACATCGACGTTGCCGAGAAGCCGTAGCTCTGGCTTGTCCAGCACCTTGTGTAGTGACATCACGATGCCCTTGATACGCGGATGGTCGGGTGCGACTCCGTAGCGGATCAGCCCGAACGGCGCAGGCATACGCTCGTAGAGGTCGATGGTGACATCGGTGTCGGACTTCATCAGCAGATCGGAGGCGTAGATGCCGGCTGGGCCGGCACCGATCACGGCTACCCGGAGGGGACGAGACATATTAGTGGACATCCTTGGTGAAATCGTCGAGGACAGGACAAAAATAGACAGCTCTGACTACTCTACGTGGTTGGTGGGGACCCATGCCAGGATATCCTTCACTGCTGATTTCGGCGGTGATCCCGGTCACCGGGTCGGTGGCGGCGTGCGTGGCGGACGTGGCGGCGACGCTCGTACGGACTGGGGCGGGGGAGGGAGGGGTTCGTTGCGAACATGTGTTGATCACGTCCCGCGGTGGTGTGTGGGGTTGTGTGTAGGGGTGTTTTGGGCCATTTTGGGGTCCGTCCCGTTTCCGATCCGGCCCGGGTGGGTGAGATCGAATGTCTCCCCGGGCTTCCGTGGCTAAACTATGTGGTGAATCACAGACAATGACAGAGGCCAACCTGTGCCACAGCACAGGGCTGTTGGCCGCATGAAGTGTCACGTCGCGGCCTCCTGCGCCCGTGTGGCACACAGAAAGGACTCCACGTGACTTCCTCCCCCCGCCCGGTGTTGCTGACTGCCACCGGCCGCAGCCTCAATGAGATCGACACCACGCCCCTCACCGGGCGTCTAGGGCTGGAAACACGCCCGCTGATCGGCGGGGAGGTGACGGTTTCCGCGGTGATCGCCTCGGACCCGACGGGGGCGGGGCCAGCACTCCTCATCGGCACCGGAAGCATCGACTTCGACGCCCGGTGCGCCGCGGCTCTCGGGGTACCTCTGCTCGTAGCCACCGGCCCGGAGTCGACGCTCGCGGATCTCGCGGTAGCAGAGGCGGAGCGGCACGGTGCAGTCGTCGTCACGCTCACCGATCCTGCGGACGAATCCGCGCTCGACAGTGCGGCGGAAGAACTCACCGCGGCCGTCGCGGAGCCGGTGATGAGTCCCGCACTGTTCGAGCACTGGCTGCTCGGCCAGGCCCGCCAGAAGCGCACCCACATCGTCCTGCCCGAGGGCGAGGATGACCGGATTCTCACCGCCGCGCACCAGCTCCTCGCCCAGGACGTCTGCGAACTCACGATCCTCGGTGACGTCGACGAAATCCAGAGCCGGGCCGCTGACCTCGGACTCGATCTCTCCGCCGCGCACCTGGTCAACCACCTGACCGATCCGGATGCCGAGGTCTTCGCCGCGGAGTTCGCGGAACTGCGCAAGGCCAAGGGCGTCACGCTCGAACAGGCGCGTGAGACCATGCGGGACATCTCCTACTACGGCACCATGATGATCCACACGGGCCGCGCCGACGGCATGGTATCCGGTGCGGCACACACCACCGCGCACACCATCAAGCCCTCCCTCCAGATCATCAAGACCGCGCCGGGTGTGAGCTTCGTTTCCTCCATCTTCCTCATGGTGCTGCAGGGCAAGCTGTGGGCCTTCGGTGACTGCGCCGTCATGCCGAACCCCACGGCCCGCGAACTCGGCGAAATCGCCGTGGTCTCCGCCCGCACCGCGGCACAGTTCGGTATCGACCCCCGGGTCGCCGTTCTGTCCTACTCGACGGGTTCCTCGGGCTCTGGTGTCGACGTCGACCGCGCGGTTGAGGCCGTCGCCGCTGCACGCGAACTCGATCCGTCCGTCGCCGTCGATGGGCCGCTGCAGTTCGATGCCGCCGTCGATGAGGGAGTGGCGAAGAAGAAGATGCCCGAGTCCGCCGTCGCTGGTCGGGCCAATGTCCTCGTGTTCCCCGATCTTGAAGCCGGCAACATCGCGTACAAGGCGGTCCAGCGCACCGCCGACGCCCTCGCCGTTGGCCCCGTGCTGCAGGGCCTGAAGAAGCCCGTCAACGATCTTTCCCGGGGTGCGACCGTGCGGGACATCGTCAACACCGTCGCCATCACCGCGATCCAGGCAGGAGCCAAGTAATGTCCGATCTCGCACTCGTCCTCAACTCGGGCTCGTCATCCATCAAGTTCCAGTTGGTGGACCCTGCGCGGCACGCCACGGATGAGCCTTTCGCATCCGGCCTCGTCGAGCAGATCGGTGAACCCGAGGGAAAGGTCACCCTGAAGCACGGCGGGGAGACCTACACCACCAGCGCACCGATCCCGGATCACAGCGTCGGCCTCGACATGGCCTTCGAGTTGATGAACGAACACGGCTGCGGCCCCGCAGAGGTGGAGATCACCGCTGTCGGGCACCGCGTCGTCCACGGCGGAATCCTGTTCTCCTCACCGGAGATCATCACCGACGAGATCCTCGGTATGATCCGCGACCTGATCCCGCTCGCGCCACTCCACAACCCCGCCAACATCGACGGCATCGAGGTCGCCCGCCGGATCCTCCCCGACGTCCCACACGTCGCCGTGTTCGACACCGGTTTCTACCACTCCATGCCGCCCGCCGCCGCGCTCTACGCCATCAACAAGGACGTCGCCGCGGAGCACGGCATCCGTCGCTACGGTTTCCACGGCACCAGCCACGAGTACGTCTCGAAGCACGTTCCCGAACTGCTGGGGAGGCCTGCCGCCGAGGTCAATCAGATCACCCTGCACCTGGGCAACGGTGCCTCGGCCACCGCGATCCGGGGTGGCCGCGCGATCGACACCTCCATGGGCATGACCCCGCTCGCGGGTCTGGTCATGGGTACCCGGTCCGGCGACATCGACCCCGGCATCGTCTTCCACCTGCACCGTTCGGCGGGCATGTCCATCGATGAGATCGACCGTCTGCTCAACCGCGATTCCGGTGTGAAGGGCATCTCCGGGGTCAACGACTTCCGTGCGCTCGGTGACCTCATCGAGGACAACAACGAGGACGCGTTCCTCGCGTACAACGTCTACATCCACCAGTTGCGGCGCTACATCGGCAGCTACATGATCGCCCTCGGGCGTGTCGACGCGATCACGTTCACCGCCGGTGTCGGCGAGAATGCCGCGAACGTTCGCGCGGACGCGATGGCGAACCTGGAGAACTTCGGCATCCGGATCGATCCGGAGCGCAACGCGGAGCGCAGCAGTTCCGCCCGTGAGATCTCTACCGACGATTCCCCGGTCAAGGTCTTCGTCATTCCGACGAACGAGGAATTGGCCATCGCCCGCTACGCGGTGGAGCTCGCCAACTGTAACCGCTGACGCGGGACGCCGAGTGTCTAGTTCCTGTCCCCGGTCGTCCACTCACCGGACGGCCGGGGTCTCCGGCCCCGGGGTCAGATACCGACGTCAAGGTCGTTGAAGTCCTCCAACCTCGCGCCCTCCGCAAGTTTCCTCTCGTAGAACCGCTTGCGTGCCCGGTCGATCTCATCGTTGCCGACGCCGATGCGCCAGTAACCGGCGATGCTGACCCGGGATTTATCCATACCGACCTCGTTGCGGAAGTAGCTGCGGATCGAGGTCATCTCCGCGCGTTCCCCGGCCGCCCACACGACGTACGAGGTCGGGTCCGGAAGGGCCTTCGCACACGTGTCCAACGGTCGGGGGTCGTCGGTGTCCGCTGGGTCGATGTGGGTCAGCCGGATACCACCGGGGAGAGCAATTTCGTCGACGGCGGCCCTGTCCCCGGCGACGAGATAAAGCTCGCCGGAGAGGTCACCATCGGTGCGGTCGAAGATACTCACGAGCGCGGGAATGGCGGTGGCATCGGCGAATAGGGCGACAGGTTCGCCGTGGGGGCGGGGCGGGATGGTGAAGTGCACCCGGGGGCCGGTGAGGGAGAACTGCATGCCCACGTGCGCGTCGCGGCTGAACAGCATCATCGGTGAGTCATGCTCGTGCTGCACGATGTCGACGACGATTTCTTCGGTCTCATCCAGATAGTCGCGCAAAGTGTAGACGCGGGTGTGGTTGCCGTACCGTTCCGACAGATACAGGCGGATCGCGACGTTGGCACTCGACCACGCCGGATTGGTTCTCGACCCTTGTAGTTTCGCGGTGATCCGGACGATCGATGGGCAAGGTGTGGACACCGAGGTGATCACCGCGGTGTAATCGTCGATGTCCCGGTCGTGTTCACTGTTGCGCAGATGGACCGGGGGCTGCCCGGTGGAGAACCTGTTCGCGGCGCCCGGGGTCTCCGGTGCTGTGGTGGGGGTCCTGCCGGTGTCGGGACTGTTCGTCATGGGGGCCTCTCTGGTTTTCTCGTTCGTCAGGGCGATCAGCGGATCTCCGGTGGTCCGCCTCCTGCGCCGCTGCGCCGGACGCGGGGCACGATGAGCGGTCTGCCGGTGTCCGGGTCCCGCAGGATGTGGGCGTCGAGGTCGAAGACCTCGCGGAGCATGTCGAGGGAGAACACGTCGTCCGGATGGCCCTGGGTGATGACACGGCCGCTCTTCATCGCGATGACATGGGTGGCGTAGCGCGCGGCCATGTTCAGGTCGTGCAGGACCGCGACGAGTGTCCGGCCCCGGTCGTGCAGGGACGCGCACAGGTCGAGGACATCCGTCTGGGTGGAGATGTCGAGGAACGTGGTCGGTTCGTCGAGGAGCATCACCCGGGTGTTCTGGGCCAGCACCATCGCGATCCAGGCGCGTTGCCGCTGCCCACCGGAAAGTTCATCGAGGCGTGCACCGGCGAGGTCCGCCAGGCCGGTGTGGATGAGGGCGTCGTCGACGGCACGCTCATCCTCGACGGAGAACTGGGACAGGATGTGCTGGTGCGGGTAGCGGCCCCTGCTGACGAGGTCGGCGACGGTGATGCCCTCCGGGCTGATCGGAGACTGGGGGAGGACACCGACGGCGCGGGCGATCCGTTTCGTCGGTATCCGGGACATGTTCGTGCCGTCGATGAGCACCCGGCCTCGGGTGGGTTTGAGCATCCGGGAGAAGGTCTTCAGCAGCGTTGATTTGCCGCATCCGTTGGGGCCGATGACGGCGGTGAACTCCCGGTGGGGGAGTTCCAGGCTGAGATCGCGGATGATGGCGTCCCCGTCGTAGCCGACCGTGACGTTCTCCAGCGCGAGGTGAACCGGCTCCCCGGAGTCCGTGTCCCGGCTACGGGGTGACTGCTGCTCAGGTCCGCCCGGGGCCTGGAGCTGGTGTGGTGTGTGGGGCATCGTGTCATGTCCTCGTTGAAGATCGGGTGAGTAGTATCAGGAGGTACCCGCCGCCGAGGACACCGGTGACGAGACCGACCGGGGAACGGAGTCCGATGTCGATGTTCTGGGTCACGTGATCGGCGAGCAGGAGCAGTACCGCGCCCGTGATGAAGGAATGCAGGATCGTGACCCCGGGAATGCGGGTGATGAAGCGGGCGATGTGCGGACCGGCCAGCGCGATGAACGCGATGGGCCCGGTTGCGGCCGTGGCGATGCAGGCGGCTAGTGTCGCGACGATAATCGCGGCTAAGCGGGTGCGCTCGACCGGGATGCCCAGATTGCAGGCGGTGGCGTCACCGAGTTCAATGGCGTCGACGCCACGGCGGAGCAGGACGAGACAGGGGAGCAGGACGGCGGTGGCGAGGAGCACCGATCGGGCGTGCTCCCAACCCCGCCCGGACAGGGACCCGGCCCGCCACCCCTGGACCTGCGTGGCGAGGCTGATGTCCGAGGTCAGCAGCATGAAGTCGAGAATCGCCGATACCGTTGCCGCGACACCGATTCCGATCAGGACCAGCCGGATACCGTTCGCTGAACCACGGGTCCGGGCGAGCGTGTAGACGATCGCGGCGGTGAGCAGGCCGCCGACGGCTGCGGCGATTGCGACGGGCCAGACATCGGGGGTCACGAACAGAATGGTTATCCCCGCGGCGGTGGCGGCCCCGGCGGTGAATCCGATGATGTCCGGAGAACCCAGGACGTTGCGGCTCAGGGACTGGAACACCGCGCCGGAGACGCCGAGCAAGCCTCCGACACACGCTGCGGTCAGTGCCCGGGGTAGTGCCCGTGACTGAATGGAACGAACCGTTCGCACGTCACCGTCCCCGACAACGGCCCGCAGTGTCTGCACGGGAGAAAACTCGGTGCGCACCGACAACAGTGCGAAGAAGATGGCGGCGCCGAGGACGAGGATGCCGAGGACACCCGCGACGGTGGACCGCGGGGAGTAGGTGAGGGACACCGGCCCAATGCGTACCGCACGGATCACCGCGCCACTGATCCTCGGTTTCCCGGTGCTCACAGGTTCACCGCCTTCCTGGAACGCACAAGCGCGATGAAGATGGGCCCGCCGAGCAGTGCCGTGGCGACACCTGTCTGCAGCTCTGCCGGGGCGATGATCACCTTCCCTGCGACATCCGTAGCCACGAGCAGCGCCGGACCGATAGCCATGATCGCAGGGATGAGCACCCGGTTGTCGGGGCCGGTGAGCCGCCTGGCGAGGTGCGGCGCAGCCAGACCCACGAAGGTGATCGGGCCCGCTGCGGCGGTTGCTGCACCGGCCAGCATCACCACCGCAAGAGCAGTGGTCAGACGCACAACGCCGATCCGCACGCCGAGCCCCACCGCAGACTGTTCCCCCAGCCCCAGCGCGTTGAGAGGGCGTGCCAACAAGAGCGCGAGCACGCAACCGACGGCGACGAACGGCAGCACCGCCGTCAGCACGTCGACATCCCTGCCCTGGAGCGAGCCGATCGCCCAGAAGCGGAAATGCTCGAAGACGCTGTAGTTGCTGAGCAGAATCATCGAGATGACGGAACTCAACGCCATGGTGAACGCTGCCCCCGCGAGGGCGAGCCGCGCCGGGGAGGCCGCGCCCCGGGACACCGAACCCAACAGGTACACCATCACGGACACGACGCCCGCCCCGGCGAAGGCCCACCACACGTACCCGGACACGGTGGTGACGCCGGCGTATCCGATGGCGACACACACGGCGAGCGAGGCACCCGCGTTGATTCCCAGGATGCCGGGGTCGGCGAGAGGGTTGCGGGTCAGTGCCTGGATGAGGCCCCCGGCGAGCCCGAGACACAGGCCGACGATGAGGCCCAGCGCGATCCGGGGCAGGCGCGACCGCATGATGATGAGATGGTCGGGGTTCGTCTGGTCGAAGGCGGTGATGGCCTCGATGACCGCCGACGGCGGCACCGGATGTGAGCCGGTGAACAACCCGGCAAGGGTCGCGGTGACCACGACGGCGAGGCTTCCGCAGATCACCGCCCACATGCGGCCCCGGCGGTGGTGCGGCCGGGGCCGGGTAGGGGCTGCTGCGGGGACGGCGACTGGGTGGCTCATCAGCATGGCAATTGTTCGCGGAACTACCTGGTCAACTGTTCGACGATGGAATCAATGGTGAGCAACGCCGAGTAGTAATCCAGACGCCACGCGTACTCCCCGAAGATGTAGACGTGTCCTTCCTGCACTGCTGGAACAGTGGACACCAGCGGGTCTTCGGAGAACGCGGCGACGGGTGACTCAGTTCCGGTCTGCAAGAGGAACACGCTGCCCACGTCGGCCAGCGCAGCCGCCATGTTCTCCCGGCTGACCATCCGGAGGTCGGGCCGCGTCTGCTGTGACACGGAGTCGTTGACGTCGCCGACGGTGATTCCGAGGTCGCGCAGAATGTCACCGTGCTGGGTACTGGGGGCCGGGACCATCAGGCCTTCCGCCGCGCGGTAGAAACCGATGAGCGCGGGCTCAGGTGGCGCCGTGATCGTCTCGGCTGCCTTCTGTGCCTTCTTCTGATACTCGGCGATGAGTTCCTCGGCCTTGTCCTCGGTCCCGGTGGCCTTCGCGAGGAATCGGGTCTGTTCCTGCCAGGACAGGTCGAGATAGTCGACCATCACGGTTGTGGAGATCTCCCGTAGTTGTGCGTATTCGTCGTTGACGGCATCACCGCCGACGACGGAACCGATGATCAGGTCCGGCGCGAACGAGTCGACCGCGTCCAGGTCGATGTCGAGACGTGGGTAGGCGACCTCCACTCCACGGTCGTGGGCGATCTCGGCCCACTGCATGAAGAAGCCGTCACCGTCGGTGAGGTCCGTCACGGGCGCACCGGCACTCGCCACGACCGGCACCCCGAGGGCCAGCAGGGTTCCCGTCATCGACGGCGACGTCGACACGACACGCTGTGGTTTCGCATCGATGGTGACCTCTCCTTTCGCGTCGGTCACGGTTCGTGGGAAGGATTCCTCCGCTCCCGAGGCGGAGGTCTTCGCTGTGTCCCCGGCGGTCGCCGTTGTGTCGGTTGTCGCGGAGTCGTCACTGCCGGAGCAACCGGTCATGGTGGCGATGCCCAGTGCGGCGACGGTGAGCACGACGGTGGCGTGTCTGCGGATCTTCACCATTGGTTGATTCACACCCCTGTCAGATGTCGAGTTGGTGTCACCCACTGTGGTTCGTCCGGATGACACCGCGCAGGACGGGGCGTCCGGCGAACGCCAGTAGGATGAGTGGAAGGCTCGCCTAACTTTAGGGTGGGATACTCGCACTGTGGTTGGCAGAGCGCGCCAGATTTTTACCATCCGTCATCCGACTGTCCCCGGGGCCGGAGGAGTTGACGAAACGGATGGGGAAAGGCAGAAACGATGGGAGTTCCACACGGTATCCGTCGCGGCCCGATCGAGGGCGTGTCCCGGTGCGCCAGGCGGGCTCTCATCGTGTGGGTCTATGCCGGGACAGCGAGCGTGGAAACAGCGGCGACGATGACGACACTATCGGCAGGGCAGGTGGCACTCGTTGCTGCGGGCCTGCGCTACCGGATCCGTGGTGATGAGGATGCGGTGGTCATTCCCGTTGAACTTCCCGTTGACATGGCGTGTCCCGCAGTTGTCCGAACTGCCGTCGCGGTCCTGCCCGATAGCCTCCGGCTACGTCTCCTGTTCGAGTTCGCCCAGAACCTCGGCTATCTGAAACACGACGCCACACGTACTGACTTCGTTCGTGCTCTCGCGGCGGAGATCATCGCTGCTCAGGAAGACGCGGTGCCGGTGCTCGTGGTACCCCAACCGCATTCGGAAGAAGCCACCGCTGTTGCGGCGACGGTCATGGCTGATCTCTCCGTCAACCGAAGCGTCGCCGAGCTCGCGGGCATCGCAGGCGCCTCCGTGCGGACAGTGCAGCGGAGGTTTCGGGCGGAAACCACCTTGAGTGTCAGCCGGTGGATCACCCGGGTCCGGCTCAACGAGGCGATCGCCCTCATAGCCCGTGGCCGTAGCCTGCAGTTCGCCGCTCATTCCACCGGTTATCCCGGTGCGAGCGAACTCATCCGTGCCTTTCGTGCAGAGACGGGAATGACCCCGGCTGCTGCGCTGGCGCGGGAGTCGTGCTCCGAGGTCGCCAAAATCAGTCTCGCGGACCCCGGTGTGCCTGAGAATGAAACGTGGCGGAACATCAACCGTGGCGACATCTTCCTGTGGGTTGTCACCGGGCGGGCAACGGTCACCGCAGGTGGGGTTACCACCGCTGTCGGTGCGGGGCAGGGGGTGGTGCTTCCGGCGAATGTCGCGGTCCATGTGGCGATGGCTCCGCAGACGCTGGTTCTTCCCCTCGGTTTTCGATATCCCGACGACGCGGAGTTGTTCGATTCGGTGCGAGCACTCACCGTCGTCGATCTTTCTGACTTTGGTGCCGCTGATCTACTACGCACGGCTGTCTCGACCTATACCCAGGTTGCCGTCCCGGGTTCCCGGCATGACGACATATTTCGGGTCCTCGCCGAGGAACGGATCATTGCGGGGGTGCCTGTCTGGTCGGGGGCCGGAGAGGGACGGTCCGGGTCCTCACCGGAGTCTCTTCCCGAGGTGTTGAGCAGGCAACGACACAACTATGTTCGCCGGATGACCCTCGCCCGTATCCTCCTGGCGCAGGGAAAGAGTCCCACCGAGACGGCACGCACCCTGCGGTATGCACATGCCGCTGCGTTTACCAGGGCGTTTGCTACCGCGCACAGTATGACGCCCAAGCAGTACTCGGAGATCGCCCATTCCCAACCGGGGCCTGTGATGGTGGGGAAACGCATCAACGTTCCTCCTCGCTACAGTTTGCTGGTCGATCCGGGCGCCACGGGGTGAGTGAACGTGTCGCTGTTGGCGTGCCCGTTGTCCGCGCCGGGGGCGCGGGGCGGCGCACTCTGTTTCGGGTCAGGCGTCCATGATTGGTTTCGGTGGGGGTGGTGCCGCCGAGATTTATCGAGTACTGTTTTCAATAGTGTCCTGAAGGTGTTTCGATGGGACGTATATTCGGCTGGTGTTCACGAAGTGTTGGGTACCGGTTACTTCGTAGTGCCATGTTCGGTTAACCCCGGAGTGGTGGACTGGTTGAGCCCTGGGACGACAACACGTCGTCACGTCTCTCAGCTCCGTCACCTCCGACATGGAAAGCCTGACACATGACCGTCAATGAACGTCGAACACACAGCCGCGTGATCCGCGCCGTGGTGGGGGGATTCCTCGCCACAACGCTTGCCGTCACTCTCCCCCTCAGTGCCGCAGCAGACCCCGAACGCCTCCCAGCCACAGAAAAAGCCCCGGTCACCGGGCCCGGAGGTCAGTACAACGGGCCGGAGAAGTGCAACCCCATCGCCGAGGACGGAACGGTCCGTGCCCTCAAGCCCGGTGAGTGCGCCCAGTTTGGCACCGTCGGCCAGAAGCGGACCGAGGACCACGCCAAGAACGTCATCATCGTCATCGGTGACGGCATGGGTCAGCAGGAGATCACCGCCGCCCGCAACTACCTCAAGGGCGCAGCCGGACGTTTCGAGGGCCTCGATGCCTTCACCTCCACCGGGGCCTACACCCATCACTCGGTGGACCGGGACGGCTCCTTCAACTACGTCACCGACTCCGCCGCGTCCGCAACATCCTGGACCACCGGCATCAAAACCTACAACGGTGCCGTCGGCGTGGACCTGGAACAGAAGCCGGTCGAGAACCTCCTGGAGAAGGCCAAGAAAGCCGGACTTCGCACCGGCAACGTCACTACCTCGGAGATCGAGGACGCCACCCCGGCGGCCTTCGTCGCGCACGCCTTCAACCGGAAGTGCTACGGCCCGCAGGAGGAGGAGAACTCCAAGGCCTGTCAGGGCGAGGCCTTCGCCGCCCAGTACCGGCAGAACGGTGGACTCGGCTCCATCGCGGAGCAGATCGTCGACGCCCGCGCGGATGTCACGCTCGGCGGTGGGCTCGAGGCGTTCCAGCAGAAGGTGATCCACGAGGGGCAGGGAGTGTCGCCGTTCCTGCCCACCAACACAACCTGGACCGCAGGCAAATCGGTGCTGGACAACGCGAAAGACAACGGGTTCACCGTCGTCCAGGATGCTGCGGCCCTCGATTCCGTCACCAGCGCGAATCAGGACGCCCCGCTGCTCGGATTGTTCGACGACGGCAACATGATCACCCGCTATGCGCCCTCCAAGGCCACCGTCGACGGCGCCTCGGGACGCCCACTCGCCTGTGAAAAGCAGGACACGAAAGGCCAACCCGAACTGGTCGACATGACCCGGAAGGCCATCGAACTTCTCGACGACCCATCCGCTGACAAGGGATTCCTTCTGCAAGTCGAATCAGCATCCATCGACAAGCGTGCCCACGCGGCGGACGCCTGCGGGATGATCGGTGAGGTCGAACGCCTCGATGAGACCGTGAAAGCCGCACTCGACTTCGCGAAAAAGGACGGCAACACGCTCGTCGTCGTCACCGCTGACCACGCGCATTCCACCCAGCTCATCTACGACGGCCAGAACTCCGTCGCCGCCACCACTCGCCTGCGCACCGAGGAGGGATCCTCGCAGACCATCGCCTACGGCAGCCTCCCGCTGCAGGAGCTCACCGACAACCCGAAGGCATCCCAGCAGCACAACGGTTCCCAGCTCCGCGTCGCCGCCTACGGCCCCGGAGAGGAGAACGTCATCGGGCAGACCGACCAAACCGATCTTTTCTTCACCGTCGCCAACGCCCTGCAGATCAATGACGTGCCGACCATCGAGCCCTCGGTGACCACGGAGGACTCCGCGAAGACCTATGACGCGGCGACCGCTCACCGCACTGACCCCGCAGACCCCCTCGCCACCTGCTACAAGGTCGGCGACAACGGGTTCGTCTCCGGGCCAGGCGACTGCGCCCAGTTCGCCAAGGAAGGCCAGGGCCTCGATGACGAGAAGGCCAAGAACGTGATCCTGTTCATCGGCGACGGGATGGGCGACAGCGAGATCACCTCCGCGCGCGACTACCTCTACGGCGCGAACGGCCGGCTCCCCGGGATCGACGCCCTGCCCTATACCGGCTACTACACGACGTTCGCCCTCGACCCAGAACTCGGCGGCCCCACCTACGTCACCGACTCCGCGGCATCGGCCACCGGCTGGGCCACCGGAGCCAAGACCTACAACGGTGGCCTCGGCATCACGGTCGACGGAACCCCCGTCCCCAACATCATCGAACTGGCCAAGGCCAAGGGGATGAAGACCGGCAACGTCACCACCGCAGAGGTTCAGGACGCCACTCCCGCAGCCGTCGGTAGTCATGCACTCAACCGCAAGTGCTACGGCCCGGAATACGATAAGAACAGCAAGACCTGCCAGGGCGAGGGCTTCGAGAAGCAATTCCGCGAGTACGGTGGCCTCGGATCCATCTCCGAGCAGCTCATCGACACCCGCGCCGACCTCACCCTCGGCGGCGGTGCGAAGTACTTCGAGCAGAAAGTCCAGGCGGGCGGCGACTGGGACGGACACACCTGGACCAAGGGCGACTCGGTCCTCGACAACGCCCGGAACCAGGGTTTCACCATCGTCACCTCGGCCGATGAGCTCGACGCCGTCAAGGAAGCCGACCAGGACGTCCCCGTCCTCGGACTCTTCGCCGAGGGAAACCTGCCGCGGATCTGGGAACAGAGCATCCCCACCGTCGAACCAGCCGTCGGACAGGGTATGCGCTGCACCGAGAACCAGGAACGCGGTGCCGAGGTGCCCAGCCTCGCACAGATGACCACGAAGGCACTCGACCTGCTGCGCAATGACGACGGATTCCTCGTCCAGATCGAATCCGCCTCCATCGACAAAGCCGACCACGACGCCGACATCTGCGGCCAGATCGGCGAGGCCCAGGAACTCGATGACGCGATCCAGGCGGCCCGCGAATGGGTGAAGAAAACAGGGGAACCCACCCTCATCATCACCACCGCCGACCACGCCCACACCTCGCAGATCACCGCGAACGACCGGGCGACCGCCGGGCGCACCACCAAACTGGTCACCGCAGACGGCGACGAGATTACCGTCAACTACGCCACCGCCAAGTCCAACGACGATGAAGAGGCGCTCGGTTCCCAGACCCACACCGGCGCACAGTTGCGGGTCGCAGCCGAAGGACCCGGCGCGGCGAACGTCGTCGGGCACATCGACCAGACCGACATCCACTACGTCATCGCCAACGCCCTCGACCTGGACACCGATGGCGCGGGCATCAACCTGGCGGCCCGCTGGGAAGCGACCGAGAAAACCGCCCCCGACGCGTCCGCGGCGAAGGAGGCCAACGGCACCCCCACCAGCTCGTCCGCGAAGATGTGGATCGGCCTCGGATTCCTCGTCCTGGTTATCCTGATTGCCGTCACCGCATTCATCTCAGGTCGTCGACGCTCCAGCGCCCGAGGCTAGAAAAGGGACACCATGATCAACCACCCGGACCGGAACGACCACCACGACCATGCCCACGACACACCTGTCGACCATGGCCCGGTGGCCGGTCCGGGTTTCTCGGCCCAGATCATCGCGGTCCTGTGGCTCCTCACCGGAGTGCTCGTCCTCGCGCTGCTCGCCACGGGTCGGCTCGCCACCTACATCAGAACCTTCTGGCACCCCATGACCCTCACCGTCGCGCTTCTCGTCACCGGCCTCGCACTTTCCGTGCTCTGGTTCGGCGCACGTCACGAGAACCGGGCCGGTGGCGAGAAAGCGAAGGTATCACCGATCGCCTGGCTGGTGTTCGTCCCGTTCCTGCTCGTCGTCATCGGCTCCCCTTCCCCACTCGGCGCGGCGATGCTGGACAATACCGCCAGCGGTACGGAACGCGACGCGGCCCTCGCGGGTGGCGCAGGCCGTGCCGCCACGGCGCCCCGCAGCGGAGTGAACTTCGACCCACTGTCCGACACCGGCATCAACGAACTCAACCTCGACGATTTGCACAACCGCTATTCCTACGGTGATCTGGAGGATCTGGCGGGAAAGAAGATCAAGGTCATCGGATTCATCTCCCACGGCGGTGCCGCCAGCTTCGACGACAGCGGGGAGCACTCTGCTGGCGACGGCGGAAAAGTAACGGTCAATCGCTACAAGATCTTCTGCTGCGCCGCCGACGCCGTCGCCTACTCCGCCACGCTCGCCGGTGGCTCGGATCTCCCGGATGACACCTGGGTCGAGGTGGTCGGCACCGTTGATGTTGACGCCTCCGACTCACACCTCGTGCTCACCCCAGAATCAATCACCGCCACCAACGAACCGAGGATTCCATACCTGTGAGTACCACACCGACAGACGCGGGCGTCGACAAGAAGTTCCGCGTCACTCCCCGCCAGCTCGCACTCTGGGAGTTCACGGCACTCGGCATCGTCGTCGTCCTGTGGACTCAGTTCGGCATCGGCCCTACCTCCGCGACCGACCCGCTCTGGAACATGAACGGAACCGTCGAATCCTGGGCCGCCATCACCGTCGCCGTCGCGATCCAGGCCCTGCCCTTCCTGGTCCTCGGTGTAACCGTGTCTGCCCTCATCGCGGCGTTCGCTCCCCCCGGATTCCTCCAACGGATCACACCCCGCAACAGTTTCCTCGCCGTCCCCGTCGCCGGAACCGTCGCCATCGCTCTGCCCGGCTGCGAATGCGCCTCCGTTCCCGTCGCCCAGTCCTTCATGCGCAACGGGGTGTCCAAGGCAGCCGCGCTCGTGTTCATGCTCGCCTCCCCGGCACTGAACCCGGTGGTCATCGTCTCCACCGCCGTCGCGTTCAACGCCCTGCCCGAGATGGCCTGGGCCCGGTTCATCGCATCCTTCCTCGCGGTCCTCATCGCCGGGTGGCTGTGGATCATCATTGGCCGTGACGACGACATCCGGGTCACCGCCCCCGATGGTGCAGGCTTCGGCGGTTGTGCCGATGACCACTGCGCTTCCGCCACCGACCAGGCCGGGAGACGGAGCTGGCAGTGGCGCAGATTCCAAATGACGGCACTCCACGACCTGACCCAGGCCGGAGGATTCCTCGTCCTTGGCGCTATGGTCGCCGCACTCATCAAGGTCAGCGTCCCCTCATCCTGGTTCGCGCAGATCTCACAGACACCACTGCTCGCCGTCCTCGTGATGGTGGGTCTGGCGATTCTGCTTTCCCTCTGCTCCGAAGCCGACGCTTTCGTCGCCGCATCCTTCAGCGCCGTGTCCCCAACCGCGCAGCTCGCATTCCTCGTTGTCGGCCCCATGGTGGACATCAAGCTCATTTCCATGCAAGCCGGTGCGTTCGGTCCGCGCTTCGTCGTCCGCTTCGTACCCATGGTCCTGATCTGCGGGGTACTGTCCGCCGTTGCCGTGGGGACAATCATCTTCGGGGTTCTCTGAGAGATCGTTGTGATCCGGGGGTCTCCGGTAGCCTGTGCTGACCAGGGGAACTTTCCCCTGGTCAGCACAGGCTACCGGAGAGACGGGCATAGTATGAACAGCGTCGGGCGAATGATCCGCCGAAGTACAATTACTATCGTGCTACTTGCGGGGATGGTAGTCACCGCGCCGGTTGCTGCCACCACTGCTTCGAGAGGTGAACTGCTTGAAGATCTGTTGGATCTGTTCCCCGTAGCGCGAAGGCACGACAGCCTTGATCTGCTTTTCGCGCCCCCTGATGTCCAGGCCCCTGCGCCAGGGACTCGACTGTTCGTGGAACCGGACACGAGCACGTTCGTTAGGAGGGTGGATGTCTCCGTATTTCAGGGGGCGCCACGCTACGAAATCACCGTCAGTCCGGGTATCGCGCGGTTCCCGGACTCCGCAGCGGACATTGCTTGGCGGGATGCGACTCATAGGGGTGTACCGAACACCGCGACGCTCCGGAACCAGTTCACCTGCCACTTCCACTACCGTGCGCTTCTCCGTACGAAGCGAACCTGGAACCTCGAGGCGGCACGCCCGGATAAGGGCTATGAGGGTTTTATCCGGGAGCTGTGTAATTAGTTGTACGGTTCCTGTGATTCTCACGCCGTTCATGAGATAATATTATTATTCAGAAAAATTTTTGATAGCCAGTTTACTGCAACTGGTTATGCCACTGTGAAGATATGGTGATCGTTCTCTTATGTCCAATAAACGTCCGGTGATAATCCAGGCACTCATCCTTCCTCTCTTAGCGGGATCTGTCACTGCGTGTGGTAGCGCGACCGTCGACCCTATCCTGGTCCGGAACACGGCCCCAGGTACCGTACATTCATCCTCCCTGAATCCAGGCACGGGTCAGTTTTCCGATGCAGCCGCAGTCGCGACTCCTGGGGAAGGCGGCGTGGTCACAGCTCAGGCCGGGTCCACCCCCGGACACGATTTCTCCCCGGCTACGGCGGATACCGTTACCCTCGCTGGTTCGGCATTCCGTCCGGAACTGCAGACGATGACGTTCCCGATCTCCCATATTGGCCTGGCACATTTCGTGCGCATTAGTGGTTTCCTGGCTGTTTCCGCGCTTTTGCTGGGACTCGGTTCTCTGGTGAGGTCCATGTATACCGGCAGCTCCGACCCCACACCCGGCGCTACTGCCGGGGACCCGGTCACTGGATCGAATGAGGCGACACCGAGCACAGCCGCAACGACCGTGCAACCCACACCACAGACAACGGTGAGCACCACCTCTGCATCCCCAGTGTCCTCAGCGGAGGTTCCCCCAACGACAACCGAAACCCGGACCACCACGACCACATCCACTGAAGCAACCACGGCTGTGGGGCCCGCCACGAGCACCACTGCAGGCACGACCCCGGCGACTGAGGTGCCGGAGGATGATGGTGAATCTGAAACGACGGTAGCGACATCGGCTGAGCCGACTCCGGCGTCAACGACGAGTGTTAGTTCGACGACGGTAGCGACATCGGCTGAGCCGACTCCGGCGTCAACGACGAGTGTTAGTTCGACGACGGTAGCGACATCGGCTGAGCCGACTCCGGCGTCAACGACGAGTGTTAGTTCGACGACGGTAGCGACATCGGCTGAGCCGACTCCGGCGTCAACGACGAGTGTTAGTTCGACGACGGTAATGACATCGGCTGAGCCGACTCCGGCGTCAACGACGAGTGTTAGTTCGACGACGGTAATGACATCGGCTGAGCCGACTCCGGCGGAACCAACGGTTCAGCCGGAGCCGAAGTCCGAGAGAGAACTCGCACTGGAGGAACTTCAGAAACAGGTCAACCGTGCTGAACAGTTGATCCCGCGAATGGGTGTCTACGGTGAGTCCTTGAAGGGGCTTCTTCGGGCGCCCAAGGCGATCCTCGCGAATCCTCAGCACACCAAGGCTGACGGCATCCGTGCCGCATCTGCACAATTGGAAAGATTTACCACCCAGTTTGTCGGATACGCTGGGATCGATGAAACCAGTGATGAGACGGCAGAGGAAGCCCGCCGAGCGAAGATCCGGGAGATTGTCGAGCAGATTAGGACTCAGTATGAGCCGCAGGCCCGGGGGATCGGCCTCCGTGTGAATATTGATAACGCATTATCTCGTGCACAGGCAGTGCTTGATGACCCCGAGGCAACGCTTGAGGCACTCGCCACGGAAGAACGCACAATCGCTATTGACCGTGACCGTATCGGTGAACAGTTCGATGCGGAACAGCAGAAGATTCAGCAACACGATGAGCAGCAGGCTGCTGCGAAAGCAGAGCTCGCCGCCCGTCCGATCACCCCGTGGACTCTAGACGGAGAAACACAGCATATTACCGTGAAAGAGATCTACGATGTTGCGCAACTGGTGAAGAAAACGTTGCCTGACGGCCGCACTGCGGACAGTGACCCGGAATACGATGACTTTGACAGTATTGATGCGGTAGTCGGTGGTTTTGACGGGCCGGGGTACCGTCAGGCGAAAGCACTGATGGATGACATTCACGCAACGATCCGTGCCGAGATCGATGACGGGAAAGGCTATTTCTACACGAAGGACAAAGACCAGTGGGTTCAATATGTCCTACCCGCAGAGGACGTTGCGACGCTGCAGCCAATCATGGCTCTCAACGACCGGTATAGCCAGCGCATGCTGGTGAACATCAACACTCTCCGCCGCAATCTAGGATTGAACGAGTACACGCTCGCGCCCTTGTCCGACTACCAGAAGGCGCAGATGATCGTGCACGGAATCGCTGAATACGAACAGGGGCTGCACGGTGGAGCTGACGGTGGACCGGCGACTGGGCACACCCGGACTAAAGCGATTCAACTCGTTCCCCACGAACAGGCGAACGGATGGAATGAGAATTACTACGGTTCTTACAACAACCCCGAGACCGCCAGTCACATGACTCCCGAGTTCTTGGCAGATGAGTTCTTCAATCTCGTGCTCAACGAATCCGAGAATTTCAGGGACAATCCCGATGACTTAGCTGCCGCAGGGCATTTTCTAAATGCCGTGAGCTACGGCTTTGAGTATTTCTACGGTGCGATCACACCCGGCGAGATCACCGATCAACCGCACGGACAGAGGAAATACCGTGTTTCCATGACGGATTTTTTCTATAAATTGGCGACGGAGAAGGACAAGGAATTTCTGGAGAACCTGTAACTCACGCGGTTTATGCGCAAGCTCGGAAGTCGTCGACTCCATCGGCTTCCGGACCTGCTGTCAATTCAGAACCACGTCGGTGGTCGCACAGCATTAGCCATGTCGACGAGTGCATACCGGTGCCTGGCGGACGGCGCCATGCGGGCCTGACTGCGTAGGGTGTCCGCGAGCGCGGCCCGCAACCCTCGCTGGGAGAACGGGAACCCGAATAGTGTGTTCGGGCTGGCGGAGCAGTCGAGGGCTGTGGCCCGCAACCAGTTCAATCCCGCACTGAGTACCCCGATCTTGATTTGCAGGAGACGGGGCTCGTTTGTGGGAATCTCCTCCAGACGACGTGCCGCGCGCCGGATCCTGGACTCGGTGAGCATGCGTGGTTCGCCGGAGACAAGGAGCAGAATCGTGGTCAATTTAGCCATCCGTTGATGCCGGGACGCTTGCGGTACGCGGTCGAGGGCGCTCACTGCGAGCTCCACCTGTTTTTCGGCCATGAGCTGTCGGGCCATGCCGAACGCGGAGGACACGGTCGTAGGGTTCGTAGCCCACACGAGGGCATAGAGCCGCATGGAGTGGAACCGGAGCGCAACGGGGTCGGAGGTCAGATGCGACCAGCTTTCCCCCAGGGTGGACAGAACGTCCATGTGCAGGGCCGCGTCGGTGCCGGCGGAATGTGCGGCGGTGTGGATGGCATCCTGGTCAAGAAGCGGACGGTGGGTGTGTCCGAGTTGTTGCAGGAGCATCTCATCTACCGCAGCGAGTGCGAGCTTGGGGGCGGGTTCACCGGGGACGATGTTGAGAACGTTGTTGAAGTGATCTTGTGCGGCTGCGTAATCGTCGAGGAGGAGATCGGTGACTCCTGAGTACCACTGGTGTCTCCAGTCAAGGCCGAGTCGTTCGGATAAGGAATCGAGCCATTGCTTGGCTTCCAGCGTGAATCCGAGGTCGAGGAGGGCGCGGACGACGCCGAGGGGGATCTCGGTGGATGCTGAATATTCTTCGGTCTGCATTGCCTGCCGCATTGTTTCCAGGGCTTCGAGCGGTTCAGCGTAGGACGACCCAGACAGGAGACCTGCGCCGACGTCACTTCGGTCGATGAGGGGAACGGGCAACGCGGCGACCACTTCGGGAGCAGTGATCCGGACCTCCCGTTCGATGCCGTCGATGAGCTGGTCGGTACGGAAAACCTGGTGCTTGGTGCCGAAGGTTGTACGCTGCGGAGAGAACAGGGAATGCTGCGCGGGGAATTGTTTACCGTCGCGGATCGCAAGGATTTCCCGGAGTACACCGTAGAGTTGGGTGGACAATTCGTTGACGTCGCGGAATCGACGGGTGGGGTCGTCGTGGGTGGCACGCAGGAGTAGTCGGTAGAAGGACAGATGCCTGCGGAGTACCGGTTCACCCGCGGGGGAGGGGATGCCGGGTGCGTAGGCACCGTCGACGACTGGAAGGTTGCAGGTCATGGCTGCGAGGGTACGGCCGATGGTGTAGATGTCACTGGCTACACTGGGGCCCTCGGTGGGAACCTCGGGGGCCTGGAAACCCCGGGTACCATAGATGAATCCGAACGCGCCGACACCGCTGACCGCTCCGAGATCGATGAGTTTCACCTGATCCTCGGTGACGATGATGTTGTCCGGCTTGAGATCGTTGTAGACGACGCCCCGGGAGTGCAGGTAGTCGAGGGCGGGCAGAATCTCGAGGATGTATCCGATGGCGAGTGCGACATCGAAGATGCCGTCCGGTTGTTTACGGCGCCGATCCCGGAGTGAGGGACCACCGACGTATTCCATGACGATAAAACTGGAGTTGGTTCCGGGGTCGTCGATGAAGTTGAAGATCTTGACGATACCGGGGTGTGTGATGTCAGCGAGGAATTCCCGTTCGGCTTCGGCAACTGAACGGTGCTGGTTGTTTGGATCGGAGATCATACCCTTGAGGACGACCCACCTGCCTGACACGTTGCGGTCCTGGGCGAGGTAGACCCAGCCCATGCCCCCGTGGGCGAGGACCCCTGCAACCTCGTACTGTTCGGCGATCATGTCACCGGGGGACAATGCGGGAGGTTCGACGCCCCTGGCGATGTCTTCGGTGGGGTCCATGATCGCCTCCATGGGGTCACGGAGCCTGATAAACGGAAGCTGGACCATCCCGTCGGCGACGAATCGACCTCTGCGTGCCGACGACCGCCGCTTCCGAAACGTTGAGAGTGCCTGTTGACGAGATCGAGTTCCGGCGTCTTCGACGGGCATCGAGGATGCAGCGGTCTGGGTGGGGGTGGGGGCGGTGGCAGGCGCAGTGCCGGGGGCTGGTGCCGTAGCTGTGGCGGCGTCGTCGCGCATACTCTCGAGATCATCGAGGAGCGCGTGAATCGTGTCGTCGTCCTCGTAGTCGTCGTCCTCGAAAGGGTTGTAGGGGACGGCTTCGGTGCCCATCTCGTACTCGGCCATGCTTAACCCTTGTCTTCCTGCAGCTTGTTTCGGTCTGGCTCCGGGCGGTAATCGAGGGCCGGTGGCCCGTCGGTCGACTGGTAGGGGCCGAGCCACTGGTTGTACAGCCGCCACCAGGTGCCGTCACTACGTATCCGCTCGATCGTGGCGTTCACCTGGCGGATCAGGCCGTCCGTGTCGTGCCGGTACCCGGGAGAGGCGATGCCGACCCCGTACTGTTCCCTGCCGAGGGAAGGCCCGACGAGGCGGGTGTAGGGATCCTGCCCGGCTATCCCGGAGAGGATCGCGTCATCCGAGATGATGGCGTCGGCCTGGTACTGCTGCACCGCTACGAGGCAGTCGGCCCAGTTGCGTACCAGGAGTAGATCAGCTTCCGGGGCGAGAATCCGGGTCCGCTCCGCAGCGGTCGACCCCTCGGTGACACACACCGTGCGGCCCGCCAGATCATCGGGGGAGGAGAGATTCGAGGACTCCATCACGAGCATCCGTGTCCGGGCCGTGAAATACGGAGTGGAGAACGCCACCTGGTCCTGTCGACTCCGTGTGATGGCCATGGAGCGGATCACGATATCCACCGTCCCTGATTCGAGTGCCAGGACACGGTCAGCGGAATCCACGAACCGAAAGTCAACCTTCGAGGGATCCCCGAAAATATCCCGGGCTATCTCGCGGGCGATGTCCACCTCGAAGCCCTCTAACTCGCCCGTCGTGGAGTCCCGGAAGCTCAGGAGATTCTGAGATTGACCGACACCGACGATCAGGCGGCCACGTTCGAGAATCTCCGGAACCCGTTCGGCGACGGTCTCTGCGCCGGGCCGTCGGGATCCTAGGAGACCGTCGACCATGAACGGTCGCCCCGGTTTGCTGCCGGCCTTTTCCACCACAGCGCCGGGAGGCAGTGGCAGTGGCGAATCGTTCGTTGAGGTCCACACCGGCTGTGCCTCGTGATGCTCGGGCATCGAGCAGGCTGCCAGGACGGACGCGACTGCGAGTACAGCCACTGTCAGGGGCTTGGGAAGACGCATCACAGATACTCCTGAAGCCGAGGGCGGATACCCACCATGGTTGACACCATCGCCAGTAGACTGAGCAGTAGAACCATGGAGGACACCCGGGTCGTTGCCTTCAGACCGTCGGCGATATAACTCCGCAGTGACGCCCGTGCGTCGTCGATCATGGATGCCAGTGCGGAGTCGAGCGAATCGAAGGCACTCGCGGCAGTTCCGTCGCTGGGTGAACGTTCCACACCTCGGGTACCCAGCGCCGTTTCCAGGGCACCCGCATAGTCTCCGGCCGCCTGGTCATCCGTGAGTATCGAATGCGCGAGCCGCCAGTAGGCCAGGGACTGGCGGGCGATATCGGCGTTCGCGGAATTGACGTCGGTCTGGCTTAGCACCGAGGCCTCGTAGGAGTCGAGAGCGTGGTCGATGGAACGGGTGGATGTCAGGAAGCTGGCGCCACTGCTGGCACTCTGGCGACGGACCAGCGCCAGCGTCTCCTCCGTACGGGCCTTCTGCGCCGCGATCCGTGCGGTCGTGAGGGACTGGAGCGGTTGTGACGCCTCCTCGAATCCCTTCGTGCCTGCATTCCAGGTGACGAAGTTCGCGCCCCCGACCCACAGCAGGGCAACGGTCATGAGTACCGTGGCGATGACGAATCCCTTGTTGAACCAGCGTCGCGTCCGTACCGCGAGCCAACGCTGGGCGAGCAGAAGCAGCAGGATCGCGGCCGCGAGTCCGGAAAGCGGTATCCACTGCGGCTGCGTCAGCCGCGACTGCTGTTCCCGGACCTCCTCCGACGTCAGCTCGAACAGTTCCGCGGCAGCGGGGAGAATCGAGGTGCGCATGAGTGCGGAGGCCTCCGCGAGATACGCTGCACCGACCGGGTTCCCCACCCGATTGTTCGTGCGTGCGGTCTCGATCAGCCCGGTGTAGACGGGCAACTGGCGCTGGATCTGCGAAATGAGCTGACCTGAGCGACTATCCAGATCGGCCACTCCGGCGGCGGCCCTGCCTGCAGCCGTACTCGCCCGTCGGATCGAATCATTGTATGCCTGCCGGGTCTGGGGGGGTTCCACACCAGCCTGTGCGAAACCGGTGGTTGCGGTCGTATCCGCAACGGACAATGAGGTGTAGAGGTTGTGTGCGGCGTACGACGTCGGCTCGGTGTTGGTGATCAGCGTCCCGAGAGCCTCCTTCCGGGCGGCCGAGGACTGCGACATGGAGAAACCGGCCGCAAAGATCGCCACGGTGATCACCATGGTCATCGCCGTCATCTTGCCGGGAGAAGTACGGAGGAAACCGAAGGTTCTGCGCACCCAGTGGAATGGCTGACCGAAGGTCTCCTGGGCCAACGCGAAGAAGGGATGCCGGTTGCGCTGCCGCTCTGCACCGCTGACCCGGTCCAACCAGTGGTCCTGGGTGTCCTCGGTCAACGCGGTGGGCTCGGGTGCGCCGGTCATTTCACAAGAATAACCGACCTGTGTGCGGTTTCACTGGCACTGCGGTGGCGTAGCAGATTCCGTCACCCCCGGCACCGACGGCGGTACTACTGTTGGGGGGCATGAAAGGTGACGGCAATGGTTGGTCCGCGGGGCCACAGGGCACACGCTGTTGGGGAGTCCACGGTGCGGCCGGGTTGCTGCTCGTGGCGGATGGTTCCGATGAGTCTGGTGGAGGGGATGCACATCCGTTACGTGTCCTCATGCAGCACCGTGCCGAATGGACGGCGAACGGTGGTACCTGGGCTCTTCCGGGCGGAGCGCGTGACTCCCACGAGTCCTCTTCCGAGGCTGCTCTCCGGGAAGCGGAGGAAGAGTGCGCCATCGACACAGATCGCGTCGAAGTACTCGGAGAACTGGTCACCACAGGGCCACACGGTGCCGACCCCGAGCGCCCGGAGCTTCCCGGTGGCTGGACCTACACCACCGTCGTCGGCAGAGTCGGCCAACCCTTGCCGACTCAGGTCAACCGGGAATCGGTGGAACTCCGGTGGGTCCCCGTCGACGAGGTCACCGATCTGAATCTCATGCCAGCCTTCGCCGCGTCCTGGCCAGGACTACGCGAAGAACTTGCCCGACTCCTGGGAGACAACCGGTGACCACCATCGATAACGCACATCTCTATCTAGTGACCGATGCCCGATTCCGCGCCGACGGAACCTCCGGTCTGACCGGCCTTGCCGAAGCCGCGTGCACGGCCGGGGTTGACATCATCCAGCTCCGGCAGAAGAACCCCCGGATCGAAGCGGCGGAGGAACTCGACCTCCTCGCCGCGCTCCGTGAGATCTGCGACCGGCACGGCACCCTGCTCGCGGTCAATGACCGGGCGGATATCGCCCGCGCCGCCGGTGCGGATGTTCTCCACCTCGGCCAGCAGGATCTCCCCGTCGCCGTAGCCAGAGATATCGTCGGCCCGCAGGTGATCATCGGACGATCCTGCCACGACCCGGGCCAGGTCGATGCTGCCATCGACGACCCGGAGATCGACTACTTCTGCACCGGACCTGTGTGGGCGACCCCCACCAAACCCGGACGCGCCGCCACCGGTCTCGACCTCGTCCGGTACGCGGCATCCACAGGTACAGACAAACCCTGTTTCGCGATCGGCGGCATCAACCCCGACAATGCCGCAGACGTGATAGCAGCCGGTGCGCGCCGCCTCGTGGTGGTCCGCGCCATCGCGGACGCCACTGACCCGGCGGCGGCGACCCGTGCGCTCAGAGCGGTGGTGGCTGGGAGATGATCTCCATCGACGGCGCTCCCGTGAGCATCATCGGCGGATCCGTCATCGGCCTGGCCTGTGCCTTCCGCCTGGCCCACGCCGGAGCCGACGTCACGCTGTACGCGCCATCGGCGAGCCCCCGCGACGGGGCCGGATGGGTCGCCGGCGGCATGCTCGGCGGACTCACCGAAGCCTGGCCGGGGGAGGAGACGATGCTCCACCTCGGGGTCGCGTCCCTCGATTCCTGGGAACAACTGCTCGCCGACCTCGCGGTCGGCGGTGCGGACGACATCGTCACCGGAACAGGCACGATCCTGACGGGTGCGGATGACGCGGACGCCACCGACATTGAGCGGACCTTCGGATTCGTGGAATCGCACTACCCGGGGCGCCTCAGCCGCATCAGTCGACGGGAGATGCGCCAGCTCGAACCCGCGCTGCGGCGGGGCCTGCGCGCCGGGATACTGTGCCCGGAGGAACACGCCGTCGACAACCGCGTTCTGCTCCACCGGCTGACCGAGGCCTGCGACCGTCTCGGTGTCCGGAGGGTGGAGCAGATGGTGACCGACCTGACGGACATCCCCGGTGAGCGTGTCGTCGTCGCGGCAGGTGCGGGCGCCCGGGAACTTCTCGGCCTCGACATCCGCGAGGTCAAGGGCGAGGTCGTGCGCCTGCGTAGACAACCCGGATCACAGCCCGCCCCGGCCCGTACGATCCGTGCCCGCGTCCACGGCCGACCCCTCTACCTCGTGCCTCGTGCCTGGGGAGTGGCCGTCGGTGCCACCGAATACGAGCACGGCCACGACACCGCACCCACGGCGGGAGGCATCCGGCAGCTCCTCGACGACGCGGCACTCGTGTTCCCCGGAATCGACGACTACGTGTTTGACGAAGTGATCGCGGGGCTGCGCCCCTACAGCCCAGACAATGTCCCGGTCATCGGTTCTCTCGGTGACGGCCGCCTCATCGCCGCCTGCGGGCACGGACGCAACGGGGTCCTGCTCTCCGCCATCACCGCCGACGCCGTCCTCGCCGAGGTGCGCGGAACGCCACTCGACATCACCCGGCTCACCAGGCCGGACCGACCCACCCTGCCAGGAGTAGTACATGAGCCAGTTCACTGAACCTATCCCCAACGACGGACCACGCGCAGTCACCGTCAACGGTGCCCCCCGCGACCTCACTCCCGATACCACCATCCGCCACCTCGTCCGTGAGCGCTCCGAGACCGACCGTGGTTTCGCCGTCGCCGTCAATGGCCTTGTCGTGCCCGCCGCACGCTGGGACGAGACGATCAGACAGCTTGATGCTGCGCAGATCGACATCCTCACCGCCGTCCAGGGAGGGTAGCCGTGTCGGAGCCACTCGTCATCGCTGGAAAGACACTCACGTCGCGCCTGATCATGGGCACCGGCGGGGCGGCCAATCAGCAGGTCCTCCGCGAGGCGCTCGTGGCCTCCGGCACGGCGATGACCACTGTCGCCATGCGCCGTGTCGACGCTGGGGGGCACACCGGGCTCCTCGCGATGCTTGATGACATCGGCGTGGAAGTCCTCCCTAACACCGCCGGCTGCCGAACCGCCGCCGAAGCCGTCCTCACGGCTCGTCTCGCCCGGGAAGCGCTGGGCACCAACTGGATCAAGCTGGAGGTCATCGCCGACGACCGGACGCTCCTGCCCGACGGTGTGGAGCTTCTCGACGCCGCCGAGCAACTCGTCGACGACGGCTTCGTCGTCCTGCCCTACACCAACGACGATCCCATCCTCTGCCGTCAACTGGAGGAAGCCGGGTGCGCCGCGGTGATGCCCCTGGCCGCACCGATCGGCACCGGGCTGGGAATCCGCAACGAACACAACCTGGAGATGATCACCTCCGTCGCCGGTGTTCCGGTGATCTGTGACGCGGGCATCGGCACCGCCTCCGACGCGGCGCGTGCCATGGAGCTCGGCTGCTCCGCGGTCCTCCTCGCCACCGCCGTCACCCGCGCCGATGATCCGGTGATGATGGCCCGCGCTATGAAACTCGCCGTCGAATCCGGCCACCTGGCACGGTGCGCCGGGCGTATCCCGAAGCGGTTCTGGTCGCAGGCGTCTTCTCCGACCGCACCGCCGGTGTGATGTTTCTGTCGTGGTTTCCAGCAGGTGGGTGATCTCTGACGGGAATCCTGGGTCCGATCCGAACTGTACATCCGCGACACAGAGCGTCCGGCTGTTATTCAGGCAGCCGTCTCGCCGCATCCAGAACATGGTTGACGCCGGATTGTCATAATGACAGACACGTGATTGAAGGAGCGTTTGCCGTCAAGCTTTTCACTACCCTTTACCCGAACCCCTGAATGAGAAATATGGCGCACCATGGAATGCGCTACCGGGTGTGATCTTTCGGTTATCTCGGGGTGGTCCGCGCCGGTTTCCGTTTCCTGTGTCAGACTGGTGGACATGATTGAAGTTTCCGGCCTGACCAAGAAGTACCGCCAGGTCCGCGCCGTCGATGATCTGACCTTTTCTGTCAATCCCGGGGTGGTCACGGGCTTCCTCGGGCCGAACGGGGCGGGCAAGTCGACGACGATGCGGATGATTCTGGGGCTCGACAAGCCTACTGCGGGCACCGCGACCATCAACGGTGTGCCCTACCGCAAACTGAAGAATCCGCTCCGGGAGGTCGGGGCGCTTCTCGACGCGAAGGCGACCCACCCGAACCGGAGTGCCGCGAACCACCTGAAGTGGATCGCAAAATCGAACGGGATCCCGAAGCGTCGGGTCGATGAGGTTCTCGGCCTCGTGGGTCTTGCAGATGTTGCAGGCAAGAAGACCGGCGGTTTCTCCCTGGGCATGGGGCAGCGGCTCGGTCTCGCGACAGCGCTGCTCGGTGATCCGGGCGTCCTGCTTCTCGATGAACCCGTCAACGGCCTGGACCCCGAGGGCATCCGCTGGGTACGTGATTTCCTCAAGGCGTTGGCAGGGGAAGGCCGTACCATCCTGGTGAGTTCCCACATGCTGTCCGAGATGGCGATGACAGCAGATCATCTCATCGTGATCGGGCGTGGAAAGCTCGTCTCCGATTCTTCCACCTACGACTTCATCAAACAGTCATCGCGTTCCTCCGTCTTGATGCGTACGGAGCAGTACAAGGAGTTCACGACGGTCCTTGAGGAGGAGAATATCGCTTACCGGGAAGACCTTGATGAGGAGAAGCGACCGCTCATCATCATCGACGATCAGACCACCGACTTCGTCGGCGCCCTCGCGTACTCCACCGGAATCATGGTCAACGAACTCACCGAGCGGAAGGCGTCCCTCGAGGAGGCGTTCCTCCAAATGACCGGCCACGCCCAGCAGTATCACACCGGTGACACCCCGGGGCAGCCGGAGATCCCGGGGACCGTACCGACGCCGGACGCCCAGAAGCTGAACGAGGAGAACTGACACATGTTTCCCAACATCCTTGCCGCGGAGTGGATCAAACTCCGCACCACCAAGGCATTCTGGTGGACGACCGCGATCTTCTTCCTCGTCGGCGTCGGTACGTCCGTGCTCTACGTCTACAGTGCGGCCCAGTTCGATGGGCAGGAGAACGCGATCCTCCTGCCGCAGATCCTGGTGTCCGGGATCGGCGCATTCGGGTTCCTCGTCCTGATGATCCAGGCCGTGATGGTCGTGACCGGGGAGTACCGCCACTTGGTCACCCACTCGACGTTCCAGGCGTGCCCGAACCGGACACTGGTCGTCATCGCGAAGCTCCTGCTGTACACGGTCATCGCCGCGGTTCTCACCTTCATCGGTGTACTCGGAGCCCTCTACGGCGCGAAACTCGTCGCATCCGACGCCTCCGCCGCGACCCTCGACATTTGGGGCGGGGACATCAGCCGCCGGATCATGTGGTCCTACCCGCTCGCAGCGGTGCTGCTCGTCGTGTTTGCCCAGGCCGTGGCCTGGGTCGTCAGACAGACCGCGGGGGCCATCTCGATCCTCTTCCTGTGGTATTTCGCGGTGGAGAATCTGATCAACCTGCTGGTTCCCAAGATCGGCAAGACGATTTACAAGTACGCCCCGTTCAACAACTTCAACGCCTTCGTCAACAATCAGGCGACCGAGGCCCCCTGGGGGGTCACCGGTAGTATCTGGTACTTCGCTGCCTGGGCGTTCGGACTCCTGATCGTGGCTATCCTCCTGGTGAATACCCGCGACGCCTGACCGGCCCGAGCACACCCACCACACAACCCGGCACCTCACAGGGGTGCCGGGTTGTGTCATATCCACAAGGATGAGTCCTCTAACGTGGAGGGTGCCCTTACAGACCGAGAAAGGACCGGTGCCCGTAGTGAACAAGCTCCAGTCGATGTCCGACCGCGCACTCAACGCGCAGATCCTCGTGCTCGTGCTGTGCGTCATCGGACTGGGTGCCATCCTGTTCGCAGTGCCCGACGGCAGGTGGGCCGCGCTACCCTTCATCATCTGTGTTGCCGGACTCCTCGGCTTCTGCGGGGAGGGCTACCGGCGCTGGAGCATCAGGCGCCGGTGACGTTCACCAGCCGTCATGTCGTTGGGGGAGATCCTGCGGTGTCTCTGGCGGTGTGATCGTGTAGCCGAGTTGTTTCAGAGCCTCGACAGCCACTTCGGGGGAGTCGCGGACAGCGGCTCTGCACTGGGTGTCGAGCCACTCTCGGCGCGCGGAAAGCAACGTGGCCTCCCAATTTTCTTTTGCGCGGAAGCCGCATTCGTTGATCGTGAAATAGAGGAAATCCTCCATCGACGGTCGGAATCGGTGGCCGCCCACGGGGAGATGAAGGGACTGCCAGTCGCCGTTGCGGACCCCTTTCTTCCCGTTCCGCATGAGCCCCGGGCTCAACAGACCACCGACCCCGTGGACATGGATATGAGCGGCAGGAACTGAGGTCTTGTGTCGCTCATACTCGAATCTGACCGCCGGAGATTTGGCTGCACGGATCTGGAATGAGGAGTTCTCGATGACCGGAAAGGTAGCAGAACGGTCTAGACCGGCCTGGTAGGTGATCTTGGCACTGTACAGATCGCTGCCGGGGCAGGTCGATTCCGAGTTCACGGGGAGGGCCGGGCCGCTGTAGGCCAGTTCCACCTCTAAAACAGCGCTGGCCGTCAACTCATCCTCGTTGACCTCGACCACGCTTTTCGGTGTGAAGGGTAGAACCCGCACGAGGAGCTCTTCGCGCTCTTGGAAGAACCTCTCGGCCCAGGTATAGAACCCGGTACTATCCACGACGCGGCATGCCGAGGAGGAACTCCGTTCTCTGGAGCTCCTCATAGACCTGCATGTCCTCGGGGGACAACAGACCCAATCGCGCCAGATCACGGTAATCCCGGTACGTCATGCGAGCTTCGAGCTTGTCGGTCAACTCTCGTCGACGCTTCTGGAGTTCTGCATTGTTGGTCTTCCTGATGGTGATGGCCACGGTGGCAGCTCCCTTCTCGATTGCTCTGGTCGTTTACCTGAATTATTCCACCACAGTACCCGGACGGGTTACCCCCATCTGTTCGAGAATCTTGGGTTGGGAAGCTGAAGAGGTGGTCTATGCCCCGTGCTTTCTACGTCGCGCTGATTGGAAGATAGACGCGCCCGCCGGATTCCGCGAACTCCTTCGACTTCTCCTGCATACCGGCTTCGATCGCCTCTACACTGTCCAGTCCGTGCTGCTTCGCGTATTCGCGCACATCCTGGGAGATGCGCATCGAGCAGAACTTCGGTCCGCACATCGAACAGAAGTGCGCCGTCTTCGCGGGTTCCGCAGGCAGTGTCTCGTCGTGGAAATCGAGGGCGGTGTCCGGATCGAGGGCCAGTGCGAACTGGTCGTGCCACCGGAACTCGAATCGCGCGGTGGACAGGGCGTCGTCACGCTCCTGGGCGCGCGGATGCCCCTTGCCCAGGTCCGCTGCGTGGGCGGCGATCTTGTAGGTGATCACACCGATCTTCACGTCATCCCGGTTGGGTAGCCCGAGGTGTTCCTTCGGGGTGACGTAGCAGAGCATGGCGGTCCCTGCCTGCCCGATGATCGCGGCGCCGATCGCGGAGGTGATGTGATCGTAACCGGGTGCGATGTCCGTGGCGAGGGGGCCGAGCGTGTAGAACGGCGCTTCTTCACACCACTCTTCCTCCCACTCCACATTGATCGCGACCTTGTGCATGGGGACGTGTCCCGGACCCTCGATCATCACCTGGCACCCACGTTCCTTAGCGACCCTCGTCAGCTCACCCAGCGTGCGCAGCTCGGCGAGCTGTGCCTCATCGTTCGCGTCAGCGATGGAACCGGGGCGTAGTCCGTCGCCGAGGGAGAAGGTGACGTCGTATTTCGCGAGGATGTCGCACAACTCCACGAAGTGCGTGTACAGGAAGGATTCTTCGTGCCGGTTGAGGCACCAGGCCGCCATGATCGAACCACCACGGCTGACGATGCCGGTGACCCGGTTCGCGGCCAGCGGGACGTAGCGGAGCAGCACACCGGCGTGAACGGTCATGTAGTCCACGCCTTGCTCACACTGCTCGATCACGGTGTCCCGGTAGATCTCCCACGTCAGCTTCGTGGGATCACCCTTGACCTTCTCCAGGGCCTCGTAGATCGGGACGGTACCGACCGGCACGGGGGAGTTGCGCAAGATCCACTCGCGGGTCTCGTGGATGTCCCGCCCGGTGGACAGATCCATGATGGTGTCCGCGCCCCAGCGGGTCGCCCACACCATCTTTTCCACCTCTTCCGCGATGGACGAGGTCACGGCGGAGTTTCCCATGTTGGCGTTGACTTTCACCGCGAACTTCTTGCCGATGATCATCGGTTCGATCTCCGGGTGGTTGTGGTTCGCGCAGATCACCGCGCGACCTGCCGCGACCTCCTCGCGAACGGTCTCGGGGTCGAAGCCCTCGCGGTGGGCGATGAACGCCATCTCCGGGGTGACGATCCCGGCACGGGCCCACGCCAACTGGGTCCGCACCTTCAGCTCCGGGTGCTCATCAGAAGCAGGGACCGCATCGGGGTGCGGCCACGAGTCACGGATCTTTGCCAGCCCTTCCTTCAGATTCAGCTCCGGATCGGTGTGGGTGTAAATACCGGAGGTGTCGTACACGTCGAAATGGTCACCGTTGGTCAGGTTGATGCGTCGGGCGGGAACCCGCAGGGTGGTGCCCTGGAAGTCGACCTCGTTGTAGATCTTCTCGCTCCGGTAAATCGGCCCTGTGGTGACCTGCCCCTCGGTTGGAGGTGCGGTTTTCGGGTTTACTCTGGGCGTGCGTGAGCGCATGACTGTATTTCCTCTCCCTACGCCGGCATTATCCGGACAGGTTCGAAACGGTCGGCACCCCCGGTGATTCAGGTGCCCTCTCAGCGTGGTTGGGGCCACGCTCCCGTGGTTGACAGGTTGTGCGCACGAGTCTAACAAGCGTCAGGTGACATGGATCGGGTGTCGGGGACTGTGTCCCCCTGAGCGGGGTGGCCTTGTGTCCACCCTGCAGTCCGTTTTCGGGAAAGTCAGGGGTTGTCCGTCACGGGAGTCCACGCCTGCTCCTTCTGTGGCATGCCGAAGTAGCTGGCCATGCCGATGAACCCCGCCATGGAGGCACTGTTCATGCATGCCATTCTGTCCGCGTTCTCTTGCGCGGGGTCACCGTTTCCGATGGTCGCCCACGTCGGGGCGTCGGGAACTGGAGCACCGAACACGGATCCTGTCGTTATCAGCGTGGTGGAGGGACCGTCGCCGCCCGCAGATTCACTGACGATAATTTCCACCGGCCCGCCGGGAACAACGAGCTGACGCGTGTCCGGGTCCCAGAGTGCGAGGGCACTGTCTGGGATGGTGATGTCGACATCGACGGTTTCACCCGGTGCTATCTCGACCCTGCTGTAGCCGACGAGTTCGCGGATTCCGTCGCGTACCGCATATGCCTGGACGACGGTGGTGCCGTGGCGGTTCCCGGTGTTGGTGACTGTCGCGGTGACGGAATTTGGTCCGGTCGCGTGGACATCGTCCGTGGTAAAGGTGGTGTAACTCAGACCGTGGCCAAACCACCAGCGTGGTGTGATGGACTGCTGCTGATAGCCCCGGTACCCGACGCCGGTTCCCTCAGTGAACACACCTGAACCGAATGAGCTGGTGGTGGGCATCTGATCCTGGGACAGTGGCCAGGTCACCGGGAGGTGACCGGAGGGGTTGACGTCACCGAAGATGATGTCTGCGAGTGCATCGCCGTACTCCTGTCCGGGGTAGAACGCTGCGAGTACCGCCGGGATATTATCCCCGTATCCGTTGATGTCGACGGGTCCTCCCGTGTTGGTCACGAGGACGACTCGTTTGTTGGCCTCTAACGCGGTGCGGATGATGTTGCGCTGGTGCAATCCGAACCGGAAATCGGTGTTGTCGACGGATTCGGTGATGTGCCGGTGCATGACGACGATCACGAGGTCGGAGTTTGCGGCGAGTTTCCGTACGGTGGGCAGGTAGTTGCCGTCGGTGTAGTGCACCTCGGTGCTGGTGCCCAGGGCACGGGAGTAGAGCCCCTCGAAGGGAGTGACGATGTCGTCGGCGATGACGTGGCCGGAGCCACCTCCTGACCCGAGTGCGTCCCGACCCGCACCGGAGCCGATGAGCCCGATGGTGTGGACGGAGTCGTCGACGGGGAGCACGGGGTGTTCGCCTGAGTTCGTGAGAACGGTGTCATTGCGTAGCAGGACCAGTGATTTCGCCGCGATGTCCCGGGCGAGTGCCCGGTGTTCCGGTCCTGTCACCACGGTGTCCTGCGTGCCGGTGGGCGGGGAGTCCACGATGCCGGAACGGAACATCTCGGATATGACGTTGTGCACCATCGTGTTGACGCGAGTATCGGACACCGCGCCCGAGTCCACGGTGGACCACAGGTGATCGGAATAGAAGCACGAGTCAGGCATCTGCATGTCGAGCCCGGCGTTCGCGGAGGCGACGGTGTTGTGCTGGCCGTACCAGTCACTCACCGTGAAGCCGTTGAAGCCATACTGACCGCGCAGCACTTGATTCATCAGGTAGGAGTTGTTGCAGTTCTTCGTTCCGTTGAGTTGGGAGTAGCTGCACATGACCGAGGAGACGCCGGCATCCGCAACCCTGCCGAAGGGTTTTAGGTAGATCTCCTGGAGGGTTCTCTCATCGACGGTGACGTCACTGGCGTTGGTGTTGCGGCCGTTCTCGCGGGTGTAGGCGCCGAGGTGTTTGGCGACCCCCATAATCCCGGCAGAGCGGGTACCGGTTACCTCCGCCGCCCCGAGATCGCCGACGAGGAGGGGATCCTCGCCGGGGGACTCGAAGAAACGGCCCCACCTGGGGTCACGGGCGATGTCGATGGCGGGACCGGCGACCGCGTTGGCACCCTTGCCGCGTGCCTCGGTTGCGATGGCTGCCGCATATTTCTGTGCGAGCTCGGGTGAGAAGGTCGCACCGAGATTGAGATGGGAGGGAAACTGGGTGACCCCCGATGCGCCATTGCCGATTCCGGCGGGACCGTCGGTGAACTTCACCGGTGGCAGGCAGAGACGTTCGACCCCGTAGGTACGACCGGCGAACTCCGGACCCCACCCCTGAAGGTAGGCGGCCATGCCGGTGAGGACGGCGGATTTCTCCTCCCGCGTCATCTCCGCAATCACCCTGTCCGCACGTTCCTCGGGCTCGACGGATGGGTCTAGCCACGGGGAACAGTCCACGGGCGCTGTTCCCGTGGAGTTCTGGGCTACTGCGGGGGTGGTCCCGAGAAGGACAGCCGTGGTGGCCAGCAATGCGGCCGTCGTACGGGTGGGAAGGCGGTGTGGGATGATGCGCATGTGGTCTCCTCAAAAGGGGAGCGGAACAGGTAGCACATAGTGTGCATGAAAACCGTTGCGGCTGGTGGGGAATCGGGGATGAGCAGTACATTTCCGTTGATTTGGGGAAAAATGGAAGCGCTCCTGTGCTCCGACTGTCTGCGCCGTACAGCGTTAGACTGTCGCGGTGTTGAATCGTGTGACAGACGGGAAGAAGTGTGATGGCATGAGGCGTGGTGCACCGGGAGGTCCGGAACTTGGTGCAGGGCTACTTGCAGCCCTTGCACTGATGATCTCGGCGGGGCCCTTCGCCATCGACATGTACTTACCTGCCCTGCCGACGTTGCGGGATGATCTCGGTGCGACAACGGTCTGGGCGCAGTTCACACTGATGACCTTCATGGTCGGCATGGCGGTGGGACAACTGGTCATCGGCCCCTTGTCTGATGTGACGGGTCGGCGTCCTCCACTCATCGTGGCGACGGTGCTTTCCGTTGTGTGCGCCGTCGCTTCTGCACTCGCCCCGTCGGTCTTTGTTCTCGTGGCAGTACGTGCGGTGATGGGGCTGGCGAATGGGGCGTGTGTCGTACTGGCCCGGGCCATTGTCGCGGATTTGGCTGAGGGGCGGCGGGCGGCGCAGGCGTACTCGCTACTCATGGCGATGATGGGGATTGCGCCCGTCATCGCCCCGTTGATGGGGGGCCTCCTGGTGGAACCGATCGGGTGGCGTGGCCTGTTCTGGATTCTCGCGGTCGTCGCCGGTGTCCAGGTCATCGTCGCGTTACTGGTCGTCGGGGAGTCGAAGCCCCGGAGACCTGGGGGTGGCGGTTGGGCAACGTTTACTGTTGGTGTCCGAGTGGTCTCATCGAACCGGCTGTTCACCGCCTACACCGTGAGTTTCGCGGCGGCTGCCGGTGTGCTCTTCGGCTATATCGCCGCTGGCCCGCTCGTGTTCATCGACCACTTCGGGATGAGTCCGCGACTGTATTCGATCGTGTTTGCGGTGAACTCCGTTGCGCTCGTCACCGGTTCCCTGGTGAACTCCCGTTTGGTTCGCAGATTCGAACCCGCGTCAGTGCTCCGGGTGGCAGGGGGTGTGGTTCTTGCCTGCGGACTGGTGTTGCTTGGTGACGCGCTGTTGTTTGGTGGGCATCTTCCGGTGGTGTTGGGCACCCTGTTCATTGCGTTGGGGCACATGCCCGGGATCTTCGGTAACGCGACGGCCTTGGGTGTGTCTGCTGTCCGTTCCCACGCGGGACTCGGGTCAGCGGTGATGGGTTTTTGCCAGTTCCTCGTTGCCGGTGCGGTGAGTCCGCTCGTCGGACTCGGCGGCAGACCCGTGGTGGCGCTGGGAATCGTGGTGGCGGTGAGCGTCGGGCTGTCGTTGTGCGGGGCGCTTGTTGCGGGTCGCCTGACGCGGATAGTCACTGCAGAGCCGCGGTGAGCCGCATCGCGTTGTCCAGGTAGCGTTTCCCGAGTCCGCGCCGGGACCATTGTTCATAAGTCAGTTCCGTGCACCGTCCGAGGTACACGTCCGCGAGATCGCTGAGTTTCTGGGCGATCTCCCCGGCCGTGACCATCAGGGTGACCTCATAGTTGAGGCCGAAACTGCGCATGTCCATGTTGGATGATCCGAGAACTCCGATGGTGTCGCCCTGTGGGTCGGCGAGGGCGAATTTGCTGTGCAGGATCATCGGGGCCGGGTACCGGTGGATGTGGACCCCCGCCTCGATGAGCATCTTGTAGTAGCTGGCCTGGGCGTGCCCCACCATGAATTGATCGGAGACCTCGTTGACCAGCAGATCGACCCGGACGCCCCGGTAGCAGGCGGTGAGGATCGCCTCCATGAGGGAGTCATCCGGGATGAAGTACGGGCTGCACAGGATCAGATGTTCTTTGGCGTGGTGCACCATCGAGTTGAACAGCCGGAGGTTGGGTTCGGTGACGTACCCGGGGCCTGAAGGCACGAGTTGGACGATCTCAGTGCCCGCCGCTGGTCCGGTGTCCGAGGTCTGCGGGAGTTCGAGGACCGTCCCGGTTTCCTGGTACCAGTCGACGGCGAAGATCATCTCCATCGCCTCAACGACGGGGCCGGACAGTTGAATCATGAGATCCACCCATTCTCGGCCGGAGCGGTGGTTCCTGCGGGAGAGGTATCCGGGTTCGATCATGTTCTGCGAGCCGATGAACCCCGTTCGTCCGTCGATGATGAGGAGTTTGCGGTGGTTGCGGAGGTCCGGGCGGCGGAACCTCCAGTGGAAGGGTTTCAGGGGCATGGTCAGATGCCAGTCGATGCCTGCTTCGGTGAGTTTTCCGCCGAGTTTCCGGTACCCGGGGTACTTCCAGCTCCCGACCTGGTCGAAAAGGAGACGGACATCGACGCCACGATCGACGGCGCGTTGACATGCGCGGAAAAAAACATCCGTGGTGTCATCCCAGGCGATGATGTAGATCTGGGCGTGGACCGTGCACTCGGCGGCGTCGACAGCCGCGGCCATCGCAGTGATGGACTCCCGGTAATCGGAGTAGAGACCGTGGAACCGGGAGTGCACCGCGGGTAGATCCGTGAGCCTGTCGTTGAGACGCATCACCGAGGCCACTTCGTCAGAGAGCTCCGCGCCTTCGGGAAGAGTGGGGGCCTCCGTGAGCGTTGAACCCACCATCGCCTGTGCCTCCATCTGGATGCGGTGCCTGCGACGGTTGATGTAGGGGCTTCCCATCATCAGGAACAGTGGAAGCCCGATGACCGGTACGAAGAGGATTGCCAGCAGCCAGGCGGAGGAGGAACTGGGTTTCCGGTCCTGTGCGACGGTTCCCACCGCAATGATCTTGACGGCATAGTCGAGCAGGAGTCCTGCGGACTGCCACCACTCCAGCGAAGTCAGGTAGCCGAGTACATTGGGCATCCTGTCTAATCCCCGTTGACCGTGTAGTCGACGATCACGGGGGCATGGTCCGAGGCCCCGTCACCGGCGCGCTCGTCCCGGTCGATGAATGCCGCTCGGGCACTGTGCGCCAGGGGGTGACTGGCCAGGTGGAAGTCGATGCGCATACCTTCGTTGCGCCCGAACCGCATCGCCTTGTAGTCCCAGTAGGTGTATTCGCCGGGGGTGAACTGTCGCGTGGTCTCCGTCAGACCGGCTTCGGTGAGCTGCTGGAAGAAAGCCCGCTCTGGCTCGGTGACGTGGGTTTTGCCGTCGAAGAAGCGGCGGTCCCATACGTCGCCGTCGGTGGGTGCGATGTTGAAGTCCCCCGTGCACAACAGCTTCATCTCGGGGTCATCGGTCAGGGCCTCCCGAACGTGAACTGCCAGGGCATCGAGCCACCGCAGTTTGTACTCGTAGTGGCGGTCAGCGATTTCCCGGCCGTTGGGGACGTACAAACTCCACACCCGAACTCCACCGCATGTCGCGCCGACGGCACGTGCCTCGATCACCTGGTCGGCGGTAGCGTCCTTCGCGAACCCGGGTTGACCGGGAAAATGATCGGTGACATCCGTCAAGCCGACTCTGGAAAGCAGAGCAACTCCGTTCCACTGGCTGTACCCCACATGCGCCACCTCGTAACCGACCTGTTCGAACGGTAGGTAGGGGAACTGGTCGTCCCGGCACTTCGTCTCCTGGACCGCCAGGACGTCCACATCGTGGCGGATCAGAAAATCGACCATGCGGTCGGCCCGGGTACGAACCGAATTGACGTTGAACGTGGCAATGCGCATACCTAGAGAGATTAGCCGTCAACGACTTTTCCGGGAACCTGGTGAAGTGCCGACACGTTCATCAGGTGAGAGAGGTGAACGGCACGATGACTTTTCCTGACGGTACGTATCCGGGTCGGCCCGATGACGGCCCCCGGAATCGGATGAAGAACCTGGTCCCGGGTGCGCTGTACCGTGCGCAGTGCATGCGAACCGTGATCGCTACCCCCTTCACCGCACCCGTCGAACATGATCAGGTGGAGTGCTTCAGCGCCTTCGCCCCGGGGCTGAAAACCGGTCGCCGGGACCTGCTCAATGCTCCGGTCCGATTACGGGTCGCGGCGCTCGCGTTGGATGCCGCGATTTTTTCGACGCTCTACCTGGTTCTCACCGTCAGCGTCGCCATTGCCACCGGCAACTGGATCTGGTACCTCGCACTTCTGGCCGGGCCACTGCCGTTCTGGCTCTGGCAAGTCATCGGGGACGTGAATGGCGGCGGTCCGGGGAAACGACTGCTTGGTCTTCGGGTTGCGGGGCCCGCAGACTGTCCGGTCACGATGAGTCAGGCGGCGCGCCGCAACCTGTGGCTGTTTATCCCGGCGATTCCCGTCGTAGGGCCGGTCGCGGCGCTCGCGGTTGGCATGTGGCTGGCCGGGTCAGCGAAACTCGACGCCTACGGAATGGGGCCGCACGACCGTTCCTCCCGGACCCGCGTCATCATCCGGAGGTGAGCTCCGGATCGAGTTCAGCGTAGCGATGCCGGTGATGTTCGACGAAGCCCAATTTGTCATAGAGCCTGATCCCGGCGGTGTTGGCTGCCAACACTTGCAGGTACGCCATGTCGCCTCCGTTCTCCGCGCCCCAGTGCAGCATCGCTATGCCGAGCTGTGTTCCAAGGCCCCGGCGGCGGTGGTCGGCGGCAACCTCGACGGCGGAGTAGCCAAGCCAGGTACGACCATCCCCGGATGAGGTGATCGTGCCCCTGGTGATTGCAACGGTCCGACCGGTGACATCCAAAAGCCGACCGAATCCCATCCGGCCGTCGATGCGCGTGCGCAGGAGATTAAGTGCGTGTTCGGGGAGTGGGCGCCCCCGGAAGTGGTAGAGCGTCAGCCACTCGTCGTCGGGTTGTTCGTCCACACGGTGTGCGACTCCGTCCGGCAAGTCCAGGGAAGGAAGATCGTTCAGTGGTCGGGTCATCACGACGATCTCCGGGCCCGTCCGCCACGCTGGACCAGCACATGCGATGCGCGCGGGGTTCCCGATCCGGTCAGGTATCAGGACCCTCACCGGAAGGTCGTGCTCCGCATAGAAGGCCTCAATTTCCGCGAGTGGAACTTCACTCAATCCGGCAGACCTGCCCAAAGGTGCCGCAGAGTTGGAACGCTCGGTGATGCCGTCGCCCGCACGCAGTAACCACTGGCCAGACCAGCGGTGCTCAATCCCCGGGAAAGCGGCGGCGGTCGCGGTCTCCACCGCGCGGATGTCACTGTTGCGTACCCGCCGGGGTGGGAGCACTTTGCAGACCTGGACCAACTCGTCCGGGATGGTCACCGTCGGAGCATCGGAGGGAAGACCACCGACCGACTGGGGGCGCACAACCAGCGGATCGAGGGACACCACGTGCCCGATGACATCGGTGAGATGGCCCGGGGTATCCGGGAGATGGCGGCGGACGATCACACGATCGCCCGGCCGCGGGGCACGTTGTGGCACGGCTAGTCCGTGGTCCTGCGCAGTGCCGGGGGGACGTCCGCGTCGACGGTGTCGTCCCGGTCGTGGCTATCGTGTCCGAACGGATCGGCATCTGCTCCGGGCATCCAGGTCAGCCCGGCTTCGGTCCACCCGTTGCGCTTGATGGTCTTCTTCGCGGCGCGACGGTGCCGGCCGATGAGGGTGTCGGTGTAGAGGAAACCGTCGAGATGGCCGACCTCGTGCTGGAGGCAGCGAGCGAAGAGTCCGTAACCCTCGATGCTGATTTCGTTGCCCTCGGCGTCGGTTCCGGTGACTCGTGCCCAGTCGGCTCGTCCGGTGGGGAAGGTTTCTCCGGGGACGGAGAGGCACCCCTCGTCATCGTCGCCGTTGTCACGGGGCATGGACTGGGGTATCTCGGAGGTTTCGAGTACCGGGTTGATCACGCAACCACGCCGGATGGGGCCACCGTTGGCATCGATGTCAGCCTGGGGCTTCTCGGAGCCCTCGGGGCCTTCGATATCGGGGCAGTTGTAGACGAAGAGCCTTTTACCGACGCCGATCTGGTTGGCTGCGAGACCGACGCCGTGGGCGACGTCCATGGTCTCGTACATGTCGCGGATGAGTTCCTGGAGTTCGGCGGGCGACTCGGTGACGGGTGCAGTCGGGTTATGCAGCACCGGGTCACCGTGGATAACGATGGGTCGGACAGTCATACCCGGGAGTTTAGTTCACCTCTAGACTGGAGCCATGCCCGCCTCCACACAGTTGTCCGAGTTCGATGCCCGGTTGCTGGCGTTCGCGGAGAATGCACCCCGTTCCCCCGGGGCCAGGGAAGAAGCCATCGCCCGAACATTGGGGATAAGCGCTGTGCGTTATTACCAGCGTCTCAACCTGCTTCTCGACGAACCGGCGGCCGCTGCGGCCCATCCGACACTCGTTGCGAGGCTGCGGCGGATACGCGACCAGCGAGCCGAATCACGTAAGAGGATCAAAAGCAGCTAAGATAACTCCTTGTGTCCCCCAACAAACACAGTGACGCCCCCGAAGGTTCCGACGTCCCCGAAGGCCGCCCCGATGAAGCTGTCAGGCATGTGCCTGTTGGGGAGCCCAGATCCCTGCCGCTGAGGGGATTCGCGATGATTCTCGCGGCGGTTGCCGTACTGCTCGCGGCGTGGGCATTATTCGTCGGGCTTCGCGGTGATGACTCCGATACCACCCCTGCCGTGGCAGGAAACACGAGTTCCACCGCACCGACCAGTAACGCAGCGCGCGCAGAGGCCCCCGCTGCCTCCACCGCAGAGGAGGAGACACAGAAGGAGCGGGAAGAAGTGACCTCTGGGTCGCCGAGTCCCGAGCCTGAAGTCACACCGACAGCGGAGATCCCGGTTCAACCACAGCCGAATTCTCAACCCGCTCCTGCCCCCGCCGGTGATCCCCGGACGGTGGCTGTGCACGCCCTGAACAATTCCACGGTCCAGGGGCTGGCTAACCGTGCCGCCGACAGACTCACCGGACAGGGCTGGACAGTCGGGGAGGTGGGTAACCTCGCGGAGGCGTACCTGCCCGCGTCGGCCGTCTACTACAACCCAGGAAACCCCACAGAAGAAGCGGCGGCCCGTGAGGTCGGTACCGCCCTCGGTATTCCCGCGAAGGTACGTACTCCGGAGCTCGCGACCGCTCCCACCGGTGGAGTTGTCGTGGTTCTCACGGGTGACGTCACCTTCTGACACGGCACTCCTCTTCTTCCGTTCCGTCCCACTAGGAGCCGATATGGCTGATCACATGAACTTCAACCGTTCCCCGGAACCGACTCTCGGTGTGGAATGGGAGATCGGGCTCATCGACCCCGACACCCGCGACCTCACGCCGCGTTCATCCGACATGATCGAGCTCATGTCGAAGAAGCGCCCCGATCTGCAGGTGGAACCTGAGTTCCTGAAGAATACCGTCGAGATGGTCACCGGTGTCTGTCACACCGTGCCCGAGGCCGTCGCCGAGCTCGGTTCCGGTCTTGATTCCCTCCACGAGTCGGCTGGTGAGCTGGGGGTCCGACTGTGGTCCGCCGGGTCGCACCCGTTCTCGGACTGGCGGGACCAGGAGGTCTCGGACAAGAGCCCGTACACTGAGATCATCCGTAGGACGAAGTTCTGGGGTCGGCAGATGCTGATCTGGGGCCTGCACGTCCACGTGGGAGTCAGCCATGAGGCCAAGGTCTGGCCCATCATCAACGCCCTGATGACGAACTATCCGCACCTGCTCGCCCTGAGCGCCGCTTCTCCCGGATGGAACGGATTGGACACCGGTTACGCATCGAACCGTACGATGCTCTACCAGCAACTTCCCACCGCAGGTGCGCCCTATGGGTTCAACACCTGGAGCCAGTGGACCGAGTATCTGCGGCAGCAGGAAAAGTCCGGGGTGATTGACCACACCGGTTCCATGCACTTCGATATCCGTCCTTCCGCCAAGTGGGGCACCATCGAGATTCGTGTCTCGGATGCACCCAGCAACCTTCGGGAACTCGCGGCGCTCACTGCGCTCACTCACTGCCTCGTCGTGTACTACGACCGGGCCTTCGAAGCGGGCGAAACCTTGCCGTCCCTGCAGCCCTGGCACATCCGGGAGAACAAATGGCGTGCTGCCCGACACGGTCTTGAGGCGGACATCATCTGCTCACGGAATACCGACAAGGTGAGTGTCGCAGACGACATTGTCCGCATCGTCACGGTGCTGGAACCCCTCGCGGAGGAACTCGGCTGTGCCGAGGAACTTGCGATAGTGCACGAGATCATCGACAGGGGTGCGTCGTACCGGCGTCAGCGTGAGCTGTACGAGCGGACGGGTGACTGGCGTGACGTCGTCGATTTGATCTGTGATGAGATGGAGCGCGGTCGGCCCTGATCCGTCGACACTGCACGGTGTATCGCTGAAAGGCACCCGCCCTGAAGAGGTGGGTGCCTTTTCGGATGCACCGGGTCTCGTGTTCTCGTGTTCTTCAGGGGGAAGAGCTGTTACGGGTGTCGTCCCTGGATAAGGCCTCCGGGTCGTACAGCTTTTCCTTTCTGGCCAGGCGGCCCAGGCGCTGTCCGATCACAGGGGCGGTGATCAGGGTGAAGGCGATGATGAGAATGAGAACCCCGAGGTCTCCTGCCGCTCCGGCGTCGAGGTTCCGGGAGCCGCTGACTCTCAGAAGCGCCCCGCTCACCGCCAGGATCAGTCCGAGTGTCTGGGGTTTTGTCACCGCGTGCAGTCGTGTCAGGGTGTCCCGGAAACGGGCGAGACCGATCGCTGCAGACAAGGCGAGGAGTGATCCGAGGAACAGGAGGATCAGGGACAGGACATCGAGGATCAGCGTGGTCATTGGGCGCCATCCCGTTTCCGGAAACGGGTGACCGCCACGGTGGAGATGAAGCCGAGCAGTGCCACGACGATCATCGAGTTGGTCACGGTCGTGTCGAGGGTGCGGCAGATGTAGACGGCTAGGGTGCACTGGATCATCGCCACCACCGCATCCAGACTCAGGAGTCGGTCGAGCGAGTTTGGCCCGACGAGCATCCGCCACCCCGTCACGATGAAAGCCACCGCCAGCAGGGAGGCGGGGATGAGGAGGAGCGTGTTGTAGAGGGACGGGTCCATCAGCCGTTCCTTTCGAAGATGTGGATGAGACGGCGTTCGAGTTGAGCGATCCGTCGGATCTCGCGTTCGACCACACCTGTGGATGATCCGTCGATCAGGTGCATGGTCAGCTTTCGGTCGGCGATGTCGAGATCGGTGACCGTACCCCCGGGTTGCAGATTGAGCAGGGTCACGGCGAAGGAGAACACCAGATCCTCCTGCACCCGCATCGGTACGATGATGATGGCCCCCGGGGGAACAGGTGCGGGCCGTAACGCGATCACGGCGACCTTCACCGAGCTGGCGACCAGGTCGATGCTGAAGCGTCCAGCCAGGCGCAGGAGAGCCGGCCAGCGGACTCCCGTTCCCGATCCCGGCATGGATGGGAGGGGAAGGAGCAGGGTTACCGCCACTCCGATTCCCAAACCCGCGAGAAGGTTACCTGCGGAGAACTCCCCCCACAGCAGCGCCCACATGAAGGTCAGCCACAGCACGGCCTGCGGGCGGAAGCGGCGGCGGACTCCAGCGATCATCGTTGTTCTCCCTCGCTCGGGGCTGCGGCGGCATCCTCCGGGCTACGGCGGGCGTCGATACCGTCGTTGATACGGTCTCGGTTGCCCGGTGCGAACGGTCCGGACTGACCGGGTACGAGTGTACGGCCGGGGTTGAGATAACCGGGGCCGAGAACGGCGCGGCGGTAGACGGCGACGTCCTGCGCGGATTCCGCGGAGCGGCCCGTCACTGCCGAAATCGGCCCAGCGAGGATGCTCACGGCGAGGGACGCGATGACCAGGAGTGCGGTCGGCACGACCATTCCGGCGGGCATTCTGCCGACGTCGGGGCGTTCCGACAGCTCTATTTCACGGCGTGTGCCACCGAGTGGTCCCGTGGCTGCTAAAGCAGTTGCTCCGTCGGGGGCGTCGGAGCGGTCCCGCCAGAATGCCTTCGACCACACGACCGTCATCGTGTACAGCGTCAGGAGCGAGGTGACAACGGCTCCCGCGACCAGTACCCATGCCATCGCCCCACCGTGTCCGGCTGCGGCCTCCACGAGAATGAGCTTCCCGAGGAAACCGGAGAATGGTGGGATACCGCCGAGGTTGAGGGCCGGAATGAGGTAGAGGACCGCGAGTAGGGGGGAAACGTAGGCGAGCGAACCGAGTCGGCGGAGTGATGACGAACCGGCCTGGCGTTCGATGAGACCGACCACGAGAAACAGTGCGGTCTGCACGAGAATGTGGTGCACGGTGTAGAAGATCGCTCCGGAGAGCCCCGTTGCGGTTCCGAGAGCGACCCCCATGATCATGTACCCGATGTGGCTGACCAAGGTGAACGACAGGAGACGTTTGATGTCGTTCTGGGCCATCGCACCGAGGATGCCGACCAGCATCGTCAGCAGCGCCGCCCACATCAGCACGCCGTCGAGACGCCCGTCGGTGAACACCACGGAACGCACACGGATGATCGAGTAGACACCAACTTTGGTGAGCAGACCGGCGAAGACGGCGGTAACGAGGGCGGGGGCGGTCGGATAGGAGTCCGGGAGCCATGAGTACAGCGGGAACACCGCAGCCTTGATACCGAAGGCGACGAGCAGCACCGCGAAGATGGCCGCCCGGGTGCCTTCGGGAACCTGCTCCATCCGAACCGAGACCTGTGCCATGTTCATGGTTCCCACCGCCGCGTAGATGAGGGCGAGGGCGACGAGGAACACGAAGGAAGAGAGCATTGAAACCATCACGTAGCTCACACCGGCCCGGACTCGGGCTGGGGAAGCGCCGATGGTCAAAAGGACGTAGCTGGCGACGAGAAGAACCTCGAAACCGACATAGAGGTTGAACAGGTCACCGGCGAGGAAAGCCATGTTCACACCCATGGTGAGCAGCAGGTATGCAGGAAGGAACACCCCCACGGGTTCATCCTCTGTTCCGTCACGCACACCCTGACCGATGGCGTAGCGGAGAACGGAGAACAGTACCAGCGAGGACACCGCGAGCAGTAGTGCGGAGAGCCGGTCCGCGACGAGGGTGATGCCCACCGGGGCATCCCAGCCACCGATCTGGAGAGTCTGGATGCCCACCCTGTCGACGAGGGCGACGAGCACGGTACACAGAACGATCAGAACGGTCAGCGCGGTCGCGGTCACCGCACGCTGGATCCGAGGGTGCCGCCCCGCAAGGAGGCATACCGCAGCGGCCACCGCGGGGATGATCACCGGGAGCGGGACGAGATGGGGGATGAGGATGTCCGTGGACAGCGCTTCAGGGAAGCCCATCAGTTGTCCTCCTTCACGGGACGTTCGAAGCTCTCGGGGCCGAAATCGTCCCCGTGGCCTGTTGCCCGCCCGGTCTCGGGATCTGCGGAAGCGTCGTGGTCGGGTGCCGCCGAGGCGGTATCGGGTCGGTGGGCGATCGCGGTGTCCTCGGTATCGTCGCCGATGAGGTCGGCGGTGCGGTAGCGGTACTGGCGGAAGGCGAGAGCCAGGATGAATGCAGTCATGGCCATGGAAATGACGATGGCGGTGAGGATCATCCCCTGGGCGAGGGGATCGGCGTCGGTGCCCGTCAACGTGGACTCACGCCCGGCGATCGGTGGTGCGCCCGCGCCACCACCCGAGGTCAGCATGAGCAGGTTTGCCCCGTTTCCGAGGAGGATCAGGCCGAGCAGCATCTTTGTCATGGCCCGTTCGAGGAGGAGGTACACTCCGCAGGAGATGAGAACCCCGCACGCGATGAGCAGGAAGAGATTCGCGACCATACTGCTACCTCCGCTTCCTTCTGATGATGATTGTTCCCTCGGAGTTCTTTCCGGGATTCCTTTCCGACGGATACTCGGCCTTTCGGCGGGCGAGCCGTCGGGCACGTTCGCGGGCGCGCCGTCGACGCTGTTCCTCGTCGATGTCGAGCTGCGCACCGAGGGAGCGGAGGATGTGGAGAATCAGGCCGATCACGATGAGGTAGACACCGGCGTCGAAGATCACGGGGGACACGACGTGCACCTCACCGATGAACGGAAGAACGAGATCGGTTGTGGCGGAGGCTAATGGCGGGCGATCGATAAGCATCGGGGCAACGACTGACCCGGCGGAGAGCAGCAGACCGGCACCGAGCAGACGGGACGCATCCACTGGAAGTGCCTCCTCCAGCTCCTCCCGTCCTCCCGCAAGATAGCGGAGCATGAACGCGAGAGCCGCAACGAGTCCCCCGGCGAACCCACCACCCGGCGCGTTGTGCCCGGCGAAAAAGAAATAGAGTGACAGCGTGATCATCGACGGGAAGAGGATCCGGGTCGTCACTTCCATCATGAATGACCGGTTCCTGGCCTTCTCGTCTTCGACGGGTGCCGCGAGCCAGCTCGGTGCTTCGGTGCGAAGCGTAGGACGACGGGAAACCCGGGAGAAACTACGGGTGCGGTACACCAAAGATGCGACACCGGTGGCGACGATGACGAGGACCGAGATCTCGCCGAACGTATCCCAGGCGCGGATGTCCACCAATAGCACGTTGACGGCGTTCGATCCGTGTCCGATACGTGAGGCCAGTTCCGGGATGTGGATGGAGACGGGGAGGGTATTCCGGGCGTTCATCGCGAAGGCGCCGAGAACAGACACCGTCAGTCCCACCGAAACTGCGAGCCAGGCGCGCAGTCTCGTGTGATCTTTTTCCCCGGCGCGACGTTCCGTACTTGCCGGAAGTTTGCGGAGAACGAGGACGAATACCACGACGGAGACCGTCTCCACGAGCAACTGGGTCAACGCGAGATCCGGCGCCCCGTGGAGAGCGAAGATCACGGCGACGCCGTAACCCGTCATTCCGACGAGGATAAGTGCGGAGAGCCGGTTGTCCAGGACCGTTGAGGCGATTGCGGCGATGACGATGATGACAACTACGAGGCCCTGTACCGGAGAGTCCCACAGTTCCATGCGGATGTCGGTCCGAGAGCCCGTCACGAGCATCGTCAGCGGGAGGATCACCAGTGTGGCGAGAATGACGGCCTCATTGACGGGAAGCGAACCACGTTGTGTCGTTGCAGTGATCCGGAGTGAGATCCTCCGCAGCATGTCGATTACCGTGTCGTACGCGAGGTTCGCGTTACCCAGTGCCGGTCGACTGAAGTGGAGTCGGCTGACGGTCTGCCGCTGCCAGTGCAGAATCACGCCGCAGGTGAGGATTACCGCACTGATGAGTAGCGGTAGCGTCCAGCCGTGCCACAGGGAGAGATGGGACGGAGTTCTGGCATAGCTGTGGAGGACAGTGTCGAGAGGGGCCGGGATGATTCCCAGGATGATTCCACCCGCCGCGAGAACTGCCGGTGGAACCCACAGTGTAGAGATGACCGGCGCAGCCCCGGACACGGCGGCGGAGGTGCCTCCACCCGATGTGTGTGTCGGTGATTTCGTGGCGAACGCCCCGTACAGAAAATAGAGGGAGTACGCGACCGTCAGCATGCTTCCGACCACGATTCCCGTCAGTGTGAGCTTCCCGGGCATCCCGGTAAGCAGGGCTTCGTCGAGAAGCGTGGCGACGGTTGCCTCTTTGGCCACGAAGCCGAGTGTCCCCGGAACCCCAGCCATCGATGCGGCAGCGGTGACCGCCAGCACGAACAGCGCAGGTCGGGTCCGGCCCAGTCCGGATAGTTCGCGGATGTCCCGGGTACCCGTGGTCCGATCGATGGCGCCCACGATCATGAACAGGGTGGCCTTGAACAGCGCGTGTGCCACGGTAAGAGCCAGACCCGCGAGTAGGGCACCGGGTGACCCGATGCCCACCACCGTGATGATGAATCCGAGCTGGCTCACCGTCCCATAGGCGAGAATGAGTTTTAGATCCACCTGACGCAGCGCAATCCATCCCGCCATCAGCATCGTCGCCAATCCGGCCGGGATGACGACGAGATGCCAGGATCCGATCTGGTTCAGTTCCGGGGAGAGCCGAGCCACGAGGTAGATACCCGCCTTCACCATCGCCGCCGAATGCAGGTAGGCCGACACCGGAGTCGGTGCCGCCATCGCACCGGGCAACCAGAAATGCATCGGTGCGATCGCGGACTTGGACAGCGCACCGGTCAGGATCAGCACCACCGCAGCACTCGTTGCTGCGGACGGTGCGGGTGCTCCGGAGTCCATCAACGTGGATAGATCCCAGATATTGGATGTGATGCCCAACAGGATGATTCCCACCAGCATCGCCAGACCGCCCAGCGTGGTAACCATGAGTGCCTGTCCTGCGGCGCGACGGGACGAGGCGCGCTCGCCGTAATAACCGACGAGCAGGAAGGAAAGGACCGAGGTCAGCTCCCAGAACACGTACATCAGGAGCAGATTGTCCGCGGTGACCAGACCGTACATGACCATGGTGAATGCGACCATCTGGGATCCGAATACGGATAACCGTTTCGGATTGGAATCGAAGTAGCCCCGGCAATACCAGAGAATCAGGGCACCGACACCCAGGACGATCAGAGCGAACAGGGCGGACAGTGAATCCATGGTGAGTGTGATGTTCAGGTGCGCTGCCGGCATCCAGGGGATGTCGACACCGGTCGGCTCCACCCCTCGGGAGAAGTCTCCTCGTATCCAGCTCCGTACCGTCCACGCGAACGCCCCGGCGGGAACGATCGCCAGCAACCCGAAGGCCGGACGCCCGATTCTTCCGATGAGAACCGGGGCCACAATGGTTGCCGCAGCGAGCACAGTCAATACGATGAGCACGTCCATGTCTGCGGCTTCTCCGGCTGGGCTGGGCGGGATGGGTCAGAAGGATAGTGTACCTGGCGGTAGCCGCTGCCCGATTCTGCAGCAGAGGCTGCTGCGATCTGCACCGGGTATCCCTCGCCGCCGCCCCGGGCGTTCCGCGCTGTGTTTCGGTAATACTTTCACCGTGGCGTCCGTACAGGGCAACTGTGGAAAAGTGTTCAGCGGTGCAGTCGGTGTGCCGCTCGGCTCATGGCGGAAGCTGTGGCGGAGTCGGGTGTCGCGCCGAAACCGAGGACCCAACAGCGTTTTCCGTTGTCGCAGACCTCCAGGAAGATTGCGGTACCGTTGAAGATCTTCCGCTGCCGGAACGTCAGGATCTCAACTCGGCGCCCGGCGTCGGCCAACAGGTTGGTACACGCGGAGATCGTACCCATGGCGATGATCTCCCGGGGCGCGTGGACGACGCCGCCCCGCCCCGGGCGGGAGGTGGTCAGAGTGGCGGAGAACAATCTGCGGTTGTCCCGGAGCGGGCTGTGTGACAGGCCTTCGATGCGCAGATCTGGGGTCGGGCAATAGGTGGCGGTAAATGTCCGCCAGTCCATTCCGGCGGCTTCCTCACGGAGACCTGCAGGTAGATTCTGGCCGAAACGGGCGCGGAATGGATCGTCGGTGCAGGGGCGCAACGGGTCGCGCCGGTTGAATGGTGCTGGTTGAGTGGTTCGGGTGTCCGTCAGCGGTGGGTGCGCAGTGTGCAGGGGGTGGATCGACTGCCCCTCGGTTGCGGTGTGCGGTTCGGTGGTGGTGTGCGTGGAGTGCATCGCCATCGGTCCTTTTCGGGAGTTTCAGTCCGTCCACGGGCCGCATACCTGCCGGAGAATTCCGGGGAGGGCCTTGTGGTGGTGTGACGGATCTGTCTGGTCAATGAAATGGACCGACGCTTGTTCAAGCGACTGGGAGGATAACGACTACTGCCCCGGGTGAAGGGGTCAGTCCTTATCCTTCACCGGGGTACGTAGCCTCTGCTACTCGCGTAAGTCGAATGATGTGCGTCACAAAAACGAGGCTAGAGGTTTCCCGTGTCCGGGGTCAAGAGATTCCCGGAAAAGTAGGGTGTGGGGGTATCTACGGGGTGGTGTGGAAGAGCCCCCGGGCTTTTCTCCCGGGGGCGTCGGAGCTGGGTGGGAACCTAGGCCGTGTAGTTGAACAGGAACAGCGTCTCTGCGACGGCGCAGCGCTTCAGTTCCTCCGGGGAGACGGATTCGTTGGCCGAGTGGATGGTGCACAGCGGTTCTTCGACGCCGAACAGGGCGATCTCGGCACCCGGCACCGCCTGTTGCAGGGCGGTGGTCAGGGGAATGGAACCACCGGAGCCGCAGTACGCGGTTTCCTTATCCCCGAAGGCCTTCGACAGTGCATCGGCGAGTGCCTGGGCGGCGGGGCCTGATGTGTCTGTGGCGAAAGGTTCGTTGACCTCGAGAATCTCGACGTCGACCTGTGCGCCCCAGGGTGCGGCGTCGAGCAGGTGGCGGCGGAGTGCCTCGGCGGTCCCGGTCCCTGATGCGCCGTAGGGGGTGCGCAGGTTGAGTTGAGCACTCGCGGTGGCGGGAATGGCGTTCATTGCTTCGGCGACGGGGGTGGAGGTGAATCCGGTGACGGTGACGGCGGGCCGGGCCCAGAGCTGATCCGCGATGTCGGTACCGTCCCCGATGATCTCCACTCCGTCGAGGATGCCTGCGTCCGCGCGGAAGGCGTCCGGGTCGTAGGCGATCCCGTTCCACGTGGCCGTGTTGTCTGTGGCGCGGATGGCGACGCGCCCGGATTCATCGCGGAGGGAATCCAGGATGCGGATGAGGGCTGAGACGGCATCCGGCGCGGGTCCGCCGAATCCACCGGAGTGCACAGCGGACCGCAGGGTTCGCACGGTGACACGGAGTTGTGCACCGCCGCGGAGGGAAGTGGTCAGCGTGGGGACCCCCTCTGCGACGTTGCCGGTGTCCGCGATGATGATCGCGTCGGCGGTGAAGAGCTCCGGTCGTTCGGAGATGAGGGCGTCGAGTCCCTCGCCACCTTTCTCTTCGGAGCCTTCGATGACGACGATGATGCCGATGCCTGGATCACCGAGCTCCCGGAGCGCACGCAGGGTGGCGAGGTGCATGACGAGATTGCCCTTGCAGTCGGCGGTACCGCGTCCGTACCAGCGTCCGTCGCGTTCCGTGAGGGTGAACGGGTCTGAGGTCCACGCTGCAGGGCTTCCGGCCGGGACGACGTCGTAGTGCGAGTAGAGCAGGACCGTCGGGCGTCCGTCGTGGGCTTCACGGCGGCCGATCACGGCGGTGGATCCGTCGGTGGTGGGGTGGGGCTCGACCGTCAGGCCGACGTCCTCGAGTGCGTGGACGACCCAGGCTGCTGCGTCGGCGTTGGCCTGTTTGCAGTCCGGTTCTCCGTGTACGGAATTGAAGGAGACGAGTTCCGTCAGGTCGGCGAGAATGCGTGCCTGCTGGGCCTCGATTGCTGCGGTGACTGCTGCTGTGGTGGGAATCTCGGGAGTCATGGGGTCAAGTCTAGGACCCCGGATCTTGCACTCGCACGTCCCGACTGCTAGAAACGGACCTAGCACTTGATACTGGAGAGTGCCAGGATTTGTACCACCTGCGGGTGAGGTTGGACCCAACACTCACCGACCGTGCCGTCGCGGGCGCCCGCAGATACTTGACGTGAGTGTCGTCCGATGAAAAACCAAGGAGCACACAACACATGGCAAAGATCATCGCTTTTGATGAGGAAGCACGCCGTGGCCTCGAAAAGGGCCTGAACACCCTCGCTGACGCCGTCAAGGTCACGCTCGGCCCGAAGGGGCGCAACGTCGTCCTGGAGAAGTCCTGGGGCGCCCCGACCATCACCAACGACGGCGTGACCATCGCCCGCGAGATCGAGCTGGAGGATCCGTACGAGAAGATCGGCGCCGAGCTGGTCAAGGAGGTCGCCAAGAAGACCGACGACGTCGCAGGCGACGGCACCACCACCGCCACCGTGCTCGCCCAGGCCCTCGTCCGCGAGGGGCTGCGCAACGTGGCCGCCGGCTCTAACCCGATGGGCATCAAGCGCGGTATCGAGCAGGCTGTGAAGAAGGTCACCGAGGAGCTGCTCGCCACCGCTAAGGAGATCGAGACGGAGGAACAGATCGCTGCGACCGCGGGCATCTCCGCCGCCGATCCCGCCATCGGTGCCAAGATCGCCCAGGCGATGTACGCCGTGGGTGGAGGCAAGCTGAACAAGGAATCCGTCATCACCGTCGAGGAGTCCAACACTTTCGGTGTCGAACTCGACGTCACCGAAGGCATGCGCTTCGACAAGGGCTACATCTCCGGCTACTTCGCCACCGACATGGAGCGCCAGGAAGCCGTCCTTGAGGACCCGTACATCCTCCTGGTCTCCGCGAAGATCGGCAACATCAAGGATCTGCTTCCGCTGCTGGAGAAGGTCATGCAGACCGGCAAGCCGCTGCTGATCATCGCCGAGGATGTTGAGGGTGAGGCTCTGTCCACCCTGGTTGTCAACAAGATCCGTGGCACCTTCAAGTCCGTCGCCGTCAAGGCCCCCGGCTTCGGTGACCGCCGCAAGGCACAGCTCCAGGACATGGCCATCCTCACCGGTGGTCAGGTCATCTCCGAGGAGGTCGGCCTCTCCCTGGAGAGTGCGGACATCCCGCTACTGGGCCGTGCCCGCAAGGTCGTCGTCACCAAGGACGAGACCACCATCGTCGAGGGTGCCGGTGACAGCGCCCAGATCGAGGGTCGCGTCAACCAGATCCGCGCCGAGATCGAGAACTCCGACTCCGAGTACGACCGGGAGAAGCTGCAGGAGCGCCTGGCGAAGCTCGCCGGTGGCGTCGCCGTCATCAAGGTCGGTGCCGCGACCGAGGTCGAGCTGAAGGAGCGCAAGCACCGCATCGAGGATGCCGTTCGGAACGCCAAGGCAGCCGTTGAGGAGGGAATCGTCGCAGGTGGTGGCGTGGCCCTTATCCAGGCCGCTCACGTTCTCGACGGTGACCTCGACCTCACCGGCGATGAGGCCACCGGTGTGAAGATCGTTCGCACTGCGCTGTCCGCGCCGCTGAAGCAGATCGCACTCAACGCCGGTCACGAGCCGGGCGTCGTTGCCGACAAGGTCGCCTCCCTCAAGGTGGGCGAAGGCCTGAACGCCGCGACCGGCGAGTACGTCAACCTGATGGATGCGGGCATCAACGACCCGGTTAAGGTGACCCGCTCCGCACTGCAGAACGCCGCCTCCATCGCGGCTCTGTTCCTCACCACCGAGGCTGTCGTCGCCGACAAGCCGCAGCCTGCCGGCCAGGGTATGCCCGACGCCGACGCCATGGGTGGCATGGGCGGATTCTGATCCCCTGACACCTGACCACCGCCCGGTGATGTGCTCACCGGTGGTGATCGAAGAAAACAACGGCCTGCCCCCGCAGTATGCGGGGGCAGGCCGTTGTGGCGTCGTGCGGACCAGTTCACGGGAGCGGTGTTGGCTCCCCGGAGATGTCGTCGACGGGGATGCGGCATGTTCCGGTCACTCCGGTTCCGACTGTCGCGGTGACGACGATCTCGTCTCCGGGTTTCCCGATGTAGGTGATGTGGGCGGTGGGTTGTTCGTGGCTGATGTCCGCCATGCTGGGGGCGCAGTCGCCGTTGGGGGAGGTCGCGCCGAGAATCGGCGCAGTGAGCTGTCTGGAGGGGATTGCTGGTGCGATGGACGAGATCTCACGGGGTGCAGAACGTTGCGAATTGTATCGATACATTGACACAAAAGAGGGTATGTTCTAGCCTTTTGTATCATAACTTTGATACAAAATGTGCAGGAGGCACCCCATGACATCCGTCCTACCGTCACTGCTCCTCATCGGGTTGTTCCTCGTGTCCGTCATCGCCGCACGCTTCGTCCGGACGCGGGGAACTTCCGGGATAGCCACGATCCCGGCTGATTCCGGGCCGGTGCGCCGCTACCGTCGTTGGCTCCGGGGAGGGATCGTGGCCGGAATCTCCGTCGCATTGTTTGGTGCACTCTTCATCACCGGCCTGGGATTGGGACTGACCCTCGCCCCAACGGTCTTCGCGGTCATCGTGCTCATTGTCTCGGCGGTGGCGGTCGCCACCGTTCGACCGCAGCAGGGCGCACGCCGCCGGGCTCCACTCGCCACCAGGACCATCCTGTCGACGACGGGAGCCGTACCGCTGGCGGTGGCGATCGCGACCGTCGTGGTGACCGCCGGAGTCCTCCTCGCCGGGATCCGCACAGGCTCCCCCGACGACCTCGGACGGTCGGGACGGGCCATCACCGTGTCCTGCCTTGAAGCCGACGGAATGATCACGTCCTCCGCAACCCCGTGGCCCGGAAGTTGGTATGCAACCCCGATGCTTTGCATCCTTGCGGCGTGCACCCTGATCGGGGCCCTGGTCCTCGTCCTCGCCACGAAACGTCCGGTACTCCCCGACATCGACGCGGACGTGGCATTCCGCCGGGTCACCGGCACCGCTGTGACCGCCACCCTGACCTTCACGGCGGCCGTCACCGGTGCCCCCATTGCGCTCTGGATGTTCGCCGCATACCCCGACTGTGCGGGAAAACCCGCGTTTCTGTGGTTCATCGGGTTGTCCGGGGTGCTTCTCATCGGTGCCGCCGTCCATGCGTTGACCCATATCATCGCCCTCGTCGCCGCCCCGTCGAGCAAAGCTCGGTGAGATGAGATGCAGCGGATAAGTATCTGTGTCGATGATCCGACTCCCGTCTACGAGCAGGTTCGCCGCGAGGTGATTCGGCTCGTTACGTCAGGTGACCTGGACGAGGGGGCTAGGCTCCCGCCGGTGCGGCAGCTCGCGCGTGACCTCGGGATCGCCCCGGGGACGGTGGCACGCGCTTACCGGGAACTTGAAGCGGCCGGAACGGTGACCACCCGCCGAGGAGCGGGAACCCGGATCGCTGAAGGGGCCGTGGACTCTGTGGCCGGAGGCTCCGGAGGCGGACTCGCTGCCGAGACTTCGGCCCTGGTTTCCCGGGCTGTCGAGGCCGGGATCACATTGCCGGAACTCCAACGACGGATTGCCGAGGCGTGGCCGGGGCGATGACCGTCGAGGGTTAGGATTGACGCCTGCTGATCCACCGCCGCCGTCAGTTCCAAGGAGAAGATCCCATGGCCGGATACACCCCGGGCGAAACCACCGTGCACACCTCGGTCGCCGACATTGGTCGCGTCACCCGTGCACTACGCAAGACGTCACGGCCGGTTGTCCTCGTTCCCACCATGGGTGCCCTCCATGAGGGGCACCTGGAGCTCGTCCGTGCCGCGAAGTCACTGCCGCGTGCCGTGGTCGTGGTCTCCATCTTCGTCAACCCACTGCAGTTCGGGGATGATGCCGACCTGGACACCTACCCCCGGACACTGGAGGCGGACGTCGAGAAGCTCCGGGGGGTGGGCGTCGAGCTCGTCTTCGCCCCATCCGTCCGCGAGATGTACCCCAACGGGTTCCGCACCACCGTCTCCGCAGGGCCACTGTCCGGGGAACTGGAGGGTGCCTCCCGCCCCGGCCACTTCGACGGAGCGCTGACCGTCTGCCTGAAGCTGTTCAACGTGACCAACTGCTCCGACGCGGTGTTCGGCGAGAAGGACTACCAGCAGCTCGTCCTCATGCAGCAGCTCGTCACCGACCTCAACCTTCCCATTCAGCTTCATTCGGTTCCCGTCATCAGGGAGAAGGATGGCCTGGCAATGAGCTCCCGCAACGTGCGGCTCGATAGCACCGCCCGGCAGGCCGCCGTGGCCCTGTCTGCGGCGCTCACCCTGGGTGCGCACTGCGGGGACCGTGGCCCCGGGGCCGTTCTCTCCGGGGCCCGCTCCGTCCTGGAGGTCGTACCGGAGGTTGAGGTTGACTACCTCGAGCTTCGGGACGGCAGGCTGGCGCCGCTGCCGGAGAACTTCGGGGAGGGGGAGGCCCGGCTCCTCGTCGCGGCTCGGGTCGGGGGCGTCCGGTTGCTGGACAATGTCGGGGTCATCCTCGGGGATCTGCAGGCCCGCCAGGAGAGGGAGATCGCGCAGGCGGCGTTGCAGGCTGCGGGGCTCGAAGCAGAGCTCACCGATGGGGAGATGGCTGAACTGCGGCGTCTCCGGGACGAGGTCCGTCGGGTCCGTGAGGGACGGAATATGCCCGGCTGAGAGATGAAGACGCTCCGGATCGAAAAGCGGTTTTCGGGGGAAAGGTGCTGGGGAGCATCACGAAGGGCGCATTTTAACCCCAAAAGGGGGTAGTAAAAAAAGAAGTATCAATTTAGTGGTGTGCTGGTCGCGCTTCATCGTGACCTCCGTGGTAATCGTTACGGTCGCTGGCGGATTTCACAGCCGTTTACGGGCGTTTTCGTGCACTAAACTTATTTGGGGTGGTAAAAGGGCAGTTCGCTGTGACAGCATTCCCTCATATTTCAGTTGAACTGCTGCTGCGACATTGTCTGGTAGATGTCCTTACCCCGGCAAAGTGGGTTGACGAAGGGCATGGACATGCTTAGATTGTGTGGTGGCGTCCCTGAGGGCGTCAGCAACTGGAAACTTATGCCAGCTCCAGGCTGGTCCTCTCAAGGAGAACAACATGGACTTCACCGTCATCAAAGATCAGCTCGGCGACTTCAGCACCTTCGTCGAAGCGGTCAACAAGCTGATCGAGAACTTCCCGAAGGTTGTCGCTAACCTTGGTCAGGTCGTCGACGGCAGCTTCTCTTCCGCACTCGGAAGCAGCAAGTAACTCTCTCCTGGCCCCGGCATAGGCCAGGGCCTTCAAATTTCTCTCTGCTAGGAGCAAAAACATGGATTCCTTCTCCACCACGCTGACCTCCCTCTCTGCCGATGGCGCTTTCCTCCACGAGGTCTTCGAGTTCCTGAAGCCCTTCGCTGACGTCGCTTCCGGCCTCAAGTCCCTCCTGGGCCTGGTCAAGTAATGACCTGCCGCCCCTAGGGGCGAAGGTGTTCTCCGCTTCTTAAAGCGGAGAACGGACAGAAAACCCGGTACCGTGTACGCACGGGCCGGGTTTTCTGCGTGTCCGGGGCATCACGGGGGTGATCGGGAGATTTGTGGACACTCCTACCCTACGACCCCCCGTCGGCGTGGGTTGTGTCCACGATTCAACGCGGAGGCACTGTCGCGGCGTTAAACTGGGCCTATGGCTGAACTTCCCGAGCAGGAACTCCCCGTCGTCGATCTGGCCGCCACCGAGGGCTACATCGTCGATGACTCCGACGATGACGATCCCGTTCTCATCCAGCCGAATGGTGCGCCCGTGGAAACGTGGCGGGAGAATTACCCGTATGACGAGCGGATGTCCCGACACGAGTACGAGCACACGAAGCGTGCGCTCCAGATCGAGCTGCTCAAGTGGCAGAACTGGACGAAGGACACGGGGCAGCGCCACATCATCCTCTTCGAGGGGCGTGATGCCGCGGGTAAGGGAGGAACCATCAAGCGCTTCAATGAGCACCTCAATCCCCGCGGTGCCAGGACCGTCGCCCTGGAGAAGCCTTCCCCCCGTGAGTCCACCTCGTGGTACTTCCAGCGCTACATTGAGCATTTCCCGTCAGCGGGTGAGATCGTCTTCTTCGACCGCTCCTGGTACAACCGCTCCGGTGTCGAGCGCGTCATGGGTTTCTGCACCGAGTCCCAGCATGCGGAGTTCCTACGGGAGGTACCGATGCTGGAGAACATGATCATGGGTTCGGGTATCTCCCTGACGAAGTTCTGGTTCTCCGTCACGCAGAAAGAGCAGCGCACCCGCTTCGCCATCCGTCAGGTCGATCCGGTCCGGCAATGGAAACTGTCGCCGATGGACCTGGCCTCCCTGGACAAGTGGCCGGACTATACCCGAGCGAAGGAAGAACAGTTCCGTTACACGGACACCGACGAGTCCCCGTGGGTGACCATCAAATCGAACGACAAGAAACGCGCCCGGATCAACGCCATGCGCTACGTTCTGTCCAAGTTCGAGTACACCGGCAAGGATCATGAACTCGTGGGCGAACCGGACCCGAAGATCGTGCTCCGTGGGCGGGATCAGATCGGGGACTGATCACCCCACACCGCGTTCCCCCGAAGTCAGTCCAGTGGTTCGACCGGGTTCCCCTGCCATCTCGTGTGTCGGGGGACCCGGTCTCCGCGGAGAACGAGGGACGCTGGGCCGATCGTCGTCCCCTCGCCGAGAGTCGCGGCGGGGAGTACCACCGAATGGGGGCCGAGGACAGCCCCGGCACCGATCCGGACGGTGTCCAGGCTCATGACCCGGTCCTGGAAGAGATGGGTTTGCACCACACAGCCGGGTCCAATGGTCGCCGCATCCCCGATCTCCACCAGGTCGGCCTCGGGGAGCCAGTAGGACTCGATCCAGGTGCCCCGGCCGATCTTTGCACCGATCGCACGGAGGAACCACACGAGGGGCTCCGTTCCCTGATTGGGATTGAGGAACCACGGTGCCGCGACCGCTTCCACGAATGCATCCTGAAGTTCGTTGAGCCACACGAACCGGGACCACAGGGGGTGCTCACCTGGTCGGATCCTGCCGACGCACAGCCATTTCACCGCGACGGTGATCGTGGCCGCACACAGTCCGGCGGACATCAGGACCAGACCGCCACAGAGCCACGCGAGTCCGGCCCCAGCGAGGGAATCCCCGGGGCGGGTGTAGAGCCACTGAAGGGCCAGCAGCGTTCCCGCGACAAGCACCCCGGAGGTCATCGGGGCGAGCAGCCGCATCGTCTCCACGAGCCCGCGGGCGCGCTTGAGACGCCCTGTCGGACGATACGTTCTGGCTTCACCACCGGCGTCGACGGTGACCCGCCGCAGTCGCTCCGGCGGGGAGCCCAACCAGTTCGATCCTGCGCGTGCCTTACGTGGAGTCTGTGAGAGCACCGCGACCAGGGAATTCTTGGCGAGCTTTCGCCCTGCTCCGGCGATACCGGAGTTCCCGAGGAAACTGCGCTTACCGATGCGGGTGCGCCCCGCAAGCATCCAGCCTCCTCCGAGCTCATAGCCGCCGACCATCGTGTCATCCGCAAGGAACGCCCCATCCCGGATATCCGTGAATGCTGGGACCATCACGGCAGTGGAAATTTCGGTGTCCCGGCCCACCTGTGCCCCCAAGGCACGTAGCCACAGGGGCGTCAGTCGGGAAGCGTAGAGGGGGAACAGATGGGTCCGTGCGGCGTCCATGAGACGTTCCGTGGCCCACAACTGCCAACCGGTCCGGGAGCGAACCGGATGCACCCCGGTGGTCAAACGGAACGACATCAGCCGTACCCCGATGAGCGTGAGCATCGCGTTCACACTGAACGCGATCAGCGCCCCCACCGGTGCGAGAAGTAGCCCTGCCGTGATAGTTGCTGTGCCGGAGCCACCGCCTAGCGCGGTCGCTGCACCAGCCACTGCTGCGCCGCCGGTACCTATGGAGAAGATGGGCATGAGGCTCAGGGCCAGGGATGTCGCACCGTACACGGGTACCCACCAGGGGCGTCGTGCCGGGTGCTCCTCGGGGAAACGTCGCTTGGCGCGACCTACCTTCGCAGCGGGGGAACCCGCCCACCGTGCGCCGGGTTTCACCTTCTTCATCCCGGTGACGCACGAACCGGCCTCGACATGGGCGCCGGCACCGACAACGGTCCCGGGAAGGAGCATGGAACGTGCACCGACGCAGGCGTCCTCATCCACCGTGATCCGTCCGACATGAACGGTGTCGCCGTCCACCCACACTCCGGAGAGATCCGTCTCCGGTTCGATGCAGCAATGGTCCCCGAGGGTGAGGAGACCCGTCACGGGAGGGAGAGTGTGCAGGTGGACATCCCTGCCGATGGATGCCCCCAGCAGGCGCGCGTAGCTGGTTATCCACGTCGCCCCGGCAATGTCCCGGGCACCACAGGCGTCCTGGATACGGTCCGCGGCCCACAATCGTAGGTGCTCGGGTCCGCCGCGCGCGTAGTTCCCGGGTGTGATGCCCCGGGTGAGCACCCGGGCGGCGAGCGCTCCCAGGGGCAGTCGCCCGGCGGGGGTCACGAATATGGCGAGCATGAGGACCACGAGCCACCAGGGGGCGGGCACCGCCCACCAGGTTCCGGCGGCGGCAGCGAGGTTGTTGGCGACGAGAAGCCACGCCACCCACTGTGCGGCCTGGAGCGTCATCACTGGAACCTGGATCAGATGCTGGAGAACCCGGGTCCGGGTCTGCACACCGCGCACCCTCCGGCGCTGCACTACCCCGGAGGGTGCGTCGGGACGGGCGTCGAGACACTGAGCCAGTGCCCCCAGACGCGGATGATCGTAGAGCTCCCGCACGGACATCGTAGGGAACCGTTCCCGGATTCGTCCGACCAGAGTGGCAGCGGCCAGTGATGTACCACCGAGCGCGAAAAAGTCCGCGTCCGGATCGGACACCGCGGAACCGAGAACGTCCACCCAGAGTTCCGCGAGCCACGCCTCAGTGGGAGACATCGAGGAGGTGTCGGTCACCGCGCCGGGTAGTGGCCACGGCAGTGCCGCCTTGTCCACCTTTCCGGACGTCCGGACGGGTAGTTCATCAAGGACGCACAGACGTGGTACGAGTGCCGCGGGCATCGCCTCAGCGAGCCGTTTGGTAGCTGTGACAGTGTCGAATCCTGCGTCCGGGTTCACACAGGAGAGATAGGCGACGAGTACCTTGGACTCCGCCCCGGTCGTCTGTACGACGACTGCGGAGGACCGGACCCCGGGCAGTGCTGCGACGGCTGCCTCCACCTCACCGAGTTCAATTCGCCTGCCTCCGATCTTGACCTGGTCGTCCACCCGGCCGACGAAGTAGAGACCATCCTCCTCCAGACGGACGTGATCGCCGGAACGGTAGGCCCGGGGCCACCCCACACTGCGTAGTGGCGCATACTTCTCCCGGTCCTTCTCCGGGTCGAGGTACCGGGCGAGGCCGACCCCGCCGATGACGAGTTCACCGATCTCGCCCGGCACGACCGGCTGACCATCGCCATCGACCACGACGAGATCCCATCCGTCGAGGGGCAGACCGATGGATACGTCCCGTCCGGTGTGCATCCGTGAGGCGCAGGCCACGACTGTGGCCTCGGTCGGGCCGTAGGTGTTCCAGATCTCGCGCTCTCCGGTGTCCAGGCGTTCTACCAGCTCCGGGGGACAGGCCTCGCCTCCGAAGATGAGCAGGCGGATGTTGTCCAGTGCCTCTGCGGGCCACAGGCCGGCCAATGTCGGAACGGTGGAGACGACCGTGATGTCACGCCTGATCAGCCAGGGGCCGAGGTCCATTCCGGAACGCACCAGCATCCGTGGCGCGGGAACGAGGCAGGCACCGTGCCCCCAGGCCAGCCACATCTCCTCGCAGGATGCGTCGAAGGCGACGGAGAGGCCTGCGAGTACGCGGTCGTCCGGTCCGAGTGGGCCTCCGGGGGAGTCGACGAGGAATAAGCGCGCCTCGGCGTCGACGAAGGCGGCGGCGGAACGGTGTGTGACGGCGACGCCTTTGGGGCGGCCGGTGGACCCGGAGGTGAAGATGATCCAGGCGTCATCATCAGGCCGGGGTGGGCGGGTGTCGCCACCGGCCGTCCGACGGAGCACGGTAAGTCCCGAATCGGTGACGGTCGCGTTGACCCTTGCCTCATCGAAAACCATCTCGGCGCGTTCATCCGGATCGTCGGCATCCACCGGAACGTATGCTGCACCGGCGGTCAGGACGGCCAGAATCGTGATGTACAGCTCGCTTCCGCCACTCGGCAAGCGGATCCCGATGCGGTCACCCCGGCGGATGCCTGCGGCATGCAGCGCTGCAGCCTTGTGGTGCACGACCTCCATGAGTTCGGTGTAGGTCAGAACCTCACCGTCGTCGATGGCTGCGGCGTTGGGGTGGGCGGCTGCGGTGGCTGCCACGATGTCTGTGAGCGTGCGTCGGGGTGCGGCCTCACCGGCGCGCAGGAACTGCGGGGGAACGGATTTCAGGGACACGGTGCGGGCGGGGCGCTTTCCGGTTGGGATCAGTGCTCATCGACATCGAGGGCGATGATCGCCTTCGCGAGCTTACGGAGGTGTTTCAACTGTTTCGAGGTGGATTCGTCGAGGGCGCGGTCCTCGGCCTCGGCGACGATGGCCGCGAGCTTCTTCTGTGCCGTGCGGCCTTTTTTCGTGGCTGCGACAATCTGGCGGCGACGGTCCTTCTGGTCACGTTCACGCTTAACCCAGGAGTGCTTCTCCAGACCATCGATCAGGCGGACCATGTCGGAGGCGTCGAATGCGAGTAGTTCACACAGGGCAGTCTGACTGGCCGCGGATTTCTCGACGAGGCAGGTAAGAACCCAGTACTCACGGAGTCCTGTTCCTTCTTGGGTGAGTGCCCCCTCGACCTCATCACGGGTGCGGCGGCGGAGCCGCTCCAATTGGAAGGATGGGGATTCGAGGAGTGCGGTGGGAACGACCGGTGTAGCTGCCATACCATTCATATTAGCCCCCTAACATGGCATATGGAAAACATTGGTCTGTATCCATGATTAGGTGTGGTGTGGCTCGTGGACGTAATTGCCCGCACTGCGGACATTAGGTGCCGGGGAGCTCCATCGGGAGTGCGGCGGCACGCCACGCTGACGTACCACCCTCGACGTTGATGGCATCGACCCCACGGTGACCCAGGTACTCACAGACCTGGGCGGATCGGCCACCGGACAGGCAGATGATGTAGAGCTCGCGGTCCTGGTCGAGCTCATCGAGACGGCCGACGATCTCGCTCATCGGAATATTGACGGCACCGACGGCATGCCCCTCGGCGAACTCGGTGGTCTCCCGGACATCGATGAGCTGAGCGTTGGCGGGGACATCGGTGGGTGAGACGGAATCCATGTGAAGACCTTCGGTTCGTAGGGGAGAGACGCCCGGAGGATGCCCGGACGGGTGCAGAGATCGGACACCGGGAAGTCTACCCGCCGAATCGGTGCAACCTGCGGAATTGCGAAACCTGATGGGGAGATTCAGGGGTGGAGCGAACTGGGATGTCGGATTACGCCAATCGTTATCTACCCCCACGCCATAGACTGACCACATGCAGGGAACCCATACCACGATGTTCAATTTCGGCTGGCCACTCGTGGTTGCTTTGGTCCTCCTCGTCACCGTCGCCGCCGTTCTCGCCAGAGTGGGGCGGACCGAACATGCGAGGCTCATTCCCTGGTCCGCGATCCGGGCGACGGTGCAGCTTCTGGTCCTCGGACTCATTCTCGACTTCGCTGTGAGCCACCTGTGGTCAATCATCCTTTTTCTCACCGCGATCACGTTGACCGCCGCCGAGACGGCGCACGGCCGAATTCTCGTCGCCCGCGGCGGAGGCAATCTGTCCCGGAAGAAACGTTCCCGGATACCGTTCAGCCAGCGGATCCGGGAGATCCTGATCCTCACCGTTCCCGTCGGATTGGTGCCATTCCTTCTCGTCGCTGCGCTGCTTCTCGCGGGGATCCTTGATCTGCGGGGACTGGCAGTCATTCCCGTGACCGGCATTCTGATCGGGCACGGCATGGCGGTTTCCGCACTGACCGGACGACGGGTTCATGAGGAACTCCGGTCCGGGCGGGGTGAGGTCGAAGCCGCACTTTCCCTCGGATTCACGGACACTCAGGCCCGGATGCTCGTGGCGGAGCGGGCCGCCAGCGCGGCACTCGTGCCGACCATGGACACCACCAGGACCGTCGGGATGGTCACGATTCCTGGGGCATTTGTCGGCATGATCCTGGGCGGAGCGACGCCGATGGAAGCGGGCATAATGCAGTTGTTCGTGATCATCGCGATTCTCGCCGTGTCCACGGCCGCGCTGATGATCACCGAGTATTTCGTTGTCTGGCGCCTGCTCTGACCGTCACATCGACCGGCTTCAGGCGTTCGAGCCGGATTCCAGGTTGGTGGGGCGGTGAAAATTCCCGCTGGGGTAAAGCAGTCTGTGGGGTGGTTTACGTCGTGGAAACGCAGAAGAAACAATCGGCATGGGCCTTGTCCCTCACCGGGGATGGGGGACAAAGGAACACAGTCTTCCTGCGTTTCGTGCATATTCTCGTCTGCTCCGCATCCATCACGGCCAGAACAACAGGGGCGGCTGCCGCACAACCCCTGCCATCAGTTTCTGTGGCAAACCGGAATTGGTGTGTCGGGCATACGGTCGTACGACAACCGCCTAGTCAGATTCCTTGTGGCGGTGGGGCCAGCCCCGCTTACTGCGGGAGTGCTGCTCCTTCTTCGGTGGAGTCGGAGGTACAGCCGGTGACTGGCCGCCGGTGGCGGACAGATGCCGGAGCAGATGCTCTTGCTGTTCAGTCATCCGGCTGATCTGGTCCCGGAGTTGGTCGATTTCACAGCGCAGCCCCTTGAGCTCCCGCGTGACCGCCCGCTGCTGGTCCTGCAGCGCGGCAGTGTCCTCGTCCTCGACCTGTTGGACCAGCCACGACGCGAACGTTGCGGTGACGACACCGGCGACCGCGATACCACCCAGCATCACGGCGATTCCTATGTACCGGCCTCCGGTGGTCACCGGGGTGATGTCGCCGTAACCGACCGTTGTCACCGTCACTATCGACCACCAGACGGCGTCGAAGAAGGTGGTGATCTGCGACTCGGGGTTACCGTGCTCGACGTCGTAGATGGACAGTGCGGAGATCAGGATCAGTAGTACCGAGGCCACGCCGGTGTAGGCGGCCACCGTGACCCGCTTGTTCGACGCCGAGAACCGCTGGACCAGGAAGATCACCGGTAGGATCCGCAGCAGCCGCAGCGGCCGGAACCAGGGCAGCACCACCAGGAGGAACTCGTGGAAGTGCCGCCAGAACCACCGGATGCGGGCCTCCGCGAGATAGAGCCGGGTGATGTAGTCCACGATGAATGCCCACCAGGTCAACCACATGCCGTACTCGGCGATGCGGGTCCAGCGGGCATCGGCTCTGCCGATGGACGCCCAGATGAAGAGGATGAGGAAAATGATGGAGACGATGATCATCGGCCCCTCGACCCGTGCCTCCCACCGCTGTTGCGGTGGGGCGTCATCTGGGATCTCAGGGTGGAAGACCGTGAGATAGGCGTACTTCAGGCGGGCAGGGAAGGACACTCCCTGATCCGGGTCCGCTGTTGTTCCGGTGCTCTCGTCTGGGGTGGCGGGCATGACGATCAGTGTGCCATGCCCGGTTCGCTAACCCTTGTAGCGCTCGACGGAAGCCTGCAGGATCTGCTCGGCCTCGGACTTGTCGCCCCAACCGGCCCCCTGAACTTCTTTACCGGGTTCCAGATCCTTGTAGTGGACGAAGAAGTGCTCGATCTCGTCGCGGAGGAAGGTGGAGACGTCGTCGATGTTCTGCAGATGATCGAAGCGCGGGTCGTCCAGGACACAGAGCAGCTTGTCGTCGCCGCCGGCCTCATCCGTCATCTTGAACACACCGACGGTGCGGGCCTTGACGATGACACCGGGAAAGACGGGCTCGGGCAGGATGACCAGTGCGTCCATCGGGTCGCCGTCTTCGCCGAGGGTGTGATCGATGAAGCCGTAGTCGGCCGGGTAGGCCATCGGGGTGAACAGGTAGCGGTCCAGGTAGACCTTGCCCGTCTCGTGGTCGACCTCGTACTTGTTGCGGGAACCCTTGGGGATCTCGATAGTGACTTCGATGCTCATGGCGTGTGTTGCCGTGTTCCTTTCCCTGCGGCACCTCGTGTCCGGGCGGCGAGCCGTACCGGAATCAGCGCGCAGGATCGACTGCGGTGGTTGTAATCGGGGCCGAGATCATCCCGGGCCCGTGATCATCCCCATCCTAGCCTTGGCGGTGTGCGGTCCCGTCGGGGTGCACTAGGATCATGCCCGCAACACCGTGACACGGTGGCCGACGGTCCGGGACAGACGGACCCGGTGGAACCTCGGGAAGGCATGGCATGACGCTCAAGGACTGGTGGTGGGTGACCTCCGCGATCCTCGTGGTGGCATTCGCCGGTGGCGTGGCTACCGTCGCCGTGGCCCGGGATGGTGCCAGCCGTGAGTTGAACCACGGTGCTGCCCTCGAAATCCAGGTCCCCGCAGAGCCGTTTACCCCGATCCTCACAGATGGAGACGCCAACACAGTTCCAGACACCGCCGACCTCGTAGCCAGACTCGACGGACTCGCCACAGACCCACGACTCGGGCACCTGGTGGCCTCTGTCACGGATGCCACCACCGGTACCGTGACCTGGGTGAGAACCCCAGACCAGGAGGTGCGCCCTGCGTCGACGGTGAAGATCCTCACGGCGGCCGCAGCACTGCTCACCTTTGGTCCGGAGCAGACGGTGACCACGAGGGTCGTCGAGGGAACCGAACCCGGTACCGCAATCCTCGTTGGAGCTGGTGACGTTGATCTGACCGCGGCGAAACTCGATGATCTCGCCGCTCAGATCCGGGCCGGAATGCCCGGTGATGCTCCGGTCGACGTCATGGTGGACACCTCCCGCTGGTCCACGGACACGTTTGCTCCCGGATGGTCCAGGGAGGATATCGAGGCCGGTTTCATTGCCCCGATAGAACCGGTCATGGCCGACCGTGGATTGCTTGACGCTACCGTCAGTCATGGCCCACGTAGCGCCGAGCCCGCAATGGATGTTGCACGCAGGCTCGGAGAGCGGCTGGGGGGCGGACATTCAGGCCACGTCACAGCCCCCGTCGAGGCTCGTGAACTCGCCTCGGTGACCTCGGAACCCCTCATCGACCGGCTCCGTCTCATGATGCGTGACAGCGACAACATCGCAGCCGAGGCTATCGGGCGTGAGGTCGCACTCGCCCGGGGCCTGCCGACGGACAGTGCCAACGCCGGACGCGCTGTGCTCGACACCCTCCGTGAACGGGGAATCAACGTCGGCGGTGCCCGTCTCGATGACACTTCGGGGCTTTCCGAATCAGATGCTGTCTCACCTGCGCTTCTTGACGCCGTCCTCACTGCTGCGGTGCGGGGCACCGAGCTTCGGGCACTGTTGGACACCCTGCCGGTTGCCGCAGCCACCGGCACACTGAGCAACAGATTCGGGGACCGGGCAGGTCGTGGCTGGGTCCGGGCGAAGACCGGAACCCTCACCGAGACCTCCGCGCTCGCAGGTACGGTAACCTCGGAAAATGGACGTGTCTACACCTTCGCGTTTATCTCCAACGACTCTGCGATCCTGCCCGCCAGAGAAGCTCTCGATACACTCGCCTCCGCGCTCCGGAGTGGGTGACCGAGGTGCCGCCCCGCATCGGTGATGTACCTTTGCCCCGTATCTGTCCGCGCTTCCTCACCCTCAGAGTGGCCGTCCGACGCTTCGCCAGGGGCGGGGGCCCGGCGGTGCTTGGGGTATCTGGAGGCCCGGACTCCCTGATGCTCGCGGCAGCGGCACTGGCTGAAGACGTAGCTGTTCACGCGGTATGCGTCGATCACGGTCTGCAGCCGGGTAGTGGTGCACAAGCTAGCCGGGCGGCGGAACAGAGTCGTTCGATGGGGGCGACGGCAGAGGTTGTCGCCGTTGACCCGGCCGCATTCGCGGGAAGCCTGGAATCGGCGGCGCGGGACGCCCGTTACAGCGCACTCGCGGAGGTGGCCCGAAGAATCTCGGCACCGGTGTGGGTCGGGCACACTCTGGACGATTCCGCCGAGACGATGGTGCTCGCGGCACTCCGGGGAATCTCCGGTGGATTGTCGGAGGAGGGGACGGTTCCGGGAACCGCGGGAACGAACGCACCGGTTTCACTTCTGCGACCATTTCTCCGGGTCCGTCGCGCGGACACCGTTGGTGCCGCCCAAGAACTGGGTCTCACCCCGTGGCAGGATCCGCACAATGCGGATCAGGGGTTCCGTCGGGTGTCGGTACGCGGGCGGATCATCCCCGCGCTCTCCGAAATGATCGGAGGTGATGCGGTTCCCCCTCTCGCGGAGGCGTCGGCTAAGGCGACGGAGGACGCGGAATTGCTCGATGCACTCGCCGCCGACGCGCTCCGGAGACACCGGGACCACTCCGGGTGCACCACCCCAGGTTCCCTACCGGTGAGCGTCGGCGGCGAACATCCCGCACTACGACGTCGGATCCTCGCTCATTTCCTCCGCGCCAACGGGGCGGTGGTGACCGCACGCGGTATCGCAGGCGTCGACACGCTTTTGACGGATTGGCACGGACAGGGTCCGGTCGCGGTGGGAGGAACCTCCGACGGGCGCAGGTTGGTTGTGATGCGGCACAATGGCATTCTGACTGTGAGCGCGCGCTGACGGACACCCGGTGACTGGGTTCCCCGAATGGCGGGCGAACGACGACGAAGGGTCGACACACACCATGCATGAACAGAAGAACATCCCGGTCCCCGACGGTGCCTACGGAACCGACGTGGAGAAGGTCCTGGTTAGTGAAGCGGATCTACAGCGCCGGGTGGCGGAGATGGCTGCGAAAGTGTCCGCGGAGCATGCCGATGATGAGGACGATCTCATCCTCATCGGGGTGCTCAAAGGCGCGGTTTTCTTCATGACTGATTTCGCCCGGGCACTCACCATTCCCTCCCAGATGGAGTTCATGGCGGTGTCCTCGTACGGAAATGCCACTTCATCGTCCGGAGTGGTGCGGATTCTGAAGGATCTTGACCGGAACATCGCCGACCGGAACGTCCTCATCGTGGAGGACATCATTGACTCCGGGCTCACTCTTTCCTGGCTGCTCAAGAACCTGAAGAGCCGAGGACCGAAAAGCCTCGAGGTCATTTCCCTGCTCCGCAAGCCGGAGGCTGTCCGGGCGAAGGTGGAGTTTTCCGATATCGGGTTCGACATCCCCAACGAGTTCGTTGTCGGTTACGGCCTCGACTATGCCGAGCGCTACCGCGACCTGCCTTACGTGGGCAGGCTGCACCCCAGCGTCTACACAGGCTGACCTCAACCCGCGGGTTTCCGCGGCCACGCGGGTATCCTGTGTGTGAACTGCGGCGGAGAAGATCCTTCCGGCGCGGGACGCCCACCCGTATGCTGTCCGTGCTCCACAACGACTTGAAAAGAAAGGGGCCGGTGTTCGCCGCCCGACCGCACCCGGTCGGACCGCCGCCGGCTTGGCTTGTGAATGGATAACAAGAAACTACTGAGGATCGGTGCCGTCGCCGCGGTCATCTTCATTGCCCTGTATGTGATGACCGTTTTGACCGATGACACCCGTAGCTACCGCAAGGTGGATACCTCCATCGCGTTGGCGCAGCTCGATGAGCACAATGTCAAGGAGGTTCAGATCGATGACCGGGAGCAGCAGCTCCGGCTGAAACTCAAGGATGAGATCTCCGTCGAGGAACACGACGGGATCAGTGAGATCATCGCGGAATACCCGGCCCGGACTACGCCGATCATCTTCGACAAGGTGCAGTCCGCTGAGGCGGAGAAATACACGACCAAGGTCACCCGGGAGAGCTTCATTGGCTCGATGCTGAGCGTTATGCTCCCGATGCTCATCGTCTTCGGTCTGTTGATCTTCTTCTTCTCCCGTATGCAGGGGGGCGGAATGGGCATGCTTGGTATCGGCGGTTCCCGGGCCAAGCAGCTCAACAAGGACATGCCCACCAATACCTTCGGTGACGTCGCCGGCGCTGATGAGGCGGTTGACGAACTCCACGAGATCAAGGACTTCCTCCAGGACCCCTCGCGCTACGAGGCACTGGGTGCGAAGATCCCACGTGGTGTCCTCCTCTACGGACCACCCGGAACCGGTAAGACACTGCTGGCTCGCGCTGTCGCCGGTGAAGCGGGTGTGCCGTTCTATTCCATCTCCGGTTCCGACTTCGTCGAGATGTTCGTCGGTGTCGGTGCCTCCCGGGTCCGTGACCTGTTCAAGCAGGCCAGGGAGAACAGTCCCTGTATCATCTTCGTCGATGAGATCGATGCTGTCGGACGTCAGCGGGGCTCCGGTATGGGCGGTGGGCACGATGAACGTGAGCAGACCCTCAACCAGTTGCTCGTTGAGATGGACGGATTCGGTGACCGTGAGGGGGTCATTCTCATTGCCGCGACCAACCGGCCTGACATCCTAGACCCCGCTCTCCTGCGACCCGGTCGTTTCGACCGTCAGATCCCGGTCACGAATCCCGATCTCAAGGGTCGCGAGATGATCCTCAAGGTTCATGCAAAGGGCAAGCCCCTGGCCCCTGACGCAGATCTGAACTCCCTCGCCAAGCGCACCGCCGGTATGTCCGGCGCAGACCTGGCCAATGTTCTCAATGAGGCCGCCCTGCTCACTGCGCGCATTGGCGGCAACGTCATCACCGCAGATGCGCTAGAGGAAGCCACTGACCGCGTCGTTGGCGGCCCCCGCCGTTCCAGCAAGATCATCTCCGAGCACGAGAAGAAGGTGACCGCCTATCACGAGGGTGGTCACACGCTCGCCGCTTGGGCGATGAAGGACATCGAACGCGTCTACAAGGTCACCATTCTTGCCCGCGGTCGTACCGGTGGACACGCCATGACCGCAGCCGAGGACGACAAGGGTATGTACAACCGCTCCGAGTTGTTCGCCCGCCTCGTGTTCTCGATGGGTGGTCGCGCCGCCGAGGAACTGGTCTTCGGCCAGCCCACCACCGGAGCGTCCTCCGACATCGAGCAGGCAACCAAGATCGCCCGCGCCATGCTCACTGAATACGGAATGTCACCTGAACTCGGCACCGTCAAATACGGCGAGGAACAGGGTGACCCGTTTTCCGGTCGTGGTGCAGGCGGAAGCCTTGACTACTCTCCCGCTGTGGCCGCCACGATCGATGAGCAGACCAGGTATCTTCTGGACAAGGCTCACCGCGAGGCATACCTCATCCTCCGGGACAACCGGGAAACCCTCGATCGCCTGGCGGAAAAGCTTCTGGAAAAGGAGACTCTGCGCCGCCCCGACCTCGAGGCATTGTTCACGGACATCACCCCGCGCGACGGGGTGGAGGTTTTCCGGGGTGAGGACAACGACTTCCCGCGACAGATCGGCCGTGAGCCGGTGAAAACCCCAACGGAACTCGCGATCGAGCGAGGTGAAGAGCCCCCGAAGAAGTTCTCTCTCCTAGAGGCATCCAAGGCGGCCCGTGCTCGCCGTGAGAAGCAGCTCGCTGCCCTCGGTGGTCCCGCTCCGGTGCAGAATCCCCACGGGGATCCCGCACCCGGGGGACAATCGCAGCAGGAGGGGGGCGGCAGGTCGGCATCGCAGGAGAATACCGTTTTCGGATACGGCGACACCACCGGTTCACATCCGGTGGGCCCAGTTCCGGAGACTGCGAACACAGCCGGCAGGCATTCACTCCCGCAGCAGAACAACCCCTCCGGTGAGGCCGATGTCAGTGCCCCGACCTATGGCGGAACTCCGCCGCCGCCAGGTTGGTCCGCCCCGGGCTGGCCGCCACGTGACGGTTCCCGTCCCAACCCGTACGCTTCCGACACCGGGAGCCGGACGCCCGCACCGCAGCCGACCGGAGAACACCCCGGGGTAGCTTTCTACGGTCCGGGCGAACCTGCCGACGGAGTGGAGGGCCTGCAGACCTATACCGCACCGAGCGGTGACGGTGAACTCATCGGTTTCCGGCTCCCCGATCATGAGCAGCCGGAGCATTCCCCGGAGAAAAAAGATACCAGGGACACCGCATCTGAAGCTCCATCCTCCAGCCCGAATGATGTCATCGGACTCGGAGACGTGACCAGGGAACCTCCCCGAGAGGACAATGATGAGCGTCGGGATTGATCATGATCGTGCCGCGGCTGCCGTCAGAGAACTACTCCTCGCAGTGGGCGAGGATCCTGACCGGGAAGGACTCCGGGAGACCCCCGATCGCGTCGCCCGGGCATACGCGGAAATGTTTTCAGGGTTGCACGCGGATCCCTCGGAGGTTCTCGCCAAGACTTTCAATGAGGACCACCAGGAACTTGTTCTCGTCCGGGACATTCCCATTTACTCGACATGTGAGCATCATCTCGTCCCATTCTTCGGGGTAGCACACATCGGCTACATCCCCGGAAAATCCGGGCGTGTCACCGGGCTGTCCAAACTCGCCCGACTCGCGGACCTCTACGCCAAGCGGCCGCAGGTGCAGGAGCGCCTGACACGGCAGGTGGCTGACGCTCTTGTGCAGCGCCTGGATCCGCAGGCCGTTATCGTTGTCCTTGAGTGTGAGCATCTGTGCATGGCCATGCGAGGTATCCGGAAACCCGGTGCCACGACGATGACCTCCGCGGTGCGGGGTGGATTCCAACGCAATGCGGCCTCCCGTGCCGAGGCCCTGAGCCTTATCCGGGCGAAACGGTGAGCCACATCACCGACTATTGTCCGGGTCGCCAACTCCCAGAGGAGCTGCCGTCCCGTGACAGGTGCCTGGTCATCGGCATAGTCAACGTGACCGAGGATTCCTTTTCCGATGGTGGCCGTTACCTCGACCCCGGTGTCGCAGTGGCTCACGCTCACGAACTCGTCGCACTCGGTGCGGACATCATCGACGTGGGGGGAGAATCCACGCGGCCCGGTGCCGTCCGGGTTGATCCGGAGGTGGAACTCCGGCGGATCACTCCGGTGATTCGTGCCCTCGCGAAGGAGGGAATCCCCACATCGGTGGACACGATGCGGGCACGCGTCGCCGCCGCCGCAGTGGAGTCCGGTGTCTCTATGATCAATGACGTCTCGGGTGGGCAGGCGGATCCTGACATGTTCCGCGTCATGGCCCAATCGGGGCGCCCGGTCTGTCTCATGCACTGGAAGACCGTCCGTTTCGGGGACGCCGCAGGAGCTGCGCACACTGACGGTGACGTTGTCACGGATGTACATCGGAGACTCGGAAGGCTCGTCGAGGAAGCGCAGGAAGCCGGAGTCAAGCCGCAGAACATCATCGTCGATCCAGGACTCGGTTTCGCCAAGACAGCGGAGGACAACTGGGCGCTGCTCGCTGCACTGCCTGAGTTCACGTCAGGGCCGTACCCCGTTCTCGTCGGAGCTTCCCGGAAACGGTTCCTCGCGGCGGTGCGGACGGATCGGGGTCTCACCGGATCCGCCGATCCCGCCACTGCGGCGGTGACCACGCTGGCCGCCCACCATGGGGCCTGGGCGGTCCGAGTCCATGACGTTGCCGTCTCCAGGGACGCTGTCGATGTTGCTGCGGCGTGGCGGTCAAGGGGTGGTCAAGGGGTGTCCGAAATGTGTGAAAACCAACTGGAAGGACGGGGTTTACCCGAACATGGCTGACAGAATTGAACTCAGGGGACTGAAGGTCCACGGACGTCACGGGGTTCTCCCCGCGGAACGTGCCGGTGGACAGGAGTTCATCGTCGATGTCGTGTGCTGGCTGGATTTCTCTGCCGCCGCAGCGGGAGATGATCTCGCGAGGACCGTCGACTACTCAGAACTGGCGGAACTGGCGCACCGGATCGTTTCGGGAACTCCCAGGGATCTCATCGAGACCGTCGCAGCGGAGATCGCCGATTCCGCGATGGGACGATTCACCCAGCTCTATGCGGTCGAGGTGACCGTGCACAAACCGAACGCACCCATTCCCCTGGACTTCAGGGATGTTGCAGTGGTCGCCCGCCGTTCCCGCGGCGGTCGGGGTCAGGGGCCGTCCTGATGCGGGCCGTCCTGTCCATCGGAGCCAATCTCAATGAGGCCGCGGGTACCGTCTCCGGAGTGTTGAGGCATTTCGCCCCTGAAACCGTCGCCGTTTCTCCCGTGTACGACACTGCTCCGTGGGGCGTTACGGACCAGCCCGACTTTGCCAACGCGGTTGTCGTCATTGAGACCACCGGAACCCCGGAGGAATTGTTGGACCGATGCCAGGAACTCGAGAATGCAGCAGGTCGAATCCGTGAGGTCCGTTGGGGACCACGAACCCTCGACGTGGATATTGTTCAGTGCACGACGGACAACGGAACTGAGGTGACCAGTGACACGGCACGTCTGACATTGCCGCATCCGCACGCCCATGAGCGTGCGTTCGTCCTGGTCCCCTGGTTTGCCGCCGATCCCGGTGCCCGGTTGAACGGCGTACCCATCGGTCAGCTCATCGAAGGCCTCGCCGCGGAAGACGTCGCGGGGGTCCGGTTACCGGGAGAACATTCCGGGGAGTGCGCGCGATGAAGACCACCCCGATTCCCCTTCTCGTGTTGACTGCACTATTCTGCGCTGGTGTATCGGGGATCCTGACCTGGCGATTCTATGCCATGCTCATCCCGATCTCTGTGACGGCCTCCGCCACGCTGTGGATCATGGCGGGGCTTTGCGGCGTGCTGGCATGGCGGGTTCGCACGTATCTGGAGAAGGGCAGGATCGGCCTGGACCGGAGCCAGTTGAACCCGATTACCGTCGCGCAGTGGCTCGTCATCGGGAAGGCGTCAGCGTGGACAGGCAGTGTGGTGGGAGGCGCCTACCTGGGAATGGCAAGTTACGTGATCCCGAGGTCCGGGATGTTGACGGCGGCAGCGGATGACCTTCCAGGAGTTCTGCTCTCACTTCTCGGTGGGGTTGCGATGGCCACTGCCGGTGCCGTCCTCGAACGGAGCTGTGAAGCCCCGCCGCCACCGGACGGGGAACCTGCGGGTGCGGTGTAAAACGGCGATCATTGTCATTCAGGTGGTGTCGTCCCTGCGTGCCTGGGCAACAAGGCCGTTTCCTTTAGTACATTGGTATCCATGACCGACACCGACGAGACCGTGACACCCCCCGGCTCCACCGCGGACCAGGCGGTGGAGGAGACCAGTGACCGGTGGCAGATCGCACTGGTTGTACTGGTTCTCCTCGCAGTGATCGCTGTCGTGGTGATGCTCTTCACCGGGAGTGACATCGCACTGAAGATCGGTGTCGTCGTCGCCCTCTGGGCGGCGGTCCTCGGTGTGTTTCTCGTCTCCCGGTACCGTGGGCAGGTTCTCGCGGAACGTCGGGACAGGAAACTCGCGGACCGGATGCATGAAGAGGAATTGGAACGGGAGATCGCGGTTCACCGAGAACAGGAACTGATCCTCGAGCAGAGTTTCCTCGAATCGCTCGATGAATACCGGGATACGACTCTCGCGGAGATTCGGGAACAGCTTGATTTCATGCGTGCTCAGCTTGAGGCGCTGAGCGGCCAGACGTGGAGCTATGAACCCGCTGCCCTCCAGGCGGAAGCCCGCCGGATTCAGGAGTTGCTGTCCGGCCCGTCCGGGGCTGAGGCTCGTGAGGTGCACAGTGGTCTTTCCGGGGAGGTGCCGCCGGACATGGGAGACGGAGTCGAGGACGGACAGGCGGCAGACGTCGAGGAAGTTGAGGTGGTTCCTGAAACTACGGCCTCGGCCACCGGTGCAGTAACTTCCACTCAGGCTGGGAGGATGTCTCGGGGGACACGGGATACGGGCACCCCGGAGGCTTCCGAATCTGGCACGACGGAGGTCGAAGCGGCTCCTGAAGAGCAGGGCGCTGTAGCGGCTCAACCGGAGTCCTCGCAGGAGGACACCCCAGACGAAGACACCACGGGGGCGTTCGCACCGGTGAGCAGGCCATCTTGGCTGACCTCCCCCTCGGCGATGAAGCCTAATCCGTTGATCACCGGTGAAGCAGGTGTGGGAGGAACCGTACCTGTGGATGCCAGTTACCTGATCGCCGGTGGTGGACGGCACGAGACCCCCGGAGGGGAGTCGGCAGAACATTCCTCGGCGGACACGGGAGACGAGACCTCCGCGTCGCGTGACAATGACGGCTCCGTCCGTCACGGTGACGCACAGAAGAAAGGCTTTGACACCGGTGCCATGGGGGCGGTGCCCTGGGATGCCACGGGCAGCTCGGCGGCACGACGGGCGGCACACGCAGTGGAAACTGGCGGGGGAGCAGTGGACGAGCAATCGACGGAGCGGCGGCACGGACGTCGTCGGCGTGATGAACGTGGTGGGGTGTCTGTCGCTGAACTGCTGGAGCACCTCCGGGAGAATCAGGCTGACGATCAGTGACCGCTCCGCGACTGCGGGTGGGGTTCTACGGTACAGGCGGGATCGCTGCGGGACTGGCTGAACGGTTGAATGGTGTCGGGCACGGGGTTGAGGTCGTTGTTGATCCCGTGCGTACCGATATCGCATCGCGTTTCGGTGGCTGGGGGCGAGTGGAGACGGATGTCGATGCGTTGGGCAGGTGTGATCTCATCCTGATCTGTGTTGCCGATGAAGATCTCACGGATGCCGTACGCAGCCTCATTCCGCATGTGAACTCCCGGCAGATGGTTGCCCACCTGTGTGTTTCGGTAGGGATTCGGGTACTGGATCCCCTCGCCACGCATGTCGCACTGGTGATGGCGCTGTATCCCGCGGTGTATCCAGTCGGAACTGCGGATACGGCGGGTGTTCTTCGAGACAGTGATGAGTTGGAGGGTGCTCCGTGGATCGTGACCGCAGATCCCGGAGCGCCCGAAGGCGTCGCGGAGGTGTTCGTCGCGGAACTTGGCGGTTGGATGGTGAATGTCCCGGACAATGAGCGGCCCGCGTTTGCTGCCGGGTTGCAGCATGCGACGGAACACCTCATGAGTGTATTCGACGACGCCTGTTCGATGATCGACGAGGCGTATTTCCGTAGCGGTGGTCCGAGGGAGGGGATCGGTAGAGCACTACTGCGCCGGACATCGCTCAGGATGCTTGAAATTGCTCTCGTGGATCCGGATCACAATGTCGCGGGGCCCGTCTACCGTGCTGCTGCGGATACGGTCCGTCGGCAACATGATTTGGGTATTCCGGATGGTGCGGCGGCCCGGAGCTATCGCGATCTGGCGAGGCGAACCGCGGAGCTCACTCCGTTCGGTGACATCGACATCGAGTTGTGGGCTGACGGTGATGCCGGAGGGCCTGCACCACGCGAGGAATGACCGATTTTACCCCTATTTTGGGGAAATCTTTCGTAGAGTATCTTTTATGCTGGTCATCACAGGTTGCATAGGCATAAACAATGTCATCTCGCGCTAACGCCCTGTGTCGTGTGGGTTTCTGCGTCGGACCGTGACAGTCGTATCCCGGTTGGACTGTCGCCCTTGATCCTGAAACACGAATTTCAGATACCGGTTTTACCTAGGCTCTTAGGTGTGCAACTGACCCGGTTCTCCGATCTGGCCCTACGGACGCTCATGCGTCTCGGCGAGGGATCCGCCATCGATGGACCACGAATGACGGTCGCGGAACTCGCTTCGGCGGTGGAAGCACCCGAAGGGCATGTCGCCAAGGTCGTGTCCCGTCTCGCCCGGATCGGGGTTGTCCGGAGTCTCCGTGGACGGACCGGCGGTGTCGTCCTTGAGGACTCCGCCGCCGCCCGCAGCGTCGGATCTCTTCTCCGTGAGCTGGAACCTCAGACACCTGTGATCGACTGCATCCGACCGTCGCCCTGCCCCTATCTGGAGGGCGACTGCCTGTTGCGGCACCGGCTGGCGGACGCCACGGAGTCGTTCTACCGGAGCCTCGATGATCTCCGTGTTGCGGATCTCATCGCCGATGCGTCCAAGGCGCGGGGAAAGCCCGTGGCGCTGGGTCTACCGCACACACCCTGACACCCATCCACGCGGACGTCGATAGCCCGAGACCCCGCCGCAGACCATTCATAAAGGAGCGCCCAGCTCATGTTCGTGACCACCCAGCCCGACACCTCCCGCACGCTGTCCGAGAAAAACGCCGATATCGTCCGCGCGACCCTCCCCGTGATCGGTGCGCACATCAATGAGATCACCCCGATCTTCTACGACAAGATGTTCACCGCGCACCCGGAGCTGATCAGCGATCTGTTCAACCGGGGCAACCAGGCCGCAGGCGAGCAACCCAAGGCGCTCGCCGCGTCGATCGCCACCTTCGCCACCATGCTCGTCGATCCAGACGCCCCGGACCCGGTCGAGATGCTCGGCCGGATCGGTCACAAGCACGTCTCCCTCGGCGTAACCCGCGACCAGTACCAGATCGTCCACGACAACCTCTTCGCCGCCATCGTCGACGTCCTGGGCGACGCGATCACCCCGGAGATCGCCGGCGCCTGGGATGAGGTCTATTGGCTCATGGCCGATGTGCTGATCGACTTCGAGGAGGACCTCTACGCCTCCGACGATGTCGAACCAGGCGAGGTATTCCGTGATGTCACAGTCACCGAGAAATACGATCTCCCCGGTGACGCGACCGTCTACACCCTGAGCGGTGACCTCTCGGTCCCGCGTCCCGGCCAGTACACCTCGGTCGGCGTGAAACTGGACGACGGCGCGCGTCAGCTCCGCCAGTATTCCATCATCGGCGGCGACGCCACGAAACTGACCATCGCGGTCCGCCGTGAGGGTGAGGTCTCCGGATTCCTCCGCGACCGCGTCAACGTCGGTGACACCATCCAGGCGACCCTGCCCGCCGGTGACCTCGTCCTCGACGATGCCGATAACCCGGTCGTCCTCGTATCCTCCGGAATCGGGTCCACCCCGATGACCGGCATGCTGTATCACCTCGCGACAACCGGTTCCTCGCGCCCGGTGACCGTCCTGCACGCGGACATCGACGAGGAACACTTCGCACAGCGCGAGCAGATGGCCGCGTACGTCGCCGAGATCCCCGGCGCCACGATGGAGGTCCGTTACCGCACCAACGGCGATCGGATCGATATCGCGGAGCATCTGCCCGCCGGTGCGACCGTGTACCTGTGCGGCGGAAACGGCTTCCTGCAGGCACTGCGCGACCAGATCGCGGCTCTACCGGCTGATCGCGCCCCGAAGGCCGTGCACTTCGAGCTGTTCTCCCCGAACGACTGGCTCATCAGATAGTCCTGCCCGAAGGGTGATCGGTACACACGTATCGACTACGCTGGCGTGGTGTGACTGACACGAAGAAGAACCCCGCCGTGACCACGCCCGACGCCGACGATGTTCCGGAGCAGCTCCGCATCCGCCGTGAGAAGCGGTCCCGGCTGCTCGATGGTGGCGTTGAGGCATACCCCGTGGAGGTGAAGCGCAGCACGTCCATCGCGGACCTGCGGGACCGCTACCGGGTTCTTCCCGAGGACGCCGATGACGCCGCCGCCGTCGCGCGTGAGGACGGCGTGACCTACCTGTCCAAGGGCGGTGAGACCCGGGACGTAGTCTCGATCGCGGGCCGCGTCATCTTCGTGCGCAACACTGGAAAGCTCTGCTTCGCCAGTATCCAGGATGGTGACGGAACCCAGGTGCAGGCCATGCTCTCGCTCGCGGAGGTCGGCGAGGAGGCACTGGCAGGCTGGAAGAGTGACGTCGACCTCGGCGACTTCGTGTCCGTCACCGGTCGTGTCATTTCTTCCCGTCGCGGGGAACTCTCCGTCATGGCGTCCGAATGGCAGATGGCCTCGAAGTCGCTGCGCCCCCTGCCCGTCGCCCACAAGGATCTGAGCGAGGATACCCGCGTCCGGCACCGCTACACAGACCTGATCATGCGGCCCGCAGCCCGGGAAAACGCGCTCACCCGGATCAAGGTCATGCGTGCACTGCGCCATCATCTGGAAGACGAGGGCTTCCTCGAAGTCGAGACCCCGATGCTCCAGACCCTCCACGGTGGTGCAGCAGCGCGTCCCTTCCAGACCCACTCCAACGCGCTTGATATTGATCTCTACCTGCGTATTGCGCCGGAGCTCTACCTCAAGCGTTGCGTCGTCGGCGGAATCGACCGAGTCTTCGAGGTCAACCGGAACTTCCGTAATGAGGGCGTTGACTCATCCCACAGTCCCGAGTTCGCCATGCTGGAGACCTACCAGGCGTGGGGTACCTACGACGACGGCGCGGAGACCATAAAGAATCTCATCCAGGCCGTCGCCACCGAGGTGTTCGGCTCCACGACGGTCACCCTCGCTGATGGCACCGAGTATGACCTCGGTGGGGAGACATGGCAGACCCTCGAGATGTATCCCTCGCTCAATGAGGCTCTCGCCCGTAAGTTCCCCGGACAGCCCGAGGTCACCGTGGACAGCACCGTCGAGGAGCTGAAAGCCATCGCGGAGGTAATCGGTCTCCCCGTCCCGCAGAACGCGGGTTGGGGCCACGGCAAGCTCGTCGAGGAGATCTGGGAGGTGCTCTGCGAGGATCAGCTCTACGGCCCGGTCTTTGTCCGGGACTTCCCTGTTGAGACGTCTCCGCTTACTCGCCAGCACCGTGATAAGCCCGGCGTCACCGAGAAGTGGGACCTCTACGTCCGTGGATTTGAGCTGGCAACCGGCTACTCCGAGCTCATCGACCCCGTCATCCAGCGTGAACGCTTCGTCGATCAGGCCCGGCTCGCAGCCGACGGCGACGATGAAGCGATGGTTCTCGACGAGGACTTCCTCACCGCCATGGAGCAAGGTATGCCCCCGACCGCAGGCTGCGGAATGGGGATCGACCGTCTCTTAATGGCCCTGACGGGCCTTGGTATCCGGGAGACGATCCTGTTCCCGATGGTCAAACCCGAGTCCAGGCACTAGAACTGTGCTGCTGCAAACTCTCCGCTGAGAACTTCCGTGGCATTCAGCGGAGAGTTAGGCATTGACTTAACCACGTGAACGGTGCGGGGACGCTTCAGTGATGTGAAAGTAGTTTGAACAGGCACCACCACAGGCGGCGTAGCGGGAAGAAAACGGTACTTCCCGTTACTTAGGTAATCACTGGCTTGACACACCGGTTGATTTACAACAGTGTTCTCCTTACACCTATGGTTGTTATGCGGTGACCCCGGTTTGCGCGGTCGTTGTACATGGCAGATAGCTGCTGGTTGGAAAGGAATAGCTTTATCTACGGCTCCTTGTCACCGTATAAGTAACGATACTGGAGCTGGTTATTCCCAGTGATTGTGGTTTCACGATGGCGTTGAAATGTTAAGAATCCGCCAATTGGAAGATCAATGATGACTGCGTGGATACTTTATTCGAGTGGGCGTCCGATGGGGAGAAAAGTCTCGAATATCCGGATCACTGATGCTTGGACATACGCAAGCGTCGAATCTGCTGAGGGGCGAGACTCGAGATAACCATCTGGGGGAAGATCAGATTTGTGAAACTTACCTGGGACATGCGTGACGTTCCAGGTCTCTCTCGCCTGCAACAGGCGCGTTGGTGCAGCCGGAACAGTCCATCAATAGTTTCGGGATTTACCCAATGGTACTGGAACAGGCGGTGCGAACTGTATGACCGGGTCCATGGGGCGGGTATCTGATGAGAATAACTGCTGTTGAGTTTGCGCCAAGCGATATAGTGCCAGTTATCTATCCTTATATAAATTCTATAGCTCCTATTGAAAAACTCCAATCGTGCCATCGCCATGCCTGCGGCTTGAGGTTCCTTTTGGATCGATGGAGGGGACGTTTCCGGAAATGGCCAGAGGGGTCTCATGTAACGTTTCTTTGTTTACAGGGGGATGGAATCCTCTGGATATATATGTCATAACGGTGGAAATTTACGTTCTCCTATCTGCCTTACGATAGGTGCTTGCCCGGGGTGTCGGTGTCGTCTAATAGGTGTAAAAGGTGGCGGAACTAATTTTTTGCTGACAGTGGGGAATCTTTGTTTTCTACATTCCCTTTGTAAGGTTTTTTGCTTTAGGGGTTTACTTTAAATAGTGCGATGAGGGGGTGGTTGGGGCAACATTCGGAATATAGGAGGGGGCTATTCTCGTTGTGGTTCTGGAAATTCTTATTTCTTGCTCTGTATAAAGTGATTGGCGTTAGGTCATTTTCGGCAATCCAGATGTGTTATCAGGTGTGTCTCAGGTGTGACGGTGGGGGTCGGGTAGGGATAATCCTACTGTTAGGCATAAGTGTGAAAAAGAAGAAGTGGTACATATTTCCTTATCCATAAAGAGCATGATGATATTTGCTACCCGTGAAAAAACGTATGAACAAGTCAAAATTTTGGTAGCACGATATTAGAGCTGCAGTATGCTGGAGCAATACTCTTATATGTGATTTACGTCACGTATCAAGTTTAGTAAAATATTATGATTTCTGAAAGTGTGTGGGGAATCTTCAGAATGTGAAGCAAAAATCGAGCGTGTAGTGCTGGCTTAGGTTGTGTGTCTCGAAATATGCTACTGGAATTTTATTTTAACGATATATAGCGTTTTCGTTGAATTAGTGTCTGGAATGTCGAAGTTTCTGACCATGGAAAGCTTAGATGGCTGGCCATGGTTGAGGGCTGTGACGGATTGGAAGGGTGTGCTTATGGCGCAAAGATGGATCTTATTATCGAGGATGGTTGCGGTGGCAACCGTCCTCTCTCTTGCATTTTCTTTGCTTGTTGTACCGAAATTATCTGTGGTCCGTGCGGACGAGGGGGCTACCGTCGCGGTCCCGCACTTAGAATCACCCGCAATACTTCCGCCCACAACTGCAAGCGGTTTTCCGGAGGGGGACATTGGTTATATTTTCTATCTCTCAAAACCTGGCGAACCGCCCTTTGATCCAAAAGACTATCCGATCGAAGAATTGGTGAAAAAGGATCTCCGGTGGGCTGCACTCTTGAATGTTAATCTCCCGAATGGTGGGATTACAAAGGCCTATTGTGCAAATCAGCCGATCCCACACCGAGTAGGGGAGCATAAAATTGACCATCTGGGGAATCACAACATCCCCAATGATGAGAAGGTCAAATGGATTCTTGATCACGGCTACCCCGAAGTGTCACTGGCTGACCTTGAACGAGCAGTCGGAGTCTCGGGGCTGGACGAGAAGGCTGCTGTAAGTGCTACGCAGGCCGCAATCTGGAAGTACACCAACCCAGATGTTCCGGAACCTGTGTGGATGAACCTTTATCCAGGTGAACAACATCCGCTTGATTTTGTGAAGGGTAAAGATAAGAGGAACCTCGAAAAAGTTCGAGATTACCTTTACAACGGCGCATCTACCGCGAAAAAACCTGAGCTGTTCAGCTTGAAGCTGGATCCAGCCGTGGACACGGGTGCAGCAGGATCCGATGTCGGATCTTATTCGGTGGCAGAAGCTGGTGCCGACGCCAAGCTCACACTTGAGGGTGCACCAGAAGGGATCGAACTGGTTAATTTGGCTACCGGCAAGGCTGTGGGTTCTACGGTCGAGGTTTCAAAGGGCGATAGGTTTACTGTGCGTGTTCCTCGCGCCACGGCAGCCGGGGAAGCGAAGCTGGTACTGACAGGAACCGGAATCGTTACCGCAGGAATGGGCCTCGTCTACTCAGGTACCGAACACGGCCCAGCCCAAGAGCTGGTTGTCGCGAAAAATTCCGCTCCCGTCTCGCAACGCTTCGAGGCGAAGGTGTCGTGGCGTAGCG
>NZ_JAUERY010000005.1:0-193589 GCF_041357675.1 Corynebacterium sp. CCM 9203
AGAGGCATCCAGCAACAACCCAAACCTCGCCCCAGAAGCCCCAAACCCGGACATGTCTGATATAGACTGTGCGGGCGATTGCGCGCCACGTCCACGAACTCAACGCCGAGTTTTCCGACCCGCGCTGCCCAACAGCGAAGCCGAAGCTATCGCGCGCTCAATTTCCCGGTGGATTATCACTAAAGTAAGTCGCGCATGTGGCGTGACGGCGCAGCCGTCCACGAAGCCAACTTCATCAACATCCAATCCGCACACGGCAAAAAACCGGAGAAACCGCCGAAATGGCGACTAGAACATGCAAACGAGTTGATCGCGAAAGGAAAACTTGGTGAAGCTGACGAACCGACCGCACCCACGCCACGGCGGGTCGTGTACGAGAGCTAGCTGAAAAGACCGGAGCCAGCCCACGAGCTATGGACTCAGTGTGTCATGCTTAGGCACCGGATTTCTTCCACTAAGCGCACAGATCACATCGGTCGCGGACACTCAAGGGAAGTTCACTTGCCGTGCAATCTATAACCCCCGCGTGGGGCTCAAGATCCACTCACAGAGGTCAGCACACGCTCTTTCATATCCCCCGGAATAGCTCTCATCTAGCTGAGACTTCACTTTCCTAAAGAGGGCTTGAACCATTTTCTCCAATTTTCCCTCCGGATAAGCATTAGGAAGCTCATGGAGTGGGACGTTGAGAGAAACCGGAGGATCAGCATGAGTCCAGTAAGACCTCATATCCTCAGAAAAGATAAGCAAATCAGTGCCCATAAGGTGAGACTGCAAAACAACATTACCAAAAATAAGTGTTGGCATATTCTTTTGAATCATTAAGAACCCCTTACCTATGAATTTCGATGAGGTTACGCCCCAAGCCTACAGCTCACCCACCATCCAGATAGGTCACAGACGAAGTTGTGTGTGCCTGCACTGTCCGCCACCGAACAGCCCACGCCCACCCCGGGTTGGCGTGTGGACTTAACCATGTCTGCCAACGCGTCAACGTCCGCAGCCCGGTCAAGAGCCGGTAAAAGCCGTAGGGAGAAACCGCGACAGCAACCGCCCAAAAACCGAGCATAACCCTACGTAATTTCCCTACCTCACCTGCGATAATCGCCCGCGCCAGTTTCGCCAGGATTCTCCCGAACACACCTCTTGCACTAAATCGCTCGTCCCGGGGTTTTGCTTGCTGATGCAGTGCGGGTGGGGGAGGAGGGAACCGCCGGAAAAGGATACCGCTACGCGGTCGCAGGAAGGTTTATTTCTCCCCTGGTTCCCGCAGGAATCAGGGAAACATCTGACTTGGTTCACGCAAATGTTGAAATTTTCGAGTGACCGTGTTTTCCATGGAGCCACGCCACCAACACTCGAGCAGTTCGACTCGATCTGGTTTCCGCAGCGACTGCTAGCAACCGATGAACTCGCTGCGGGCATCTATCGCATGCCGCGTGGCACGGCGCTGTGCCACCGCTACATCGAATCCAACCCGCAAGAAGCTATCTCGAACCTTCTGTTGGTCGATATTGGACACTCGGACGAGCTTCTACGAGCACTGTGGGACGGGCAAGAAAGTTTGGTTGAAACCCGCGAAAACGGCCAGGAACACGCCGTCTGGGCGTTTACTGAACCCATCACCCGCACCGAGTCCGCCAGCCGGAAAGCAATCACTTATGCCGCGTCCGTAGGCGAAGGGCTGCGCCGGTCCGTAGGCGGGGAAAAGTCCTCTTCCGGGCTGATGACGAAAAACCCGCTTCACACGGACTGGGACGCGCGCACTGGATCACCGACGAACTCCGTACGCTTGACCAGCTTGCTGCATGGCTGGACGACATCGGCGTTCTACCGCCCCAATCTTGGCGACGAACCAGGCGGAAAACCCGGTCGGTCTGGGGCGAAACTGCGCCATTTTCGAGACTGCGCGGACATGGGCGTATCGTGCAGTTCGGCACCACTTTGGCGACCCCGAGGGGCTGGCAGGCGATAGACCCGTCATCCCCGGAGAAAAGACCCGTCCATAGTAGTGAGACACCCGCTTGTGCCCAGACAACACCCAAAAACGCGCTCTCCAATCAGGTGTTTTGATGATGGCAGTTTTCTCATCCATTGCCACGGTTAAAACCCGACAAAAGGAAACGGCCAACCGTCTAGGGCAGGGCGACATGAAAGAAGAGGGGCTAGAACACACACCCGCCAAAAAACACAGCACAGATCCCGGAGAGGATTGTCGCTGTACTATATATGGCGGCTGTGCGCCATGAGCCGTTTCTGATCAATTGGCCGATCTCTTTCGACAATGTCGACCACGTCGATAGCGCGCCACTGAAACCGGCGCCGACCAACAGAACCAGGGAGGGATGCATCGTCGAGACCTCCTCGGAAACGAGGGCGCCGAGGAGGAAGCACGCGGTTGTGTTTGCCAGCAGAGTACCCCAGAGTTGGGGCAAAAGACGGGTACACCAGTACCTGCCGGTTCCACCGACTGCTGCTCCCACGGCAACCAGTAGCAGGGCATTCAGGCTCATGGGGTGCCCTCTTCTGCTACGAAGTTTCCATGATTGTTCAATGTTCGTCGATTGAGTGCGTCACCGAGGAGCCAGCCCCCGATACAGCTAGCGAGTGTGGCGGCGAGATAGAGTGCTGCGAGCGGTGGGTCCGCTTTGGTGAGGATTACTGCGAACGTCGAGAAGCTGGTGAATCCTCCGAGTACTCCGGTTCCCAGGAACGGACCTGGTTTCCACCAGCCCATCGCGAAGGATCCCAGGGCGTTGATGATGATGAGCGGGAAGATGCCCGTACCGAGTGCAACGATGACCAGCCACCGGAGGCTGGCGCCGAGTGCGGCTCCGGTGGCCACCAGGATGGTTGGCATCATGGGTATACAGTCTATACAGGGCTCACTGCATCGAGGCGCTCTACCCCGGTTCCTCGTGCGACGTAGTCGGAGACAACTATCATTCCGATGATATTCGGGAGGATTATATTCCGTTGGTGAAGTCGGAGGACATCCAAAAGTGGTCCGCTCAGTCACGAGGGCGGTGAAAACTGCGATGGTGAACGAGAGTCCGTGCTAGATGCAGGGCGTGGTCTGAAGGCACTTACCAGATAATGCTCGACACAGTAGAACCAGTCTAGTGTGTCGATGAATCTTCACGTCATGGAGAGGTTCCCCTGATAGACATTGTGAAGAGTTCTTGTGGCTGTAGTTCCACTGCTCGCCCGGATTAGTCGGAGGACCGGATTAGTCGGAGGAAAGGCCACGGGTGGTGCCCGTCTGCCTCGCCAAGATGATGGCCGCCTCGGCATTACCACCGGTGGTGGCGGTGGCGGTGAAGACGTTCGGAAGGTGATCTTCGGAGGAACGGGGTGGGGCCGGTGAATGGTGGATATGCGCTCCGTGTGGGGTTGAGTGGTGTTTTGGTGTAGCAGGCGCGCTGTGATCTCCGGCGATGCGGAGGCAGCGGATTGACTACCCCGCATCCGCCGGTTTGACGCTGTAACCGGTTGAGCCGAACGGGTGTCGGCTAGGCGGCCGCTTCCGCTGTACTCACGTACCCGCTACTTCCAGTCCATTTCCTGGCGAACGAGGAATTCCTGGCATTCTTCGGGGGACTTGCGGAGGTCCGGATCGAACTTCAGGTAGGCGTTGGTTTCCTTGACGACGAGGCCCGACAGTATCAGCAGTCCGATGAGGTTGGGCAGCGCCATCAGGCCGTTGGCAACGTCGGAGAAGGTCCAGATCGGGGTGAGCTCGGAAATCGCACCGATGAACACGCAGACGGTTGCGAGCATCCTGTAGGGGACGGTCGATCGGGTTCCGAAGAGCGACTGCAGGCAGCGTTCCCCGTAGTAGTACCAGCCGAGGATCGTGGAGAAAGCGAAGAACACGACGGACATGGAGACGATGGTCCCGCCCCATTGTCCGGGGAGTCCCCGGGAGAATGCTTCCGCGGTCATGATGTTGGCATGTTCCTTGCCGAGGTCCCATGCTCCGGTGGTGATGATCGTGAGGCCGGTGAAGGTGACGACAACGATGGTGTCGATGAACGTCTGGGTCATGGAGACGAGTCCCTGGCGAGTGGGATGCGAGGTCTTTGCCGCGGCTGCCGCGATTGCTCCGGTGCCGATACCGGATTCGTTCGAGAAAATGCCTCGTGCCACACCCATTTGAAGGACAAGAATGATCGCGGAGCCGGCGAACCCACCCACGGCGGCGGTTCCCGTGAATGCGTCGGTGAAGATCAGACCGAATGCGGCGGGAATACCTGCGGCGTTCCGGAACAGTACGACGAGGGAACCGCCGATGTAGAGGATGATCATGAGCGGTACGAAGGCGGATGTGATGGTGCCGATGGCCCGGATTCCGCCGAGCAGCACTGTTCCCGTGCAAACGAACATGATGATTCCGGAGATCCAGGGATCCACACCGAATGTGTCTTCCATACCTGCAGCCACTGCGTTGGCTTGAGTCAGGTTTCCGATGCCGAGTGCCGCGATCGGGGTGAGGATCGCGAAGAACAGTGCCAGCCAGCGGCCCAGTGGGCCTTTAATACCACGCTTCAGGTAATACTGTGGTCCGCCGGACTGGTTGCCCTTTGAATCAGTGACGCGGAATCGGACACCGAGGTAGGCCTCTGTGTACTTGGAGGCCATACCGACGAGTCCGGTCATCCACATCCAGAACAATGCGCCTGGTCCACCGACCGCGAGTGCGGTGGCGACGCCGACGATGTTGCCGACACCGACGGTGGCGGCGAGAGCGGTTGTCAGTGCCTGATAATTGGAGATGTCACCCTCTCCCTCTTTGTCGTTGGCATCGACAAAACCGTGACGCAAACCGAGGAACAGGGCGCGGAACTGGAGTCCGCGGAGCCGGATAGTGAGGTACAGTCCGGTTCCTAGGAGTAACGGGATGAGGAGGAATGGGCCCCAGATGATGCCGGATAGGGTGACGAGCAGATCATTCAGCGTGGACATACTGTAGAAAATTACAGGTTCTGTTTAGTTAGCACAGGTTTTCCCTGATTACCGTCCCCCATGGTCACCCCCGGCTTTGCGTGGGGTTTTCCTGGCTATTTCCGAAATATCGTGAAGACGAGAATCCTGGGGGTGATTCCCTGCGCGCCGGACAAATTCGGGGGAAGATTGGGGGTGAGTCCGCGGACGGGTGTCGTCAGTGCAGTACCCGATGCATCCGCCCGGCAACCCGTCGAACAAGAAGGAGCCTCCACAGACATGGCACACGACCGCGCAGGCCAACCCGCCCTTGACAGTGATCTCATCGACATCGCGGAGGTCGTCACCGCGTACTACACCCGCACCCCGGATGTGGAGGACCCTGACCAGCAGGTTGCCTTCGGGACATCCGGACACCGGGGTTCATCCCTGGACACTGCGTTCAATGAAAACCACATCCTCGCGACGACGCAGGCGATCGTCGACTATCGCAGGCGGGAGAAGATCGGGGGTCCCGTCTACATCGGTCGCGATCCCCATGCGCTCTCCGAACCTGCGATGGTCTCCGCGCTGGAGGTTCTTCTTGCCAACGACATCTCGGTGTTGGTCGATGACCGCGGGCGGTACACCCCAACGCCGGCTGTCTCGCACGCGATCCTTGCGCATAACGCCCGGCTCGATGGTGGTGTGACGGGAACAGATCCCCGTCGAGCCGACGGAATCATCATCACGCCGTCGCACAATCCGCCCCGTGACGGCGGATTCAAGTACAACCCTCCGAATGGTGGACCAGCGGACACTGACGCCACCGACTGGATCGCCGCTCGCGCGAATGATCTGCTTCGGGAAGGCATGGCGGGAGTGCTGCGTACCCCGGTGTCCGGTGTTCTCGACAAGCGCTGCAGCAGGCACAACTACATGGACACCTACATCGCCGATCTGCCGAATGTGGTGGATATGGAGGTGATCCGGGAATCGGGTCTGACCATCGGGGCGGACCCGATGGGTGGTGCCGCGGTGGATTACTGGGGCGCGATCGCGGATGCTCACGGACTGAACCTGACCGTTGTCAATCCTCGGGTCGATGCGACGTGGAGGTTCATGACGCTGGACACCGACGGCAAGATCAGGATGGACTGCTCGAGTGCGAATTCCATGGCGTCGCTCGTGGCGAACCGTGGGAGCTTTGATCTCGCGACCGGAAATGACGCGGATGCGGATCGGCACGGCATCGTCACCCCGGATGCGGGGCTGATGAACCCGAACCACTATCTCGCAGTGGCCATCGATTATCTCTTCCGGCGTCGGCACAACTGGGATCAGCGCATCAATGTCGGTAAAACCCTGGTGTCCTCATCGATGGTTGATCGGGTCGTCGCTGAACTCGGACGCACACTCGTCGAGGTTCCCGTCGGGTTCAAGTGGTTCGTACCGGGTCTCATTGACGGCACCATCGGTTTCGGTGGTGAGGAGTCTGCGGGTGCTTCCTTCCTGCGGCGGGATGGATCCGTGTGGTCCACTGACAAAGACGGGATCATCCTTGATCTGCTGGCGAGTGAAATCACCGCAGCGACGGGGAAGACCCCGTCGGAGCGATATGCGGAGCTGGAGCAGAAGTTCGGTAGTCCGGTTTACGCGCGGACGGATGCCCCGGCGAACCGGCAGCAGAAGGCGGTGCTCAAGAAACTGTCGCCGGCTGATGTCACAGCCACGGAATTGGCTGGTGAAGCGATCACCGCGAAACTTACGGAAGCACCCGGAAATGGCGCAGCGATCGGCGGACTGAAGGTTACGACGAAATCTGCCTGGTTCGCGGCGCGTCCCTCCGGAACCGAGGACAAGTACAAGATCTACGCGGAGTCCTTCCTGGGAGAGGAACACCTGAGTGAGGTTCAGGCACAGGCACAGGAACTGGTTTCGGAGGTGCTGGGAGGCTGATCTGCGGCGGGGCTGTCGGAGCTGATCTGCGGCGGGGCTGTCGGATTGGGGTCGTCTCGATCCTGCCGCGGCCCCGCTGTCGATGGCCTTCCGGGGAAAGATGAATCGACGCGAGATGCATGATCTGCGCTAGGGTTAGCGATTGTGACCAAAAATATGAAGAATATGTCGATGAATCCTGCGGCACATGTCGAGGCCGCGAAGCCTGAGTTTGTCCCGGCGAGGTACGACAGCCGATCGGTGGTCCTTGATGTTGTTTCTGCCTTGGCCCGGCTCGCTCTCGCCGTGGTGTGGCTCTACAGCGGGTGGCAGAAGATCACGGAGCCTGTATCCACCAAACAGGCTGTTCGAGCTTACGAACTGTTCAGTGACGATACCGCGGACCTTATAGCAATAGTCCTGCCGATCGGTGAGTTGATTCTCGGTGTGCTCATCCTCATCGGTCTTTTCCTTCGTTTTAGTGCCTTCATTTCCGGGGTGCTCCTCCTTGTATTCATCGGAGGCATTGGCTGGGCATGGTCCCGCGGTCTGTCCATCGACTGTGGGTGCTTTGGCGGAGGCGGCGCAAATGCTGAGGTGACCTGGTGGAATTATCTTTCGGAGATTCTCCGGGATGTCGTGTTCCTGGTTCTGTCCTGGGTCGTTCTTCGCTGGCCTTTCAAACGATTCGCACTCCACGGCTGAACGGGGACTAGGCTGCTAGATCGGGGAGTGCCACCGGCCTCCTCGCGGGGCACCCCACGTTCGTGACGGCTGGGGCTCGCCCGATCGGGCGCTGTGCTGGTCGCAGTAATACCCGGACCGAATATCCACTTCAACCGTAGAGGTTTAAAAGAACGTGAGCACCAAGATCAAGTCCCCGAATGAAAAGGGGCATGGTTTCCTTTGGGCACTGCTGGCTGTACTGGGTGTGGCAGTGCTCGTGATCGGTTACATCGTCATCTCGGGTAATCAGGAAGAGCCGGTAGAAATCGAACCAGTCGCCTTCACCGTGAATCACGAGGACGGGTACATCGCCCTCGCCTCGGACTCGGCGGGATCCGACACTCCGACCGTTGATCTCTATGAGGACTATTCATGCCCGCACTGTGCGGAACTGGCTGAAGCGACGGACGGTGACATGAAACAGGCGATCACTGACGGTGAGTTGATTGTCAACATCCACCCGCTGAGCTTCGTTTCTGCCGGTGACGGCAAACACTCTACGCTGGCGGGCACCGCCGCACTGACCGTCGCAGAGAGTGGTGACGCAGAGGTCTACTGGAATTTCCGGACGCTGCTGATGGACGAGCAGGCGAAGATCTTCGGCAAGTGGGACTATAACAATTTTGCGGATGCGGCACTCAAGGTCGGGGCGAATGAAGAAACCGTTGCAAAGATCCGTTCCGGCGCAGAGCAGGAACGATTCGATGAGATCGCCGCTGAGAACGCCGAGAAATTGAAGGCGCAGACGGGCCGTGTTTCCTCCCCGCGCATCATTCGTGACGGCGAGGATGTCCCGCTGGAGAACTGGGTGGCCACGGTTACCGGCTAATTCCCGGTCTCACTCGATGGTGGAGTCACGTCCGTGGGCGGATGGGACTCCACCATCATTGTGTTGTGCGGGGAACAGGTGATTTGTTCGCAGAGGGTTCTACCGTGTAGATTGGGGGAGTCGCAAACAAGGGGCTATGGCGCAGCTGGTAGCGCACCACACTGGCAGTGTGGGGGTCAGGGGTTCGAGTCCCCTTAGCTCCACTGTGAACCGGAAGATTAAAAATCACTCCGGTGCACCGCCCGCAGGTTTCGACCCCGGGCACATCAAGTTCATATCAGGGGCTATGGCGCAGCTGGTAGCGCACCACACTGGCAGTGTGGGGGTCAGGGGTTCGAGTCCCCTTAGCTCCACTTCTCATGAATGAAAGAAGAGCACTCCGCGATGAAACGGAGTGCTCTTCTTTCTCTGTGTTTCCACACTGCACGATATCTGTGGCTGAGGTCAGTCGGTGCCACCGTGATGAGGGGCCAGCCGTTCGGCACCGTCGAGAAGTAGCTCCACCTTTCGACGCCACCACTGGTCCAGACCGGTTTCAATGATGTCGCTGAGTGTGCCCGTGATATCTGTGGAGAGTTCTGAGTGCCGGAGAAGATCGCCGGCCGCAGTGTCGAGATCGGTGGCGTCGACTTTTGCGAGTAGACGTTCCGTGCGGTTGACGGTGTCTATCGTCATGTCCATGAGGGTGTCAAGAATCAGTAGGGCATCGGGGATGGGCCAGTCGTAGGTTTTGTGTAGAACCTGAACCGATTCCTCCAGGAGTCTGATGATGCCGGAGGGTGGGGTTGCCTCGAGATCCTGGAGGACTCCGGCGATTCCCCGATGTTCGGCGAGGAAAGACCACTCGCGTTCAGCGAGTCCGGTTAGGTAGTTTCGCCACGTGGAGTGGGAGAAATCTGAGGTGTTCTCTGCGATGGCTCGGTCCACTGCTCCGCGGAGAAGTTCGCGCCGGGAGCCGATGTGCCGGTAGAGGGATGATTGATCAACTCCGAGATGGCGGGCGATCGCCGTTGTGCTTGCGTCAGTGAACCCCAGAGTGAGGACGGCCCGTTCGATGTCGACGCGGTTGATCTTCGCGGGTCGGCCGGGGCCTCTGGTGAACATGGAGCTCCTGACTGTGGAACGTATGTCTCCGATTCTACCCTCGGATGCCGGGAATTACGTATTACACACTAGCTATTGCAAATAGGTTAGGCATACCCTACCCTTACGCTTGTCGGTGCCATCGGGCGCACCGGGGAAAACTAGGAGTGGATATGACGCAGCAGCGAAAAGCGGTGAAAGTTCGGTACACCGCACCTGAGAGATGGACCCTCACAGTAGTTGTTCTGGCGTCCTCGCTCATGGTTGCGGACATGATGATCGTTGCGGTCGGGCTACCGGCCATCGCGGAAGAGCTGACGGACGCGACTCTCAGCCGGATGCAGTGGATCATCGTTGCCTATTCGCTGGCGTTCGGTGCCTTGATTCAACCGGCGGGGGCACTGAGTGATCGGCTTGGCAGCAAGCGGATGTTCATGACCGGGATCGTTGCGTTCACCGTCGCATCCGCCGCCTGTGGTCTCGCACCTTCGATGAGTGCACTCATCGGGTTCCGGGCAGCCCAGGGCATCTCCGCCTCAGTGATGTTTGCCAATGCGATGCCGCTCATGGCACGGTGCTTCGACGGTGAACGTAGAACGATGGCTATCGCGATCTGGAGCGGTGCGGTAGGAATCTCTGCAGTGCTCTCACCGGTGATCGGAGGCCTGCTCGTCGATGCATTTAGTTGGCGTTCCATGTTCCTGATCAATCTTCCGCTGGGTGTGCTCACGGTCGTCATCGCGGTCAGATATCTGCCGATGGACCATGACCGGCAGCGGGATTCCCGGCCCTTTGACTTCACCGGGGCTGTACTTCTCGCGGGTGCTCTCCTCGCACTGAACTACGGTGTCACCCGTGCTCAGGAAGATGGCTGGCTGCATAACACGGTGCTCACCCTGCTCGGGTCCTCGGTTGTTCTGCTGGCGTTGTTTGCAGCCCGTGAACTTCGCTGCTCCGCTCCGGTACTCGATCTTCGTCTGCTCACCCGCCCCTCTTTCCTCGGGATCTCGTTGATCGCGGTGATCAACCGATTCATCACCGGTGGTGCCATGGTTTACTTCATGCTCTATCTTCAGGAGGGACATGGCTACTCGCCACTGCAAACGGGGCTGCTCTTCTTTCCGCTTGGTGCCTGTGCCATGGCTGGATCCATCGGCGCAGGAAAACTACAGGGCAGGTATCCCGTGAACAGTGTGCTCGCGGTTGGTGGTGTGTTGATCGCTGTGGCCGCTGTGGTGTTCGTGTGGCAGTTGACCGCACTGCATGATCCGTTGTGGCTGATTCCGGCGACGATGGTCTGGGGCGCAGGTAACGCACTGGTGAATACCCCACTGATGAATGTTGCGACAAGCTCGGTGCCGATTCAGCAGGTTGGTATGGCCACGGGACTGATCAACAGTTTCTTCCCGATCGGTGCATCAGTGGGCACGGTGGTTCTCGGCACGGTGTTTACCGGAGTTCTGGCGGAGGGGCCGTATACCAGTCAGTTGGAGGCACTCGGTGCAGCCACCGGAAGGCTCTACATCGTCATTTTTGTGATGGCTTTGCTTGGTGCTGTTGTGGCGTGGAGCCTGATTCGTCCGGATCGTGAGAAGATGACTGCGTGAGGATACCCGTCGGGTGCGCGATGCCTAGACTTGGGGAATGACCACCATCATCGTTGAACGTCCCACGGATTCCGACAGTGTCATTCACCGTGTCATCGCGGGAGACAACACGGTGTACGGCGAAGGTGACTTGCTCATTGACGTCGAGTACTCCAGCCTGAACTACAAGGATGCACTCGCGCTCCGGGGGACGAAGGGTGTTGTCAGGACCTGGCCGCTGATTCCGGGGATTGACGCCTGCGGAACCGTCGTCGACAGTGGCTCCGCCCGTTTTTCCCCGGGGGACCGCGTTGTTCTCAACGGCGCCGGGCTGGGGGAGACACGGGCTGGTGGGTACACCCTCAGACTACGGATCGATTCGGCGTCGACCGTGCATATTCCGGAGAGGATCAGTACAGTTCGGGCGGCGGCTGTCGGAACCGCCGGGTTCACCGCCGCACTCTCCGTCTGTGCGCTCAGCGGGGCGGGCGTCACTCCGGATGACGGGCCGGTATTGGTCACCGGAGCGACAGGAGGCGTGGGTAGTACGGCGATCCTGCTGCTCACCAGCCTCGGTTTCGAAGTTGTCGCGGCAACTGGGCGGGCGAATGAACATGGGGAGATGCTGCGGGAACTGGGTGCCGTCACGGTTATCGACAGAGACGGGTTGGCGGGCGTCGGCAGGCCGCTGCAGTCGGAGCGCTACGCCGGAGCAATCGATTCGGTGGGCTCGCATACCCTGGTCAATGCTCTCGCGCAGGTGAAATGGGGTGGTGCGGTGACTGCCTGCGGTCTCGCCCAAGGGCCGGACCTGCCGGGGAATGTCATGCCCTTTATCCTGCGTTCGGTGAAACTCCTCGGTATTAATTCGGTCGATGCACCGATAGCGCTCAGGAGGCAGGCATGGAATCTGCTTTCGACCCATCTGAACCTTGATGCCCTTGATCGGATCACCACCCTCGTTCCTCTTTCCGGTGTCGTGCAGGCGGGTGAGGATTTGTTGGGTGGACGGCTCGCGGGCCGTATGGTGCTCGATGTCGGAGTCTGAATCCCGGTTCCCCGTTCGGGCGTAGTGGTTGCGCCCACGTGTCGGCGGGGTCGGGCTGTCTCGGACAGTGGAGTCTGCTACCTAGCCCCTAGCTGGGGTGCCTGTCACAGGGTCCGGGCACACCTGCAGATCATTTCGGTGCAACAATGGAGTCATGGAAAATAACGATGACATCATCAAGGTTCTCAACGGTGAGGAGTGCATCGAACGTCTAGAGCGTGTTCGACTCGGCCGTGTTGTCGTGCGGCGTTCCGACGACATGGACATCTTCCCTGTCAATTTCGTGACGGATGAGGGGCGGATCTACTTCCGTACCGCTGAGGGATCCAAACTGTTCACGATCGAACTCAACCACGACGTGCTCTTCGAAGCCGACGAGGTCGTGGATGGGCGTGCGTGGTCGGTTGTGGTCAAGGGGGAGGCGGAGCTGCTGAAATCCAGTGCTGCGATCCAGCACGCAGACACCTTGCCGCTCAAGCCCTGGCTGCCGACCCTGAAGTACAACTATGTCTGCATCACGCCACGAGAGTTGAACGGGCGTGAGTTCGTGCTCGGCGATGAACCTGAGCGCTACTGACCAGGTGGGATTCATCAAACGGACGTACTCACCGGATGCTGCCCGAGCGGAAGCTGCCGGACTCCGGTGGCTGCGTGAGGGAAGTTCCTGTGTGGTCGACGTGTTGGATGTCGATGGTGCGTCGATAACCACTGAAATGGTCGAAGTGGTTCGGCCGACCCCGGAAGCCGCTTATCATGCGGGCCGTGAACTGGCCCGGATACATGCCTCCGGGGCAGAGGCATTCGGGTGCCCACCTGCGCCGGATGGGCACCCGTGGAGCGGCACGAACTACATCGGCTCCATTCCCCAACGCTGTGATCCGACGGATGATTGGGCGGAATTTTACACGGAGCAGCGGGTACTTCCGTTCGTCCGTGAGGCCCATGGACGGGGAACCGTCACCACGGAAACGGTTGATCTCGTGGAACGTGCCTGCGCTGCGCTCCGAGGGCACCGCTGGGATCTTGTTCCTGCACGGGTTCACGGTGATCTGTGGGCGGGGAACCTGCTCTTCGGAACGACGGGGCCGGTGTTCATTGATCCGGCCGCGCACGGAGGCAACCCGGAAACCGATCTCGCCATGCTCGCCCTGTTCGGTGCACCTCATCTCGGGGAGATCCGTCGGGGTTACGTCGAGGAATCCGGGGCATCCCCGGATTTCATGGTCTCAACTCCGATCCACCAGCTCCACCCACTCGCGGTCCATGCCCTGACCCACGGATCTACATACGGGCGGGAACTCCATCGGACTGCGGGTAATGTCCTCCGCTTGCTCGGGGAAAGTTCGTGACCGGACTTGATCAGCGCCACCAGTCATCATGGGGAGTGACCGGGAGGGCGCGTTTGTGCAGGCCGATTCGCCACAGGTGCTCCAATCGTTGTACTGCGGCGTCGGGGACATCGACGGTTGTGTTCTCGATGTAGTCGTCGATCTGCCGGTAGGTGATCCCCAGCGCCTCCTCATCAGGAAGCGCGGGGCGGTCATCCTCGAGATCTGCTGTGGGGACCTTCGTCCACGTCGAGCTGGGTGCCCCGAGTTCGGCCAGGAGAGCAGCACCCTGACGCTTCGAGAGCCCGAACAGGGGAAGGACGTCAGCGGCGCCGTCGCCGAACTTGGTGAAGAAGCCGGTGACGTTTTCTGCGGCATGGTCGGTTCCGATCACCAAAGCCCCTTTTTCTCCCGCGATGGCGTATTGCGCGAGCATTCGCGCGCGTGCCTTCGCGTTACCTTTGTTGAAGTCCCCTAGAGCGGTGATTCGGAGGGCCGCAGACACTGCGGTGTCGACGGCGTCGGCGATCTCCCGTATGTTCACCGTCAGAGTGTGGTCGGGACGGATGAAGTCGAGGGCCACCTGCGCATCGTCCTCGTCCAACTGAACACCGTAGGGGAGGCGCACGGCGTGGAACGCTGCCTCGGTGCCCGAATCTCTCAATCGTTCCACCGCAAGTTGAGCCAGGCGGCCGGCGAGAGTCGAATCCTGGCCACCCGAGATTCCGAGAACGTAGCCGGACGATCCCGTTTTGCGCAGGTAGTCTGCGAGGAAGGTGATTCGTTCCTCCACTTCCGTAGCCGGATCGATCTCCGGTTTCGTATGCAGGGAAGCGATGATGTTTTCGCGGGTGAGCTGCTGTTCGGGGGTCATGGTCGACCAGTCTAGTGAGCGGACCGGACACCCGCGTCCGACTGTCGATGGGCGGAGCTTGGCGGAGGTGGTTTGTTCCGCAGGATACCTTCCGATAGTATTAGTCCTCGTGTCATGACAAGGCCGTCCCGATATGTCACCAGGTAGCGTACACAACCGGTGTCGGGGACTGGAACCGGTCAGGGAAGCAGACAAACCGGCGGTCGCCGGTCCACGCGCATGAGAGAAAGGAGCGCCCGATGAAGGTCCGTAAGTCACTTCGGTCGCTGAAAAACAAGCCGGGCGCCCAGGTCGTGCGTCGTCACGGCAAGGTGTTCGTGATCAACAAGAAGGACCCGCGTTTCAAGGCTCGTCAGGGTTAATTGGCCGTGTCCCGGAAAGAGCCGGGCGGATGAGGGAGGAAACTCTTTCATCCGCCCGGCTCTTTTTTGTATCGTCCCTCCGGGGAAGGCCTTGAATTATAACGTTTTTGTAACATTAGTGAGTTTGTTCCGGGGTGAACTGGGGAAATGTCTGGATGGTTCGAGTCGGGGCAACATGCGTGTAATTTCATGGCGGGCGGCAAGGGCAGATATTGTGCCGCCGAGCGGGGGTTTGCTGGGAGTTTAATGGCCGTAACTACTATATGTTGTGTAACTTGATTCGATTGACCACAAAGTATAGTGTTCCTACCTGTCACCGGTTGAGCCGACGTTCATCTGATCGGCCCTCGGCGGAGACCTGGACAGTCGCCCAACGGCAGCTTGCATCACCGCTCGGACGCAGACGCATAAGCTTCGAATACACAAGGAAGTCTCACTCATGGCCATCACCGTTTACAGTAAGCCCGCATGCATGCAGTGCAACGCGACCAAGAAGGCGTTGGATCGCGCGGGCCTCGACTATGAGCTTGTCGACATCAGCCTTGACGATGAAGCCCGCGATTACGTGATGGCTCTCGGGTACCTGCAGGCCCCGGTCGTCGAGGTGGATGGTGAACACTGGTCGGGTTTCCGTCCGGAGCGTATCCGTGGACTGGCGGCACAGGTCGCCTAGATTCAGGGCGGTCATCGCGGAATGTGAGTGAAACAGGGCCGTGCGGAGGGTGGTGGCAACCGTCCCGCCGCGCGGCCTTCGCTGTGTCCTCACCCAAAACTGATGGACAACCGGAAAGAAAGCTCGGACCGTGGCGACGGTGGCTTCGCCTGTTCCGTCGAATCTCACCAGTCACCAGCACCGGAAAGGAAGTGACCACGGACGATGCTCGTCGTCTACTTCTCATCCGTTACCGAGAACACCCACCGGTTCGTCGGCCATCTGGATCTCCCGAGCGTCCGTATCCCGCTGCGCCGTGCTGATCCCCCGGTGGTCGTCGACGAACCTTACGTTCTCATCTGCCCCACCTATGGCGGTGGAGCCTCTGTTGCCGGACATGAATCACGGCCGGTTCCGTCCCAGGTTGTCCGCTTTCTCAACAACCCACACAACCGCAGTCTGATTCGTGCGGTCGTCGCCAGTGGAAACACCAACTTCGGTGTCGACTACGCCCGTGCTGGAGACGTCATCTCCGCTAAATGCGGCGTCCCCTTCGTCTATCGCTTCGAGCTCATGGGCACGCCTGAAGATGTTGCCACCCTGCGTCACGGCCTAGTGGAGCACGGTGCGAAACTGGGTTTGCTGACGGATGCCAGGGCTGCGCACACGGCTCCGGCCGGATAACACCCATATACTTTTCGCTTTATCACCCACCCACCCAATCGCCGTGGAAGCGGCGAAATCAGGAGAGACATGTCAGAGATCGGAAAAACCGTTCCAGAGCCAGTCCAGAAGTCAGACAAGCTCGATTACCATGCGCTCAACGCGCTACTGAACCTCTATGATGACGAGGGGCAGATCCAGTTCGATAAGGACCGCGAGGCGGCTAACCAGTACTTCCTCCAGCATGTGAACCTGAACACCGTGTTCTTCCATGACCTTGAGGAGAAGTTCCGCTACCTGCTTGAGAATGACTACTACGATCCCGAGGTCGTCAAACAGTACGATTTTGACTTCATCAAGTCCCTCTTCAAACAGGCTTACGCCCACAAGTTCAGGTTCCAGACCTTCCTCGGTGCCTACAAGTACTACACTTCCTACACCCTCAAGACCTTCGATGGCAGCCGCTACCTGGAACGCTACGAGGACCGCGTGTGCATGGTCGCGTTGACGCTCGCCGCAGGAGACAAGGAGCTGGCCGAGCATCTCGTTGAAGAGATCATGACGGGCCGTTTCCAGCCAGCTACACCCACCTTCCTCAACTGTGGAAAAGCGCAGCGGGGTGAGCCGGTGAGCTGCTTCCTGCTGCGTATCGAGGACAATATGGAGTCCATCGGGCGCGCTATCAACTCTGCGCTCCAACTGTCGAAGCGCGGCGGTGGTGTCGCTCTGTTACTGTCGAATCTCCGTGAAGCTGGAGCGCCGATCAAGAAGATCCAGAACCAGTCCTCCGGCGTCATCCCCGTGATGAAGCTCCTCGAGGATTCTTTCTCCTACGCCAACCAGTTGGGCGCCCGGCAGGGTGCGGGTGCCGTCTACCTGAACGCCCACCATCCCGATATCCTGAAGTTCCTGGATACAAAGCGAGAGAACGCCGATGAGAAGATCCGCATCAAAACTCTCTCTCTCGGAGTCGTGATCCCCGACATCACGTTCAAACTCGCGAAGAACAACGACGACATGTACCTGTTTTCGCCCTACGATGTCGAACGTGTCTACGGAAAACCCTTCGCCGACGTTTCTGTCACAGAGCACTACGCTGAGATGGTGGAGGATCCGCGCATCCGTAAGACCAAGATCAACGCCCGGTCCTTCTTCCAGACCCTGGCAGAGATTCAGTTCGAGTCCGGTTACCCGTACATCATGTTCGAGGACACCGTGAACCGGGCGAACCCGATCGATGGTCGGATCACCCTCTCCAACCTGTGTTCTGAGATCCTCCAGGTGTCCACGGCCTCCACGTACAACGATGACCTCACCTACTCCCACGTTGGCGAGGATATCTCCTGCAACCTCGGCTCTATGAACATCGCCAAGGCGATGGATTCCCCGGATTTCTCGGGTACGATCCAGACCGCGATCCGGGGTCTGACGGCCGTCAGTGAGCAGACCTCCATTGACTCCGTGCCATCGATACGCAAAGGCAACGAGGCCGCCCATGCCATTGGCCTCGGGCAGATGAACCTGCACGGCTACTTCGGACGCGAACGTATCCACTACGGTTCGGAAGAGGGGCTGGATTTCACCAACGCCTACTTTGCCGCCGTGATGTACGAGTGCTTGCGTGCCTCGATGCTGATCGCCAGGGAGCGGGGCGAGACATTCGAGGGATTCAGTGACTCCGACTACGCTGACGGCAGCTTCTTCGATCGATATGATCCGGTGGAGTTTGAGCCGAAAACGGATCGGGTCAAAGAACTTTTCGCGGCATCGTCGATTCACACACCGACGGCGGAGGAATGGGCACAACTGAAGGCTGACATCGCCGAACACGGAATATTCAACCGCTATCTGCAGGCGGTCCCGCCGACCGGATCAATCTCCTACATCAACAATTCCACGTCATCGATCCACCCGATCGCCTCCCGCATCGAGATTCGAAAGGAAGGGAAGATTGGCCGTGTGTACTATCCAGCACCGTACATGACGAATGAGAATCTGGAATATTACGCGGATGCATACGAGATCGGTTATGAAAAGATCATCGATACCTACGCAGTGGCCACCCGTTACGTCGATCAGGGATTGTCATTGACCTTGTTCTTCAAAGACACGGCCACGACACGCGAGATCAACCGCGCACAGATCTACGCCTGGCGCAAGGGGATCAAGACGATCTACTACATCAGACTCCGCCAGACAGCACTCGTCGGCACTGAGGTCGAGGGGTGCGTGAGCTGCATGCTCTGAATCCGAAAATGAGAGACGCCCGGAGAAGCCGGGCGAACGAAGAAGGGGCACTCACTGGAGTACACATCCCGGTGGGGTGCCCCTTCTTCGGTGTTCGTATTTTCTAGGACTGCTGTACGGCCAGGGCTGCGCCAACCTCGGAAACGAGTGCGCGCGCCTGGCGTTCAGCCTCAGCGGGATCGCTACGGAGGATGGCGTCTGCGAGTGCCTCGTGAACATTCATCGCCTCATCCGTCGGGTACTCTGGCTGAAGGCCAAGGTCGGTCCGGCCTGCGAGTACTGCTGCAACGGTCGGTGACAGGGCGGCGAACATCTCATTGCGGGAAGCCGTGAGCAGCAGGGTGTGGAACTCGATGTCGGCGTTGAGGAACTCTGTTGTCGCTCCCCGTCCCTCATGGCCGAGTCTTCTGAGCGTGGCAGCGAGTTCGCGGAGACGGGCCCGCTCAGTAGGGGTTCCGGACAGTGCCATTGAGCGTGCGGCGATTGGTTCTACGGCTTCCCGCAACTCGGTGAGGGAAGCTAACTGGTTACTTCGCTCAGTGGGGCACTCCAGACGCCAGCGAATGAGCTTGCTGTCGAACACCTTCCACGCAGAAGAGGGCTGGACAGTGAGGCCGATGCGCCTGGAGGAGGAAACCAGGTGAAGGTGTTCCAGGGCACGCATCGTCTCACGAGCAACCGTCCGTGAGATGGTGAAGCGCTCGCAGATGTCGTGCAGGGTGAACGTCTCACCCGGGGCGAGTTCTCCACTGACAATTTCGGAACCTAGTTTGTCAAGGACGCTGTCAAGCAACGGGGGATGGGTAGTGGTGCGTGCACTCATATTTGGATTTTCTCTGTTTCCGTAGAAAGTGGTTGTCCGGGTTTTGATGGCACTGTAGGCCGGGAGCTAAATGTCTCCGGTTTCAGTAGCATTTATTTAGCATAACTGTTTCACAGGTTTATACAGGTCTCGTCCCACCCCATGTTGTTCGGAAACGGCGACCGTTTTCCACTTTCGCAGGTCGCGCTACCAAGACGTAGCCCCAAAAGGGGGAAAAATTTATAATGGTCATATTTAATATGTGGTTTTCTGTTTCGCTCGCGAAATTTGAGGGGGTGTTGGGGGTCTCCCACAAGTTCTCTGATAATGCTTAATGGATCATAAAAACAATGGATGGAGAATGCTGATGGATATGTGGCACCAGACGCTGGGAGCGGGCCCTCTGCTAGGTATTGCGGTGGCTGCGATCGCGACGATCCTCTTTCTGGTGATCCGGCTAAAGATGCACGCCTTCCTGGTGCTTGTTCTCGTGTCGGCGGGGACGGCACTTGCGGCGGGTCTACCGGTTGGAGAGGTACTTCCCGCAATGATGGATGGCTTCGGCGGGACACTCGCCAGTGTTGCTCTCCTCGTCGGGATCGGTGCGATGCTGGGGCGCCTCGTCGAGCTTTCTGGGGGTGCCCGGAACCTTGCGGAATCGATGACCAGGGCATTCGGTGAGGATCGTGCTCCGTTGGCACTCGGTGTCAGCTCACTAATCGTGGGATTTCCGATTTTCTTTGATGCTGGTCTGATGGTCATGCTGCCAGTCGTGTTCGCGATCGCCCGGCGTCTAGGTGAACCGGTTCTCCGCTACGGAATTCCGGCAGCCGGTGCTTTCAGCGTCATGCACGTCTTTTTACCACCTCATCCTGGGCCGATCGTGGCTGCTGAGCTGTACGGCGCGGACCTCGGGATGGTCTTGGCCATTGGCCTTCTTTTGGTTTGCCCCGTCTGGTATTTCTCGGGTTATCGATGGGGCCTTTACTGCGGACATCGGTTCCCGCTTGCGGTACCTGACCTGTTGGCGGGCGGCCCAGTGGTCGCGGACTCCGAGATGCCCGAACGGACTGCGGGAACTGCTACGGTTCTGGCCGTTCTCATACTGCCACTTCTACTTATCTTCGGTAACACCGGACTTGCCATGGCAGCAACCGAGGGGTGGGTTGATCCTGATGAGGGATGGGTGCAGGTTCTCAAATTTCTCGGAGCGACACCGGTGGCGTTACTGATCACGACTCTGGTGGCTGCCGTATTCCTGGGGAGTCGATTAGGGATGGGGCGCGAGGTGGTTGAACGTGCCTTTGACGGGGCGCTGGGGCCTGTCGCCACTGTCATTCTCATAACAGGGGCTGGAGGTATGTTCGGCGGCGTTCTCCGGGCGACGGGTATCGGTGAAGCTCTCGCGGAGACCCTGGGGGGCCTTGGCGTTCCGTTGATGCTCGCGGTGTTTCTGACTGCGGTGATCCTGCGGATAGCCCAGGGGTCAGCTACTGTCGCGTTGACCACCGCTGCGGCACTCATGGCCCCGGCCGTCACTGCCGCTGATCTGGGGGCTGTGCAACTGTCGGCGATTGTATTGGCGACTGCTGCAGGGTCCGTTGCGGCGTCCCACGTGAATGATTCGGGCTTCTGGCTGGTGGGTAGGCTCATGGGGATGGACCCTGCGACGACGCTTCGGACCTGGACCGTGAACCAGACGCTGATAGCGGTTACCGGGTTCGTTTTCGCGGTTGCGGTGTATGTGGTCGGCGGAGCCGTCGGGTAGGAGGCTGTCGTGTTGAGAGCGGTACCCGGACCGGGGATACCCCGGATGAGGCCACCGGATCACGTCGTGGTGATGGGTGTATCAGGATGTGGGAAAACCACCGTCGCCCGAGCCTACGCGGAGAAGTGCGGTCTCGAGATTATTGATGCGGATGATCTTCATCCCGTGGAAAACGTGTGGAAGATGGCGTCCGGTATACCGCTCTGTGATGAGGATCGGCTGCCCTGGTTGCGGGCGGTTCGTGACTGGATGAATGTCCATTCCGGTAGCGGGGTGGGAACCGTCGTCGCATGCTCCGCGCTACGCCGGAGCTACCGAAGAATTCTCTTGGAGGCCCGGGGGACGCTGTGCTTCGTGCACCTCACTGCGGACCCCGCCCTCACCCGAACCCGAATCGAGTGCAGAAAAGGTCATTTTATGTCACCGTCGCTACTGGATTCTCAGTTGGAGATTCTGGAGCCGCTCATGCCCGGGGAAGTCGGATTCACCGTTGACAACAGTGGATCGTTGGATGAGGTTGTTGCGACGATCTGCTGTGCGACCGGGCGGAGCCCAGCCTGCCGACGACGATGAAATGGGCGGTCCGGTTCCCGACCATGTGATCGGGAACCGGACCGCCCATTTGGAGTTGGGGAATCAGAGGGTGTCGCTGTTACGCTGCCCCAGCTCGGAGTCGATGCGCAGGACACCGGAGCCGTCGTTACCGGCGAGACGGAGCCGGTCGAGGATCTCCTTGCAGGTGGACTCTTCCTCGATCTGTTCCGCGAGGAAGGAATCGAGCAGTGGGCGGGAATCCAGATCGCCCTCTTCAGCGGCGAGACGGGTGAGATCCCGAATCATCCCGGAGATCTTCTGTTCGTGCTTCAGTGCCGCCTCGAAGGCGTCAGCGGCTGAGTCGATCTTGAGATCTGGTGCACTGATGACACCGATGCTGGGAACGCAGTCGCGGTCGAGCATGTGGTCGGCGAAACGCTGTGCATGGACCAGTTCTTCCTCGGACTGGGCTTTCATCCAGTCGCGCATGCCGGTCAGTCCGAGGCTGTCGAGGAGGTACGACAACTGCAGGTAGGTCATTGCGGCTTCGAGTTCAGCGGTGACCTGCTTGTTGATTTCGGCTTCAAGTTTCGAATTGATTTTCATGTTTCTCATGGTAAGGCACTTCCGTAGGCTCTGCATGTAAGTAAAGCCCAGCTTAACTAGTGTTTTTGGTATGGTTTGGCTTAGTTTAAAGGGGGGTTTTGAGGGCTGGTTTTGACATCCTTGGGTCGCGGTGCAGCCCCATCTCGGGGGAAGAGGGCCGAGAGATTCATCACTTTACCTCTCGTGTAAACGACCAGCGTGAACGGGGTGTTCGGGGCCGCCTGGGGAGGGGGGTGAATTGGCAGGTGTGATGGTTGCGGTGATTCTATTCGCGATATCCGCCGAGGCGGGTAGTGGAGTAGGGGGGATGCGGTAAATCTGCAGGTCAGGGCACCCTTTGTGAGGGAAATCATAAAAATATGGCGTGCAAATTGGCCGGGTCGGGGTGTCTGGGCGCCTTTCCGGGGAACGGGGTGTACCTAGCGGAGTCGGCCGCTGCAGTACCGCCCATCGGGCGGTATGGTCGAGCAGTGGCCCGATTAGTGGCCGTCCCCCGTCCAGTCCCCGGACGGAGCCGTCGCCGGAGAAACTCAGGTGATTCCGGGGCCGGAATTTCCGCGCTGCGACGGTACAGAATGCATATCTGTCAGTAAGTAAAGGAACGTACATGGCCCAGGATTGTCCCCCCTCCACCCCGGCGCACCGCGAGAAGCATCCCGAGGCTCGTCCGTGCCCGATCGCCGCAATCAACTGGAACACGATTCCGGATGACAAAGATCTTGAGGTCTGGGATCGCCTGGTGGGCAACTTCTGGTTGCCCGAAAAAGTGCCCCTGTCGAATGACATCAAGAGCTGGAATACCCTCAATGCCCTTGAGCAACAGGCCACCATGAGGGTCTTCACGGGTCTGACCATGCTGGATACCATCCAGGGGACCGTTGGCGCTGTCTCTCTGATTCCGGATGCGCTCACTCCGCACGAGGAGGCGGTGTACACGAACATCGCATTCATGGAATCGGTGCATGCCAAGAGCTACTCATCGATCTTCATGACGTTGGCCTCCACGCAGGAGATCAACGATGCTTTCCGTTGGTCGGAGGAGAACGAGGCGCTGCAGAAGAAGGCGCGGATCATTCTCTCCTATTACGAGGGGGAGAATCCCCTGAAAAGGAAGGTTGCCTCGACGCTGCTTGAGTCCTTTCTTTTTTACTCCGGGTTCTATCTGCCGATGTACTGGTCCAGTCGCGCGAAGCTCACGAACACCGCTGACGTCATCCGCCTGATCATCCGTGATGAAGCGGTTCATGGCTACTACATCGGGTACAAGTATCAGAAGGGGCTCGAGCAGCTTGATCAGGCGGGTCGGGATGAGCTGAAGGAGTACACCTTCGATCTCCTCTACGATCTCTATGACAACGAGATCGGCTACACCGAGGATCTCTACGATGATCTTGGATGGACCGAGGATGTCAAGCGGTTCCTCCGGTACAACGCGAACAAAGCGCTCAACAACCTCGGATATGAAGCACTCTTCCCGACGGATGAATGCCGGGTGTCGCCCTCCATCCTTTCGGCGCTGTCCCCGGGGGCCGATGAGAACCATGACTTCTTCTCGGGGTCGGGCTCCTCTTATGTCATAGGTAAGGCAGAGTCCACGGAGGACGACGACTGGGATTTCTAGATCGGCCGGCCGGACGGTTCGTGAGGCACCGTCGTCTTTTGTAGTGCCTGGGTGTAGGCCCGTCCCATCTCCGAGGTGTTGATATCGGGGATAGGACGGGCCTACACATGTCTATGTGACGGGAGTCGTGAGGTCCTGTCGGGTGTCGGGTCACGCTCATTTAGGTCGAGGGGAATTGCCCGCGTCTTACCGTCTACACCTTTAGCTCTAACCCAAGCGGGGGTGAAAAAGTGGTGTTTTGATCTCGAAAACGCAGACTTATCACATGAGTCCCAAAGGTGTTCGATGTCACAGTGTTGTTGGAGTGTTTGGAGTGCGTGCAGGGGCAACCGGCGTCAACGGTGACTCCCCTGGGGGAAACCGGGATAAAACTGCTCTGTACTGGTTTGTCGGGGCTGCTTCCGGCTGGAACCACCAGTCCCGATCCTTTACGATCAAGTGAGCGTGAAACATGGGTAGTCCTGGCTGGTCGGGGCTACTGCGTAGTCAGGAGGAACCAAATGACCGCTGTACAGAAACGGAGCGACCAACATGTCGCTCCAGCACGACCGGCTCCGAAGGGAACCGGTCGAAAGGGCAGTCTCGCCTGGTTGATGCTCACCACCACGGATCACAAGCTTCTTGGCGTCATGTACATCATGATGTCCTTCTGCTTCTTCTTCCTCGGTGGCTTCATGGCCCTGTTGATCCGGACCGAGCTCTTCTATCCCGGAATGCAGATCTTCTCCAATGAGCAGTTCAACCAACTTTTCACCATGCACGGCACGGTGATGCTGCTGCTCTACGGAACTCCTGTTGTCTGGGGTTTCGCCAACTTCGTCATGCCCCTCCAGATCGGTGCACCTGACGTCGCGTTCCCGCGACTCAACTCCTTCGGTTTCTGGCTGACCACCGGTGGTGGCATCATCATGCTCTCTGGATTCGCCACACCGGGCGGCGCCGCTGACTTTGGGTGGACCATGTACTCCCCGCTTTCTGACGCCGCGCATTCGCCCGGTATCGGTGCGGACATGTGGATCGTCGGTGTCGGCGCCGGTGGTATCGGGACGATTCTGTCGGCCGTCAACATGATCACCACGATCCTGTGTCTCCGGGCGCCGGGTATGACGATGTTCCGTCTTCCGGTGTTCACTTGGACGATCTTCGTCACCTCGATCCTGGCGTTGATGATCTTCCCGATGCTGACCGCTGCTGCGCTGGGCGTGCTCTATGATCGTAAGCTCGGTGGACACATCTACGATCCCGCCAACGGTGGCGCGATCCTCTGGCAGCACCTGTTCTGGTTCTTCGGTCACCCGGAGGTGTACGTCCTGGCGTTGCCGTTCTTCGGAATTGTCTCAGAGGTTGTCCCGGTGTTCTCCCGGAAGCCCGTTTTCGGTTACGCCGGCCTCGTCTTCGCGACGCTGTCCATCGCGGCCCTGTCCATGGCGGTCTGGGCGCACCACATGTTCGTCACTGGAGCGGTTCTACTTCCGTTCTTCTCGTTTATGACGTTCCTGATTTCGGTGCCCACCGGTGTGAAGTTCTTCAACTGGCTGGGAACGATGTGGCGAGGTCACATCACCTGGGAGACACCGATGATCTTCGCTTTCGGCTTCCTCGTGACCTTCCTCTTCGGTGGTTTGACGGGCATCATGCTGGCCTCCCCGCCGTTGGACTTCCACATCTCCGACACCTACTTCGTCGTCGCGCACTTCCACTACACACTGTTCGGCACGATCGTGTTCGCGTCCTATGCCGGTGTGTATTTCTGGTTCCCGAAGATGACGGGCCGGATGCTCAACGAGCGGCTCGGAAAGATCCACTTCTGGCTGACGTTCATCGGTTTCCACGGCACCTTCCTCATCCAGCACTGGGTCGGTAACATGGGCATGCCGCGCCGGTATGCCGACTACCTGGAGAGCGACGGCTTCACCATCTACAACCAGATCTCCACGGTCTTCGCCTACATCCTGGGGCTCTCCGTTATCCCATTCATCTGGAACGTGTTCAAGTCCTGGCGTTACGGTGAAATCGTCACGGTCGATGATCCGTGGGGCTACGGTAATTCCCTTGAATGGGCTACAAGCTGCCCACCGCCGCGCCACAATTTCACCTCTTTGCCGCGGATCCGCTCGGAGCGACCGGCATTCGAGCTGCACTACCCGCACATGGTTGAGCGCATGCGTGCCGAGGCACACGTCGGTCGCCCGGCGGGTGACTCCCCGGTATTGGAGAAGAACAGGTAAGTTGCACCCGGTACGACGCGGTCAGGCTGGACCACACATGGGTCTGATCACCGAATGACATACGCACCATCACCCCCACAGGAACTATGGTTTCTGTGGGGGTGATGTCTGTCCCGGGGGCGATGACATGGAACAATGGCATCGTGAGTCAGACAATCAACTATGCTGCCCGTACCGCTGCTCCTGCTATCCAGGACATCACCGTCACGCTTCCACCGGGCTCAGTTCCCGCAGTCGTCACCGTCGTGGGGCGGGACCGTCCCGGTGTCTCCGCCGCATTCTTCCGAGTTTTGGCCGCTCATGGCGTCCAGGTGCTCGATGTTGAGCAGTCGCTCTTCAGAGGTCGTCTGAATCTCGCGGCCTTCGTGGGCTGTAGCCCGGAGAACCTGGAAACACTCACCGAAGGCCTGTCCGGGACGCTCCGTTCCTACGGCCAGACCGTCACGGTCGAGGTCCAGAACTCACTGCGATCCACACGGGCACTGTCGACCCACGCCGTCGTGGTCCTCGGAGATCCGGTTACCGCCGCACACATTTCACGCATTGGTCAGACGCTGGCCGACTATGGTGCAAACATCGATACGATCCGCGGTATCTCCGACTACCCGGTCACAGGTCTGGAGCTCAAGGTCACGGTCGCGGACCCGAAACCCGGGGGTGGTGTGGCATTACGTAAGGCGTTGGCCACACTCACCCAGGAGATCGGTGTCGACATCGCGATCGAGCGGGCTGGACTGGTTCGGTACGCGAAGAACCTCATCTGTTTCGACTGTGACTCCACCCTTATCACGGGTGAGGTGATCGAGATGCTGGCCGCGCACGCGGGCAAGGAAGCCGAGGTTGCTGAGGTTACTGAACGGGCGATGCGGGGTGAATTGGACTTCGAGGAATCGCTGCGTGAACGGGTTGCGGTTCTCGCGGGACTGGATGCTTCCGTGATTGATGAAGTGGCTGCGGACATTGTTCTGACCCCGGGTGCCCGCACGACCATTCGCACCCTGCAGCGTATGGGATACAAAACGGCGGTGGTGTCCGGTGGTTTCATCCAGGTGCTTGAGGGGCTCGCGGCGGAGCTCGAACTCGACTATGTTCGAGCCAACACCCTCGAGATCGAGGATGGAAAGCTCACGGGCCGCGTCATTGGGAAGATCGTCGACCGCGCCGCGAAGGCTGAGTTCCTCGCGGAGTTCGCCGCCGCTTCGGGACTCGGGATGCACCAGACTGTCGCAGTCGGGGATGGTGCCAACGACATCGATATGTTATCGGCGGCGGGCCTCGGGATTGCCTTCAACGCGAAGCCCGCGCTGCGTGACGTTGCTGATGCAGCCGTTAATCATCCGTTTCTCGATGAGGTTCTGCACATCATGGGTATCTCCCGGGAAGAGATTGATGAGGCCGGGTTATCCGATGGGACGCTGCGCCGAGTGCCATTGAACTGATGATCGCCTGATCCGGGGCTCTGGATGGGAGCGTTACTACCGGTTACAGTGGACCTGCGGCCGATTCCGATACTCGGACGCCACCAGACTCGCCAGAAACGCGTCGGGTGCAGGGACGTCTACCCCGAGGGCCGGGGGCGACGAGGGAGGCCACGCTCTTCCCGTGACGGGATATCTGCCACAGGTTGCAGAGATGAGGAACCGCGAGCCTTCCTGAATTGAAAGGAAGGCGACGAAGATGACCCAGGCAGCGAGCCGGGAAAAGGCGACACGCGCACGAAAGAAGCGGGGCGGTGTATCGGGGTGGGTGCCGGATCAGCATGGTGCATGGGTGATGGTCATCCTCCCACTTGTGGTGGGAATCGTTCTGGCTCGTCCCGCGCTGATCCATTTGCCGCTGGCGGCGGCTTGGTTCATCGGCTATTTTGCCTTCTTTGCACTGGGTCTCTGGCTGAAGGCCCGCGGGCCGCGGAAACAGCGTTATGTTACCCCGTTGTTGACGTACGGTACGATCTGCACGGTCGCTGCGCTGATTGTCATCATCATGAAGCCCAGCATCCTCATTTTCGCCATTGTCTTCGGGCCTCTCGTCGCGGCCGCAGTGTGGGAGGCGTGGCAACGGCGTCCTCGCTCGCTGGTTTCCGGGGAATCCACGGTGCTCGCCAGTTGTGCGATGATTCCCGTCACCGCGTGGGCTGCCGGAGAACCTATGACGGAACGACTGTGGGTGAGCACCGCCGTGTTCGCCCTTTACTTCTGTGGAACCGTGCCGTACGTCAAAACGCTGATTCGCAAACGTGGGGACCGGGCATGGTTCCTCGGGTCGGTGACTTACCATACCGCGGCGACCGCCGTGATTCTCGTGCTTGCTGGCATCGGACTGGTGACACCCCTGGCCGTACCCTTCTTCGGGCTTGTAGCGGTTCGCGCCTGGTGGATGCCCTGGCGTGCCACACGTCGTGGTACGCCCTGGCGTCCCAGGACAGTTGGTTTCGGCGAGATGGCGGTCACGGCGCTGGTGCTGATCGCTGCGCTCGTGCCACCATACGTAGCGTAGTGGTGCCCCCGGGTTTCGGGTGACGGAGATATTGTCGGCATGGAATCACCGGGGCAGTCTCCGGGGGATCACGGGGGTGACATCGTTTCAGTTGCTGCCCACGGTTTGCTGAAAAGCCCAGTGAAATGGTCAGCCGAGACCGCGCGGCGATGAAGGGCGGCAGCAGGTTTCTGTAGATCAGTTGGTCCGCTGGGGCAGGGAGCGTGTCACTGTCCGCAGTGCGGTTCCGTACTTTGTCGTGCGGTACCCCGTGACGGATGGTGGCGAAGAGTGTCTGTCTGGGACCCTGAGAAATGAGGGCTTGTGGTGCGAGAACCGGAGGTTAGCATCAGAGGAGAGTGGTGCTCTGGAGATATTCGGTTGTAGGAGTGCTTTCTTTCACCCATCACGGTGTCATGTGCCTAATCCCGCGGGGAAGGTTGTTCCATTTCTCGTTCGCGAGTCGTCAGGGTTTTTGCGTTGGTCTTCTCGTCATTCCGGCTCCGTTGATTGCGGTATGTGGTGATACCGATGGTTCAGATGGTTCAACGTCACCATCAAGCACTGACGCATCTGGTGAAAAGAGAGAGGCGGTCGGAACGTCTACGGCGGGTGGGGATTCACCGCTCATCCTGTTCTACGACGCATCAGGCAGCATGCTTAACGATGGCGGGCAGCGTCACACGGCTCGAAGCTGCGGAACAGATATCCTAGTGCTGCTTGATCCGCTCGGAGAAGATACTCCGCTCTCTGATCACGAGTCTCCGAACATGTTTGGCGCGTTCCCGGAAGGCCTGGCGAAGGCCTGAGCCGATGTCACGATTCACTTTCCACCCGATAAGGGAAACACGGAAGAGGCATGGAAGATCATCGGTGGTATCGGAGCACGTGGATACACCCCGCTGAAGCGGGCACTCGAGCAAGCCGAGGATGAGCTTTGTGCCGGGGATGAACCGGCGACGATCGGGTTGCTCTCGGACGGAGAGGATACCTGCGGAGATGGTGATCCCGCAGACGTGGCCCGCAGCATCAGGAAACCTCACCGGGGTGACGGTGAACACGGTCGGCATCGGGGCCGCGTGAGTGTCTCGGTGATTCGGGGATCTACGGCATTGGGCTCGCACGGCATCTCCGCCATTTGTGCGGGAAGACGTGATTTCCCGGATCTCCGGACCGGGGAGAACGATGATGGCCGGATCGTGATCGTCTGGCGAGACTGCCCTGGTACTTCAACTATGAGGGTGTCCTGGTGGCCATTGTTCCTCTCGGAGAGTCGGTGATGATTGACGGCCTCGGTCAGGGCAGCCCGCTGCAGCATGCGTCCGAGCTATTCGGTGCCCCGGTGGTGAAGGCGCATATCCAGGGCGATTCATGGCACGCGTGATTCCCCGCCAGTGACGGGCGGTACTGGCAGATCACCTTCACGAGTTCCGATGGCGGATCGACTGGGACGATCACGGTGATCGAATTGTGCGTCTGCACGCCACCGGTCAAGTAGTCTTCCGCAGATTCGGGGAAGCTCGTGGTCAGTTTCGACGGTTATGGTCCCCTGAAAATTGGGGGAGAAAGCGGCGTTGATGCCTCCCGGTGCCACGCAGTCCAAGGTCGTTCCGGATTCTCCGGACGTCGCACTGATCGCGCGAGGGGGGATGATCATGACTGTGCCGGCGGTGACCACTCGATTCCCCAGGGGCGGTGAGTGGGACGACCGACGGTGGTGTTTCCACCGGCGACACTGCCGGTAAGTTGCGTTCCGCATATTCGGACCTACAGGGTTGGCGCGAACTGAACTGGGCTGGGGGACTGGTTGTCCTGGCTATCAGGACAGCCTCGGCTTCGAGGTGAGCCAGCAAGCTTTCTTGATGGCTCCATGATCCGGTGGCTAGTGTCAAGGAGACTTGACATAATCGTGCAGGGGCCTGGATGGTCCCTGCACAAGAGGAATGGAGTGGGACGCCATGAATGCGTACCCCGGTGACCGGGACAATCGGAAGTGGTGGAATCGGCTCCGACAGGGGCAGCGTACCTTCGTCGTGTCTATGGTCGGGTATTTCGTGTTCCTGGTGTTCGCGATCGTTGTCGACGACACCGTCCCGTTCGCCCGCGAGATCGCTTTCATCCTCATCGTCACAGGCGTGGTGATTGTTCTCGGAGGGGCGACAGCCATGTGCGCGGACCAGGACGAGTTCGAGTTCGGCATCACACTCAGGGCACTGGCCATCGCTTTCGCGGGTGGTTCCGCGATCACCTTCAGCTACGGATGCGCGCAGGTGTTCCTCGGTGCACCCGACATCAACTACATGTTCGTCTGGCCGGTCTATGCCACAACCTGGGTTGTCTCGACTGTGGTGCTGAATCTACGGCTCGGTATCTGGTCACACTGAGCCAATGGACATGAGGAACGATCTTCCAGATCCTCGGTGCACGGCCGGACTCAGTCAGGCCAGGCTCGGGGAACTGTCTGGGGTATCCCGACAGACGGTGAATGCGGTAGAACGCGGAATATACGATCCCGCCCTGCCCCTGGCTTTTCGCATTCCCGGATCTGTCCGAGGTACATATCGAGGACATGTGCATCCCGACGGCCGGGAGAGTTCAGCCCGGACACCGACATCCAGGCATCCCGTCACTGGCTGACTGGACCGGTCTGATTCGTGTCGCCGCTGGAAAGATCGCGGCGATCAACAGGATCGGTCGGTGTCCAGCAGTGAATAGTGCGCTGTGTCCACGTACCGGCCCCGGTGGAGCGCAGCTTGCCGCTGAACGCCCTCGAAGATGAAGCCACAGCGTTCGGCAACGGATCGAGACCGGACATTGTCGACGAAGGTGTGCAGCTCGATGCGGTGAACACCGTGGGTCAGTGCATGGTCGACGACCAGCTCCAACGCGCGGGGCATGATCCGTCGACCGCGTGCCCAGGGGGCGGTAGCGTAACTCACCGCGACCGTACCAACCGCAGCATCGACGAGACGGAGCGCGATATTTCCGGCGTAGTGCCCGGGATCGCCGGTGAGCTCGATTGCCCAGAACGTCAGGTTTGGGTTCTCCGCGCATTCCCGGAGGTAATCGGCAGCCATGGCGCGGGTGTACTTCTCCGGGACGGAGGTGAAGTTGACCGACAGTGGATCAACGGCGGTGGCGTACACCTCGGGGATGTCACCGTCGCAGGGTTGACGCAGACGGATCACACCATCAGTCAGCGTTTCCGGGGGCACAGGCCAGGTCATCTCGCTCATGTCCACCAGCTTATCCACCTGCGCAGAGGTGCGCCCGGGGGATGACACTCACATGTCGAGACGGATCGTGGGCAGCGAGTGCCGCTGTACCTTGCCTGCCGCTGATCGCGGAACACTGTCCACGAACTCCACGAAACGGATGCGCTCGTAGGGCGCGGTCCTCGATGCCACCTCGGCCAGGATCGTCTCCCGATCCAGGTGAGTTCCCTCCACTGCGGAGACAAAGGCAACGGGGCACTCGTCACCGTCGACCGTGAACCCCCGGGTGACCACGCAGTCCGCGACTCCGGGGAGTGCGGTGACGATGCGCTCTAACTTGGAGGGGGAGACCTGGAATCCCCGGGAATTTATGACGTCGCTGATCCGATCAATGAGCCGGATACTGCCGGTTCCGTCACGTTCTGCCCAGTCCCCGGTGCGTAACCAACCTGCCCGGAACCGCTCGGCGGTTCGTTCCGGATCATCCAGGTAGCCTTCCATGATCTGCGGGCCCCGGACCCACAGCTCCCCGGCGCCACCAGGTGCGACATCCCGGCCCGACTCCGGATCGACGATCCGGTCGAGCGTGTCCGGGAGCGGGCGCCCGATCGTGTCGGGAGGACAATCCGGATCAATGGCGAGGTGGGTTACCGGAGATGCCTCCGTCAGCCCGTACCCCTGGATCACCCGCGCCCCGGTACGGCGCTCGACGTTCCTTGCGAGGACAGGGTCCAGGGCAGCGGCACCGTTGATGACGGTGCGCAGGGCGGAGAAATCGGTCTCCGCAGCGAGCGGGTGGTGTGCCAGTAGCCGCCCGAGCGGAGGTGCGATGAAGCAGAGTGCCACATCGTGCTCACCGTGTCCCCGCAGGAACCGCTGCGCATCAAATGGTTCCGCGATGATGTGGCCACGTAGGTGTAAGGGGGCATTGAGCAGGGAGGTCATGCCGTAGGCGTGGGTGAACGGCAGTACGGACATGCACGTCTCCCCCGCAGCCAACGGTAGTACCCTGGCGAACTGCATCGTGTTCGACACGATGTTCCGGTGCGTCAGCCGAATCGCCTTCGGTGTCGCCGTCGTTCCTGATGTGAAGGGCAGCACCGCCACAGAATCCGGGTCCACGGGTTGAGGGGCCAGCGCCGTTCCCGCCGCCGCACGGAGATCGGCTGTTACCGCAGCGTCGATGTGCAGAGCCACTCCCGCTCGCCGCAACTGCCACGCGAGATCCTGTGCAGTCACCTGCGTCCCGATCGGCACAACGGTCGCACCGATCGACAGCACCGCGTGGAAAACGACCGCGAAATCAATCCCGTTGGGCACCTGCACCGCGACGCGATCACCTGCACGGATCCCTCTCTCGTGGAGTACACCGGCGACCTCGGCCACTTCAGCGGCGAGCTGCGGATAGGTGACTGAGCGGTACGGATCGGTGATCGCCGGGGTATCCGGGAGAACACCGGTGAACAGGAGCTCGGGTAGGGAACAAGCGGGATAGATCACCGCGAAACCAACCTTTCGAGGGCACCGCGCACGACTTTCGGGTCGGTCGTGCGCCAGAAGGGGGGCATCGAGTTGATGAGGAAGGAACCGTAGCGGCGCGTGACCAGTCGGTTATCCAGGACGGCGACGACACCACGATCATCGGTACGACGGAGCAGCCGTCCCGCACCCTGCGCCATGAGCAGCGCGGCGTGACTCGCGGCGACCTCCATGAACCCATTCCGCCCGGCAGCGTCCGCCGCGTCCTTCCTGGCCTGCAACAGAGGATCATCGGGGCGTGGGAATGGGATCCGGTCGATGATGACGAGGGAACACGTCCGTCCCGGTACATCGACTCCCTGCCACAGGGAGAGGGTGCCGAAGAGACAGGTGTTTTCACTCTTCGCGAAGCGTTCCACCAGCACCCCCGTTCCATCGTCGCCCTGGCAGAGAATATCGAACGGCAGCCGCATCCGCATCGCGTGAGCCGCCTGTTCCGCGGCGCGCCGGGAGGAGAACAGTCCGAGTGTCCGCCCACCCGCTGCGGTGATCAGACCGGCGATTTCGTCGAGCGTCTGCTCCGGGAGTCCGTCCCGGCCGGGATCGGGCAGGTTGCGCGCGGTGTAGAGGATCCCGGCCTTCGCCGGATTGAAGGGAGTGCCGGCGTCGAGGCTGTCATAGGATCCACGCGTGAGTCCCCACGCTGCGGCCATGGCGTCGAAGCGCCCACCGAGGGTCAGTGTGGCGGAGGTCAGGACCACCGTCTGTTCCGCGAACAGCCGCGAGGCCAGCAGACCCGCGACCGAGAGCGGTGCAACCCGCAGGGTGTCACCACGGCGGTCATCCCGGTTCAGCCACACCACATCCTGCTGCTTCTTTGGATCGGCGATTGCGAAGACCTCCAGGATACGGATGATCGAATCGTGGATCTCCTGGAGCGCCGTTGCTACGGACTGCCGTTCCGCAGCCGTCGCCGGATCGTTGGCGATCTCGCCGTCGGGGCTACGCGTGATGGACTGTCGCAGTGACCACAGCCCATCACGGAGCGCGGTGAGGAGGGACATGGCTGACGGATCGATCACGTTCCACCTGCCCTCGGGGAGTGCGCTGATGAGTTTCTCCCAGTCCCCGGCTAGATCGGTGACTTTCTCCTCTCGGCCCTCCGCGCCGAGCTTTCCCGCGCGCTTGGCCAGCAGCGTCAACGCCGGGCCGGAGACCTCGGCTGTCGCCACCGCCGTGATGCGCCCATCCAGCTCGTGGGCCTCGTCGATGACCACCACGTCATGCTCAGGCAGAATCGTGCCCTCAGACAAAGCGTCAATCGCGAGCAACGCGTGGTTGGTCACCACCACATCGACATCCTGTGCCTCCGTGCGTGCAGCCTCAGCGAAACAGTCCTCCCCGTGCGCACAGCGGCTGGCCCCCAGACACTCCCGGGCCGTGACACTGACCTGTTTCCAAGCCAGATCGGGAACACCCGGAGCCAGGGAATCCCGGTCGCCGCTCTCCGTCTCCTGAGCCCATTCATTCAGGCGTACGATGTGCCGACCCATCCACGACAGATCCGACTCATCGATCAGCGCCTCTTCCGAGGCCTCCGGCTGGCTGATCTTGTTCAGACACAGGTAGTTTGAACGGCCCTTCAGGATCGCGAAAGTCGGGCGCCGCCCCATCACCGGTTCCAACGCATCCGCCAGGCGGGGAAGATCACGCTCCACCAACTGACGCTGTAGAGCGATCGTCGCCGTCGACACCACGACCGTTGTTCCCGTTGCCTGCGCGTGCGCAAGGGCCGGGATGAGATACGCCAGGGACTTCCCCGTGCCCGTGCCCGCCTGCACCGCAAGATGCCGCTCCTCGCGCATCGCCTTCGTCACGGCCTTCAACATCGCGACCTGGCCGGGGCGCGTGGTTCCGCCGATCGCGGACACCGCAGCGTCGAGAAGATGAATGGTGTCGGGCGAGAGGGCAGTCTCAGGCATGGATCCTTCCCGGCAAGGGTTCGATGAGTCAGAGGTGCATTCCAGGCGGTCGGGAACCGGGCTGATTGCGGCTGTGCGGAATGGGCTGTTCTGCAGTCTAACCGTCCGCTCGATGAGTACGGCCCCGGAACATTGAGACATTCCGGGGCCGTACTCATCGAGCGGACGGGGCGAGGGTCAGAACCCGACGAAGCGGGCGCTGAGCGCGGGCTCGTCCCGGGACAGGGCGAGGCCTTCCCACGGGAGAGTGACAAGTTGTGCTGCCAGGTGCTCGCGGGCTTCTTTCAGCGTTGGCAATCCGTCCACAGGTTTGCCGTCCCGGATCATCGGGATTGTCAGTTCACGGGCGGTCAATGTTCCCACGTCAGGGGTTTCGGCGCTGATCGGCAGGACGATCTCCTCGACCGCTGTCCCCGTGTCACGGTGCGTGCGCAGCGCTCGCTTCGCGCCACCACGGCTCGCCTTGTTGCGCGAGCGCTTGGCGACAGGCTTGCCGTCGACCTCGACCAACTTGTACACCATGCCCGCCGTCGGGGCGCCGGAGCCGGTGACAACGGAGGTGCCGACACCGTAGATGTCGACAGGGTCGCCGGATAGTCCGGCAATGGCGAACTCATCAAGGTCTGAGGAGACGACGATCTTGGTGTTGTGGTTGCCCAGGGAGTCGAGCTGGCGACGGACCTGCCGGGTCAGCATACCGAGGTCTCCCGAGTCGATGCGAACGGCACCGAGCCTGGGCCCGCCGACCCGAACCGCTGTTTCGACACCGTTCGTGATGTCGTAGGTGTCCACGAGGAGGGTGGTTCCGACGCCGAGGGAATCGACCTGTGCCCGGAATGCAGCTTCCTCGTTGGGGCTACCGTCCTCGTTGACGTGGAGAAGGGTCCAGGAATGGGCCGCGGTACCGCCTGCGGGAATGCCGTAGCGGTGCGCAGCTTCGAGGTTTGAGGTTGAATCGAAGCCCGCGAGATAAGCCGCGCGGGAGGAAGCCACGGCGGCATATTCGTGGGTTCGACGGGAGCCCATCTCGATGATCGTTCGGCCATTCGCCGCGGTAACCATACGGGCGGCTGCTGACGCGACCGCTGAGTCGGCGTTCATGATCGAAAGGATGACCGTCTCCAGGAGGACACACTCGGCGAAAGTGCCGCGGACCGTGAGGATCGGTGAATGTGGGAAATAGAGCTCGCCTTCTCGGTAGCCGTCGATTTGGCCCGAGAAACGGTAATTTCGCAGATAGTCCAGCGTACGGCCGTCGAGGAAGTCAAGTGACGTGAGCTGGTCTTCGGTGAACACGAAGTCCTGCACGGCGCGGAGGACACGTTCGGTGCCGGCGACGACGCCGTAGCGGCGTTCGTTGGGTAGTCTTCTGGCGAACACTTCGAAGGCGCACGCACGATCTGCGGTGCCGTCGCGGAGGGACGCCTGCAGCATCGTGAGCTCGTACATGTCCGTCAGTAGGGCGCTGGAGCGTCGGTTGTCTGTTGATTCCGGGGTGATGTGGTTCACGGAAACCACTGTAGTCCCATGGTTTCGTCCCCTGATACTGTTCGACCTCTGATCTGGTCGATGAAGCTTCCCGTCCGGCTGCGGAGGTTCCGCATGTTTGGCTGGAAACGGATACTCTTGGGGCATGAGTTCGCCCACACCAGTACCTGTAGAGACGGAGAATGTCGAGGTTCTCACGAGTGAGAATCTGCCCTGGATGTGCATCGTCTGGGATGATCCGGTCAATCTCATGAGTTACGTCACGTATGTGTTCGAGACAGTTCTCGGATATGACCGGAAACGTGCGACGGAACTGATGATGCAGGTCCATACCGAAGGAAAAGCGGTCGTGTCTTCGGGAGAGAAGGACAAGGTCGAGGCGGATGTGAAGAAGTTGCACACTGCGGGCCTGTGGGCGACGATGCAGCAGGCCGGTTGAGGGGGACGAGATGGACGCATGGAAACGCAGGAAAGGCCTGCTTCGTGGACGGGCACGGTTCACCGCGACATTCGAACCGATGGAGCGTGAGGTTCTCGGGGATCTCGCGGCGACCGTCGCGGAGGCTCTGATCCGTCGGGCGCAGTCGGCACCCAAGGACGAGCTGGCGGAGATGACGGGAATGCCCAGCGGGCACAAGGAGGCCCCGCAGGATCCCGCTTTGCGACGTCTGCTCCCGGATTTTGAGCGAGAGGGGGACGAGGAATACGAGGGGGATAATTCGTTGTTGCGCAGTCTCCATGAGAACGACATCTGCCGCGGGAAACTGGAGAATCTCCAGGTGATCAGCGAGGCGCTCGGTCCCAATGGCAACGTCGCAGTGGCGGTTCCTGAGACAGAGGTTCACGCCTGGATTGCGGGGCTGAATGATATCCGCCTCTATGTGGCCTCTGGCGAAGTCAAGGGTGAAGCCGCGGAACAGGAACGCGAAGCACTCGTCGAATGGCTCGCCTATAACCAGAACTCCTTGCTCGAAGCCCTCATGGGCTGATCCACCGCTCCGGTCGACGATCCAGCAACGATGAGGAAATGACGTGTCCGAGTACCCCGAACGTTCCAACTTCCGTATTCCGGGCACCGGTGGACCCGTCTCCGGCGCGCCGACAGCGGTTCCGGCCGGGGCATCATTCGTCGCCTCTTACCGAGCGCGGCTGCGCACAGCGGGGAACCTCACCCTTGCGTGGCTCGTTGCGATTTGGGGTGTATTCCTACTCAACCTGTTCAGCGGCGGATATCTCAATTCCTTCGGGATCCGCCCGTTGGATACCGCTTTTCTCCCGGCTATAGCCAGCGCGCCGTTCCTGCACTCGGGATTCGCGCACATCATGGGTAACACGACGGTTGGCTCGGTCGCCGCATTCCTCATCGGTTTATCGGGAAAGCGGACCTTTCTCGGGGTGACGTTCATCTGCATTACCGTGGCAGGTACCGGGACCTGGCTGCTCGGAGGAGCCGGTACGAACCACATCGGTGCCTCCGGAGTGGTGTACGGATGGGTGAGTTACCTGGTGGTTCGTGGTTTCTACAATCGATCACCGGGACAGATCATTGTCGGCACGGTAATGCTGTTCGCTTTTTCCGGCATGATCCACGGCTTCTGGCCGCAGGCAGGACTGTCCTGGCAGGGGCACCTTTTTGGGGCGATCGGAGGCGTCATCGCCGGGGCCACTATCGGATCCATGCCGCGACGAAGCGGAGGTGGTTCATGAAGAAACTGGTGAGTGTGCTCCTGTGTTCCTTCGTTACCGCAGCGTGCACGATTTCAACCGGGGACGGTGAATCGGCGACGGACAACAGCCCATCGGCTACCCGGGAGTCCAATGTTGCATCAGGGTGGGTTTCCTCCGTCCCTTCAGAAACGGGGGTAGATGATCCCGAGTTACGCCGTCTCGCCGAAGAGGTTGCCTCCGCCGCGGACTCCGACGGGCAGGTGGGTGTCGTGTTCGCCGACGGTCGGTACGTCGTGGAGTCGGGGGAGATCACCGGTGGACCAGCTTGGTCAACCATCAAGGTTCCCGTGTCCATGGCGGTTCTGTACCACGGGACTGAAACTCTGAGCACCGTGGAACGGGCGATTACCCAGAGTGACAACGCTGCCTTCGACGCTCTGTGGCACTCCCTCGGTGATGGTGTCGAAGCTGCGAAAGCGACCGAGGAGGTTCTGCGGAGCGGTGGAGACGACACCACTATTCTCCCGGACGTCACGAGGGAAGGATTCTCCGCGGCGGGACAAACCGACTGGTCACTGTTACAGCAAGCACGCTTCGCGCAGCAGATGACCTGTATTCCGGGAGCAGGAGCTGTATTGACCGCCATGAACCAGGTCATCGATACCCAGTCCTACGGTCTCGGAACAATCCCGGCTCTCCCGTTCAAGGGGGGATGGGGACCTGATCGGGACGGTGACTATCTCGTCCGGCAGTTTGGGATTCTGCAGACGGCTGACGGTTTCGTCGGCATCGCGCTGGCCGTACGCCCGGAAGACGGCACGTACGGGACCGGGCGGCATATCCTTGACCGGATGGCCGAGCGAATCGCCACCGGCATCGAGAATGGTGTTTTCGATGGGGCGAAAGCGTGCGCTATCGAGCACCTTCCGGAGCAGAATAGGGAGGGCACTCGATGATCCACGATTACAGTGAACGATCACAGATCAGGACGGAAAATGAGTGACACGCTGAGCAACGGGTCCGTGAGCGGCGAACCCGCGTCGGAACCACACCGTGACAGCACTGAAGATCTCGGGCGCACGCTCCGGTCCCGGAGTGTGACGACGGCGACGATTCTCTTCATTGTTCTCGTACTCGTCGCCGTATTCCTCGCATGGCGGCTGCTCGGTGGTGTGTTCGGAGAATCGGGGAAGGACACGGGTGGTGGCGTGTTAAACGGCGTTCCGACTGTGACACCCCAGGATCGGGCGGAACCGCTGACGATCATGACCCCGGACGGGGAGACGGTGATGACCGACGCCTATGCGGCCAGACTCACCGGCACCGACTACCCCGATGGATTCGACGGTGTCGCCTGGACGGAGGGTGGTGTCGCCCGCGCCTCCTGCGCGCCGGGCACAACCGCGGCGTTCGCAGGGCGTAGTGATGACGGTGATTACGTCACGGTGTGTCTCGAACCGGAATCCGGAGTACTGACCTACAACGGTTTCGTGGGGGGCGGGGAGTATGCCGCACCGGTGGATGTCGCGGCGTCGGATCCTGATGCCCTCTACTTCCGTGTACCCGCCGCGGAATCGTTGATTCACGTGCACTGGGACCGACTTGATGTGACGAAGGGAAGTGAACTCGTCGCATCGACCCCCGTCACGGTCTCCTTCTCTGCGCTCAGGTGAGAACGTCCGGCCCATTGGTGCGGAAAGGTAGATAGGATCGGGGACTGTGAGTGTCCCCGAATCCCCAGCAGATGAGATAGTCCGCGCCGCGACGCCGCCGACGGCTGAATCCCCGATCGGTATCTTCGATTCGGGGGTCGGCGGGCTGACCGTTGCCCGGACGATAGTCGATCAACTTCCCAGGGAGTCGATGATATACATCGGGGACACCGGAAACGGCCCGTATGGGCCACTGCCGATCCGGCGGGTTCGGGAACATTCGATGGCCGTCGCGGATGAACTGGTACGCCGGGGCTGCAAGATGATCGTCATCGCCTGTAACACCGCGACTTCAGCCTTCCTTCGGGATGCCCGCGAGCGTTACGAAATTCCAGTCATCGGTGTCATTCTTCCTGCTGTACGCCGTGCCGTGGCGACAACCCGAAACGGACGGATTGGGGTCATCGGAACCTCCGGCACTATCAGCTCGGGCGCCTACCAGGAACTCTTCGCGGCGGCGCCGTCGGTGAAGTGTCATGCCACGGCATGTCCCAGTTTTGTGGACTTTGTGGAACGGGGAATCACCTCGGGTAGACAGATTCTCGGGGTGGCACAGGCCTACGTCGAACCGCTTCAGGCCGCGGGGGTTGACACACTGGTCCTCGGTTGCACCCACTATCCGTTGCTCAGCGGGGTCATACAGTTGGCTATGGGGGAACACGTCACTCTGGTGTCCTCAGCGGAGGAAACAGCGAAGGATGTTCTTCGGACATTGAGTGAGATGGATCTTCTGGCCGAATCTGAGACGCCGGAGCGTACCTTCGAGTCCACTGGTGATCCACGGCTGTTCACACAGTTAGCCGGTCGATTCCTCGGGCCGGATGTGACCCAGGTCAGCCATTTGGACAGATTGTAATTCGGCCCGGACACGGGAGTTTTCAGTCCAAGAGATACCCATGAGGGCTCCAGGCGTGGCACAGTGATTCCTATGAAGTTGACCATCCTCGGGTGCACCGGCAGTCTGGGAGCCCCCAAGGGGCCCGCTTCCGGGTACCTTCTCCACGGGGTCCACGGGCCATCGGTAATCATGGACCTGGGCCCCGGAACCCTTGCTGCCCTGCAACGGGTTCAGAATCCGACGAATGCGCACATCGTGTTTTCCCACCTGCATGCGGACCATTGCCTCGATTTCCCCTCGCTCATGGTGTGGCGCCGTTACCATCCGGCATCCGCTGCCCCGGAACGGAATCTCTGCTGTGGTCCCGGTGACCTACCGACGCGGCTCGGAAGACTGTCCTCCGATGTCGAGGGGGAGGTGGATGATATGTCTGATTCCTTCATGTTCGTGCCGTGGAGGCACGGTGAAACCGTGGCTCTCACCGACTACATGGTGACGCCATACTCGGTTGTGCACCCCATCGAGGCATACGGGCTGCGTGTTGAAGAACCTTCGACCGGACGTGTTCTCGCCTACTCCGGTGACACTGCGTGGTGTGACAACCTTGTTGAACTCGCCCGTGATGCCGATGTATTCCTCTGTGAGGCGACGTGGGGTGCGGAACCCGTCGGAAAGCCTGAAGACATGCACATATCCGGACAAGAAGCGGGAAAGGCGGCGCGCCTTGCGGGAGTGCATACCCTCGTCCTCGTGCATATCCCACCGTGGGTTGATGAGAGCGTCACTCTGGAGGCGGCTCGCTCCGAGTTTGACGGTGAGATTCTCATCGGGCATGCGGGTATGCAGATGGATGTGTAGCTAAATGCATCCGTTTGAAAGGTGTGTACTACCCATGTGAAGCCTTCTCCGAGTGTGAATAATCCCTGCCGAGCAGGGTTTCTTTTGCGTCTGGGGTGGTTTTACATACCCCCCTTGGTGAAAAAAGTGTTCATTAGGCAACTGCCGAGCTAGGTTTGTTGGGAATCGTTGTCTATTAACGCTGGAGTTGGACATGCACATGAGGAACCGGGTGCTGGCGATTGCCTTCGCATCCGCATTGCCGCTAGCCGTGATGGTGCCCGCCACTGCCCACGCCGAGGAGCCTGTACCCGAACAAAATATCGAGAGCACTCCAAATAACGCGAACGCGGAATCCCGATCCAATAACCCGGAAAAAGTGTCTGCTGAAGCTGGGGATTCTGGCGAAGAAGACCATAGGCATGATCATGGTCACGGTGGTCATGGTCATGATGGGCATGACCACAGCCATCATGGGACGGATGACGGCGAGCGCCCAGGAGTCACTGATCCTGCCGGGCCAAGCACACCTGAGCAAGGAGCCGGTGGAAAAACACCGGACTTCCCGTTCTTCGGGGGAATCGGTTCCTCTGAAGGGTTGAGTGGGTCCGGCGGTGGGTCCAGTACGGAGAAACCCGGCAAAACCGATGGTCATGGCAGCCATGGTCATGGTCACGACCACAGCGGACATGACAACAGTGGACATGATCACGGCGGGCATGGTGACCACGGGCATGGTCATGGTCACGACCACAGTGGACACGATCACGGCGGGCATGGTGACCACGGGCATGGTCATGGTCACGACCACAGTGGACACGATCACGGGCATGGTGACCACGGGCATGATCACGGACATGGTGACCACGGGCATGGTCATGGTCACGACCACAGCGGACATGACCACAGTGGACATGATCACGGCGGGCATGGTGACCACGGGCATGGTCATGGTCACGACCACAGTGGACACGATCACGGGCATGGTGACCACGGGCATGGTCATGGTCACGACCACAGCGGACATGACCACAGCGGACATGACCACAGCGGACATGACCACAGCGGACATGACCACAGTGGGCACGATCACGGCGGACATGGGCACGATCACGGACATGGTGACCACGGGCATGGTGATCACGGGCATGGTCATGCTCACGACCACAGTGGACATGACCACGGGCATGGTGACCACGGGCATGGTCATGCTCACGACCACAGTGGACACGATCACGGACATGGTGACCACGGACATGGTGATCACGGGCATGGTCATGGTCACGACCACAGCGGACATGACCACAGCGGACATGACCACAGCGGGCACGATCACGGCGGACATGGGCACGATCACGGACATGGTGGGAATCATCATGCTGAGCGTCAGTGGAAGGGGCGCGACAGTGTGGATTCCGTAGGAAGTGCTGTGGTTGCGGAGAGCCGGTCGGCATCGGATGCAGAGAATGCGAAGTCGCAGATCCAACAGACGGCCTCCGCCTCGGGTGATTCGTGGTTGAGGTCTGCATCGGTGTGGGTTGCGTCTCTCGTCATTGGTGCTCTGGTGCTTGTTGCGGCTGCGGTGGGGGTTCTGCGGCGTCGACGCTGAGATTGTTACGCTGGTTGGGGATGGCGTGCGCGACGCCCCGGGGTCCGGTTGGTGAGTGGGGTGCATTCTCCGGACTGCCTTCGGGGCGTCGTTTCCGTGGGTGCTCTGCTTTGTGGAGTGGGTCGATGGACGGGGCTTAGGGCGTGATCACGAGCTTCACAGCCTTGTGTTCGGCGGCATTTGCGAAGAGGTCATAGGCCTCGATGAAGTCATCCATCTTGAAGCGGTGGGTGGCCATCTTCTCTGCCGGTAGCTTTCCTGAAGCGACCATGCGCAGAAGGCGGTCGATGGAGTAGCCGTCGATGAGGCCCATGGAGATGTTGATACTGGAGATCCACAGATCCTGGAGTGGGAGTTCGACAGATTTTCCGTGAACGCCGACGTTGGCGACACTGCCGTGGGGGCGGACGATTTTCAGGCAGGTTTCGAATGTCGGTGGGATTCCGACGGCCTCAATGGCGACATCGACGCCGAGCCCGTCATGGGAGAGCGCCTTGATCTGCTCGACCGCGTCGGGATCTCCGGCGTTGATCTTGTCTGTCGCGCCAAATTCGATCGCGGTGTCCATCCGGTTTTCGTCCATGTCGACGATGATGACGCGGCCGGCGCCGGCCAGGCTTGCGGTCATGACGGCAGAGAGGCCGACAGGTCCGGCACCGACGACAGCGATGGTGTCGCCGGGTTTGGTGTTGCCGTTGAGAACACCGACCTCGAAACCAGTGGGGAGTGCGTCTGTGAGGAAGAGGACCTGCTCGTCGGACAGGCCTTGGGGTACTCGGTAGAGGGATGTTTCAGCGAAGGGGACCCGGCAGTACTCGGCCTGGGTTCCGTCGATGAGGTGGCCGAGGATCCAACCGATTCCTCCGACGGACTGGCAGTGTGAGTGATTGCCGACCTTGCAGAAGGTGCACTTGCCGCAGGAGGTGATGGCGGGAATGATGACTCGGTCTCCAACCTTGAGATCGGTCACGGCGGAGCCGACTTCGGTGATGGTGCCGACCGCTTCGTGTCCGAGGATGCGGCCGTCGGTGACTGCGGGAACATCTCCCTTGAGGATGTGGAGATCAGTGCCGCAGATGGTGGTTGCGTCAATCTTGCAGATGACATCAGTTGGGTCCTGGATTGTGGGGTCCGGAACCTCTTCCCAGGATTTCTGACCGGGACCGTGGTAGACGAGGGCCTTCATGATGAACTCTCCTTATTGGGATTGGTTTTCACTTATGTGAAGTTCTGGTGAACTTATGGGCCGAGGTTAGCGCAATTTCCCACCCCGCATCAGGGGATAATTTTATGTTTGCTTTAAAGGCCAGCTAGATCAACATTTTTGAATACGCGGGCATCTCGGGGGTGGTCTAATTTTTGTCTGTAGGTGTCGCCGAAACGATTCACAATCGTCTGAGGAGTGTCGGAGTTGATCGTTCTGCGCCTCTCCTGGGTGCCATTCTTCGGAATCCAGGGTGTCTACTGCCCCGGTTCTGTGTGGATCACACCCGTGTGATGGCGCAGTGTCGGGGGTGCCGCCGGGTATCCTGGCGGACATGACTACTACTTTTATCCGCGCAGATGGTCGTTCACTCGACGAGATGCGCCCCGTGTCCATAACCCGAGGTTTCACCACCAATCCCGCAGGTAGTGTTTTGGTTGAGTTCGGCAACACCCGGGTCATGTGCACGGCGTCCGTTGAGGAGCGGATCCCGCGGTTCAAGGTCGGTTCCGGAGAAGGTTGGCTGACCGCCGAGTATTCGATGCTCCCGGCGGCAACCCATGACCGGATGCCGAGGGAATCGATGCGGGGCAAGGTGAAGGGGCGGACCCATGAGATTTCTCGGCTCGTCGGACGTTCACTGCGTGCCGCCATCGACCTCTCCCAGCTCGGGGAGAACACCATTGCACTGGATTGTGACGTGCTCCAGGCAGATGGTGGCACCCGAACGGCAGCGATCACCGGTGCATACGTCGCACTGGCCGACGCCGTTGCGGCATTGCGTGAGCGTGGTGTCCTGAGCGGGGATCCGTTGCTTCCCCCGGTCGCCGCGGTTTCCGTCGGTATCATCGACGGGCGGGTCTGCCTCGATCTCCCCTATGAAGAGGACTCCCGTGCGGAGGTCGACCTGAACGTCGTCATGACGGAATCGGGTAATTTCGTCGAGGTACAGGGGACTGGCGAGGCCGGTACCTTTTCCCGTGACCAGTTGAATGCGATGTTGGACTCCGCGGAGGTGGGCTGCCGTCAGCTCATTGTCGCGCAGAAGGCCGCGCTCGCAGAACCCCTGAAGGGCTGAGCGCCGGTGCTCCTCCACGTGGCTTCACACAACCCCAAGAAGTTGAAGGAACTCCGTCGCGTCCTGGACACCGCAGGTATTCAGGGGGTCGAACTGGTCTCATCCGAGGATCTGCTTGGATATCCGGAGCCAGTTGAAGATGGGCGGACCTTCGCCGACAATGCTCTCATCAAGGCCCGGGCTGGCGCGGCGGCTACGGGCATCACCACTCTTGCGGATGATTCCGGCCTCACGGTCGAGGAGCTTGGTGGGATGCCCGGTGTACTGTCCGCCCGGTGGTGTGGCAGGCACGGAGATGACGAGGCGAACAATGAGCTGTTGCTCGCGCAGATGGCGGATGTTCCACTGAAGCGACGGCGTGCAGCATTCGTGTCAGTGTGCGCTCTGGTCACTCCCGACGGTGAGGAATGGGTGGAGAAGGGAACCTGGTCGGGTCGGCTCGTCCGGACCCCGGTTGGGGAGAACGGTTTCGGGTATGACCCACTGTTCATCCCGCAGGAGGAGGATGAGCGCGTGGCGGGAACCGAGGAGCGCCCGCGTTCCTCTGCGGAGTTGGAACCCGATGAGAAGGATGCTTTGTCGCACAGGGGCAAGGCCCTCGCCGCGCTTGTCCCCGCACTCGCGGAGCTCGCCCGCAGGGCGGAAGCCGACGGTACGGCGGTAGGTGATGATGAGGGACGTGTTATCGCGGTTGATACCGGCGACCAGGAATAGGGGAATGGGGGACACTCCCTGGGGGTAACTGACGCGGGAAAGTGGCTGAACCTAGAGGTTGAAGGCGGCGTTTACCTCTAGGCGCCGCTTGTGCTCCATCCAGAAGGAGAAGAAGGGGACGGTTCCGGCGAGTGCGGTGGTCAGCCAGCGTAGCGGCGCCCACCGTGCCTTGATGCCGAGGTTCATCGTCGCCATGAGGTAGCACATGTAGAACAGGCCGTGTAGCTGGCCGATGAGGGTCGCCCAGCTCGGCATCTCGACGTGGAAGATGTAGTCGAGGATCATCCGACCGGTGAGGATCAGCAGCCAGATGCCGGTCACCCAGGCTGCGACCACGAAGATCCGGAGGGCGGTCCGGACCCGCTCTTGCCGACTGTTCGGGCGGTTCATACTGGAGGACGGGGAAGTCACGGTAGAGGTCTCTTTCACTCGGAGGTGTCGCGGCGGCGCCGGGGGGTGTTGAGAGTGTTGAACGTCTCGATGTCGATTGAAGGCCGGGGTGGGAGGAAACTCTCGTCGATCTCCGTGATTTCCCCGCGGGCCTTGCGTTCGGCCTTCTCCCGCTCCGCGGGGGCTTGACCCGTTTCCTCGACTTCGCGTTCGTACTGGCCGATCTTTCGGTAGGCGTAGATGAAGAAGATTCCGAATGTGGGCCATTGGAGGGCATATCCGAGGTTCTGGAATGAACCTGAACCGGACTGGAACCGGGTCCACTGCCACCAGGCGAGGAACAGGGTCGACAGTACGGCGATGGCGAGGAGTAGGAGCCGGAAGACACGGACGCGCGGGCGCACCGGTTTTCTGGGCTTATCCATGTCGTTCACATCTGTTGACGATACCTCACGGCGATCTGGACACCGGTACCCGTCGGGATCGGATTCGGAAGGTTCGCCTGTTGCTTGTAGGATGACGAAAGACGTGTGAATACTGCACGTACGCGCCCGTGGCGGAATTGGCAGACGCGCTGGATTTAGGTTCCAGTGTCTTATGACGTGGGAGTTCAAGTCTCCCCGGGCGCACCACGTAAAACCCCTTCCGGTGTTTCTCTTCGGGAGGGGTTTTCGTTTTATCTGGTGTAGATGATGTGTGGGGATGTGCTCATCCGGTGTTTGTGTCACCGTGGGAGAGGGGTCGGGTTCTGCTTGGTTGAGTCGGGTGGTGCGTTGCCCACAGGTCCCATGTAGCATTTTATGCCCCCTTTTGGGGGTGTGTGGTCTGACTATGGTGGGAAAAACGGTTTCTCCCGCTCAACTATGGTTTCGGCGGGATCATCGCGGGGCTGACGTGGCACCACTGTCGACATGATTGCAAAAGATGACGCTTTCCTCATGATTTTGTGGCACATTTGCCTGGGCAAAACTAGCGGCTCCCGGGCCGCCCACTAACATGCAAAAACAGGAGAGTTTCTACGTGACTGAGCACCAGCACACCTTCGGTACCGACCGTCTCATCGACAACCTGGGGCGGCAGAGCTACGCACTGAGTTTCTCCGGTCAGGGGTTTGATTGGTTGAGCACGCTGCGGGCGGCACTCGCTACCGGTGCTGGCTCTAATATCGCCATGATCGTGGAACAAGCCGGGGAATTATTGGCACCGGTGTCCGACGCGCTTGTCGGCACTAGGCCCCACGGTTTCGCCCCGGTTACGTGGGCGAACACCGAGGAGGCTCCGACCTTTGACACAGCGCAGGCCGCTGTTAGTGTGCCGGGGATCTTCACCGCGCAGCTCGCGGTCTTGGATGCCCTCGAATCTCAGGGGCTCGACATCGAGCGCGCCACGGCGGTCATCGGACATTCCCAGGGCGTGCTCGGTGTCCATCTGCTGAAGGATGTTTCGCGCGCGGCGGAGCTCCTCGCCGTCGCCGAGCTCATCGGCGCCGCCATGACCCGGACAGGTCGGATGACCGGGCTCATTCAGCAGGGGAACGCCTATCCGATGCTGCTGATTCAGGGTGTCACCCGGGAGCAGCTCACCAAGGCGATCGCCGCGACCTGTGGCGACGTCGATGAACAACTCCGCCCGGTCATCGGCCTCCGCAACGGTGTTGACGCCTTCGTGGTCGTCGGTAGGCCGGCAGACGTCACTGCGGTGCAGGAACTGCTGCAGAAGTACGCCGCCCGCGACGCGAAGGCGATCGAGAACAAGGAACGTGGCGGCAAGCCGTTCGCGCCCATCTTCACGGATCTGAAGGTGCAGACAGGGTTCCACCACCCGGCTTTCGTGTCGGGCGTGGAGCAGGTCGTCGAATGGGCCTCCGCCTGCGGCATCGACACCGGTCTTGCCCGTGAGGTCGCCGCCGATGTCATGGTCAACCCCGTCGACTGGGTTGCCGAGGTCACCGATGCGGCTGATGCAGGAGCCCGCTGGATCTTCGAGGTCGGGCCCGATGGAGGTGTCGCCGGGCTCACCCGGCAGATAGTCACTGGCCGTGGTGTCGGTGTTCTAGCCGTCCATGATGAGTCGGGACAGTCGCGACTGTTCGATCCGGGTCTGCCGATGGAACCCCCGGCGGACTTCAGTGAGTTCGCCCCGCGCGTCGCCCGTGACGCGGACGGCAGGGACATCCTGGTCACCCGTTTCACCGAGCTCACCGGCTACTCGCCCATGCTGCTCGCCGGTATGACTCCCACGACCGTGGACCCCGAGATCGTCGCGGCGGCGGCGAACGCCGGGAACTGGGCGGAGATGGCCGGCGGTGGGCAGGTCACGCCGGCGATCCTTGAAGCGAACATCGCGAAGCTCACCGACCTACTTGAACCGGGTGTCAACGCCCAGTTCAACTCCATGTTCCTCGATCCGTACCTGTGGAAGATGCAGATCGGTGGCAAGCGCCTGGTGCAGCGTGCCCGGGCCAATGGCGCCCCCATCAATGGCGTCGTCATCACGGCGGGTATGCCCGACCATGACGAGGCCGTCGAGCTCGTCCACGAACTGCGCGAGGCGAACATCCCCTGGGTGTGCTTCAAGCCCGGCGCGGTCAAGCACATCCGCAAGTGCCTCGACGTCGCGGCTGCCGTCCCGGATGTCCCCGTCATCATCCAGGTGGAGGGCGGTAAGGCCGGGGGGCACCATTCCTGGGAGGACCTCGACGATCTGCTGATCGCCACTTACGGCGACATCCGCCGCCACCCGAACGTGGTGCTCTGCGTCGGCGGTGGCATCGGTACGCCGGAGCGCGCGGCCGACTACATCACGGGCGACTGGGCCACTGTGCACGGCCTGCCCGCCATGCCTGTCGACGGCATTCTCGTCGGTACCGCCGCGATGGCGACGAAAGAGGCGAAGACCTCCGAGTCCGTCAAGCAGCTTCTCGTCGACACCGCGGGTATCGACGACTGGGTCGGTGCCGGGCATGCCGCAGGCGGGATGGCCTCCGGCCGCAGTCAGCTCGGCGCGGACATCCACGAGATTGATAACTCCGCTGCGAAGGCGGGGCGACTCCTTGACGAGGTCGCCGGTGACGCCGAGGCGGTTGCCGCCCGCCGTGATGAGATCATCGACGCCATCGGACGCACCTGCAAGCCCTACTTCGGTGACCTCACCGGCATGACCTACCGCACCTGGCTGCAGCGCTATCTTGAGCTGTCCGGCCCGTACCAGGAGCGGTGGACCGACATCACCTGGTTCACCCGCTTCGAGCAGATGCTCGGCCGCGCCGAGGCGCGCCTCACCGACACCGATCATGGCACCTTCACGCCCATCGTTGAACTCGACGAGAACGACGCACCGCAACGCGCCGTCGAGAAGCTCGTCGAGGCCTACCCCGACGCCGTGACCGAGCTGCTGCACCCGGCGGACGTCGTCTGGTTCCTCGGGCTGTGCCGCACCCCGGGTAAACCCGTCAACTTCGTGCCCGTCATCGATGAGAACGTGCGCCGTTGGTGGCGTTCCGACTCCCTGTGGCAGGCACAGGATGAGCGTTACGACGCCGACCAGGTGTGCATCATCCCCGGTCCGGCGGCTGTCGCGGGCATCACCCGCATGAACGAGCCCGTCGCAGACCTGCTCGCACGCTTCAACGCCGCCACCATCGAACGCGTCGGGGACACCGCAACCGAGGCCCCCGCCACCGTAGACACCGCCCCCGTGCCGCGTGTTCTCGCCGCCTCGGGCACCTACTGGGCCGGTCGCCACGCCGCGTCCCTCATCGCCCGACTCGGCGCCCCGGACGCCTGGGAACTCGCGGCCGACGGCCGCTCCGCCACGCATACCGCGACCGGGTCCACCCTCACCGAGCAGGACGACACCCACGCGGTGCTCACCGTCCCGCTCGCGGGGTCCACCGCCGCTGGCACCACCACGGACCTCACCATCCGCTTCACCCTGCCCGCCGACGCGGTCCCTGGCTCCGTTCCGCAGGTCACCCAGGCCGACGCCGAGGAGGCGATGGGTGAACTCACCCGCGTTGCAGCCGGTGGCACCCTCGCCGAACTCGATGGACACACCGCGAACTGGTCCACCACCCTCGACCTCGGCCACATGGCCGACTACCAGGGCGTGACCACCGGCTACCTGCCTGACACCCTCACCCCGGCAGGCACCGCCCCCGACGTCCTCGTCGGCCGCGCCTGGCCCGCCGTGTTCGCCGCCGTGCGTTCCGCCGTCATCCCAGGTACCGACTCAGCCTCCGTCGTCGAGGGCATGCTGTCCCTGGTACATCTCGAGCACCACCTCAAACTCGACCGCGAACTACCCGCTCCCACCGCGGACAAGACCGTCCAGCTCGACGTCACCGCCACCGCCGACGAGGTCACCGACACCGATATCGGGCGCGTCGTCGTCGTCCGCGCCCGGATCACCGCCGACGGCGAACCCCTCGGCACCCTGTCCGAGCGCTTCGCCATCCGCGGCCGCAACGGCAAGGCAACCGCGAACACCAACACCTCGGTTCTGCCCAGCGTTGTCGACACCCCGCGCTCCTTCCGCGCGATCGCCACCGTCGCCGCCCCGAAGGACCTCCGGCCCTTCGCCGTCGTCTCCGGCGACCGCAACCCCATTCACGTCTCGCCGACCGCTGCGGGACTCGCCGGCCTGCCCGGCGTCATCGTGCACGGCATGTGGACCTCCGCCATCGGCGAACTCATCGCCGCCGCCGGTTTCTCCGACGACACCACCACCACCGCGCCGGGCCGCGTCGTCGAGTACACCGCCACGATGCTCGCCCCGGTCCTGCCCGGCTCCACGATCGAGTTCACCGTCGAACGCACCGGCATCGACAACCGACCGGGCTGCGGCGAGGTCCGCAGCGTCACCGCCACCGTTGGCGGAAACCCCGTCCTCGTGGCCACCGCCGTCATGGCCGCCCCGAAGACCTTCTACGCATTCCCCGGCCAGGGCATCCAGTCCCAGGGCATGGGGATGGATGCCTACCTGTCCTCCGCCGCGGCGAAGGCGGTCTGGGACCGCGCGGATGCCCACACCCGCACCAGGTTGGGTTTCTCCGTCCTGGAGATCGTGCGCAACAACCCCACCGAGGTCGTCGTCGACGGGGAACGCTTCCACCACCCGGACGGTGTTCTCTTCCTCACCCAGTTCACCCAGGTCGCCATGGCCACCCTCGGCGTCGCCCAGGTCGCCGAGATGCGGGAGGCCAACGCCCTGAACCAGCGGGCCTTCTTCGCCGGGCACTCCGTCGGTGAATACAACGCGCTCGCCGCCTACGCCCGGGCGCTGACCCTGGAATCCGTTGTCGAGATCGTCTACCGGCGTGGACTCACCATGCACCGTCTCGTCGACCGCGACGAGAACGGTAACTCCAACTACGCGCTCGCGGCACTGCGTCCCAACAAGATGGGGCTCACCGCCGACAACGTCGGCGAGTTCGTTGCCCGCATCGCCGAGGAATCGGGCGAGTTCCTCGAGATCGTCAACTACAACCTCGCGGGCCTGCAGTACGCCGTCGCAGGCACCGTCACCGGCCTGAAGGCCCTCGGCGCCGCTGCGGAGCAGGCGGCCCCCGGCCAGCGCGCGTTCATCCTCATCCCCGGCATCGACGTGCCCTTCCACTCCTCCGTCCTGCGCGATGGAGTCGGTGACTTCCGCGATCACCTCAACTCCCTGCTGCCGCAGGAACTGGATCTCGATGTACTCGTCGGCCGCTACATCCCGAACCTGGTGGCACGCCCGTTCGAGCTGACCCGTGACTTCGTCGAATCTATGACCGAGGTCGTCGACTCGCCGCTTCTGACCGAGATCCTCACCGACTTCGATGCTGCGGCCGCGAACGAGCAGAAACTCGCCCGCACCATCCTCGTCGAGCTGCTCGCCTGGCAGTTCGCCTCCCCGGTCCGGTGGATCGAGACCCAGGACCTCGTCCTGCGCGACACCGATCACGGTGGACTCGGCGTGGAGCGCTTCGTCGAGGTCGGTGTGGGTTCTGCCCCGACCATCGCGAACATGATGGGCCAGTCACTGCGCCTCCCGCAGTACGCCCACTGTGACATCGAGGTGCTCAACATCGAGCGCGACCGCAGTGTCGTGTTCGCTACCGACGAGATCGTCCGCGAGGTTGCCGACGAAGAAACTCCGGACAATGGTGCCACCGCAGGACCGGATGCACCCGAGTCCGCAGCGGTGCCCGCCGCCGTGGAACCGGCCGCACCCGTCGCCCCGGCAGGTGGCCCCCGCCCCGACGACCTCGCCTACGGCCCAGAGGACGCCACCGCACTACTCATCGCCCTGTGGACGAAGGTTCGTCCCGAGCAGATGGGCGTCACCGACTCCATCGAAACCCTCGTCGACGGCGTATCCTCCCGCCGCAACCAGCTCCTGCTCGATCTCGGCGTCGAGTTCGGGCTCGGCGCCATCGACGGCGCCGCCGACGCGGAGATCGCCGACCTGAAGAACACCGTCTCCCGCATGGCCAAGGGCTACACCGCCTTCGGCCCCGTGCTGTCCGACGCGATCACCGATGCCCTGCGCCGCATCACCGGACCCACCGGTAAACGCCCCGGCTATGTCGCGGGGCGCGTCACCGGAACCTGGCAGCTCGGCCAGGGCTGGGCCGACCACGTCACCGCCGCCGTGGTCACCGGCTCCCGCGAGGGAGCCTCCCTGCGCGGTGGTGAGCTGGCAACCCTGAGTCCCGCAGCCCCGTCGAACGCCGGTGAACTCGACGCCCTTATCGACGCCGCCATCCAGCAGGTCGCCGCCGCCCACGGCATCTCCGTGGGTCTGCCGACCGCCGGTGGCGCCGGTGGTGGGGTCGTCGACTCCGCCGCGCTCGGCGAGTTCGCGGAGCAGGTCACCGGCAAGGCCGGCGTCCTCGCCGCGACCGCCCGCACCATCCTCGCGCAGCTCGGGCTCAACCACACCCCGCGCACCGCGAACCTCTCCGCCGCCGAAGCGGACCAGAGCTTCTTCGAGCTCGTCAGCAAGGAACTCGGCTCAGACTGGCCGCGTCTCGTCTCGGAGACCTTCGAGGCTGAGCGCACCGTGCTCATTGATGACCGGTGGGCCTCCGCCCGCGAGGACATCATCCGCGTCGCCGCCGGGGAGCTTGACGCCGAAAAACTCGATGTCACAGGGACCGGCAGCGCCGTCGCCGACCTCGCCACGCACCTCGCCACCAGGGCCGACGAGGCGACCGCCGCCACGCTGCGCCGCCTCGCGGACCAGGCACGCGACACCCGCCCCGGCGAGTACACCGATGATGTTGCCGTGGTCACCGGTGGATCACCGAACTCCATCGCCGCCGCGATCATCGCCAAGCTGCTCGCCGGTGGAGCGACAGTCGTCGCCACCACGTCCTCGCTCAACCATGACCGCCTCGAGTTCTACAAGCGCCTCTACCGCGACAATGCCCGTGGCGGTGCCGCCCTGTGGATCGTGCCCGCGAACCTCACTTCCTACGCCGACCTCGAATCCGTGATCGAGTGGATCGGTTCCGAGCAGACCGCCACCGTCAACGGCGAGAAGAAGGTCACCAAGAAGGCACTCGTTCCGACGCTGCTGTTCCCCTTCGCCGCACCCCGCGTCATGGGCAGCCTCGACGACGCGGGCCCCCGCGCCGAGAACGAGATGCGCCTGCTTCTCTGGTCCGTCGAAAGGCTCATCTCCGGACTGTCCGCCATCGGCACCGACATCCAGGTCGGCCGCCGCATGCACATCGTCCTCCCGGGTTCCCCGAACCGGGGCCGCTTCGGTGGCGACGGCGCCTACGGCGAATCCAAGGCAGCACTCGACGCCTTGGTCACCCGCTGGAACGCCGAACCCGTGTGGGGCGAACGTACCTCCCTCGTTCACGCCCTGATCGGCTGGGTCCGAGGCACCGGACTGATGGGCGGCAACGACCCCCTCGTCGAGGCCGTTGAAGCAGCCGGTGTGCGCACCTACTCCACCGAGGAGATCGCCACCGAACTGCTCACCCAGATCACCACCGACGTGCGCACCACCGCCGCCAAGTCACCCGTCACCGTCGACTTCACCGGCGGACTCGGTGAAGCAGACCTGGATCTGGCCGAACTCGGACGCACCGCCGCCCGCGACGCCGCCGCAGCCGACGCTGAGAAGACGGACGTCGACACGCGCGAACTCATTGCACTGCCCACCCCGTACCGCCGCGTGCGGCAAACTACCCCGGACTTCACCGGGCAGGTCACCGCCGACCTCGACGACATGGTCGTCATCGTCGGCACCGGCGAGCTCGGCCCCTACGGCTCCGCGCGCACGCGTTTCGACGCCGAGGTCAGCGGCGACCTCACCGCCGCAGGCGTCATCGAACTCGCCTGGTCCATGGGCCTGATCACCTGGGACGCCGACCCCACCCCCGGCTGGTACGACGCCGAGGGCACCGAAATCGCCGAAGAGGACATCTACGACCGCTTTCACGACGAGGTCCTGGCACGCGTCGGTGTGCGCCGCTACCACGACGACTTCGACATGGTGGACAACCTCGCCCCCGAGCTGACCACCGTCTACCTCGACCAGGACATGACCTTCAGCGTCTCCGACGCCGACGCCGCCCGCAGCTTCGTCGACTCCGAACCGGACAACACCAGCGCCTGGCTCGACGAGGAGAGCGGCGAATGGAACGTCACCCGCCACGCCGGGTCCGCCGTCCGCGTCCCGCGCCGCATGGCCATGACCCGCTTCGTCGGCGGCCAGATCCCCGAAGGCTTCGACCCGACTGTGTGGGGCATCCCCGCCGACATGGCCGACAACCTCGACCGCGTCGCACTCTGGAACATCGTCTGCACCGTCGACGCGTTCCTGTCCTCCGGATTCACCCCGGCCGAACTCATGCGCGCCGTGCACCCCGCCCGCGTGTCCTCAACCCAGGGCACCGGCATGGGCGGCGTCGAATCCATGCGCTCCCTCTACATCGACCGCCTGCTCGCCGAGCCCCGCGCCAACGACATCCTCCAAGAGGCTCTGCCCAACGTCATCGCCGCGCACGTCATGCAGAGCTACGTCGGCGGCTACGGCCAGATGATCCACCCAGTCGCCGCCTGCGCCACCGCCGCAGTGTCCGTCGAAGAAGGCGTGGACAAGATCAAGCTCGGCAAGGCCGACGTCGTCGTCGCCGGTGGCTTCGACGATCTCTCCGTCGAGGGCATCACCGGCTTCGGCGACATGGCGGCCACCGCCGACTCCGCCGAGATGGCCGGAAAGGGGATCGAGGAGAAGTACTTCTCCCGCGCCAACGACCGACGCCGCGGCGGATTCGTCTCCTCCGCGGGCGGCGGAACGCTGCTGCTCGCCCGAGCGAGTGTTGCCGCCGAACTCGGCCTCCCCGTGCACGGTGTGATCGCCTTCGCCGAATCCTTCGCAGACGGTGCGCACACCTCCATCCCGGCGCCGGGCCTCGGCGCCCTGTCCGCGGCCCGCGGAGGCATCAACTCCCGACTGGCCAAGGCCCTCGAATCGGTCGGGGTCACCGCCGACGAGATCGCCGTCATCTCCAAGCACGACACCTCCACCACCGCGAACGACCCCAACGAGTCCGACCTGCACGAGCGGATCGCCGCATCCATCGGCCGCGCCGACGGAAATCCCCTCTACGTCATCTCCCAGAAGTCGCTCACCGGCCACGCCAAGGGCGGAGCCGCGGCCTTCCAGATGATCGGGCTCACCCAGGTCCTCCGCAGCGGTGTCCTGCCCGCCAACCGGGCCCTCGACTGCGTTGACCCGGTCCTGGCGAAGCACAATCACCTCGTGTGGCTGCGCAGCCCCCTGAACCTGGCTGCACGACCCCCGAAGGCCGGACTGGTCACCTCCCTCGGATTCGGCCACGTCTCCGCACTGGTCGCCATCGTCCACCCGGGCGCCTTCGTCGAGGCGCTGCGCACCGCACAAGGTGACGATGCCGTCGCATCCTGGACCGCACGGGCCACCGCCCGCGAAGAAGCCGGCCTGCGCCGCATCCTAAGCGGAATCTACGGCGGCCCCGCCCTGTTCACCCGCCCCACCGACCGCAACCTCGGAGCCACCGGCGCAGCGGCCAAGGAACGCGAGGCGAGCGTCCTACTGGACGATGATGCCCGACTCGTCGACGGCGTCCTGCGCACCGGGACCGAGATTTAACGGTGTCGCGCGCCTGACCAAAAAAGACAGCCGCCGCCCCACCCGTTCACACAGGTGGGGCGGCGGCTGTGTGTTCTATCATCCTGCGGTGCGGACCTCCGAAAGTAGACTGGCCCCATGCCCGCGCCCCTCATCCCTGCCACCGGCATCGACCTCGTTCACATCCCCGGCTTCGCCGAACAACTGGGCACCCCGGGCAGCACCTTCGCAGACGTCTTCACCACCACGGAGAAGCGTATCGCAGGCCGCAAACCCGCCCACCTGCGCGCCGAACACCTCGCCGGGCGCTGGGCCGCCAAAGAAGCATTCATCAAAGCCTGGTCCACCGCGCTCTACGGACAGTCGCCCGTCATCCACCCCGAGAAAGTGAACTGGCAGGAGATCGAGGTCCGACCCGACAGGTGGGGAAGGGTTACGCTCGCGCTCCACGGTGAGGTGGCCCGGACTGTGAACCTCAGCTTGGGTGATGTACGGGTGAGCCTGTCCATCAGCCACGACGGGGATTACGCCACGGCAGTGTGTTGGGTTGGATAATGATTTACGAGCGATTTTCGCTGTGTATTCAGTTCATCGACAAAATTGAGTGGGTCGTAAAAGTGTGCTGTCTATCTAGGGCTGCCTACCTTAGCTGGGTGGTGACTTGCGAGGCGATGTCCGTATAGGACAGTCGAAGTTGAGGTTTCGCCAGTACGTCGACGAACAATGAGATCGGATCGAGTCCTTTGCTGATCCTTGAATGCGGGGAGTCAAAGGGCATCTATTTGCCAGCCAACCTCAGGGTGGTCGAGGGAATCATTTATCGCTACTGCGCAGGGACTCCGTGGTCGAGACGCACTGCAGGAGGTGTTCGGCCTGTGGTAAAATGTGTTGAAACGCCACACCCGCTACGCTTGGGAAGGCAGGTGTGACCGGATTCTGTCGGCCATTCTGGCTGACGCGAATACTGCCGGGTGATCGAATGGACTGTCTCGGTTGATGCCACGATTTGCCGTGAATATCGGCATGGCACAAATACAACCCCACCCCGAATAGCGCACAAAGGGTTATGATCGGATCACACGAACGGTTGCTTTCCGGACTGTGACCCGTAGGTTCGGTATCGGCCACGCATGAGAATGAGGTCGACTGACGGGTGTGGTCGGGCTCGCATCGGCTCTGAGGTGGTCGTTGCGGATAAGGCGTATTCTTCTGGTACGGTTTTACGGCCAGCTCCTTAGTCAGGGCATCGTGTCCGTCACCCTGGAGAAGAGCACCCGGTCGCCGTTCGATGATGCGTTGCCGATCGTGGTGGGGCCGTCCCCAAAACTCGACACCGGCCTTTGCAAAAGGGCGAAACGTCATCGAACGGTCCTTCGGGCTGGCCAAGCAGCGGCGAGACCTGGGCACACGCGATGACTAACTCGCGTTCACCTATCGCGTTGTCGTCGCCTTCTATGCGATCCTGATCTGTCTACACACAATAGGAGACACGTTCTAGCAACTAGCGTTCAACATCGGCTATGGTAAATTTGAGATGTAACCTCCTGAGTTCTTTTGGGATGGTCCAGTGAGGCCTAAGCTTGTTGAAGTTTTCCCCGCTTAAGCGGGGATGGAGCTTGTTGAAGTTTTCCCCGCTTAAGCGGGGAAGCATTTTGAATATTTATGAGACGGGCTAACTTTTCCGGTAAGTTGCCTGTTTCTATTGTGGAAGTACTTATACTGTGAAGTGTTTAAATTGTGTGACAGGTTTTTGTGGGATTTGTGGAGTGTTAAATATGGGTTTTGTTAAAAACTATTTATTTGAGATGGGGCTGCTGTACGGGTAGGTGACAGGTTGTAGTCACGTAGCCAGTGCGACTGTCGTGTTTATGATTGTCTCGAACCCGATGAGCGACAAACGGCCCAGGCGGCGTCGGTGGTGCTAGGCCCGTTCGATCCAGGTCACCACCCGTGATCCGCAGGTGGCCCAAGTGTGGCGGTCGGGGGGCATTGTTCTGCAGGAGTGCGAAGAACGATTTTACAGCAGCATTATCCTCACTCGGCCCGACCTGGCCCATGTGATGATGGGCGAGAACACACCAGAACTTACAGATGTAGAAAACTGACTATCTCTAAGGCTGTAAACGACATGGCCGACGACGTCATCACAGATCATGACAACGTTCCCGAGCACCTGGACGCCCAGATGTGACTTCATCCTCGGGTCGTTTGAGTGCTCCACGGCTCGACCCGAGTAGACATCGCTTGATCGCGCAGAGGTAGAGCTTGCCCTCGGTGGTGTTGTGCGGTGATGTCGGTCAGCCACAGCTCATTCGGTGTGTCTGCGGCGAAGACATGCCTGGTCCGGATCATACTCGCGGCCTACAGCATAGAATCGTCGTGCACTGGCCTGCAGTGCCTGTGGGCCTTGTGCTCCGCCTAGGCTTCCCGAACACGCTGAACCAGACATTGCTGGACGTGATCGGCCACGTGGTCCGATCCAACATCGTCTCACCGTTGTCGCGGGACTCGTCGGCAAGCACGGGGTCGATGCCCGAACTTGGGGGTCGTCCTGGTGGGCGTCGAACACCGCGTTCGTGTACTACGCCTCCACCGCCTCGCTTGGAGTGACGGGGTTTGGACAGTCACCGGTGGTAGGGCTGACGGCAGAGCTTGGGCACCCGAGACTCCCACCGCCACAGGGACCCCTGCAGCGGCCAGCTCACTCACCTGTGAGAGATAGATACCCCGCCGCCCGACACTCAACCTCGTTGCCCTACTCGAGCAGCCGGATCCACTTGCGCCCTTCGCGCAACCAGGACACTTCGGAAAATCTGTCGGAACTTTAGCGCCCCTCGCCGATGTCAGCACGACGCATCCACCTCCACAGCATCATCAGGTCAACACCGAAGTCTTTCGCGATCTGCTCGATTGTCACTCCCAGCTCGTGGTTCGTCGCCACGTGCACAACATCGCCACAGAAACTCACTCGGGTAGGACTTAGACACAGCAACATCTTTCCCAGTCCCACCCCACGAGCAAGTCAGATCAGATGCGACCTACCCGCGCAGCAGACCCGTCATCCTGATCATCGGCGGACTTCGTCGTTGCCTTCATGTTCCACACGATCTTTCGGCGACCGCGGTACTCCTGTAACGTGAGACCTAAACTTGTAGATATAAATTGTGTACAATAGATGTTGGTGTGGAAAAATAGCCATGGTGGCAGTTGTTAGACATGTGATTCTTCATTATCGGAAGGGTCGTGTGGCGAGTTTGGATATCGACCGTTAACAAACATGGTCCAATCAGTATTGGTATTGGAAGAGGGTGGATTATGATTTTTGATAAAACTAATTTAACTGGCGAATTTTATTTTCTTGGTTTTGCTGAAGATGATCCTCTTGATTATCTTACGGAGGTGGTGAAAGCGAAAGGTGGAAGTATTGGATCTTCTTTAAACAAAAACACTAGAGTTTTGGTGGTGGGGACTGATGGTGATGATCTGCTTAAAAAGGGCGATTGTCATGTAGATATAAATCGTGCTCGCAAGCGCTATGATATTGGTGGCCCTAATTCAGTTTCGATACTTTCGCTCTCGGCGTTTTTGTGCATGCTGTGAATGTGGGGAAATAACTCTGCAGCTAGTTTTATTAAATTAGGTTAGATTCTTACTTTAATCTGTTCTCACACTTTGAGAATCTCAAAGTGTGAGATTTTTAACCCTGCGCCACAGAGAACAGGTAGGCCACTAGCATCCGCTTGATTTCTCTGACTGTGTAGTCGAAGCGGCTGTCGTCGATGCGGGGGTCGCGGACGGCGAAGTTGAGTAGGGAGCTGGCTGTGTGGACGAGGAGCGCGGCGAGTTCTCGGCGTTGTTCTTCACTGGCGTGGCTTGCCAGTGGGCGCATGGCCTCGGCGATGATGTCGAGGACTTCGGATTCGGTGGCGGCTGCTGTGGCGCGGGTTGCCGGGGTTGACTGGATGGCGTGCCATACTGCCCGGCGGGAGGGGTCGTCGTGCCAGAGTTTCGACACGTGTTCGATGAATTCGTCGAGGAACTCGGGCCACTGGAGTGCCGGGACTTGGTGTGCGAACGTGTCCAACTCGGCGACGACTCCGGCCGTGTCCTGGCGGTCCAGTTCGCAGATGAGGACGTACTTGTTGGCGAAGAACTGGTAGAGCGTACCGATGGGTACCTCTGCGCGGCGGGCGACTTCGTCGAAGGTGAAGGACTCGAATCCGACGTCGACGAGGACGCTCCGCGCAGCCGAGAGAATACGCTCGAATCGTTCACGGGACCGTTGCTGTGCGGGGCGGCGTCGTGGAACGAGGATCTCCGTGGAGTTCTGGTCCTGCGGGGGAGTGGAGGCTCTGGACGTCATCGGGCGGCAGGTCAGAGGTTCCGCAGAACGCGGGCAACGTGTCCCGTGGCACGAACGTTGTACTGTGCCGACTCGATCATGCCGTCGGCGTCGATGATGATCGTTGAACGGGTGACGCCCTGGACGATGCGACCGTAGTTCTTCTTTTCTCCCCACGTACCCCATGCCGCCATGGTGTTCTTTGATTCATCGGAGAGGAGAGTGAACGTCAGCCCCTCCTTCTCGTGGAAGGCCGCGAGATCCTCGACCGAATCGGGGGAGACACCAAGAACCGTGATCCCTGCGTCGGAGAAATCAGACAGATTATCCCGGAAATCACACGCTTCCTTGGTACAACCAGGGGTTCCCGCCTTCGGGTAGAAGTAGACCAGTACCCGCTGGCCGACGAAATCCTTCAGGGAAACCGTCTTGCCAGTGTGGTCCGGAAGAGTCAGTTCCGGTGCTGTATCGCCGGGTTCCAGCCGTCGGGGAGCCGCTGGCGTGTTCGCGGCGGAAGGGGAGGGTGTAGACATGAACCACACCTTACCTGGGCCCGCCGGAGACGTTAATAACCCTTTTGTTGTCACCTTTTGTCGTGGTGTCGGCATCCGGGTGGTGTCGCAGGTGCGCATCACCCCTCCCATGAACTACCGTTGGAGTTATCAGTAAGTCTGACCACCACAATTTAAACCGGGAGTTCATCCGTGGCACGTGACATCGAAGATATCCAGCGCGAACTGGACCGCACCCGTAGGCAGTTCGCCTCCACCCTGGACCAGCTCGCGGAGCGTACCCGTCCGGAGAATATCGTGGATGATGCGAAGCGTTCCTTCACCGACAAGCTGAATGACCCGAAGGTCCAGAAGGTCCTCGCCGGTGTCGCCGGTGCGGTTGTTCTCGTCGTCGGCTTTGGGGTCTACCGTTCACGCAGGAAGAGCAATGACCTCAAGGAACTGCAGCGTATGCTCTCCGAGCGGCTCTCCTAGAGTTCTTTTTCAGGCGCAGGAAGGTGTCCACCCCGATCATTTCCAGGGGTGGGCACCTTTTTCTGTCGGGTCACTGATTCTCCGTTGCGTTGCCTGCTTTCCAGGTTTCCCACGGGATATTCCAATCGCCCAGGCCGTCCCAGCCGGAGAGCGGGCCCCCCTGCGTGTTTCTGACGATGACGACGTCGCCACGCTTGACGGTGTTCTGGAACCACTGCGCATTATCCGTCGAGACGTTCAGGCACCCGTGGGATACGTTCTGGCTGCCCTGCGCCCACACGGACCACGGGGCGGCGTGGACGTAGATGCCGGAATAACTCATCTGTGTCGCGTACTTCACGTTCGTTCGGTAGCCGTCGGGGTCGTCCACCGGTGTTCCGTACGTGGATGAGTCCATGACCAAGTCCGGGTACTGGTCGCCGATGATGTAGGTGCCGTTCGGGGTGGGGAAACGGGGTGATCCCATCGAGATCGGGATGTTCCTGAGCACCTCGCCGTTTCTGGTGACCTGCAACTGTTTTGTATTGTCGTCGGCGTAGGCGATGACGGAGTCCCCGATTGTGAAGCTTGTGGCGTTGTCGGACGCCCCCCAGATACCACCGCCGAGCTCTTTCCCGTAAATGTCGGCCTTGACGGTCACGTTGGTGCCCGGTACCCAGAATTCTTCAGGGCGCCAGCGCACCTCACGGTTGTTGAGCCAGTAGAAGGCGCCCTCGACAGGCGGATCCGTGGTCACTTCCAAGGCATCCTCGGCAGCCTGTCGATCCGGAATGTTCATGCCGAAGCGGAATGCGATCGTCTGTCCGATGCCCACGGTCGAGCCTTCGATTGGGGACAGTGCGACGGTGGATGTTTGTGCGGGTTGGGCTGTGCTGAATGTGGTGGTCCGCTTTGCGCCGTTCGAACCGGTAGCGGTGATTGTGTAGGTGCGGTAGTAGCCGAGAACCTCTGCGGTTTCCCAGGTCTTCCCGTCCCCGGAAAGCGTGGACTCGACCTCGTAGCCGTCCTCGTTGGTCATCACGACCTTCTTCAGCGTTCCCTCGATCGCTTTGACGATGACGGGTTCCTTCGGATTGATGCCCGTCGCATCGTCTGGGACGCTCACCACAGGTTTCATGGGCTCAGGGGCAGGTGTCGACGTGCCTGCCGATCCGTTCGCCCCATCCCCTGCAGTATCGGAACCGGATCCTACCGTGCAGGAAGTGAGGAGTCCCGCAGCCGCGACCACAGCCAGAACGCTGGACAGACGGCCGAGGTTAGGTAGGTGCATGCTGAAGGTCATTGTTCTCCATGGTCGTTTACGTTTCTGCACGGCGTGCTTCCCGATCAGGTGTCGTGGAAGTCGCTGGGGTTACGCCGTCGGGTGAAGCTTGGCGTTGACGAGATCGCGATACAACCAGCTTACTTCCTGGGGCGTACCGTATTAGGCATCTCTCGGACGTTTGTTCTGGAGCTGTGACCTTGAAACGTCTTCTCCGCAGATGTCCGGTTGTGGCTTCCACGCCCGCGTCTCAGGGCATTTGAGACATGATCCGCAGCGCCTGAAAACTGGTGGCTTCCGTGCCCGCGTCTCAGGGCGGTGCGATGGGTGCAGGGAACCCAAGATGGCTTATGACCTGCTGATTTTACAATCATTCGGACCACTTGTAATGTGTTTATTCGTTGCAGGGAAAGAAAAGACCGCAGCAGCAAGCGCCATTAGCTCAATTGGCAGAGCAGCTGACTCTTAATCAGCGGGTTTGGGGTTCGAGTCCCTGATGGCGCACCACGTTAAACAGGCCGGAGTTTGCTCTCCGGCCTGTTTTCTTTTCCCCTGATTGTGGTTACCCGAACGGGGTTGGGACGGGCCCGCAGTGGCCCAGGGGAATCAGGCGTCATACTCACTGACATCGTACTGTGCGGTGAGGTATCACCGCAGGAAGGCGGTCTCATCATGCCACTCTTTCCCGATCTGCTGCTGGACCGTCCCATCTCCGTGGAGCTGGCGATGCAGATCGCCGGCGACGCGGCCGAGCGGGTTCGTGGTACGACCCGCCCCAACCCGCCCGTGGGCTGCGTGATCCTCGACACCGCGGGAGTGCCCCGTGCAGTTGCAGCCACCGAGCCCGCTGGTGGCCCCCATGCGGAGGCGCAGGTGATCGCCGCCGCCGGTGAACAGATCAGAGGCGGGCATGCCGTGGTCACCCTCGAACCGTGCCACCATCAGGGACGCACACCGCCATGTACAGGGGCCCTCGTACAAGCCGGTGTGGCAGCACTGACCTTCGCGGTCACCGACCCGAACCCCGTTGCTGCGGGTGGTGCGGACTGGCTGGCATCGCAGGGCCTGGCTGTCACCCGTGGACTTCTCGCCAAAGCTACGGCGGATGCGGCGCTCCGTCCCTGGCTGCATGTGCAGGCCACGGGACGCCCCCACTTCACGCTGAAAACGGCGGCGACCGTGGACGGCCGCGCGGCCGCCACAGACGGGACATCGCAGTGGATCACCGGCCCAGAGTCCCGGTGGCGGGTGCACGGTGATCGCTCTCGACGTGATGCCATCATCGTCGGCACCGGCACAGTCCACGCCGATGATCCCCGACTGACAGCTCGTGGCGCCGACGGCACACCGCTCGGAAACCAGCCGCTCCGCGTCGTCGTCGGGCGCAGCGATGTACCGCAGGACGCCGCGATCCGGGCAGGCGCAGGAGGCTTCCTCCACCTGCGCACCAGGGATCTCACGGAGGTGGTCGCCGCGCTCACGGAACGCGAAATCATGGACGTGCTCATCGAGGGCGGTCCGCGACTCGCCGGCGCGTTCCTCCGGGCCGACCTGGTTGATGCAATCGAGTCCTACATCGCCCCGGCCGTGCTCGGTGCCGGAACCGCGGCCGTCGACACCGGCGCTGCAAATACCATCGCAGAGATGACCCGCTTCCGAACCATCCGGGTAGATCGCCTGGGGGATGACGTGTTGATCCGTGCGCTACGAGGGGCATCCGACTGAACCAGAGACTGCGGGGGTTACGCTGGTGACCATGTTTACAGGGATCATCGAGGAGGTCGGCCACATTGCGGGAATCACTCCCGACGGTGATGTGATCCGTCTCTCAGTTAGATGTACGGACGTTGTCAAAGATGCCGCTGAAGGCGACTCCATCGCCGTAAACGGAGTATGCCTGACCGTCGCACAACTCGACGGCAACGGATTCAGTGCCGACGTCATGCCGGAAACCCTTCGCCGTTCCTCACTCGGAACCCTCGAACCCGGCGACACCGTCAACCTTGAACGCGCGCTCGCCGTCACCGGCCGTCTCGGCGGGCACATCGTCCAGGGGCACGTCGACGCCACCGGCGAACTCATCAGCCGCACACCCGGCGAGCGTTGGGAGATCCTCCGCATCTCCCTGCCTGCACAGATCGCCCGCTACGTGGTGGAGAAAGGCTCCATCGCCGTTGACGGCACCTCCCTCACCGTCTCCGCCGTTGACGAGGACTGGTTCGAGGTCAGCCTCATCCCCACCACACTCGACAGCACCATCCTCGGCAGGCTCACCCCCGGTGCCATCGTCAATCTGGAGGTGGACGTGCTGGCGAAGTACGTCGAGAAGCTGCTCCGCCGTGAGGGGCCGAAACAATGACCGGGTTCGACACCGTTGAACGCGCGATCTCAGACATCCGAGCAGGCAAAGCCATAGTTGTCGTGGACGATGAGGACCGGGAGAACGAAGGCGACATCATTTTCGCCGCAGACCGCGCCACCCCGGAACTACTCGCCTTCATGGTCCGCTACTCATCCGGCTACGTCTGCGCCGCACTCACCGGAACCGACTGCGACCGCCTCGGGCTACCCCCCATGGTCGCCCGCAACGAGGACGCCCGCGGCACCGCCTACACCGTCACCGTGGACGCCGCGACCGGAACCACCGGTATCTCCGCCACTGACCGCGCCCGCACCATCCGTCGGCTAGCGGACCCCACCACCACTCGAGTGGATTTCACCCGCCCCGGCCACGTCGTTCCCCTCCGCGCACGGGACGGGGGAGTGCTCACCCGGGCCGGACACACCGAAGCCGCAGTGGACCTCGCCCGACTCGCCGGACTACGGCCCGCCGGTGTGCTCTGCGAAGTCGTGTCCGAAAAAGACCCGACCGGCATGGCACGTACCCCTGAACTACGGGAATTCTGCGACACCCACGACCTCCCCCTGATCTCCATCGAGCAGTTGATCGAATACCGGCGCCGCAACGAAATCCTCGTCGAGAAAGTCGCCGTCACCCGGATGCCCACCGACTTCGGCGAATTCACCGCCCACGGATACCGCAGCCTCATCGACGGAATCGAACACGTCGCCCTCGTCGCGGGAAATATCGATGACAATGGGGGAGAAGACGTCCTCGTCCGAGTCCACTCCGAATGCCTCACCGGAGACGTCTTCGCCTCCCGACGCTGTGACTGCGGCCAACAACTCCACGCCTCCATGCGGATGATCCAGGAAGCCGGCCGCGGCATCCTGCTCTACATGCGGGGACACGAAGGACGCGGCATCGGCCTGCTGCACAAACTCGAGGCCTACCAACTCCAGGACTCCGGAGCGGATACCGTCGACGCCAACCTCGCCCTCGGCCTCCCCACCGACGCCCGCGAATACGGCACCGGGGCCCAGATCCTGCGGGACCTCGGCGTCCGGTCAATGGCACTCCTCACCAACAATCCCACCAAACGCAGCGGACTCGGTGGCTACGGACTCCAACTCGCCCGCCGAGTCCCCGTACCCGTCGACGTCAATGACGACAACCTGCGCTATCTGCAGACCAAACGCGACCGGATGGGTCACGACCTACCCTGGCTCGACGAGCACATCAACCGCACGGCACAACTCGACGAGGAGAAACAATGAGTGGAGCAGGACTGCCCGAAATCGACGTCCCGGACGGGACAGGACTCACCGTAGCCATCGTCACCTCCCGCTGGAACGAAGACATCACGGGCAAACTCCAGGAAGAAGCACTGGCAGCCGCCGCTGAAACCGGGGCGACCGCCCGCGCATACGTCGTCGTCGGCGCCCTGGAAATACCCGTTGTCGCACAGGCCCTCGCCACCAAAGTGGACGCCGTCGTCGCCCTCGGATGCGTCATTCGCGGCGGGACACCCCACTTCGACTACGTTTGCGACGCCGTCACCGCAGGACTCACCCGCATCACCCTCGACACCGGCACACCCATCGGCAACGGTGTCCTCACCTGCGACACCCACGAACAAGCGGTCGCCCGCTCCGGCGTGGAAGGCGCAACCGAAAACAAAGGCCGGGATGCGATGATCGCCGCTATCCATACCGCCGACCTCCTACGAAAAATCAACAGCTACCCCGAAACGTCAGCCACATAATCATCTGAACTCCCGGCGCCCACCGACAGGGGAACGGTGCCCATGCAGGTCGATGCAACCGACCTACACTGTGAATCAACGGCAACCAGGTCCACCCGAAAGCGAGACAACAGCATGCGCGCACTCGTCATCGTCGACGTCCAAAACGACTTCTGCCCCGGAGGAGCCCTGGGAACAGAGCGCGGAAACATCGTCGCCGAACAGATCGCCCGCCTCCAACGGGACCCCGACAACGGATACGACGTGATCGTCGCAACGCAGGACTGGCACATCGACCCCGGAACACACTTCTCCGACAACCCCGACTACATCGACTCCTGGCCCGTGCACTGCGTCGTCGGAACCGGAGGAGCCGACTTCCACCCCGCCATCGACGAAGAAACCCTGCACCAGATCTTCCGGAAAGGCGAATACACCGCCGCGTACTCCGGCTTCGAAGGACACGCCGCCACCGACGACAACACCACCATGGCCGAGTGGCTCCGCGACAAAGGAATCACAGACCTCGATATCACCGGTATAGCCACCGACTACTGCGTCAAAGCCACCGTCCTCGACGCCCTCAAAGAAGGATTCACCGTGCGGGTACTCACCGACCTCTGTTCACCCGTACACCCCGACACCGAAGCGCAAGCACTCACCGACATGAAAAACTCCGGAGCCGAGATCGTGTAGTGCCGCCTCACCTGAGAACGGACGACACCGGACCCGTATCAGCGGGGAACCCGAGAAACCGGGACGACCACGGCACACGCGCATCCTTGCGGCCTGGAACATGGTGTCCTCGAACAAGGAGGCCTGCGCCGAGCCTTCAGCTCTCCATCGCGATTACACGCATCGTTGTCAACGAGACACCCACAATCAGGGTGGCGGAGAAACCAGACGTGCGGGACAAGAAAAACCAAGTGAAGGTAAACTGGCACCCGGACCACTGTTTCCGCTGGTAAAAAAGCGTTGTCCCCGCCTGTGCGGGGATGGTCCCGGGCCACCACCGATGTACTGCGAGTTCGCGTCGTTGTCCCCGCCTGTGCGGGGATGGTCCCGGTCAGCACATCGAAAGCGCCCTGCTTCGAGTGTTGTCCCCGCCTGTGCGGGGATGGTCCCGCGCTCGCGCGGTCGATGGAGCGGTTCCGGGAGTTGTCCCCGCCTGTGCGGGGATGGTCCCATGGCGACGTCGACGGGTTTCTCCGCGCCCTGGTTGTCCCCGCCTGTGCGGGGATGGTCCCTCAACCGAGCTGTCGTGTGCAGGTTCACAAAAGTTGTCCCCGCCTGTGCGGGGATGGTCCCTCCGCAAGAATGGGCGCGTCACCACCCAGCGAGTTGTCCCCGCCTGTGCGGGGATGGTCCCATCGCCGCCCCCGGCTGGCTCGGAGAACTGTGGTTGTCCCCGCCTGTGCGGGGATGGTCCCTCACAAACGGCGCGGGGGCGGGCGGTTTTTCCGTTGTCCCCGCCTGTGCGGGGATGGTCCCCAGCTCGAGATCGGCGAGAAAGAACTCCGTGAGTTGTCCCCGCCTGTGCGGGGATGGTCCCTGCTCACTCTCGACGTGGACTGGTCAGAAGGGGTTGTCCCCGCCTGTGCGGGGATGGTCCCCCGTGTCGTCCATCTCCTCGGCCGACCTTCTCGTTGTCCCCGCCTGTGCGGGGATGGTCCCTCCGACGCCGCGGCAATGATCGGCCCGAACTGGTTGTCCCCGCCTGTGCGGGGATGGTCCCAGTGGGCCAACGACGCGGGCCCGTGCCCTTCTGTTGTCCCCGCCTGTGCGGGGATGGTCCCCCAGTCGAGGACAACGCGCCGATCCGGCGCGTGTTGTCCCCGCCTGTGCGGGGATGGTCCCTGATTACTCATTGGTGTCGTCCTTTTGTGTCAGTTGTCCCCGCCTGTGCGGGGATGGTCCCAAATGAGCCTCATCATGCTATTCCTTGCGCTGGTTGTCCCCGCCTGTGCGGGGATGGTCCCCCGGTGCGACCTCACGCGGCCGCGTGCGTGTAGTTGTCCCCGCCTGTGCGGGGATGGTCCCTAGCCAGATGGACCCCATTCATGAAAGGAGGCGTTGTCCCCGCCTGTGCGGGGATGGTCCCGCGACCAAGGCATCTGCTCACACACCGCAGGCGTTGTCCCCGCCTGTGCGGGGATGGTCCCATGTCTAAAAACCGCAATGTGAACGCCCCTATGTTGTCCCCGCCTGTGCGGGGATGGTCCCTGTTCACCCTCATCGTCACAAAGTGCCAGACGGTTGTCCCCGCCTGTGCGGGGATGGTCCCTGAAACGGGCCAAAAGCTGTGGGAGGCGTTTAGTTGTCCCCGCCTGTGCGGGGATGGTCCCCCCGGGAAGGGGATCCGCGTCTCCGTCCCGTCGTTGTCCCCGCCTGTGCGGGGATGGTCCCTACTCCTGTGCCGTCTTCGACAACGACGAATCGTTGTCCCCGCCTGTGCGGGGATGGTCCCGGATTGGCTTGCCACCCACCCTAGTCGCGTGGGTTGTCCCCGCCTGTGCGGGGATGGTCCCTGCGGATGATCAGCACCCGCGGCACCGCCACCGTTGTCCCCGCCTGTGCGGGGATGGTCCCGGCACTCGCGCGCGGCCGCGTCGACGTTCCTCGTTGTCCCCGCCTGTGCGGGGATGGTCCCTGGCCGGGGGAGCGCTCGCGGTTGAAGAACCGGTTGTCCCCGCCTGTGCGGGGATGGTCCCTGGGAGAAACGAGGCGGCAAGATCATCTTCATGTTGTCCCCGCCTGTGCGGGGATGGTCCCGCGAGCTCCTTCGCGGCCTTCGACATCTCCAAGTTGTCCCCGCCTGTGCGGGGATGGTCCCCACGGCGTTGTCCGCGGCGTGACTCGGCAGGCGTTGTCCCCGCCTGTGCGGGGATGGTCCCACCTCCAGGACCGCGTTTCCGTGAAGTACCTGGTTGTCCCCGCCTGTGCGGGGATGGTCCCGGGCTTGACCGGGGTGGGCTGTGGTGACGGGGGTTGTCCCCGCCTGTGCGGGGATGGTCCCGGGCGCGGGTTGATCAGAGGGGTACCGGCACGGTTGTCCCCGCCTGTGCGGGGATGGTCCTCGAGAATCTTCGACGGATCGCGTCAGTGGCGACGTTGTCCCCGCCTGTGCGGGGATGGTCCTAGGCGAGTTCCGCCCGTTCGCTAATTAGGTCTAGTTGTCCCCGCCTGTGCGGGGATGGTCCCTATTAAGGGTGGAACGACACCCCCGACGACATGTTGTCCCCGCCTGTGCGGGGATGGTCCCAAAGGCACGGACCCGAAAGACTCGCTGAAAGTGTTGTCCCCGCCTGTGCGGGGATGGTCCCTGTTTGTTGCTTACGCACTAGAGTTTAGAACGGTTGTCCCCGCCTGTGCGGGGATGGTCCCAAAGCGACCAGCAATGACCCGACCTATATGGAGTTGTCCCCGCCTGTGCGGGGATGGTCCCGGTTTTTGCGCGCGCCGTTCGGGATCGGCTGAGTTGTCCCCGCCTGTGCGGGGATGGTCCCTCGAACAAGCCCTCGGCACACACACCGGGCGCGTTGTCCCCGCCTGTGCGGGGATGGTCCTCTCGGTGGGGATGGTGAGCACGGCACCGAGCGGTTGTCCCCGCCTGTGCGGGGATGGTCCTGAAACCTCCCTCCTGGTGAGCGCCCCTGTGGAGTTGTCCCCGCCTGTGCGGGGATGGTCCCACGGCACAATCCAGAAAGGAACCGTCATGGCAGTTGTCCCCGCCTGTGCGGGGATGGTCCCGGGCCGCCGTCGACGTTCCCCTGCTGGCCAACAGTTGTCCCCGCCTGTGCGGGGATGGTCCCCGGGTGCGGGGGGTGAGTGACATGCGGGTGGTGTTGTCCCCGCCTGTGCGGGGATGGTCCTGCGACGGATCAACCGACCGAAGCCCGGGCATGGTTGTCCCCGCCTGTGCGGGGATGGTCCCGCGATTGAGCGCCACATAACCGGGCGGCCGTGGTTGTCCCCGCCTGTGCGGGGATGGTCCCCCCCGGCACCGACCATCACCACAGGTCTCCTGTTGTCCCCGCCTGTGCGGGGATGGTCCCCCGAGGGTCCGCCCCGGCTCCTTACCTGGGATGTTGTCCCCGCCTGTGCGGGGATGGTCCCGTCACGGGCTGCTCATCACCGCGTGAGCGGGTGTTGTCCCCGCCTGTGCGGGGATGGTCCCTGCCGCCGTCGCGTAGGCCGACGCAGACGCTTGTTGTCCCCGCCTGTGCGGGGATGGTCCCCCGCGTTTACCTGCGCGAACTTCCGCCGCTGTGTTGTCCCCGCCTGTGCGGGGATGGTCCCCGAAGGGCGCGCCTATCCGCGTCGACGCCGAGGTTGTCCCCGCCTGTGCGGGGATGGTCCCCACCGCTGTCAGTACGCTCTGGAGCACGATCAGTTGTCCCCGCCTGTGCGGGGATGGTCCCAGACTTGAGATGCCCGGTGGGCAGCGCGCCGGGTTGTCCCCGCCTGTGCGGGGATGGTCCGGCGAGGCAGCGAAGACGGCCGAGACGCAGGTGGTTGTCCCCGCCTGTGCGGGGATGGTCCCTGTCCGAAAATGTATACCAGGGCGCGCTCATGGTTGTCCCCGCCTGTGCGGGGATGGTCCCCCATCGTCGAGGACCTCTGTGGAGTGGATCTCGTTGTCCCCGCCTGTGCGGGGATGGTCCCCAAGCCGCGCACCTCCTACAGTCGTACGCTGTGTTGTCCCCGCCTGTGCGGGGATGGTCCCCGGGGCGACCAATCCACGTCAAAGTAGGTCATGTTGTCCCCGCCTGTGCGGGGATGGTCCGCGGATAAGGCCAGCGGCCTGCCGAGGGGTTGGGTTGTCCCCGCCTGTGCGGGGATGGTCCCAGGAACGGGGAACAGCCCCGAACTACAGGCACGTTGTCCCCGCCTGTGCGGGGATGGTCCCCGAAAACGACGCCGGAACCCCGGCGGAGAACGGTTGTCCCCGCCTGTGCGGGGATGGTCCCCAGGCGACACCCCCGCCATGTGGATCGCCATCGTTGTCCCCGCCTGTGCGGGGATGGTCCCACTCAACGTCAAGATCGACGCGGACACGAGCGGTTGTCCCCGCCTGTGCGGGGATGGTCCCTTGCGCTGACAGTCAGCGCACTTCACGTCGGAGTTGTCCCCGCCTGTGCGGGGATGGTCCGGGGCTTGCTGTCGTAGTAGGCGATGCAGAAATGTTGTCCCCGCCTGTGCGGGGATGGTCCCTCGAGGCATCGATAGTCACTCCCTCGCCAGATGTTGTCCCCGCCTGTGCGGGGATGGTCCCCATGTCACGGGGGCGGCGTTCGTGTAGTAAACGTTGTCCCCGCCTGTGCGGGGATGGTCCCTCCCTAATGTCACTTGACGAATTGACCCCGCAGTTGTCCCCGCCTGTGCGGGGATGGTCCCCCGTCCCGTGCTGGCGTTTTACCGTCTCAATTGTTGTCCCCGCCTGTGCGGGGATGGTCCCTGGCCGGGGGAGCGCTCGCGGTTGAAGAACCGGTTGTCCCCGCCTGTGCGGGGATGGTCCCTACCGTGTTCACCAGCCGTTGATCGGGGTTCTGTTGTCCCCGCCTGTGCGGGGATGGTCCCCCCAACCAGTTCCAAACAGGGCTGTTCAATCAGTTGTTCCCGCCTGTGCGGGGATGGTCCCGGGTGCAGGCTACCGCGACGCGCATGGATCGAGTTGTCCCCGCCTGTGCGGGGATGGTCCGTGGCGTGTGATCGACTTACCGGATTCGGGGTCGTTGTCCCCGCCTGTGCGGGGATGGTCCCCGACGGCCACGGCAAGCGTAGAAACCAGGTCGGTTGTCCCCGCCTGTGCGGGGATGGTCCCTACACGAAGGAGGCAGTATGACCTGGGTGGAAGTTGTCCCCGCCTGTGCGGGGATGGTCCCTCCCACGCGGCGTCAACCACGCCACCGTGCACGTTGTCCCCGCCTGTGCGGGGATGGTCCCGAGCACACCACATCACGTCCCTCGCGGGGCTCGTTGTCCCCGCCTGTGCGGGGATGGTCCCCTCTGTTCGATTATCGGCGCGCGAACGGCTCTGTTGTCCCCGCCTGTGCGGGGATGGTCCGGCTGCGCTTGAGCAGGTCGTCGGCCAGCAGACGTTGTCCCCGCCTGTGCGGGGATGGTCCCCACTCATAGTCGACCGGGAGATCGACGCCATGGTTGTCCCCGCCTGTGCGGGGATGGTCCGGTACTCGCGCGATGTGACCGACGAGCTACAAGGTTGTCCCCGCCTGTGCGGGGATGGTCCCAAGAAGTACAACTCGGATCCGCAGGCCATGTTGTTGTCCCCGCCTGTGCGGGGATGGTCCCTTGGGGTCACCCCGGAGGTCATCGCCACGTGGGTTGTCCCCGCCTGTGCGGGGATGGTCCCAGTGGGCCAACGACGCGGGCCCGTGCCCTTCTGTTGTCCCCGCCTGTGCGGGGATGGTCCCATCACCGCCCTATTTTCCGCCGCGAAACAATGGTTGTCCCCGCCTGTGCGGGGATGGTCCCGATGGCAGATCGTGTGCGGTACGACCTTGAACGTTGTCCCCGCCTGTGCGGGGATGGTCCCTGGACGAAGCGAAGCTCGTACAGCGTGCCCTGGTTGTCCCCGCCTGTGCGGGGATGGTCCCGACTTGCAAATCTCGACGTCGAGCCGTTCGCAGTTGTCCCCGCCTGTGCGGGGATGGTCCCGCGCGGGCTTGCACCAGGAGAACCACGTCCCTGTTGTCCCCGCCTGTGCGGGGATGGTCCCAAGCGCCGGGAGGTGTAGGCCATGACCAGTCCGTTGTCCCCGCCTGTGCGGGGATGGTCCCGGGCTTCCGTGAAACCTCGTCGACCTTGATTTGTTGTCCCCGCCTGTGCGGGGATGGTCCCCGGCGGTGGCGATCCCCGGTGCTCGCATTTGAGTTGTCCCCGCCTGTGCGGGGATGGTCCCTGCTGCGTCGAGGATCTGCGCGAGTAGGGCATGTTGTCCCCGCCTGTGCGGGGATGGTCCCGCGGGTACGTTTCCGAAGCTGCCGGGTTATGCGTTGTCCCCGCCTGTGCGGGGATGGTCCCGCGGCGGCGTCGGCACTATTCGGCTTAAACGTGTTGTCCCCGCCTGTGCGGGGATGGTCCCTCGATAGCGGTGCCGCGCGGGACGACATCATCGTTGTCCCCGCCTGTGCGGGGATGGTCCCATTTTCACGCACTTCCGACAGTGCGCTTTCAGGTTGTCCCCGCCTGTGCGGGGATGGTCCTCCCCGGGCCTTCATCCTGCTCCCGGTGAGTGAGTTGTCCCCGCCTGTGCGGGGATGGTCCCCGTGCCTGCGCGTTCGAGTAGGTGAGCGACGACGTTGTCCCCGCCTGTGCGGGGATGGTCCCGGCTGATACAGAGACGGAGCCGACGTCACCGAGTTGTCCCCGCCTGTGCGGGGATGGTCCCGCGTTCCGCCGCGTCACGGTCACAGATTCGGCGTTGTCCCCGCCTGTGCGGGGATGGTCCCGCCGCGCCGCAAACGCACGCTTCACGCGCTCAGTTGTCCCCGCCTGTGCGGGGATGGTCCCCACCGCCGAGCGCAAAACCGGCAGCAATCCCCGTTGTCCCCGCCTGTGCGGGGATGGTCCGTGGATGCGTCGCGTGTGAAAACCAGTGGTACGGTTGTCCCCGCCTGTGCGGGGATGGTCCCCGGGACGTATCACGCGACAACTGATTCACGAGGTTGTCCCCGCCTGTGCGGGGATGGTCCCCGGGGATCCATGAGGAGCGCCGAGTAGGTCTGGTTGTCCCCGCCTGTGCGGGGATGGTCCCACCTCAAAGCCCTCTACGCCACCCTCGACGAGGTTGTCCCCGCCTGTGCGGGGATGGTCCCCCCAGAGACCTGTGTCCGGCCACATTTTCCAGGGTTGTCCCCGCCTGTGCGGGGATGGTCCCTCGACCGGCTAGGTTCGCATACAGTTCAGCAGGTTGTCCCCGCCTGTGCGGGGATGGTCCGGCGGTTCTTCATCTTTCGTGATCTGCGTGCGGGTTGTCCCCGCCTGTGCGGGGATGGTCCCCGACCGCGCCGCCTACAGAAACGCGATCTATAGTTGTCCCCGCCTGTGCGGGGATGGTCCCCTAGCGATCGCGTCGGCGCCCTTCTGCAGGAAGTTGTCCCCGCCTGTGCGGGGATGGTCCCTGTGGAGGTGCCATCAGATGTGCTTTCCTTTTGTTGTCCCCGCCTGTGCGGGGATGGTCCGAACTCGGCGGGGAGATAGGCGTGATCGGTGAAGTTGTCCCCGCCTGTGCGGGGATGGTCCCCACCGGCGTCATAGCCGGTCGCCTTCGCGATCGTTGTCCCCGCCTGTGCGGGGATGGTCCGTTGTGGTGCCAGATACGGGTGCCGCGGAAGAAGTTGTCCCCGCCTGTGCGGGGATGGTCCCAAGGTCGAGACGATGCGCGAGGAGAAGCGGTTGTTGTCCCCGCCTGTGCGGGGATGGTCCCGGCTACTACCGCGCCACGGAAGGGGACCGAGAGTTGTCCCCGCCTGTGCGGGGATGGTCCCTGACCGCGCCGCCTACAGAGACGCGGTCTATAGTTGTCCCCGCCTGTGCGGGGATGGTCCCGACACCGTTCGGGCAGTTCACGCCTTGTTTTTGTTGTCCCCGCCTGTGCGGGGATGGTCCCCCACACCACCCGAAAGGACACACCATCATGTAGTTGTCCCCGCCTGTGCGGGGATGATCCGGCCCGATCCGAGAGGCACCGAAAGGCCCCAAAGTTGTCCCCGCCTGTGCGGGGATGGCTCCACCAATTACGCAAAGTTACCGTTATCGCCGGTGGTTGTTCCCAGCGGGCGGGGGATGATCTAAACACTGATCTTCAGGACTAGTTATCGGTTATTTTCCTGTTTTTGAGGGATGATTTTAAAGGTCTAATACTGCGCTATTGGTGACCTTTTTCCTGTCTTTCTGATGTCATTTCTGCTGAAGATAAGAGGTCTCTTTACCTTCTTGCTCTTCGACGTCGAGAAGCACGGGACCATCCTTTGAGTGTTTTGGTTTTCCGTTTGGATATGGGGCGCATGATGAGCTGTAGTCCATCTAGGTCGATGGTTATCCACTCGTGGTTGTGCATGAGGATGGAGAATCCCTGTTCTTTAGTTTGATCAGGGTAGGTCATGATCGCTCTACCGCTGCCCACCTCTTCGATGATGATCGCCCAAATCTTCTCACGTAAGCGAGTATTTACCCGACCTACATACACGCCGGTTGATACCTCAATGAGCCATCGTGTTAGATATCCACGTAGGGAAGGTGGGCAGCAAGATAAGATTATCGTAATCATGAGTCTAGGAATCCATATCGTAGTTTATTCCCGATTCAACCGAATCTACCTTCTCATCCCATAATTCGACTACGTCGGGGAGTGGAGTAGTGTCTATATCTCCTCGATCTTTGTTGGGAGATAGGAGGCGATTTATATCTTGTGTGGTGCGGCTGAGTATTTTGTTCTCCTTGAAAAGATCCCGGCATCTTCGCCTGATCTCGGAGGTTAGACTATCGGGAGTTAGCTCTTCATTGTGAAGCCTAGCGACAGTATCAAATGCGACCGGGATGGAAACCTCTGCCTTATAAAGATCTGCAATGTCATATACGAAACTTCGGTCGTGCCCTGTGTGCACAAACCCGAGTCCAGGAGAACATCCGAGGGCGACTATCACTGAGTGAACGACACCGTACAAAGCAGCATGAGCTGCTGACAGGGCTTGGTTAATGTCATCACTGGACAGAAAATCATTGGGGTCATATTGCCTCTTCGACCACTTCACTCCTGTCGTTTCAGAGCATCGCCGGTACACATCTCTCACCCGTGCGCCTTCTCTACCTCGAAGCTGCTGCATCGTGAGGCCCTCAGTTGATTCACCGCAAAACCGCATCTCATACATTCGCCGTGCAACTCGGAGTCTGGATCGGGTGTTTGAAACCAGGGCCGCCTGTTGTTCGAGGAGCCGAGTGGATCTGGCGAGCGGTCGGCCGTGCGCGTAATATCGGACACCATTTTCCCCACACCAGATGACACTTGTTCCGCTGTCTGCGGCTACCAGCATGGCTTGATGCGTTATACGGGTACCCGGCCCGAGTAGAAGTGCTCCCAGCGTTGAAGTTGGGATATGAAGGGTCCCTTCCTCAGTGGTTGCAGTTAAAGCACCATCATCTCTCCCTATGGTGCAGTGTTCCAGGTAGATGAAGCTAATCCGATCACTGGCGCGGGTGAGTTCTGACGAGCGAGTCGGTTTACCGACTCCTAATCCTCGTGCCATCGTTTATCTCGCTGGTGCCAGTGTTAGTAGGCCCATACCGAATCCTTTCGCGCGACCAATCCCATCAGTGAGGGTCTTCCGTAGCTGGTTTGGGTCTGTGACGCGCAGGATTCCGTCGTATTGGGCTGTCGCTAGGGTGACAGTGCGTTGGCCTCTGCGGAATCGTTGCAGACCTTTCTTGGTGACCTGGAACATCGGGTCTTCATCCGGTCCAGGAGAGGTAATTGAAAAGCCCTTTTCTTCTGTTCGTTCAGTGAGCCATTTCGTTTGATCCGCTAATGTCAGTAAACCGACCTGTTTCCTTTCCCCGTTGTCGGTTCGAATCGTTTTGCTCGGGTTAGCAGTGAGTCGGAATCGGTAGATATCTCCTTCCTGCATTCGATTCAGAAATGGATCGTAGCGTACCGAATCCCAGGAGGACTGATTTTCCCAGCCAGCTTGTTCCTGGAGGTGGATGAACGAGGGTTGATCTCTGCTGACGATGATGAGGCTGATTGCGTGCTCGGAGCGGTCTATCCGCCATAGGACGCGGTGGCTATCGTCCCCGGTTAACTCAGGGGGGAAACAGCTCATTACGGCTGCGTGCATTTTCCAGGGATTGCCGAGAAGTTCTGTGGTTCCACGTCGCCGTGGATGCAAATTCATGCGGGACAGGTAGCTCATGCTTCACCTCTCAGGAGGAGCATTGGGTCGTGGTTGGGTGTAGAGGTGTTGCCCGCATTGCGGGGTTCCGTGAAACCATGGACGACTCCCCGAAGATCGTGTGCCCGGCCATTTTCGCGGAAGCTCCGAGGTGTATCTCTGATGAGTTCGTCGTATTTCTCCCCAGGTAAAGCATCGCGGTAATAATGGAGCCGTACTGATTCTTTAAGTGAATCGGTATAAACCTCGGACGCGAGCCAGCGGTAGTCGTTTAGTACCTGTTCAAGGGGGCCTTCTTCAACACTAAGGAATATTCTCTTGCTCGGAGGGCAAGAGCGACGACCGAGGAAGAGCGGGTATCTTGGTTTCTGGAGTGCTTCGGCTATTTGGCAAATCTCTTCGTTCTGTCCCTCGAGCGCTGCGAGGAACACGGCATCGGAAAGATAGTCCCGGTGGGTTAGTGGCCTAGATGCTTTGTTGATGGCAGTACCCCTGGACACCTTTTCCCAATCAATTTCTGTCTGGAAATCAGTGAGTAGTGTACCCGGTTGATCAATCCGTGTCCCGAAGCGGAGGATGGCCAAGTCATCAATGGACTCTTCACGTGAACGACCGAGCGCTGCTGCCACCAGTCCGATGACGCCACTTTTCGTTGGATGATCGAGGGTCTTTCGGTGGTTGAAACGACTCTCGCTACCCCACGCTTGTAATGATCCGGCAAGTTGGAGTACAACGACCGTCATTCCGGACTCCCAAGACGATTTTTGACGGAATCGATGGCAAAATTCCTGATGTCCTGGAAAGTTCCGAAGGTTCCATATTTATCCAATTCGCTCTTTGCCTCTGAGGTTGCGGCAGACCCGGAGACAAAATATCGAACGGCGACCGGCTCGGTGCCGTAGTCGGTGTCTTCGCGTACAGCGTGCTGAGCGAGCTTGATTACGGCTTTCTCTCCATATCCGGAATCGGATTTAATGGCTTTTTCGAAAGCTCCAATGAAGTTTACCGGCTGATCTTCGCGGATGGATACCATGACAAGTTCAGGGCGTGTCCTGTTTCCAAAGGTGTTTTGTTTACCGGTTGGCATGGATAGTGTGAAACACATGATAAATGCCTCAACAGCGCGGCATGCGGCATCAATCGATCCTAACTCTTTGACGAGTTTGGGGACATCAATTGTGGCGTATCGGTAAAGTGTTGATGATGTGAATTCAACGGTCCCGATCATTCCGGCTGCGGCAGTATCTTTGGCCTTATTATCGTCACTCGCGGTGAAGTAGTCGAACTCGGTGAGCGAAGGGTGCACTGATAGTGCATGAGCGACTTGGCAGGTCGCGTCTGAGTTTAACTCCGGAGCGTCAGCGATCATTCTGCCAAAGAGTGCGATATCGATAGAACGATCATCGGTGATTGCTGCCTGTGCAGCTTTCTTGGTAGCTGCTTTGCCGGAGTCGTTTGATTCGATACCGAGTTTGGCCAAGTTGATGATTTGGCGGCGAGACAGAAAAAGCAAATATCCGGTGACTGGGCTCGCTGCTTTCTCTTCGCCTTTCTTTACCTTGGGTTCTTTCACCTTGATCCCGGATGCGGTCAGAGTTTTTACTGCGAGGTTTTTGGCGGTGTCGATTTTGATATCGGGTCGAAGTTCGTGGATTTTTGAAGTGATTTGGTCAACAGCGACGAGGGTGCGTTCACCAAGCTCGTCAGTGTTGAGGTAGTTTTTGAAGTTGTCTCGCGCTGCACGCTTCCATGCCTGACTCGACACGCGGGAACGGCGCACGCCGCCGTAGACGGCTGATTTCGGGCTTCCGGTGTCATCCCTGTTGATGCATGACGGTGGTACGGACTGGATGATGTGGATGTCGAGGTAGAGATTCTTGGTTGTCATGAGATTACCTTTCGTGGGTTATTAGGACAGGATTAGGGATTGGTTTTCGGAGCGGTACGGTGAAGCTGTCGTCCCCAGCGGAGTCGTACCCCGGGGGCGCTCTCGGCGAACTGTAGTTCGTAGAGATCGACAGTGAATTGCGCGTAGTCTAGGGGGATCGCGTGTGCCCGGAACTGCTGGATGAGACCCCTCGCGTGGTGCCTGGATGCATCGAAGGTCTGAGCTGTCGCTAGGGCACGGAATCTCCTTAATATCGATTGTTCGAATGCCTCCGTATTTGAAGGGTCAGCGAGACGTCGAATAGCGTCTCCAAATCCTGTGGGACGGTCTGACTCCGCCCCCTCCTCCCGCATGGGTATGTGCATGGGATGACGTTGGGACTGCTGATGGATTCCATAGAGTCCGAATGCTGTGTAGACTGCGTTTTCTGCGTAACTCGGCTCGTTGTATTGATTGCTGTTCGCAGGCAAACCCGAAAGAATGAGCGGCCACATGTCGGGCATGTCACCGAGTTCTCTCGTTGTGCTTGATCGCATGAGTGCGAGCTGGGCCTTGGCCCGGCTTTCCTCATGCAGGTAGCGGGTTTGAAGATCAGCAATTTGGCGGTTCATCTTCGCTCTTATTGCCGCCCTCATTGGACGCTGCTGCGTGTCGGTGCCGTCAGTCATGGGAATTCTTGGTTTTCCTCTCTTCGGGATTGTAGGTGGCATCTTTTTCTTCCGGGGGGAGAATTTTGCTGATCGCTGCCATGTACCGTGCGTGGACCAACGGAGCGGTGTAGACGCGGCCATCATGTTCTCTCCCTGTCCACGCAGGCTCCCCCGCATTCACCACGAGATTTTCCGCTAAACCCAGCGCAAGTTTGCGGAGAGATGAGGCCCATTTAACCCTTTCCACATCTTGATCGCACTGGGCGGTGATACCGGTGAGCCAGGTACGGAACATCGGATCCACTTGACTGAAATAATGGGTGGTGGCGCGAGTTCGCTGTCCTTCCGGTGTTCCTCCCGCTGCGATAGCGAGGTTGCCTGCAAGGTTTGTGTACTCCCGGCCGATTTGGGTTGCACGTTCGACCGCAGAAAGGACCAGCCCGTGGAGGTTCTGCGCGTCAGCCGACGCAAGTTCGCTGGATAGACGGAGGGAATCATGGAGGATAGTGTCAACTACGGAATTCTGAGTGCCGTACTCGATGCTCACGACATCAAGAACGATACGGTATGCAGGTGGAAGAGAACCACTGGTCAGTCGACCGACCCAGGTGACGTTATGTGGGGGAATGAACCTGCGAACCTTGCTCCCGTTGGGTCCCGCGACCATGCTCGGATCGGGACTCGGAAGAAGTGTTTCAAGCCCCCGCCACATGGTCTGCCCACGGTTGAGCGTCCGAGGCATGTAGATGGTGCGCTTCGCTTTCTTAGATTGAGGTTCAGAGTAGCGGAATGAGGTCATGGTTTCGTTCTGAAGCTGCGCGGTATAGTCAACCGGATCTCCGTTGCAGACCAATGCACCAGTGACCATGCCATCTTCCACTCGAAGTCGAATGCGGCGTTGTGGCCAGGTAAACAGTGCCACCTGCCCCGGTGGCCGCAGATCTGGTCTTGGTCCTGAGGGCAATGGAGGCTCCTCCCACAATGGGAGATCATCGGCTTCCGGAACTCGGTCTGCGATGAAATTGAGAAGCAGGGTTTCGAGCAGTGTGCTGCCTACGACTGTCGTCCCACCGAGCCAGCCACACCATCCGATTCCCATCGGATAACCTCTTCCACCTTTAACCCGCGGATCATCACACTGCCCAGATTTGATTCCTGAGCAGTCCCATGCGTTTGCGTTAATTAGCCAGCGAGACCCCTGAGCCAACGATATCGGTGTACGTGGGTCTGTACGGGTAAAAAGAGCATCCTCTCCTGGACTGTCTGGAATGATTACTGAGAGATCCTTCCATGCCCCGGCGGGTGTCCGGAGCATGGCGGCCTGAAGAAAAGGGTGTTCAGGATCGCAGAGGTTGAATCGACCATGCCAGGTATCGAGGTACTCATCTACCATCTCGATATCGAGGCTCCTCAGATCCCACATTTGCTTCCAGTAGTCAAGAGGATCGTGTTTTAGTTCCTCTCTCAGTGAACGATAGAGGATGGCAAGGAGTATCCGGAGGATCGCAAAATCCATGGTCGGGAGTTCATTACTCAGTTGTCTATATTCGTCTGCTGAATGCAGAAGTTTCCGTATGCCTACCTCTTCCACGTGCCCGGATTGGTTGAGAACCTTTATCCAGGGTTGGTCGATGAGGTTAAAAATAGCCGCGCTCATGATGTGGTCAGGCTCCTGCCTCTGAGGCACCGATCTTTTCAATCTTAATGCCTGTTGCTGTGTCGTACCAGATTCTGTATTTATTAATTTCTACTGAGAGGTTCTCGTCGAGAATTAGTGGGAGCTGACCCCTTAGCCAGTGGGATTTCTGCCATACGTCGATGTAGTTCTTCTCCAGGGTATCAAGAACTTCGTCTCCCAGGCTTCCTTTTGAGAGAAAAGCGGGAAGGCTCACAGTGCACATTGCTATATTTTTCGCCAACTCAGTATCAATACCCGTGATCGGATTAACTACCTGGTTTCCGTAGTCACCTAACCAAGGGAGTGTGGTCAGAATGTCGCCTCGACGCTGAATCACAATGACCTCGTAGGTCGCATCCGCATCTCGGACTTGCGGAACTCCGATGTTTCGTCCACCTGGTTCTTCGTCACTGATGGTGGCCCATCCGACGATGCCACCCCGAGAGGGAGATGGTACCAAGAAGGTGGACGCTCGAGCGCGGCTCTCGTTGTGCTGTTCGATTTCCCTCTCGTGTGCGTTGGTCCACGCGTCCGCCCATGAAGAAGGGGAATTTAGGTCTGCGGAGTAGGCACTGTCGACGAGTGAACTTACATCTGTCGGAGATGTGATGACCGTGCCATGGCGAAGAAGCGTTAGCGTTGTGCGCAGGAGCGCAGCCTCCCCGTAGACGTACCTGGAACCTTTGGGGAAACTGGGGGGATCAACAGGTATTTCTGAACGCTCTAAATCCACGCCGGTGACTCCGGAGATGTGTAATATCGCTGACCGTAGATTCACTGGACGTCGGGCATTATTGGTCTGATGGCGGTGCATCCGGCCTGCTCGTTGTATGAGCAGATCCATGGGGGCTAGATCGGACACTAGTGCATCAAAGTCGATGTCCAGAGATTGTTCTATCACCTGAGTAGAAACAACGATCAGGCGAGCTGGACGTTGACCGTTCGGTCCGAGCAGTGTGAGTAGCTTCTTTTCACGTGATCTCCGGTCGACGGCTAGGAACCTTGAATGAAGTAGAAAGATCTCCTTTTTAGGAATAGATGCTGCTAGTGTGCTGTAAATTTCTTGGGCTCTGGATACTGTGTTGGCGATAATACCTACGCATCCGCCTTCAGTTGTTATCTCGAGTGCTGTTTGTGCAATATCTTCTGCAGATTCCCCAATCGACCGGATGGAAAAAGTTCTCGTGCGTCCGGAGGGAAGGGGAGTTCGTACTTTTATCTCGCCGTTCGAGACACATGATACTGCTGGGTAAGCGGTAACCTCAGTAGCCTTCTTCCACAGGGTTTTCTCGGGATCGGGCAGGGAGTCTTTTCTCCGTTCACGACGCTCGTTGAAACTCATCGACTTTGGTCTAACGTGTACGGAGCTACGCTGCCCCCTCGCGTAGGCCGTACACATCTCAGCGCGTCGTGTGGGGGATAATGTTGCAGAGAGGGCGATGACTGTGGTGCCGGACGCCCCGAACCACTCTAAGGCTCTGTCAAGGTAGACAGACATATAAGTGTCAGCGGAGTGAATCTCATCCAATATCACGACCTTTCCGGCGAGCCCCAGATGTCGAAGCATGACGTGCTTTGATGAGAGAGCTGCAAAAAGTACTTGATCAATGGTCCCGACACTGAAGTTTGCGAGTGATGATTTTTTTCGACCCTGCAGCCACCAGTGTGCAGAGATCTTGCCACAATCATGCTTATGTCCGAATTCTTCGAGATCGTCGTATACCGGATGTAGTTGGTTATGGCTTTCTAAAAGCCCGCGATACTCATCGTTGAACTGAGCACGTGAGTGGCAGAGCACTGCCGATGCTTCCATATTCTCTGGTATGGCACGTTCAAGCCAGGAGAGAATTCTGTTGAAGATACCGTCGCTGGTGGCACAGGTAGGCAATGCTACAACGGCTCCGCCATATTGGAATCGGGACGCGACGATTTCGGCTGCGGCGAGTGCAGCTTCTGTTTTTCCTTCTCCGGTCGGGGCTTCGATGAGAATGAGGCCGGGGCTGTCGATCTCTGAGGCTGATTCCATCGCTGCAAGTTGAGTGGTTCGTGGGGCAGCTCCGGCGGGAAGGTCGAAACGGGCGGAGAAAAGCGTTTCAAGGCTGTCAGGTATCGCTGGAGACCATGGTGCCGGTAGTGCGAGGTTGTGTAGAGCTTGCTGGGTTCGACTGTTCCGGTCGGCATTGCGCGTCAGCGGAAACAGATCGGCATTGGACGCGATCCAGTCACACACTATGACGAAGCCCGTTAAAGAGTGGAGCGCGGATTGAGTCGGAGTGCAACAGGCCAAGGTCTCAATCTCGGCATCTGAGAGTCCGGCTGTTGCGGCTGCGCGATCCCACCAGATGAGTCGGTCTTTACTCCAATGGAGGTGTTCTTCATTGGCAAAGGCGGACACGTTCATTGGAGTGCAGGTTCCGTCAGGATAGACGCCGTGATGTCCTCCGACAACACCTGCGAGAGCGTTAACCCCTGGAACGCCCCAGGTGCCAGTCTTTGTTTCGAACCATTTAAGCATGCTGAGATAGCTGATTATCGAGTGCGGTGCACTGCGCCGTTCGCCGGGGGATAGGGGAACGAAGTGCATCCCCGCGTCACGCATCCGGTCGGCAAGTGGCCGGACCTGCATTGCAAAGGCGGATGAGTGTTTACCGATGTCATGGCCAGCAGCCAAGAATACCGCAGCTTTTTTGGCAAGTAGCTCAGTGGTGAAAGACTGAGAGATTAAACGTCGGGTGGCTTGTGGTAACCAGTTGTCCCACATGTTGTCGGCTACAGAGGCCGTGTCATCAAGGTGTATGTAAAGGGGAAGCATCTCCGTGCTGTCTTCGCCGTAACTGCGGGGAGATTTGGCCCAAGAGCTTGTGAGGGGCTTTAGTGGAGGGGGCTGTTGGTGAAAGACGCTCTGCATACTCGCTTGTCCTGCCGTTGTGGTCCGGGTGCTTGTGGGATCAACCAATACTCTGCCAAAAGTATGGGACACGTGGACCGATAGGGGGGGAACATAAGTTCGATATCTGGTGAGGGGTGAACTGCGATGCTTTGGTTTACCGGAGGTGCCCACGTGGATGTTTAACAGGTTCGTCTCGTAAGTTCTCATCTCCGGTCGAGAGATGTTGAGGGATCAGGTTAGCGTCTTGTCGAGGGGTGGGAATGGGGTGTGTGACTGCTCACTCTAGTGGCCGGAATTTTTGGCGCTGTTGGAGAATCGTTAGATTGCAGTAGGGGTTGAAGCTCTGTGTCCCGGACAGTGACGTTTGCCATCCCTTTCCTGCGAACCTTGACACGATGGTGGCAGCCTAGCTAGGCGTTAAGTTGCTCTGGATATTGTTCAGTGAATAAGGCATAGTCGCTATCTCGAATGACTGCTGTTATCAACAATATTGTTCAATATCTCTTTCGGGAGAGGCTTGTGACTACTCGAACCCTCCAAGAAGGGTTGTGAGTCTGTTGCAGACATCGGAAGTGGTTTTTTCGACTATCCCAGTTATCGGTGTGGGCGTACTGATCAGGTTGATATCTGGGCGGTAGAAGGTCGTGTCGGGATGTCTGGTGGTGTTTTGGAGTTTCCGGTGAGGCTTGTGGGTGTAAGTCTGTGGAAGGTGTGGGCCCCCAGGTGAGGGAACTCGGGGACATTCTGGGTGCACAAGAAAATCCCCGGATCTAAGATCCGGGGATTTTCTTCCATTTGGGGGTGGCTGACGGGACTCGAACCCGCGACACCCAGGATCACAACCTGGTGCTCTACCAACTGAACTACAGCCACCATTGCTGACTGCACTGTCGGTTTCCCTGACTGTGAGCAGCGAGGAACAGCTTAACCCAGATCCCTGGTTTTACAAAAACCGGGCGTAGGCGTTCTCTGATTCGGTGGCTGCAACCTGGGTTTCCTCTGTTCCGGGGCCGGGTTGTGTGACGAAGATTGCGCGGCGGTAGTAGTCCAGTTCCCGGATTGATTCGATGATGTCCGCGAGTGCCCTGTGAGCCATTCCTTTGTCCGGCTGGCGGAAGTAGACCCGTGGGTACCAGCGTCGCGTGAGTTCTTTGATGGATGAGACGTCGATCATTCGGTAGTGCAGTGTGGCGTCGAGAAGTGGCATGTATGCCCTGATGAAGCTGCGGTCGGTGGCGATTGAGTTTCCTGCGAGTGGTGCAGGGTGTGCGGGATCGCAGTGCTCGGTGATGAGGCTCAGTACCGCTTGTTCGGCCTCTTCCAGCGATACCGTGGAGGATCGGATCTCTTCTGTGAGGCCGGAGGCCCGGTGCATTTCGGACACGAAGCCGTCCATCTTGGAGAGTTCCTCTTCCGTGGCGTGGACCACTAGGTCCACGCCTTCGCCGAGAATGTTCAGGTTGGCGTCCGTGATGACGGCCGCCACCTCGACGATCACGTGCTCGGATGGGTTGAGGCCGGTCATCTCCAGGTCTATCCAGACGAGCCGGTCGTTTTTCGCCGGGATTTTCGTGTCTTCTGTTATTTCGGTCTTGTTGTGGGGCATCATTCAACCCATTTTCTTGTAGAAGGATCCCATGATCGGGGAGATGAGGGCTGTGGGGGCCACCGCACTGATCCGGTCCATCGCCTTTCCGAGGGGGCCGGGGACGACGCGACGTCGATTTCCCGACATCGCGCTGAGTGTTTCCCTGGAGCAGGATTCGTAGGTGGTCCAGAGGAAGTCCGGGACTACTTTGTCGACGATTGATTTGTTCGCTTCATCGATGACTGCATCGCGGACGGGCCCGGGGGCGAGCAGCGTACAGGAGACACCGGTTCCCTTCAGTTCATAGTGCAGGGCTTCCGTGAACGCATTGACGCCCGCTTTGGTGAAGACGTAAGTCGCGTTGTTGGGGATCGGCATGTTTCCTGCCGCGGAACCCACGTTGCAGATCGCTCCTCGACCACGGTCCAGCATGCCCGGAAGCACTGCCCGGGTCAGTTCGAAGACCGCTGCGGCGTTTAACTGGAACTGTGCTGTCTCGTAGTTCCAGTCTTGGTCCATGAAGGGGCCGAAGCTGGCGATGCCTGCGGAATTGATGATGATGGTGATGTCCCGCTCCCGGATTTCGTCGATCAGCTCGTTGCGGGCGGCGGGATCGGAGAGATCGCAGGGGCGGACCTCGACGGTCACACCGTGGGTGGCGTGTAACTCGTCGGCGAATGCTCGGAGCACATCTTCGCGCCGCGCCACGAGAATGAGATTGTGTCCGAGACGGGCCAGGTCGCGGGCCATTGCCATGCCGATGCCCTGGCTCGCTCCGGTCACCAGTGCTCGGGCATCTTCGCGGGGGGAGGGTAAGGCCATGGGGGCTCCTTCTTGGGGAACGCGGGTCCTGAATTGGGGTGACCGGCTTATCGTACCGGTCTGACACGACGTTAGTGCCAGAGTCAGGATTGCGGGATCGGGTGCGGAGTTTTTCACGCTGTGGGCTTTTTATCGCAGATGCTCGATGAGGGTGGTTGGCCCCGGGCATTCATCGTTTCCGAACCTGGTGATGGTCGCTTCATCCCGATGGTGGCCGCTGGAACTGTGCGGTGCTCTGCATGGAAAAGCGGCGCCCACCCCGAACCATCATCCGAAGTTTGGGGTCGGCGCCGTATGGTGCCCCCGGCAGGATTCGAACCTGCGACCAGCCGGATAGAAGCCGGATGCTCTAATCCACTGAGCTACGGAGGCGTGTTGAAAGCCCCTACCGAGAGTCTCATCCGGTTTCACGGGCACATTGTGCGTTGCGGGTGGAAACCGGAACCCGTGAGGTGTCCGCTCAGAGCGGCTTGTCACACGTTGGGACGTGGTCGGGATCTTTCCGATAAGAGACTCTAGCCTACATTCAAGGTCTTGCTCCAATGGGAGTCTGGATGAGGGCTTCTGTGGGTGTTGGTGAATGGTGTCGTGATGATAGTGGACTGATGATTAGTGGAGGTTTAACTCAGGTAAGCCTTGGCGAAAGTGTGAGATCTGGATGCGTTGCCGTTAAGTTCCGGGGTTGTAAATTGAAGCGTGGCTTCTTTCGGGGGGAATCTTTTACTGCGGGACGATGATTATATTCGCAGGTAGGGACGGTTCTGCGGGGAAAAGCTCAGGAAACCGTGTGCTCCTACGTACGACTTAAGTTATGCTTCTGACGAACTGTAACTCACCACTCAAGGAGATTCTCTATGAAACTCAGCAAAAAAGCCCTGGCCCTGATGGTCGCAACCGCCCTCCCGTTGACCGTTGTCGCCCCCGCGTACGCGACCGAGGACAACAAGGACAACAAGCCCGTTCTCAGCTCCGAGGAGAACAAGGACGCTGCTGTCACGAGTGAGGATGAAGAGGTCATCGAGAGCTCCGTCAAGGTTGACGGAGAAGGCTCCAGCGACAAGGACAGTGACAAGATGGGCTCCAGCGATGAGGACGGCAACCCTGTCCTCACGAGTTCGGATGAGGAAGCCGGCGAAAGCTCCGTCAAGTCCGACGACTTCAACTTCGGTTCCAGCACCACTGATCCGCAGGATGACGGCGACAGCAAGGACAAGAACGGTTCCAGCGAGGACGCCGACGGCAACAAAGTCGATCTGGGCAGCGCATTCCTGGGTCTTGTAGCTCCGTTCGCTGTCTTCGCCGGTGTTATCGGTCTGATTACCGCTGGTATTTCCTGGGCGGTTTCCCAGGGCCTGATCCCGAACTTCTTCGGTGGATCCCATGCCGCTCCGGCTCCGGCTCCGGCTCCCGAGAACACCCATCCCGCGCCGAAGGGCAAGGGTATCCCGAAGAACTGATTCGTTCTTCACCCGGTGTCGGTATCCTGACAAGAGGGATCGGATTTACGTCTGAGCTTTCAAAGTCGAGTATTGATCGACATGAACGAAAGACCCCGCACTACAGTGCGGGGTCTTCGCATGCCGGAACAAAAGTGTGCGCTGGTGCCCCTGTGGTTCGCAGTCCGTGGGGGCCGGTTACGGGGAAACGCACCCTCTGATTTCCGTGCATCGGTTCTGGTGTCGTTCGACGCCATGTGATTGACAGCATCGGGTGGACCGTCGATGACGTTTGTTCCCGTCACGTGGGTCTTGTCGTACAGGCTAGGGTATCGGGTGGAGGTCGGGATACGCTGGCAACATGCATGGAGAAGCTGTGGATGTTGTGCGGGGTGACCGGCAGGTTGGGTCGGATGAGTCTCCCCGGAGAATCCGGTCGGGTGTGAAGTCCGCACGCCGGGCCCGAGGTTCATCTGGTATGTACCTTCTGTTCCTTCTGACGGCGGGTGCGGTCGGGTCGGTTATTTCGTGGGGGTTTCTCGCGGAATCTTTGGCGGCCCTGGGTATTCCTGATCCCGGTCCGATCACCACCGCCGGGCTACCCATGCTCCGGGGGATCGCGATGATGCTGGTCGCGTTGTCGGTGGGTTCGTTTCTTTTCAGCGGGTTCTTGACCTCGCCGGTGGGGAGGCCACTCGCGACGGAGGAGATCCGGGCGATTCGGTCCGGGGTTGCTCCGGGCCGTGGTTCCCGTGTTGGGGGGCAGCGGGAGGGGACAGAGCAGTCTGATCCGCCATCTGGCGATCATGAGGTCGATCAGGATGCTGGTGATGAGATCTCGGAGGAATCCGGTCCGGATAATGTGACGACTGAGAGGCTGTACGCCGCGAAGTTGGGTGTGGATGGTTCGGTCGCCGCGCGGGAGGGGTCGTTGGCGGCAGCGTGCGTCGGGTTGATCGCGCTTCTGATGATTCCGCTGTATCTGTCTGATGTTTCCGGTCAGCCGTTCACTCTCACTGTCCGTCCGGAATCCTGGCTGATTGCGTTGTCGCAGGTGCCGACATCACTGGCATGGTTCGTTGTTGCGTGCATCGCTTTCTCTACGGCGATTCTCGGGTTGTTGTCGAGTCGGTGGATGATGCAGCCGATACTGCTTCTCGGGGCGATCGGTATGGTCGTGCCCCTCGGTCTCGAGGGGCACTCCGCCACGGGGGGTGATCATGATTTCGGTACGAACTCTTACCTCTGGCACCTGCTGTTCATGACGCTGTGGGTTGGTGGTCTGATGGCGCTCATCGCGCATGGACGTCGTCGGGGCACGCAGATGGATGTCGCTGTTCGGCGTTATTCGCTGATCGCCTTGGTGTCGATCGGTTTCATGACGGTTTCAGGTCTCGTGAACGCCGCGATCCGCATCCAATGGTCTGATTGGTTCACCACCGGCTACGGATTTTTGATCACCGCCAAGACTGTGGGGGTGATCGTGCTTGCCCTCTTCGGGTTCATCCACCGACGGGTGACGATCTCAGCACTCAACCAGAATCCGGCGGATCATGCCTTGTTCCGCAGGGTCGCAGTGGTCGAGGTTCTGGTGATGGCCGCGATTACCGGGGTGGCGGTGTCGCTCGGCCGGACCCCGCCGCCGCCACCGCGGTCGGCAGATCTGAACACGATGGACATTCAGCTCGGGTACAAACTCTTCGAGGAACCGACACTGTGGAATGTGTGGACGATGTGGCGCTTCGATCTGGTCTTCGGGACAGTCGCCATCATTTTTGCGCTTGGGTACGGCTGGGCGGTTCATCGTCTGCGCCAGCGCGGTGTGGTCTGGCCGATGGTGCGCACATTCTGGTTCCAGGCGGGGAATGTGATGCTGCTGTTCACCATGTGCTCCGGTATCGGGATGAACATGCCGGCGACGTTCTCGATGCACATGATCGGGCACATGATCCTCACCATGGGGGTTCCGGTGTTTTGGGTTTTGGGGGGACCGTTCACTCTGTTCCTCGCGGCGCTGGAGCCGGGGAGTCCGGATACTCCGGGGCCCCGGGAGTGGTTACTTGTTGCCATCAATAATCCTGCCGTTCGTGTTCTCACTCATCCCGCGGTGAACACGATCCAGTTCGTGGTGCTCTTCTACATCCTCTATCTCACGCCGCTTTATGACGTCGCCGTGACGGAGCATGCCGGGCACCTGATGATGAATGTCGTGTTTCTGTGGTCCGGGTTCATGTACTACTGGGAACTCATCGGTGTCGACCCGGTCCCGGTGCAGCGCAGTCCGATGGGTAAGGGGGCATGGCTGTTCTTCTCCCTGCCGTTCCACATGTTCTTCGGCGTCACCCTTATGCAGATGCAGACGGTTCTCGCCTACGATTTCTACTCCACGCTGGGGCTGCCGTGGGACATCGATCTGTTGAAGGATCAGACGGTGGGTGGCGGTATCGCATGGGCGTCGGGCCAGTTTCCGCTGCTGATCATCTTTGGAGCGGTCCTGTTGCAGTGGTGGCGTGCGGATCGACGGGAGATGCGGATCTATGACCGTCGTGCTGACGCCACCGATGACGAGGACATGGCCGCCTACAACGAGATGCTGGCCAAGATGAATGCCGGGGAGAACTACTTTGACGAGTACTACGAGCAGGACATCAGTACATCCCGGAGGGCGAACGGTCGTGACGAGGGACGATAACCCGACTGTCGATGACTGGGGATAACTACTGAGGCCAGGCGCGTCGTCCACAGGAGACGAGAGTTGAGGGTTTGATTGGTGGGCTGTGCTGCGAGAGTGGGGGCGTGCATCCGGCACCCGGCCGGGTCCGTTCCGAAAGGACTCAATCTCATGGCTCAACACAGTTTCACGCTGACCGGGAACCTCGGGGCAGACCCCACCTATCACGGGGTCAGTGACAGTAACGGCGTTGCCAAGTTCCGGCTGTGCTCGAATCGCCGCCGTCCGGGGGAGAGAGAAGGCACGTGGATCGACTACGACACCCTCTGGATCGAGGTTCAGTGCTGGGGCAGGTTGGCTGAACACGCCCGTCGGTGCCTCCGCAAGGGGATGAGTGTGATCGTGGTCGGCACGGTGATTCTCGAGACTTGGACTGATGCCGACACGGACAGCAACCGTTCACGCATTGTTCTCCGGGCAAGCCACATCGGGCCCGACCTTAACCGCTATCTCACCACAGCGGAATTGCCCGGTGGGGAGACGGTCGCGCGGCCATTGACCGGTGGATGGGTGACATCGGGGCAGATACCCGGCAACGGAACGGCCTCTCGTGTCGGTGTCCAGGCTAGGAAGGAGGCGGTCGGTGAAACGTCGGATGGTGGTTCCCGGACACCGGAGGGCCGTGCACTTGTGGGGGCAGCCTCCGGTGGTGACGGAGAAGCTGACCCGCCGTTCTAGGAGGTGATCGCAGGCCCGGGGACACTGTGGGACACCGGGCGCGTCTGCACCTCGGGTCTGCACGGGAGGTGGGGTAACCTCGTGGGGCAGGACTGCAACCGAGTAGAAAGCACTAAGGGACAAACATGGGCGAGTTCATCTACACGATGAAGAATGTGCGTAAAGCACACGGTGACAAGGTTATTCTTGATAATGTCACCATGGCCTTCTATCCCGGCGCCAAGATCGGCGTCGTCGGCCCGAACGGTGCCGGTAAGTCATCGATTCTGAAGATCATGGCTGGTCTCGATCAGCCCTCTAACGGTGATGCATTCATCGATCCGGGTTCCACCGTCGGTATTCTGCTGCAGGAACCGCCGTTGAATGAGGAGAAGACCGTCCGGGAGAACGTTGAGGAGGGGCTCGGCGAGATCTTCGAGAAGAAACAGCGCTATGAGGCGGTCGCAGAGCAGATGGCCACCGATTACACCGATGAGCTGATGGAGGAGTTCGGCAAGCTCCAGGAAGATCTGGATGCGGCCGATGCGTGGGAGATCGATTCCAAGATCGATCAGGCGCTTGACGCCTTGCGCTGCCCGCCTGGTGATGAACCCGTCACGCACCTCTCCGGGGGTGAGCGACGTCGTGTCGCACTTGCGAAGCTGCTGCTCTCAGAACCTGATCTGCTGCTGCTCGACGAGCCGACCAACCACCTTGACGCCGAGAGTGTGCTCTGGTTGGAGCAGCATCTTGCCAAATATCCGGGCGCCGTTCTCGCCGTCACCCACGACCGGTACTTCCTGGATCACGTCGCGCAATGGATCTGTGAGGTCGACCGCGGCAAGCTGTACCCCTACGAGGGCAACTACTCCACCTACCTGGAAACTAAGGCGAAGCGCCTTGAGGTCGCCGGTAAGAAGGACCAGAAGCTGCAGAAGCGCCTCAAAGAGGAGTTGGCCTGGGTCCGTTCCGGAGCGAAAGCACGGCAGGCGAAGAACAAGGCACGTCTCGCACGTTACGAGGAGATGGCGACCGAAGCCGAGAAGTACAAGAAGCTTGATTTCGAGGAGATTCAGATTCCGACCCCGCCGCGCCTGGGTAACCAGGTAGTTGAGGCGAAGAACCTGACCAAGGGTTTCGACGGACGGACTCTGATCAAGGGTCTTTCTTTCACTCTGCCGCGCAACGGCATCGTGGGTGTCATCGGCCCGAACGGTGTGGGTAAGTCCACACTGTTCAAGACGATTGTCGGGCTTGAGGAGCCGGACTCCGGAGAGGTTGTCGTAGGACAGACCGTGAAGCTGTCTTACGTCGACCAGAACCGTGAGAACATTGACGGTGAGAAGACCGTGTGGGAGGTTGTCTCGGACGGTCTTGATCACATCGTCGTCGGCCAGAACGAGATGCCCTCCCGTGCTTACCTGTCGGCGTTCGGCTTCAAGGGGCCGGACCAGCAGAAGCCGGCGAAGGTGCTCTCCGGTGGTGAGCGTAACCGCCTTAACCTGGCTCTGACCCTGAAGCAGGGCGGAAATCTGATCCTGCTCGACGAGCCGACCAACGATCTCGATGTTGAGACGCTCTCATCTCTAGAGAATGCTCTCGTGCAGTTCCCCGGTTGTGCCGTGGTCATTTCCCACGACCGTTGGTTCCTGGACCGAACCTGTACCCATATCCTCGCGTGGGAGGGCAACGTCTCTGAGGGACAGTGGTTCTGGTTCGAGGGTAACTTCGAGGAGTATGAGAAAAATAAGGTCGAGCGCCTCGGTGCCGAGGCTGCCCGTCCGTCTCGGGTGACGCACCGTAAGCTCACGCGCTGATCTGGTGTGCCTCTTCGCGGGCGCACTGAAAAACCGGCTCCGGACGGTTGGTTGACCCTGATCGTCCGGAGCCGGAAGCATTCAGTATGCTTTTGATTTTGAAATGAAAATCGTCGTGTCGATCCCTCGGCAGGTATAGGTTGGTGGTTGAGCATCACCGCAGGACCGGGAACCCGTGGGCCCGCGACTCCCCCAGTACGGAAGGATCCCCGAACACATGGCCAACAGCAGTGACCGCACCGTCGGTAACGCACCCGTTCACACCGCAGAGGTCCATGTTCGGTGGTCGGACTTCGACCGATTCGGACACCTCAACAATGCCGCCTACATTGAGCTCGCACAGGAAGCCCGCAACATTTTTGCGCTGGAGGAGTTCATTGGCCGTGGACACGAGGTGCCTGCGGTGTTCATCCGTCGCCTGGACGCCAACTATGTCAGCCCGATCCTCCCCGACACCTCTACCGTCGTGGTGGAGACCCGGGTGACCCGGATTGGTCGGACGTCCTTCACCACGAGCCAGTCCATCATTGACCGGCACGGGACCGTCGCCTGCGTCATCGAATGTGTCCAGATCGCTGTTGACCTGAAGACCGCCACGCCACGCTCCATCACCGCGAATGAGCTGAAGATCCTGAATCGGGCCGCCGGTACCGAGAGTGCAGTTGAACCCGATACCGAACAGGAGGAGGCTGGCCGGGAGTGACCGAGACCATCACCGTCACCGCAGGCGCCGAAGGCCTCAGTGCGCTACTCTCCCGCGCCATTGGTATCGACGCCGACGCCTCCGCCCGGTTCCGGAAGCGCACTGACGGTACCGTCGATGTTTTCGTCACCACTCCGTTCGATGTCGTCGCGACCCGGAGGATAGGAGGTGTCCCGGGGCGGGACGGTGCGGTTGTTCGGGCTGCGGATCTCCGCGATGCCCTCACGGAACAGCGCACGGACATCGGACCTGCCCGCGACATCGCGTGGCCGGGGGCATTGCCCCCGGCCGAGGGGTATATCCTCCTCGACACTCTCCCGGTCACCGTTGTGCGGCAGCTCGCAGACCAGGGGCAGGCACTAGCCCGCCAGTTCTCCGGGCCACTCGGCCCACCGCAGTCCCTTTTGGACCAGACCGTGCTCACCGTCACGGCCCCGGAAGAGGAGTGTACTTCGGCTGAGATAACCATGCGGATGGTATTCACCTGCACCTCTCTCGGACTCATCCCCGGTCCTGCGGCGCCCGAATCCATTCCCCGGCATCTCAGGGTCTCCACCTCGGGAACCTGGGTCCGCGTGGATGCGCCCTTCGGGAGTGTCTACCGCAACACTCGCCAGTCGGTACTCCAGCTCTGATCCGGCACCGCGACGCGCGGGCCGTTTCAGTCGAAACGGTTGATCAACATGTCCGCCACACGCACCATGTGCTCCCACAGGGCCTGCCGGTAAGGTCCGGGAAGGGTCTGCTCGTCTACCGTGTCGAGTGCCCTCGCCATCATCTCCAGCCACCTGTCCCGTTCAGCCATCCCAATGGAGAATGGGTGGTGTCGCATCCGTAGTCGCGGATGCCCACGGTTTTCACTGAATGTCGGTGGACCGCCCCAATACTGGGCGAGGAACCACTTCAGCCGTGCCTCGGCGCCCTCCCAATCATCGACCGGATACATTGGACCGATGAGATTATCTTCGCGTACTTGCAGGTAGAATCGGTGCACGATGGTGGAGAAAGTCTCTTCACCGCCGATCGCCTCGTAGAAACTGGTCGGTTGTTGTCCCGTCATTTCAGCTCCCCTGCTGTACCGGCCCCGGCAGAACCCCTGGCTGAATCACTGTTCGACGGAGTCCCGGTGATTCCGATGCCGTGAGGGTACGGAGTGGAGATACCCTGCTTCTGCAGATCCGTGATGATGCATCCGAGAAGTTCACGGCGGATTCTCCACTGTGTTCCGGCGACAACCTTCACCCGGACTCGAATGAGCATGTGGTCCACCGCGAGAGCATGGACGCCATCGACATCAGGTACGCCAAGCACGGATTCCCGGAGCCCTTCGAGTGCCACCGCAGATTGTGCCGCATCACCGATAGCCCGCTTCGCGGCTTCAACGTCATTGGACAACCCCACGGGGACGTCGATGCGGGCGACGGCATGCCCCTTGGTGGAATTACCCACCTTCTGGATCAAGCCGTTGCGGATAAACCACAGTGTGCCGTCAACGTCCCGGATGGTGGTCAACCGGAGAGATACGGCCTCGACGGTTCCGACGACGTCCCCCACATCAATCAGGTCACCGACTCCGTACTGGTCCTCGATGAGCATGAAGATTCCGGAGAGGAAGTCCTTGACCAGAGACTGCGCACCGAAACCGAGGGCGACGCCGACAACCCCGGCGGAAGCAACGAGCGGGCCGACCTGCACCCCGAATTCGGTGAGTACAGCCAACCCCGCCCATGCCCACACGAAGATCGCGACGGCGGAACGCGCGACGGATGAGAGCGTCCGGATACGGGCTTCCCGGCGCGCGCGGTCGAGGGCATTCTCGGGTTCGGTGGCGATGGACTCGCTGAGCAGCGAGTGTCCCGGTCCGCGTTCGATGGCGTGGCGGGAGAGTCGCTTGATCAGCAGGATCAACGCCCATTGGATTCCGATGGCGACCACGAGTATCAGCCCGAGCGACAGTGCGGTGTCGATGAGCCCCGCAGTGGTGAACCCGGGTTGATTCCTGAATGCGTCCTGCAGCGTGTCTTTCACATCTGTAGAACCTACCGGGTACCTGCCCGGTTCCCAGCTTCGGAGCTAGGGTTGGATCCATGAGTAACAGACCTGTAGCAGTCATCACCGGAGCCACCGGCGGTATCGGCCGTGCGATCGTCGATAGACTCGCACCGGAGTTCGACGTGTTCGCTCTCGGTCGGAACCACGTTCTACTCGGGGAACTGGATACGCTGAACGGTGTTCGGGCGGTGCGGTGTGATCTGGTGGACGAGCTTCTCAACGCCGCTTCTGTCGCAGGTCTGCAGGAAGTACTGGCGTTGCCACGTGTCGATGTGCTGGTGCATGCCGCTGCGGTCGGGCACAGGTTATCGGTAGAGCTTGCGGAGCCAGCCCAGTGGCGGGAGATGCTTGATCTGAACGTCGTGGTGCCTGCGGAACTCACCCGTAGGCTGTTGCCCGCTTTGCGGCGGTCGGAGGGTACCGTTGTATTCATCAATTCCGGGGCTGGGAATGGGGCTCACCCTGGGACAACGGTGTACACCGCCACCAAACATGCGCTGAGGGGTCTCGCGGACAGTTTCCGCAAGGAGGAGGCGGCTGCCGGTGTGAGGGTGAGCGGTATCGCACCGGGCCCCACTGACACGTCTATGCTCCGGGGTATCGTCGAGTCTGCTGGTGGGGTCTACACACCGGAGCACTACATAGATCCCGCTGAGGTTGCAGCAGCGGTTCACCTGGCGGTGAGTGCGGGACCGACGACTCAGCTCACCGACATTGCGGTCCGTCCCCGGATTGAATTGGCCGACCGCTAGTCCACTCCCGTCAGGGCAGCGAGGGCGTGCACGGCGGCTGCGTCCGTTGTCTGCAGCATCGTGGCGTCCGTTCCGGGCATCGGACTGATTGTGGTGTCCGGCATCTGGGCGTGGGTTGGGATACCGATGAGATGCACTCGCGGGTCTGGTTTTCCGTCTGCGCCGATGATCCGCTGTGTCACCGGATCAACCTCCGGTGACGGTGTTGGTGTTCCGTCAGACAGTCGGAACACCCGCATCCGGCCGCGCTGGAGCAGGTCCCGCATCAACGGTTCAGCGGTGCGACGGATGTCGGGCGCCGGTAGTCGGGCGTCGAGAAGTACCCGTGCGGCGGTCGGCCGCCGGGTGGTGGGGGAGTGCATGCGGAAGACCCCGTCAGACACTTCGACGGTGGGATGCGCCCCCAGGAAAGACACGATCCCGGCGTCCACGAGCGCCAGAAGTTCACGGCTGCGGAACGCCGGAGGCCCCGATCCCGCCATGCGTCCGAACGCCATCATCCACGCGTAGCACCCGCGCCGCGATTCCGGCGTGTAGCGACCGCCTGCGCCGAGTACCGAGACTGGCTTCCGCGCGGATGCTATCGACCAGAGGCCCTCCTTCAGCGCGCTGTCCCGGCCGGCAGCGGCGTGGGCGATGTCCACCACCAGGCCGGCGGCGACGGCGTCGGTGAACGCCTCCGGGGACAATTCTCCGGAGAGTCCGCGGGCCGCCAACGGGTCAGCTTCCCTCACCGGATCGAAGACGGTGACCTCGGGAAGTTCCTCTGCCAGTACCCGGGGGATGTCCTGCACCGCGGTGGTGTCGATCACCGCCACCAGTCGTTCCGGATCTGGGATCAGCGTGGGATGCGTACGGTGCAGTGCCCGGTAGTACGCCTCGTGGGCGTCCCGGGCGACCGCGGGCCACACCTGTTCCGTGAAGTCGATGGGGCCGGTGGTGGCGGAGAGTTCCCGTGCCACGGCGCGCAGACGGTTATGCGGCATCCTGGGTGGGAGTGTGCGGTACTCCGACTTCGGGAACAACGGATAACCACGTCCCGACGCCGCCACGATCCGTGGTTCCTGCCCGGAGGGGATGTAACGGAGGCCCGAGCGACTGGAATCGTTTTTCACGAAGCGTCCGCCGCGGCCCACCGTCAGCAGAACCATCGCATCGAAGAACCCCATCCCCAGGCCACGGATCAGCACTGTTTCTCCCGGTACCACACGGTTGAGTGGCTGGTCGGCGGGATTGCCGGGCTTGATCCACGTCAGATCATCCGGTGCACCGAGTTTGTCGATGTTCTCCGGTGCCGAGCGCTGCCAGCCGGGGGCGATCACCGTCGCACCCGCCGTGATGACGGAACCATCCGCGAGGGTGATCTCGTCGCTTCCGTCGGCATCCGCGGTGAGAGCGACCGCACGACTCCGGTGATGGCGCAGCGTTACCTGTGGTGGAAGGGTGCGTCGAGCGATGTGGAGGAACCAACGGAGATACGCACCGTAGAGACGACGACTCGGGTTCGACTCCGGCCGGGTTGCCCGGAGCTCATCGGAGAAGGCGACCGCCACCGCCGGGGCGGGGCGGTACCTGCGGAACATCTCGGCCACTGGGGTATCGATCCCGGCTTCGTCAGGTTTCTCCCCGCGCAGCAACTGAATCCACTCATAGAGCGTCGGGCCTCGGAACACCGGGGCGGAAACGGTGGAACCAGGTTCGGTGAACATGGTCACCGCCCCGGCGAGGGTATTCATGCACAGCTCGCCGGGTTGGTCGGTGCGCCAGACCTCTCCCGTCCCGTGTTGAGCATCATCAATGAGGTGCACCGTCAGTGGTCCCTGATCCGGAATGGCCTGGACGGCGGCGCCGAGCCGCTCCAGCACCGACGTGCCGCGCGGCCCGGCACCGATGATCGCGATGGACTGTGCGGAGCCGGAGTTCGGGGAAATCACACAGCCAGGCTAGTCGACATCGCCGTTCACTCGCCGGCGTCGACCGCCCGGTTACGCAGTGCCCGCTCGACGCGGTCCCGGCCTTCGGCGACGACGCGCTTCAGACCCGCAGGGTGGTCACCGTCGAGGAGTGCACCGGCACGCGCGATGCCTTCCTCGGTGATGTCCCACGACGGGTAGAGTCCGTTCAGCGCGGCAAGCGCCATCTCCGGGGTAGCGTCGCGCCAGAAATCGGGCGCCAGATCAAAGTAGGCGTCGTTGAACTGCTGCAGGTTCGGTGCGGCGCCGGCCCAGGTAAGACCCTCGATCTTGTGCCGGATCGCCAGGTTCGACAGGCCCGAGCCCGGATCGGTGATTTCAGTGAAGATCTCCTTCTTCCGTTCAAGGGTGTTCACTGCGGCGTGTGCGGCCCACGCCCACTTCCGGCTGTCGGAGGAGCCGTCGCGGACGAGCTCCGCCTCGATCGCGGCCTCCGCGTCCTCGATTTCCCCGGTGGCGATGAGTGCGGTCACCGCCCGCCACCGCAAGTCGTTATCAACCTCGATGCCCTCGATCGGGGAAACCCCATCCCGGATCTTCCTGAACACGGCGATCTGCTCCGGGGTGTCAGCACCGAGTTTCCCACGGGAAAGGACCTGCAGGAACGTCAGCTGCGCATCAGAACCGGACTCGGTGTTGCATGCGCCGTCGAGAAGCGCGTCCGCGAGCAGCTTCCGTCCGGTCTGTTCCGCCCATGTGGGATCCGCATAGTTAGCCAGGGCGCTCGACGCCTGCGTGAGAATCCGTTCGAGAACGGCGATCTCCGTTTCAGCAGAGGCTCCGGAAGCCACGAGCGTGATGAAGTCACGGGCGCGCATCCGCCCATCGCGGACCATCTCCCACGTCGCCGACCAGCACAACGTGCGCGGCATCGGATCCTCGATGCGGGCGATGTTCTGCATCACGAAATCCAGGGAATCGGCGTCGAGATGGGTCAGGCAGTAGGTCAGATCGTCGTCATTGACCAGGACGAGGTCGGCGCGTTCCACGCCGACGAGCTCCGGAACCTCGGTGAACTCGCCGGTGACGTCCAGTTCGACCCGTTTCACACGGCGTACACCACCGTCACGGAGAGAATACAGGCCGACCGCGACACGATGGTCCCGAAGTTCCCCGGCTCCCGGCTCCGCACCATGCTGTCGGATACCGAAGGAGACATAGATGTCACCCGACACCTCGAATTCTGCGGCGAGTGTGTTCACGCCCGTCGTCTTCAGCCACTGATTCGCCCAGTCGGACAGATCCCGGCCCGATGCCGACTCGAGAGCACCGAGGAGATCGTCGAAGGTGGCGTTACCGAATGCGTGGGTGGCGAAGTGTCGGCGAACACCGGCGAAGAACGCGTCCCGGCCGACGTAGGCTGCCAACTGCTTCAACACGCTCGCGCCCTTGGCGTACGTGATGCCGTCGAAGTTCTGCTCCACCGTCTCGATGTCGCTCGCATCCGTGGTGATCGGGTGTGTCGACGGAAGCTGATCCTGGCTGTACGCCCAGGACTTCTCGATGTTCGCGAACGTGACCCACGCGGAGTCGTACTCGGTTGCCTCAGCCTGGCTGATCGCCGCGGACCAGGTGGCGAAGGACTCGTTCAGCCACAGGTCATCCCACCAGCGCATCGTCACCAGATCACCGAACCACATGTGCGCCAGCTCGTGCAGCACCGTGTCGCAGCGCCGCTCGTAGCGGTACCGGTTCACCTTCGAGGTGAACACGTACTCGTCCCGGTGCGTGACACAGCCGGCGTTCTCCATTGCACCCATGTTGAACTCGGGCACGAAAACCTGGTCGTACTTGTGGAAGGGGTACGCCACACCGAAGTTCGCGTGGTAGAAGTCGAACCCCTGCTTCGTCTCGGTGAACAGGCGTTCCGCGTCGAGACTGTCTGCGAGAGACTTCCGGCAGTACAGGCCCATCGGCACGGTCAACTCGTGCGGTTGACCAGCCGGGGTCTCCGGGTGGTGGGTGAGTTCACCGGTCCACTCACCCCGGACCTCGTGGTAGGGGCCGACGCAGATCGCGACCAGATACGTTGATAGCCGGTAACCGATACGGGAAACGTGGGTGCTGGTCCCGTTCCCATTGTCAGTCACGGTCTGATCCGCGTTGGAGATCACCCGCCAGCCGTTCGGTGTGGTGATCGTGAGATCATAGGTCGCCTTCAGGTCCGGCTGGTCGAAACAGGCAAACATCCTCTTCGCGTCGGCCGTCTCGAACTGGGTGTACATGTACACCTCGTTGTCCGCAGGATCAACGAAGCGGTGCAGCCCCTGGCCCGTCCGTGAGTAACGGCAGTCTGCGGTGATTCGCAGGGTGTGCGCGCCGGGCTCCAACCCTTTCAAGGTGATGCCGGCGTCCTCGTCGTAGCCATCGTCACTGAGCGTGACGGCGTCAGCGGTGATGTCCCGACCGTCCAGTAGTGCCTCCCGGACGCGGGCAGCGCGTAGATCGATGAACGTGTCGCCGGCGGTGGATACGGTGAAGTCCACGGTGGTGACGGAGGAGAACTCCGTGTCTCCACCGGTCAGATCAAGGGTGATGCCGTAATTGTCGACGTCGAGGATCGACGAACGCGTCTGGGCTTCCGCATGGGTGAGGTTGGTCGAGGTCACGTGACCGGAGCTCCTATCATCGAGGCGTGCGCGGGCCATCGGTGGCCCGCTCTCTTCAGGGGTGGTGAATCACCAGTGCACGGCACCGCAGCCGGGTGTACGTGGGGAGTCAGGGGAAAAGGGGATAAGGTAACGCCCCCACGCGTCGACGACGGCACCGCATGGCCAAGGATACGGGTCACCCATGGTGGTGGAACGTACAGGCACGGAATGCACCTATCCTGGGTGTGAACCGCCGGGGAACGAGGTTTTCCGGCGGATATGACGGAAACACTGCACAGAGAGAAGGTATACATGAGTCAGCCCATGAGATTCTGGTTCGATGTCACCTGCCCGTACGCCTGGATTACCTCTCGGTGGGCCATCGAAGTGGAGAAAGTCCGGGACGTGGAGATTACGTGGATCCCGATGAGTCTCGGTGTGCTCAATCAAGGCCGTGACGAACTTCCCGAGGACTACCGGCGCAGGATGACTGCGACCTGGGCACCGGCGAGGGTCTTCGCGCGGGTCGCCACCGAGTATCCGGACAAGGTCGGTGAACTCTACACCGTACTGGGGACGAAGATCCACAATGAGGGGCAGGGGGCGGCACTCAAGGAGAACGCCGGTGACGGAGATATCTCCGATCTCTTCATTCCCCTGATTCGAGAAGCGTTGACCGAGGTGGGCCTCGACGAAGGAGTGGCGGACACCGGTCTCGGGTCGGAGTGGGATGACGTGCTGAAAGATTTTCACGGACAGGCAATGTCGGCCGTCGGTGACGAGGTCGGTACCCCGGTGGTCGAGGTGTCGGGTACGGCCTTCTTCGGCCCCGTACTCACCCGTATACCCCGAGGCGACGACGCCGGAATGATTTTTGATGGCGCGGTGGCACTCGCCGGGTACCCGCACTTCTTCGAACTCAAACGTTCGCGCACGGAGCGACCCGACTTCACCTGATGTAGCGGTAGCACAGCCACTCGTCTATGGTGGTATCAAACCACGGCCCGGTCGTTTCGGGGGCACCGGGGTGGGGCCCGGTGCTCTGCTTCCGGCGCCCGGCGGCCTTGACGTGGCTAACCCGTCAGGGAAATCCGCTCCGGCGGGACACCCACGGCCGGAGCACGGCCGTACCATCAATCTCAGGAGACCACCATGAGTGATCGCCCCACCGCACCTTCGGACCACACCAATCCCGGGCAGTCCAACGAAAGTGGTTCTGTTCCCGTGGAACGCCGCAGCCGTAGTATTCTCCCGTGGATTCTCGGGATCGTCGCACTTTTCGTGCTCGGAACTCTCGCCTGGGCCCTGCTCGGCGGTGATGATGACGATGACAATGCTGATCCGTTGGCAGCCTCGACGACGTCGACCAGTGCGACTATTCCGGCAAGCAGCGTCAGCAGTTCCCCGGTGACACCCACCACCACCGCTATCGCCCCTGGTTCCATGAGTCCAGCCGAGCTTGCCTCAGCGCTCGGATTCGCCAATGTCAATACCCCTGGTGACACGTACATTGGAGATCGTGGCACGATCCAGGTAACCGATATCACCCGTGGCGATGACGGCGATGTCTGTGTCGTGACCAACGTTGTCAATGCCAGTGTGAATGATGAACTGACCTTCGCCACCGACCACGTGACGATCATCGATGCAGACGGCAACGAAACCTCCGTTCCGGCGGGCACCGACTTCGTTGATTCCACTGTGGACACCGATGATGGAGTGGTCACCGTCGCCGACGGTGCCGAGGCAACCGTCACCACCTGTGTCCCGACCGATGCTGATGTCGTGGGTGTCGTCTATCACGCGGACAAGGCTGACAACACCAGTGCAGCGCTTGTCGACAACCCCGTGTGGGCCACCAACCTCTGAGGAATAACACGCACTCCGGTTTCAATTATCCGGAGGTGACATCACGCCGTATCCGAGATTACCGCCTCCGGGTGGGGCGGATACGGCGTTCTGCTGTACAACTACCCGCGTACTGCACACGACATGCTCGATGTGCACGCTAGACTCGGACACATGCGCGTATATCTTGGAGCGGACCACGCCGGGTTCGAAATGAAGAATGCCATCGCCCAGCATCTCACCGACGCCGGACATGAGGTGATCGACTGTGGGGCCCACGTCTATGATGCCGAGGATGACTATCCCCCGTTCTGCATCGAAGCTGCGTCCAGAACTGTGAACGATCCGGGGTCGCTCGGCATTGTTCTCGGTGGCTCCGGGAACGGTGAACAGATCGCCGCGAACAAGGTCAAGGGTGCGCGATGCGCTCTCGCGTGGTCGGTTGAAACCGCGCGCCTCGCGCGGGAACATAACAATGCTCAATTGGTCGGGATCGGTGGTCGGATGCACTCCGAGGAAGAGGTACTCGCGATCGTTGATGCATTCCTGGATCAGGCTTGGAGCGAAGCTGAACGGCACCAGCGCCGTATTGACATACTCGCAGACTATGAAAAAACGGGTATCGCTCCGGTGCTTCCTGAAGCCTGACGCCCAAGTACCGCAGAAGGACAGTGTGCCCAGACCTCCCGGGAGGCCTGGGCACACTGTCCTTCTGCGGTGGGAGCCGCATCGGTGCATCGAATCAGAAATCGAACCCGCCGAAATCCATTCCACCGTCGCCCCCGAAGAATCCGCCGTCCTCACCCGAAAAACCGGGGTCGGTATCCCCAAGATCCTCTCCACCCGCACCTTCAGATGCGTCCGGGCCGTCACCACCGGTGTCTCCATAACCCTGCTCGAACTCCTGTGGCCCGTAGTGAACTCCGGACATACCTCCGAAGAGCATCGAAAACATCATCACAGAGCCTGCGGTCCACATGCCGGTGCGAAGAGCTGAGGACCACCAGGGTTCGGAATACCAACCGGCCGGAACCGGACGGCCGGCGACCATTCCGCCCGGATAGTAGTTCGGTGTCTGTGGTGTTGCCGTCGGTGATGCGGTGATCTGTTTTCCTTCGTGATCGATGGTGCGCTGTTCAGTGACGGCACCAGCCTGGCGTTGTCCCTCAAGTTGAGGCAGCTCGGGGCCTGAAGGCATACCCATGATCTCGCGTGCCGCATTGATGTAGTGGAGTCCCTCGAGTGCAGATTCCCGTGCGAGTTCAGCCTGACGTACTGTCTTTGCCGTACTGATCTGGCCGGATGCCGCGTTGAATCTTTCCGAAGCGTCTGCGAGTGCCTGGGTCGATGCGGTATCACTACCGGTGAGGGAAAGCACCTGGGAGCCGAGGCGCTCAATCCAGCGACGTGCGTCGGCAACGGCGTCATCGAGTTCGGATTCCTTAGAACGGCCTCCGCCGGAAGAACCTGATCGAGACAGCAGGAGAACGACGCCACTGATTATGACGGCGATCAGGAGTAATACGAGGAGAGAGGACATTGGCAGCCTTTTCCGGGCGTTGGATGACAAGATGGAGGGGCTCGCGGGGAACGTAGGAATTACCTGGAACGTGGGTGTTCCGCAGGTGGCCCCGTCTACAGAAACAACGTCCGATGTGTGTCGGGGGTTCCCGAAACGCATGTATGGATGGGAAACGATGTCCGGGTTCCGCGTTCGGTTCCGGACCATCGGTTGACGAGAACCCCCGCAGACGCGCCAAGGCACTGCGGGGGTTGATAGTGGGCCGGAACCCGGACGGTGGAAGAATGAACCGGATGAGGCTCCGGTCGGGGAGGTCTAAGCCTCGGTGTTCTCAAGTGACTTGGCGGACTTGCGGCCGTTTTTACGTTCCTCGACCCATTCATGGATGGTCTGTGAATCCCAGAGGGTTAGCCCGTGCATCTTGGCGACGGGTTTCGGGGCGCGGCCGCGGCCCGCGTAACTCGTGAAGGTTCCGCGCGCGGTACCGGAGAACCTGGCACATTCGATGGCTGTCCAGAGCTCTCTGCCGGAGTCGGAGTCAATGATCTTAGGTTGCATGGGCGCCACGATACGTCAGCCAGCTAACGGCGTCCTGAGAAAAATGTGGGTGTGGCAATGCTCCTTTTGGAATTTGTTTTATGGTGAAAGTTGGGGCAGTGGAATTGCTGTTTTGTGACTATTCAATTGGTGGGGGCTATCTTTCGGGGGGTGACCTTGCCTCAGCAGTGGGTATGTTGAATGTGTAGCACCCCCGGAGCGGTATTTGGATGCAAAAGTCAACCTCATGAAGGATAGGCTATCCCGATTTATCGAGTTGATCTACTGATAAAAAGCTAAGATTGGGAAGATTATTTCTTTGTAACTTTTTCTATGGGGTTACAAAATTGGGTATTGGTACCGTGTCGGAACTGGAAGCGAGCGTCCGGGCATCGTTGACCTTGTGTCGAGTTGTTCTCGCATACGCGCACACGACCTTCGGTGCGGTCTTATGGTGCCTCTGCTGTGGGTCTGGCTGGGGAGTGGGCGGTGACATTGTGGCTTGATGTCTTTATGTGGGGGGCGTCAAACCAAATAGGCCAGAATATGGATACATGGCGAGCCGCCGGCGCGGGTGTCTGGTGGCCGCTGAGATGCTGTGTCACCTCGCTATTTTTCATCTTGGCCGTGGTGGGTTACACTGTTGCACGCTACGGAAAGAAGCTAGAGTCCCGCTAGGGGCTATGCTTAAACTCCCATGTTAAAATTGCATTTGCAGATTTTCCGGGGCTTCTATGGGAACGTCGTATAGTGGCTAATACCTCAGCCTTCCAAGCTGAAGACGCGGGTTCGATTCCCGTCGTTCCCTCCATGGAAAAAGCATCCCCACCAGTTCCTGCACTGGTGGGGATGCTTTTTTCATGCTCGAACAGTGTCGGGAGTTGACGTGGTTGTACGCTGACACGATTGCAGGCTGTGGCCATCTGCTCTATCTGGGTGTTGGTTCTCGTCCGATGGTGGGCGTGCTGTGGTGAGAGGTGGCTTTCGACGGATTCCTGGTGACCGTGCAGTGGGCGCAATTGGTTGTGCTTAGTCGTTGTTCACCCGCTGTGTTGAAAAAAGGTGGAGGCGTCGTCGCCTCCATGCTGGAAAGCTGCTTCCGGTATGAGGTGAACGTTCTTCTCTGTCGTCGAACAGGTCCTGTACTGGGGTTTATCAGGGGGTATCTGGGTTTACTGACAAGCTGGGAGCATATGCCTGGTGTGGGTTTTGATGCTGTGGAGGGGCTCTCTGTGGTTGTCTGACGCTCTGCTGGATCTGGTGGTGGCGGAGATTTACGGGGGGCTGTTGAACCTGTGCTTGGGGGAGCCGGTACACTTCTTTGTCAGCGGCCATTGATGGGTCGTGTCGCTTCAGTGACTACGGGGTATGGCGCAGTTTGGTAGCGCACCTGCTTTGGGAGCAGGGGGTCGCAGGTTCAAATCCTGTTGCCCCGACAAGGGCCCTTTATCTGAAGGATTCCGGCGTCGGTCCCGGGCACCACCGAATTAGGTGGCGCCCGGGACCGACGCCGGAAAAACACAGCGACGAAGGTCCAGTTAGACGAATCAATACAAACATTATTCCAGGAGAGTGACTCGTGAAGAGTTCCGTCGAGCATCTGAATGACACCCGCGTCAAGATCACCGTCGAGGTTCCCTTCGAGGACCTCAAGCCGGAGTTCGACCAGGCATACAAGGCGCTGGCGCAGCAGGTGTCCATTCCGGGTTTCCGGAAGGGGAAGGCTCCGCGCCAGCTTATCGAGGCACGCGTCGGACGCGGCCCGGTTCTCGAGCAGGTCGTGAATGACATGCTGCCGAGTCGTTACGGCGCGGCGGTGGAGGAGAATGACCTCAAGGTCATTGGCCAGCCCATCGTCGATGTGACCCGTATCGAGGATGGTGAATTCGTCGAGTTCACCGCCGAGGTCGATGTCCGACCTGAGATCGCTCTCCCGGACTTCTCCGAGATTTCGGTGGAGGTCGGTTCGCTCTCCACCGATGATGAAGCTGTTGATGCTGAGCTGGAGAAACTGCGGGAGCGTTTCGGTTCGCTGAAGAGCGTCGATCGCGCTGTCGCCGAAAATGACTTCGTCACCATCGATCTCTCCGCGACCGTTGACGGTGAAACCATCGAGGAGGCGACGACTGAAGGCCTCAGCCACCAGGTCGGCTCCGGTGAACTCATCGAGGGGCTCGATGAAACACTCAACGGTATGGAGGTCGGTGAGTCCCGTGAGTTCACGACGACCCTGCTCGCGGGAGACCACGAAGGCAAGGAAGCCCTCGTCACCGTTACGGTGAGCAGCGTCAAGGAACGGGAACTGCCGGTGGTCGATGATGAATTCGCTCAGCTCGCTTCCGAGTTTGACACCGTCGAGGAACTGCGCGATTCCCTCGTTCAGCGGGTCGAGGAGAGCGGTAAGGCTCAGCAGGCCGCGGAGATTCGCGATGAGGTTCTGAAGGCCGCCCTGGAGAAGTCCGAATTCCCGCTTCCCGGCTCGATCGTCGACGAGCAGGTAAATAATCAGGTGCAGCAGCTCGTCAGCCAGTTCGGGGGCGATGAAAAGAAGCTCAATGAGCGTCTGAAGCTGGAAGGTAGCTCACGCGAGGAATTCGACAAGGACGCCCGCGAGCAGGCCGAGAACGCCGTTCGCACCCAACTGTTCCTCGATGTTCTCGCGGACAAGATCCAGCCCGAGGTTTCTCAGGAGGAGATGACCGAGCACATCATCTTCACCGCCCAGCGTTACGGAATGGATCCGAACCAGTTCATCCAGCAGCTACAGCAGGCCGGCCAGATCGGTAACCTGTTCAGTGACGTCCGCCGGGGTAAGGCTCTGGCCGCTGCCATCTGTGAAGTTAAGGTCACTGATTCCGACGGTAACAGCGTGGATCCCGCCGTGTACTTCGGTGAGGAAGAAGTCGAGGAGTCCACGGATTCCGGCGACGACGCTAACACCGCCGAATAATCTCATCCCGGCGTTCCGCCTGCCGGTGGAAAGAGCCCGACCACCACTGGTGGCCGGGCTCTTTGCGGCCTGGCATGGGACGCCATCCTTTCCGGGAAAGCTGAGAGCGAACAGAGCAGCGCCACTGTCCTTGGCGGCGGTACCCTTGCGCTTACGGAACAATCAACAATGCCCAATACAGATGCCCACCCAGGCTCCGCGCCGCCGCAGTCATTGCGGCATCGGACCAGGGCGGCGAGAAGGTAGGTTTTGGAACCCATGACTGACACCACCCGGATGGCGGCCTCCACCAGCGGGCTCAACCTGAGCGACTCGGTATTCGAGCGCCTGCTCCGCGAGCGCATCATCTTCCTTGGGAGCCAGGTGGATGACGAAATCGCTAATAAACTGTGCGCCCAGATCCTCCTGCTCAGCGCCGAGGACCCGACGCGTGACATCTCCCTTTACATCAACTCCCCGGGCGGCTCTGTCACGGCGGGTATGGCGATCTACGACACAATGAAATACGCACCGTGCGACGTTGCCACATACGGCATGGGACTCGCGGCATCGATGGGGCAGTTCCTGCTCTCCGCTGGTACAAAGGGTAAGCGCTACGCCCTCCCACACGCCCGGATCATGATGCATCAGCCGTCGGCGGGTGTTGGTGGTACCGCGGCAGACATCGCCATCCAGGCGGAGCAGTTCGCCTACACGAAACGCGAGATGGCGGAACTCATCGCGGAGCACACTGGGCAGACCGTCGAGCAGATCACGCGGGACTCGGACCGCGACCGCTGGTTCACCGCAGAGCAGGCCAAGGACTACGGATTCGTCGATCATGTCATCACCGCCGCCAGCGGTTCCATCGCCAACTAGTCCGGCACCCACCGGGATACCAGGAGAGAACAACAAGTTATGAGCAACGGAATGCAGATGCCCTCCGCCCGCTATGTGCTGCCCAGCTTCGTGGAGCACTCGGCGTACGGGGCCAAGGAATCCAACCCCTACAACAAGCTGTTCGAGGAGCGCATCATCTTCCTCGGTACCCAGGTCGATGATGCCTCGGCGAACGACATCATGGCACAGCTTCTTGTTCTGGAGGGCCAGGACCCGGACCGGGACATCACGATGTACATCAACAGCCCCGGTGGCTCCTTCACGTCGCTGATGGCGATCTATGACACGATGCAGTACGTCCGCCCCGATGTGCAGACGGTCTGTCTCGGACAGGCGGCATCCGCAGCGGCAGTCCTGCTGGCAGCGGGCTCTCCGGGTAAGCGAGCGGCACTCCCGAATGCGCGGATCCTGATCCACCAGCCCGCCACGGGTGGTGTTCAGGGCCAGGTCTCGGATCTGGAGATCCAGGCCCGCGAGATCGAGCGGATGCGTACTCTGATGGAAACCACTCTGGCCCAGCACACCGGTCGTTCGGCGGAGCAGATCCGGATCGACACGGACCGTGACAAGATTCTCACAGCGGCTGAAGCTGTCGAATACGGTCTGATCGATCAGGTCTTCGACTACCGCAAACTCTCGAATCAGCAGTAGTCGGAAGTTGTCCCTCACTGTCACCGGCCGCGCCTCGATCATCGGGGCCCAGGGCGGGGGCTAGAGTAGGAGCGGACGGATCGAACCTGTGTGGACGCCTCCGCGTCCCCGGATCAAGATTGTGAGTGACTACCCGAAGGCCATGGCACATATGCAAGAAAGCTCGGACCTGCTCAAGTGCTCTTTCTGCGGGAAGAGCCAGAAACAGGTGAAGAAGCTCATCGCCGGCGGTGGCGTCTATATCTGTGATGAGTGCATCGAACTCTGCAATGAGATCATCGAAGAGGAGATGGGGCAGTCCACGGAGGCTGCTGAAGAAACCTCAGGCCGATTGCCCCGCCCCACCGAGATTTCAGCGTTCCTCGACACTTACGTGGTCGGTCAGGACGAGGCGAAGCGGATCCTGGCGGTCGCGGTGTACAACCACTACAAGAGAATTCGTGTGGAGGAGTCTCGGGCGGTCTCTGGGCGGGACGATGATATCGAACTCGCCAAGTCCAATATCCTGATGCTCGGCCCCACGGGATCGGGTAAGACATATCTGGCGCAGACTCTGGCCCGGCTTCTCGATGTCCCGTTCGCCATCGCGGACGCCACCTCATTGACCGAGGCCGGTTATGTCGGCGAAGATGTGGAGAACATCCTGCTGAAGTTGATGCAGGCCGCTGATTTCGATGTGCAGCGGGCGCAGCGGGGGATCATCTACATTGATGAAGTGGACAAGATTTCTCGGAAGTCCGAGAATCCCTCGATCACCCGGGATGTATCGGGTGAAGGGGTCCAGCAGGCTCTGCTGAAGATTCTGGAGGGTACGATGGCGTCGATTCCCCCGCAGGGAGGACGCAAACACCCAAACCAGGAGTTCCTTCAGCTTGATACCTCCAACATCCTGTTCATCGTGGCGGGTGCCTTCGCGGGGCTCGAGCAGGTCATTCAGGAGCGGGTGGGTAAACGTAGTCTCGGTTTCGGAGCGCAGGTCCGTTCACTGCACGAGGATGACTCCGTGGATCTTTTCCGGGAGGTGCGTCCCGAGGATCTGGTGAAGTTTGGCCTGATTCCCGAGTTCATCGGTCGACTTCCGGTGGTGGCGACCGTCCGGAACCTGGACCGGGCATCTCTGGTCAAGGTTCTGACGGAGCCGAAGAACTCACTGGTCCGGCAGTACGAGAGACTGTTCGAGATGGACGGTGTGCAGTTGACCTTCACCGAAAGTGCTCTGGATACGATCGCTGAACTCGCTCTCGAAAGGAAGACGGGTGCCCGTGGTCTGCGGGCGATCATGGAGGAGATCCTCGTGCCCGTGATGTATGAGCTTCCCGACCGAGAGGACGTTGCAGAGTGCATCATCACTGCGGAAGTTGCTCGCGGTATGGCGGAACCGGAGTTGCTTCCCGGCCCCAGTGAGAAAACCGCGTGATCTGAGATCGGATGAGGAGGGGCCGCCCCGGTAGGGGGCGGCCCCTCCTGCCTCTTCTCCGGCTAGCTGCTGTCGGTCTCACCGTAGATGTTGACGTTGCCGGAATCATGGTCGTCCGAGTATTCTCTCCCGCCGACCGCGAGATAACTCATCGTTCCGGTTCCCGGCATATTCGAGGTGAGGAACGAGAGTACGGCGTCGACGGCGAGACGTTCGAGTCCGGCGGTGTTCGTGTCGTCGGCGAGGTCGACGTCGTAGAGGTTTAGGTAGGTGTCCCGGTTTGAGGTGCGGAACGCGCACAGTGAGGAGATCACGGTGTAGATGTCCAGGGCTGAGATTCCGGGACGGAACGCCCCGGAATCCTGGCCGAGCATCAGTAGCCGGTCGAGTGCGAGGAGCACTGCGGATTGGTCGGCTAAAGGTGACGCCCCCGTCACTTCAGCGTGCTTGAACAGGTTCTCCAGGAGGATAAGGCGGACCGCTGCGGGTTCTGCGAACATTCTCCGGCAGATGACCTGGACGATCTTGCGTATCCCATCCACCGGAACAGTCGATGGGAGTTCCATTTCACTCGCGTCGGGTCGGATGAGAGTGACCGCTCGGAGGAGCGCCTGAACGTAGAGATTGCGCTTGTCACCGAAATGATAATGGATCATCCGCTTGGACATTCCCGATTCCTGCGCGATCGCCTCCAACCGGGTGTCCTCGAACCCGTGCCGGGCGAAACTCTCCATCGCGACGGCGACGACCTGCTCGGCGGTCGTGCCCGAGATCTCAGTGTCGGCGGGGGAACGGTTCATGCCGTGGTCCTTTCCAGAAAAGAGGCGATCACCGCAGACGCGGTGGTCGCGCGTACCCGATGACCTGAGATCATCAGGTACGCCGTCAACGTGGTTCCGTCCCGGGGTGTATACGCGGGTCGCCGCAACACCGTGGTGCCGGAGCACAGGTGCGGGACGAATCGGGGTTACTCCGTTTCATGGTGCCTTAAAACGCAGTTCCAAGGAGTCCTGATCCGGCACAATCTTGAAAAGCGCAGGTCGTATGTTGGCATCGTGGGGGGACGGGGGTGGTCAGTGGTGTGGTCGTCGATCATGAACTCACGGGGTGTGCACGTTCACATCGTTGACGTCGGTTTATCACGGCAGAACCCGGTTATCGCGGTTACCCTGGATGCTGTGCGACGGCCCTTCACGCCGTGTCAATACCAGCGTCGTCAGAAGTCGGCGGTGAACCGGAGTGGAACTGCAGTGGGCTGACGTCACACGAACTTTAACTGCGCCCGTCCGGCGGAAGACTGGTTTCGGGTGCCGACGAGAAGAGGATGATGTAACTTATGGCCACTCAAGCCAAGAAGATCACTGTCACTGGCGCGGCAGGACAGATCGCTTATTCACTGCTGTGGCGTATCGCCAACGGTGACGTGTACGGACGCGAGACCCCGATCGAGCTCAATCTGCTTGAGATCACCCCGGCTCTCGGTGCGACGGAAGGCGTCGCCATGGAGCTCTTGGATTCCGCCTTCCCACTGCTCCGTGACATCCGTGTCACAGATGATGCTGCAGAAGCCTTCAACGGTGCCTCGGCAGCGTTCCTCGTGGGTGCCAAGCCCCGCGGTAAAGGGGAAGAGCGCAGTGATCTGCTGGCTGCGAACGGTAGGATCTTCGGTCCCCAGGGTAGGGCCATCAACGATCACGCCGCCGATGATGTCCGTGTCCTCGTGGTCGGCAACCCCGCGAACACGAATGCACTGATCGCGAAGGCCAGTGCGCCCGATGTTCCCGCGGACCGGTTCAACGCGATGATGCGACTCGACCACAACCGCGCACTGAGTCAGTTGGCCACGAAACTGGGCAAGGATTCGGCTGCGTTCGAGAACCTGGTTATCTGGGGTAACCACTCTGCCACACAGTTCCCGGACATCACCTATGCGACGGTGGGGGGAGAAAAAGTTGCGGATCTGGTTGACCGTGACTGGTATGTCGATGAGTTCATCCCTCGGGTGGCGAAGCGCGGTGCGGAGATCATTGAGGTTCGGGGCAAATCCTCGGCGGCTTCAGCGGCCTCGGCAGCCGTCGACCACATGCACGACTGGATCAACGGAACCGAGAAGTGGTCCAGCGCAGCGATCGTGTCCGACGGTTCCTACGGTGTGCCCGAGGGACTGTTGTTCGGTTTCCCGACGGTCAGTCGCAACGGTACCTGGGAGATTGTCCAGGGGCTTGAGATCGATGACTTCCAGCGTTCCCGAATCGACGCGAACATCGATGAGCTCATCAGCGAGCGTGACGCTGTCTCCGATCTCCTCTAGTACCTGCTGAGCAGTGTTCCTTCGAACGCCCCGCCGACCGTTCAAGAACCGTCGGCGGGGCGTTCGGCCTACTTCGGTGCGTCGTCGCAGGCACCATCTAAGATGGGCGATGTGACTTCACAGAATGAGAACCAGGACAACCGCGCCGACAAGCTGCCGAAGAGCTGGGACCCGAAGACGGTCGAGGCTGAGCTGTACAGGGGTTGGGTGAACGCCGGCTACTTCACCGCTGATGCCGATTCGCCGAAACCGGGATTCTCCATTGTTCTGCCACCGCCGAATGTCACGGGGCAGTTGCACATGGGCCACGCCCTCGACCACACGTTGATGGACGCCCTCGCGCGCCGCAAGCGGATGCAGGGCTACGAGGTCCTCTGGCTGCCCGGCATGGATCACGCCGGTATCGCGACCCAGACGAAGGTGGAGGCCCACCTCAAGGAAGCCGAGGGCAGGAACCGCCACGACTACGGCCGGGAGCAGTTCGTCGACAAGGTTTGGGAGTGGAAGACCCGCTACGGTGGGGTCATCGGTTCGCAAATGCGCGCCATCGGTGACTCGGTCGACTGGTCCAAGGAGCGGTTCACCCTCGACGAGGGGCTGTCCCGCGCGGTGCAGACCATCTTCAAGAACCTGTACGACCGGGGCATGATCTACCGGGCGCACCGCCTCGTCAACTGGTCGCCGGTCCTGCAGACCGCGGTCAGTGACATCGAGGTCGTCTACAAGGATGTCGAGGGTGAGCTTGTCTCCATCCGTTACGGTTCCCTCGATGATTCCGAACCCCACGTCATCGTCGCCACCACGCGTGTGGAGACGATGCTCGGTGACGTGGCGGTCGCGGTGCACCCCGATGATGAGCGTTACGCGGATCTGGTGGGGCAGCGTCTGCCGCATCCCTTCCTCCCCGATCGGGAGCTTGTCATCGTCGCCGATGACTACGTCGACCCCGAGTTCGGTACCGGCGCCGTGAAGATCACCCCGGCCCACGACCCGAACGACTACGCGCTCGGCCTTCGCCACGATCTGCCGATGCCCGACGTCATGGACGACACCGGCCACATCGCCGGGACCGGCACCGAGTTCGACGGACTCGACCGCGCCGAGGCGCGGGTGAAGATCCGCGAGGCTCTCGCCGAGCAAGGCCGAATTGTCGCTGAGAAACGTCCCTACGTCCACTCCGTCGGACACTCGGAGCGCTCCGGCGAGCCGGTTGAACCACGCCTGTCCGAACAGTGGTTCGTCAAGGTCGACAAGCTCGCTGAGATGGCCGGTGACGCGGTGCGTGAGCACGACACCACAATCCACCCGGCGAGCCAGGAGCCCCGCTACTTTGCGTGGGTCGACGACATGCACGACTGGTGCATCTCCCGCCAACTCTGGTGGGGCCACCGCATCCCGATCTGGTACGGCCCCGACGGTGACGTGGTCTGCGTCGGACCTGACGAGACCGCGCCCGAGGGCTACATCCAGGACCCGGATGTCCTCGACACCTGGTTCTCCTCCGCCTTGTGGCCGTTCTCCACGATGGGGTGGCCGGACGCCACCCCGGAACTGAAGAAGTTCTATCCCACTTCCGTCCTGGTCACCGGCTACGACATCCTCTTCTTCTGGGTCGCCCGGATGATGATGTTCGCCACCTTCGCCGCCACCCTCGATGACAGTGAGTTGGGGACGACAGATGGCGGTCGCCCGCAGGTACCGTTCACCGATCTCTTCCTCCACGGCCTTGTCCGCGACGAGAGGGGCCGGAAGATGAGCAAGTCCCTCGGCAACGGTATCGACCCGATGGACTGGGTCGAGCGCTTTGGCGCCGACGCCCTGCGGTTTACTCTCGCCCGTGGTGCGAACCCCGGAACTGACCTGCCGATCGGGGAGGACTCCGCGCAGTCCTCCCGCAACTTCGCCACCAAACTGTTCAATGCGACCCGCTTCGCGCTGATGAACGGGGCACGGGTCGGGCAGCTTCCCCCCCGTGAGGAACTCACCGACGCTGACCGCTGGATCCTCGACCGCCTCGAGCAGGTCCGCGCCGACGTGGACCGGCAGTTGGACAACTACCAGTTCGCGAAAGCTAACGAGGCCCTCTACCAGTTCGCCTGGGGTGAGCTGTGCGACTGGTACCTGGAGATCGCGAAGGTTCAGATTCCCCGTGATTTCGACGCCGCCACGGACGAGGACGCGGCCCGGGGACGAAACACCCAGCTCGTCCTCGGTACCGTCCTAGACGTCGTCCTACGCCTGCTGCACCCCGCGATCCCGTTCGTGACTGAGACTCTCTGGAAGGCACTCACCGACGGCGAATCCCTCGTCATCGCGGACTGGCCGACCGCGGCCGACACTACGAACGGCGTACCCGTCGACGAGACAGCGGCACGCCGTATCGCGGACGTCGAGAAGCTCATCACCGAGATCCGTCGCTTCCGCTCCGACCAGGGCCTCAAACCTTCGCAGAAGGTTCCGGCACGCATCGACTTCACCGCCGCTGACCTTGAGGCCCTGGCACCAGTGGTGCGTTCCCTCGTGCGGGTCGAGGCACCCGGAGACGACTTCACCCCCTCCGCGTCCCTGGAGATCCGGCTTTCACGGGCCACGGTCACCGTGGAGCTGGATACCTCCGGGACCGTGGATGTCGCAGCCGAGCGTAAACGCCTCGACAAGGATCTCGCCACCGCGCGGAAGGAACTTGAGACGACTGGGAAGAAACTCGGGAACGAGAGCTTCCTGGAGAAGGCGCCGGCAGCAGTCGTGGACAAGATCCGCGAGCGGCAGCGCATCGCCGCCGAGGAAGTTGAACGTATTTCCCTGCGGCTGAAGGAGCTCGGATAGATGAGTGACACGATCGACCCGGCCGGCTCCGGTTTCGAGGGAACCAGACCCCGGGACACCCCGGCGGATGCCGCTGCCGCACAGACCGGTGCGCTCGGTGTCGACGAAGCTGGTCTCGTCCTGCCCATCGACGTTCACGCCCCCACGAACCCACCGGCCGATACCACCATCACCCCTGAAGACCTCGCAGATCTCGCTGTAGTCGAAGCGGAGCTGGATCTCCGGTGGCCGGAAACCAAGATCGACCCGACCCTCGACCGGATGACCCAACTGATGGACCTACTCGGGAACCCGGAGCGGAGCTTCACCTCAATCCAGGTCGCTGGAACGAACGGAAAAACCTCCGTTGTCCGGATGATCGAGTCCCTGCTTCGTGCCTTCCACCGTCGGACCGGGCGCACGACGAGTCCGCATCTGCAGCTCGTCACCGAGCGGATCGCCGTGGATGGTGCGCCCATCCACCCGCGGAAGTACTGCGAACTGTGGCGGGAGATCAAACCGTACGTCGAGATCGTCGACGCGGCGTCGAAACGTGACGGTGGTCCGCAGATGAGCAAGTTCGAGGTGCTCACCGCGATGGCCTACGCTGCATTCGCCGACGCCCCCGTCGATGTAGCCGTCGTGGAGACCGGCATGGGCGGCACCTGGGACGCCACCAACGTCATTGAATCAGAGGTTGCGGTGATTACCCCCATAGGCCTCGACCACACGGATTACCTGGGGGAGACCCTCACGGAGATCGCCGGAGAGAAAGCCGGCATCATCAAGCCCCGCACCCTCGAAGAGGGTGATGTCCTCTCCCCGAGGGAGAACATAGCCATCGTCGCGGAGCAGGCGCCCGAGGCGCTGAGGGTCCTCCTTGAACGCGCAGTTGAGACCGACGCGGCCGTCGCGCGCGAGGGCACCGAGTTCGGAGTCGTCGAATCCACTGTCGCCGTCGGCGGGCAACAGCTTGTTCTCCGTGGACTCGGTGGTGACTACGATGACATCTTCCTGCCGCTCTCGGGGGCGCACCAGGCACGCAACGCTGCTTGTGCCCTCGCCGCAGTCGAAGCCTTTTTCGGGGCCAGGGCGGGGAGACAGCTCGACCGGGATACGGTCCGGGAGGGTTTCGGCACCGTTTCTTCCCCCGGGCGTCTGGAACGTGTCCGGTCCACACCGACGGTCTTCATCGACGCAACCCACAATCCGCACGGGGCGAAGGCACTCGGAGAGGCTCTGAACCGTGACTTCGACTTTCGTAGGCTCATCGCGGTTGTCGGATGCTTCGGGGACAAGGACGCCCGGGGTATTCTCACCGAACTGGAACCACATGTGAGCGAGGTTGTCTGCACACAGTCCACCTCGCCCCGTGCGCTCGACGCCTACGAACTCGCGGAGTACGCGCGGGAGATCTTCGGTGACGAGCGGGTACACGTGGAGGAGGTTCTGCCCACGGCAGTCGAGACCGCCGTGGCGCTCGCGGAGGAAACCGACGAACCCGGTGCTGCGGTTTCCGGTTCCGGTGTCCTGATCACCGGCTCCGTCGTTACCGCCGGTGAGGCTCGCACGCTGTTCGGAAAGGAACCATCATGATCGGAAAGAGATCCGGTTCCGGGGATGAGATCGAATACGGGCCCCTGGGGCCGGGGCACGCACCCGCCAAGGATCCGATGAAGGGGCTGCGTGGCGTCATGGCCGGCACTCTGGTGATGGAGTCGATCTCGCTCCTTCTCGTACTCACCGTCATCGCGCGCGTGGACGGCGGAGCGTACTGGACGACGATGAACTGGGGGTACGTCACTATTGTGGGTGTCGCCATGTTCCTTGTCGCTTTCCTGCAGAAGCGGCCCTGGGCGATGACCGTCAACTGGGTGCTCCAGGTGGCTGCAGTCGCAGGTTTCTTCGTCCATTATTCGATGGGAATCATGGCGCTCATCTTTGTGGCTGTGTGGTTCTACATCATGCACCTGCGTAAAGTTCTGATTGAGCGGATGCGTAGGGGGCTCCTGGTCACCCAGCACACCTGAACCGGGCTTACACTGGGGACATGAGTCTGTGGGTTCGGCGTCTGGTTGGCGTCCTCTACTTCGTATTCGGAATCGGCTGTCTGTGGGGCGGCTACCTCATGCTGGACGGCAATCGGGTGCAGGGGGCGGCTCTCTTCCTCGTGTGCGGTGTAGTCATGGGCGCGATTGAGGGGTGGCGCAGGAAACAGGAATCAGCGTCCGCCGCTGCCGCGATCGGCTGCCCCCTCGACACCTCGCTCCGCGAGGAAGCCATCAGGCTGAAGGGGGAGGGGGCGCGCAACCCGGCACTCGCGGTGTTCCGGAATGCGCCGCCGTGGCCCAACCTCAGTGCCTGCGAGGTCATACTCGATTCGCTTCCTGACGCTCCCGGCAAGGGCGCGGCAGGTGAGGAAGCCGACCGGGTGGGGCTGATCACCGCGGACTACCGGAAGATCGTTCAGATCCGCGATAACGGGGATCTGCCGCTCGCGGTGAAGACACTCCGGGAGAAGGTACCGCAGTTGACCATCACGGATGCTGCCCGGGTGGTCAAGAATCTCTGACCCCTGGGGTGCGTCGTTCAGCGGTTGGCTTCTGTAGAATTCGCTGCATGACTGAACGCACCCTCATCCTCATCAAACCGGACGGCGTCGAGCGCGGACTCGTCGGAGACATCATCAACCGCATCGAGCGAAAGGGCCTCAAACTCGTTGCGATGGACCTCCGGGTCGCTGACCGCGACACTGCGGAAAAGCACTACGCTGAGCACACGGACAAGCCGTTCTTCGGAGAACTCGTCGATTTCATCACCTCCGCCCCGCTGGTCGCCGGTGTCATCGAGGGACCCCGCGCCATCGAAGCCTGGCGTCAGCTCGCCGGTGGTACGGACCCGGTCTCGAAGGCAACCCCCGGTACCATTCGCGGTGACCTCGCCCTGGATGTCGCGACCAACGTCGTCCACGGGTCGGATTCCCCTGAATCCGCCGAGCGTGAAATCGGGATCTGGTTCCCTAATCTCTGATTTTCGCATCCATCGAATCTCTCCGCCCCACCCCTGTTCTCGTGACGGGGTGGGGCGGTGGTCGTTTTCGGGGGGAGGGGGACAACGTGTTTCCCGGGACCGGGTGCACCGGTTGGGTGGTGGGGACGGACCGGGGAACCTGCAATGAGGGGATGGCAACCGGATGTGTGCGACAATGGGGATGGCTCCGCACTCTTTCGTTCGCGCCCCGAGGGGTATCGCTGGAACGCTGCGGACGCCGTGAGAGACACACTTCGAATAAGAACAACGACAATTAAAGACTTCTTCACCCCGCGCGGCGGCGGCAGGAACACAAGACGAGATGAACGAGAGAAAATCCTTGTCCTGCCAGCGCCCGGGGAAGTCGCGACAAGAGGAGACCCTGTGGCTGACACCACTGGAACAGAACCGAAGAAGACCCGCCGGACCGCGAAGCGGACGACGAAGAAGACCACACCAGAACCGTCGGACAGTAGTTCCGTGGCCTCCGGTGAGGCACCGGCCACGGACCGCGAGGTTCCGGCGAAGAGGCGCGCAGCCAGGAAAACCTCCCCGAAGAAGACTGATTCTGTGGCAGCTAAGGTGGACACAGAGAATGAAACCGGTGTGAAGAAGCGCACGAAGAAGGTGACTCGCCGCCGGACCACTCCGGAGACGGCACCGGTCGAGGAGATCGCCGCCGCCGCTGAGGTTCCCGCAGACGCCACGGCCCGGCTCGCCGCTGAGTTCGACAGATCGAAGCTCGGGCCCAAGACCCGCGTCCATGCACTGGCCAAACTTCTCGCCACCACGTCGAAGGATCTCATCCTCACCCTGGACAAGATGGGACTCGTCAAGGTCGCCCAGTCCTCTCTGAGTACGGAAGAAGCCAATCGACTGCTCGATGTCCTCGCCGTCCCCGCCGATGACGCCCCTGAACCACCCAACGGGGAACCTGTGGAGAAGATCCGCGCCCGGGTGGAAAAGAACGTCGCCAATGAGATCCACCAGATCGAGGCGAAGGTCGAACGCGAGCTCGCGGATACTGGGCACGAGACCGACACCGACCAGGACGCCTCCGGCGAAGGCACAGTCATCGACATCGAGGAAGCCGTTCGCGAGGAACAGGACGCTGAACTTCTTGAGGATGTCATCCCCGCAGTCACCCCGGCCCCGGAGACCCCGGCGTTCATTGCACCGGTGTTTCTGCCGCCGACTCCGACGGATGCAGAGGATGAGGGCGAGGTTGAAGCGGATGCCACCGACGATGATTCCGACGGTGCCGGCAAACGGAAGCGTCGCGGCCGCCGCGGAAAGGGCCGTGGCCGCGGAGCCGAAGATGCTGCACCTGAGAACGACCGTCGTCACGCGGATAAGCAGGAGGCTGAGGACACCCTCGACGCTCCCGCGGATCTCCCTGATGAGCCCGTCGCGCTGAAGGGCTCCACCCGCTTGGAAGCACAGCGGCGCCGTCGTACCGAGCTCCGTGAGGAGGGACGGAAGAAACGCCACGTGGTCTCCGAGGCTGAGTTCCTCGCCCGCCGTGAGTCCGTCGAACGAACCATGGTTGTCCGGGAGAAAGCGCGGAGCGATCATCCCGGATCAGTCACCCAGGTCGGGGTCCTCGAGGATGGTCTTCTCGTCGAGCATTTCGTCACCTCCGAGACGCAATCCTCGATGGTCGGAAACATATACCTCGGTCGCGTCCAGAACGTCCTGCCCTCCATGGAAGCCGCGTTTATCGACATCGGTAAGGGCCGCAACGGTGTGCTGTACGCCGGTGAAGTGGACTGGAAGTCCGCAGGCCTCGGGGGGCGTTCCCGCCGCATTGAGCACGCCCTGCACTCCGGTGACCAGGTACTTGTACAGATCACCAAGGACCCCGTCGGCCACAAAGGGGCGCGACTCACCACGCAGATTTCGCTCGCGGGCCGGTTCCTGGTCTACGTACCAGGCGGCCGTAGCGCCGGTATCTCACGGAAACTCCCAGAAACCGAACGTAAGCGTCTCAAGGCGATCCTGAAGGAGGTCGTTCCCTCCAGCGGCGGCGCGATCATCCGCACCGCTGCCGAAGGAGTCCACGAGAAGGAGATCGCGGCGGACGTCAACCGTCTGCACTCCCTCTGGGAGGACATTCAGGAGAAGGTCAAACAGGAGAAGAAGACCAAGGGATCGAAGCCGGTTACGCTCTACGAGGAGCCGGACATGTTGGTCAAGGTCGTCCGCGACCTGTTCAACGAGGACTTCGACACACTGGTCGTTGAGGGAAACAAGTCCTGGAACACCGTCAACGCCTACATCCGTTCCGTCGCACCGGACCTCGAGGAGCGGATGGAACGCTACGATTCCTCCGCGAACGGTGGCGTCGACGTGTTCGAGCACTACCGCATCGACGAGCAGCTACAGAAGGCGCTGAGCCGTAAGGTGTGGCTGCCGTCCGGAGGTTCCCTGGTCATCGACCGTACTGAGGCGATGACCGTCATCGACGTCAACACCGGTAAATTCACCGGCTCGGGAGGAAACCTCGAAGAGACCGTCACCAAGAACAATCTGGAGGCGGCTGAGGAAATTGTCCGTCAGATGCGCCTGCGCGACATCGGGGGAATGATCGTCGTCGACTTCATCGACATGGTTCTCCCCGAGAACCGGGACCTTGTGCTGCGTCGTCTCACTGAGGCCCTCGGACGGGATCGTACGCGGCACCAGGTCAGCGAGGTCACCTCGCTCGGACTCGTCCAGATGACCCGCAAGAAGCTTGGAACAGGCCTCCTGGAGACTTTCTCCACCGAGTGTGAGACCTGTGACGGTCGCGGTATCGTCGTGCACTCCGACCCCGTGGAGCACACGGAAGAGCTCCCCCGTGCCCGTCGTGGCGGCAGGGGCACCGGCGCTGATGAGAGCAGCAGACACCCCGATACCGGGCAACCCGCCGCTGAGAAGACGGACGAGGCTACGGAACAAGCTGCCGCCCACGATGCGGAGAGTGTCTCCATCGAGGCACTTGCCGATGCAGTCGTCGCTCCCGTTGAAGACGCAAAGGACACCGACGACCGGGTGCCGCGCCGTGGTCGCCGCTCGGGTGCCTCCCGCCGTGGCCGGGGAAACAACCGTGGCGTCACCGTGGTGGTCGAAGAGACGGTTGACACGCCGGAAGACGCTGCCGCTGGCCGCGCCGAGTCGGCAGGGGCAGATGCGCCCACTGAAACACACGAGGAGCCGGAACCGCAGGACCGTGGTCGTCGTGGCCGCCGTGGGCGCCGTCGCACGACCCGCAGCCCCCGTACCGGTGTGGACAACGGGATGGACACACACCAGATCGCAGACGACTCGCGTGGAGTGCCCGCCGCAGTACAACCCGACGAGCGGGAGAAGACCAACAGTGTCGAATCCATCGCGGCCGCAGCCGTGGCGCTTGCCGGTGCCGAAGATCCCGACGAGCCCTCGGGAGCGGATTACCTGCCCGCCGACGGCTACCGTGAGGCTCTCGATGCCTTCGAGAAGTCGCCGCGCAGGAAGCGCCGGACCCGTGGTAACTCGGTCTCCGATTTCCCGCCGAAACGGTCCGATTACGTCTCCGGCCCGCTGGCGGACGAGGACATCGAGGAGATCACACGCGAAGAAACACACTCGAAGAATGTGGGGCAGCACCCCGCGGATGCGGGTGAGCTGGGCCGATCCGCTGCCGAAGAACGCGATCAGTCCGCCTCGGCGGCACGTCGGGGACGTCGTCGCCTGGCGAAGAGCCTCCGGGCACGGCAGCAGGAGGATGCCACCACCAGCGCCGCCACGGATGAGACAGAAGCTGGCACCGTGTCCCCGGAGAACACAGCCTCGCGTTCCACGGAGAGAACCCCGGCGTCCGGAGCGGGTGCTTCGGTCGCACGCCGTGGCCGCCGCCGGGTCGTCAAACGCTTGACTAGACAGGAGATCGCGGACGCCGCCGAGGACGCCGCGCGCTCCACATCGGAGGAGGCCCCGTCAACGGATGGGCGTTCCCCCGACACCGGTTCCGCAGGCGGTGGAGTTCGGGTGGAGAAGCTCCGTCGTGGGCGACGCCGTATCGTCCGGCGGATCAGCACTCCCGCATCCGTGGAGAATGAACCGGGTATGCGACACGGGGAAAGAGACGACACCGGATCCGAGGTATCGGAGGTTCCCGTCAGTGACGCGGATGCAGGTGCGCGCCCGCAGCGAGGTCAGCGTGGTCGGCGGCGTGTCGTCCGTAAAATCCCCGGAAAGCGGTAGGTGGTTTGTCTTTTGGTTACCGTAAGCGGTAGTCTTTGACAGTCGCTGTTCCAGACCGTATCGGCGTGCACTATCCACCGCTCGCATGGCCCGGTTCTTCACGGGTCGTGATGTCTGGAACGCAAGTGTTCAACACAGTCCATTGAAAGTGCTGCTGCTTCACCGGTGGCGCACTCAATCCGAGTTTTCAGAAAAAGGGGTAGCCCTCCTATGTATGCGATCGTCAAGACCGGCGGCAAGCAGTACAAGGTTGCCGAAGGTGACCTCGTCAAGGTCGAGAAGATCGAGGGTGAGCCGGGTTCGTCCGTGGCTCTCACCCCGGTTCTGCTCGTCGACGGCGCCGACGTCACCACCGCCGCTGACCAGCTTGCCAAGGTGAGCGTCAATGCAGAGATCGTCGAGCACACCAAGGGCCCGAAGATCAACATTCTCAAGTACAAGAACAAGACCGGATACAAGAAGCGTCAGGGCCATCGTCAGCCGCTGACCGTCATCAAGGTCACCGGCATCAAGTAAGCCCGCCGGCTTTCATCGATCTTTTCCTTTGAAGGAGGGAGACAGACAATGGCACATAAGAAGGGTGCTTCCAGCTCCAGCAACGGTCGCGATTCTGAGTCAAAGCGTCTCGGCGTCAAGCGTTTCGGTGGCCAGCAGGTCAAGGCCGGCGAGATCCTGATCCGTCAGCGCGGCACCTCGTTCCACCCCGGTGAGAACGTCGGCCGCGGCGGAGATGACACACTGTTCGCTCTGAAGGCGGGCTCCGTGCAGTTCTCCACCAAGCGCAACCGCCGCATGATCAACATCGTTGAGAACGTCCCGGCAGCGGTCTAGTACCCCCGGTCGGCTTCTCGACGAAGTGCCTGAACGGCGCCGACTTCCCTGATCGGGGAGGTGGGCGCCGTTTTCGCGTGTTCCCGACGGCCTCCACGCTCAAACCCCCACCGGGTGAGACGCCGATCCGTCGGAGTCCGCTCAGCGACACGGTGACCGCGGGGTCGCCGTCGCGTGCGGTGGACACCCCGTCCGGGTCAGGCGATCTCCCGGAACCAGTCGGACAGATGGTGGGTACCGGTGCACTGTCCGACCGCATCCCCCGTCATGGCCTCGGTGAAGAACCGGGCCAGGTTTCCGTGACGTTCGCTGATGCGGGACGCGGTCCATACCGCGCCGTCGAGTACCCGCCGGGGTATGCGCAGGGTCCGCGGTGTGGTCCCGGCCGCCGCGGCGGCGAGTCGGGTGATCTCCACGGCCGTCAGAACATCCGGGCCGCCCACCTCGACCCGGTTACGGTCCCGCCTCGTCTGATCCGCGGAAAGATCCACGCAGAATGCCGCTAGGTCCGCGCCGTGAATCGGATTCAGCCGGATCCCCGGGTCCGGGGGAAGGAACACCACGCCCTTCCGGGCGAGCATCATGTAGGACGCCATGTCCGAGAAGTATCCGGAAGGGTTGACGATCTGACCGTCGACGTGTGAGGACTCCAACGCTGCGGCGAACGCGGTCTTGGAACGCGCCACCAGCGACGTACCGTGCTCCATGCCGATCGCGCCGACATAGAGCATCGACTCCACCCCGCTGCGCTCCGCCTCACGTAGAACCGCGAGGTTAGCCAAGAAATCGACGTCCCACGGGCTCGCCTTCTGGTGGGTCACCCCGAGCGCGGAGAACACCCTCGCCGAACCATCGAGGAGGCCCGCCACCCGGCCCGGGACGGTGACGTCCGCGGGCACCAGTTCCGTGCGCGGCCCGTTCAGTGCCGGGGCCCCGTGCGGGCCCGGCCGGCGCGCCGTTACGGGATCGCGGACGATGGCGCGGACCGGGTGTCCACGTCCGTCGAGCTCCGCGACGATGTGACGGCCCAGATACCCTGTCGCACCCACGACGGTGACCGGCTGATCAGACATGGCACACTCCCGCAATCGAATCTGCTGTACCGACCCTGATCCTACGCCCGGGCCTCGGCCACGGGACCGAATCCGGTGTGGAACCGCCACGATCCACCGGGTGATCTCCACGCCCGACGGCCGACGGGACCACCGCCGGGGTCGGGTCTCCCGGGAATCTCCGGACGGGCCACTTCGCCAACCGCGGTGGACGGCACACCGTGGGGGCGGGGGACCCGGAGTACCGTGACCGCTCGGGAGTATGCCCTGAGTCGCATGTTCGGTAGGTTGGAGGGAGCATTTTTCTTCAACAAGAAAGCATTTCAACGCAATGAGCAACCGTTTCGTGGACCGCGTGGTCCTGCATCTGTCCGCCGGCGACGGCGGGAACGGCTGCGCCTCCGTTCACCGTGAGAAGTTCAAGCCCCTCGGCGGCCCCGATGGCGGCAACGGTGGGCACGGCGGTGACATCATCCTCGAGGTGACCCCCCAGGTGCACACCCTCCTCGATTTCCATTTCCGTCCGCACATCAAGGCGTCCCGTGGTGGCAACGGCGCGGGTGATCATCGCAATGGCGCCCGCGGTGAGGACCTCGTCCTCGAGGTGCCCGCAGGCACCGTCGTGTTGAACGAGAAGGGCGAGGTCATGGCTGACCTCACCGCGAACGGGATGCGCTACATTGCGGCCCAGGGCGGGCAGGGCGGCCTCGGTAATGCCGCATTGGCATCCCGCGCGCGCAAGGCCCCCGGCTTCGCACTGAAGGGGGAGCCCGGCGAGGAGCATGACGTCATCCTGGAACTGAAGTCGATGGCCGACGTCGGTCTCGTCGGGTTCCCGTCCGCGGGTAAATCCTCACTGGTCAGCGTACTCAGTGCCGCGAAGCCGAAGATCGCGGATTATCCCTTCACTACGTTGCGCCCGAACCTGGGTGTGGTGAACGTCGGGAACGGCACCTTCACCATCGCCGACGTACCGGGATTGATCCCGGGGGCGTCGACAGGCAAAGGGCTTGGCCTGGACTTCCTCCGGCACATCGAACGGACGGCGGTGCTTGCGCACGTCGTGGATGCAGCGACCCTCGAACCGGGTCGAGACCCGGCGAGCGATATCGAGGCCCTCGAAGGGGAACTGGCGGCCTACGAGTCCGCGTTGGACAGGGATACCGGCCTCGGTGATCTGAAAGACCGGCCCCGCATCATCATCCTCAATAAAGCTGACATTCCGGAGGCGGAGGAACTCGCTGAGTTCGTTCGCGCCGACCTGGAGGAACAATTCGGCTGGCCGGTGTTCATCATCTCCGCCGTGGCGCAGAAGGGCCTCGACCCCCTGAAGTACAAGCTGATGGAGATGGTGGAGACCCACCGCAGGGAGAATCCGATCGCCGAATCGGATGCGCGGACCATCGTGCGTCCGAAGCCCGTCGACGCGAAGGGCAAGACTCGGGACTTCGTCATCGAGTCTGATCCGGCGGAGGAGGGCGCGTTCCTCGTTCGCGGTGAGAAGCCCGAACGCTGGATCCGGCAGACCGATTTCGAGAACGACGAGGCGGTCGGCTTCCTCGGGGACAGGCTGGCGAAGCTCGGCGTCGAGGATGCGCTGTTCAAGGCCGGAGCCAAAGCGGGCTGCACCGTGACCATCGGTGAACTGTCCTTCGAGTGGGAGCCGATGACCGCCGCTGGTGTGGACCTGACCCCGACCGGCCGCGGTACGGACGGCCGACTCGAGCAGACCGGCCGCGTGTCCGCCGCGGAACGCAAGCGCGCGTCCCAGGTGCGTCGTGGTCTCATCGACGAGTTCGATTTCGGTGACGGCGAAGAAGCCGACAGGGAGCGTTGGCAGGGCTGATCCACTGCTTGTCGACGCCCGTCTCTCCCGGAAGTTACTTTCGGCGGGGCGGGCGTCCGTTGTATCCGGGTGCTGGTTCTAGACTGTCCACATGACGAGGACTCCCGTTTCCCCGACCCGATCCGATGCTGAGACCGCACTGCGGGCGCGGATCACCGCCGCCCGCCGCGTCGTGGTCAAGATCGGTTCATCATCTCTGACCGGTGCAGACAATCGGGTGGATCCGGCTGCCATCGACCGTATCGTCGATGCGGTGCAGACACGGCAGGGCGCGGGAACCCACGTGATCATCGTGTCCTCCGGTGCGGTGGCATCCGGGATGGGACCGTTGAATCTCACTGAACGTCCCACCGACCTCGCGGCGAAGCAGGCTGTCGCGGCTGTTGGGCAGGTGTATCTCGCCCACGAGTGGGGCAGATCCTTCGCCCGCTACGGGCGCCCGACCGCGCAGGTACTGCTCACCGCTTCGGACGCAGGGCGGCGGGACCGGACGCGGAATGCACAGCGCACACTGGACAAGCTGCGCCAGCTCGGGGTGACACCCATCGTGAATGAGAATGACACCGTGGCCCACTCCGAGATGCGCTTCGGGGACAATGACCGGCTGGCTGCAATCGTCGCGCACCTCGCCGGTGCGGAGGCACTCTACCTGCTGTCCGACGTGGACGGCCTGTATGACCGCAACCCGGTCGACCCGGAGGCCCGTTTCATCGGTGAGGTCCGGGACGGAAACGATCTGCGGGATGTCGTCGCGGGTGACGGCGGCCGAGTGGGGACCGGGGGAATGGCGTCGAAGGTATCGGCCGCACGTCTCGCGTCCCGGTGCGGTGTCCCCGTGTTGCTGACCTCCGCGGTGCAGATCGGTGCAGCCCTGGACTCCGGGCACGTGGGGACGGTGTTCCACCCGAAGACGACACGGATCTCGGCGTGGAAGTTTTGGGCGCTCTACGCCGCGGACAGTGCCGGTACTCTGCGCATCGACGCGGGTGCTGTGCGCGCGGTGACTGCGGGGGGTAACTCCCTCCTGGCGGTCGGCATCACGAGCATCGACGGAGAGTTCCACTCAGGTGACATTGTGGACATCGTCGGCCCTGACGGCGAGATCATTGGTCGAGGTGAAGTCGCCTATGATGCCCACACCCTCGCCCCGATGCTGGGGAAACAGACCTCTGAACTTCCGGAGGGGATGCATCGCCCCGTGGTGCACGCCGACTACCTGTCGGACTACGCGTCGAGGGCGTGAACCGGTGTCGGGCCACCACACACAGGGACTGGTTCCTCACATGCTCCCCACCACCCGGGGAGTTGGCGATCAATCCCGATCGGGTGGCGTTGCCGACGGGAAAACGGAAACGCGCACCTGCTGCCCGGGTGGACGGCTAGGTTGGAGCGACAACAGATGATTCAATGCCGCGCCGGGTGCGTTCGAGCGCGGGAAAGGAACGGCCAGATGAAGTACGTCATGCAGACCCGGGAGTGGGACAGCATCGTGGATGCGCTGTCCGGACGTGGGCACGAGCGGGTGGAGAAACTGGAGGACGCTGATTTCCTGGTCTTCAACGGTGCCCCCGATGAGTTCCCTGAGTCTCTTCCGGACAACATCCGTTTCGTCCAATTGTGTCTGGCCGGGATTGACGCGTTTTTCGAAGCCGGGTACATCGATGCTTCCCGACGGTGGGCGAATGCCTCCGGGGTGTACGGTCGCCCGGTGGCGGAGTCTGCGGTGGCGTTGCTGCTTTCCGCGCTGCACATGCATGTGCACGTGGCCCGTGAGCGTTCTTTCGACACTGCGCCTGCGGTGCACGAGGGGACTGGTTGGTTGTTCGGCTCGACCGTCGCCGTGATCGGCGCGGGTGGGATCGGCCGTGACCTGATCCCCATGCTCGCTGGGTTTGGTTGCGAGGTCATCGCGGTGAACAATTCCGGTCGCCCGGTTGAGGGCGCTGTCGAGACCGTCACCGCGCAGCACACCGAGGATGTGTTGCGTCGGGCGGATCACGTGATTCTGGCTGCACCGTTGACGGAGGACACCCGCGGGATGATCAACACCCGGACACTTGGCCTGATGAAGGACACGGCGGTGCTGGTCAACGTGGGTCGTGGCCCGTTGGTGGTCACCGATGACCTGGTGGAGGCGTTGCGGCGGGGACAGATCCGGGCGGCAGGGTTGGATGTCACGGATCCGGAGCCGCTGCCCGACGATCATCCGCTGTGGGGTCTGGACAATGTGGTGATCACCCCGCACACGGCGAACACCTTCGAGAGCATGCAGCGCCTGATGCCGGACGCTGTGTTGGCGAATCTGGACGCACTGGAAACTGGGGAACGGATGCGGACTGAGGTGGACCCGAAACAGGGGTACTGATCTGCCCCGGGTTCCGGTTCACCCGGCGGCTGGTGCGCGGTGTCTGGTGATGATCTCGGGGTGGCCTTTTCGGGCCACCGCCAGTTCCAGGCGGGTCACGGGTGATCCCAGTTGGTCGCCGATGAGGTGTGCGTAGAGCGCCAGTTGCCGGAAGTACTCATCGGCGGTGGTGGCGCTGAGCCCGGCGTCGGTCTTGTAGTCGAGGATCACCCAGCCGTCGTCGTCACGGTAGAGCAGGTCGATGATGCCGTCGACCGTGATGCCTCCCACGCGCCCGGCAACCGGTAACTCTCTGTGGTGCTCCCCGGCGAGCGCGCGCTGGATCAGCGGTGAGGAGAGAAAACTCTCCGCCGCCGCGCGAACGGAGGCGGCTTGTTGTCGGGGAAGTCCGGTGAGGCGTGCGGCAGCGGCGGCGAGTTCGCGGGTTTCTCCGGGGTCGGTGATACGTTCCATGACCCGGTGCACCGCTGTCCCGAATGCGGTCCCGTGGTCCTTCGACACGGGTACCCCGGCGAGCCGGAACCCGGTGGTGGCCGGATAGTCATCAGGGAGATCGGTGAAAGCGGGGTCGCCGTGTGCGAGCCTGGTTACGGCTGCCCTGCCGGGGCGGCTCGTTGCGGCCGACACGGCAGCGTTCACCTCCTGCGTACTCCGTACGAGGTCGTCCGGAGTCTGGGTGGAGGTGCCTCCCGTTGTGGGGGCGGGAGCGATGTCCGCGAGGTGGGGGAACGTCACTTTCCCGGGGTCAAGGAGATTGTGAAGGAGATATCCGGAACAGTTCGAGTACGCTCTCCCGGCCTTCGTCAGCTTCGGCTCCATGGGGATGACGAGCACTGATTCGGCGCGGGTTGCCGCGACGTAGAGCAGGCGGATCCACTCGGACTCTGATGCGGTCTTCTCATTCTGCGACCAGGTCTTCCAGTCAGCGGTACGGAGTTCGGGGCAGGTGGCACTCAATCGCATCGCCACTCTTCCTGATTCATCCCGGTTCAATCCGATCTCGGGGGTGTGGTTGCGTTTCTGTCCGCTGAGCCCGGCGAGGATCACCATCGGGAATTCGCGGCCCTTCGCGCCGTGCACGGTGAGCACCCGGACAGCGTCGACGTCCCCGGTGTCGTCGATGACGGGTTCCGCTAACCGGGAACTGGTGACGGCCTGGGTATCGGCCCATTCGAGATAGCTGCGGAGATCACCGCCAACCTCCCGGCTGTAGTCGTGGGCGTTGTCCCGGACAGTCCGAATCCTGTGGAGAGCCGGTGTCGGGTCGGGGTGGACGGCGGCGGCTACGGCGTCCATGTTCAGCGCATCGATGGTCGCGGCGACGGCCCGTCCGACGGGGACCCCGGTGGTTGCGGTGGCGAGGGCACCAAGTAGGGCGAGGCCTGCGGACACCTGTGATGAGGTGGTTGGATTGTCCCCGTCGTCGGTGCGGTGGTGAGGGAAGAACCGGTTCCCGTCGTCCCGCCACCGGACGAGATCATCGTCGGAGCAGCCGATGAGACTGGTGCGCAGTGCCGCTGCGACGGTGAACTCATCCGCCGGGTCGGAGATAGCCCGCAGCACCGTGTGCAGGTCGACGATTTCGGTTCCCTGGTAGATGAGGGAGGAGTTTTCACTGATGTGGGGGATCCCCGCATCCCGGAGCGCGGACATTGTCGCGCGGGCGGCCTTGTGCGTCACAGCCAGTACCGCGATGTCGCGCAGTCGGAGGGGAGTCGGTTCGGGCTGTCCGCTGCCCCTCGGGTGGTGAAGCCACTGGCCGGCGAGTGCGGCACGGATGGCGGCGACGATGTCCGTGTTCTCCGCTTCCTCGGGGTTCAGTTCGTCGGCGTTGTCGCGGTTGTTGTTCATCACGACGACGCCACAGTTCCCGGTGGGGGCGTCGGGGCGCGGGGTCAGTGTCGCGAAGGGGACGGTGGGCCGGGTGTCATCGTGGGTGCCACTGTCCGCGAACAGCGTGGCGAAGACGTCGTTGACCCAGTTGATGACAGGTGCGGTGGAACGGAAGTTGGTGGTGAGTTCGACGAGTTCCGGCTGCCCGGGGGCTCCCGTCGGTCGGGACGCCAGGTATGAGTCAATGTCTGCGCGCCGGAAACGGTAGATCGACTGTTTCGGGTCACCGACTGTGAACAGACGTCCGGGGTGTGGCTCGTCACCGTTACCGGCGATTGCCGTGATGATTCGGAGTTGCGCGGGGTCGGTGTCCTGGAACTCGTCGATCAACAGATGGGTGAAACGCCGGTGGAGTTCGTCCCGGACAGATTCGCGGGTTTCTGCAGCGATGTCCTGGACGTTTACCGGTGGCGGGGTGAGCAGACGGTCGGCGACGTAGATCAGGTCGTGGTAATCGAGGGTGCCACTGTTGATCCGACGTTGCGCCGCGGCGAGGACGTGGCACGCCATGACGTGTCGCAGAACGTTCACGTGGAAGGCGGGTTCTGCATTGTATCTGGCTGCCCAATCGTCGCCGATGGCCTGGAATCGGTCCTTGGCGTCATCGATGGGGATGTCCCAGTCGGCCTTCCGTCCGCCACGCCCGCAGGAGAATGACGGTGGTTTCAGTGACTCGGGGGCAGGGTGGGCGTGGGCGAGAAGTTCCTCCGCGTTGTTGATACAGGAAGCCACGGTGAGGGCGAACTTGTCTTCGGTGTTCGTACAGTTCCGGAGGAGTTCGCGGAGACGCCGGATGTAGTCGTCGACGTCATGTGCGGTGATCGGTTCCGGTCGGACGAGGGGAGCAGCGATGGTCGGACCGAGGTCTCCCCAGTGCTCGTCCATCCACCGGATGCGGTCCCGCACCGTGTTCAACCAGTCCCCGTGCGTCGAGAGCGCAGTGAGGCTCTCGGCGAATTGTTCCTCCCGTACGCGGCAGTTCGGCAACCCCGTGAGGTCCGGTGCGGCCCCGGTGATCGTGTCGTCGCAGATGGTGAGAAATTCGGCGGCGAGATCATCGGAGGCGAGCAGACTGGTGAAGTCGGATGCGACCTTGATGATTGGTGGAACCCCTGCCTCGAGTGGGTGCAGGGTGATGATGCGCAGGCAGAATGCGTGCAGTGTCTCGATGGCCGCGGCCGGGAGTTGTTCGAGCGCGGCCTGGGCGTTGCGGCGGGCGGTATCGGTGTCGGTAAAGGAGCGGACCGCGATACCTGAATCGTGTACGCCTGTTTCGGCGATGGCCTCAAGCGCGGAGCGGAGGCGCTCGGCAAGTTCACCGGCGGCTTTCTCCGTGAAGGTGATTGCCGCGATGTTATTGACGGGGACGCCTTCTTCGACGATGAGGGTGATGAGGCGCTGGACGAGGAGGTGGGTCTTCCCCGATCCAGCGCCGGCCTCGACGAAGAGGTTGATGCCGGTTGCGGTGGTGATCGTCCGACGTGCTGCGTCGTCGTGAAGCGTGGGTGTGGTCATCGGGTCACTGCTTCCTCGGGGCTGCGGTGGTGGGCGTGCTCGTGTGCGGGCCGGAATGATCCCGGGGGTGGTCGTCGGTGGTGATTTGGAGCGGGTTGAACCCGCGCAGCGCCAGTGCCGCTGCCGCCCGGTCGTAGTTTGTGGCGCCGAGCCGGAGGTAGTTCGGACGGGGGATGTTTCCGGTGTTTCCGTTTCTGCTCTGGGGCGGGAACACTCCGGTGCTGATCAGGGGGTGGAGTGCCAGGAGAGTCGACTCCAGATGCCTCAGTACGGTGTTGTCTATGGTGATTGCTGATGTGCGCGGCGAGTCTTGCGGCGTGTGGTCGGTAAAGAACAGATACCGGGATTCGATGTTTGGTGGATCGATGTCGGGGAGCCCCACGAGTGGTGCACCTGTGGTGGGGTGGCTCGGTACCTTCAGGCCGGGGAAGAGCGGGGCAGCCGCATCGAGTGCTGCACGTACGGCCGCACCGTAGAGGGCGAGCTGTAGTCGGAGGATCTTTTCGCCGGTGGGATACTCCTGATTGATCTTCCCGGAGTAGATCTGCTTTCCCGACTTGTAATCGGTGATGCGGAGAACCCGTTGTCCGGGGTGGTAATCCAGGCGATCGATAGAACCGCGGAATTTCAGGGCCGTACCCTCCGACAGACTTATTTCAAGGGGATGAACGACGTTCTGCCCGTCATGGTTGACGCCGCCAAATGCGAGCTCTGCACCGACTGGTACCCATCCTTCAACGGCGTCCCGCCGTTCTTCCTCGAACCAGGCGCCGACTGTGGTGTGCACCTCCGCACGAAACAGACTCCAGCGTGCGCCCGCGCCTGACGCAGGGGCGAGTGCGGTGAGTTGTTCATCGACGATGGCGTCCAGCCGGGACCGGGCCTGTACCCAGTCAATGTCCGCCGAGCAGGTCGGTCGGGGTGTGGCATCCAGCCAGGTTTCCCTGGTCCAGAGCTCGAAGATCCGGTGGTAGACGGTTCCCCGGTCGCGGGGGTCGATGCCGGATTCCGGGGGATTGTCCTCGAGAATTCGGCAACCAAGGATCCGTTCGATGAGGAACGTCAGTGGGGACTCTGGGTAGCTCTCCAGCGTCGTTGCGGACAGTTCCCGCTGGAACAGGTCTGTGGTGAAGTCCGGAATCCAACCGTTGTATTCACTGAAAGGCTCCCCCGCTGCGGCACCGGTTTCCCTGGCCCCGATGATGTCTGCGGCCCGCCGGATCGTCGGATCAGGTTCTCCACCGGCAAGTATCTGCGCCAACAAGAGTTCCTGATGGTCGGCTGGGACTGAGGACTCCGCTCCTGAAAGAGCCGCGATAAGTCCGCCGGAGACCATTTCCGGGGTGGATGTGATGAGACGGGAGCGGCCGACCCCACCGGAGCCGTCGCAGTGGCTCCGGGGGTAGCTGACGATGGCGTGTCCGGGTGCCGTGGCGCATGCCCGGCGAAAGACTTCGATTCGCGTGTCCTGGATGCCGTCTGGCGTCTGCCCACGCTGTGCGAAGGTGATGGCGCTGGATTCGTTGACGGAACCGGGAAGTGCCTTCTCCGTGGCACCGAGGATGATGACCGCATCGAGGATCCGTCCCGGTAAATCGTCGACCCCACCGATGGAGATCGCGGTGGCTGGTGCATCGGCAGGTTTGGGTTCATCGAAGAACGTCCGGAAGAGTTCGGTCGCGAGATCGATCCGGAACCGGGGAAGCTGCGCCCCCATGCCGGACAATCCGTCGACGGCCCTGGTGATCGTGGCGAGCGCGGCTGCCCGGTCCGGATTGTTGCCGGGGCGTAGCTGGGTGGACACGAGGACACGGAGAGCGCTGGTGAACTGATCCCAGGTCGTAGCGTTCCACAGTGCAGTGAGATTGTCGCGGAGGGCGAGCACCCACTGCCTCATCCGGTCAGTATCCGGGTGCCCGACTGTCCCACCGGAACAGGTGTCCGAAGTTCTCGGTTCCTCCCAATGGGCGAGGACATCGAAACGCTCCGCGCGCCGGGTGACCCGGTCGAAGGTGTCCCGGTGGACAGCTTCTCCGTCGATCGGGTGTCGGATTGTGCCGGTGCCGAGAATCGCGGCCAGTTCGCGGCGCGGCAGTACCTGCGGATCGAGCGCCAGAATGCGGAGGAGAGCGCGTACCTCGGGGGAATCCGACCACCGCAGGTCCGAGAACCCGGTGAATGGAACAGCGGCTCTGGTCAGGGCGTCGGAGAGTCGGTGCCCGTAGTCCGGGCTGCACCACCCGCAGGCAATCCGGTGCGGCGGTGTTCCCTCCGCCACGAGTTTCCTGATGTGGCGCACTGCCCGCATCACTTCATCGTTCTCGTCGCTGCAGGACCACACCACAGGTTCCGGGCGTTCCTCGGTGAGGCCCTGCCCGATGGTATCGATTCGGATCGCGTCCAGTTCATCCAGGAACCACCGTTGGGTGGGGTCCGCGGGAACGACGTTGACGATGATGATCGCAGTTCCGTCGGGCGGCGGTGTGAGGGCGTGCTGACACGCATCGTGCCAGGTAAAACAGTCGGGATTCAGCGCCCGGACGTGGTGTGCGATGTCGAGGCATGCACCGGGTAGGAGCCGACCGTCCGTTTGGTCCCGGAGATGTTCGGGGAGGGAGAGCAGCTCAGTGACGATAGCGACCAATGCGTTTCTCGTCGCCGGTTGGTCCGCGGTGCCGTACCTGGTGAATTCCGTTTCCGTGTCAGTGAGCAACCGCATGACCGAGCCGGTGATTCGGGAACGGTCGAGGAGGACGCGGCCGGCACCACTCTCCGTCAACTCCGCCGATCTACCGAGGATGTACCCGACGCACGAGGTGACGGTGACTCCGAGGAGAGTACCGGTGGACGTGAGTTCCTCCAGGATGTCGCCACGGGCGGTCGGTCCGCAGAGGATTGTGACCGGCCGGAGCCGATCAGTGCGGCGGATCTCGGCGATGGCTGCGGTCAGTTGGGCTGCGACGGTGCCTGTACTCATTCGGGGATCCTTGTCGTCGCACCACCGGGATTTGTACGGAGGTGAAGTGGTGGGTATTGCTCGTTACCGGACAGCTTAATTGGGGGTGGGACACCACCCACTTTCCATATCGAACATATGTTCTATGAGTGTTGGGCGTTCGCCTGATCCGGCGGGGAAGGGGAGATGGTTCGTGCCTCCGGCCTGTGGTGAAGCGCCGCACAGTTGGTTCTGCGCTGCTAAGATTCGGCGGCATGAACCCCGCGAAGAATACCGACACGCTCATCTCCACCCGGGCCAGGGAACGCGAGGAGGTGCTGGCGAAGGCCCGCGCGGCGAAAGCCGCGGCGCGGATGATCGCCCAGGCCACGACGGACATCAAGAATGCCGTGCTTTTGGCCGCAGCCGATTCACTGGTCTCCCGCTCCGAAGAGATTCTGGAGGCGAATGCGCACGACATTGCGGTCGGGCGTGACGCCGGTATGAACGATTCCCTGATCGACCGGTTAGCCCTGGACGAGGACCGGATCGCCGGGATCGCGGGTGGCCTGCGTCAGGTCGCCGCCCTTCCCGACCCAGTGGGGGACGTCACAGGCGGGAAGACCCTGCCGAACGGTATCCGCATGCGTCAGGTTCGGGTACCACTCGGGGTGATGGGCATGGTTTACGAGGCCCGGCCCAACGTCACCGTGGACGCCTTCGGTCTAGCCCTGAAATCCGGCAACGTCGCACTTCTGCGCGGGTCGCGTTCCGCCCGTAACTCGAATACCGCGCTTGTCGCAGTGCTGCAGGACGTTCTCGCGCAGGAGGGGTTGCCACGTGAGGCCGTCCAGCTCCTGCCGTGTGAGACCCACGACAGTGTGCAGGATCTCATAACGGCCCGTGGTCTGGTCGATCTCGTGATCCCGCGCGGTGGGGCTGGGCTGATTGAGGCCGTTGTCACCGGTGCCACCGTGCCCGCGATCGAGACCGGGACCGGTAACTGCCACGTCTACATCGACGGTACGGTGGACCTCGATCAGGCCATCGCCATCGTCATCAACGGCAAGACCCGCCGTCCGAGTGTCTGCAACGCCACGGAGACGGTGCTTCTCGACGTGGCGTTGGCCGACGCCGACAAGCTGCGTGTCGTACAGGCGTTGCAGGAGGCCGGTGTCCGGATCCACGGTGACGTTGACGCGCTGGCGGCGTTCGGTGTCACGGATGTTGAGCCTGCGACCGACGCAGACTGGTCTGACGAGTACCTGTCGATGGACATTGCCGTCGGTGTGGTTGACGGTGTCGACGGTGCTGTTGAGCACATTTCCCGGTGGTCATCGGGGCACACGGACGCGATCGTCACCACCGACATCAGGGCAGCGGACCGGTTCGTCGCGGGGGTCGACTCCGCAGCGGTGATGGTGAACGCCTCGACCGCGTTCACCGACGGGGAACAGTACGGGTTCGGTGCTGAGATCGGCATCTCCACCCAGAAGTTGCACGCCCGCGGGCCGATGGCGTTGCCCGAACTCACCACCACGAAGTGGGTGCTCACAGGCGACGGGCAGACCCGCCCCTGACCGAGTGACGGCTCCGTGGAGCAGTCACCCGGGTAGAATCACCGACCATGAACACCTCCGCAGAGTTGGCCGGTATGCACGAGGATGCCGGTGGGCGAGTCCCCGGGGTCCGGCGAATCGGGATCATGGGCGGGACGTTCGACCCTATCCACAATGGGCACCTCGTCGCTGGCAGTGAGGTTGCGGACCTGCACGATCTGGATCTCGTGGTGTTCGTGCCCACGGGGCAGCCGTGGCAGAAATCAGGTCGTAACGTGAGTCCAGCGGAAGATCGTTATCTGATGACGGTGATCGCGACGGCCTCCAATCCCCGGTTCACGGTCTCCCGTGTCGACATTGATCGAGGGGGCGCGACCTACACCGTGGACACGCTCCGAGATTTGCGGCGTCAGTTCCCCGCTGCGGAACTGTTCTTCATTACCGGTGCTGATGCGTTGGCGAAGATCGTTACGTGGCGGGACTGGGAGGAGATGTTCGTCCTCGCGGAGTTCATCGGGGTGACCCGGCCAGGATATGAACTCGATGATGACATTCTCCCTGAGGTGCACCGCCGTCGGCTGTCGTTGTTGGAGATTCCCGCCATGTCGATATCTTCGACGGATTGCCGTCAGCGGGCCGCCGAAGGTCGACCTCTCTGGTACCTTGTGCCGGATGGTGTGGTGCAGTACATCGCGAAACGTCAGCTCTACCGGCCAGGTGGCGCAGATGCCGAACATGATCCGATGCCCTGACACCACCGGGATGGATGTGTTCAGGGTGGGGTAGGGTGACGAATTTGCCCGGGTGTCCGCGTTGAAATGTGCCGTAACACGCAAACCGTGGGACACTTGGGTCTGAGAGTGTGCGCTCGGGTGGTACGGCTGCGAAAGTGCAACGTATTCCAGCCGGGCATGCACACGCGAAGTAGAAGACCCTCACGGAAGAGAACCTGTGCCTGCAACCACCACCTCCATCAAACTCGCCACCGTTGCCGCACACGCGGCGGCAGAGAAGCTCGCTGAAGAGATCGCCGTCATCGACGTCTCTGGTCAGCTCATCATCACGGATTGTTTCGTCATCGCGTCCGCCGCCACTGACCGCCAGGTCGGAGCCATTGTCGACGAGGTGGAGGAGAAGCTCCGCGAGGTCGGTGCCAAGCCGATCCGTCGTGAAGGTGTACGCGAGGGTAGGTGGGCGCTTCTCGACTATGGTGAGATCGTCGTCCACGTTCAGCGCACCGAGGAGCGCGAGTTCTACGGTCTGGATCGTCTGTGGCGTGATTGCCCCTTCATCGAGATCGAGGGTATCGAGACCCCGGAGCGCCCCGAAACCTGGTCGAACGACGTCGATGTCCGTGCCGTCGGTTCCATCGATGAGATCCCGCTCGCGTCCGAGGAACCCGACGCGAACGAGCTGTGACCCGCAGACTCATCCTGCTCCGCCACGGTCAGACCGACTACAACGCGACCGGCCGGATGCAGGGGCACTACGACTCCACACTCTCCGATATCGGGCGTGCGCAGGCACGTGCGGTCGTCGAGCCACTCCGTTCTTTCGGCATAACCCGGGTTCTCTCTTCTGACCTGACCCGAGCCCACGACACGGCGACGCCGTTCGCCGAGGCCCTCGGGCTCACGGTGGAGAAGGACCGCCGTCTCCGGGAGACGGATCTGGGTGAATGGCAGGAGAAGACGAACATCGAGGTGGATGCCGCGCATCCCGGTGCCCGGGCTATCTGGCGTCGGGACGTGAACTGGGCACCGCCGGGCGGGGAAACTCATCTTGAGGTTGGTGCCCGGGCGCGGGAGGTCGTCGATGAGCTGATGCGCACGTACGACGACTGGGATTCGGGCGCTGTGCTCCTCGTCGCCCATGGTGGCACCCTGAAAGCGTTGACAGCGTCGTTGCTGAACATTGCACCGGAGCAGTTGCCGCTGTTGAACGGGCCGAACAACTGCCACTGGGCGAAGCTTACCGCCCGGCCGCCGTTCTATCCCGGGAGCCGCGATGCTCTCGGTGATGCGGATCAGATCATGCCCGAGGCGATCTTCACCCCGGACAACGTCACCCGTGCGCGTTGGTATCTCGATGTCTGGAATGCCGGAGTCACCTACAGCGCGCACTGATCGCTTTCGGGTCCTGCCCTCACCGGTGCTACGTTTAGGTGAACTAAATCCGGAACCGTCACCGTGAGGAGTTCTCACCCCTATGCCCGTACGTGTCGTCACTGATTCGGCGGCCTGTCTGCCTGATGTGGTCGTCGATGACCTGGACATCACGGTGATTGACCTGCACATGATGCGTAACGGCAAAGATAGTTCCACCTCTGGGTTGTCCGCACTTGAACTTGTGGCGGTCTATGCCCGGCAACTTGAGCGTGGCGGGGACGGGGGTGTTCTGGCCCTGCATCTGTCAAAGGAGCTGTCCTCGACCTGGTCCAATGCGGTTACTGCAGCCGCCGTCTTCGATGATGATCTGGTGCGTGTGGTCGACACGTCATCCATGGGGATGGGGGTGGGGGCTGCTGTCATGGCGGCCGCCCGACTGGCCCTGGACGGGGCGGATCTGGAGACCTGCTACGCTGCCGCGGTCGATGTCCTGGACCGCGGTGACATGTGGTTGTACGTGCATCGGATGGATGAACTCCGCAGGTCAGGAAGGTTGTCGACCGCGACGCAATTGATCTCGACCATGCCGACGGGGCTGGCTAATCGCCCGATCCTGCATCTGAAGGACGGGCGTCTGGAAATCCTCGCGAAGACCCGAACCCAGTCTAAGGGGATGACGAAGCTCGTGGAACTCTCGTGTCACGGTGTCGGTGACACACCGGTGTTTGCGGCGATACAGCAACACGAGGCGAGGGAAGCGTCCAGGGCACTGGCGCAGATGCTCACCGAGCGGTTGCCCGAGGGCTCCACACTGATGATCGTCGACATGGATCCGGTGCTCGCCGTGCATTCGGGGCCGGGTGCGGTCGCACTGTCCATGGTCTATTCTGCGGACGCCGCGGAGCTCGCCGATGGGATTTCCACAGGCGACTAGCTGGCCCGATTCAATTGGTGCACAGGTTGATTTCCATTCCCGGGCAGCGTTGATCAGCCGGGATCTACCGTGTCGGCATGGCTCAACGGATCAGCGACAGACTTGCGGAACTCTCCCGTCCGACCGGAGAGGAGGAGCTTCTCGACGTCGCTTTTCCGACACCCAGGCTGCACGTCACCCTCCGGCAGGGAGTGCTCGCGCTCGTCGGCATCATGTTTCTCATCGGAGGGTGGCTGATGCTCCGGGGACCTGTTCCCACCGACACCGGTGCGCAAGTGAGCCCGGTGGTTGTGGATACCGGTGAGACTCTTTCGCCGGAACCGGAACCGGAACCGTCGATCGTGGTTTCTGTGGTCGGAGCCGTGGAACACCCGGGGCTCCATGAGTTGCCGGGGGACAGTCGCGCCGCTGATGCCCTCGTGGCGGCTGGGGTACTCCCGGATGCTGATACAAGGCACATCAACCTGGCTGGGCGGCTCGTCGACGGGATGCAGTTGATCGTGCCCGACCCCGGTACCGCACTTCCGCTGGAAGTGTCCGGAGCCGCCACCGGGCCGGTGTCGCTGAACTCCGCCAGCGCGGAACAACTCGAGGCACTGCCCGGGATTGGACCGGCGACGAGTGCGGCGATCATCTCGTACCGGACTGACAACGGGGGATTCACCACGATCGAGGATCTCACGGCTGTACCTGGGATTGGACCGGCGAAGCTCACCCGACTCGAGGGACTGGTCACCCTGTGACAGAGCTCCGACTCCTGCCTGCGGCGGCTGTCGTCTGGATTGCGGTCGCCGTCGTTCTCGTCAGTAGGTCTTGGTCTACGGGGGTAGCAGTGGTTGTAGTTGCCGGTTTGATCGCGGTGGGATTCCGGGCTCCCGGGCAGTGTCTCCTGATACTCGGAGCAGGGGGCGCGGCAGTGGTCACCTCCCGGTGCCGTGTGGCGGCAGCGGATCGTCACCACCTGAATTCGCTGGAACACGTCACCGTGGAAGGCAGGACCGTGACCGGACCCGTCCGGGTGGGTGATGACGGTTGGCTTCTCCGCCTGCACGTGCCCGGTCATCCTGCGGAGATACCCGTATTCGTCCGCGGTGGAGAGGAGATTCCGAAATCTGCGGGGACCCTGATCCGGGTGACCGCGGACACGGGGGCTGCGGACCGGCCGGGCGTCGGTACGCTTCTGCTCAATGCGCACTCCGTGACGGTACTGCACGGGCCTTCGGGACCAGCTCGCGCCGCGGCGCACGTGCGCGACTCCTTCGCAGACACCGCCGCCCGGTATCTTGACCCGGAATCTGCCGGACTCGTCCGCGGGATGGTACTCGGGGACATCACGGGACAGGGGGACAGTCAACGGCAGATGTTCCTCGACACCGGCCTGTCGCATCTGTCCGCGGTGAGCGGATCGAACGTCGCCATCGTCACCACCACCGTCGTCATCCTCACCCGGCTGTTGGGCGTGGGCCCTCGTGTCCAGGTCGCCGGAGCGGGATGTGCGCTCGCGGCCTTCGTGGGGCTCGTCGGCACGGAACCGAGTGTGCTGCGCGCCGCAGCAACCGGGATCGTCGGTCTCGTGGCCGTGCTCGCCGCAACTAGGGCGGAACCGGCGCACGCACTCTGCCTCTCCACCATTGTCCTGCTGCTGTGGCGCAGTGACCTCGCGGTGTCCTACGGGTTTGCGCTGTCCGTGGCGGCGACCGCAGGAATCATCGCTCTGCACCCACTCCTGCACCGGCCCCTCGCCGCCACCGGTTGGCCCGCGATCATCGTCCGGGCGCTGTCCGTGGCGATCGCCGCCGACATTGTGACGATGCCGATCATCGCGATCATGGCGGGTCGGGTTTCGCTGGTCTCCGTGGCAGCGAACGTATTCGCTGCGGCGGCGGTACCACCGATCACCGTCCTCGGACTCGTTGCGGCGCTTCTTGCCGCGTTTCCCGGCCCCGGACCTCAGCTTGCGGGCGCATGCCTCTGGATGCTCACACCATTGCTCCGGTGGATCGACGGAGTCGCCAGGGTATTCGCGGGACTTCCGCACGCCACTGTTCCGGTCGCCGCTGGATGGCTCGGCGTGGCGTGGGTGATCCTCGGTTGCTGCTGGACCGTTTGGGCGATCTATGCGGGGCAGGTCCGGGTGCTGGTTCTCGGAGCTGTGCTGCTCACCCTGATTAGTGTGGTGTTCACTCCGCACCGCTCGGAACATCCGGTGGTGACCAGTGGACCGTCCGTGGGGATGTGGCACGATGGAGCGCGTGAAACCGTCACCCCCCGCCCCCGTGCACCTGATCCTCGGTGAGGAGGAATTCCTCGCCGAGCGCGCCCGCATCGCGGTCACCACCGCCGTCCGGGAATCCCTCCCGGACGGCACCGAGCTACCTGTGACCACCATGCGGGCCGGGGATGTCAACGCCAATGAACTCGCGGAACTTCTCAGCCCCTCCCTGTTCGGCGAGGATCGGGTTCTCATCCTCACCGGCACACAGGACGCGGGAAAGGATGCGGCGGACCTCATCCTGTCCGCGGCGGGCAGCCCCGCGCCTGGGATTTACCTCATCATCCTGCACACCGGGGCCGGTCGGACCAAGGCGATGGTGTCGAAACTGTCCAAACTGGCGGAGGTCCACCGGGCGGACAAGATCAAGCCCAGCGAACGCCCGACCTTCGTCAACCAGGAGTTCCGCAACCACGGCGTGCGGGTCACCTCCGACGTCGTCCGTGCCCTGTTGGAGGGGGTGGGGTCGGATCTGCGGGAACTCGCTAGCGCCGTGAGCCAACTCGTCGCCGACACCGGGGGAGAGGTCACCGAAGCGAAGGTCCGTGACTATTACGTGGGAGTGGCCGAGGTCTCAGGGTTCGACATCGCGGATCTAGCCTGTTCCGGGCAGATGCAGCGTGCTGTCGCTTCCACTCGCCGTGCTCTCCAGCTTGGATTGTCACCGGTGATGCTCGCCGCTGCGCTGTCCACCACCGTCGGTTCCATTGCCCGCCTGTACTCCACCCGAGGCCGGATTGATGCCAATGGTCTGTCCCGGGTCGTGGGGATGCCGCCGTGGAAGGTGGAGAAGACCGCCCGTCTCGCCCGAACGTGGAACGGTGAGGCTGTCTCGGAGGCCGTGATCATCGTGGCGGACCTCGATGCGGCGGTGAAGGGGCAGGCCGCTGATGATGGTTACGCCATCGAGCACGCGGTACGGAGGATAGCTGAGCTGGCGGGGTGAGTCCGAGTGCCCCCACCGCTTCTTCGGCTGGAATGAAGGCGGCATGAAAAAAGACCCCTTCCCGGTCGAAGCCTGAAGAGGGGTCTTGACATGTTGTTCTTTGCACCTCTTCACCGACACGATGCGGTGGTGGGCAGAACAAGCAGATGAAAATTAGTCCATCTTGTTCAGCGCGGACGCCATCTTGGACTTCTTGTTGGCGGCGTTGTTCCGGTGGAACACACCCTTGGTGACGGCCTTGTCCAGAGCGCGGGAAGCGATGCGGAGCTGAGTGGTGGCCTCGTCTTTGTTGCCCTCTTCGACCAGCGCACGGAACTTGCGGATCTCGGTGCGGACGGCGGAACGCACGTGCTGATTGCGCTGGCGGCGCTCCTCGTTGGTGCGGATACGCTTGATCTGGGACTTGATGTTAGCCATTGAAAAATACCTCTTGAACTCGTGGTTGGTTGTGTTGAAACCACCGGCCGGATCTGTCCAGATCACGATCGCTGTGGATCATGATCGCGGTGGATGCGTTCTATTGAGCGGACCCAAGGTCCTGACCGCTCCGGCAGCCACGCCCGGAAAGTGAATAACAGCTTGACAGAGTATCAGTGTCCGATGCTCCGGACAAACGGCGCAACCTGGTCATCCCCACCCGTATCGTGACCGTAGTCGGTTCGCGATCCTTTCGAAGCGGTGTCTGGGGATGATTGCTCCCTGGCGGCGGATCCCCAACTCAGGAACTTCAAGAACCTTGTCCATCCGTACCCAGCACTGCCTGCCGGACTCATCCCACGGGCCTGACCCGATACCCAGCCAGTTATCTTCTTCGGCGTGTCCCGGGTTTGGGGAGATCACGAGGCCGAGCATGTGCTGCCTGGATCTGCCGATGACGATGATGGCCCGCTCCTTGGCTGGGGAGCCTGGGCCGTCGGTGTCCACCCAGATCCACACGACTTCGCCGGGATCAGCTTGGCCGTCCATATCCGGTGCGTAGTAGATGCTTCGGGCCATGCTCGCGGTTGGTTGCGCGGCATAAGTCGTCGCGGATTTGGTGCTCCGATGCGCCGGGGTTCCGCTATCCGGGTTGAGCCCCAATCGGTCATTGATCACCTCGAGGCCCTGGTTCAGGGCACTGTCACCTCGCCCGAGCACAGATGTTAGTGCGCGGTGGAACCAGCTTTCCTCGTGTCGTCTATCGTCATCCACAGGACAACAGCCTAGCCACTCCGTGTGTTCCGCGGGCTGGACATCGGGTTCCCCGTCGCTGTGGTTGCCTCTACCGACGTCCGGGAGGTTGGGCGTCGCTACGCATGGGATGCGACTGCACGGTCGGGTAGTGTCAGGAGAGCTCCAATAAGGAAGGGACCGTCACACACATGGCCGCCAATTTTGCCGAAGCTACGTACACAGACCCCAAGCAGATCCGTAACTTCTGCATCATCGCCCACATCGACCACGGGAAGTCCACCCTCGCAGACCGGATTCTGGGTCTGACCGGTGTGGTCGACGCCCGGGACATGCGTGACCAGTACCTCGACAACATGGACATCGAGCGTGAACGTGGCATCACCATCAAAGCGCAGAACGTACGCCTGCCGTGGGTACCGCGCTCCGGGGCGCACGAGGGCGAGCAGATCGTCATGCACCTCATCGACACCCCCGGTCACGTCGACTTCACCTACGAGGTCTCGCGCGCGCTCGACGCCTGCGAGGGTGCGGTCCTGCTCGTCGACGCCGCGCAGGGCATCGAGGCACAGACGCTCGCGAACCTGTACCTCGCCATGGAGAACGACCTCGAAATCATTCCCGTCCTGAACAAGATCGACCTGCCCGCCGCTGACCCCGACAAGTTCGCCGAGGAGATCGGACACATCATCGGCTGCGAACCCGAGGACGTTCTCCGGGTGTCCGGCAAGACCGGTGAAGGCGTCCCCGAACTCCTCGACCGCATCTGCGAACTCGTCCCGCCGCCAAGTTCCGACAAGGGTGCCGACGCCCCCGCGCGCGCCATGATCTTCGACTCCGTCTACGACACCTACCGTGGCGTGGTCACCTACATCCGCATGGTCGACGGCACCCTCGAACCCCGTCAGAAAATCAAGATGATGTCCACCGGGGCCACCCACGAACTTCTCGAAATCGGCATCGTCAGCCCCACCCCGAAGAAATGTGTCGGACTCGGTCCCGGCGAGGTCGGCTACCTCATCACCGGTGTGAAGGATGTCCGCCAATCCAAGGTCGGCGACACCATCACTTGGGCCAACAAGGGTGCCGAGGAAGCCCTCAAGGGCTACGCGGAACCCAACCCGATGGTCTACTCCGGACTGTTTCCCATCTCCCAGGCGCAGTACCCGGATCTTCGCGACGCACTCGACAAACTGCAGCTCAACGACGCCGCACTCGTCTACGAGCCCGAGACCTCTGTCGCCCTCGGATTCGGGTTCCGCTGCGGCTTCCTCGGCCTGCTCCACATGGAGATTACCCGTGACCGGCTGCAGCGCGAGTTCGACCTCGATCTCATCTCCACCGCACCATCCGTCAGCTACCGCGTGGTCACCGAATCCGGCGAAGAAATGACCGTGCACAACCCCTCCGACTGGCCCGGCGGCAAACCGAAGGAGGTCTGGGAGCCCATCGTCAAGATGACGGTCATCGTTCCCGCCGAGTTCGTCGGCACCACCATGGAACTCTGCCAGGCCAAACGCGGCCAGATGGGCGGCATGGACTACCTCTCCGAGGATCGCGTCGAACTCCGCTACGTCATGCCGCTCGGCGAAATCATCTTCGACTTCTTCGACATGCTCAAGTCCCGCACCCGCGGCTACGCCTCCCTCAACTACGAGGAAGCCGGGGAGCAGGAATCCGATCTGGTCAAGGTCGACATCCTCCTCCAGGGTGAACCCGTCGACGCGTTCAGCGCCATCGTGCACCGCGACAACGCCCAGTGGTACGGCAACAAGATGACCGTCAAGCTCAAGGACCTCATCCCGCGCCAGCAGTTCGAGGTGCCGATCCAGGCGGCCATCGGGTCGAAGATCATCGCCCGCGAGAACATCCGCGCCCTGCGCAAGGACGTCCTCGCGAAGTGCTACGGCGGCGACATCTCCCGAAAGCGCAAGCTCCTGGAGAAGCAGAAGGAAGGCAAGAAGCGGATGAAGAACATCGGTTCCGTCTCCGTTCCGCAGGAGGCCTTCGTCGCGGCGCTCTCGACGGACGAGGGATAGAAGGCTCGGTGGGGCGTGGTGTTCTCGTCCAGAGAACTGAGGTACCGGCGATGGACAGTTTCGGATCTGACCAGTATCGCCCCATTGTTGCCTGGTTCTGCAGGAGGAATCTACATCCTCGGTTTCACGGATGGCTCGTGTTATGTCGGGCAGACGACCGACATGGTGAGGCGTTTTTCTGCCCATAGGCACGGTTCGAGGCATCATGCAGCGTGGGTGGATATTGAGACGCTACTCTTCGCCGTTGTCCCGTCAGATTCTCTGGATGCCGTGGAGCGTTCCGAAATCATCCGGCTCCGCAGAACAGGTAAATCGCTGCGGAATCGGGCATGGAACAGGGGACACCGCCAGCCTTCCTCACTTGACGTCATCATCAGTGTTGACGATCAGAGTCACTGGGCGACAGGCGGAGAAGAATACACAACCATGTCCGTCGGAATGGTGCCCATGCCAGATCCTCGGGGGTGCGGTGCCTCACGTTTACGTCGTTACACGGATTCCCGGGGGCAACATCTGACGTATCGGAAGGTGATCAGCGATTTTCACTGTGCACTTTCGCTGTTGATCCCCTCATGCGAAGAACTAGAGGGGGTCTGGTGGACGGTCTCGGATCTGCCGTCTACAGCAGGCGGCAGATACGCGACCCTGACTGTCGGGAATCTTGAACTGCTTTACGCCCCACGCACCGAATCCAGCTCATCCCCGGTGTGTGTACTTAACTGCCCTCCCGGTGTCGTGGGGAGACGGTGGTGGTCACAGAAGAAACACCAGGGCGTCCTGTTCCGACGGCATTACCGATCTGCGACGGTGGATGCGCTCACATTTCCGGCAGGATCGCTCCATAACCTTATCCGCGATACTCCTGGACTGCTCAGTGAGCTGCGGGGTTTCGTTCTTTCGTTGATGAGGCAGGCGTCAGCGGCGAAAATCGGCCGGTGGCACAGTCCTCAGTTGGTCTCCGAGGTGAGAGCGGTTGGTTCGTAGGGCACTCCCAGATGACTCACAGCATCATCGTCTAAGGTTCCCCCGACCTGTTTCATGAGACACGCGAGGGGTGCAACCGTAGAGATGGAAGTCAACAGTGTTCCGGTGATCATCGAGCGGACCCTGGATTTCTTCCAGGGCTTTCCCGTGGAGATCATGGCAGTGATCGAGCTGGCGGTACTGATCATCGCGGTGATCAAGTTCCGTGGGTTCCGGGCGAAGAGTCCGAATCCGGCTCCGTCGGTTGCCCGGTCGACGGAGAACCGGCATCTGCTCATCCGCACGATCACCTATTCCGATTTCAGCCGCTCACTCATCCCGCTGGTGGTGACGACGCTGTTCCCGTTCCTGATACTCGTGCTCGTGGTTGGGCTGATACCGGCGGGCTTGTTCATTGGTGGCGGAAGTGGTGTGCTGCCGTTGATGTTCCTGGTGATCAACCTGATGGCGGTGCCATCGGCCTTCATCTTCTACTTCTGGCTGGTGACCGAACGCGTCTGGCCGGAGGTCCCGGAGAGTGACAAGGACACTCTGATCCATGAATGGAACAGGGTGTTCGCCATCGGGGTTTACGCCCTCACTCTGGTGATTTCGCTGCTCTGTTATCAGTATTCACGGGGTGGAGACATCTTCGTTCTAGGTGACAGTGTGAAAGCACTGTTCACCCTGATCATCGCCGTGTACTCCTTCGAGATGACCCGGCTCGCCGCGAGTATCTATTCACAGCTTTCTGTTCGGGTGTGACGGGGAACTGATGTCCTTCGGTCCGATATCCGGTAGATCTCGGTGTGGAGTGGGTCAGCCCGGGTTGTTGGTGGAGCTTTTGGAAACGGCAGTGGCCTCGGATTGGTAGCAGCGAGGTATGCGGGGTTCGTCGTTTATAGTCCAAGGACCGGTACGTCGGTTCGGGTAGCACGTCGTGACCTACGCCGCTTGGAATAGAAGGTCGTCAACGTCAAGCGGGAGAATGTTCGTCTCGTAGGTAACTAACAAGTCATGCTGCTGGTGGTGATGTGGGTGACCCGAAGATGGACCGTGCCGGGAGAATGGAACGAACGTTCACGGTGCTCAGCAAGACGTGTTTCTCGCCGGAAGGGCGAAAACCGGGGACATCTCCATCCGGTTGAGCAGGGCCCCAGAGATGTCCGACCAGGACAGTGGTGGCGTCGGCGAGTCTCTTTGAAGGAGTCCAGAACTCGAGATGAGGGCCTGTGTGAGTTCTCAACCTAGTCTGTGAAAGGATCAAGATACCCGCAGTGACGGGAGCCGGATAGCGGTGTTGCCCGGCGTCCTTCACATCAGAAACTTGGACAACGAAAGTAACCACATGACCGACTATCCGATGGGTTTCGTCGACATCGGCGCCGTCGCCATGCTCACGAACCCCGACAGTGGGCACGGTCGTGCGCGGCATTCCACCGAGCGTGCGATGGCGGCGTTTCGCGATGCGGGTGTCGAGGTTCTAGCTTTTCAAGGGCGGACGACGAAGGATTCCCGGCGGTTGACCCGGGAAGCCGTTGAATCGGGGCGCTTTGACGCGATCGTGGTTTGTGGCGGCGACGGCATGATCAACCTCGTGCTCCAGGAGACTACAGGGAAGAAGATCCCGGTCGGGGTCATACCTGCAGGTACCGGAAATGATCACGCCCGGGAGTACAACCTTCCTCGGACGAGCCCGGAGGCCGCTGCGGAGGTCATTGCGGCGGGTTTCACGGTGACGACAGATCTGGGGCGGATCACCGATTCCACGGGGAACGAACGGTGGTTCGGAACAGTGATGACCGCTGGATTCGATTCCCTGGTCAGTGATAGGGCGAACCGGATGACCTGGCCGCACGGCTCCGCCCGCTACAACCTCTCCATCGCCGCCGAACTTATCAGTCTTCGCCCGCTGTCGTTTTCCATGGAATTGCACGGCAGGCACCCTGTTCCCGGTGATGTCGGAATTGAGGAAAATAGCTCGTTGACGGTCCGTGGTGCCGCGATGCTCGCGGCCTTCGGCAATACCCGTACCTATGGTGGTGGGTTTCCGGTGTGTCCCTTCGCCAATCATCGGGACGGGTTACTCGATGTGACGCTGGTGGATCCATCCGGGAGGGTCCGGTTCGCCTCTTGCATGGGGAAGATCATCAAGGGCACGCATGTGGAACTCCCGGAGGTGCACAGCTACCGGGTGCGTAGTGCGGACGTGTGGGTGTACGGCGTCGATGCGTATGCGGATGGTGAGCGGATGTCGGCGCTCCCGGTCACTGTTGAGGCGGTTCCGGCAGCGGGGCGTTTCATCGTTCCTGCTCCCTGATTGAGACCTAGGTGTGCCATGGTGTGACCTTGGTGAGCGCCCGAAAGCTCACCTCCCCGCCACCGAAGTGAATGACGGTCATGGGCGGTGTTTCAGGGTGGGGTGAGTGTGATAGAGCGCATAGTAATTTCAAACCACGCAGCTCTCATCCTTCTTCACTGAGTGAAAGTATGGTGCTGGTTAGTGGCGTGCCGGCTTGAACATTGCAAAAGGGGGCGTGGTCCATGGGATCGTGGAAAACGGGAGCGGCACTGGTCTGTGCGATAGTGATGCTCATCGGTTGCTCAGCTATCGGCGGGGAAACTGATTCGGAGCAGGGGACCACGGGAAGCGGTTCCACGCCGGAGGCTCTCCCCGTGACAGCGGACCAGCTCATGAACGCCTGGATCCCCCCGGTCTGCGGGCACGATGCGGGCCAACTGGTCGACGGTGTCCTCCCGGTCGCGGACCAGATGAGCGGTTTCGCGAAAATCGCCGGGGTCGATCCGTGGGACGGCTCGCCCCCGGATCCGGCGATCGTCATCGGCGACGTCACTGGCGACGGTGTCGATGACGGGATGATCGACATCTACTGCAGTGCCGGAGGTGTGCCCTGGCCGTCGGTCCTCGTCTTCTACACCAACGGTGGGGAGTATCTCGGCGCGGCACCCCGATCCGAGGTCGTTGAGAATCCCGGCCGGGGCCCGGCCGATGAGCTCACCATCCAGGACGGCCGGGTCAACTTCAGATGGTACGCGCCGGGGCCGAATGACGGTGCGTGCTGCCCGACGCGGTTCATGAAAGCGCAGATGGTCTACGACGGTGGGGAGTTCGTGGTGACGAACGTCCAGATGGACCCGTCCCGGGACCGCGCCCCCGAGTTCTATCAGGCGAAGTGACCGACGCTTCCGAGCCGGGGCACAGTCGCCGGGGGTGTGCCCCGGGATCCGGCTACGACCCGTCCGGCTATCCGCGGGCACCATCCGTGGTCCGGTCGAAGCCGCTGGGTCCGGCCGTCGCGGGGTGGTGGAGGCTGCAACCGTGGACCGGTACTCCGGTGTGGTTGCATCTCACTCCCAGGGCCTGCAGGTCGGCGCACCGGGCGCGGGGATTCGGCCCGGTGCGCCACCCTCTACTTCTTGTACCAGGGGTTCATGGCGCGGATCTGGTTGGTTCCACAGTGGATCTCACCGGTTCCACGGTGGAGGTAGTCGTAGTCATCGACGAAGATGACCGCGTAGCCAGCTTTAGCCATTTCCTTCGTCAAGTGGTCAGCGAACGCATCCGTCCCGTTGATGTTGGGGCCGTATGTTTTTGGAGAGAGGTACGTCTTTCGGTCCCGGACGATACCGTTGACGGCGTTCGGCGTGAAGGATGCCATCGGGTAGATCTTCGTGGCGTCGTAAGCGTCGTGCAGATCCATCCGATACCAGGCGGGTTGCCGGATGATGTCCTCCTCGCCCAGACCAGTTTCGGCCTTCAGCGTGGCGATGTTTCGGTTCATCACCTCGATGGCAACCGCGTGCTGGCGCTGCATCATCTCATCGGTTGCTTCAGCCACTGTCGTCCGGGCCTGCGGGTGATCCACCAGTTGGACGTCACCATGACCATTTGCGACGAGGTCCTCAAGCATCACCTTGCCTAGTTGCGGATCGGCAACCAGAAGCTTGAAACCTGCGGCATTGTCCGCTGGGAGAACATGAACGAACTCGTCGACGTGTCCGACCGCAAGGAAGCTGGTGTCCAGGATCAGCGGATCGGTGTAGCCCTGGGCGGCCAGGAAGAGGATCTGCTCATTCGTCGGACTGTTGTCGTCCTGGTGGTCATGTGCACCGCCATCCCCGTGATCGTGTCCATCATCATCGGCGACCAGATCCGGGTGCTGGCGGACACCGATGATGGCGCGGCCCTGCGGGTGGGCGGGCGTCGGGGGTAGGAACTCAAGGTTGCCGCCCGCACTGGAATCGGAGTGCTTGCCGTCTGTGTCGACCTCGGCGACGGCGACATCCCGCCCCTGTAGGTGATACATCGCGTTCTGTCCGTCGTCACCTTGATCGAGTCGCATGATGACGCGCATGTACTGCGGTCCTTCTGCACCGGGGAGTGCGGTGTAGAAGATCTCGCTTCCGTCCTGCAGCCATTGGACATCCATGTCCGGGATCTTCCGGAGCTCGACGTCATCGCCGAGAGCGGCGTCGAGACGGGCATTGAACGGTGCGGCATCCTTGAAGGAATCGTCCAGGGTCAGCACCGTGCGTAGATCCTGGGTGTGGTCGTGGGCGCGCAGTGGGGCCTGCTGAAGCTGGACGCTGTCTGTTGTCGACGCCCCGTCGTCGGTGGTGGTGAGTGTCACGGTGAGTCGACCGTCCCACTCGGCGTGATTGCGCATCACGTCGAGCCCCTCAACGCCGAGGATTGCACCGGAGCGCAACTGCTCTGCGTTCAGCGTGGTGGTGGTTGTCACGGGTGCCCATGAGCCGTCACCGGTGAGAAGGAATACGCGGGCCCGGTTCGTGTCATACGCCAGGGTCGCGGCCGCAGAATCGGACAGGTCCCGTGTTGCTTTGACCTCGAGGCGAGCCAGGTCGAGAGCATCGGCCTCACCGTTGACGACATCGTCGGCAGCGTCATTGCACGCAGCGAGTTCCGCCCGGGAGGTGTCTGCGGAGTAGGCGCACCGCCCGGAATCATCGTCGATGTTCGCGAGGAAGATCGCGCCCTCGTTGACGTTGGCCGTTGTCCTGCCCGCATGGTCGGCGTCGGTGATCCGGCCGTCGCGGTTTGTGTCACCGACGATCGTGGCGAGGGGCGGGGCTGTCGGGGTTCCACTGCTCCCAATTCCACTGCTCCCGGAGCTGAATCCCGAGGTCAGTCGATCGGCCAGGCCTCGCCACTCGGAAGAGATGGTGGTGGATCCGGTGTCTGTGGTGATGGAGTTGATGTAGTCGACGGGGTTGCATGCGGTGAGTGCGAGGGAGGAACAGGCGAGAGCAGCGAGGGTGCCGCCGGTGCGCAGACGATGGAAATTCAAGTGAAAAACCCTTCCGGTAGTGTTGACCGGAATAGCCTACTGCGAGGTTTTTTCATTAGGCAAGGGCGGTGGGTGTGGGGGTGAAAACTGTGTGTAAGCTGGGAAAACGCAGGGTGCCGCCCGGGTCGGGCGGCACCGAATCGTCACCTGTCGTCGTCGCGGCAGCAGCGGCCGACCTGTGTGCCCTGGTGTAGGTCAACCAGGAACCCGATGTCCCCGATCTCAACTTTCAGCATGCGGCGACCGGGTGACCACAGGGTCAGCGCGGCAGGCTCAAGCATTGCGATGTCTGCGACCGCGCGCAGACGCTCGGCGTTGTGCGTCCAACGGCGTTCGACGGCGTCCTGGTGGGCGAACGTCACGAAACGACCCTCGACGGCGATGATGCGGGCTGGCTCCAGGGCCTCATCGGTGGGCGCAGTCAACGCAATGTACCCGTGGCTGTGCGTGGAACGGTGTTCAACACAGTCGAAGGATGGGGCGAAGCCGGGGAATCCCGGAAGTGAATCCGGGGTGGTGTAGGTGTTGGTTTCCCCATCGGCGGTGTACTTGCTCATGTGTTCTCCTCCTCGAACCGGGCCCGGGACAGAGATGTCCTGCGGCGGGTGTGTGAGGAGGGGTCCGTTTTGCCGGACCGGGGGCTGCACTCGTTGGCGTGACCGGTGGAAAAGGTGCACGGAGTGTAGAGCCATCTTGATTTTAGCAGCGAAGTGGAGAGTGCGGAAGGAGAAAATGTGGGGAGGGCAAGCCGGCCGACGGCTCCACCATCGCTGTGGTGGAGCCGTCGGGATGCCGTCGACTAATCCTTCCTGCCGAGCGTCTCGGTGAAGTTGCGCATCATCTGCGGGTAGTCGTCGCGGTCGGTGTGCACCTCGATCATCACGAGCTTGTCGCGGTTCCGGTCGGCCTGTTCCAGGGCCGCGTCGAGGGTCGCCGGGGTCGGGGCATCGATGACTAGGCAGTTGTCCTCGTTGCCGCCGAAGGCGCGGGGGATGTCCTGCCAATTGAACGGGGTGATGTCGTTGTAGACCTCGTCGGGGCCGTGGATGGCGCGTTCGATGGTGTAGCCGGAGTTGTTCACCAGGATGATCAGCGGGTTGATGCCCTCGCGGAACATGGTGGCGATCTCCTGCACCGTCAATTGTGCCGATCCGTCGCCGACGAGGACGACCATGCGCCGGTCACGGTTCGCCATACCGGCACCCAGGGCCGCGGGGATGGAGTAGCCGATCGACGCCCACAGTGACTGGCCGATGAAGCTGACGCCGAAGGGCAGCGGACTGTCGGCCATGCCGAAGAAGCTGGTGCCCTGGTCCGCGATGACGAGGGAATCCTCGGGCAGCCACTCGGAGACTTTCGACCACAGAACATTCTGGGTCAACGGTTCGTTCGGGTCCGAGTGGGGTGCGGCGGGAACGTGACGTTCCTTCAGTTCGTGCGGTGTGACCTCGGTGTCGGCGAGGATGCGGGCCAGGGCGTCGATTGCGTCACCCATCTGCAGCGGCGCGAAGGTGCGGCCTCCGATGGTGGACTGGGTGGGTGAGATGTCCAGGACCCGCTCGACTCCGAGGTTCATGGAGAACCCGGCGGTGGTGGAGTCGGTGAACTCCACGCCGATGGTGATCAGCCGCTCTGCGTTCTCCACCGCGTCCTTGGCGCGTGGTGAGGAGGCGGCACCGATGTAGATTCCGGCGAAACGGTCACTGCGCTCATCGACGAGAGTCTTGCCCCATGTCAGTGTGGCGTAGGGGAGGTCGTTGGCGTTGATCATCCGGTCGAAGTTCCCGATGCAGCCCACGCGGTGGACGAGCAGGTCACCGAGCACCGTGGCGGAGTGGCCGTCGAGGAATTCTGTCGCGGCCCGTTCAAAGGCTTTGAGCGCGGCGCTGGAGGACCGCTTCCGGGCGATGTCGATTTCCAGGGGCTCATCGGACGGGTACACCTCGGCGGCGGCGACATCGGGGGAGAGTACGAGGTACGCCGGGCGGCGCTGTGCGAGCATCTCGGTGATCACGCGGTCAATCTCACTCGTCGCATTCGACGGCGTGAGCCACGCCTGTGCGCAGGTGACGTGACCGGCCATCTCATAAAAGTGGGTGAACACCCCGTCGCCGAGGCTGTGGTGGATCTTCTTCCGGGAGGTGAGGATCTCCGTGACCGGTGCCCCGACGATGTGGAGGACCGGGACATACTCGGCGTAGGAGCCGCCGGTGGCGTTGATCGCGGAGAGCTCGCCCACCCCGAAGGTGGTGACCATCGCCGCGGCACCCTTGAGTCGGGCATAGCCGTCGGCGCAGTATCCGGCGTTCAGCTCGTTGCAATTGCCGACCCAGGTCAGGCGATCGTGTGCGGTGACGGTGTCCAGGAACTTGAGGTTGAAGTCGCCGGGGACACCGAAGATGTGGTTGATGCCGATCTCCGCGAGCCGGTCGAACAGGTAGTCCGAGACGGTGTAGCCGCTGCTGCCGGATTGGGTCATGGTGCTCCTTTGTGGGTCTGTCGGAGGTGGTGTGGGCGGGCTGCCGTGGTGTCGGGCCGACCGAGACGGGAAAACTCCGGGATTCACCTACGGGTGGTCGGAAAGTGGCCTGGCTCACGACTCAGGTTACGGGCTGTGGCAAGGCCTAGTGGGGTGGGGGAGCATCCTCCGGGATCATCCCTCGTCAGAGGCACCCCCGGAACTACACCCGTTAGCCGAATGTCGCCATGGTGGTATCTTTAAATGTGGTTCCCATGATGTGGGAGGCGAGCGCTACGCTGCGTGGAGTTCGTTGTCGGTAGTGGGCAACCGTCGGCCCCGCCGTTCCGGAAACTGGTTGTATTTCCTGCGGGTATAGTCCAGTTCAGCGTTTCTCTCGCCCAGGACTGTCGTCGACACGTCTGAGGGGGAGCGGTATCCCGGATGTGGGATGGAATGTGGATGAGGGAATCTCCGCTACCCCCGATCTTGTTCGTGGATTCCGAACACCGGACAGTGGTGTACGCGCCTGCTATGTCGGGGGAAGGCTGCTATTGCTTCTGGCAGGGGGAACCGTCGTGTTCATCGAGACCCAACAACCAGGCTTTGGTGCCGATGGTCACCTTGAGGATGCTGTACCGGTCTGACCACAGGACTTCCGCGTCAGGCTCCAGCATGACGAGGTCTGCGATGGCCCGCAGGCGCTCCGGATCGTGGTTCCACCGCCGTTCCTTCGTGTCCCCGTGGGTGAAGATGAGATGGTTCTCCCTGGCCCCGAGGATGACGGCGGGTTCCCAGTCCCCACTCGCGGCATGGTTCATTCTGATCCAGTGCACCGAATGCCCGGTGCCGTAGAGCGTGCATCCGGAAGGAAGCGCGGTGGCTCCCAGCTCCGGCAGATAGTCCGGGGTGCTGGTGATGTTCCGATGTTCGGGGTTGGTGTGCTCACTCATGTGAACTCCTTGAGATAGTCGCATACTTCCACTAGACAGATGTGTCCTGTGGCGGATCTTCCACCGGGGGCACCGAGCGCGATACGCGGTTGCCAGTCGACGAGCCGGGGACTTGACGTCGAACTTCTTGATCAAAAACGAGAATAGCAGCGGTGTGATTACCGTGTCATCTGTCCGGATTCGGGTACCCCTGTCCCAACCAGGATCGTTCGTGTCTGGGAGCGGCCGGAGCGGCTCTTCACCGCCAGCCCGTGAGCGGATGTGTGCTTTCCCACTGAGCCGCGATGAGGTCTTATTCGTTCGTGCAGCTCCGTGGGGTCATTGAACACGCGGCCTAATGAGGCGCCCCGGATCGTCAGTGAACTACCACTGATCAACGCTCCTTCGCCACCAGTGTGAGGACGTCGTAGGTGGCCACGACCTCGTCGTTCTGGTTGTACAGGATGGCATCCCAGCAGACCTCGCCGTAGTCGTCGGTGACGCGTGGCGTGATCCGCTTGGCGGTCAGTTCCACCCGGATGGAGTCGTCGTAGGTGACCGGGGTGAGGAACCGGAGGTTCTCCAGTCCGTAGTTGGCCAGGACTGGGCCGGGGGCGGCATCAACGAACAGCCCGGCGGCCCAACTGACCAGGAGATAGCCGTGGGCGACGCGCCGGGGGAAGAAGGGATTGGCGGCGGCGGCTTCCTCGTCGGTGTGGGCGTAGAATCTGTCTCCGGTCTCCTCTGCGAAGGCCGTGATGTCGTCCAGTGTGACGGTACGCAGGTCGGAGGCGAATTGGTCGCCGACACGGATTTCCGCGAGGGACTTACGGAACGGATGGATACCGGTCCCGTTGTCCACGTCCGCGCGGGTCACCCGCTGGACATCGGCGCCCGTGTGCCAGATTCCGGTGACGGCGGTGAGGTGGTTCGGGGTGCCCTGGACCGCGCTACGCTGCATGTAGTGCTTCACGCCGCGCACACCGCCCAGCTCCTCGCCGCCACCGGCGCGGCCAGGGCCGCCGTGCACGAGGTGCGGCATGGGGGACCCGTGGCCGGTGGAGGTGTGGGCGTCGTCACGGTCGAGCAGGTGCACACGCCCGTGGTGGGCGGCAATCCCCCGGGTGAAGTCGCGGACGGTGTCCGGTTCGTGAGCGCACAGGGTGGCCACGAGTGAGCCGCGACCGTACGTGGTCAACCGGATGGCGTCATCCAGCGTGTCATAACCCAGAATCGAAACGACCGGGCCGAACGCCTCGGTCGAGTGGACCGCGGCCCCGGGATCGGCTGCGGTCGTCGCATCAATGGTGAGGATCGTCGGGTTGAGGAATGCGCCCTCGGCGGTCTGTGGTCCGCCGGTGTGGACGGTAGCGCCTGCCGCGATCAGTTCGCACAGGGCATCGATCACAGCGTCGCACTGTTCCGTGGAGACCAGTGGCCCCATGGTGGTGCCCTCCGCGTCCGGCGCGCCGACGGTGACCTTCTCCGCGATCATGGCGCCGAGTGCGTTGGCGACGGTGCCGACGAGGGGAGTGGGTACTATGGCGCGGCGGATAGCGGTGCACTTCTGGCCGGCCTTGGCGACGAGTTCCCCGAACAGGCAGCGGATGTAGGCGGTGAACTCGGGGGAGCCCGGGGTGACGTCCGGCCCGAGGACCGCGGTGTTGAGGGAATCCGCCTCGGCGGTGAACCGGACCCCGCCGCTCAGGATCGCGTCGTGGGAACGCAGGATGTTCGCCGTCCGTGCGGAGCCGGTGAAGGCGAGGTGGTCGCGGTAGTCCAGGTGTTCCAGGAGGTCGACGCTCCCGCCGGAGATCAACTGCAGGGACCCCTCGGGTAGGAGACCGGAGTCCACCATGAGTCGGACACAGCGTTCGGTGACGTAGCCGGTCTGTGGTGCCGGCTTCACGATTGTCGGGACACCGGCAATGAACGCGGGTGCGAACTTCTCCAGCATGCCCCAGACGGGGAAGTTGAAGGCGTTGATCTGCACGGCCACGCCGGGGATGGAGGTGTAGATGTGTCCGCCGATGAAGGACCCATCGCGGGAGAGCTGTTCGGTGGGGCCGTCGACGATTACCGTCGAGTTTGGCAGTTCGCGCCGGGATTTCGAGGAATAGACGAACATTGTGCCGATGCCGCCGTCGATGTCGATGCCGTTGTCCCGTTTCGTGGCTCCGGTGCGGGTTGACAGCTCGTACAGTTCGGCCTTGTACTCGTCGAGATGGAGCGCGAGCTGCTTGATTCTCAGGGCGCGCTCGTGGATGGTGAGCTGCTGCAGGCTCCGCTGTCCAGTGGTGCGTGCGAACTCGACGGCTCCGGCGATGTCGAGTCCGTCTGCGCTGACGCGTGCCACGGCATCGCCGGTCGAGGGGTCCGTGGCGGTGAGGACGGCGTCAGGGTTCTCCGGGGTCACCCAACCGCCGTTGAGGTAGCTGGGGACGAGGGGTGGGGTGATGGTGGGCATGGAGGCCTTTCTGTGTGGGCTGGTGACCGGGTGACGGAATAGTGGAATTACTGACCGAATGGTCAGTCACTTGGGGTAGAGTATAACCTGGATCACATTCAACACGGGCGTTTCCCGGCCCGGCCCCACCCAACAGGAGGAGCATCACGTGAGCGCACACTACGAGATCTGGACCGTCACACCCGGCGAATTTGACCGAAAAATGGGTATTGAGGTGCTGGAACAATCCGCCGAGAAGGTTGTCGCCAGAATCCCGATCGACGGGAACAGGCAGTCCCACGGGGTTCTCCACGGCGGTGCGATGATCGCCCTCGGGGAGGCGGTGGCCGGATGGGGCGCCCTGATCTACGCCTCCTCCTTCGGCAAGGCCGCCGTGGGCGTGGACATCAACGCCACCCACCATCGGTCCGGTGTCAGCGGTTACGCCACCGCGACGGCCACCGCGATCAGGTTGGGCCGGAACCTGGCCACCTATGAAGTCGTGGTGCTCAACGACGAGGGAAAACGGCTCTCCACCATCCGGGTGACCAACGCGATCATTGAACCCCGCGGCTAGCTCTCGGTGTAGTCGTAGAAGCCCCTGCCGGACTTCCGCCCGCAGTCACCCCGGGCGACCATGTCCTTCAACAGTTGCGGCGGGGCGAAACGCTCACCGAGTGTCGAATGCAGATAATCGGCGATACCGAGCCGGACATCCAGGCCGACGATATCGGTCAGCTCCAGCGGCCCGACTGGAAACTTGTAGCCCAGCACCATGGCGGCATCAATGTCACGGGGGCTGGCCACGCCTTCCTCCACCATGCGGATTGCCTCCAACGCGATGGCGACACCGAGACGAGAGGACGCGAAGCCGGGGGAGTCCCGGACCACGACGGGCGTCTTTCCCAGCGCTTCGACCCAGCCGCGTGCGGTGTCCACCAGGCGTTCATCCGTGGTGTCAGCGACCACGATCTCCACGAGTTTCGACGCCGGGACCGGATTGAAGAAGTGCAGGCCGATGACATTGCCGGAGCCGTCGACGGCACCGGCCAGCTCCGTCACGGACAACGACGAGGTGTTCGTCGCGATCACCGCGTCCGGTGCATGCTCCCGGATGGAGGCGAAGGCGTCGGCTTTCAGCCTGGGATCTTCGGGCACGGCCTCCACGACGAGGTTACAGTCGGTGAAGTCGGCATGGTCGGTTCCACAGCTCAACCGGTCGAGCCATTCCGAGGGAGGCCCAGGGGCTCCGCGTTCGATGGAACCGTGAACCGCCTTCTCTATACGGTGTCGCGCAGCGGCGGCGGCGTCGTCGTTAATGTCGATGACGGTGACGGTACTGCCTGCGGCGAGAAAGGCATGGGCGATACCTGCGCCCATGCGTCCGCCGCCGAGGACACCGACACGATTCGGGATGCGGGGTGTGTCGTTCATAGGGTTCCTTTGTTCTACTCGTGGCTACTTGTTGTTTCGGCGGTCGAGGAACGCCTGCATACGAACGTGTTTCTGCTCGGATTCGAAACAGATGGCCTGGGTGATGTTGTCGATGGCCGGGTGCGCGGCGGCGGGCATGTCGAACAACTGCTTCGACAGGCGGACCGCCAGCGGATCCTGCTTCGCGATCCGGTCGGCCAGGGCATCGGCCGCATCGATCAGCCCCTCCGGGTCATCGACGACCTCGTTGACCAGGTGCAGGTCCAGTGCCTCTCCGGCGTCGAGAATCCGGCCGGCGAGCAGGATCTCCTTGGCCACGGTGGGGCCGACGATCTCCTTCAGCCGCCACAGCCCACCGGCGGCGGCGATGATGCCCAGACCGGTTTCCGGCTGGCCGAACTTCAGATTCCGGGTCGCGATCCGGAAATCGGCGGCGAGCGCGAGCTCCGCGCCCCCGCCCAGCGCCCAACCATCCAACGCGGCGACGACCGGCATGGGGAGCGCGGCGATGCGGTTGAAGATCGCCGAGTTGATGCCCCGCAGGGCGTCGTCACGCGACCGCTTCTTCAACTGTTCGATGTCCGCGCCGGAGGCGAAGATCCCGCGCCCGTCGACCCGGGTGCCCGTGAGGATCAGGATCTTCGGCTTGCGTTCCAGTTCACCGCACAGTTCGTGCAGTTCAGCGACCATCTGGTCGTCGATAGCGTTGCGCACCTCGGGCCGGTTCATCGCCACGACCAGCCGATCAGCGCGCCTTGAGACGTCGAGGGTGGTGTACGTCATCGGTCCTCCCCGCACAGTTCGAGGGCGAGTGCGGCACCCTGCCCAACGCCGATGCACATCGTGGCCAGCCCACGCCGTGCCCCCTCGTGCTCCATGCGGTTGAGCAGGGTGATGGCGATCCGGGAACCGGAGGACCCGAGCGGGTGTCCCAGTGCGATAGCCCCGCCCCACGCGTTGACGATCTCCGGGTCGAGTCCGAGATCATGGATGCAGGCCAGCGACTGCGTGGCGAACGCCTCGTTCAGTTCGACCGACTCCAGATCGCCAATGTCCCAGCCGATGCGGTCGAGGAGTTTCCGGGTCGCAGGGATCGGGCCGAGGCCCATGATCTCAGGTGCGACACCGGCGGACGCGCCACCGACGACCCGGGCACGAGGGGTCAGCCCGAAGCGTTCAACGGCGTGTCGGGAGCACACCAGCACCGCTGAGGCGCCGTCGTTCAGTGAGGAACTGTTGCCCGCCGTCACGACCTCACCTCCGGTGACGACAGGTTTCAGGCGGGCGAGTACTTCAGTGGTGGTGCCCGGGCGTGGGCCCTCATCGGTGTCCACCACCGTCACCGCTCCCTTACGTCCGGTGACCTTGACGGGAATGATCTCGTCGCCGAAATGCCCCGCACCGATGGCAGCCGTTGCACGCTGCTGTGATTGTGCGGCAAAGGCGTCGGCGTCTGCGCGGCTGATCCCGCAGACCCGGGCGACCTCCTCGGCGGTCTCCGGCATGGAGAACGTCGCCTTGTCCCGCGCGGCGAGAACGGGGTTGATGAAACGCCAGCCGATGGAGGTGTCGGCAATCTCCCCAGGTTTCGCGAAGGGGCCCTCGGGTTTCGCCAGTACCCATGGGGCGCGGGACATCGACTCGACGCCACCGGCGATGACGATGTCGGCCTCTCCGGCGCGGATCATGGTCGCGGCGAGGGTGATGGCGGACATTCCGGAGGCACAGAGCCGGTTCACGGTGATGCCGGGAACACTGTCCGGGTATCCGGCGAGCAGCCAGGCGAGTCGGGCGATGTTGCGGTTTTCCTCACCCGCGCCGTTGGCGTTGCCAAGGATCACCTCATCGACCGCCTCCGGCGGGATCCCGGCATCCTCGACGACAGCGCGGAGGCACAGGGCGGCGAGGTCATCAGGCCGGACGGTGGACAGTGCGCCGCCGTAGCGGCCGACAGGTGTGCGTTTACCGGTGACGATGAACGCGGAGTCACGGTGTGGTGCGGTCATAGTTTCTCCTGGGTGATCGGGCGGGTTGTGCGGTGACCGGGCAGGGATCAGTGCCCGTGGAACGTGGGGTGCCGCTTCGCCTTGAACGCCGCGAAACCCTCGGCGTAGTCGGCGGAGGAACAGAGCTCGCCCTGGGCGATGTTCTCGGCGTGCACGGATTCCCAGAGACCGACACGTTCGTCACGGATCATGCGGACGAGTTCGCGGGACGCGAGGAACGCCTTCGTCGCACCGGAGGCGGCACGCTCGGCGGCGGCGCGAGTGAAGGAATCCAGATCCTCGGCGGGGACAGACCGGGAAAACAGACCGGCGGACACCGCCTCCTGGCCGCTGATCAGATCCCCGGTGACGATGAGATCCATTGCCCGGTGGGGGCCCAACCGCTCGACGAACAGCCAGTGCCCGCCCGAATCAAGGGTCGCGCCGAGGTTGGCGAAGGGGGAACCGATCTTGGCGTCGTCGGCGACATAGACGATGTCGGTTGCCAGTGCGAGCCCCAGCCCGACGCCGAGACATGCGCCTTGGACTGCTGCGAATGTGGGGGCGGGGAACGCGGCCATCTGCTTGAGCAGCGGTGTGACCTCGTGGTCCAGGTATGCGGTGGCGTCATCGGTGGCGGGGTCGATGCCGACGATGTTGCGCCCGGCGCAGAACCCCCGTCCCTCCCCGCGGAGCAGCAGTGCGCGGACGCCCTCGTCTGCGGCTCGGGTGTAGGCGTCGGCCAGGTCACTGACTGCCGCGGAGTCGAGAGCGTTCATCGCCTTCGGGTTGTTCAGGGTGACCACGGCGACGGTTGTGTCTCCGGCGGGGTGGAAATCGAGTTCGATCATGGGGAGTCCTCGTGAGGGGTCAGGCGTCGTAGTCGACGGTGATGGAATCCGTGGTGGGGCGGGTCTGGCAGGTCAGTACGTAGCCGCGTTCGACCTCATCGGGTTCGAGGGCAAAATTCTCGTCCATCTCGTACTCACCCGCGACGACCTTCGCGCGGCAGGTCCCGCAGACTCCGCCGGCGCAGGCGAAGGGCACATCGGGACGTTTGCGCAGCGCGGCGTTGAGGATCGTCTCCCGGGCGGATTTCGGCGATTCGACGGTGCCGCTCAGCCCATCCAGGCGGAACTCGATGGCATAGTTGTCGCCCTCCGGATCGGCCTCGACGGCGCGGCCGGTCTGGCCCGGCTGCGGACCGGAGGTGGACTGCCCGGTGGTGAATAATTCGAAACGGACCTTCTCGGCGTCGACACCCGTGTCCGTGAGTGTGTCCCGGCAGAGCTGCACCAGTTCGAAGGGTCCGCAGAGGAACCACTCGTCGACGTGCTCCGGCTGCAAAACCCGGCCCAGCAGCAACTGCAGCTTTTCGGCGTCGATACGCCCGGAGAACAGTGGATTCACGCGGCTCTCCCGGGAGAGAACGTGGTGCACGGCGAAACGGGTGGGGTAGCGGTCTTTGAGATCGCCGAGTTCCTCGGCGAACATCACGTCGCCAGACCCCTTGTTGGCGTAGACGAGTTCGAAGGTGGCGTTATCGGTCGCGGCGAGGACGGTCTGCGCGATCGCCATGATCGGGGTGATGCCGGAGCCCGCCGCGACGGCGACGAGGTGGGTTGCGGTCGCGGTCGTGCGCTCCGTGTCCCGTGCGCGTTCCGCGATCCCTTCCGGATCATTCATCGAGGTGGTGTGCACCTTGGAGGTGAACGCCCCCTGGGGATTCATCACATCGATGGTGAACCCCGGCTCCAGGATCTCATTTGCCCAGGTGGAGAACACGCCGCCCGGAGTCTTCTTCACCGCCACGCGGATCACTCCGCGACGGGGGATGTCACAGATGGAATAGGAGCGACGCACCTCCCGCCCGTCGATGTCGGCCCGTAGCGCCACATACTGTCCAGGCATGTAGTTGTAGTCGTCGGCGAGGTGCTCGGGAACAGTGAACGTGACCTCGACGGAGTCCTCGGTCAAGCGCCGGACACGGGTGACTTCGAGGGGGTTGAAGGAGGTTTTCCGTCGGGTTCCGGTTGTGGTGGTGGACAAGTCAGTGCCCCTTAAAGTAATCGAACGGCTCGTGGCACTCCCGGCAGGAGTAGAGCGCCTTGCAGGAGGTGGAGCCGAAACGGCTGGATTCTGTGGTGTTCATTGAGCCGCAGAGCGGGCACCGTACCGCCGGGGTGAGGGTGATGGGGATGGGGCCGGTGCTTCGTTCCCGAGCTACGGGAGGCGCGATACCGTATTCACGCATCTGTTGTTTCCCCAGTTCGGTGATCCAGTCGGTGGACCAGGCGGGCCGGAGAACGGTCTCGATACGGGGACGGGGATAACCGGCCCCGGTGATCGCGGCGGTGACGTCCGCGGTGATCGTGCCCATCGCGGGGCACCCCGAGTACGTCGGGGTGATCACGATGACGGGGATCTCGCCGTCGAAACGCGCGTCACGCAGAATCCCGAGGTCAGCGATGGAGACCACGGGGATCTCCGGGTCCGGGACAGTCGATGCCGTGTCCCACAGCAGCGCAGCGGCCGGGTCCTCCGGTCGGAGCGGATGGACGGTGTTCGTGTTCGTTGCGGACACGGTAATCACCAGGTCGCGCCCGGATGCTGACGAGCCAACCACTGCATCTCTGCGAGGATGAAGCCACGGTGTTCGGAGAACCGCCCGGTGCGCTGACCGGACCGGGCCTGCGGATAATCGGGGATCTCCAGGCCAGCCTCGGCGACGATGTGGGCGATCCGTCCATCGAACTCCTCCCGCAACGTTGACGGGGGGACGGCGATTCCTTTGAGTTCCGCGTGCACGGGCAGATCTTCGAAGAGTTCATCGAGGTAGGGCCACATGTAGTTCAACCCGGTCTGCATCCGGCGATGCGATTCCTCGGTACCGTGACCGAGCCGCAGGAGCCACTGGCTGGAATGGTCGACGTGATACTCGACCTCCTTGATGGCCTTCTCTGCGATGGCCGACAGCGTCTCATCCGTGGAATCCTGCAAACGGGTGTAGAGACCGTAGGCGTAGTAGGAGAAGAGCAACTGCCTGGCGATGGTGTGGGCGAAGTCCCCGTTCTCCTGTTCCACGAGTCGGCAGGAACGGAATTCCTCCTCGGAACGGAAGTACGCGAGATCGTCTTCCGTCTTGCCCCACGCGGTGCCGGCGTAGGAGAGCAGGAATCGAGCGTGGCCGAGTAGATCAAGGGCGATGTTCGTGAGGGCGATATCCTCCTCCATCTCCGGAGCGCGGGAAACCCACCACCCCAGACGCTGGGCGAGGATCAAGGAGTCATCCCCGAGCATCAGCGCGTAACGGGCGACGGGATCGGAAGCGATCGCACCCGAGGCCTGGATGTCCTCGGCTGTGATGGCATCACCCATCCAGTGATGCGTTGCGGTGTCAGTGTTCGGTGTACTCACAGGTGCTTCACCCCTTCGCTCCGCGTGTAATAGGTGGCGTGCCGGTAGTTCTTGCCCTGCGCGGACTGGAAGAAGCCGCCCTTGGCGTCCGGGTCGGAGGCGGTGATCGCATCGGACGGGACCACCCACACGCTTGAGCCTTCGTTGCGTCGGGTGTAAAGGTCCCGGGCGTTGCGTAGCGCCATCGTTGCATCGGGTGCATGGAGGGAACCCGCGTGGACATGGGAGAGCCCACGGGAAGAACGGACGAAGACTTCCCAGAGGGGCCAGGTGGTGGAATCGGGCATGGTGTTCCTCTTTCGTCTGGGCTGGTGAGGGGGAATCAGATACGAGGTGGTGGGTCGGACTCAGGCGACGTGAAGGCCACGTTCCGTCGGGCTTGTTGCGGCGGTTTTCTCGGCGTACGCGGCGGCGGCTTCGCGGACCCACGCGCCCTCCTCGAACGCCTGCCGACGCCTCTGGAGGCGCTGGACATTGCACGGACCGGAGCCTTTTATGGTGGCCTTGAACTCGGACCAGTCGAGCTCACCGAAGTCGTAGTGACCTCGCTCCTCGTTCCACCTGAGATCGGGATCCTCGAAGTGAAGCCCGAGTGCTTCGGCCTGCGGGACGATCATGTCGACGAACCGCTGGCGCAGCTCATCGTTGGAGAAACGCTTGATGTTCCACGCCATCGACTGCCGCGAGTTGGGGGAATCATCGTCCGGAGGCCCAAACATTTGCAGTGCAGGTCCGTAGAAGCGGTTGATCGCCTCCTGCGCCATCTGTTTCTGCGCCTCGGTGCCGTGGGACAGGGAGTAGAGGATCTCCCAGCCCTGGCGCTGGTGGAAGGACTCCTCCTTGCAGACCCGGATCATTGCCCGAGCATAGGGGCCGTAGGAGCAGCGGCAGAGAGGAACCTGGTTGCAGATCGCTGCGCCGTCGACGAGCCAGCCGATGGCCCCGATGTCGGCCCAGGTCCGCGCCGGGTAGTTGAAGATCGACGAGTACTTGGCACGCCCGGTGAGTAGCTGTTCGACGAGTTCGTCACGGCCAGTGCCCAGGGTTTCCGCAGCGGAATAGAGGTAGAGACCGTGTCCGGCTTCATCCTGGACCTTGGCCATGAGGATGGCCTTCCGCTTGAGGGAGGGGGCGCGGGTGATCCAGTTCGCCTCGGGTTGCATGCCGATGATTTCCGAGTGGGCGTGCTGGGAGATCTGTCGGGTGAGTGTGCGGCGGTAACCGTCCGGCATCCAGTCGGTGGGTTCGATGCGGGAATCCTCGGTGATGATCCGGTCGAAATGCTGCTGGCCCTCGTTGTTGGTCACGGGGTTTGTGGTGCTGGTTCGGGGGGTGGCGGGGAATGTCACGGTGTTCTCCTTCGGAGTCCCGCAGAGTGTTCGGGCGTGTTCGAGATGCTGCGGGTGACGGTGCGGCGTTCGCCGCTGGTGCGGGGCGGTCTGGCGGCTGGAGGCCGGTGCCCGACGATTGTATGTCTGAAAAACTGATCGTTCGGTCAGTATATGAACGAGTGTGATGTGTGTCAATGGCTTTTGTGATCTGCGACTCACCCCCGTCACCCTCGCCTGCGAAAGGGGATGGTGTCCGGTGTTGGGATGGTTTCCACCGGTCTTGGCTGGTGGCGGTTGCCACCGGCATCCAATACTCTGACCTGGGGTGGAATGTATCGGTGGTGGTACCGGAAGGCGGATGAGATGCGACGGGGTCGGGCTGTGCTGGAATCGGGCGGTGGTCGGGGGCGTCCCGGGTATTCGCGGGAGGACATACTGCGCGCGGCAGTCGATGCATTCAATGCTGCAGGTTATGAAGCGACGTCGATGGGGGCGCTCGCGGATCGTCTCGGGGTGACGAAGTCTGCGCTCTATCACCATGTCTCGTCCAAGGAAGAACTGCTCGGAGAGGCTCTCGATCACGCGTTGGGGGCGCTCGGTGGGGTTATCGACGAGGTTACGGAGTTCGATGGGACTGATATGGAACGGCTGCGCCTCCTGGTTCGTGGCACCACCCTTGCGCTTTGTGCGGAGGCACCCTCCGTGACTCTGCTTCTCCGGCTCCGGGGTAACTCCGATGTGGAGCTCCGTGCAATGGATCGACGACGCGCCTACACGCGAACCGTCGTTGACCTGGTTTCCGGTGCGCAGGCGGACGGGGACCTGCGTGCAGATGTCGATCCGCCGACGGTCGGGCGCCTACTCTTCGGCATGGTCAACTCCCTGGTGGAGTGGTATCGCCCCAATGGTGATCTATCTCCGGAAGAGTTGGCGGAACTGATCGGGAAGATGGCTTTCGGCGGACTCATTCCGCGCTCCTGATTCCTTTTCCGTCGGGTCCTGCGGTTGAGGGGTTCGCTCATCTGCTGTGTGTGGGGGTGGTCGGGACACGTGTGAAGTGCAGAGTATTCGCATTTGTCTGGCCATTTTTGGCGATCTTTAGGATTGTTGTTCGGGGGTGGTTTTGTGGTTGATTCGGGAATTTCTGGAAAAAGAGTGGTCCGTATCACCCTCTCTATGTATCGTGGATCACACAAACTGACCAAGTGGTCGGTAAATGGGGGTTCGCTGCTCTCGCCGCTGAACCCCGGACACCCGCCAATCTCCCCGCGCGCCCCACCGTCACGGCACTCCCCGTCGGTGCAGCGAGGGATTTCATCTGACGGTCTACGACCGAAATCTGTGTCGCAGGCCCCCACCCAGAGAAGAGAATCGACTGTGACCTCCCTGTACGACATCACATCCACGATCCACGGCCCGGAAACCGGCATTGAATTCGCCTCCCGCGACGAGATCACCGCGCTACAGACCGCCCGCGCCAAGAACACCCTGCGGCACGCCTACTACAACGTCCCGCACTACCGTCGTGCTTTCGACAAGAAGGGCGTTCACCCGGACGATTTCCGCGAGCTGGCCGATTTCGCGCTCTTCCCGTTCACCGACAAAAACGACCTCCGCGCCGAATATCCCTTCGGTATGTTTGCCGTGGGCCGCAACCAATTGGTTCGCGTCCATGCATCCTCCGGCACCACCGGGCTACCCACCGTCGTCGGTTACACCCGCCGAGACATCGAGACCTGGGCTGATCTCGTCGCCCGCTCACTGCGTGCAGGTGGCGTCCGCCCCGGCGACAAGGTCCAGGTCGCCTTCGGCTACGGCCTTTTCACCGGTGGACTCGGCGCGCACTACGGCGTCGAGAAGCTCGGAGCCACCGCCATCCCCACCTCCGGCGGCATGACGGAACGGCAGATCCAGATCATCCAGGACTTCAAGCCGGATGCCATCATGGCCACCCCGTCCTACATGCTCAACGTGCTCGACCAGATGCGGAAAGAGGGCATCGACCCGGCAACCACCTCTCTCACCCACGGAATCTTCGGCGCGGAACCCTGGAGTGAGGGCATGCGCCGTGAGCTCCAGGACGGACTGGGCATCGATGCCACCGACATTTACGGACTCTCCGAGATCATGGGTCCCGGCGTCGCCCAGGAATGCGTGGAGACAAAGGACGGCTTGACCCTCTGGGAAGACCACTTCTACCCGGAGATCGTGGACCCCGAAACCCTCCAGCCGGTCCCCGACGGACAATTTGGCGAGCTCATCATCACCCCGCTAACGAAGGAGGCATTCCCGGTCGTGCGCTACCGCACCCACGACCTCACCCGCCTGCTGCCCGGAACCGCACGCTCCATGCGCCGCCTGCAACGCATCTCCGCCCGCAACGACGACATGATCATCCTCCGCGGAGTCAACTGTTTCCCCAGCCAATTCGAGGAGCTCATCACCGAGGACACGAACCTGCGCCCCCGCTACCAGTGTGTTCTTGAGCGCAAGGGGCGAATGGATGCACTGCGCCTGCTCGTGGAATCTGCACCGGACCGAACCAGCGAGGAAAGGGAACAGTCCAGAAATCACCTCGTCCGTCAGATCAAGAATCGAATCGGCATCAGCGTCATCGTCGAGATCCACGACCACGTCGACTGTGGTGAAGGAAAAGCCAAGCGCCTTGTCGATAACCGGCCCAAAGACTGATCGCCCACCGGGACACCATCCCTCTCACCCGCCAGGAAGGTCACCATGACGACCAATATCACGACCGGGCAACCCAAGAACTCCTTCTCCGGTCCACTGACAAAAGAACACAAGAAGGTTCTTGCCGGTTCGATGGTCGGAACGACCGTCGAATGGTTCGACTTCTTCATCTACGCGCAAGCTGCAGGCCTGATCTTCGCCTCCCAGTTCTTCAACCCCGCAGGCAACAACTCACCGGCCCTGGCACAAATCGTCTCCTGGGCATCCCTCGGTCTGTCCTTCCTCGTCCGTCCCCTCGGCGCCGTTGTCGCCGGACACCTCGGGGACCGGAAAGGCCGGAAATTCGTGCTCACCCTCACCCTGCTGGGAATGGGGGGTGCTACCGTCGCCATCGGTTTCCTGCCCACCTACGAACAGATCGGCATGGCCGCCCCCCTCATCCTCATCGGCCTCCGACTCCTCCAGGGCTTCTCCGCAGGTGGTGAGTGGGGCGGTGCCGCACTCCTTGCTGTCGAACACGCCCCCGTCCACCGACGCGGCTACTTCGGTTCCTTTCCACAAGTAGGTGTGCCGTGCGGCATGATCCTCGCGACCCTGTTCATGCTCGTGCTCACCACGATCACCACACCCCAGCAGTTTGAGTCCTGGGGCTGGCGCATCCCGTTCCTCTCATCGGTGGTCATGATCATCATCGGCTACCTGATCCGGAAAATGTGCGAGGAATCCCCGGTCTTCGCCGAGCTGGAGAAACTCCAGAAGGAATCCTCGGCGCCCCTGAAGGTTCTCTTCTCCGGGCACAAGAAACCGGTGATCCTCTGCGCCATGATCTTCGCCGCAGACAACGCCGCCGGTTACCTGGCGATCGCCTTCTTCAGCTCCTACGGGGCGAAAGTACTGGGAATGCCCCGGTCAACGGTTCTATTTATATCCCTGGCCGGAGCCGTATCCTGGACCGTCGGCACCATCCTCTGGGGTGCTCTCTCCGACCGGCTCGGTAGACGGAACGTGTTCACCTGGGGCTACATCATCATGGCACTGTTCGCCATCCCCATGTGGATCATGATCGACACCGCCAACGTGTTCTTTTTCGGACTCGCGGTGGTGATCCTCGGGCAGCTTCTCGGCGCCACCTACGGACCACAGGCCGCGCTCTACGCCGAGATGTTCCCTGCGAAAGTCCGGCTCTCGGGCATCTCCATCGGATACGCGGCGGGATCCATCATCGGAGGTGCATTCGCCCCGATGATCGCGCAGCTCTTGCTGAACGAGACCGGGACGTCCTTGTCCATCGGCGTCTACCTCATCATCATCTCGCTGTTCTCCCTGTGGGGCGTCCGGATGGTCAACCCCAAGGTGGAGAAGTGCGACCTGCACTGAGACGCTGCCGTGATCGTGTCGCCGTGGTAGGCCAGGAAACGATGGCGCAATAAAAGCCGGATTGGAATGGATGATCCGCCGCCCCAGTACCCGGTCTCATATGGGGATGTTTCAGGCGCTGTTTTTCAACACTTGATCAGGGTTGGTGAGGGGTATGTCCGGGAACTGGTTGAGTAGAACGACGTCGTCGGCGGCGAGTGCCATCTGCCAGGAGAGCCGTTTGCTCCGGCTCATGACCGTTACCGGAATGCCGTGGGCCTGCAGTTTCCGGACGTCATCGACGAAGTAATCGTTTCCACTCGCAATGACTGTGTGGTCTCGGTGCCCGTCGGTGATGAGATCATCGATCATCCGGGAGATCTGGTCGGTGGTGTCGGCGGTGCTGTGGAGGCCATTGAGGAAAGTAGCGTCACGAAATACCCGGACACCGATCTGGGCCGCGAGTTGATTGTATTTTCGGGATCCGACGTACCACAGGTCCCCGACCTTCCACGGATAGGTGTGGAGAATGACATCAGTCATCCGGGAGACGATCAGATCATCTGGTCTGGTCGTGTCACACAGATTCTCGACGTCGAGAAACGCGACCGAACGGAGGTGCATGGTCCGAGGGATGACTGTGGTGTGTTTCATCGGGGCACTCCTGTCCAAAGACGTCTATGGGTATCCCGTTGCCGGGGGTACCATCCGAGACTCGTCACCGTGCGGAAACCCGGATGCAGCGGGTTCTTGATCATGAACGAGGAGACTCCGGTCGGAGGAGTGGAACAGCACGTCAACGGATGCTGTCCGGAGCCTGTTTCAACCGAGTATGTCTCGGTATCGGAAGAGACGCAAGCCTTAGCGGAAAATCACGGCAGAGGGTCGCTCACTGGGGGGGGAAATTATTGGTGAGAGTGGAAGGCGATGACCTCAGATGATGACCTCAGATAAGGACTGCACCGAGGAAAGCGACGGTCACGACGACGAGGGTGACGGCAAGACCGAAAACGAAGGGCTTTGTACCAGCCGCCCGGACGGTGGCGATGGTGACGCCAGTGCCTTGTGCGAACATCGCAGCAGCGAACATCCAGTGCTGGAGTGAGCCGACTCCGCGGATCACGTCCTCTGGTAACGGCACGAGAGTCCGGACCGCGACAAGCCCGATGAAGGCTGCGACGAATGCGGGGACCAGCGGGGGAAGAGCTCCGGTGATCTCCCCGGCGGCTGCGGCTCGGGCCGCGTGCCGACGTTCGAGTGCCGCGAGGATCATCATCATCGGGGCGAGGAGCAGGACACGACCGAGTTTGACGGTTACCGCAATCGGTAGTACTGCTGCTCCTGCGAGGCCTCCCGCTGCGACGACCTGACTGACCTCGTGGACGCTCAAACCGATGAAGATCCCTTCCTGCCGAGGATCCCACCCGGCTAGATGCCCGATGACGGGTGCCAGTGCCAGGAGGATCGTGCCGAGGAGGGCGATCACCGCGATGGCGGTGACGAACTCGTGTTCCTTCTTCTTCGTCAGGACACCGTCGACCGCTCCGATCGCCGCCGCACCACAGATGGAACAACCAGCTCCGATGAGCAGAGCCTGTTGGCGGCGGAGGCCGAAGACGGGAGCAAGGATGAGTGTCGCTGCGAACCCGAGGACGACGGTGAGGACCGCGACGATGAGAACGGGCCAACCGAGTGCGAGCACCGTGGCTGCTGGGACGCCGAGGCCGAGGAGTGCGACACCGATCTTGAGGATGATCTTCGATGAGACTGCAACACCGGGCAGCATCCGTCCGGGGATCGTCCAGATATTGCCGACGATGCTGCCCAGGATAATTGCCACCAGTAGTAGGACACTGATTCCGGTGGCTTTCTCGATGAAGGTGTCCACCACGAAGGATGCGGCTGCTCCCACCAGACAGACCAGCAAGCCAGGAATCACCTCACGGGTTTTATTCATGGCACAACACTAGTCGTACCTCACTCACGGTGGAGTGGTGAATCTGCCAGGTACGGTTGTGACGTAGCTCTTACCGGATCTGCGTGGGGGAAGCCGGGACCCGCCGGTCGTTACTGCCGATGAAGCCGGGGGCAGGAGGCCATCGGGGAACTCTGGTGCTGGATGAGCTCATTCATGCTGGCGTAGTGGGGCAGGTTCGACCGGAGAGGATGAAAATTATCCCGTGGGAAGGACACGAAAGAAGTGAGGGCCAGGCCCGCGTCGAGGTGATGGTGTTCGCTCCGCAGGAGCTCCCTCCGTCGATCTGACCCTCGGATAGGGGCGTGGAAAACCCGTTTTCCCGGTCGTGCAGCACCCGGACCGAATGGCGGCTGGGGGACGCTGCTCAGCGCATTAACTGAACTCGTCCCCGCTTGCCGCCGGGTCGGTAGGCACCCAGGCGCTTAAGTCGGGTCGAAGAGCCGTCAGCCGCCGAATACCGGGCGGAAGAACGCCCCCAGTGCCTCTGGCTCATTGAGGGGGAGGACCGCCGCGACGTATTGGTCAGGCCGCACGACGACGACCGCGCCGTCCCTGCTGATCCCGCGGTCGGTGAAGATGTCGTCGGAGGTGGTGACGCCGAAGACCTTCTCCATGTTGGTGAGCCGGAAGGGCCCGACCTCGGGGAAGAACACCCTCGGAACCTTGTTGATCAGGATGTCCGCGTGGAGCTGCTGGTAGATCACCCGCAGATCGAGGAGACTGTCATCGTCCGGCCCTGGTTTCGGGCCCCACACCAGGGGTGAGTTGGGGTTGGTGGACACCCACTCCGCCCACGTTGCCACGGCGGAGTCCTGCGTTCCCGCGGGTGCACCATCGGCGAACACGTACACGCGCCAGCGGCCGTCGGCGGTCGCCTGGTGCCCCAGGTGGATCGGGTTGGTGTCGCAAACACGGCTGACGATCGCGGATTTGAATCGCTTACCCACCGGATAGCCGGTGGCGAGCTCCTGGTGCTCGGTGCCGCCGGTGATCAGCGAGGGGGCGTACTCCGTCATGAAGCCGGCCGGGAACTCGGCGGTCTTGACGTAAAAGTCCTCGAGGAAGGATGGATCATCGAACTCCTCCGGCGGGGTGGCCATGAGGGTGGACCAGGTGCGGTCGAAGTCGATGAGGTCCTTCGCCACCACCTGGCGCTCGGCGGAGTAGGTGTGGAGCAGGTCAGCGGGGGAGGTACCGGAGAGAACGGCTCCGAGTTTCCATCCGATGTTGAAGCCGTCCTGCATCGAGACGTTCATGCCCTGGCCGGCCTTCGCGGAGTGCGTGTGGCAGGCGTCGCCGGTGATGAAAACGCGGGGTGCGCGCTCGTCATCATCGATGTCGTCGAATTTGTCGGTCAGCCGGTGGCCGACCTCGTAGACGGAGTGCCAGGCGACGTGCCTGACATCGACGCTGTAGGGGGTGAGGATCTCGTTGGCCTTCGCGATGATCTCCTCGATCGTCGTCGAGCGGATGGTGGCCTTGCGCTCCTCGGTAACGGTGCCGAGATCGACGTACATGCGGAACAGGTGCCCACCCTCCCGGGGGATCAGCAGGATACTGCCGCCGGAGCGGGACTGGATGGCACACTTCAGACGGATGTCGGGGAAGTCGGTGGCGGCGAGCACATCCATGACGCCCCAGGCGTGGTTGGCCTGGTCCCCTTCCAACTTGCGGCCTATCGAAAGGCGTACACCGGAACGGGCGCCGTCGCAGCCGACGACGTAGCGGGCACGGACGGTGCGCTCGGTGTCGGTGTTCGGGTTCTCGGCGCCCGTGCGCCGCAGTCGCACTTCGACCGGGTAGTCGGTGGCGTCGGGATCGTCGGCGACGGTGAGGTCGACGAACTCCCAGCCGTAGTCGGGGTGCATCCGTGACGGAGAGTTCTCCATGAACTCGGCGAAGTAGTCCAGGACACGGGCCTGGTTGACGATGAGGTGCGGGAACTCGGAGATTCCTGTTTCATCGTCGATCGCGCGATTGGCGCGGTAGATGTGGTTCGGGTTTGCGGGGTCAGGCTTCCAGAAGGCCATTTCGGTGATCCGGTAGGCCTCGTCGGTGACTTCACTAGCGAATCCGAACGCCTGGAAGGTCTCGACACTCCGGGCCTGGATACCGTCGGCCTGACCGACTTCCAGCCGGTGCGGCCGACGGTCGATGATCCGGGTGGATAGGTTCGGGAACATTGACAGTTGTGCTGCGGTGATCATTCCGGCGGGTCCGGCGCCCACGACGAGAACGTCCATTGTGTCGGGCAATTCGTCGGGTCGGTTGAGCCCCACTCCCGCTGCAGGGTGACGGCGGGGATCGCCGGAGACATATCCGTGGTGGTGGAACTGCATGGTGTTTCTCCTGTGGTCGGTGGGTGATCAGAGGGGCCGGGTTCAGTTCGGTCGAGGAGAGAGGTGGATCAAATATGATCTGATCATTTAGTGACCCATCTCTCTTCAATCTTTAGCACACCCTAAAGGGGGTATTAAGTGCGTGAGAGCCAACGGATGGGACTGACGCTCTGTTCCGCTTCGTGCTCGGGGCCGAGCGGGATTCCACTCCGGTCCCGGAGGGAGAGAACGGCGGCAAGCCCGATCAGGGTCATCGCGCCGAGGTAGACGGTGACGGCGTTGGTGGTACCGGTGGTCTGGACCAGCCAGGCGGCGATCATCGGCGCGAATGCACCGCCCACGATTGCGCCGATGGCATAAGAGATGGATACGCCGGAGAACCGGATGGAAGCGGGGAAGATCTCGGCGTAGAGCGCGGCCTGCTGGCCGTAGGTCAGGCCGAGTCCCAAGGTCAGGAAGCCGATGCCCAGGAAGAACAGGCCGACATTAGCGGTGTTGACCAGTGGGAACACGACGAGAACACCGAGGAACTGAAGGATGAAACCGATGATGTAGGAGGTGCGGCGTCCCACCCGGTCACTGAACCAGCCGGCGAACAGGGTGAAAATCAGCCAGGTGACGGCCGAACCGGTGACGGCCCACAGCACATCATCCCGGGACAGGCCGACGGGGCCGTCGGGGTCGGTTGCGTAGCCCTGGATGTATCCGCCGGTGGTCATGTAGCCCACCGCCGAGTTGCCGGCGAAGATGAGTGCGGCGACAAATACCAGCGGGGAGTGCTTGCGGAACAGGGTTTTGACTGGCGCGGACTCGGTCTCCGCGAGCTCGGCCATCTCAACGAATACGGGGGATTCCTCCACGCTGTGCCGGATCCAGGCGCCGACGATGATCAACAGGAACGACAGGAGGAAGGGGACACGCCAGCCCCAGGTGAGGAAGGCGTCGCCGGGGGCGATCTGGCTCATCACCGCGAGCACGCCGGATGCCAGGAGTAAACCTGCGGGGACACCGATCTGGGGGCAGGCGCCGTAGAGCCCGCGTTGTCTGACGGGAGCATGTTCGACGGCCATGAGGACTGCGCCGCCCCATTCGCCACCGGCGGAGATGCCCTGGATGATGCGCAGTGTGATCAGCAGGATCGGGGAGGCTGCGCCGATTGTTTCGTAGGTGGGCAGCAGGCCGATCAGGGCGGTGGCTGTGCCCATCACGATGAGCGTCAACATGAGCACCTTGCGGCGCCCGATCTTGTCGCCGTAGTGGCCTGCGAGGAATGCCCCCAGTGGGCGGAACAGGAAGCTGATTCCCACTGTGAGGAAGGCGACGATGGTTGATGCTCCGGAGCTCAAGCCACTGAACATGAGTTGGCGGAACACCAGGGCCGCAGCCATGGCGTAGAGGAAATAGTCGTACCACTCGATGGCGGTTCCGATGATCGTCGCCGCCGCGACGCGCCTGTGCTCAGTATCCCGGGCGGGGGTGATTTCTTCTTCCGGTGGTGAATGGTGCACGGAATCTCCTCGGGGCTTGTTCTGTGGTCTGGGGTGACATAGAGGCATAGTGTGTTCTGCGTTACTTGCCGGTCTGACTCCGGATCATATACGATCTCGGTCAGGGATCAAGACCCAATCAAGGAGGATCTGTGAATCACCCCCAGCCCCTACCCGTCACGCCAGGGAAGATCATCGCGGTTCACACCGCATTCTTTTCCCGTGCCGATCAGCGGGGCAGGCGCCCTGCCCGCCCCTCCTATTTCCTCAAGGCCTCCAGTTCACTGGGGGCCTCCGGCGACGTGGTCACCCGGCCCGAGGGCTGTGAACTCCTCGCCTTTGAGGGCGAGATAGCACTGGTCATCGGGCGTCCGGCCCGCAATGTCACCCTCGATGAGGCCTGGAGTCACGTCGCCTGGGTCACCGCTTCCAACGACCTCGGTGTCTACGACTGGCGTGCCCAGGACAAGGGGTCCAACATCCGTTCCAAGAGTCGGGACGGATTCACTCCGGTCGGTCCCGAACTGATTGACGCCCGTACCGTTGACCCCACCGAACTCCGTATCCGGACCTGGGTCAATGGTGAGCTTGTGCAGCAGGGCGGCACCACTGAGGAGGATCTGATCTTCCCGCTCGCCCAGTTCGTCGCTGACCTCTCCCAGCATTTCACTCTCGATGAGGGGGACGTGATTCTCACCGGAACCCCCGCTGGTTCGACCGTCATCGTTCCCGGCGACGTCGTTGAGGTCGAGGTCGACGCGCCCGGCGTCGCGGGTAATCCCACGTCGGGGAGGCTGCGCACCACCGTCGAACAAGGGACGGGAGCGGTTGATCCGGGGATCGGTATGACTCCGGCCATCGACGATAAACAGCGTGAAGAGGCCTGGGGTTCGCGGGCGGAGGCCGGGTTACCCGAGGATCCCACCGCCATCAGTGACGAACTCCGTGAAAAGCTGCTGGCGGCACCCACCGCCGGGTTGTCGGCGCAACTGCGGTCCCGGGGCTTGAACCAGGTCGTCATCGAGGGCGTGCACCCGCAGACCCGGGGAACGAAGATGGTCGGTGTCGCCAAGACGCTGCGTTTCCTGCCGGGCCGAGAGGACCTGTTCACATCCCATGGCGGTGGATACAATGCCCAGAAACGCGCCTTTGACTCACTCAAGCCCGGCCAGGTCCTCGTCATCGAGGCCCGCAACGAACCCGAATCGGGCACCCTCGGTGATGTGCTCGCGCTTCGCGCGAAATGCCTGGGTGCCGCCGGAATCGTCACTGACGGGGGGATCCGTGACTATGAACCCGTCCGTGAGATTGGACTGCCCGTCTTTGGGCGGGGAGCGCACCCTGCGGTTCTCGGGCGTCGTCACGTTCCCTGGGAGTCGGACACCGCCATCGCCTGCGGCAACGCGACCGTGCTCCCCGGTGACATCATCGTCGGCGACGATGACGGCGTGATCGTCATTCCGCGTGATCTCGCGGACGAGGTCGTGGACGCGGCACTCGCCAAGGAACGGGAGGATGAGTGGGTCGCCGCCCGTGTCGCCGAGGGCAACCCCGTGGACGGTCTTTTCCCACCGGTCGGGGCGTGGCGTGAACGCTTCACCGCCGACTCCACCGCCGGTGAAGAGGACTAGGAGGTCCGTGACCATGACTGTCCCGCCAGCCGCAGGTGGCTCTGACCCGGTGAAACTGTCCAAGACGGAGCAGGCCCACGAGTTGATCCGCGCGAAGATCACCTCGGGGGAGTACACCCCGGGGCACCGTCTCGTTCTATCCTCGATCGCCGAGGAACTGGGAGTATCCGTCGTTCCGATCCGCGAGGCAATCCGCCAGCTTGAGGCCGAGGGGCTGGTCACCTTCGAACGCAACGTCGGAGCGAAGGTACGCATGATCGATCGGAACCAGTATCTCGACTGCATGCAGACGCTCGCGGTACTGGAGGGACACGCCACCGCACTCGCCGCGCCCTTCCTCACCCCGGGTGAATTGGCGAAGGCCAGGGAACTGAACGAGAAGATGGAAGCCACCCTCCGGGACTTCGACGCGGTCGAGTTCACCATCCTCAACCGAAAGTTCCACCGCACTCTCGTCGGACGCTGCCCCAACCGTCATCTCATCGACCTGGTGACCCAGGAATGGGCGCGCCTCAGCCACCTCCGCGAGTCGATCTTCGCGTTCGTTCCCGACCGGGCCAGGGAATCCGTCGAGGAGCACTACCGGATACTCGCGATGATCGAGGTGGGCGCGGACCCCGAGTACATCGAGAAACTCGTCCGCCAGCACCGTCTCACCACACTTGACCACTACCTGAACGCCGACAAGACAGACAAGACAAAGGACAACACAGACAGATGAGCACTGACCGCCTCCCCGCGAACCTGCCCGAGAAGATCCGCCACTACATTGGCGGCGAATTCGTAGACTCCGCCGACGGGGACACCTTCGATGTCCTGGACCCCGTGACCAACGAGACCTACATCCAGGCGGCCTCCGGCAAGCAGGCCGACATCGACGCCGCTGTGTCCGCCGCAACGGCCGCCTTCAACGAGGGCCCCTGGCCGCAGATGCTCCCCCGCGAGCGGGCGCGCATCCTCATGCGCGTCGCCGATATCGTCGAATCCCGCGACGCCGAACTCGCCGAGATGGAGTCCTTCGATTCCGGTCTCCCGATCACCCAGGCCAAGGGGCAGGCCCGCCGCGCCGCCGAGAACTTCCGTTTCTTCGCGGACCTCATCGTTGCCCAGACCGATGACGCATTCAAGGTTCCCGGTCGCCAGATCAACTACGTCAACCGCAAGCCGATCGGCGTCGCGGGCCTGATCACCCCCTGGAACACCCCGTTCATGCTGGAATCCTGGAAGCTCGGCCCGGCGCTGGCCACCGGAAATACGGTGGTGCTCAAGCCCGCCGAGTTCACCCCGCTGTCCGCGAGCCTCTGGCCCGGCATCTTCGAGGAAGCCGGTGTACCTGCGGGAGTCTTCAACCTGGTCAATGGCTTCGGTGAGTATGCCGGTGACGCCCTGGTCAAGCACCCCGATGTCCCGCTGATCTCGTTCACCGGGGAGTCTCGCACCGGCCAGATCATCTTCGGCAACGCAGCCCCCCACCTCAAGGGCCTGTCGATGGAACTCGGCGGCAAGTCCCCGGCCATCGTCTTCGCCGACGCCGATCTCGACGAGGCGATCAACGCCACTATCTTCGGCGTGTTCTCCCTCAACGGCGAGCGCTGCACTGCCGGCTCCCGCATCCTCGTCGAGCGCTCCGTCTACGACGAGTTCGTCGAGCGCTACGCCGCCCAGGCCAAGCGTGTGAAGGTCGGCCTGCCCTCCGATCCAGCCACCGAGGTCGGCGCCCTCGTCCACCCCGAACACTTCGACAAGGTCATGTCCTACGTCGAACTCGGCAAAACCGAGGGCCGACTCGTCGCCGGCGGTGGCCGCCCGGAAGGCTTCGAGAACGGCAACTTCGTCCAGCCCACCGTCTTCGCAGACGTGCCCGCCGACGCCCGCATCTTCCAGGAGGAGATCTTCGGCCCCGTCGTCGCCATCACCCCCTTCGACACGGAACAGGAAGCCCTCGAACTGGCGAACAACACCCGCTACGGGCTGGCCGCCTACGTCTGGACCGGCGACCTCAAACGCGCCCACAACTTCGCCCAGAATGTCGAGGCCGGAATGGTGTGGCTCAACTCCAACAACGTCCGTGACCTGCGCACCCCGTTCGGCGGCGTGAAGGCCTCCGGTCTCGGGCACGAGGGCGGCTACCGCTCCATCGACTTCTACACCGACCAGCAGGCCGTTCACATCAACCTCGGCGAGGTGCACAACCCCGTCTTCGGCAAGCAGGACTGATCAGACTTACCCACCACCGCCGTCAGACGCCGCCCCCGACCGCACCCGCTGCGGGAGGGACGGGCGTCGACAGGCGCCCCTGAGCACCAAGGAGAGAGTACGTGTCCAACCCCATCACCACCCCGACCTCGCCGCCGCCGGACGTCCTGCGCTGCGCGTACATGGAACTCGTCGTCACCGACCTGAAGCGGTCCCGCGATTTCTACGTCGACGTCCTAGACCTCGTGGTCACCTACGAGGATGACGAGGCGATCTACCTCCGCTCCATGGAGGAGTTCATCCACCACAACCTCATCCTCCGTAAGGGTGAGACCGCCGCCGTCGCGGTGTTCAGCTACCGCGTCCGCAGCCCCGAGGACCTCGACCGTGCCGAGGCGTTCTACCGGGAACTCGGCTGCCGGGTCGAGCGCAACCCGGACGGCTTCGTCCGCGGCATCGGTGATTCCGTGCGCGTCCAGGACCCGCTGGGCTTCCCCTACGAGTTCTTCTTCGACGTCGAACACGTCGAGCGGCTCTGCTGGCGCTACGATCTCTATACCCCAGGTGCTCTCGTCCGGCTCGACCACTTCAACCAGGTCACCCCGGACGTTCCGAAGGCCGTCAAGTACATGGAGGATCTCGGGTTCCGCGTCACCGAGGACATCCAGGACGGTGACGGAACGGTCTACGCGGCCTGGATGCGCCGCAAGCCCACCGTCCATGACACCGCCATGACCGGCGGCGACGGCCCCCGCATGCACCACGTCGCCTTCGCCACCCACGAGAAGCACAACATCCTGGCGATCTGCGACAAGATGGGTGCCCTGCGGCTGTCGGACCGCATCGAGCGCGGGCCCGGGCGCCACGGCGTGTCCAACGCCTTCTACCTCTATCTCCGGGACCCCGACGGACACCGCGTGGAGATCTACACCCAGGACTACTACACCGGCGATCCGGACAACCCGCGTGTGACCTGGGACGTCCACGACAACCAGCGCCGCGACTGGTGGGGAACCCCCGTCGTACCGAGCTGGTACACCGACGCCTCCCGGGTCCTCGACCTCGACGGCAACCTCGTTCCCCTCGTGGAACGCACCGACGCCTCCGAAATGGAGCAGACCATCGGCGCCGACGGGTTCTCCTACACCCGCGCCGATGACGAGGACATGCCTGACTGGAAGAAGGGCGAGTACAAGTTGGGCCACCAGCTCTAGCCACCCATCGACTCCCCGAACAACCGGCCCACGCAGGAGGCACCATGCTCGACAGCAAGACCATTGAGGCGATCGCGGATGAACTCCGCGACGCCGAAAACAACCGCACGATGATTCCCTTGCTCACCGCCCGACACCCGGAGATGACGGTGGAGGACTCCTACGCCGTACAGAACGAGTGGCGGCGCCGCGGTATCGCCGCCGGGCGTCGCCCGGTCGGCCGCAAGATCGGGCTCACCAGCAAGGTGATGCAGGTCGCCACGGGTATCACCGAACCGGACTATGGCGCGATCTTCGCGGACATGGTGTACGAGTCCGGCTCGGTCATTGAGCACGGTCAGTTCTCCAATGTGCGTATCGAGGTCGAGCTCGCCTTCCAACTGAAGGAGGGCCTGCGGGGGCCGGACTGCACGGTCTTCGATGTGCTGCGCGCCACCGAGTACGTCGTACCGGCTCTGGAGATCCTGTCCTCGCGGATCGAGATGGAGGGCCGCACCATCGTCGACACCATCAGTGACAACGCGGCGATGGGGGCGATGGTCTACGGGGGGCGCCCGGTGGCGCCCGATGCGGTGGACCTGCGCTGGGTTCCCGCACTGCTCTACCGCAACGAGACCATCGAGGAGACCGGCGTCGCGGCCGCGGTCCTCGGTCACCCCGCCACGGGTGTCGCCTGGTTGGCGAACAAGCTCGCCGAACACGGTGACCACCTGGAACCTGGGGAGCTCATTCTCGCCGGTTCCTTCACCCGCCCGATGTGGGTGGACCCCGGGGACACGGTCCACGCGGACTATGGCGAGTTGGGGAGCGTGACATGTCGTTTCGAGTGAGCCTCCCCGAACCCTTCGGTCGACGTCTCGCGGGTGCCGACCGGCCGCTCACCGGTCTGTGGGTGTGCTCCGGGTCGCCCGCGATGGCGGAGATCATGGCCTGCAGCGGTGCGGACTGGCTGCTCATCGACGGCGAGCATTCCCCGATCGGGTTGGAAACCATCACCAGCCTGCTGCGTGCCGTTGCCCCCTATCCGGCGATCCCGGTTGTGCGGGTACCGGTGCTCGACACCGCCCTGATCAAGCAGTACCTCGACCTCGGCGCCCAGTCGATCATGGTGCCGATGGTGCACACCAGACAGGATGCGGAGGCGGCCGTCGCGGCGATGCACTACCCGCCCCGAGGTGTCCGTGGGGTGGGCAGTGCGCTGGCCCGGTCTTCCCGGTGGAATGCGGTGCCGGACTACCTGGGCACAGCCGGGGAGACCGTGAGCTGCATCGTGCAGATCGAGTCGCCGCAGGCGGTGGAGAACGCCGCCGAGATCGCGTCCGTCGCCGGGGTCGACGCCGTGTTCATCGGCCCATCCGACCTCGCCGCTTCAATGGGGGTTATCGGCCAGCAGTCCCACCCGGATGTGCTCGACGCCGTCTCCCGGGCGATGTGCGCGGCGAAGGACGCGGGTGTTTTCGTCGGCGTCAACGCCTTCAACATCGAGCAGGCGCGGCAGTACATCGACGCAGGAGCCGATTTCGTCAACATCGGTGCCGATGTCCAATTGGCGGCCACCGCGTCCCGGGCCCTGGTCACCGATTTCAGAAAAGAGGATTAGGTGATGAACACCGACACCATCGACGTCTCCGCCCTGGTGCGGAGTGTTCCCACGGGGCTGCTGATCGACGGCGAGTTCATCGAGGCCGCCGACGGAGCGACCTTCGATGTGGTCAACCCGGCGACGGAGGAACGCCTCGCGACGGTCGCGTCGGCGGGGGAACGGGAGGCCCTGGCTGCCCTCGACGTGGCGTGCCGGGTGCAGAGCCGGTGGGCGCGGACCCCGGCCAGACAACGCTCGGAGATTCTGCGCCGCGCCTTCGAGCTGGTGCGGGAACGCGCGGAGGAGTTCGCCACGCTGATGACCCTGGAGATGGGTAAACCCCTCGCGGAGGCCCGCGGTGAGGTCGCCTACGGTGCGGAGTATCTGCGCTGGTTCGCCGAAGAGGCGGTGCGGGCTCACGGCCGTTTCGACGCCGCCCCCGAGGGTGGGCTGCGGATGCTCACCCGCCGCAAACCCGTGGGCCCGTGCCTGCTGATCACCCCGTGGAACTTCCCGCTCGCCATGGCGACCAGGAAGATCGCCCCTGCGGTTGCCGCCGGGTGCACGATGATTCTCAAACCCGCTGAACTGACTCCGCTGACCAGCCAGTTCCTCGCCCAGACGTTGATGGATGCGGGCCTTCCGGCAGGCGTCCTCGCGGTGCTGCCGGGGGCTGACCCCGCTGCGGTGTCGGCCCCGCTGCTTGCCGACGCCCGGCTGCGCAAGGTCTCCTTCACAGGTTCCACGCGTGTGGGCAAGCTGCTGCTGCGGCAGGCCGCCGACGGCGTGCTGCGCACCTCCATGGAACTGGGGGGAAACGCCCCGTTCATCGTCTTCGACGACGCCGATCTCGATGCGGCGGTGGACGGCGCGATGGCCGCGAAGATGCGCAACATCGGTGAAGCGTGCACAGCCGCGAATCGGTTCCTCGTGCAGGAGAGCGTGGTAAACCAGTTCGCCGCCCTGTTCGCGGAGCGGATGAACACCGTCAAACTCGGGAACGGGATGGAACCCGGAATCACCTGCGGGCCGTTGATCTCCCGGCAGGCCAGAGACCGGGTCGCGGGCCTGGTCGATGATGCCGTCGAACGTGGTGCGACGGTGCTCACCGGTGGTCGTCCCGTCCCGGGGCCGGGCTGGTTCTACCCGCCGACTGTCCTGGTGGATGTGCCAGCGGGAGCCAGGGTGCTCACCGAGGAGATCTTCGGTCCCGTCGCGCCGATCATCACGTTCCGCGACGAGGACGAGGCCCTGGCCCTGGCGAACGACACGGAATACGGGCTCGCGTCCTACGTGTTCACCACCGACGCCTCACGGATGTACCGGATGGCGGACGGCCTCGACTTCGGGCTGATGGGATTCAACGCCGGGATCATCTCGAACGCGGCGGCACCCTTCGGTGGGGTGAAGCAGTCCGGTCTTGGTCGGGAGGGCGGCGCCGAAGGACTCGATGAGTACACCAGTATCCAGTACATCGGTGTCACCGACCCCTACGCTGAACGGGAGTGATCCTGATCCGGGACCTATTCCCGGCCAGAACAATGATGACGGCCCACCGTAGAGGGGGCCGTCATCATTGTTCTGCGTAGATCAGGACGCGAAGGTCACCGGGACCTCGGCGACGTCCTTGAATCCCTCGGAGTGGTCACCGAAGACCTTGAGCACGCACTCGTCGGTGAGACAGTCGACGCCGTCACCGGAGGGGCTCGCGGTCAGGGTGAAGGAGGCGGTTCCGTCCTCGGAGATCTTCGCGTTGCCGCGCTCGTTCTGCAACCACGCCTGACTCTCCGTATCTCCCATCTCGCCGGTGCAGACCGGAACGGGGGAACCTTCGGGGCCCTTCGCCGCGCAGATCGCGGCGTAGTAGCCGGATTCGGGGTTCAGCCCGGAGACCTCAACGGCGACGGTATCGCCGGCCTTGATGCCGTCTGCATTGTCGACGGTGATCTCGACGTCGGAAGACCCGGAGGCAGCCTTCGCCGAGGTGGAGGACGGCTCTGACTTCTCGGAGGACTTCTCCGAGAGACCTGCGGAGGCAGACTTGCTCATCTCGGAGATACTGGAGCTGACCTCGGATGCGTCGGTTGTCTCGGAGGTCTCGGAATTCGAGCACGCGGCGAGCGGTGCCACGAAGATGAGGGATGCGGCAGCGAGTGCCGTGGTACGTGTGGTGAAGAGTTTGTGCATGGGATGCCTTTCGTCGGTGATGCAGGTGTCACTGATCATTGCCGGATTGGTCCGGCATCTCGTCAATACGGTGCTGATCGGTGGAACTGACGAGGTTCTGGGCGGATTCTATCGCGATTTGGTTTCTTCGGTACCCCGGAGTAGCAATGACAACCCCGGTAGGGGTGATCACCGATGATCTCGGGGCCGGGTGGGGGAGAACCGTCGCGCCCGGTCGCCTGAGGAATATTGCATACGGCGGTGGTATCTACCGCGCTAACCGAGCAGCAGTGGCGGGAGGTCAGGGACTGGCAGGTGTGGCCCGGGGTGGAAGATCGCTGCGGGTCGCCTTCCCGATGATCCACCGCAGCAGACCCTCGAGCGGGCCACGGCGGAACCGCCACCGCCACAGGGATGAGATGAGCAGAGCCCCGAGCGCCGTCACCCCGAAGCCGTCCACGTCGAGCCCGTTCTGCTGCGCTGGCAGCGGTGCACCGGCATCCCCCTGGTTTTCTTTCTCCCGGATGTACTCGTCGAAAAGTCGCTCCTGTTCAGAGAGGAAATCCTCCCACAAGTGTTCCTCGCGGGAACGAAAGTCCTCCCAGCCCGTCGACTCGCCGACGGTCCGCTGATACTCCTCCCACGCGGGTTCGTTCGGGAACTCGACAGCCGATGAGGACGACGGATCTCCGTCGTCCAGAGAGGCGTCCAGGGTCCACCCTGCATCGTGCTCCGGCCGATCGGAGGAGGAATACCCGTGTCCGATTAACGTCATGAGGGAGAATCCCGTGAGCATCGTCGCGGTGAGAACGTGGGCGACATAGACGGTGAGTGCCATCGACCCCGTGGCGCGCAGCGGGTAGAGCAGCACCTCGGCCCAGCGGACATGGCACGCCAGCAGACAGAGCCCGACGGTGGTGACGGCGGCACCGACGCTGACGAGCACATCCCCCAGACCACCGCTGTGCGGCGCCGCGGAGAGGAACAGATCCCGGGCGACGGTGAGATCGGGGTCGTGGAAATCGAAGAAGGGTGAGTCGTGCCCGATGTCGAGCACGTCGAGGCGCCACCACCAGATGCCCAACCCTGCGACCACCGCCCCGATCGTCGCGGCGACCGTCCATGCTCTAGGCCCGGAGTAGATGAGATGACGGTGCAGCAGGATCCCGGTGATCCCGTACAACAGCCAGGCGGGGAGCGGATAACCGAGGGTGATCAGCATCGGATAGAAGTCACTCAGCCGTAGCAGGGTGGTCACCGCCGCGCCGAGCAGGAACAGCACAGCCCACCAGATGAGAAGAGTCCTGGTCCGCCACCGCACGGCCGGGGTGAGCAGGATTATCTCGATACCGATCGCCATGAGCACGACGGCGATCCTGGACTGCATGTAGGTCAGCGCCAGGCCGATCACGACGACGAGCATGCCCCGCACGTAAAGTTTGCTCCGCGAGCTCGCGAGGCATTCACCACCGGCGATGGCCCCCGATTGGCCCATGAAACCCAGCGAGACCCCTGTGAGCACCGCGAAGAGCGCGGAAGGCAGCCCCGTAGCTAGTATGTGCGCCGCATTTCCGGTAAAGGAATCTTCGGATATACCGATGTGGGCGAACATCATCCCGACGATCGCGAGCGCCCGCGCGACGTCGATACCCGCCACCCGGGAACCTGTCCGGACCTGCACAGGCGGGGATTGCGTGACGGTCACGGTGTTCGCCTGGGGCACGGGGTTCTCCTTCGTGGGGGTCCCGCCGGAGCGGGCTGACGAGGTGGAACCTTACCAGCGTCTGAGAGCTTCTCAGCCTGCCTCCGGGACAGTGAGCTGCGCCGTCATCCCGATCGTCACTGTCTCCCCGGGTGCCACGGACATGCCCGCGAGATCCGGACCCAGGAGTGCGGGTTCGACGCACACGAAGCGCCGCCATTCGCCCTCTCCGAGGTCCCGCATACCCGCGGCCGACTGCGCGCCGGGATTCCAGACGATGATCGAGTCCGTCCCACGGCCCGTCACATCCACCGTCCGGGTGCCGTCAGTCAGCGTCGCGGTCGTACCCGCGGGCGCGGTGACGATGGTGTCGTAGAGGCCGTCGAAGGAGATCGCGCCCTCGACGGTTCCGACGTGGTCGGTGACGCGGTCGAGAGCCGGTGAGCCGTCGAGTCCGGTCACCGTCGCCTGATCGATGTCGTCGATCAGGTAGTACGGGTGGAACCCCAACTGCAGCAGACGGTCGGCATCGGCGTCATTGTGGGCGGACAGCTCCACGAAGACGCCGTTTGTCGTCGGGTCCGCGGTGAACGACAGGCGCCAGTCATCGTGGTCCAGTGTCGCGGCAAGGCCGGTGTCCGTCCTCCGGCAGTCCCATGCCATGCGCCGCGCGAACCCGTGGGCGGGTTCCTCACCCAGGAGGGTCCCGAACCACGGGGCGAGCAGCGGAATCCCGCCACGGATCGGGGTGCCGACCCCGCAGCCGGTGGTGGAGCTGACGAAGAGCAGTTCACCTCCCGGGGTCTCCACCGACACGAGGTGAGCACCTGCGGGGTGGAAGGTCAGGCCGTTCGAGGTGATCAGATCATGAGTATCCATACCTCCCGAATGTAGTCCCCCGGGCACCGGGGAGGCCGCTATCCTGGAACCTTATGACGGTCACCACCACCAGCCGACGGTTCGGACACACCTTCCGCAGCCACACCCTCTCCGTCCCCTGGGATCCGGCGGCCCCGGGACGGGGAAACCTCGACCTCTACGCCCGTGAGATCATCCCGGATGGCGGGGAGAACCTTCCCGTCCTCATCTTCCTGCAGGGCGGCCCCGGCAACCCTGCTCCCAGGCCCACCGGCATCAGTGGCTGGATCGCTGAGGTACTGAAAACCCACCGCCTCGTCCTCCTGGACCAGCGGGGAACCGGGCGCTCCGGCCGGATCGACGCAGCCTGCCCGCACATCGACGCCGCGGACCTCACCGAACGGCTCACGCTGCTACGTGCTGACCTCATCGTCGAGGACTGTGAACGGCTCCGGGAGTACCTCGGTGTGCAGCGGGTTTCGCTCTACGGGCAGAGCTTCGGCGGCTTCTGCATCACCACGTATCTCTCCCGTCACCCTGATCGCGTGGACACCGCACTGCTCACCGGCGGACTGCCGACCATCAGCCGGAGCATCGATGACGTCTACCGCGCGACCTACACCCAACTAGCCCGCCGCCACCGGGACTTCTACGCGCGCTTCGACTGGGTCGAAGACCGGATCCGCGAGGTCTGTCACCACCTGGACAACTCCGACGAACGACTCCCCACCGGTGAACGCCTGAGCTCCAGAAGGCTCCGGCTCATCGGAACCGAACTCGGTCGCGGCGCCGGATTCGACACCCTCTCCTACCTCTTCGAGCAGCCCTTCCACGAGGTGAAGGGGGAGAAGCGGCTGCGCCGGGATTTCCTTGACGACGTTGGTGGGCGAGTCAGCCTGGAACGGCACCCGCTCTACGCGGTGATTCACGAGTCGATCTACGGGGGCACCGTCCCCGGCGCCACCGACTGGTCCGCGCACCGCATGCGCACCACGGTGGAGGGCTTTGCCGAGGACGCCGACCCCCGCGACCTCTCCGAACCCTTCTACCTCACCGGCGAACACATCTACCCCTGGCAGTTCGAGGAGGACCCGGCTCTGGTCCCGTTCCGGAGCGTTGCCGAGGATCTTGCGGTGAAGGATGACTGGTCTCGCCTCTACGACGCCGACGTGATCGCGTCCTCTCCGGCCGTCGCCGCAGCAGCGATCTACGTCGACGACATCTACGTTCCGATGCAGATGTCCCTGGAGACCGCGGAGGTCTACCGGGACCTCAGACCCCACATCACCAACCGGTTCCAGCATGACGGCATCCACCACGATGGCGCGGGCATCCTCGGTCGCTTGCTGGAACTGGCACGGGATCACTGAGGGAGGTTGTGCAGTGGCCGCCACGCGCTAGGGTAGAGGCACCCCCGGATACCGGGACGATTCGGAAATGACAGACACCGTCACGGAGGACACACCACGTGAATGACAAGGACCACCTCGACACCGGGGCATTCGACGCAACCGGACACGGTGCCGATATCCCGGACAACCTCGAGGGCCTGTTCGAAGTTTTCCGGATCGACGAGGAGCATGTGCTCGACCTCGAACGGATTTTGCCGCAGGCCTACTCCTGACCGGGTAGCTCCACACCGGGCCCCGGGTAGGAATCCTGGGCGCCGTGCCCCGTGACCGCGAATGCGCCGACCCGCACCGCGTGCCGCGTGGCCGTCACGAGATCATCCCCGGCGGCGAGTCGGGCCACGCACGCCCCAGCGAACGCGTCCCCCGCACCGGTGGTGTCCACCGGGGTGACTGACGGACTCGGGATCCGCTCGCAGCCCTCGGGCGTCGCCACCAGTGCGCCCTCCGCACCGAGCGTCAGAATGACTGAGGAGAAACCCGCCTCCACGAGCGCCCGGGCACAGGACTCCGGGCCGGCCGCAACCGCAGCGGCACCGTCTGCACCCAACTGCGTAAGGATCAGGCCGGCCTCATGCTCATTCGCCATCAACGGATCGGCCCGCAGCAAAGCGTCCCGGTCGACCTCCACCACAGGCGCGAGATTGACCACCACCCGCCCCGTGGCCGCATCCACTGCAGCGTGAAAACCGGATGCCGGTATCTCACCCTGCAGGAGAACGATCCCAGCCTCAGCCACCGTTCCACGCCACCTGTCGACGAGATCCGCGTCCACCGCGCCGTTCGCGCCGGGAATGACCATTATCGAGTTCTCCCCGGTCGGATCCACGGTGATCACCGCGAGGCCGGTTGCGCCGGGAAACTTTTCCACCGCAGCCAGGTCCACACCGGAGGACCGGAGGACCGCTGTCGCCGGTGCGGCGTACGCGTCATCGCCCACGGCACCCACGAAATGGACTTCTGCACCCTGCAGCGCGGCGGCGACCGCCTGATTCGCCCCCTTGCCGCCGGGGGAGATGCTTCCACCCGACGCCATGACGGTTTCACCTGGTCCGGGGCGCCGTGCGACTGAGACGGTGAGATCGGCGTTGATGGAACCGACGACGGTGACGGAAAGTGGCTGCGCATTCATGATTCTCCTCCGTGTTTCGGTGGGATGGGACTGGATCCGTATTGTGTCCCGACATTCCTTCGGGTCCATTGTGTCAGGGGAACGATCCGTACGGTACAAGTCTTCGTCACCCAGTCTACGAAGATAAAAAATGCTGTGGAGGGAAGTCTCTCAGATCAGGTTTCTGGTGCAGCATTTTCTCGGAAAAACCGACGCGTGGGGAGGATTTTCATATTTTTTCATTTTGTGAGGGCCGTGACGGTTAAAAAAGAAATCCTGAAAAGTTTTATGAACAGCCAGTTCAGGAGCATTTTTGCGCCCATATGTTTCCCCAGTTTTGGTCTGGGCGGGTGTTTTTTCCGCAGGTTGACGCCATGACCTTTACCTGAGAGATTTACTCATATATTATAGTCTATAACTAAGTGTGTGGAAACAAATCCATGTGCAGCAACAATCAGATTTTTGTGAAGTTCGAGATTCTCGGACCCGCAATGTTGGAGGGATCGTATGAGGGTAAAAACAGGAAGTGGCAGAAGTGGGGTTGGAGCCCTGCTTCTGGCGGTGGTGCTCATAGTGTTTGGGCTGGCAGTGCCGGCTCAGCAGGTGTATGCGGTTGGGGCAGTGTCAGCGGGAGATCCGGTGCCGACTCTCGATGCCAAAATTAAGATGAAGTCAAGCTGGGATGGGGATACGATCTCGATCAGGTATCCGGGCGAGAGTAATGCCCACAGTTCGACGGTCAAACTTTTCAGGATGAAGAATGATGCTACTAATACGTGGCCTTATTCTTACTGTTTGAACGCTCCGCTTGGGGTTACCAGGAACTCGATCTATCAGCCCTCCACGTTTGAGGCTGAGGGAATCCCGAACGCGGGCAAAGTTCGATGGATATTGAACCATGCTTATTATGACGTAATATCAGGAGCAGCGCTCAGTACCGCTGCCGGTATAAATACAAATAACCGCGATATCCTGGTCACTGGAACCCAGGCGGCCATCTGGCACTTCACCAATGACATCACCGTTGAGAGTTGGGGGCCCAACGGTACTGCCGTCAAGGCGGTTTTTGACTATCTCGTGGACAGTGCGAAGGATATTCCGGCACCTGAGTACCCGGTAGTCATAAGTCCTGGTCTCAAAACCGGAGAGTCCGGATCAGATGTCGGCCCCTTCAGCGTCTCATCGACGGATAGCAACGCGACACTCGCCTTGATCGGTGCACCTGCGGGACTCACCATGGTTAATGCGAACGGAGATGATCTCGGACGCCAGACCTCACTGTCCGGAATCCAGGAAGTCTTCGTCCGTGTTCCGGCCGACCAGATTCCGGGCACTGCACAACTCCGTCTTTCTGGAAGTGGTGACCTTCCGGCAGGAGCGATACTCAAGGATATGGGAAGCCGGGGGACGTCCGTCGGCACGGGGCAGCAGCTCGGTGTCGCGCGAAGCACGGGTCCATACGACCAGGAAATCCTGGCTGCGGTCGAATGGACGGAGCCACA
>NZ_JAUERY010000006.1:0-83821 GCF_041357675.1 Corynebacterium sp. CCM 9203
AGGAGCTGATGCCTGGCTCAGGTGGCGAGGTTGGGTCTTCAGGCGAAGTGGAACTGGGATCCTCGGTTTCCGGTGTTGGGCTGTTCCTGGCTTTGATTCCGTTCGTTCTGGCTGTGAGCCTGCTGGCGAAATCTCCGTCCAGTGAAGCTGAAACCCCGAAGCCGGAAGACGGACCTCGGACGGAGGTGACGACAACGGAAACTCCTCGGCCGTCAGAGACCGGAACTCCGGAACCCGGTAAGCCGGGTAAAGGGATCAGCAAGGAGTCTCCGGTTCCGGAAACTCATCCTTCCGGGACAATTTCGAACAGCGCAGGAACGGTCACGGCTGCGCCGTCGTCCAGCCAGCCGGATCAGCATGATGCCGCTGTTGTGGACAATGAAGGTAGGACACTGGCGGTGACTGGCGCGAATGTTCTGTGGACTTTGGTCATTGGTCTGATGCTGAGTGCACTGGGTGTTTTCCTGGTCACTATCCGGCGGCGGAGGAACTAGTTTCCTTTTGACCTGATCACGCTGTACCCCGCCTCTTCGGTATGAAGGGGCGGGGTACAGTTCTGTCTGGGCTGAGCCAGGATAGTTAATTGACCGGACCCGTTGCCTCGGGTCAAGGAAAATATGAGGGTTCTTCCGCAGTACAACTCTGTCGCCAGTTCTAGTGGCGAACTCTTCTCAGGGCGGCTGTGCGACCGTAAACAGGGACATCTTATCGTCGCCTGCGGTAGGTCTGTAAGGTGCCGGTATCGGGATCGGTAGGGGATGTCCTCACCAACGGACAGAGGGACGGAATGCTTTTACCGTATTCAGTGGGTGGACATTCCGGTCGACTGGTGCGAGAGGCCCAGTGTCTACTTAGCCGGGCGGGATTTAGCTGTATCGACGGTGATGTAGGATTGCCGCATTTTCGACCTTCTCAGGGTGATTCGCTCCACCACTCCGAGGATGAGCATGAAGACGATGAAGACTGCGTAGATCGCGGCGGTGGTGAGAATCGCCCGGGGCAGTCCGATCTCGGCGGCGTTCATGAAATCGTAGGGGTAATACCCGGCGGTGACCTGGCCACGCCAGAACGTCCAGGCGGTCCAGACTGCCGGGATGAACAGTGCGCCGAGAACCGTGTTCACTCGGACATCGGGCCGGTGGCGTTGGGAGAGGTGGAGTAGCCAGATCACCGGGAGAAGCACCGGCATGATGCCGTGGATGATGGGTGCCGTGAAGGCCTGGGTTCCGGTGTGCGGGGAGCCGTCGGCAATCAGGAGGTGGTACACCAGACCTGTCGCCATTAGCATGATCGTGGCATCGATGCGGAGTACCGCTCCGAACCATCCACCGTCTCGGCCGCGGGTGAACCACAAGGCGTAGGAAACACCGGCGGCAGCGCCCAACAGATTCGACCACAAGGTGAAGTACGAGTAGTAGGCCAGGAGTTTGTCTCCCGTCGACTCGAATGCCGGGAAATCGGTGAAGGGGGTTGTCGCGGCACCGTAGCCGCCGACGACGGCCGCGCTCACGCCGAGGAGGGCGGCGACGAACCCCAGGAATCGGATCACAGATGATGTCACTGGGATGACCTTACAACATGTATCGGCTCCGCGGCGTTGGAAGTCGAACCATGATGGGTTGGAGAAGTTTCTTCATGGCCGTGTTCGCTACCGGCGTACAGCCTGTGAATCGGCCTTCGAAAAGCATTTTACCTGCAGGGATGTATCCGAAGGGTGGGAAGTTGTGTCGCCTGGTGCCTGATATGCGCGGTGGTGCGGATTATCGGCCTTGGTGGGCGGGTTACAGTGGTGGCACTAACACCCAGCGATTCCAGGGGAGAGATATGTTCGAGAGGTTTACCGACCGCGCCCGCCGCGTCATCGTCCTGGCTCAGGAGGAGGCGCGGATGTTGAACCATAATTACATCGGCACCGAGCACATTCTTCTGGGTCTCATCCACGAGGGTGAGGGCGTCGCGGCGAAGGCACTCGAGTCCATGGGGATCTCGTTGGACGCCGTCCGTCAGGAGGTCGAGGAGATCATCGGTCACGGCACCCAGCCGCACACCGGTCACATTCCCTTCACCCCGCGCGCCAAGAAGGTTCTCGAGCTCTCGCTCCGCGAGGGATTGCAGATGGGTCACAAGTACATCGGCACCGAGTTTCTGCTCCTCGGCCTCATTCGTGAGGGAGAGGGGGTCGCCGCCCAGGTGCTCGTCAAACTCGGCGCCGACCTGCCCCGAGTCAGGCAGCAGGTCATCCAGTTGCTCTCGGGGTATGAGGGTGGACAGGGTGATTCCCCGGAGTCCGCCTCCGGGCCGGAAGCAGTCGGGGCGGGGTCGAATCCGTCCGGTCGTGCATCGGGGCCTGCCGGTGAGCGCTCCAATTCGCTGGTGCTCGACCAGTTCGGTCGTAACCTGACCATCGCGGCAAAGGAGGGCAAGCTCGATCCGGTCGTCGGCAGGGAGAAGGAGATCGAGAGGATCATGCAGGTCCTCTCCCGTAGGACGAAGAACAACCCTGTGCTCATCGGTGAACCCGGTGTGGGTAAAACAGCCGTCGTTGAGGGTCTTGCCCTGGATATCGTCAACGGCAAGGTTCCGGAGACCTTGAAGGACAAGCAGGTTTACTCACTCGATCTCGGTTCCCTCGTCGCGGGTTCCCGTTACCGCGGTGACTTTGAGGAGCGCCTGAAGAAGGTACTCAAGGAGATTAACCAGCGCGGCGACATCATCCTGTTCATTGATGAGATCCACACCCTCGTTGGTGCAGGTGCGGCGGAAGGCGCCATCGACGCGGCCAGCCTGCTCAAGCCGAAGCTGGCTCGAGGTGAACTTCAGACGATCGGTGCGACCACGCTTGATGAGTACCGGAAGCACATCGAGAAGGATGCCGCCCTTGAGCGCCGTTTCCAGCCAGTTCAGGTGCCTGAGCCGAGTGTCGAGATGACGATTGAGATTCTCAAGGGCTTGCGTGACCGCTACGAAGCACACCACAGAGTTTCCATCACGGATGGGGCGCTCTCCGCTGCGGCGAATCTTTCCGACCGCTACATCAACGACCGTTTCCTGCCGGACAAGGCCGTTGATCTCATCGATGAGGCAGGTGCCCGCATGCGTATCAAGCGGATGACTGCACCTGAGGGGCTGCGGGAGATCGACGAACGCATCAATGATGTCCGCCGGGAGAAGGAAGCGGCCATCGACGAGCAGGACTTCGAGAAGGCTGCGGGACTTCGCGACAAGGAGCGCAAGCTCGGCGAAGAGCGTGCGGAGAAAGAGAAGCAGTGGCGGTCCGGGGATCTGGAGGAGATCGCCGAGGTCGGCGAGGAGCAGATCGCCGAGGTACTGGGCAACTGGACGGGTATCCCCGTGTTCAAGCTCACCGAGGAGGAATCCTCCCGGCTGCTGCGCATGGAGGATGAACTGCACAAGCGGATCATCGGCCAGGATGACGCCGTCAAGTCGGTTTCCCGTGCGATCCGGCGTACCCGTGCTGGTCTGAAGGATCCGAAGCGTCCGAGCGGTTCGTTCATCTTCGCGGGTCCGTCCGGTGTTGGTAAGACCGAGCTGTCGAAGGCTCTGGCAAACTTCCTCTTCGGTGAGGATGACGCGCTCATCCAGATCGACATGGGTGAGTTTCATGATCGTTTCACCGCTTCCCGCCTGTTCGGTGCACCTCCCGGATATGTCGGATACGAGGAGGGCGGGCAGCTCACCGAGAAGGTACGCCGCAAGCCGTTCTCCGTGGTGCTCTTCGACGAAATTGAGAAGGCGCACAAGGAGATCTACAACACTCTGCTCCAGGTGCTGGAGGAAGGTCGTCTCACCGACGGTCAGGGACGTGTCGTCGACTTCAAGAACACGGTGCTCATCTTCACCTCGAACCTGGGTACCCAAGACATCTCCAAGGCTGTGGGGATGGGATTCTCCGGTAGTGGTGCGTTGGGGGTCGAAGGCCAGTATGAGCGGATGAAGCAGAAGGTCAACGACGAGCTGAAGAAGCACTTCCGCCCCGAGTTCCTCAACCGCATTGATGATGTGGTGGTGTTCCACCAGCTCACTGAGGAGCAGATCGTCGAGATGGTCGATCTCATCGCCGCCCGCGTCACCAAGGCATTGCACGCCAAGGACATGGATCTCGAACTCACCGATAAAGCGAAGCGCCTACTGGCCAAGCGCGGATTCGACCCGGTACTCGGTGCCCGTCCGCTGCGTCGCACCATCCAACGGGAGATCGAGGACACCCTGTCCGAGAAGATCCTCTTCGGAGAGCTCGGCGCTGGTGAGATCGTGACCGTCGACGTTGAGAACTGGGACGGGGAATCCAAGGGGACGGACGCCATCTTCACTTTCGTCCCGCGACCCAAGCCGCTTCCGGAAGACACCGACTTCAGTGAGATCAGTGTCGAAGCCGCCGAGGCGATCAAGGAAGTCGCGGATGCCGCTGACGGTGACGTACCCGAGAGCGACACTGCCCGGGAGATTGAGACGGAGAACGTCATCGAATCCGCCGAGCACGTCGAGAATCCCGACCATCCTGATCAGAGTAAGGGGCGGCACTCGGCCTCCGACGATGACGGTGGCGCGCAGGGTGGCGGACAGGCCCCTGCAGGTACCCTTTAAACATTGGAACAACATCGAAACCCCGACCAGAGTCCCACGGTCGGGGTTTCGGTGTTGTTCCGTGGTCGGAGCGCACCGGGCGGTAGGTCTGCACGATGAACTGCATCGGGATGACAGTACGGGGAAGACACTTCACCCGTTCCCACTGTGCTTTAGATCCTCTTCTAAGGAATAGGGTAAGGGGAGCGCTCTCGTACGACAGCAGTTCCGATCCGTAACCAGGTCTGCCAGATCGTAGAAGCAGGAAGTGGTGTGGACAGAGGTTCGGCCGTGTCCGGCGTATCTTTCTTATGGAGCGGAGATCAGCCACTATGAGGGTGAGATTACAGGAACGGGGGCGTGGCAGGGTCGTAGAATGAGGTGCAGGGTGCCCGAAATGCCGCAGATTCCGGTAGCGTACGGAAGTAGTCGGAAGTTTCCGGGCACCATTCCATCATCATTGCGTCGGATCCTCCATCGTGGGGCATCGTGCGATCTGTGAAACAGAGAGAAAGCGGGAGCATCAGTGGGGCTGAATTATCGTCGACGTACGTCACTCGGAAAGAAAACATGGCTCAATCTGTCAAAATCGGGCGCGTCCGTGTCGAGGCGTTTCGGTCCGTTGACGGTGAACTCGCGCGGTCGGATCTCACTTCGTCTTCCGGGCGGACTCAACTGGCGGGGACGTTGGCGCTGAGGTTCCGGCTACGGAAGAAAGAGTCGGGGAACACCTCGGCGAGGTGCGAGGAAGGTGAATGGTACTGATGGCTGATGGCCAGTCAGACGGAGAACTGCAACAACTGATCCGGATGCAGCAGCAGATGGGGCGGGAAGCCGATGCCGTTCTCCGGCTCGGCCTGATGATGACCGCCGCAGGTACCGCAGGTTACCGGGTGCAGCGTGCGATGAAGCGGGCGGCTCGTTCCCTCGGGTTCGACAGACTGGATGCGATCATCTCGGTGAACACCATCACCTGCACGTTTCATCGGGGTGAAATGTTTCGCACCGTCGTGGCGAATCATCATGAACCTGCAGTCGATGCTTCGCGGATTGAGGCGCTGGAGGACCTCACCCATCACATGCACCGCCGTTTCACCGTCGAGGAGCTCAACGATCACTTGACCGTCATCGAGCGGAATGTGGTCAAACGTTGGTCTCGGTTGCTTCTGGCTGTCGCTGCCGGGCTGGCGTGTGCGTCCTTCGCGATCCTGAACCGGTATCCGTTCAGCGAGGCCGCTGTCGTTGCGGTGTCCGCAGCCTGCGGACAATTTATCCGGGTGACGCTCGGCAAGAGGCACTTCAATCAACTGGGGACGGTCGCCGCAGCGGGGTCCGTCGCCTGTCTCGTGTACTGGTTGGTCGCAGTGATCCTGGAGATGACGGGGCGTGCTGACCCGACGTCCTTCACTGCGGGATACGTGGCCGCCGTGCTGTTTCTCATTCCCGGATTTCCACTGTTCTCCGCGCTGCTGGATCTCACTCGTTTCGACATCACCGCGGGGATCTCCCGGTTGACGTACGCATTGAGTGTCATTGTCACCGCCACAATCTCAGTGAGCATGATCAGCATGGTCACCGGACTCAACCCGCTACCTGCTTTTCCCGGCCCGCCGTCCGTGGGCTGGTGGGGTGCTGCCGCAGTCGCCAGTTTCACTGGCGTCGCGGGTTTCGCGATGTTGTTCAACTGTTCGCGACGGATGGCGCTGTTGGGTGCTGCGGTTGCGACGGTGGCGAACATGCTCCGTCTGGTTCTCGCCGCGCATGGTGCACCGCAGCATCTTGCCGCGTTCATCGCCGGAGTGCTCATTGGTCTCACTGCGGTTCTGATCCATCGGGCTGCCAGGATCCCACGAATCACCGTGACGGTCCCGGCGTCGGTCATCATGATTCCCGGCGTGGCCATGTACACCTCGATGTATGCGTTGAACACCGGGGACATGGATCTGGCGATCTCATCGGCGGCGTCCGCAGCGCTCGTCGTGGTCAGTATCGCGGCGGGCTTGGCGCTCGCTCGGATGCTCACTGACCGGGATTGGGCCTACGGGCGGAGTATCGATCTCAAGAAACAGCTCACGGACCCTACCGAGCACCCCGGAGCGGAAGCCCGATCCGACCGTCACCCCGGTCCTCAACGAGACCATCGGTGAGGAGGCTGAGTAGCGCCCGGGACCGTTGAGCGGCATCCGGCCATACGGCGTCGATCTCTGCGCGGGCAACCGGGCCGTGTGCACCCCGGAGAACGGCCATGATCTTGCCTCGGACCTGGCGGTCGGTACCAGCGAACTTCTGCACCCGCTTTTTCGCCGCTCCCAGTTCTTCCGGGGTGGGGTCCGGACGACCTGCCCGTTGCCAGGCGCAGTCGGTCCGTACGGGGCAGTCCGCACACTTCGGACGGGTTGCGGTGCAGACCAGTGCTCCGAGTTCCATCAGTGCGACGGAGAATCTGGGAGCCTGCTCCGGGTCGGAGGGCAACAGCTTCTCGATGTCGCTGAGATCCCGGCGGCGCGGTGGACCGGGGAGGAAACGGCCCTCCACGAGTCGCCGGTACACTCGCCGTACGTTGGTGTCCACGACCGGAACGCGGCACCCGTAGGCGAATGCCGCGACTGCGCGGGCTGTGTAATCGCCGATGCCGGGAAGGGCGAGAAGCTGATCGACATTGTTCGGCACCTGACCGTCGTGACGTTCGGTGATTGCGGCGGCGCATTCCTGTAGGCGGAGGGCACGCCGCGGATAACCGAGGCGTCCCCACGCGCGAAGTACTTCATCGGTACCGGCGGCGGCAAGAGCTGCGGGCGTGGGCCAGCGTTCCATCCACTCGCACCAGACCGGCTCGACCCTGCGGACGGGGGTCTGCTGACTCATCACCTCGGACAGCAGTATTCCCCAGGCATCCGTGGCGGGAGTCCGCCACACGATGTCACGCCGATTGGCTTCATACCAGCGCAGGAGAGGCAAGGTGATCACAGTGGGACGAGTCTATCGGGTTTCGGCAGTGAGCCGTATATCGAGGAAATGCCCCCACTTGGCGGTCCGACCGTGCACAATTGAGAGATGATGAACACCCTGCCACCGGATGAAAACCGGACCCCCCGCTATCCGTCGGCCGTTTGGGCCGCCCTGATCGAGGGGAACCGCCGTTTCATGAACTTCTCGGTGGAGCGACCCAACCAGGATGCTCTACGTCGCAGTCAGTTGACCCATGGACAGGAACCTCTCGCGGTTGTTCTCGCCTGTTCGGATTCGCGGGTACCTGTGGAACTCATCTTCGACCAGGGGCTGGGTGATGTCTTCGTCATCCGGACTGCAGGCGAGATCATTGATTTGGCGGTGCTGGGGTCCCTGGAATATGCGGTGGAGTCTCTCCATGTTCCACTCGTCGTCGTCCTCGGGCACGAGTCTTGCGGAGCTGTTGCTGCGACGATGGCGGCGCTTGACGGGCATGAGATACCAGGCGGATTTCAACGTGTTCTCATCGAGAAAGTCAGTCCTTCCATCCTCGACGCCCGGGCGGCCGGGCGTCGTACGATCGAGGAGTTCGAGGCACACCATGTCGCAGAGACCGTCGATCAGGTGTTGTCTCGTTCGCCCGAGATCAAGGCCCGGGTGTCCAAGGGGACATGTGGCATCGTCGGGGTCCGTTACCGGCTCTCAGACGGCATGGCGGAACCCGTGGTGACGATTGGTGTCCACGATGAGTGACAAAACATGACGGACACGCCGCGGAACTGACACAGCACCGGCGGCTGCACAGCATAGACTCGGTTCCGTGGACAACAGAAATGGTCGACTGCCCCGAGAGATCTACATTAGGCGCCGCGTGGCGGCGATCGTCGTGCTGCTCCTCATAGTTCTTCTGGTCGTGTGGCTCATCTCCGCGCTCACCGGCGGTGGAGATGAGCCACAACCGACGGCAACGGAGGGAACCGCCGGGTCCAGCTCAGTGGCACCAGGCACGACATCCGCGCAGACCTCAACGACCTCCACCACTGCCCCAGATGAGGAACGCGATTCCGGGAAACGCGATTCCGGGGACGCAGGTGTTCGCCCGACCACCGAGGCAGAGAGCCGTAAACCCTACGCGGAACCGGGGCAGCCCGCCCCCGGGCAGGGCACCGATGAGCCGAAGGCCACCTGTGACCTGAGTGATCTCATCGTTACCGCGACGTCGGATCAGGCCGCGTACGCACCGGACGTCCAACCCAGGTTTTACATGACGGTGAAGAACCCGACCGCTGCGGACTGCATGATCGACCTGGGCAAGGACGTTCTCCGCTTCGAGGTCTATGATCTGGCGACGAACCGGCGAGTGTGGTCGGATGTTGACTGTAATCCGGCCGTTGATGTCACCGAACGTAGGTTCCCAGCGGGGGAGGAACGCTATTATGAGGCGATCTGGTCGCGGACCAATTCCGCACCGGGTAGCTGTGGTGACCGGGTGCAGGTGCCCGTTGGCAGCTACTACCTGCACACTCTCGTCGGTGGTAATCACTCTGATGCGCATCCGTTCAATCTGAGGTGACACCACCCCTGTAGCGTTCCTTTTCAGCAGATAGCCGAAATCGCTTCCCCGATGGTGGACACCCCGATGATCCGTATACCCGGTACGGTGAGCTTCTCCCCGGCTGGGACGATCGCCGCGATGTAGCCGAGGCGTGCAGCTTCCTGGAGTCTGCGCCGCAGGTCAGGTACACGCCTGATCTCACCGGCGAGTCCCACTTCACCGAGCACCACCGTCTTCGGCGGTAGTGGTTGACCGTCCATGGCGGAAACCGTGGCCAGTGCGATCGCGAGGTCGGCTGCGGGTTCCCCAACCTTCATTCCCCCTACAGTTGCTATATACACCTCCCGGTCGAAGGACTGCCTTCCCGCCCGAGCCGCGAGAACCGCCAGCACCATGGGTACCCGGGTCGCGTCGAGGCCGGTGACCGCACGGCGTGGATTCTTGGACTGGGTGGGAACGAGCAGTGACTGCACTTCGGCGAGAATCGGACGCACCCCGTCCATTGCCACCGTCACCGCTGTCCCGTCGGGTGTTGAATCACGGTGCGAGAGAAACAGTCCTGACGGATCAGTGACTTCCCGGATCCCGTCCCCCGTCTGCTCGAAACAACCGACCTCGTCAGTGGCACCGAACCGGTTCTTGATGCCCCTCAGCATCCGTAATGAGGAGTGCCGATCCCCCTCGAAGAGCAGCACGGCATCAACGAGGTGTTCGAGCACCCGGGGCCCCGCCACGGAACCATCCTTGGTTACGTGTCCGACGAGGATCACCGGGATCCCCGTTGTCTTGGCGAGAGTAGTCAGCGCTGCGGTCGTGGCACGGGACTGGGCCACCCCGCCTGAGACTCCCTCGACCCCACTGATGTGCATCGTCTGCACAGAATCAACGATGAGGAGACTGGGTTTGAGCTGTTCCACATGTCCGAAAACGACGTCAAGGTCGGACTCCGCAGCGAGATACAGCGTCGGTTGCAGGGCTCCTGTGCGCTGTGCCCTCATTCGTACTTGACCAGCGGACTCCTCGGCGGTGATGTAGAGAGCTGTCCGGGTGTCTCCGGTGACGACCCGGTGTGCAGCGTTCCCGGGTACTGGTTGTGCCGCCCAGCGCGCGGCTACTTCCAGGAGGAGGGTAGATTTTCCGACGCCCGGCTCGCCTGCGAGCAACACCACGGACCCCGGGACGATCCCGTTGCCGAGGACCCGGTCGAGTTCACCGATGCCGGTAGGGACTGTCCGCGCGGATGCCGGATCGATGCGACTGATGGGGACAGCCGGTGAGGTGGGGGTTATGCCTGCGGAGATACCGCCCCCGACCGCAGCCGTCGCCGCGGTGTTCCCTCCGTCGGTGACGCGGGCCTCGGCGAGGGTACCCCAGCCGCCGCAATCAGGGCAGCGTCCCAGCCACTTGGGTGTGCTGTAACCGCACTCGGAACAGGTGTGCACGCTACGGGGTTTCTTGGCCATGGTGAATTACCCTAACCCGTCGGCCGGACACTTAGCGAAAACATGTTCGAGTCTTGGGATGGGGGTGGAAAGAGAAAAGAACCGGCACCTCCCGAGGTGCCGGTTCCGTCAGGTCGTGATTCAGTGTCCGCCGGAGTGACTATCGTGCGTGTCATCACCGTAGGTTGTGCGGTCGACGTCCGAGGGGGCGAGGTGCGGGGCGGAGACTGTCGCGGACACGTCGATCCGCTGACCGTTGTCGAAGGTGAACACCACGTCAGCGTTGCCGCCCGGGGGGAACCCCTGGTCGTCGAGTTCGGTGACCAGGTGGGAGATGCAGATGCCGTCGCCGGCCTCTGGGAGCCTCGACAGGTACTCCCGGGATCCCGCGACGAGGGAACAGTCCCGGCTGAGTTCGGTGTCTCCCTTCAGCGTCACTTTCTCTCCGTTGACGGAAGCGCCCTTCAGGGTATGCACCGTCATGTCGGTGTCCTGATTGACCAAGGTGAAGCGGAGGGCGGCTGTCGGTGTGCCGCTGACCTCGACGGTAACACCGCGAACCGCCAATTTACCGTCGGTGGTGTCCGCACGGGCCCCGTCGACCGCGGCGACCTGACTCGCAGTCTGGGAGATCTGGCCGGAGCTGCAGGCGCTCAAGGTCAGGGACGCCGCAACGGCGACGAGGAGCGCTGCCCCGCCTTTCACGGTCTTGGTGGTGATCACTTTCAGTGTCCTCCATCGGAAGGCTTTAGGGTGAGACAGTTGTTACCATCACTCTAGCGGCTGTTCAGGCTCTCCACGAAGTTCCGGGGACTGCCGTAGGGGGAGTGCGGGGGCAATCCTAAGATTGCGTGAAATGTCATTTCCATGTTCGCTCCGGGGAAGCTGGGGTGCTGTGTCGTGCGCATTCGGCGTCGGTGCAGGTCCGGGCCTTCGGGCGAAAAGAGCTGGTGGTGACCGTGATAGAATCAGCCCGCAACAGTGAAGTTTCACCGTGGCGCCGGTGGGCGCAGGAAGGTGCACCAAGTGGGCATGGATTTCAAGGTCGGCGACACCGTCGTCTATCCGCATCATGGCGCAGCTGTGATCGAGGCGATCGAGAGCCGGGAGATCGGCGGCGAGGTGCTTGACTACCTGGTCCTGCAGATCCACCAGTCGGATCTCACCGTCAAAGTTCCGACGAAGAACGCGGAACTCGTGGGTGTGCGCGACGTGGTCGGTGAAGAGGGGTTGCGGAAGGTCTTCGGGGTGCTGCGGGAGACGGATGTCGAGGAAGCGGGTAACTGGTCCCGCCGGTATAAGGCGAACCAGGAGCGTCTCGCTTCGGGTGATGTGAACAAGGTCGCCGAGGTCGTGCGTGACCTCTGGCGGCGGGACCAGGATCGTGGTCTTTCCGCGGGGGAGAAGCGGATGCTTGCCAAGGCCCGCCAGGTTCTGGTCGGGGAGCTAGCCCTCGCGGAGAGTGTCGACGACGTCAAGGCCGATGATATGCAGGCCCAGATGGATGCGACGATCGAGCGGCATAATGCCAGCGGAGTCACCGAGGAAGCCGAGTCGAAGAATGATGCCGGTGAGGTGCCGGACATCAACCTTGATGACATCGACCTCGACGACGACTCGGACGACTAGTCCGTTTCCGTACCGTGTCAGTTTCCGTGGACGAGCGCCGGGTCACTGCTTTGCTCGCTGCAGCCGGGAGAGGTTCCCGGCTGGGTGCGCCGGTGCCCAAGGCGTTCGTGTCCCTACGCGGCCGGACCCTCGTGGAACGTAGTGTCCGTGCGATGGCTACGTCGGGGGTCATTGACGAGGTGATCGTTTTGGTCAGTCCCGACATGTCGGAGTATGCCCGTACGATCCTTGACCGCGCCGGGCTTCTCGACGATTCTTCGTTTCCCGTTCGGCTCGTCCATGGTGGTGGGGAGCGCGCGGATTCCGTGTGGGCGGGATTGCAGGCGATTGATGCTCCAGACGGGGTGGTGGTCATCCATGATGCGGCACGCGCCCTCACCCCACCCGGTCTGATCGCACGGGTCGTGCAGCGGGTACGGCAGGGGGAGATCGCGGTGATCCCGGTGCTTCCAGTGACCGACACCATCAAGGTTGTCGACCGGGGACGTGTCGTCGATACTCCGCCCCGCGTGAATCTCCGGGCGGTACAGACCCCGCAGGGTTTCGACCTCGCAGCGCTACGCGCGGCTAATCTTGCCTACTTCAGTTCGGAGAACCCGGTTTTCACCCCAACCGATGATGCCTCGCTCATGGAATGGGCGGGGCACACCGTCACCTGCGTGAAAGGTGATCCGATGGCCTTGAAGGTGACCACTCCCCTGGACATGATCCTCGCCCGCCACATTACGGATGAGGTTGAACCCACGATTTTCGAGGTGCCCGGTGACTGACAGTCCCATCATTCCCCGTGTCGGTATCGGAACAGACGCCCATCAGATCGAGGCGGGTAAAGCCTGCTGGATCGCATGCCTGAACTTCGGGAAAACCGACGGCTGTGAGGGGCACTCCGACGGTGACGTGGTTGCCCATGCACTCGTCGATGCGTTGCTCTCCGCGGCGTCTCTCGGCGATCTCGGTTCTTTCATTGGCGTCGGCAGAGCTGAATATGACGGGGTGTCCGGTGCCCGCCTTCTGCGGGAGGCGCGCGAGTTCCTTGATGAGAACGGCTGGGCGATCGGTAACGTTGCAGTGCAGTTGATCGGCAATACACCGAAAATGGGGCCTCGCCGCGAAGAGGCGCAGAGCGTGATCGCGGAGATTCTCGGAGCTCCCGTCAACATCTCGGCCACCACGACTGATCACATGGGTTTCACGGGACGGGGTGAAGGGCGTGCCGCTGTCGCCACCGCTTTGGTTTATCCCGTGTCCGTCTGATCTCGCCGCAGTGACCGTCCCGGCACCCGGAATCAGGGGTGCTGCGGATAGGATGGGTGCGTGACTCTGCGAATCTACGACTCAGCGACCCGTACCCTCCGAGACTTCGTGCCCCTGCGCCCAGGGCATGCCTCGGTGTATCTGTGTGGTGCGACGGTCCAGTCGACTCCGCACATCGGGCACGTCCGTAGCGGGGTCGCGTTCGATATCCTTCGTAACTGGCTTGAGGCGAAGGGCCTGGATGTAGCGTTCGTCCGCAACGTCACCGACATTGACGACAAGATCATCACGAAGGCCGCGGAGGCCGCCCGGCCGTGGTGGGAGTGGGCGGCGACCCATGAGCGTGCCTTCACCTGGGCGTATGAGCAGCTCGGTGTGCGTCCGCCGTCCCTGGAGCCTCGTGCGACGGGTCATATCACGGAGATGATCGGCTACATGCAGCGGATTATCGACGCCGGGCACGGTTATGCGGCGGACGGTAACGTCTACTGCTCACCGGCAACCGTAGACGGCTACGGGAAGATCTCCGGACAACGCCTCGACGAACTCGACCAGGGCGAATCAGCGGGTACCGGGAAACGCGATCCACGTGATTTCACCATGTGGAAGGCCGCAAAACCCGGGGAACCGTCGTGGCCGACCCCGTGGGGTGACGGACGTCCCGGCTGGCATCTGGAATGCTCGGCGATGGCCACCAAATACCTCGGCGGGGAATTCGACATTCACGGTGGTGGCTTGGACCTGAAGTTCCCGCACCACGAGAACGAAGCCGCGCAAGCGACCGCCGCAGGTGACGGATTCGCCCGCTACTGGATGCACAACGGCTGGGTCACCATGGCCGGAGAGAAGATGAGCAAGTCCCTCGGCAACGTGCTCTCCGTCCCGCACGTCCTCACTCTCGTGCGCCCCGTTGAGCTCCGCTACTACCTCGGTAGCGCGCACTACCGTTCCATGCTCGAATATTCCGAGTCGACTCTCTCGGATGCGGCCACCGGATACCGTCGTATTGAGGCATTCCTGGACCGGGTTGGCCCTGTGGAACGCACCACATGGACGGACCGTTTTGCCGCAGCCATGGACGACGATCTCGGTGTTCCGGCGGCGCTGGCGGAGGTGCACAACGCGGTTCGCGCCGGAAACACCGCGCTTGCAGCGGGGGACCGGGATGAAGCGGTTCGCCTCGCAGGTCAGATCCGTGCGATGATGGCCATCCTTGGTGTCGATCCCCAGTCCGATACCTGGACCGCCTCCCGGACCGCGTCCGATGGCACTGATGATGCGGCGCGTGTGGCCCTGGACATCCTGATCCGGGCTGAACTGAATCGCCGCACCGCCGCTCGTGCGGCGAAGGACTGGACCACTGCTGATGAGGTGCGTGATCGCCTGACGGCGGCGGGCATTGAGATCACTGACACCGCCGACGGCCCACAGTGGTCGTTACGCGCCAACACCGACGACAAGTAAGGCCCCTGAAGTATCATGGCTGGAAATTCCAAACGCACCGGAGCGGTGCGCAAAACCGACAAGAAGACCGCACAGGCCGGATCAGGTGGCCAGCGCCGCCGTGGTCTGCGAGGCAAAGGTCCCACGCCGAAGGCGGAGGACCGTACCTACCACCCCGCGCACAAGCGGAAAAAGGAAGCGGAGCGGCGTGCACGTGGTCGCCACATCAAGGAAGAGACCACCGAGCTCGTCGTGGGGCGTAACCCAGTCGTCGAGTGTCTGCGAGCGAAAGCTCCGGCTAACGCGCTCTACGTCGCGCTCGGCACAGAGAGTGACGAGCGCCTGACGGAGGCCGTACAGCTCGCGGGGCACCGAGGTATCTCCATCATCGAGGTTCCGCGCGCGGATCTAGACAACATGACCGGTAACGGCATGCATCAGGGGATCGGTCTGCAGATGCCCCCGTTCCGTTATTCGGCGGTCGAAGATCTCATTGAACAGGTCAACGAGCGCGGTGAGCCCGGGCTTATCGTTTGTCTGGACAACGTCACCGATCCCCGTAACCTCGGTGCCGTCATCCGTTCTGTCGCGGCTTTCGGTGGTCATGGTGTGGTCATCCCGGAGCGTCGTTCGGCATCTGTCACTGCCGTTGCTTGGCGCACATCCGCGGGTACCGCGGCGCGTCTCCCGGTGGCGAAGGCCACCAACCTGACCCGTACCCTCAAGCAGTTCCAGAAAGCTGGATACGAGATTGTCGGGCTCGACGCCGGGGGGGATCATACCCTGGACACCTATGACGGAACAGGTCCCACGGTCGTCGTCGTCGGTAGTGAGGGCAAGGGAATCTCCCGCCTTGTCGGTGAAACCTGCGATGTCACTCTGTCGGTTCCCATGTCGGACTGGGTGGAATCACTCAATGCCTCCGTCGCGGCAGGGGTCGTACTGAGTGAGTTCGCTCGCCAGCGGCGGGCTCAGCTCAAGTAGATCCCCGGGGGTGGGGCGCCGCCCTTTCGTCCCCGCCGCAACCGGACCTCCACCGATGATTTCCTATACCGAGGGGCCGGTGCGGGGCGAAACACCAGTCATATGCTCCTCGATCACCTGCAGACCGTTCTGGGCGCGGCGTCGAAACGCGTCCTCATCCCGTTGCGCGGTGCGGCCCCGAAGGTATCCGATCAGGCGACACACCAGGTAGATGAAGAATGAGATAGCTGTGACGAAGACACTCACCGGTAGTCCCGGAGCCAGTGACAGCACGAACCCTCCGACCGCGGCGATTTCCGCGAACAAGGTGGACAACAGAACGGCCCGCACCGGGCTGGATGTCACCTGAACGGCGGCTGCCCCTGGCGTTATCAGTAACGCCATCACCAAAAGAGCGCCGACGATCTGTACGCCCTCCGCGGCAGACAGCCCCACGAGAACCGCGAACCCTACGGCGACGAGGTGCACGTTGACTCCTGCGGCCGCGGCCATCTGCGGATCTGCGGACGCGAAGAGGATCGGTCGCCAGAACACGAGTACTGCGACCGTGACGAGGGCCGTCACTCCGGCGAGCAGCCACACTGAACTCGACTGGACCCCCACAATCTGCCCCGTGAGCAGGGAAAAAGCGTTTGATGAGCGCCCCGGGTACAGATGGATGAATAGAACTGACAGGCCCATGCCGAAACTCAGTACGACACCGACCGCCGTGTCCTGTTGCCGCATACCGAGTAACGCGAGAACGATCGCCGCGACGATGGATCCCAGCACGGCACCGAATCCGACGTTCATGCTGAGCAGTAGTGCGGCTGATGCGCCCATGAGTGCGAGTTCGCTGGTGCCGTGTACGGCGAAGGACATCCGTCGCAGCACCACCAGTGGTGCCATCAGCCCGGAGAGCACGCCCAGGAGCCCGGCGGCGATCAGGGAATCTCGCACGAAACCCACGCCGAGCAGATATCTCGTGTCGTCTATGAACTGGGTGATGTCCATGGTGTGTCCTCGTTATCGGTGGTACGGATCAGATGACGATGAGTCGGCCGTCAACGTCGATGACGTCGACACGTGTGCCGTACAGCTCAGACAGTGTCTCGGAGCGCATCACCTCGTCGACGCCACCGAGCACATGTCCGTGCGGCCCGAGGTAGAGGACCCGGTCGACTACCCGGAGTACCGGGTTGATGGAATGGGTGACGAACACGACCGCCGTACCTGCCCCGCGACGTCTCCGGTCGATGAGGTCCACCGTCCGTCGTTGCACACCCATGTCCAGGGATAACAGGGGCTCGTCGCAGAGCAGTAACTCCGGGTCATTCGCCAGTGCCTGTGCCTGTCTCACGAGCTGCTGCTGCCCGCCCGACAGATTCCCCACCCGACGGTCGGCTATCCCGGTGGCGCCCACCTCCTTCAACAGTTCGCATACCATTCCGCGGCGTGCGCGTCGACGCCTGATTACGCCGTGTGCGGCGGACAGGTCAACCAGGTCACGGGCACGGAGAGGGAGGTCCGGTGAGAACATGCGCTGCTGGGGGATGAAACCGGTGCGCCCGGTGACCGTCACCGTGCCGTGGGTGAGTTTCCGGGTTCCGGTCACCGTGTGCAGGAGGGTTGATTTCCCCGCCCCATTGGGTCCGAGAACGGCCAGGAACTCGCCCCGTTCCACGGTCAGGTTCAGTTCCGAGAAGAGTGGGTCAACGGCTGCATCAGTGAAGGTCAGGACCATGGTGGCGGCTCATTTCGGATGGGCTGTCCGGAAAAGATCCCGGACAGCAGCGGAGCCTTCCCCGCGGGATGAGGCTCCGCCGGGAAGGCTGCGGTCGTGAATCGGTGCAGGTCAGGGGGTTAGTTCTTTTTGGCCTGCTGTGCTCCGCTGTTGAGACGTTCAACCGCGCCCCTGAAGAAGTCGAAGAAGTTCTCGTTCCGTGAAGGGGTCTCGAAAATTTCGACCACCGGGATTCCTCGGTCCTCAGCCTCGTCCCGCAGGCGTTCGGTGGCGTCTGTTGCGGTCTGCGGATTGAACACCAGAACGTCGATCTCACCGTTCTCCAGGGCTTCAGTGAAGGCGGCGTAGTCAGCGGCAGATGGCTCGGATTCCTTGAGTGTCGCCGTCCGGTACCCCTCCGGTGTGGCGTCCGTGGCAGGGGAGTTCTGCAGGATGTAGTCCGCGATGGGTTCGGTCTGGGCGACGCGAACGGCGGGCAGACTCTTCAGCTCATCGGTGATGGTCTTGAGGTTCGAGTTGAGCTTCGTGGTGTCGACCTTGGCATCCGAGCGGAGCGTGGAGACCCTCTCGGCGAGGTCGGCACCGACTTTGGACACGGCCTCTGGGTTGTACCAGATGTGTTCGTTCACGAGATCGTCGTGGTCATGTCCGTGGTCGTGGTCATGACTGTGTCCGTGGTCGTGATCGTCTCCGGTTTCGTGTCCGTGGTCGTGATCGTGCACCGTGAGGGGAAGGGCGTTGATGATGACCGATTCGTTCAGGCTCCGGTAGAGCCAGGAATCGTAACCTCCCCCACCGACGATGATGATGTCGGCATTCTTAGCCATTGCGATGTCGGATGCGGTTGGCTCGAAGGAGTGTGGATCGACGGAGTCCCCGACGATGATGGCATGGATGTCGGCGTCCTGATCTGAGACGACCATCTCCGCGACATCCGCCCAGATTTGTGTCGATGTGACGATGTTGAGCTTATCTCCGGAGTCGGGTGCGGCTGTGTCTGCCTGTTCAGCCTCCCGCTGGGAAATTGCTGGAGCTGGATCCTGATTTCCGGTGGTGCATCCCGCCGTGGTCAGGGCCATCCCGGTGGCAATGATGGTGGCGCCCGCGGTCCGAATCGGATGGAGTCGGACAGTGCGGAGTAAGGGGTGGAGGCTGCTTTTGATCATGAAAACCAGTTTCCGACAATTGATAACCTTTGTCAAGTTTATGAATGTATAAATGAAGGAGGTTCGGTGAGTTCCGCCCAGACTCAGAAGGAGTGGGAATGCTAGGTTTTTACCATGGCAAAACGTAATCGGCAGCGCGGTACGCTCGCGTCTCTGGCCGCCGAACTTGGAGTGTCGAGGACGACCGTCTCCAATGCCTATAATCGGCCGGAGCAGTTGTCCACAGCCCTCCGGGAGAAGATTCTCGCCACTGCGGAGCAGCGCGGTTACCCGGGTCCGCATCCCACGGCCCGCTCGCTGCGAACCCGTCGGGCAGGGGCGATCGGTGTACTGCTTACCGAGCATCTCACCTATGCATTCGAGGATCTTGCGTCTGTGGATTTCCTCGCCGGAATGGCGGAGGCATCCTACGGTGGGAATACCTGTTTGACGCTGATTCCCGTCGGGCCGGACAGTTCCGTGGATGTCGCGGCAGCCGCTCAACTGGTCAATCAGCCGATGATCGATGGTTTCGTCGTGTATTCGGTGGCTGCCGATGACCCTTATCTCCACGCGGCGCGCAACCGGCGGCTGCCGCTCGTCATCTGTGACCAACCCGCAGACGAGACTGGTCTCCCGTTCGTCGGCATCGACGACCGTGCGGCGATCGCTCCTGCGGCACAGACGCTGATCGATGCGGGTCACCGCCGGATCGGCATCCTCTCGATCCGGCTGGACCGCCGGAAGAATGACGGCCCCGTGTCCATGGAACGGCTGTTGCACGCGGGACTCCACGTGCAGCGGTCGCGGGTACTGGGGGCACTCGACGTACTCACCTCCGCAGGAATAGACCCGGGGACCGTCCCGATCATCGAACGCCACATCAATGACCGGATAAACAATGTCGATGCGGCCCGGGAACTTCTGGAGAGACATCCTGATCTCACTGCGGTGCTCTGTACGACGGACTCCATGGCACTCGGGGTTCTCGATTACTGTTCCGCCCGTGGTATCCCGGTCCCCGAGTATCTGTCGGTTACCGGTTTCGATGGAATCGTCACCGCCGTAGCTAGAGATCTGACCACGGTCATCCAGCCGAACCGGGCGAAAGGCGCTGCAGCGGGCAGGATGCTCTTCCGGCTTATTGAGGAACGTCTGTCGGCCGATGAGACGTCTCCCGTGGAGCCTTTGCGGGAACTCCTGGATACGGAGCTCCGTCCTGGTGGGACGGTCGCGCCTCCACGGGACACCACCCACCTGTGACGGCTCAGATGCCGGGATGTGCGGAGCGGGCCACCACGAGCCGTTCGAGTACCGACTGAACACCGTTGGTGTCCGAGACCCGTGCCACAGCCGCTGTGGCACCGTCCCCGACCTTGATCCCGAGATCCCCGGGGCCGAGAACCCGGAAACCGTTCTCGTCGGTGACGTCGTCTCCCAGGAAAACGACGGCATCCCAGTGCCCCCGTTCACGGGCATCAGTGATCCAGGTCCCTTTATTCACGGATACGGCAGCGAACTCGACGATGCACTTGCCGGTGGATACGTGGACGCCGTCTACGGGAAGCTCGCGCGCCTCCCGAAGGAGACGCTCTGCGAGTGCACGGTCGGGGACTCTCCGGGTGTGCAGGACCCGGTGGAAGGGCTTGTCTTCGACGGTCGCACCTGTGTGGCCGGCAATCAGTTCCCGCAGACGTGCTCCGACGGCGTCCAGCCTCCGCTGCTGTTCCGCGGTCGGTCTCACCTGCCCCCCGGAACTTTCTGCTCCGTGACTGCCCACGAGTTCGACGGAGCCTTCAACGTTGGCGAGGCGCCGGAGTGTGGTCAGATCTCGACCCGAGAGGAGAACTGCGGCGGTATCCGAGATCCTGCCCAGTGCAGCGAGAGCATTGAGAGATGCCCGATTCACAGGCACGTTGTCCGGATCATTCTGAAGCTCAGCGATGGTGCCGTCGAAGTCCGAGACCACGAGGAGCCTGGGCACCCGGGCGACGGAGACTATCGCGGCATCGAGAGTGGTGTTGTCCATGACCTGATCGTACGTCGTGCCGATGTCGGTCAACCCGATGTGGTGAGACGCATCGCCCGTTTGTCGATGCCCGTGTCCTTTGCGTCTGTGAGCAGCAGTTCACCGTCCTGCGGCCGGGATGCTGCGAGTTCGCCGGAATCGAGCAGAGTGAGGAATGCATCATGGAAGTACCGCTCTGCACCCTCGCAGTCTTCCACTTCTCGAACCCGGAGATCCCGAAACACGAAGGAGACCGCGGCCGGGTCTGTGGCGGATACCCGGCGACCGTCGGAATCGAGAAACTCCACTGACCCCGTGAACTGGGCGCAGCCGGTGTCCCCGACGACAGTATGGTCACCGAACGCCAGATGCGCGCGACCTGCGAGTGAATCCGGGAGCACACTGGGATGGTCACGATCCGTGTACACATTGGTGACTTGCCAGTTAGATGAAATCGCAGGGGTGTTTCCCGACATGCACCCCGAAAGTAGGAGAACACCGAGAACAGTGGTCGTCACGAGTGAACGGATTCTGGTTCGCATCAGTGGCTCCGGAGGGATTCGAGGAAGGACCGGGCCCAGAGTTCCACGTCATGCTCGATCACCTGACGGTGCATCGTCAGCATGCGTTCCCGGGCCTCGGAGGGATTGTCGTGCAGGGTGGTCACCGCCGTCATAAGCTGACGTTTCACCGAATCCCCGTCGTGCGGATTGCAGAGGAAAGCCCGGTTGAGCTCGGTGGCGGCACCCGCGAACTCACTGAGTACAAGTGCACCGGAGCCATCCCCGTGGCAGGCGACGTACTCCTTCGCCACCAGGTTCATTCCGTCCTTGAACGGGGTCACGAGCATGACGTCGGCCGCAACATAGCAGCCGAAGAGTTGATCCTTGGCCAGGGATCGGTGGAGATAATGAACAACGGGCCGCCCGACCTCGGCGAAACGGCCGTTGATCCGACCGACCGCGCCCTCCACCCGGGCCCGAGTACGCCGGTAGTGTTCCAACCGCTCCCGGGACGGCGTCGCGATCTGCAACAGTACGGAGGTACGTGGATCGAGGGCACCGCTTTCGAGAAGTTCCTCGAAAGCGGTGAGGCGTTGCAGGATGCCCTTCGTGTAATCGAGTCGGTCGACCCCGAGAATCAGGGTCTCCGGATCACCGAGACGACGCCGGATGTCCGGGGCGTTGACGTGCGCGACTGCATCGACCACGGAAGCCGTGTCGATCGAGATCGGAAAGGCACCCACTCCCACCCGTCGTCCGTCAGGAGAGGTGATGTGCGCCGAGATGCTGCGCACCGATGCCCGGCCTTCCACCTCAAGACTGTCCGGTTGGCCGGTGTGCGCCCCTGGGATGCCTGCCACCGACTTTGTGAGTTCAAGAAAGTTGTCAGCGTTCTGCGGCAGATGGAATCCGATGATATCGGCACCCAACAAACCCCGGACGATTTCCTCCCGCCAGGGAAGCTGCCGGAATAACTCAGCGGGAGGGAACGGAATATGCAGGAAGAAACCGATGGTCAGATCCGGGCGAAGCTGTCGAAGAATGCCCGGAACAAGCTGGAGCTGATAGTCCTGGACCCAGACCGTGGCACCTTCTGCAGCAACGGAAGCGGCCTCCCGGGCGAAGGTGTAGTTAACCTCCCGGTAGGTCTCCCACCAGGAACGGTCATAGATGGGCGGCACGATGAGATCGTGATACAGCGGCCAGAGCGTCGCATTGGAGAAACCCTCGTAGAACTCCTCGAAGTCGGTTGCCGTGAGATTCACCGGATGCAGGAGGATTCCGGCTTCCGTCCGAAAGGAATCCATGCCGCCGTCGACGGTGCCCGGCCATCCGACCCAACATCCGGAATGGTGTTCCAGAACCGGACTCAGTGCGGTGACGAGACCACCCGGACTCGGCAGGAAACTCCGACTCCCGTCAGGGGTGACGTTCACATCGACCGGCAGTCTGTTCGCCACCACGACGAAATCATGTCCGCCATCCGACGCGCTGCGTGGCGCCGAACTCACCATCAGGACTTCTTCGTGGTTTTCTTGGTGGTCTTTTTCGCGGTGGTTTTCTTGGTGGTTTTCTTCGCCGTGGTCTTCTTGGTGGTCTTCTTGGCGGTGGTTTTCTTCGCGGTGGTTTTCTTGGTGGTCTTCTTTGCTCCCCGGCGTCCCTTGCCGGACTCTGACTCGGTGGCCTCCGCGTGTTCGGCGGCGATCTTTCGGTAGTTCAGGCCCTCGGGCGCGACGCCGAGCATGCACGCGAGAGTCACGCAGTCAAAGAAATCGGTGGAATAGGTCGCGACGATTCGGCGGGCCGCCTTCGCGGTGTTCTCCTCAACGGCGTGCAGAGAGTCGGCGTTGGTGGTTCGGGTGTCTGTGACCTTCGGCGGCACGGATCCTCCTGGAATCGTCGGCTGGGGTGGGCGGCGCAACGCTCATCCTACGCCACGGCGCTACGGGGATAATGTCACCCCCGATAGCCACCGCTTCCGTCAGCGCCGTCGGCCCGGGGGAATGGTGAATCGGGGGTGATTGACTGCGCTCCGGGTGTCCCCGGATGCTCGGACGCCCCCTCGTGGGCGGCCGAACGTACACGGTTCACGGCTGATCCGGTGCGTCGGGCGGCCCGCGCAGTTTTCACCACAGGCCTGGAATGACGGAACGCCGATGCTCTGCGTAGCGCGAAGCCAGTGTACCGGTTGAGCGGTGGTGGACGCCGCAGCTTGCGGGCCACCCACTCCCCGAGAACCACACCTGCGGCCAGTGAGGATCCGATGGCCAGAGCAAGCGCCATGTTCCCGAACCCCTGCACCAATTGTTCATTGAGCAGGGTGTACATGCCTCGGTAGATGGTCAAACCCGGGAGCAGGGGTGTGATGCCCGCCACGGCGGTGATGAGTGGGGGAATGAGGAATCGGCGGGCCAGTAGGCCACCGCCCAGGCCGATGATTGTGGCGGTGATACCCAACCCGACGACGGGGCTCATGCCGAGGGGGATGAGCACGAAATAGTAGCAGGCGGAACCGGCGAGTGAGGTTAAACCCGAGATCCACACCGACGGCCATTCGGCGTATGCGGCCACAGCGAAGGCGGCGGATGCGGCCGCACCCGCGAGAACTTTCGCGGAGGTGGAGGCGAAGTTGACGGGTGTCGTCGCCTCCAGCGGAGGCAGCGTCACCCCGAGTGCGGTTGACGCCTGAATGCCGATGGCGACGCCCGCGATGATCCCACCGGTGAGCATGATCGTCTGGAAGAACCGGGCTGAGGCTGTGACCGGGGCGCCGGTGATCCCGTCCTGGATCGCCTGCACCAGGGTCAACCCGGCGAGCAGTACGATGATGCCGGAGGCGATGATCTGGCCTGGGGCGAGATCTATTCCGTTCTCAAGGGCCCAGTTGTAGGTCATTGCCGCTGGAAGGGTGGCGACGAATCCGCCGTACATATTCCGGTAGAACTCCGGTAGGCCCTTTCGTTCCAGCCAGATATGGCCAGCCATGATCACCAGTGCGGTGAGGAAGGAGATGGCGGAGACGAGCCAGCCACCTCCGAGGAGTACCGCGACGGCTGCAGCAAGTCCCGCCCAGCCGACGAGAGCGGTACGGATTCCGTACGGCGGAGGCATTGACGTCAGATCGTTCATGATCTGTTCCGCCACGTTCGGGGGTGTCGCACCAGCCTGTATCGACCGGATCAACCGGTCTATCTCGGCGAGCTTGGAGAAATCGAGATCCAGTTTGGGAACAACCCGGAACACGGTGATCGGTACTTTTTGAGTCGTTCCGATCTGGGTGAACAGTTGGATCGTGTTGAACGTGATGTCAACGTGCACGTAGTGCAGACCGTATGCGGAACATACGGTGTGGACGTGGGCACGCGTGTCGTGGTTACCGGTCCCCGAGTACAGGAGGTAGCCACCGATACGGGCGGCGAGATCCATGACTCCGGTGACCTGGGCTGGATTGGTGAGATCGATTGGTGCCAGTGGTGATGGCGGTGGAGCGGCCTTGGCCTCGTCAATCGTTGCGAAACGACCTTGACGGGACCGGAACAGCCGCAGCCTGGTCAAAATATCGGACACGTCGGCTACTGATCCTTAGAGAACGGCTGGTTGGCACGTGCGGTGGCACGCGTGGGAGCAGCATACTCCTGCACGCGCAGACACGGAACACGCGCTGGAGGACGCAGGTCTTGGACTTGAACGGTGGTTGTCCGGTATTATCCTCGCGTGCCCCGGATACAGGTTCCGTGGCTTTGCTGGAGTGGCGCAATTGGTAGCGCACCGGTCTTGTAAACCGGTGGTTGTGGGTTCGAGTCCCATCTCCAGCTCCGAAGCCGGTCGAGGCCGGAGGAAAACATGGGTGAGGCCCCGTTATTATTCGATTTTTCGGATGTTAAGGGGCCTCACTTTTTATTGCCTGTCGTCGGTCTCTACAGTCGGACCGCGCCTGGTGCTCCGAGCTACGGATGATCCTCATATACCCGCATCGTCCAAGGCGGGGCGTTTGGGGGAGGGGCCGCCTGTTTCCCCTCATGCTGAGGGGAGTGAAAGTTCAGGGGCTATTTATTCATGTCGTGTGTGAAGCGTGGCGGGATTATTTTAGAGTGACGCGAATCTCATATCTGGCGTGAGTAGTTTTTGAGGTTCACGATGGGGGACGTCAGTGAAGCAATCACTCGAACATAGTCGCACGTCTTACGTATTTAAGGAGCGCCGGAAAATATGGCACAGAGTTTCGCCGAACAGATTGTCGCCAGCCTCGAACGGCAGGGGGTTACCCGGATCTTCGGCCTCGTCGGGGACAGTCTCAACCCGATCGTCGATGCGGTCCGCCGCAGCAACATCGAGTGGGTTCATGTCCGCAATGAGGAGGTGGGTGCGTTCGCCGCCGGTGCGCACTCCCTCGTCACCGGTGAACTTGCTGTCTGCGCCGGTTCCTGCGGGCCGGGAAACACCCACCTCATCCAGGGCCTCTACGATTCACACCGTAACGGGGCGAAGGTGCTGGCGATCGCCAGCCATATCCCGTCACTGCAGATCGGATCCGAGTTCTTCCAGGAGACCCACCCCACGCAGATCTTCGGAGAGTGTTCTGGATACTGCGAACTGATCAATTCTCCAGCTCAGGGGGCGCGAGTTCTGCATAACGCCATCCAGTCGACGATGGCTGGCAACGGGGTCAGTGTCATCGTTGTGCCCGGTGACGTCACCACAGAGGCTGCGGTGTCCACTCCGGAGCTGAACAGCGTCATTTCCACCCACCGCCCGATCATCTTCCCGCATCCCGAACAGGCTGCGAAGCTGGTTCAGGCGATCAATGAGGCGAAGAGCGTTACCCTGTTCTGCGGTGCCGGTTGTTTTGGTGCCCGGGACCAGGTGTTTGCCCTCGCGGAGAAAATCAAGGCCCCGGTCGGACATGCTCTGGGCGGCAAGATGATCATCCAACAGGACAATCCTTACGATGTCGGGATGTCGGGGTTGCTCGGTTACGGCGCCTGCTTCGATGCTTGTGATCAGGCCGATCTGCTCATCCTGCTGGGCACAGACTTCCCGTACAACGACTTTCTGCCCAGCGGAAACGTGGCACAGGTCGATATCAACGGCGCTCACATCGGCCGCCGCACCGAGGTGAAGATCCCGGTCGTCGGTGATGTGAAGGCCACCATCGAGAACATCCTCCCCTCCATCGAGGAGAAGACCGACCGTTCCTTCCTGGACAAGATGCTCAAGGAACACGCGAAGAAAATCAAGCACGTCGTCGAGGCATACACCAGCAACATTGAGCACCACACTCCGATCCACCCCGAGTATGCCGCAGACATCATCGACGAACTCGCCGCCGAGGACGCGATCTTCACTGTTGATACCGGTATGTGCAACGTGTGGGCCGCCCGCTACATCAACAACCCCACCGGCGGACGCATGATGCTCGGTTCCTTCCGGCACGGCACGATGGCCAATGCCCTCCCGCACGCTATCGGCGCCCAGGCCGCGGCCCCCCACCGCCAGGTGATTTCGCTGTCCGGTGACGGTGGCCTGGCGATGCTCATGGGGGAGCTGCTCACCGTGAAGATGCACCAGCTCCCCATCAAGACGATTGTGTTCAACAATTCGTCGCTCGGGATGGTGAAGTTGGAGATGCTCGTCGAGGGAATCCCCGAATTCGCGACCGACCACGAGGAAGTCAATTTCGCGGCGATCGCGGAAGCCTGCGGTGTCCGCTCGGTGCGGATCACCGACCCGAGGAAATTGCGTGCGGAACTCGGTGCGGCTTTTGCCCTCGACGAACCCGTGCTCATCGACATCGTCACAGACCCGAACGCACTGTCCATCCCGCCGGACATCACCCTGGAACAGATCATGGGCTTCTCGAAGGCGGCGGCCCGCACCGTCCTTGACGGTGGCGTGGGCAGGATGTACAACCTTGCGATGAGTAACCTGCGGAATATCCCCCGCCCCTGACCCTCGGCCGATCTTGACCTTCACGCTACGGGAACCCCGAGAGTGGTGTCCGTGACCGACTACACGATTGGACAGGTCGCAGCGGAACTGGGTGTGACCACTCGGACACTGCGACATTGGGACGAGATCGGGCTGCTCAGTCCGGGCTGGCGCACGGAGACCGGCGACTATCGCCTGTACACCGACGCCGACCTGGACCGCGGCTTCGACATCCTCATCTATCGACGGGCGGGTGTCCCACTCCGGGGCATCGCGACGCTGCTCGCAGAGCCCGGGGACAAGCGGGAACGGCTACTCGCCCAGCGGGAGCTCCTCGTCCAACGGATAGGTCACCTGCACCGGATGGTCCGGGCAGTGGATTCCATCCTGAAAGGGGATACCGTGACAATGCAGGACAAGAAGACGATATTCGGCGACGAATACCACGACTGGCAGGCGGAAGCTGAGGGGCGCTGGGGTGAGACCGAGGACTGGGCGCACGCCCGGGACGTGATGACGACGATGGCTGCCGACGATTTCCGCAGGGTGAAGGCGGAGACCGACGCCTTCGCGACGGCACTCGTCGCCGCCCGCGACAGCGGGGTCGCACCGGGTAGCGCCGAAGCGGATGCGCTCGTTGAGCGCCATGCCGCGATGGTTGCCGCATTCTATCCGTGTACCAGGGCGAAGCAGATCATTCTCGCCCGGATGTACGTGGCGGATGATCGTTATGCCGCGTACACCGGGGATGCCGCCGACTACTTGGTTGAGCTCGTCGAGACGAAGGCCCGCGCCGAGGGAATTGATCCGAGCACCGTCACCTGGGAGTGAGAAGCGTGCGCAGGCGTGCAGATCCCGGGAGCGGTGTGACATCGTGGAGCCGCGGTGACCGGGCCAGTATTCACAGGTACCTCACAGCCTGTGCACGGTGATTCCACACCGCCTGCGTGTGTAGTGGGTGGGAAGGCATGCCACGCGCGGAGAAATAGGTGGAGGGGAAGAATCGGTGAGAAGCTTGGAATCCATGCGGGATATCCCGGTCACGGTCCTCGTCGTCGACGACGAGCCCAGCATTGTGGAGCTACTGGCGGTGAGCCTGAAGTTCCAGGGATTCACGGTACTTACCGCAGGCTCCGGTCAGGAGGCGCTGCGGATAGCCCGAGCGAACACGCCGGACGCCTTCATCCTCGACGTCATGATGCCTGGAATGGACGGCTTCGAGCTCCTGGGAAAACTACGTGCAGAGGGCTTCGACGGCCCGGTTCTGTACCTGACCGCGAAGGATGCCGTTGAACACCGGATCCACGGACTGACCATCGGGGCAGACGACTATGTCACCAAGCCCTTTTCCCTGGAGGAAGTGATCACGAGGCTGTGCGTGATCCTGCGACGGGGACGACTCCTCGACGACGGGGACTCGGATGCAACTCTCCGGTACGCTGACCTCACCCTCAACGATGACACCCATGAGGTGACGAAGGCGGGGAGGATCATTGATCTGTCACCGACCGAATTCAACCTTCTGCGCTACCTGATGCTCAACGCGGAGGTAGTCCTCAGCAAGGCCAAGATTCTCGACAACGTGTGGCACTACGACTTCGGTGGTGACGGAAATGTCGTTGAATCCTACATCTCCTATCTGCGGCGGAAAATCGATACTGAAGCACCGCGCCTCATCCACACCATCCGCGGTGTCGGATACGTTCTGCGTACCCCACGCTCATGATCCGGGAAGCTGTCAACGGCTGGAACGTGCGGTTACCACTGCGTACCAGCCTCATCCTGATCGTGCTCCTCATGACGGCGACTGGCTTGGGGCTGTCCGCTATCGTCGTGAGCGGGGTGATGCGTGACTACACTTACGCGCAGATCGACGACCAGTTGGAGGAAGCGCTCCGCACTTGGGCCGACAGTGACATCCCACGCTTAGAAGCAGATGGTCCTCGTTTGCCGAGCGCCTTCTATCTGGAGAAAATCTACCCGGACGGGACAACGCTGACTTTCAATGCAAGCTCATCGGTCCCGGATCTCACCGGAGTGGTGCCCGGTGAGTACCCCGTCACGGTGGAGACCGTTCCCGGTTCCGGAGAGGGCATCAGTTGGCGGGTGATGGCGGCGGCGAGCGGCGGAGTAACAACTGTTGTCGGTTACTCACTGGTGGTCGAGAAGGCGATGCTTCGTTCGTTGCTGTTCTTCCAGTTCATCGTCGGACTTCTCGTGCTGGCCACAGTCGGAGGCATTGCCCGGTGGATCGTCCGGAGGGCGCTGCACCCGCTCCGCGAGGTTGAGAAGACGGCGGTGGCCATCGCCGGTGGTGATCTGAACCGCAGGGTTCCTGAATGGCCCGGGACGACTGAAGTGGGGCAGCTCGCGGAATCCCTCAACATCATGCTCGCGCGGCTGCAACGGTCGGTCGATTCCGCTCGGACGAAAGAGGAACAGATGCGACGGTTCGTCGGTGACGCGTCACATGAGCTCAGAACGCCACTCACCGGTGTCCGAGGATTCGCGGAACTCTATCGTTCAGGTGCCACCCACGACATTGACATGGTGCTGGGGAGAATCGAACAGGAGGCGGGCAGGATGGGCGTCCTGGTTGAAGACCTCCTGGCTCTCACCCGTGCGGAGGAAGCCCCGATGGATCCTCAGCCCGTCGACATGCGTTCGGTGTGCCTCGATGTTGTGACCACTATGCGTGCGGCACATCCGAACCGGGAAATCCGTGTGGTGGACACCGCACCGGAGGCGGCTGTTGTCGCCGGGGATCCGCAACGCCTGCACCGTGTCATCGGAAATCTGGTGGGTAATGCACTGCTTCACGCGGGTGTCGATGCCACGGTCACTCTCGGTCTCGGAATAGACGGAAAGAAGCTGGTGATATCGATCGAGGATGACGGCTGTGGAATGACGGAGGAGGACACCCGGCACATTTTCGACCGTTTTTACCGGGCGGATACCTCCAGATCCCGGGCCTCCGGGGGATCTGGACTGGGGCTGGCCATCGTGAAATCCCTGGTGGAATCGCATGACGGCACAGTTGGAGTGAAGAGCGCGCCGGGTGAAGGCGCCGTGTTCACCGTCAGGCTCCCGCTGCATCATACCGAATGAGAGCATTCTGTATCATCTGCAATAATACAATAGGGGAAGTGTGCACGATCTGTCAGTGGGGGTTGCGGTGGCCGGTTACAGGTTCTCGACTCTGGGGGACGTCTCATGTCCGGTCGCGGAGAGATCCTGCTCGGCTTCCCCCGGTGCGGGGATCTCGTGCGGTTCGTCTGCACCATCAGCCAGTGCCTGCGAGACTTCCTCCGCGTGCTTTGTCAGCAGGGCGTGAGGGGTACCCGTAACCCACCGGACCTCACCTATCTGTGAGGAACTCGCATCGACGACACGGTCATTGTCCGAGATGATTGAGATGACCCGAACCCCTTCCGGGATCGGGGCCTCTATCTCCGCATCGCACATGAGCTGGACGAGGGACGGCCCCGTGACTGCGGTGACAAGCGCGCGGACCAGTGGATTCCATGCCACTGGTTGCCCCCGGAAACAGGCTCCGAGACCCACCAACGTCCGCACCCTGCCCGCAAACCCTGGCAGATGAGCGAGCCGTAGCCCCATGAGTCCCCCGAGTGAATGGCCGACTATGTCGAACCGCTGACCCGGTTCCAGCTCTCGCTCCAGGGCGGTTACGATGTCGAGGAGGCACAGCTCAAGTCGGTCTGTACCCCGGTGGCCGAATTCCACACCGATGACCCGGCGCCCGTCATCCTTCAGGCGTGCGGCTATGAGTGCGAAATTACCCGGTGAACTCACCGTACCGTGGAGCAACACCACCGGGGTGTCCCCGGCCACCGGTGGCAGCGGTTCGGGCAGGATGCCCCGGCGGGGGATAAGCAGGGCAAGGTTCACGGATTCTCCTCGTGTGGAGTAGACGGGCGCAGTGACTCGATGGTCTCTGCGACGAGAGTGCGCACAATTCTGCTCCGAGGCATTTCCGTGTGCAACACGACCGCCCGCGGGTGGAGCTCCTGTAGCCAGATGTTCTGTACGTCGGGTCCATCGAGGAAACAGGAATCGGCGGGAACCACAGTGGAGTCGGTTCTGGTGGCGATGCAGGTGTAACTGACACCGGGTTCCGTGTCCCCGTCGGCGTTGAGAGCGGTGAGAAAGTCGGATCCCACGAACTGCTGTCGACCTGCCGGGCCGAACACTGTCGTCGTCGCACGGTTGGTCAGTTCAGCCTGCAATTCGGTGTATACGAAAGGTTTGAGCAGACCCGCTTCCTGGATGCCGTGGTTCGGGCTGGCGAGGCACACGAGGTGCCGCACGTGGTGTGCGCCGCCCAGCATCCGCATCCACCACCGGGCGAGAACCCCGCCCTGGGAATGACCGACGATGATCACCTGATCCGCACCGGTCGCGTGGAGAACCTGATGGATGTAGGCACCGACCTGGTCTGCCGAGTCCTCGATGCGATTGGTTGCCCGGTTTCCGTAGTCCGGGATGAACACCGCCCATCCCAGTTCGCGGAGCTGTGCTGCCAGATCCTCGAAATCACCGCTGGTGACCGTGGTGCCGTGGATGAGAATGACAGGCCAGGGCCGTTCCTGGGTGGTGCGTGCCCGCCAGTCGTCCTCGACCCAGCCTCGGACCCGTAATCGGGCTCCGACCGGAACCGAGACATCCAGCTCCGGGATCATTCGCGGCAGACGGGCGGAGATATCCCTCAAGCGGGACGGCCGGTCTCATCGGTGCCCAGTGCGGCGCGCAGCTTGGCGGCAGCCTCGTCCATCTTCTCCGGATCTGTCTGATCCGCCGGGATCACCCGCCTGAAGTCGTAGTCGGACATGTCCGATGTGGGAAAGACGTGGATGTGGGTGTGTGGGACCTCGAAACCGGCGATGATGTAGCCAGCCCGGGGGACGTTGAAGCTCTCGACGATCGCGGCGCCCACCATCTGAGCGACCTCGTTCAGATGCGCCCAGCTCCGCTGGTCCAAATTCGTCCAGAGGTCAACCTCATCGACTGGAACCACCAGTACATGGCCATATACCAGCGGCTCAATGGTGAGGAATGCCGCTGCTTTGTCATCCCGCCAGACGAATCGTCCCGGCAGTTCACCGTTGATGATCTTCGTGAATACGCTGCTCATACCTGTACAGGGTAGCGGTCCGGGGGCATCTCCGCTGCCCCCTCGCACCCGTATTTCTGTATGGTGCCCGGACAGAGCGGCAGTAGGGTGGGAGACATGCGAATCCTCGTCATCGGATCCGGCGCCCGCGAGCATGCACTGCTGCGTGGCCTGGCACAAGACCCTACTGAACCAGAACTTCACGTCGCCCCGGGTAACACCGGAATGGAACACCTGGCGACCCGGCACACGGAGCTCGACGGTGTGCCGTTGAAGATCGATGACCCAGCACAGATCACTGCTCTGGCGCGCAGTATCGACGCCGGTCTCGTGGTCATCGGCCCGGAGATTCCGCTCGTTGCGGGTGTCGCCGATGCCCTCCGAGAGGCGGGTATCGACGTGTTCGGTCCCGGGCGGGAGGCCGCGCGGATAGAAGGGTCCAAGGCCTTCGCCAAAGACGTGATGGCGGCCGCAGGTGTCGCCACCGCACACGCCGAGGCGTTGGAACCCGGTGTCTCCGACGAAGAGATCAACGCCGCCATCGATCGCTTCGGCCCCGTCTGGGTGGTCAAGGACGATGGACTCGCGGGCGGCAAGGGTGTCGTCGTGACCCCTGACCGCGACGAGGCTCTTGCACATGTCCGTGCCGTGCACGAAGTCGGAAACCCGGTTCTCCTCGAGAGTTTCCTCGACGGCCCGGAAGTTTCCCTGTTCTGCCTCGTCGACGGAACCACTGTCGTTCCACTCCTGCCGGCACAGGACCATAAGCGGGTCGGAGACAATGATGAGGGGCCGAATACCGGTGGTATGGGTGCGTATGCGCCGTTGCCGTGGTTACCTGACGGTGCCGTGGAACAGATCGTCCGGGACGTCGTGAAGCCTGTGGCCGAGGAAATGGACCGCCGTGGCTGTCCCTACTCGGGACTGTTGTATGCGGGACTCGCCTGGGGTCATGAGGGACCCGCCGTCGTCGAGTTCAACTGCCGGTTCGGGGATCCAGAGACCCAGGCCGTCCTCGCGCTTCTGGAAACCCCACTCGCGGGGCTCCTCAACGCTGTTGCCACCGGGACGCTCGCAGAACAACCACCGCTGCAGTGGCGGGATGGTTACGCGCTCACCGTGGTTCTCGCGGCACAGGGCTATCCAGCCTCCCCCCGTTCCGGGGACGTCATCACCGGAGCCGATGATGACGCCGTTCTCCACGCCGGAACCGCGCGTAACGCGGATGGTGAGCTCGTCTCCGCAGGTGGCCGAGTGCTCTCCATTGTGGGCACCGGGCCGGACCTCGCTTCCGCGAGGACGGATGCCTACCGAGTTCTCCGAGGAATCAGCATGGCCGGTGGGCACTACCGTTCGGACATTGCAGCCCCGGCTGTTGAGGGACGGATCCGGGTCTGACGCCAACCGGCACCGGTGGGGGCTAGAGTTCTACGGCGTGAGCAGAACTCTCCCTGGGCGCGGTCCGGGGTCCCCGCACAGTCCCCTCAGTCCGGCCCGGCTCGTGGCCGGGGCATTCGCCATCCTGATAACCTCCGGAACCCTTCTTCTCCTGCTCCCGTTCTCGCGAGCGGGCGACGGAGGGGCTGATGTTGTCACAGCCCTGTTCACCGCCACCTCTGCGGTGTGTCTCACAGGGTTGATCGTCGTCGACACCGCGACCTACTGGTCTCACTTCGGGCAGGCGGTGATAGTCCTGCTCATCCAACTCGGTGGACTCGGGATCATGACCCTGGCTACATTCACCTCGTGGGCGGTGGCCGGGAGGATCGGTCTACAGTCCCGGCTCAACGCCGCCGCGGAGGGGCGCGGGATACACCTGGGTGACGTCCGTACCCTCCTCGTCGCCACGATCAGTTTCACCGTCATGGCGGAGCTGATCGTCGGTATTCTGCTTACCTTTCGTTTTCACTCCTACGGTTTTAACTGGGCCGCGAGTGTCTGGGAGGGTGGTTTCCATGCGGTCTCCGCCTTCAACAACGCTGGTTTCGGTCTGCGGAGCGACAATCTCGTGCCCTATGCCCGGGACACCGGGATCGTGCTTCCCGTAGCGGGTGCGATCATCGTTGGTGGACTGGGGTATCCAGTGTTGCTTGAGACGGCGCTCCGGATCCGTCGTCGGACCCAGGGGGTTCGTACCCTGCCGCAGATGTCCCTGACCGCCCGATTCACGCTGACGGGTACGGCTCTGCTCATCCTGTCAGGATGGGTTGGATACGCGGCTCTTGAGTGGCGTGGGGTCTTGGCCGAGTTCAACGTCAGTGACAAGCTGCTCAATTCGTTCTTCCAGTCAGTCACCACCCGGACCGCGGGATTCAACACGGTTGATATCGGAGCGCTGCATCCGTCGAGTCTTCTGCTGACCGATGTCCTGATGTTCATCGGCGGAGGTTCTGGTGGTACTGCCGGTGGAGTGAAGGTGACGACGGCTGCGGTGCTGGTGGCTGTGGTCGTCGCCGAAATCCGTGGTTCGGAGCATGTCTCCGCCTACAGCAGGCGGATCCCGCAGCGGACGATCCGACAGGCGCTGACCGTCATCGTTCTGGCCGGGGTCTCAGTTGCGGGGGTGATCGGTGCGATGATGCTCCTTGCACCTGAGATAACCACGAACAGAATCGTGTTTGAGGTGGTCAGTGCCTTCGCTACAGTCGGCCTGTCGACGGGTATCACCCCGGACCTGCCGCCAGCCGGGCAACTGCTTCTTGTTCCACTCATGTACGCCGGCCGCATCGGACCGATCACCCTCGTCGCTGCGCTGGCGACCCGGAACCGAACCGGTATCCTCTATTCGCATCCCGTTGAAAGGCCCTACATTGGTTAGTTTCCTGCGCCGCCGCTCCCTGCCGCCCGTTGTCATTCTCGGTCTGGGGCGTTTCGGTATGGCACTAGGGGAGGAACTCGTCGCGTCCGGGGTGGAGGTCCTCGGTGTCGACGATAGGGAGGATGTTGTGTCCGGAGCGGCAGGTGTACTCACCCACGCGACGATCGCGAACACCACCAACATCGAGGCTCTGCGGCAATTGTCGGTGCACGAGTGTCAACGTGTCGTTGTCGGAATCGGTTCGGACATGGCGGCATCCCTGCTCACGGCATCCGCTGTTATTGAACTCGGTGTACCCAACGTGTGGGCCAAGGCTGACGGTGATGCCCATGCGAAGATCCTCACCCAGATAGGTGTTCATCACGTCATTCGCCCCGAGCGGGACACCGGGCGGCGGATTGCCCACCTGATGACCGGGAACGTTGAGGAGTACGCCGAATTCGACCGGGATTTCGCGGTCGTCAAACTGGCGCCGCCGATGTCGATGTTGGGGAAGAAGGTCGGGGACGTACCACCGGGTGTTCACATCGTTGCGGTTCGGCATCCCGGGACACGTTTTGCGGTGGCACGCCCCGATGTCATGATCCGCTCCGGTGATCTCGTCATCGCGGCCGGGGATCCGGATGTCCTTGAGGCATTCGTCACCGCGGGCTGACCCCACCCGAAGTGGTTGTTTCCGACTGGCACTCGTTCTCTCGTGCGATAATGACCGGGTGCCTGCCAAGAAGAAGATCGCCAACGTCCTGTCCACTCGCTACGCGTCCACGGAACTGACCAATCTGTGGAGTCCGGAAGCCAAGATCATCATGGAGCGCCAGCTCTGGATCGCGGTCATGAAGGCCCAGAAGGATCTCGGGGTGGACATCCCAGGTGACGCCATTGCCGCGTACGAACGGGTGATCAACCAGGTCGACCTGGAATCGATCGCAGCTCGGGAGCGTGTCACCCGGCATGACGTGAAGGCCCGTATCGAGGAATTCAACGCTCTCGCTGGGCACGAACAGATCCACAAGGGGATGACCAGTCGGGATCTCACCGAGAACGTGGAGCAACTGCAAATTCACCGTTCGCTTGAAATTGTCCGGGACAAGGCGGTAGCCGTCATCGCGCGTATGGGTGAGCGCGCTTCCGAATACCAGTCGGTTGTCATGGCAGGCCGGTCGCACAATGTCGCCGCCCAGGCCACTACGTTGGGCAAACGCTTCGCTTCCGCCGCGGACGAGATGTTGGTGGCCGTGGAACGGACTGAGGGACTGCTGGCGCGTTATCCGCTCCGGGGGATCAAGGGGCCGATGGGAACTGCCCAGGACATGTTGGACCTCGTGGGCGGCAATGAGACCAAGCTCGCGTCGCTGGAGACCCGAATCGCCGATCACCTCGGATTCTCCCGGATATTCGACTCAGTCGGACAGATCTATCCGCGTTCCCTCGATTTTGATGTCGTCTCTGCACTGGTGCAGTTGGGCGCGGGTCCGTCATCACTGGCCCACACGATCCGGCTGATGGCTGGGAATGAGACCGTCACGGAGGGATTCAAGGAAGGACAGGTCGGTTCATCGGCGATGCCGCACAAGATGAACGCCCGTTCCTGTGAGCGCGTCGGTGGTCTGCAGATCGTCCTCCGTGGTTACCTGACCATGATTGCTGATCTCTCCGGGCAGCAGTGGAACGAGGGAGACGTGTTCTGCTCCGTAGTCCGGCGCGTCGCACTGCCTGATGCCTTTTTTGCCCTTGACGGGCAGTTCGAAACATTCCTCACGGTGCTCGATGAGTTCGGGGCATTCCCCGCGATGATCGACCGTGAGTTGGAGCGCTACCTCCCGTTCCTGGCGACCACCCGGATCCTCATGGCGGCGGTTCGTGCCGGGGTAGGGCGGGAGACGGCGCACGAGGTGATTAAACACAACGCGGTCGCTTGCGCTCTGAACATGCGGGAGAACGGTGGGGAACAGGATCTGGTGGACCGGCTTGCCGCGGATACCCGGTTGCCGCTCGACCGACAGCAGCTTGTCGACGCCTTGGCGGATCGGCATGTCTTCATTGGTGCAGCGGAGAGCCAGGTTTCTCGGGTGTTGACCCGCATCCAGGACCTGGTTAACCGGCACCCGGTGGCTGCGACCTACCGGCCAGGCGAGATTCTCTGATCCGGTAACCACAGCGGATACGGGGAACTCACATCTGGTTGACAGGTACCTGCGAGCGCTTTCGTGATGGAACCGGATAGATTCGTCGGCATGAATGAACTTCCCGCCATTTCCCTCACAGGGTCCCTGGCCGTGGCTGTGACCGTATCCGTCCTCGCCGTGGTTGGGCTGTTTGCCGCTGTTGGAGCCCGAAAACCTGAGCTTCGGCGCCGGACTCTCATCGCGGTGGGTGCGGCGCTGGCTATTACCCTTCTGGTGTGGTTGGTTCTCGAATACCTCTGGCGGCCGTTCCCTGACTCGCTACCCGTCCGGATCTATCTGGCTGGAGTGGTTGCTTTCTTCGTCATCGCGGCCCTCATACTGCAGAAGGGGCGTCGTCGGATCTTGGTGATTCCGGCGGTGCTCGGTGTGGTGGCCACTCTCGCAGTGGTTAATCAGGTATACAAGAGCTACCCGACCCTCCGCTCCCTGGATCCATCCCCGATTGCTGTGGATATGAGTTATGCGGAGTTCCAGAGGCAGACTGAGGTACCGACGATCAACGGTCACAACGCCGCAGCCCTTGTCACACTTCCCCTCGATGCGACGGAATCGAAGTTCACGCACCGTGACGCCATCGCCTGGGTACCACCTGCGTACTTCTCGGACCCCGACCTGGAGCTACCTGTCATCATTCTTCTGGCCGGTAACCCAGGCTCGCCTGACCAGTGGTTCAATGCGGGGGGCGCAGCGGAGACCCTCGTGGATTATCAGGCGCGGCATAACGGTGTCACTCCTATCGTGATCAGCGTCGATGGTACTGGGAGTTTCGGAGCCAATCCATTGTGCATCAACAGTGACCGTGGCCAAGTCCAGACTTGGCTCGCCGTAGATGTACCGGCTGGTGTCAAGGATCGCCTGCGGGTTGATCCGGACCAGTCCCACTGGTCCATCGGGGGACTCAGTTACGGTGGCACATGCTCGCTTCAAGTTCTCGTGAACCACCCAGACTCTTACGGAACGTTCCTCAATTATTCCGGTCAGGCCGAGCTCGGCACCGGTGATCACAAGGAGACCGTCGACGAGTATTTCGGCGGCAGTGAGCAGTCCTTTATCCAGGCGAATCCGGCTGATCAGCTCGCTAAAGCCATCGAGGAGGGATCTACGCGTTACTCCGGGATCGCCGGAAGGTTTGTGGCCGGTGACGATGATGATGAGGCGATCGAGGATCTGAAGTTCATGCAGCGGGTAACCAGTGATGCCGGGATGGACACGGAGTTCTTCACCGTTCAGGGTAGCCACGACTACAAGACATGGCGGAATGCTTTCCGCGAGACCCTCGACTTTGCGGCTGAGCGGGGCGGCCTGCACTGATGTCCGGTGTAGAGAGAGGGACGGATCGGGGGAGTACCGTGCGTGCCATGGGGAAGGGGATGGTGCATACCGTGTCGATGATCGCCCGGTGGTTGGCGGGCCTGCTGCGGGGCGCTCCAGTGACCGTGTCGGCGCTCATCCTGAACTGGCTGTTGTTCGCGGTCTGGCGGGGCGATGGTGATGCCCTGGAATCCGCACTCGGGGCGGCTGCCCCGCAGCTCCACCCCTGGGCTGTGCTTACCGCAGGCCTGACCGGGCCGACACTGTCTGCGGTGATCCTCGCATCCCTCGTCCTACTTTCCCTCGGGCTCCTCGCGGAGCGGCAGCTCGGTAGTCACCGTTACGCCATCGCAGCCGTGGTGATCCAGGCATTCTCCGTGATAGCGGGGCTTACTGCGGCCCAGGCTGTCGTCGGTACGGGTAGCCACTGGGGTGAGCTCCTGTCCGGACAGTATTCGTTGTCGCCTGTGTCCTGGGTGTTCGGCACTGCGGCCTTCGCCTCGGCGTCCATGACCGCGTTGTGGCGGCGTCGGGTACGGGCGGTGGTCCTCGCCTTCGCTCTGACGCTGTTCCTCTACTCGGGGATCGTCACTGATTTCGTGCGGCTTGCCGCGGTTCTGATCGGCCTATTCATCGGTCAGTGGCTCGTGGAACGTTCCCTCCGTTTCGGGGCGGTCTCGTTCCGGGAGGCCCGCACACTGCTCGCCATCGCGATGATCTCCGTCGCGGTCGGTCCTCTCGTGGCGGGGTTAAACCCGGATTCTGCAGGCCCGCTATCCGGGATTGCAGTCCTGACGTTTGATTCCGGATTCGGGCTCCGGGACGCCTTGGAGATCTGCGATATGGACCCCAGTTCACTGGCCTGTGCCGATGCCAGCAATGAGCTGCGGCAGACCGGAATCGGCCCGTTCCTTCTGAACCAGCTTCCGATCATTCTCATGGCTGTCATCGCGCTCGGGATCGCCCGCGGGCGTCGACTCGCGTTCATGGCGGCCGTGGTAACGCAGGTGGTAACCATCGGAGTACTTGCGCTAGAAATGCTGGCGCGCATCGGTGATCTCGGTGGTGGCATCTATGCCTGGTCCAGTCTTGCGGGTGTCGTGGTGCCGTGGGTGGTGGTTCTCCTCCTGCTCATCAAATACCGGCGTTTCGTCGGTGTGCGGGTGCACCGGGGAGCGGTGGTGGCCCTGTTCCGGCGGATTCTGCTGCTCCTTGTGGGCACGGGAGTGGTCTGGATACTCGGGGCATTGGCCTTCCGCGACGATTTCCTTCCCCGGGCGGAGCCGGTGTCCGTGCTGAGATCGTGGTTACTGCACTACATACCTCCGGTACTCGGGGACAACATCGATCATGATCTAGTCCCGGTCGGTGAGCTGAGCTGGGCGCTCTCGGTATGGATCGGCGTGATTTTCTGGGCGGGGGTCGTACTTGCTCTGTTTGTCGCGGTGACGTCCACCGGGGATCCGGGAGACACCCGGAATCGCCTCCGCGCGGCGGAGATGCTCGATTCGGGTACCGGGGACCACCTCTCAGCGATGACGCTCTGGCCAGGTAACCGGTACTTCCTGACGGACGGTGGATATGTCGCGTACCGGGTGTACGCGGATGTGGCGGTGACCGTCGGCGAACCGGTTACGACCGGGGGCACTGATCCGCAGGAACTGGCGCGACGGTTCGAGGAATTCGTCGCTGCCCGTGGACGTAGGGTCGCATGGTATTCGGTTCGCTCAGACTTTGCCGTCGGTCGGAGTAGCGCCGATTTCCACGCGGTGCAGGTCGCGATGGAAGCCATCTGCGATACGACGACCGTCGAGTTCCGCGGAAAGAAGTTCCAGGATGTCCGGACCGCGAGGAATCGTGCGGTGAAGGAGGGTATCCGGGCGGAATGGACTTCGTGGAAGGAGCTCGGTCCGGTGATCCGGGAGCAGATCATCGAGCTGAGCGAGGAGTGGGTGGCGGACAAGGCGTTGCCCGAGATGGGTTTCACTCTCGGTGGGGTCAATGAGATCGCTGCACCGGACGTGGCGTTGATGCTCGCACTCGACGCGGATGACAGGGTTCATGGGGTTACCAGTTGGTTGCCGGTACGTCGTGATGGTGTGGTCATCGGACGGATGCTGGATTTTATGCGCCGGGACACGGAGGGGTTTCGGCCGGTCGTGGAGTTTCTCATCGCCGAAACGATGTTGCGCGCGCAGTCCGACGGGTTGGAGTGGGTTTCTCTGTCGGGCGCACCGCTTGCGCACACGGGAGGAGCGGAGGCCGGCGGTGTCGCGGCTGTCCTCGACCGAGTTGGTGCATTTCTGGAACCGCTCTACGGGTTCAAGTCGTTGGCGGCGTTCAAATCGAAGTTCCACCCACGGCATGAGTCCTGGTATCTCTGTTACCGAGATGAGCTCGCTTTGCCTTCGATCGGGGTGGCCATCGGTCGGTGCTACGTGCCACAGATGGAGGTCAGCCAGGCGGTTCACGTGGCGCGGGTGTGGGCGCAGGGCTAGACTATGTCATCATGCGCCCTGAACTCTCCCAGTACAACCATCTCTCAGCCGGAAAGGTCCGCGAGATCTACGAGATCGACGAGGACACGCTTTTGATGGTCGTATCTGATCGCATCTCCGCGTACGACCACATTCTGGATACCGAGATCCCCGACAAGGGCCGCATTCTTACGGCCATGAGCGTCTGGTTTTTCGACGCCATTGATTTCCCGAATCATCTCGCGGGCCCCATCGACGATGAGCGTATCCCCGAGGAGGTTCTCGGGCGTGCCCTGGTGTGCAAGAAGCTGGAGATGATCCCCTTCGAGTGCGTGGCACGTGGTTACCTTACGGGTTCCGCGCTGGCCGAGTACCAGGAGACCGGTGCGGTGTGCGGAATCGAGCTCCCGGAGGGGCTCCGGGAATCCTCCCGTCTCCCACAGCCGATCTTCACTCCCGCCACCAAAGCGGAGTTCGGGGACCACGACGAGAACGTCACCTTCGAGGATGTCGCCGAGCGTCTCGGCGAAGCCCGCGCGACGGAGCTTCGTGACGCGACACTGGCCATCTACACTCGCGCGGCGGAGCTTGCGCTCGAACATGATCTGATTCTGGCTGACACGAAGTTCGAGTTCGGCGTTGACGAGAACGGGCATCTCGTTCTCGCCGACGAGGTACTCACTCCGGATTCCTCCCGGTACTGGCCGGCGGATGTCTACGAGGAGGGAAAGGTTCAGCCGAGTTTCGACAAACAGTTTGTGCGCAACTGGCTCACCGGGCCGAAATCGGGGTGGGACAAGTCCTCGAATACGCAGCCTCCGCCGCTTCCCGGTGGTGTCGTCGAGGCCACCCGTGAGCGCTACATCGAGGCGTATGAGCGGGTGTCCGGTCAGAAGTTCGGCAATTGGATCGGCTGCTGCGTCTGACTGACGTCCGTTTTCACAGATAACCCTTCCGTGGGCACTGCTCGTGAGTGGGGATTTTGCAATTCTGGGGTTCTGGGTGGAGCCGGAAGGTCGAAGATGGGGCAGGAACGACGCGTAACCTGAGCCGCATTCGCGGATCAGACAAAGGCTATCCCGCCTTCTCGTTAGCTGGGCTGGTATCGATCATTTCGTCAAGCGTCTCCGTGGATGTAAAACGCCCGCACACCGGCGGCACGGCACGCAACTTCCGGCAACAAGGATCCGCCAGTGAATATCATCAACGAGTGTTGACGCCTATGGTATCCAAGGCGATAGTGGCGATAATAGGCGATAATAAGGGTGGTTTTGGCGAAGCCACGAATGAGCCGTCGAGTCTCATCCTCCAGACCTGCGGCACCATTCTTGAACACCGTGTTAAGTGGCTCAATCGTGTTGCCATGGCAATAAGTATTTACCTAGGAAGGATTGTGTATCGCGGGAAGGGCTTTGCTGAGCAAACTTAGGGCTTGCCGAGACCCGGATACGCAATTTCTTCTGCCTGATGATCGACAAAACCCTTGACGAGGAATACGCGCAGGGTGCTTTTTGTGGACATTGGTGGATACGGGATACCGGGTACTTGAAAGGAATTCGTAATCGTTGTGCGCTGACGAACGGTAAGTGGCGAAGCGGTTCAGGGTGAACTCTTTCTCACGGAATACGAAGAGCTGTCGCACATCGGAAATGAACTCAAGCTCTTCCAACGAGGTCGTGTGCTTGTCGTAGTGGTTGAAATGGCGTTTTCCACGCCTTCATGCGTACCCGGGAAATACCAAGCGTGTCACCACTATCGGTACCCTTGTGCGAGTCTGGCTATCTTGTGCAGTCTTTGACCGATCAGATACATCCGTAGCTAGCGTCTTGGCCTTGGTTCTCGGCGGGTTGGGCACGTTCGCGCGTGGAGTACCCCTTTGGCACAGGGCCATCTTCCATGGTGCATGTCAAAGTATCCATGGCCTGTTTACCGAGGGGCTGACGCGGGGATAGGTGGCATTCGAGATGACTGGACCGAGGGGCTGGCCGGAAGGGCGTGAGCATGCCGGGGTCCCATCCCGGCCAGGTCCGTGACGATGTGATGCGCGTGGCCTGGTGCGCGGTCAGCAACCGTGACCCCGGGTGTCACGGTGGAGCAGGCTGCCCATGATGTCGGGGTCCGCCCGGGCACTGTGACCAGGTGGCTGCTCCAGGACCGCATGGACACCGGTGAGCAGGAGGGAACTATAAAATTGAGTAGGTGGCCTGGGGTGAGTCCTGGCGGGGTTTTTCATGTCCCTCCATCAATGGCCGAGTGCTGTGCTGGAGCGTAAAGAACGACGCCCGCCCGTGTGATCGGGGCGGGCGTCGTCCTCTGGTGTCGGAGCCGGGGAGTCTACCTCAGCCGGCGGGGGTGGGCAGTGGGCTGTTGAGATCGAATACGGCGACCCCCAGCGTCATCACGATGATGGTGATGAGGAACAGTGCGATGACGTTGAGCCAGATTCCGGCTTTCAGCATGTTGTTCATGGTGACGTATCCGGAACCGTAGGCGATGGCGTTCGGTGGTGTCGCTACCGGGAGCATGAATGCGGAGGTGGCAGCCAGGGCAACCGGAATGGCCAGGTACATCTGGTTCATGCCGAGGCCGATGGCGACTCCGCCGACGACGGGGAGGAAGGTCGCGGCCGTCGCGGTGTTGGAGGTGAACTCGGTGAGGACGAGAACGACTGCACCGAGGACGATGACGAGGAGAACGATGGGCAGGTTCTCCAGGGCGCCGACGCGTTCACCGATCCACAGGGACAGTTCCGTGGCGGAGAACTGGGTGGACAGGGCGAGTCCGCCACCGAACAGCAGGAGCACACCCCAGGGAAGTTCGAGGGCGGTGTGCCAGTCGAGCAGCGGAGTGCCCTTCTTCAGGTCCGCCGGAATGATGAACAGAATGATGCCGACGATCATCGCGATGACGGCGGAGCTGAAGTTTGACGCGAAGGTCGTGCCCTTGAAGACGAGGGGAACGGCGATCCAGGCGACGGCCGCGAAGACGAAGACGATGCCGACGAGACGTTCACCGGAGGACATCGGGCCCATTGCCTTGAGTTCCTTGTGCATAACCTCGCGTCCACCCGGAATGTGGTCGATCTCCGGTTTGAACACGACCTTGACGAGCAGGAGCCAACAGGCGAGGAGCAGAACCACCGCGAGCGGTACACCGACGAGCATCCATTCACCGAAGCTGATGGGACGCCCTTGTTCGGACATGTAGCCGGCGAGCAGCGTGTTCGGCGGGGTGCCGATGATCGTGCCGAGGGAACCGATGGATGCTGCGTAGGCGATGCCGAGCATGAGTGCGATACCGAAGTTCGTCTTTGGCGGCTCTGCGGGGCCGCCTTCGGAATCGTCGAGTGCGTCGGGGTCTTCGCCGAGTTCACGCTTCTTGTCGGCATCCAGGCTGTCGTTGATCAGGGTCAGGACGGAGACACCGATCGGGAGCATCATCACTGCTGTCGCCGTGTTGGAGACCCACATCGACAGGAATCCCGTGGCGAGCATGAAGCCGAGGATGATCGTTGATGAAGAGGTACCCATCGCTCGAACGATGTGGAGTGAGATTCTCCGGTGCAGGTTCCACCGTTGCATGGCGAGTGCGAGCATGAAGCCCCCCATGAACAGGAAGATGACGTCCTGGGTGTAGGCGCCGGAGAAATCCTTGATCTTGGCGACGTTGAAGGCAGGAAAAAGAACGAGCGGCAGGAGTGCGGTGATGGGGATCGGGATGGCTTCGGTCATCCACCAGATGCCCATGAGCGTCGCGATCGCTGCGGTCGCCCGCATCTCGTGCGTGGTGGTGTCATTCGGCATGATCCAGTAGATCAGGGCCGCAATGAGCACACCACCGATGAGTCCGGCCCGCTGCCGGATGAGTTCGTTGCGTTCGACGGCTTCCGCCTGCTGCCCCGGAGATTCGTTCGGTGCACCGGGGCCGATGTCGTGGTGTTCGAACGGGTCGACGTCACCGTGGGATTTCGCTGAGAGGTAAGGATGCGACACGATTGATTCGTGCTCGCCGATGTTGTCGATCGGTTTGGGCATGAGGCCTCTTTCAACTGTGTGTGTCACAGGGGGTGCCTGCGAGGGGGTGGTTGGCGGGACTCCGGGGGCGTCTACCCGGATCGTGCTTTTTACCGCTGACCCGCAGGCACTCCGTCTGCGTTCGGTACGAGACGGTGCTCGATCTAAATGTAGCGGGCGGACGTGTTCATTAGTTAACAATTGATGTGGCAGTATGGTTCAGCTCTCCCGCGAGCGGCAAAAACAGTGGTCAGCTCGGACTCGACCCGGAAAATGGGGGGTGATTAAGGGGTGGCTTCATGTGTACGGTCAATGGCTCGAACTGACGGATGCAGTGAGGGATGTCTTCCCCTGCCGAACTGTTCCGCGGTGCCTGTTTCAGGAACGCGGGGTCGGCGGTGCGCGGGTAGCATCAACGAAATGGACAATGCAGATTCCGGAGCAACACGACCGAACACCGTGCGACCACCGCTCGCAGCCCGTCATCCTGTCGTCCGTGAATATCACGGACACCGGCTCGTCGACGACTATGAGTGGCTGAGGGACAAGGAATCCCGGGAGACCCTCGATCACCTGCACGCGGAGAACGCCTACACCGATGCGATGACGGGTGACCTGGATGTCCTGCGGAAGAACGTCTTCACTGAGATCAAGTCCCGGGTGAAGGAGACGGACATGTCCGTTCCCACCCGTGCCGGTGAGTGGTGGTACTTCGGGCGGACCGTCGAGGGGTCGAGCTACGGTATCTCCTGCCGGGTGCCCGCGGACCCTGGGGCCGACGCTTGGGTGCCGCCGGTCATCCCCGAGGACGGGACGCTCGAGGGAGAGACAGTCATTCTCGATTGCAACGAACTTGCCGAGGGGCACGAGTTCTTCGCCCTCGGGGCGTCGAGTGTGACGCGATCGGGTCGCTACCTCGCCTACTCGGTGGACACCGCGGGTGATGAGCGCTTCACCCTCCGGATCAAGGATCTGGAGACGGGGGAACTTCTCGACGACAGACTGGACGGCATCTCCTACGGCGCGACCTGGGTGGGGGAGGATTATATCTTCTACCAGCGGGTCGACGACGCCTGGCGGCCGGACTCGGTCTGGCGGCACAAGGTGGGGACCCCGGCGGAGGACGACGTCCGCGTGTTCCACGAGCCGGACGAGCGGTTCTGGACCGGCGTCGGAACTTCCCGGAGTGAGAAATACGTTTTCATCGGCACCGGCTCCAAGACCACGAGCGAGACCTGGGTGCTGGACATGGACGACCCGACCGGTGAGTTCCGTTGTCTGCTCCCGCGCAAGGAGGGCATTGAATACGACGTCGATCACGCCGTGGTCGGTGGAGAGGACAGGTGGTTGATCACGCACAACGCCGATGGACCTAACTTCGCCGTCGGGGAGTGCGCCGTCGGTGAGTTCACCGATCTGCGCTCCCTCCGGCAACTGATCCCGCATCGCGATGATGTCCGGATCGAGGGGGTGGACACCTACCGTGATTTCATTGTTCTGGCTTATCGAGCCGGGGCTATAGGCAGGGTCGCCGTGATGCGTCTTGACGGGAAGGAGGGCTACGGTGCTTTCGATGAGATTCGTTTCGATGAGGAATTGAGCAGTGTCGGTGCGGGCGGGCAACCGGAGTGGGATGCACCGGTCATCCGGCTCAGTTACACCTCCTTCGTCACTCCGGCGCAGTTGTACAACTACACCGTGTCTACCGGTGAGCGGGTGCTGCTGAAGGAACAGGAGGTGTGCGGCGGTTACAACCCGGAGGACTACATGGCGACCCGACTGTGGGTCACCGCCCGTGACGGTGCCCGTATCCCCGTCTCTCTCCTGCACCGAGCCGACCTGGATCTGACCGAGCCGAACCCGACGCTGATCTACGGGTACGGATCCTATGAATCGTCCATGGACCCAGGCTTCTCGGTGTCCTGGCTGTCGATGCTGGACCGGGGGATGATCACCGCCTTCGCCCACATCCGGGGCGGTGGGGAGATGGGAAGGCTCTGGTACGACAACGGGAAGACGATGTCGAAGAAGAACACGTTCACCGATTTCCTCGATGTCGCGGATGATCTTCTCGCTCGGCGGGTGACCACCCGGGAACAACTCGTTGCCCTCGGCGGTTCGGCGGGTGGCCTACTGATGGGTGCTATCGCGAATATGGGTGGGGACAGGTTCCGTGCCATCGAGGCGATCGTTCCTTTTGTCGACCCACTTACCAGCATGCTGATGCCCGAGCTGCCACTCACCGTCACGGAATGGGACGAATGGGGCGATCCGCTGCACGACAAGGCAGCCTACGAGTACATGGCCTCCTATGCCCCATACGAGAACATTGAGGCCAAGGCATATCCGAACATCCTCGCGGTCACGTCGCTGAATGACACCCGGGTGCTCTACGTGGAACCGGCGAAGTGGATCGCGAAGCTCCGTGCCACGGCGACGTCCGGGCAGTTCCTGCTCCGCACCGAGATGTCCGCCGGGCACGGTGGAGTGTCCGGCCGTTACGAGCGCTGGAAGCAAACTGCGTTCGAGTATGCCTGGCTGATCAACCAGGCGACAGGCCGTACGGAGTAGTGGTCTGGGGCGAACGCGGATCGCCGGGCTCCGTGTGAGAGAGCGCTACACTTGCAGTATGAGCGCCATCTATGACATTCCCGTGACCACTCTCGATGGTCGAGAAACCACCATGGCGGATTGGGCGGGACATGTCCTGCTCATCGTCAACACCGCGAGCGGCTGTGGTTTCACGAATCAGTACGGGGGACTGCAACATCTGTTCGATGAGTACCAGGCACGGGGATTCTTCGTCATCGGGGTTCCCTGCAACCAGTTCAAGGGTCAGGAACCCGGTTCGGCGGAGGAGATTGCGGAATTCTGCAGCACCTCCTTCGGTGTCAGTTTCCCGATGCTCGCGAAATCGGACGTCAACGGTGACGCGGAACATCCGCTGTACACACTGCTCAAGCAGACCCCGGATGCTGACGGTGTCGCCGGTGACGTGCAGTGGAATTTCGAAAAGTTCCTTGTCGACGACGCGGGCGGGGTGGTTGGCCGATTCCGGCCCGGCACTGATCCGGAGGATGATGCGGTGATCGATCTGATCGAGCGGCATCTGCCGCTGTAGGCGATACCGCGGTTGTTCACCCCCGGTGATCACCCGCTTTGCCCGACACCCGGGTGAGGGGTCGATGAACGGTTCTTTAACGCGGGGTTCCGGTCGGGGAAAGTCTGCACCTCATCCGCCCCGTGGGCTGGCGTGACTCGCTTTGGCCCATGTCAAACGTTGCTACGCTTTTGCTGTTGCGCAGGGGTGCCGCCGCAAACCGGGATCAGTTCTCCCCCTACCGGTGTGTCATGCCCAGGTCTGCGCCGGTCGCTGATGACAAGGGGATGGGTTCATGCCGCAGCAGGACAACCGCCAATTCGGATCGGACGGTGGGTTAACCCGCCGTGCGTTTCTCCGCAGCACCGCTTTTACCGGGGTCACGCTCGCGGGTGCAAACCTGCTCCCGTGGGAAGAGATCGCTGCCGCGGGTGAACCCGGAGCCGCCGGTGTAACAGCTTTCCTGCACTCCGTTGCCTCTGGCGATCCGCTCCCGGATGCCGTCATCATCTGGACCCGCGTCACTCCGATACCTGAGGCAGCCCCGGGTTCAGGTCTCGGTGACCCCACCATCGTGCAGTGGGAGGTGTCCCTCGACCCCGGGTTCGGTCGAATCGTGCGCAGCGGACGAGAGCACACGAGCGCGGTCTTCGATCACACCGTCAAGGTCGACGTCAGAGGACTGACACCGGCCACGACCTACTTCTACCGCTTCAGCGTCGTCGACGGTCCCTCCGCAGGCGCAGTTTCCCGGACCGGGCGCACCCGCACCGCTCCGGGAGCCTACACCCGCCCCGGCTCCGTCCGCTTCGGGGTGACGAGTTGTGCGAACTACGAGGCCGGTCATTTCCTCGGCTACCGTGACATGGCGGCCAGGGAAGACATCGAATTCGTCCTGCACCTGGGCGATTACACCTACGAATACGAGACCGGCGGCTACGCCGGAGCATACGGGACCGTCGCCCGTCGAGTGCAGCCACCACACCGGACGACCACCCTCACCGACTACCGTATCCGGCAGGGTTGCTACCACAGCGATCCGCACCTCGCTGATCTGCACGCTGCGAAGCCGATGGTCTGCATCTGGGATGACCACGAATTCGCGGACAATACCTGGCGGGAAGGGGCAACGGGCGACAACGAATGGTCGGGGCCTGACTTCTCCGAACTCAAATCCGCAGCCACCCGGGCATACTTCGAGTGGATGCCTGTGCGTACCCAGGGGGCCAGGGACGACCGGCACCTCTACCGAACCCTGCGGTGGGGCACCCTCATGGAGCTGATCATCCCCGACCTGCGCAGCTACCGTGATGTGCAGGTCGAGCAGTCTCTCGCGAACGTGACCGACCCGGATTTCCTTCGTGCTGTGGGCCGCGACGGACTTTCCATGCTCGGCCAGACCCAGTTCGACTGGCTGACAGGTGCCGTCACCACATCGACCGCCCAGTGGCAGTTGATCGGCAATGAAGTGATGTTCGCACCCCTGACCATCCCGGACACCCTCGACCCCTTCATCCATGACTGGCTGGTCAAGCAACTCGGAATCCCGCCAGACGGGCTTGCGGTGAACACCGACCAGTGGGATGGCTACATGGCCGAACGTCAACGCCTCATCGACGCGATCGTCGCTGCAGGGCGTACCGATGTGGTGTTCCTCACCGGCGATATCCACACCTCCTGGGCGGCCGACATTCCCCGCGACGCCTTCACCTACCGACGTCTCCGGGGCGGAGACGTCGCCGCCACGGAGTTCGTCGCCCCGTCGATCACCGGAGCATCGGTGTTCGACACAATCACGAAGAACCGGGAACTGGAAGTGGTCACCGGCCCGGCGATGGAAGCGGCGCAGCAGGCTCTCCGGGATCTTGATCCCTGGTACAAGTGGATCGATCTGCGCTACCACGGCTACCTCTGCATCGACGTCACCCCCGACCGCGTTCAAGCGGACTGGCACCACACTGCCACGGTCCTCGACTCGAGCGCCCCCTCCTACTGGGCCCAGAGCTATGCCACCGCAGCCGGACACCCCGGCGTGTACCGGGTGGATGCGCCCGTCGATGCGGGCCATTCGGCTTTCGGGTGACGGGTGGCGGGGATTGCCCGGCGGCGGAGGGGCGCACGGTGTATCTGATGCCGATGAAACACCCCCTCACAGATGTGTGAACGCCCCGGCAGCCGGTAGTCTTGGTGCCGTTATCCCCGGTCCACGGCGCGTGGGCCGGAATCCCCCTGACACCAGTGAAATTGGGAGCTGACACACCGTGGCCCGTGTAGTTGTGAATGTGATGCCGAAGGCAGAGATCCTCGATCCCCAGGGACAGGCCGTACACCGTGCCCTGGGACGAATCGGAATCGACGGCGTCGCGGACGTCCGTCAGGGTAAGCGCTTTGAGCTTGACGTGGATGACACCGTCACCGACGAACAGCTCAATCATCTCGCGGAAACCCTGCTGGCGAACACCGTCATCGAGACGTTCAGCATCGTCCGCGGGGAGGCGTGAGCCCAGTGACCGCAAAAATCGGTGTCATCACCTTCCCCGGCACTCTCGATGACGTGGACGCCGCGCGTGCGGCCCGCATCGCCGGTGCCGAGGTCCACGAACTCTGGCACGCCGACGAGGACCTGAAGGGTGTCGATGCGGTTGTCGTCCCCGGCGGGTTCTCCTACGGTGACTATCTGCGCAGCGGTGCGATCTCGGCGCTCGCCCCCGTCATGCGTGCTGTGGTCGATGCCGCGCGCCAGGGCATGCCGGTGCTCGGGATCTGCAATGGTTTCCAGATCCTCACCGAGGCACATCTCCTCCCCGGAGCGCTGACCCGCAACGAGGGTCTGCACTTCCACTGCGTGGACACCTACCTGGAGGTCGTCAACGCGGACACCGCCTGGACCAATACCCTGGCCCAGGGGCAGAAGATCCTCATCCCCGCGAAGCACGGTGAGGGCCGCTTCCAGGCCGACGTCGAGACCGTGAAGATGTTGGAGAATGAGGGCCGCGTGGTGTTCCGCTACACCGACAACTTCAACGGTTCGGTCAACGCCATCGCCGGTGTCAGCAGCGCCAACGGCCGTGTCGTCGGCCTGATGCCGCACCCGGAGCACGCCGTCGAGAAGCTCACCGGACCATCCACCGACGGCCTGGAACTGTTCCTGTCCGCCATCAGCCACATCGGTGCCTGACCGCGCCACCACGAGAAGGACACCGGAGAAAACGCCATGACTTTCAACGACACCGTCGATGCCGCCATCGCCGACCCGAACGCCGAACAGCCCTACGCCAGCCTCGGGCTCAAAGACGACGAGTACGCCCGGATCAAGGAGATCCTCGGTCGCCGTCCCACCGACGCCGAGCTCGCCATGTACTCCGTCATGTGGTCGGAACATTGCTCCTACAAATCCTCGAAGGTGCACCTCCGCTACTTCGGGGAGACCACCACCGACGAGATGAACTCGAAGATTCTCGCAGGCATCGGTGAGAACGCCGGCGTCGTCGACATCGGCGACGGCCACGCCGTCACCTTCCGCGTCGAATCCCACAACCATCCCTCCTACGTCGAACCCCACCAGGGCGCGGCCACGGGTGTCGGCGGCATCGTCCGCGACATCATGGCCATGGGTGCCCGCCCCATCGCCGTCATGGACCAGTTGCGTTTCGGCCCGGCCGACGCTCCAGACACCGCCCGCGTCCTGCCCGGTGTCGTCGACGGCATCAGTTTCTACGGCAACTGTCTCGGATTGCCGAACATCGGCGGTGAGACCGTCTTCGACGCCTCCTACGCCGGTAACCCGCTCGTCAACGCTCTGTGCGTGGGCACGTTAAAAACGGAAGACCTGAAACTCGCCTTCGCCTCCGGGCTGGGCAACAAGGTCATGCTCTTCGGCTCCCGCACCGGACTCGACGGCATCGGCGGTGTCAGCGTGCTGGCCTCCGACACCTTCGAGGAAGGGGCGGAACGCAAGTTGCCCGCCGTGCAGGTCGGTGACCCCTTCGCCGAAAAGGTCCTCATCGAATGCTGCCTCGACCTCTACCGCGCCGGTGTCGTCGTCGGTATCCAGGACCTCGGTGGTGCGGGCCTGTCCTGCGCCACCAGTGAGCTCGCGGCCGCCGGCGACGGCGGCATGCTGGTCAACCTCGACGCCGTGCCCCTGCGCGCCGAGAATATGACCGCAGCGGAGATCCTCGCCTCCGAATCCCAGGAACGCATGTGCGCCGTTGTCGCACCCGAAAACGTCGAGCGTTTCCTCGAAATCTGCGCCCACTGGGACGTCACCTGCGCCGAGATTGGTGAAGTCACCGACAACGACCACCTCGTGATCACCCACCGGGGGGAGACGGTCGTCGATGCCCCCGCGCACACCATCGCCCACCAGGGTCCCGTCTACGAGCGCCCCTTCGCCCGCCCCGACTGGCAGGACGATCTCCAGCGGCCCGTCGAGGTGGACAAGCCCACCGATGCCGCCTCGATCCATGATGCCTGGATGCGGATGATCTCATCCCCTGCGCTGTGCTCGCGGGCGTTCATCACCGAGCAGTATGACCGCTACGTCCGTGGTAACACGGTGCTCGCCCGCAACGCCGACTCCGGTGTGCTGCGCATCGACGAAAGCACCGGTCGCGGTGTCGCCGTTTCTGCGGATGCCTCTGGGCGTTACACCAAGCTCGACCCGGGGACCGGTGCCCGCCTCGCCCTCGCGGAGGCGTACCGCAACGTCGCCGTCACCGGCGCCCGCCCAGTTGCAGTCACCAACTGCCTCAATTTCGGTTCCCCCGAGAACCCGGACGTCATGTGGCAGTTCCGCGAGGCCGTGCACGGACTGGCCGACGGCTGCGTCGAACTCGGTATCCCGGTCTCCGGCGGCAACGTCAGCTTCTACAACCAGACCGGCACCGAGCCGATCCTCCCGACCCCCGTCGTCGGCGTCCTCGGCGTCATCGACGACGTGGAACGCCGCATCGGGCACGAGCTCGGCACCGTCGACGGCGGCGAGGTGCTCTATCTCCTCGGCGAGACCCGCGACGAGTTCGGCGGTTCCATCTGGCAGCAGATCAACCACGACCAGCTCGCAGGCATGCCCCCGAGTGTTGACCTCGCGAACGAAGCGGCACTGGCCGAGCTCCTCTCCACGCAGACCGTCGACGGTGGGCAAACCCCCGTCATCACCGCCGCGCACGACCTCTCCGAGGGCGGCCTCGCCCAGGGGCTGGCGGAACTGGCGATGACGGCCCGCCGGGACACCGGTATCGGCCTGGACATCGATCTCTCCGGGGTTCACGACAATCCCTTCGTCGCACTGTTCTCCGAGTCCGCGTCCCGCGTCCTCGTAGCCTGCGCCCCGGAGGACGCCGAGGAACTCGAACGTCGTGCCGGAGTCAAGGGTGTTCCGTTCACGAAGTTGGGCACCACCACCGAACTCGGCGACGCCGCACTCATCCGCGTCAGCGGGGGCGTTGACCTCGAGGTCTCGGTTACCGCGCTCCGCGAGGCATGGCAGGCCACCCTGCCCGGTATCTTCGGCCACGCCGTCGGAGCGAACTCCGTGGTGGAGTAGCTCCGGCGTTGTTTTCTGGCACGACAGAGCGGGTTGGAACCGTGGTGGGTTCCGGCCCGCTCTGTCGTGTGATTAGACGGTTCAGAATGGACCGTGTCTTCTGCCGATGCTGTAGTGGTGTCGCTCTCGGCGATTACATTCCCAGTGTCGGTATGAGGCGGGCGGGGCGCTTCCTCACGGGGGCGCTTACAGAGTCCGGAGGTTCTGTGGTCATGTGGAAAAACTCATGGGGTGTTTCTGGGGCCCACCCATCCAGTTTTACTTCCTCATTCTGTACTCCCGGGTGCTCGGCAAGATCTGCATAGTCGGGCCTCACCTCGCTGGCCCTGTTCCGTGATTGGGTGTCTATCTTACGTTTTCGTTGCACTCCCATCGGCGGAACTAGTCATGTGCCTGACCTCCCGGAAACCTGAGGCCCCGGCCCGGCTGAGGTGGAGAGAACATGGAAACTCTGTACTTTCCCGGGAATATGTATACCGGATCTCCGTTCGGGATTGGCGTTAGCCGATACACTCACGCCATGAATTTTCTCCGGCACCGCCTCGTCCGTACGTTCGGTCTGTTCTGGTTCCTGCCCGCCGTCATGGTGCTGTTCTCGGTGGCGCTGGCGCAGTTCCTGATCGTGCTGGAGCGTCACATCGGTGTCCCGAGTTCCCTGGAATTCGTGTACACCGGAGGTGAATCCGGAGCACGGGGCTTGCTGTCGTCGATGACGGGAATGTCCATCGGGGTGGCCGGAACCCTGTTCTCCATCACCATCGCCGCGCTGTCCTCGGTGATTTCGACGATGGGGCCCCGCCTACTGCACAGTTTCCTCGCTGACCGGGGTATCCAGGCGACATTGGGAACATTTCTGGCTACGTTCGCGTTCTCCCTGTTCAGTTTGCGTGCGGTATCCGCCGGGGCCGGAGACACGGTATTCATCCCGCATTACAACGTGACGGTGGTGATGGTCTATGCCGGGCTCTGCATCGGATTCCTGGTGTACTACATCAACCACATGGCCCAGTCCATCAACATGACCCGCGTGGTCAATCTGCTCACAGATGATCTGACTCAGGCGTTGAAGCGCGGTACCGAAGTGGCTGAGGAACAGGGGGATTGTCCGCTGGCCGCTGACGGTTTCTTCGACGCCGGCACCTCCGTCCGGACTTCTCGCGGCGGTTACGTCCAGCAGGTTGATTATCGCCGATTGACTGAGCTCGCCGAAGCGACCGACAGCGTGGTCCAGTTACGGGTGCGTCCGGGGGATTACCTGCTCACAGGTTCCGAGGTCGCACGGGTCGTGCACGGGGGTGATGTTCCGGAGGGGATCGCGGACTGTCTTCTGCTCGGCTCCAACCGGGACGACTCGCAGGATCTCGAGTTCGCGGTGAATCAGATGCTTGAGGTTGGGGTACGGGCGTTGAGTCCGGGGATGAATGATCCATTTACCGCGATGGGTGTTGTGGACAGGTTTGCGGAGGCGTTGGCGGAGCTGCACAACAGAGCGCTTCCACGCGGGGTGATCTCCCGGGACGGAAGGCTCCGTGTTGAGTACGCCGTAACAACGTTTGAGGGTCTCGTGGACACCATGTTCCATCAGCTCCGGCAGAATGCCTCCGGATGTACCGCCCTCTATGCCCGGATTCTGGAACGTCTGGGGGACGTGGGTGACATTATCGGGACACAGGAACGTCTGCACCACCTGATGCGGCATGCTGATCTCGTGTGGGCCGACGCACAACGGACGGTGCAGAACTCGGCGGACCTCGAAGACATCCGCCGCCGACACCTGCGGGTGCAGTCGGTGTGCACCCGGAGACCCGGAGCCATAACCGGAATGATCGGCGTGATCTAGCTGTCGCATTCAGCGGCGTGTGCCGCGTCCAGTCTGTCCCGCAGTTGTTCCCGCCGGTAGATGATGTACCAGATCAGAAAGCCGATACCCGGTATCAGTGTGACCAGGGAGAAGACGAGAATCAGCCGGAACGGGTCGGAGTCGCGGCGAAGTTCCAGCCGGAGTGCAGTCACTGGCATCGCGATGAACAGCAACATCAGGATGAGCCCGGAAAGTCCGAGACCACCGACGTCGCGTAGCAGGCTCATCGCGTGGGTGGTCTGGTGCATTATTCCCGCTTTGTCTCGTCACGTTTTCATCCGAGAGAAACTATATCCCATCCAGGATTCTGGATGAGGTGTTCCTACACCGTAAAGCCGGTTGTTCACTCCGACATCACCGCACATTTACACAGGTATGTCACGATGGCCTACATGAACCGCCCGCTGCTTTCCCTGTCTCTCTCGGCTCTCCGATCGGAGAATCTCGATTTTGTGAGAACACTGTTGACTGAACTCTCCCCGTACGGTGTCCGACCGGCGCTCAGAGTGGCGCCACACTGTTCCCGAGACTGGGCACTACGCAGGAACCCGGATGTTCTCGACTTCATCCACTCCGAACGGAGTGCAGGGGCGGAGCTCGTGCTCGCCGGACTGGACCAGTCGGTTCGGGGGCGGCGATCCGAGTTCGCGGAACTTCCCGCGCACGAGGCCAGACTCCGGCTGACCGCGGCGCGTCGCCAGATGGCGGCGATGGATCTGGACACGGAGGTGTTCTCGCCACCCAAGTGGATTCTCTCCGAGGACACGCGAAGTGTTCTCGGAGAACTAGGTTTTACGGTACTCGCCGATCTTAACGGGGTGCAGGATCTGCGGACGGGTGTGGTAGCGGCGGTGCCTGTGCTCGCTTTCGGCGAGGGATTCGGGGCGGCCCGGTGGTGGCGGAGAAGCGTCCGCCGGGTCAGTACCCGCCAGATCGACTCCCGGCACAGTATCCGGCTGTCCGCCGCCGCGGGTAGACTCGCGGACCCGAAGACCCGGGGGAGTCTGCTCGCGATGGTTCACGACGCTCTCGACGCCGGGTACACCCCCGTGCATCGTATGTCGGACCTGCTTGTTGATGCGCCGATGGTCTAATGCGGCCGGAAGGAGCACGTCTGGCGCATGCTGGGTGCTGCAGCGTAGCTTTGATTCAGGGGTGATACCTTCCGTACCTCCGGGTCTTTTCCGGAACCTGGGGAAGCGTCCCCTGACAGTATCGATCATGCGAGGACGAGGAGTACGAACATGCACCGGGGCGGACGCCGTTCCACTCTGCCGTCGGGAAACGAGAACACCACCGATGATGAAGCCGCCATCGTGGGGGGAAACACCGAACCCGTACGGGTCGACGGGATGGTGTCCCGCACCATCTGGCGCACGGACCGTGGCCCCCGTCCGGGAAGTCGTGGCTGGATACACTTCTTCGCGGCGATCCTCGCCGTGTTTGCCGGGTCGGTTCTAGCCACCTATTCGTGGCTCCAACTGCCGTGGTGGCAGGCTGGCGGGGTGATGGTGTACGCCGTCGGTGTAGTCATTCTCTTCGGGGTTTCCGCCGCGTATCACCTGGGCCCCTGGAAGAAGGCATCCACGGTGGTGTGGTGGCGGCGAGCGGATCATTCCACGATCGCTGTGTTTATCGCCGCGACGTACACACCTTTCTGCCTGATCTCCCTCCGCCCGTCGACCGCGACCTGGGTGCTCGCGGTCGCCTGGGGCGGGGCACTGATCTCCGTGCTGATGAATCTGCTCTGGATCAATCATCCCCGCTGGCTGGGGGTCCTGGTCTACCTTGCCCTCGGCTGGTTGATCGTCCCGGTGATCCCGCAACTCTGGGCCGATGCGGGCTCAGCCGTTCTGTGGCTGTTGTTTGCCGGAGGGATCGTCTACACCGTCGGTGCCCTGATCTATGCGTTCAAATGGCCGGGGCGGGATGCCCGTTGGATGGGTTACCACGAGTGGTTTCACCTGGCGACCGTCATCGCTGCTGTCGCGCACTTCGTCGCGGTGTGGATCGTCGTCGCCCAGGCCGTGCCCTAGAGTGAAGTCCCGGAAACCGGGCATGACTCAGCGCATGATCAACGGCAGTGGGTGATACTTGGCCCGGAGTTGGCGCAGAATCGCGGCATGCTCCGACAATCGGACGTCCTCCACTGTCCTGGGGGTGAACTGGCGGGCAGGCAGTGGATGACCGTCGATGTCGACACCGATGTACGTCACCGTGGCGTGGATCGCCGTCTCTAGGTTCTCCCGTCCACCCCGAGGTGAACCGGCACGCAGATGCACCGAAGTCTGCATGGATCGGGCGTCGGTACGTACCAGGCGCGTGTCCACTTCGATGAGATCACCGATGTTGATTGGCCGATAAAAGCGGATACCGCCGGCGTAGACGGCAACCGTATTCTCCCCCGACCACTCCATCGTGCACGCGGTCGCGGACTCGTTGATCCACTCCATCGCAGTGCCACCGTGCACCTTGCCGCCCCAGTTCACATCCGTTGGTTTCGCAAGGAAACGCGTGATCAGCCGTGGTGCCTCACTCGGGCCGTCATAGGTCTGCTTGCTCATCTCATCCTCGATGGCCTTACGTAACTCGATCCGCGACACCGCAGCCTCATGCACCTGCTTCTCGTGGTCCGTCGTCGGCACGAACTCCGGGACCTTCTGCGAACGCCCGGTCTCCGTGTCTCGGGCGACGAAAATGACCAGACAGTCGCAGGCCCGGGTGTAGACCCCCTCGCGGGGATCAGCAGAGAAAACCTCATTGATGATGTGCATCGAACTACGGCCGGTCATGGCGATCCGTGACCGGACCTCCACCATGTGGCCGGACGGGATCGGGCGAGCGAAGTGGATGTGCCCGACGTAGGCGGTGACACAGTAAGCGCCGGACCATGCGGTCGCGCAGGCATAAGCAGCTTTGTCGATCCATTCCAGCACACGGCCACCGTCCACGCCGTGTGCACCGGCGGTGAGGATATCCGTGGGGCTCGCGAGAAAACGGAGGGTTACTGCGGGGGAGGGATGCTGTGGCATGTGGTGGTTCTGTCCTCTTCGAGTTTGTTCAGGTGTGGCTGATACGACTACTGCACTGTAGTCACCCGAGTGCCCCGAACGGGAATGTCGTTCCGTAGACCGGCTCCGGGACAGAGGAACCACCCGACCCAGGATCCGGTGAAATGGTGTGCCCCTCTGCGAAACTGTCGACACCGGATCGGGACCGTATCGTGGCGCACCGGGACAGCCCGGAAAGGGGCGAGGGGCTAGAGTCGGGAACCATGGGCAAGATCCCCGATCCCGAAGAAGTTCACGCAGCCGTTACGACCATCGCCGACTGGATCCGTGAGGAGAATCCCGACTCAGCGCAGGGACAACCCGCCCGCCGATCCCTCGCGGATGCCGTGCGGCTCACCGCCCGTGCGCTGGCGGCTGACGCGCCGGGCAAGAGCGTGGAGGTCCGGGTCCCACCGTTCGTCGCGGTGCAGTGCGTCGAGGGACTCCGGCATACACGGGGTACGCCGCCGAATGTCGTGGAGTGTGATCCACACAGGTGGCTGCGCCTGGCCTGTGGATTGGTCACACTCGATGAATTGCGGGTTCAGCCCGGCATCGAGGTCTCCGGTACCCGGGCTGAGGAGATAACCCGGTGGCTCCCCGTCGTCCGATTGCCTCGGGTGGGGGATCGTGCAGGAAACTGAAAGCCCCCGGTGATTGGGGGTTGTACGGCGCGACGGCTAGCATGATGCCATGTGGCAGCCAGTGACAAGTCGGACATGAAGGACGACCGGCCCAGCGGAACCCGCAGGGTTGATCTCGACGACCACGGGGAGAATCCACCCCGGGAGGAATGTGGCGTATTCGGGGTGTGGGCACCGGGCGAGGACGTCGCCAAACTCACCTACTACGGGCTCTACGCCCTCCAGCACCGCGGCCAGGAAGCCGCGGGAATCGCGGTAGGTGACGGGGACCAGATTGTCGTGTTCAAGGATCTCGGTCTCGTGTCCCAGATCTTCGATGAGCAGTCTCTCGCCGCCCTCAAAGGGGACCTCGCGATCGGGCACACCCGCTACTCCACCGCAGGTGGAGCCTGCTGGGAGAACGCCCAGCCGATGTTCCGGATGGCGCCTGATGACACGGATGTTGCCCTCGGGCACAACGGTAACATCGTTAACTATCTCCAACTCCTAGACGAAGCCGCGGAGAAGAAACTCGTCAACCCGGAGACGGCTCCCAGCGACTCTGATGTGATGACTGCGCTACTCGCGGAACGCATCGGGTTTGGGCGAAGCATGCTCGACTCCGCACGGGAACTCCTACCCCGAATCGAGGGTGCGTTCTGTCTCGTGTTCACCGACGGTAACACCCTCTACGCCGCCCGGGACCGCAACGGTGTCCGCCCGCTCTCCCTCGGGCGTCTCGACAACGGCTGGGTGGTCGCCAGTGAAACTGCGGCACTAGACATCGTCGGCGCGTCCTTCGTTCGAGACATCGAACCCGGAGAGATGGTCACCATCGATGCCTCCGGGGTACGCAGTGAACGCTTCGCGCCGACGAATCACAAGGGCTGCGTCTTCGAGTACGTTTACCTGGCGCGCCCGGACTCCACGATCCGGGGGCGAAACGTCAACGCGACACGCGTCGAGATAGGGCGTCTTCTGGCCGCTGACTGTCCGGCTGACGGAGCAGACATCGTCATTCCCGTCCCGGAATCCGGAACCCCGGCTGCTGTCGGATACGCACAGGGGTCCGGTATTCCCTTCGCCCAGGGGCTGATGAAGAACGCCTACGTCGGGCGCACCTTCATCCAGCCTTCCCAGACGATCCGGCAATTGGGCATCCGGCTGAAGCTCAACCCGCTCCGGGAGGTCATTTCCGGGCGTTCCCTCGTTGTCGTCGATGATTCGATCGTGCGGGGTAACACCCAGCGTGCCCTGATCCGGATGCTTCGGGAGGCCGGCGCCCGGGAAGTGCACGTCCGGATCGCGTCCCCTCCGGTGAAGTGGCCATGCTTCTACGGCATTGACTTCGCTAGCCCAGGGGAACTCCTCGCCAACTGCGTCGAAGGTGACGATGAGGAACAGATGATTGACGCCGTAAGGACCGCCATCGGCGCGGACTCCCTCGGATACGTCTCTGTCGAGCGGATGGTGGAGGCGTCGCGCCAGGACTACAGTCAGCTCTGCTGTGCGTGCTTCGACGGGCACTATCCGTTGGGTATGCCTGAAGGGAATCCCAATGCGGAGCTGGTCCGCAAGTTGCAACGCACCGCGGAGGAGCCCGCGCTCCACTGATCGCCCTACCCGTCCGGGGTCCTGTGCTCTACCATCGGCTGCGGAATGATGCTGCCGCCGGTGGACACGGAGCAGACCTGCGGGAGCATCCAGATCCACACATTCACCGCGTACCTAGCCCAGGAGAAGACGAAGCACCATGAGCCCACACGACGAGCAAGGCGTTTCCTATGCCGCAGCCGGTGTCGATATCGCAGCCGGCGACAGGGCGGTGGAGTTGATCGCCCCGCTGGCCCGTCGAGCCACGCGTCCCGAGGTCCGGGGTGGTATCGGCGGCTTCGCCGGTCTGTTCGCCCTCGGCAAGTACGAAAACCCTCTCCTCGCGGCGGGATCGGATGGAGTGGGCACTAAACTCGCCGTCGCCCAGGCGATGGATGTCCACGACACCATCGGAATCGACCTCGTCGCCATGTGCGTCGATGATCTGGTGGTATGCGGAGCCGAGCCGCTCTTCCTCCAGGATTACATCGCGATCGGAAAGGTTGTCCCCGAGCATGTCGCGCAGATCGTGTCGGGTATCGCGGAGGGGTGTGTCCAGGCGGGTTGCGCCCTGCTCGGTGGCGAGACCGCGGAGCACCCCGGGGTGATGGAACCTGGCCACTACGATGTCTCCGCTACAGCGGTCGGCGTTGTCGAGGCCGACCGTGTCCTCGGCCCAGAGCGGGTTCGTACCGGGGACGTCGTCATTGCGATGGCCTCCTCCGGTCTGCACTCCAACGGTTACTCCCTCGCACGGCACGTCCTGCTGGAGAAGGCTTCGCTGCCGTTGGACGGGCACATTGAGGAACTGGGTCGTACATTGGGGGAGGAACTGCTCGAACCCACCCGGATCTACGCTAGGGATTGCCTTGCGCTCGCTGCGGAGTGTGATGTACACACCTTCTGCCACGTCACCGGGGGTGGATTGGCCGGTAACCTCGCCCGCGTCATTCCCGAGGGTCTCACGGCAGAACTTTCCCGTGGAACGTGGGCACCACCCCAGATCTTCCGCACCATCGCGGACCTCGGAAAGGTGCCGCAGGACGAGATGGAGAAGACCTTCAACATGGGGGTCGGCATGGTTGCGGTCGTGGCCCCGCAGCACCGTGACAGGGCTTTGGCGATGCTCACCGCCCGGCACATTGACTGCTGGGAGCTCGGCAGCGTCCGGACCCGTGGCACGAATGATCCGGGCGCAGTCCTGCTCAAGGGCAGCTACCAGTAACCCTCATCATTGAATTCCGCCGAGGCTGAGGTCTCATCCGCGTCATTGTCCGACCTCCGATTGTCCCGGGGCCGGTGAGTCTCTCATACAGGCGCCGCCCCAGTAAATATGGAGCGGCTACGGGCCCGGCGGATGGGTTCCAGGCAGCGCGAAACCGCTCTCCGGTTCACCTGTGGGTGTCCGGAGAGCGGAGTTACGCTACCCGCACGGGAAAATAAGGTGGGACCGCCTCGGGCGGCCCCACCTTCAGGTGGCTTCTAGCGCCACCTGGCTGCGCTGTCATCGTCAGCACCGTCATCCTCAGACCAGTCTGACCACTGGTCGTACGGGTCTTCGCTCGGGTCATCCTCGGAGTGGTGGCTCCCCTCATCCCTCCCGGACAGTTCACGCTGGAGCGAGTCCAGGTCCATGTCCGGGATGTTGTACTTGAGTTGACGAGCAACCTTGGCTTGTTTTGCCTTGGCACGGCCGCGACCCATGGTCTGACCCCCTTGGAGTGATCGGGGCGCACGCGAATGCCGCGCCCCAGGGCGTGTTTCTAGTTCAGTGTATTCCTGTTAGACACAATAGCGGGAACCGGACGATTTTTCTGCTTTTGCCCCGTGACCTCGGATTCTGGCCTACCCCGTCGCGTGAAGCGGTCGCGGGGATGTCGGTACGGAGCGCGGGTTAAAGTGCTGGTCGGGGAATGACGGGAGCTGAATGAGGATTCCGTTACCCCATCAGTCTGTCAGCCCCTTGAGACGGTTGATCGCCGCACGGCCGGGCTGTATTCCCTGCTCCCGCGCTATGGAATCGGGGTCCACGGACACCGCGACTCCGTCGCCCACGGTCAGCCCCGCGGAACGCTGTGCGCTGCGTTTGACCAGTGCGAGTGCCACCGGCCCGTAGTCACAGTCCTGGACGACGGTTCCGATTCTCCCGACCGTACGCCCACGGTCGGTGACTGGCGCCCCGGTCTCGGGCAACTCAGGTGCTGAGCCGTCGAGATGCAGGAGAACGAGGGAACGGGGAGACCTACCAAGGTTATGTACCCGGGAAACCGTTTCTTGTCCCCGATAGCAGCCTTTGAACAAATGGACCGCCCCCGGGTGTTTCTCCGAGCCGATCCAGTGCGGAATCTCGTGGGGGATGGATCGGGAATCGAGATCCGCCGCGACCTCGGGTTCGAGAGCTTTGACGCGCTCCGCTGTCCATGCCATCAGCCCCGCCAACCGCAGGGCCCCGCCGTCAGGGGAGCAGAGTTTGTCGAGGACCTTCCCGATCGTTGTCCGCGGCACCACGATGTCCCTCCGGGAGGGTCCACGCCAGTCGACGTCCCGGAAGTATATGGCCTCCTCTGGTGCCGCAGGGATGGCGCCGAGCACGGTGAGGACGGCGAGATCGGTGACGCCGATCTCGACCTCGGACCAGAACTTCATTCGTTCCAGGTACGAGCACAGCGTTTTCGCGGATGCGGCGGGCAGATCAAGGTGGAACACACCCCCCGTCAGCGTCAGATCCGCGTGGTGGAGGATGCGTCCATGCGCGTCCAGATCGAGCGCACTGGCGCTGTATCCGTCGGGGGCGTCATCGAGCTTCTGGGACAGGAGTTTGTTCAGGTAGTCGGCTGCATCGGGGCCACTGACGGAGAGGACGGTCCGGTGTGAGCGGTCCACCACGATTCCAGGGCCGTCGATGGCGCGCTGCTCCACCAGCGGTTCTCCGTAGTGCCAGGCGACACCCGCGGTGTCCGCTGCGGTGTCGGGACCGAAAGCCGGCTGTGCACCCGGTCGGTCGAGGAGAACGGAGCGGTAGGTGCTGTTGTCGGGTTCCACACCACGCATGCTAGTCGGTATGGTCCCGCCGGGTGGCTGCCGTATCGCGGGTGGCGGGGGATGGGCATAGGCTGGAGGCATGAGCACCGTAGGCCCTAGACCCGTCATTCTCACTGTGCGCCCGGCGGGAGGACCGTCGCGACGGCACAACCCCGAACTCCCGATGATCTACGCAGATGATCTCGGGGTGACCAGAGGCGACGGGATCTTCGAGACACTGCTTGTCCGGGATGGCAGGGTCCGGAATCTTGATCGTCACCTCGGTCGGTTCCGAAGCTCTGCCCGGATGATCGGACTCGCTGAACCGGATGTCGGACAGTGGGTACGGGCGACGAAGGAAGCCGTCGATGACTGGGGCTCCGCAGGAGGCGGTGAAGCCGCGTGCGTGTGGACGTACACGCGCGGACGCGAGTCCACCGGGCGGCCCACAGGCTGGATCACCGTGAAACCGTTGTCGGAGCGAATCCTCCGGCAGCGGGCGGAGGGAGTGTCAGTGCTGACGACGCCCCGCGGTTACACCGTGACTTCAGAGTTGCCGGTGCAGGGGATGGAGTCGACGGACGGGCCGCCGCCGTGGCTCGTTCTCGGAGCGAAGACGCTGAACTACGCCACGAACATGGCCGCCCTCAGGTACGCGGCGTCGAGAGGGTACGACGATGTCATCTTCACGAGTGACGGTCGTGTGTTGGAGGGGGCGACCTCAACGGTCGTCACCGTGACCGGTTCAACTTTGCGTACCCCACCGCCTGGTCGGGAACTTCTTCCGGGGACCACCCAGGCCGCGCTTTTCGAGCACGCTGCGACACTGGGGTGGACGTGTCTGGAGGAGCCGATGTTCGTCAACGATCTCTTTGATGCGGACAGCGTGTGGCTCTGCAGCTCGGTTCGACTGGCTGCCCGCGTGGTCGGGATCAATGGGAGGGGGCTGCCGGAGACCGAGGCGGAAGATGTGGTCCGGGAGCTCATCGCGGATGCCCTCAGTTGAGACGAGTGCTCAACCGATGACCCGCTTCAACTGAGCTGACATCCGGGGGCGTAGGGCACCGTCGACGACCCGCTCATCCACCCACCCGAGGTCGTTGGTGGGAAGTAACCCGTAGAGACGTTTACCGGGTCCGAGAGTCGCGGGGCCGGTTGCCGTGACCATCGTGGAGGCGCTCTCCACCTGCCAGGCACGCTCCGTGAGGGGTTCGCCGTAGAAGATCTCGACGACACCGGTGGAGTGGCAGCAGATGAACTCGATCTCATCTTTCTCGCTGATCCGCAGGAAACCCGTCTCCCGCTGATCTGCGCCGGCGGGTTCGCCTTCGTCGTTCAGCCTCCAGATCCTGGATTCATAGGAGATGTAGTTTTCGCCGTCGTGGGCGAAGACGAGCTGCTGGCCGAAGTTGTACTGGCCGTCGGTGGCGGTGTCGGCCTGCCCCTCGCCACGCCAGACACCGATCAACGGAAGTAGCGCGAGCAGACCGTCGTGGAGACTCGGTCCCTGACGGAGATTGGCGGTGTCATCGGGTACCGGGAGATCGCCGAGCCCCGGGATGTTCCGGCCCGCGGTGTTCCGTGCCTGTTCGGCGGCCAGATTCACCGCTTCGTTCCCGTTGAGGGGTGCTGTGTTGGCCGGGACACCTGCGGCTGAGGCATCCGCGGGAGTGTCGGTGCGGGAGCTGTCCGGGGTGGGCTTCGTCGAGTCATCCATGGGATACAAGCCTAGCGGCCTGTCACCTGTCCTGTCCCACTGGTGTCGGTGTCAGTGCGTGACCGGTCGGAGGGCTACGTCACATTGCCGAGGTGCCCAGCGGAAGCAGTGGAGTGTCACCGACGATGGCCGGTCGCTGCCTGGATTCGAGGTAGATGGACCCTCCCGAGCAGAAGACCTTGTCTATCAGTGTGGGAAGCGGCGTATCCCGCGAGTCGAGGCTCCAGGTGAAGATGGACTCGACCTCTTCCTCTCGGTCATCGGGTACGCCCACCATCCGGTACGGCGTCATCGTCAACTCCGGCCCGCGGATGCGTAACCGGACGTAAACCGCCACCGGGTGGTCGAACCCTGGGGGTGTACCGGTCAACCGGGCTTCCGTGGAGGGTTTCGCCGAGGGAGAGATGTCCGTTGGATGCGCGATATCTAGGTCCGTTATCCCGATCTGATTTCCCAGTGCAACTCCGTCAAGGCCCACCGTTCTGGCGATGACGGATGCGGGAGCCCCCAGGACATCGCCGGAGAGGACTGCTCCTGGAGCGAGTCGGGCATCCCGGATCTCGGTGCGCAGATTTACCATCCCGAGGTCACGGACGGGTACATCCCCGGCCTCCACGATGATCGTCGGTACGGTGTGCGTGAGCAGAGCACCGAGATAGGGGACCCCCCCTACCGTGACACTAGGGTACTGGGAGAGGTCATCGGCCGCCCGGACCTCATCGGAGATATGGCGCTCGACCTGAACCGCCACCACCGTGTCGACGATCCAGGGAACGGCGAGGAGCACGAGGGTCGGTAACAGGAACCCACGGAGAGCGGAGATCTTCACACCTCCAAGGTTTACCGCACATGGCGGTCGGTGGTTTTCACTAGCCTGGATTCCCATGGAGATCCGTACGATGACACCCACTGACACTGCCGCGCCGACCCCCGCGGTGGATATCCGTGAACTGAATGCCCGTGCTGCGGAGAACGACGGTATTGAGCCATTCTCCGAGCAGTTTCTTCTCGGGCTCGACGACGGTGGTGATCGTGGACACCGGCACGTATCGGTCCTTGATGACGACGGTCACCTCATCGGAGCGGCGGCGCTCGACGGTACGACTGCAGAGCTGGTGGTCGATCCAGCCTGGCGTCGGAGAGGAGTGGGAACCGCTCTGTTCCGGACCCTCGTGGAGACTTTCGGCGCCGTAACCGTCTGGGCCCACGGTAATCTTCCTGCTGCCGTTGCCTGGAGTCGGGAACAGAAGCTCACCCCGGTCAGAGAACTCCTGGTGATGAGAATCGGCGGACCCCGGCTCGTTGCGGCTGCGGAGACACCGGACCGGGGCGGTTACCGGATTCTCGATCTCGTCGAATCCCGCCGCCGCTTTGGTCGGGACATCGTTGACACCGAGTGGCTCCGGGTGAACAATGAGGCCTTCGACTGGCACCCTGAGCAGGGAGGGTGGGATGCCGCGAAGCTCGCTCGCGGGCAGGACACCGACTGGTTCGATCCCCACGGGGTTCGTCTTCTCTGGGGTGATGCCGGGGAAGACACGGAATCCGGTCGGATACCTGAACTCGCTGGATTCCACTGGACCAAGTGGCACGGTGAAAGCGAGGACGGACATGCCACCGGTGAAGTGTATGTCGTGGGGCTGGCCGATGGATTCCGTGGGCGTCGACTCGGAGGAATGTTGGTTGCGGCAGGACTCCGGTACCTCATCGACCGGGGGGCGGAAGAAGTGATCCTCTACGTCGAAGCGGACAACGCCGCAGCCGTGGCTGCTTATGAACGACTCGGCTTCGAGGTACGTGAGCGGCATGTCGCATACGGCTCCACGGAGAGGTGATTGAGGGGGTGACACCATCCATGGTGAACTGGGAATAATGGGTCTTCCCCGGGGTGGTTCTCGCAGCTTTCCGCCTGAATTAACCTTTTGTTCACTGGCAGGGCCCGCCCGGGACACCTCCACCCTCTAGCTTCATGGACGAGGCAAACGGACCGCACTCCCGCAGACATCGGGGCGGTGTGGTTCATTTTTCCGCCGCGGACTTTCATGTTCTGCGGCATCACCAGGGAAAACTGCCGTGAACACCCCAACCACATCCATGGAGGAATTCCGAAGTGATCCGCAATCGTTCCCGTCGTGCCGCCCTTCTCGGTGGTATCGCCATCGTTTCCCTCGCGGCCACCGCCTGCTCCGAGTCCGCTGACACCACTGTCACCGGTAGTGGCGGCGGCTCCATCGAGGGGCTTTCCGGCACCACCGGAACGCTGTCCGCTGAGGGTGCGTCGTCGCAGCAGAAGGCCATGGACCTCTTCGGTACCGTGTACCAGCAGCAGGTTTCCGGTGCCCAGTTCAACTACACCGCTTCGGGTTCCGGCTCCGGGCAGAAGCAGTTCATCGCCGGCCAGGTCGCCTTCGGTGGCTCTGACTCCCCGCTCTCCGACGAGCAGATCCCGGACGCTGAGAAGCGTTGCGGTGGCAACGAGGTCTGGCACCTTCCGCTCGTCATCGGTCCAGTCGCCGTGGCCTACAACCTGGAGGGTGTGAGCGACGATATCGTTCTGTCTCCCGAGGTCATCGCCAAGATCTTCGGCGGTAAGATCACTTCGTGGAATGATCCGGCCATCGCGAAGCTGAATGACGGCGTTGACCTTCCGGATACCAGCATCAACGTCATCTACCGCTCCGAGGAGTCCGGTACTTCCGACAACTTCCAGAAGTTCCTCAAGGCCTCCGCCCCGAACGACTGGTCCACCACCGGTAAGTCTTTCCCCTCGGCCACCGGTGCAGGTGCCAACGGTTCCAACGGTGTTGTCTCCGAGGTGTCCAAAACCAACGGCGGCATCACCTATGTTGAGGCTGGCTTCGCCACCGAGCAGGGCCTCAAAATCGCCCAGATCGATTTCGGTGAGGGGGCCGTGGAACTCAATGACAAGACCGTTGGTGAAGCACTGGACAACCTCACCTACAAGACCGAGGGCCACAACATGGTCGTCGATTCCGCGAAGCTGTTCGAGATGAAGAAGGCAGGGGCATACCCGCTCGTCCTCACCACCTACGAGATCGTCTGTTCAGCAGGGTACGACGAGGAGACCTCCAAGATGGTCAAGGACTTCCTCACCGTTGCTCTCGGCACCCAGAATGAGCGCCTCGAGAAGCAGGGTTACATTCCGGTTTCCGGTGCCTACGCCCAGAAACTCAAGGACGCCGTCGACGCGATCCAGTAGCACCCTGCGTGTCCCGGACCGGGGCACGCATTCCGTATCTCCGCACCTCACGAGGACACACATCAGACATGACGAAGCCACTCTCCACATCTGGGCGTCGCCAGTCGGGAGTCCAGGGTGACCTGGCACAACCGACCATCGCTGACACGCCCGTCGGCACCGGGCCCGGCGCTTTCCGCACCGCCGGAACCGCCCACCGCCGTAACGACCGGATCTTCAAGGGAATTGCTACGACCTCGGCGGTCACCATCACCGTTCTGATCGGGGCGATCGGTTTCTTCCTGCTCTGGCGTGCGGTCCCCGCACTGATGAACAACGCCGAGGGATTAACCGGATTCTTCACCTACGGTGGCGACTGGAACACCAGTGACACCAGTGCGATGCTGTTCGGTATCCCGAACCTCCTCGCGGTAACCGTCACGGTCTCTCTGGTTGCTCTCGCCCTGGCGATGCCCATCGCCCTCGGCGTTGCCATCTACCTCTCCTCCTATGCACCCGAACGACTACGCAGGCCCCTCGGATTCCTCGTCGACCTCCTCGCGGCTGTCCCCTCCATCGTCTACGGACTCTGGGGCGCGGCAGTCCTCGGTCCGGTACTCGGCGGAGTCTTCACCTGGATCAATGCGCATGCCGACAGTTTCTTCCTGTTCCGGCACTACGCGAACTCCCCGGCATTCTCCACCTCCCGGAATGTTCTCACCGGTGGTGTCGTGCTCGCGATCATGATCCTCCCGGTCATCGCAGCCACCGCCCGTGAGGTGTTCGTGCAGACCCCCGTCGGGCACAAGGAATCCGCACTCGCCCTCGGTGCGACCCGCTGGGAGGTCGTGAAGATGACCGTCCTGCCGTTCGGTTTCTCCGGCTACATCTCGGGTTCCATGCTGGGCCTCGGACGTGCTCTCGGTGAAACGATGGCCCTCTATCTCGTCGTCTCCCCGTCTTCATCGTTCCGTGCCTCTCTCTTCGATGGTGGTACGACGTTCGCCACCGCCATCGCGAATGCCGCGCCGGAATTCAACGACAACCTCAAAGCAGGTGCCTACATCGCGGCCGGCCTGGTTCTGTTCCTCCTGACCTTCGTGGTCAACGCAGGTGCCCGCGCCGTCATCAAGAACAGGAGCAAGGCCTGATGAACGCAACCTCCCTCTCCCAGGACACCGGAAGCGGGCATGACGTCATTGGCGCCGCGCCCACCTTCCCCAAGCTCTCCGGATCCAGGCGGAACGCCAATGTGATCTCCAGGTGGGTCATCCGGACCTGTATGGTCATCGCACTCGTCCCCCTCGTCTGGATCCTCGCGGACGTACTCATCAAAGGAATCCGGGTCACCCTCAGCCTCGACTGGTGGACGAAATCCCAGCTCGGAGTGCTTTACACCGAACCCGGTGGCGGCATGGTTCACGCCATCATCGGTACTCTCGTCCAGTGCGGTGTCGCGTCCCTCTTCTCGATCCCGATCGGTGTCTTCACGGCCGTCTATCTCGTCGAATATGGTGCCAACAATCGACTGTCCAAGGTGACCACCTTCATGGTCGACATCCTCACCGGTGTGCCGTCGATCGTCGCGGCACTGTTCATCTACTCGGTCTGGATCGCGTTGTTCGGATTCAACCGTTCCGGCTTCGCGGTCTCCCTGGCACTCGTCCTCCTCATGGTTCCCGTCGTCGTGCGTACCACAGAGGAAATGCTCCGCATCGTCCCACAGGATCTGCGTGAAGCCTCTTATGCGCTGGGTGTCCCCCGCTGGAAGACCATCGTCAAGATCGTCCTACCCACTGCCTGGTCCGGTATCGTCACCGGCATCATGCTCGCCATCGCCCGCATCATGGGTGAATCCGCCCCGGTCCTGATTCTCGTCGGTTCGACCCAGGGCATCAACTGGGACCCGACCGGAAACTCCCAATCCTCGCTTCCGTTGATGATGCTCGACATGTATCGCGCGGGTACCTCCCCCGCAGTCGTCGACAAGATGTGGGGTGCCGCGCTGACACTTGTCGTCCTCATCGCGGTCCTCACGATCACAGCCCGCATACTCTCTCTCCGGGTCACCGGAAAAAAGAAGTGACCCGGGTCCTTTCCCGCATCAACTCCGCACATCCTGGAACAGAAAGACACAGAACACATGGCCAAGCGCCTCGATCTCAAGGACGTCAACATCTACTACGGTGACTTTCACGCCGTACAGGATGTCTCCCTCAAAGTGCCGCCGAACGCCGTCACCGCGTTCATCGGTCCCTCCGGCTGCGGTAAGTCGACGGTGCTGCGGACCCTCAACCGTATGCATGAGGTCACACCGGGTGCGACGGTCAAAGGTGAAATCCTCCTGGACGGCGAGGATATCTATGCACCAAACGTCGATCCCGTCGCCGTCCGTAGCACCATCGGCATGGTCTTCCAGAAGCCGAACCCGTTCCCGACGATGAGCATTGAAGAGAACGTCGTCGCCGGGCTCAAGCTGGCGGGCGAACGGAACAAGACCAAGCTCAAGGAAGTGGCCGAACGCTCTCTTCGGGGCGCGAACCTCTGGGAAGAGGTCAAGGATCGCCTGGATAAGCCTGGTTCCGGTCTCTCCGGTGGGCAGCAACAGCGCCTGTGCATCGCCCGTGCCATCGCTGTGGAACCCGCGGTTCTGCTCATGGACGAGCCTTGCTCTGCCCTAGACCCCATCTCGACTCTCGCGGTCGAGGAGCTCATTGATGAGCTCAAGCAGGAGTACACCATCGTCATCGTCACCCACAACATGCAGCAGGCCGCTCGCGTATCCGACCAGACGGCGTTCTTCTCCCTTGAAGCAACAGGCAAGCCCGGGCGCCTCGTCGAGGTCGGCCCCACCAACAGGATCTTTGAGAACCCACAGAAAAAGGAGACCGAGGACTACATCTCCGGTCGATTCGGATAACTCAACCCCGCAGCACAAAAAACCGGTTCCACCAGTTACGGATGGTGGAACCGGTTTTTCTGTTTTGAGGCCGTAACGGCTCGGTGACGTCGTACCGGCCTCCCGTGGACAGAATCCCGTCGTGATGGAGGTGTCGGCTGACGTTCCTTCAGGAACCAGGTTAGTGGCCACTTCGGGAGAATCGGCGCTCAAGCTCCTCGAACCGCCGCTCAATATCGGCGTCCGCCTCGTCCTCACGTCGTTTGGCCATGTAGTCACGTGGCATCAGCCCGGTGCTCAGGTAGACGATGCGGCTAGCGACATTGACCGCGTGATCCGCGTAACGCTCGTAGTAGCGGCTCAGGAGGGTCACGTCGACCGCTGCCGTGGTGGAAAACGGCCAGTCCCGCTTGGTCAGGACCGTGAACAGGTGCTCATGCAGATCATCGACCGCATCATCATCTGCACCGAAGACGAGGGCGACATCGACATCCGGATCGATGAGGATCTCGCGTACCTTCGCGCTCATCTCCAGCGTGACGCGCGCCATCTCCTGAAAATAACCCGTCAGGGGCTGCGGTACCGCCGCTTCGGGATGTCTGCGGCGGGCTGTTCGGGCGACATGCTTCGCCAGAACACCCATCCGGTACATGTCCTCAACGATGTAGATGGAGGAGACGACCTGCCGTAGATCCCGGGCGAGAGGCCCTTCGAGGGCAAGAAGCTGAACGGCACGTTCCTCGCAGCGCAGACGGACCACCTCGAGGTCATCGACGAGTGACAGGGACTTCTCCGCAGACTGGAGATCCTGCTTGAGGAGCGCGTCGGACGCGTTGCCCATGATCGAATGAACCTGATCACACATGATGATGAGATCATGGGCGAAGGCGTCGAGATGTTCCCGGTATGAGGTTCGCATAACAGCCACTATAGATGTAACGACGCCGGTCCGCCGCCGCCCGGAGCGGTTGTCCCGCAGGTGTGCGGCCACCTGAAAACCGGGTTAGCCTCCGGAGTTCTCGACGTCGGCGTCGATGGGTGCGGTTGCATCCTCGGGATCGTCCAGCCAGCCTTCGGGTAAGAGAACCCGCCCAGGTGATCCCTGTCTACCGCGTGGTCCCTCCGCGTCATCGGGCAGTGCTTCGGATCCCGCGAGTGGAGCGAGTTGAGCGTCGAGCTCCTTCAGTGAGGACACCCCAGCCAATGCCCTCCGCACGTCACCGCCCACGGGGTAACCACGGAAGTACCACCCGACGTGTTTGCGAAGGTCACGACAACCTTTCTCTTCACCATCATGGTCGACGAGTAGCTCAGCGTGACGACGGATGATCGTGGACACCTCGCCGAGTGCGGGTTGCGGAGGCAAGGGGCGTCCGGTCAGCTCAGCGGAGAGTTCGGCGAACAACCAGGGGCGTCCGAGACAACCTCGTCCGATAACGACACCGTCGCATCCCGTCTCGTCCATCATCCGTCGGGCATCCGAGGCTGCGAAGATATCGCCGTTCCCGAGAACGGGAACTCCTGTGCCCGCAAGATGCTCCTTGAGTTCCGCGATACGTGACCAGTCCGCGTGGCCGGAGTAGCGTTCGGCTGCGGTCCGTCCGTGGAGTGCGACGGCGCGGGCGCCCGATTCCACGGCGATGCGACCGGCATCAAGATGCGTGAGATGGTTGGCGTCGATACCCACCCGGAACTTGACGGTGACGGGAATATCTGTCCCTTCCGTTGCACGGACGGCTGCGGAGACGATGTTTCCGAAGAGGCGACGTTTATAGGGTAGCGCCGCACCACCGCCCCTCCTGGTCACCTTCGGGACGGGACATCCGAAATTGAGATCTATGTGATCGGCCATATCGTTGTCCACGACCATTTTGGCTGCTCGGTAGGTGTATTCGGGGTCAGTGGTGAACAACTGCAGTGAGCGGGGTGTCTCATCCGGGGCGAAAGTCGTCATATGAAGGGTCTTCTCGTTTCGCTCCACGAGTGCCCGGGCCGTCACCATTTCGCAGACGTAGAGTCCCGCTACACTCCCCATTTTCGTCTTCTCCTGCTCGCGACAGAGGGTTCGGAAGGCGACGTTGGTGACCCCGGCCATGGGGGCGAGTACGACGGGAGACCCGAGGGATAGTGGCCCGATGGTCAGAGCGTGGGAACGGTCGGTAGCGTCAGTCACCGTCCCATTGTCCGGTGTGTGGTGCCTCCGAGACAAACCACTCTCCGGAAGGATCGGGGTCGGGTTTGCTCATGTCGGTGCATTCGGCAGAGACGGGTGCGCTGCGGGTGCGTGGAGGGGAAGCGATCCTCCTAAACTGTGGGGTGAAGCACATCTGGAGGGGGTGTTGGGGGTGTCATTTACCAGCTTGTAGGAGAAAACTGTTGGGTTGTGGGGGCATGTTGGGGGGCAGCGATGTATCGTGGTCCACGTAACTTAGACGTCAACGCAACGGGTACATCACATTCTCTTTACCCGGGGGCGGATGGCGAATCGATTCCCTGGACGCCGCTGGTCGGCTAACAGGTACTCAGGAGGAGATTTAATGTCTGACCGGATCGCTAACGCTCAGCTCAAGAGTAAGGTCATGTCTGCCGAAGAGGCCGCCCAATTCGTCAACGACGGAGACAAGGTTGGTATCTCAGGCTTCACCGGGGCCGGTTATCCCAAGGCGCTCCCCAAAGCCATTGCGGAACGGGCGAAGGAAGAGCACGCCAAGGGCAACAGTTACATGATCGACCTGTTCACCGGCGCCTCCACCGCCGATGACTGCGACGGTGTCCTTGCTGAGGCCGACGCTCTCCGGTTCCGTACCCCTTACCAGTCGGACCCGACGCTGCGGAGCAAGATCAATGACGGCACGACCTTCTACGCCGATTACCATCTCTCCGAGTCCGGTATGTACGTCGAACAGGGCTTCTTCGGTCAGATGAACGTCGCGATCGTCGAAGCGACCCGCATCACCGACGAAGGACACATTGTTCCGTCATCATCCGTTGGAAACAACGTCGAGTACCTGGATGCCGCCGAGAAGATCATCATCGAGGTCAATTCGTGGCAGTCGCCGGAGCTTGAAGGGATGGCTGACATCTGGCGGATGCCATCGCTGCCGAACCGGATCCCGATTCCGTTGACCGAGGCTGGCCAGCGAATCGGCAAGACCTACATAGACATCGATCCAAACAAAGTTGTCGCCATCGTGGAGACCGATGCTCCGGATCGGAACGCACCGTTCAAGCCCGCAGATGAAATCTCCCAGAAGATCGCCGGAAACTTCCTCGACTTCCTCGAAGGCGAGGTCCGCGCCGGGCGCCTGACCTATGACGGATACATCATGCAGTCCGGTGTCGGGAACGTTCCGAATGCCGTCATGGCGGGTCTGCTCGACTCCAAGTTCGAGAACATCAAGGCATACACCGAGGTCATCCAGGATGGCATGGTCGACCTCATTGACGCGGGGAAGATGACCGTCGCCTCCGCGACCTCGTTCTCCCTCTCCCCCGAGTATGCCGAGAAGATGAACGCGGACGCCAAGCGCTACCGGAACACCATCATCCTCCGGCCCCAGTCCGTTTCCAACCATCCCGAGGTGGTCCGGAGGCTCGGACTGATCTGCACCAACGGACTCGTCGAGGCTGACATTTACGGCAACGTCAACTCCACCAACGTCACTGGTTCCCGGATGATGAACGGCGTCGGCGGTTCTGCGGACTTCACGCGTAACGGGTATATCTCGTCATTCATCACCCCTTCCGAAGCGAAGGGCGGTGATATTTCCGCTATCGTTCCGTTCGCGTCCCACATCGACCACACCGAGCAGGACGTCAAGGTCATCATCACGGAGTATGGCTATGCGGATCTCCGTGGTCTCGCACCGCGTCAGCGTGTCGACAAGATGATTGCACTGGCTCACCCGGACTACCGCCCGCTCTTGCAGGAGTACTATGACAAGGCTCTTCACCTGGCCAAGGAGAAGAAGATGATGCAGACCCCGCATATCCTCTCTGAGGCGCTGAGTTTCCACCAGCGTTTCCTGGAGACCGGCTCCATGAAGAAGACCCCGAAGAAGAAATAGTACTTTCGGGACAAGTTTACTTCAGAACCGGCTACACGCCTCTCCGGTGTGCGTGTGGCCGGTTCTTTCTGTGTCGCACCCAGAGTGTGCCGTTCGGGAGAAGGCTGGGGCGGGGTGCAGGACATCTTCAGCGGACTGAGGAAAACGTACAGTCAGAGGTTGTGTGAGTCCCGTGGAGTGACGTTAACGAACGGCTTGGGGGAGGTCTTTCCGGGGAAATTTCTTTCTGATGGAATAGGGCGCTACAATGAACACTTGTCTGCCCCCAGGAGCGGACTCCGGAAGGATATTCCGGATGGGCCTTTAGCTCAGTTGGTAGAGCTACGGACTTTTAATCCGCAGGTCGTGGGTTCGAGCCCCACAGGGCCCACCAAGAAAACCCTCCCGCCACGACCCAAGTCGCGGCGGGAGGGTTTTTCGCACTGTGGTGGCGGGGCCATCATCGGTACGGCCGTGTGGATTCTGAACCAATGGTTGATTCGGTCGAGCTTGGGGTGGTGGGAACGGGGGCGCCAGTGTCGGGCATGGATCCGGCTGCTCTGTTACGTGCCCCGTATTGGGTTTCGCTCGGTTCCGTGGGGCCGTGTACAGGACGTGTGGGTCCGTGGCTCACTGTGGGGTTGGTGAGGCTCTGTGCGCCCCTGGTGGTTTCCTGTCCCGTGTGGCTTATGAAGTTCCCATGGAATCGGGAAAGAGACGTCGTAGAGTTCGCTGTCCGGAAGGATTCGCTGTTTCGCGGTTTTAGATCACGGTTGTCGCATCATCGGTTGGGGTTTGACCGGGGCGGGTGATGGCAGCGCGTGGCGGGCTCCGTGGTGTCGTTGGTAGTCGGAGATGCCCGTCTGTGTAACGCAAATACCCATTCTGACCTCATGGTTTTGTGTAGAGCGCCGTTGGCAAGTATATTTTGAGCAAGCTGCTTCGCACAGTGTTTATCACTTGTGGGTAGTTGTGAGCTCCCATCGTCTAGGGGCCTAGGACACCGCCCTTTCACGGCGGCGACACGGGTTCGAATCCCGTTGGGAGTACCACCCCTCAATGTATCGAGGGGCGTAAAAAGAGAATGAGGCCCTGTGGCGCAGTTGGTTAGCGCGCCGCCCTGTCACGGCGGAGGTCGCGGGTTCGAGTCCCGTCAGGGTCGCAGTCATCCCCGGAAGCATTTCAGCTTCCGGGGATTTTCTCTGTCACGGGTGAATCTCTTCGCGGAGGTATGCGTGGTCCAGAGTTGTGCGGATGGTTCGTGTCGGGGCTGGCGGCAGCAGGGTAAGGTCCCCGGAAGCTGTCTTGTACTGTGGATTTGTTGAAACTCCTCGCACTGTGTAAAGTTTCCTCTCGTGCAAAGGGATGTTCCGATGCACAAAGAGTAAGGCCCTGTGGCGCAGTTGGTTAGCGCGCCGCCCTGTCACGGCGGAGGTCGCGGGTTCGAGTCCCGTCAGGGTCGCGAGATTGTCTTCGGACATTCTTATGGCCAGATAGCTCAGTCGGTAGAGCGTCCGCCTGAAAAGTGGAAGGTCGCCAGTTCGATCCTGGCTCTGGCCACAAATCAACCCCCGTCCTGGAAGTATCCAGAACGGGGGTTGTTTGTGTCTATCGGCTGATTGTCTAGGTCATGTACGGTGATGAGATGGGAATTTCATTTCGGAAGTATCTACCGTCCGTGGGCCTCGTTACTGCCCTCTTAATCCTCGGGGGGCAGTCTCCGGGGCCGGCCTCGGCATCTGAAAATGGAGCTGAGGGTTTTAGGGGGATCCCGGTCACTTCGTCTCTGACAAGTTCACCGGGGGAGCTTTCTCAAATTGATCAACTTGATCTGGTCGCTTATCAGGGCACCTGGAATCAGATCGCCGTGTTGCCGCAGATATTTAGCCTCCAGTGTGCGCGGGACACCCGCGCAACCTATGAACAGGTGTCGGAGAGCACGATCAGGGTCATCAACACCTGTACTGACTGGTTCGGTAATCCATCCGGGATCGAGGGCACCGCACGGGTCACCGACCTCGGGACGAAGGCGTCACTTCGTGTCGCCTTTAAGGGAGTCCCGTTCCAGAATCCGGATGGACCGGCCAACTACCGGGTTACCTGGATCTCTGCGGACGGCGAGACCGTGATTGTCGGTAACCCGGAACGGACTGCCGGTTTCGTCCTGTCGAGGAAGGCTGATCTCATGGAGTCCGAGTGGCGGCAGGTTCGTGACACCGTTGCTGAGCGAGGGTACAACCCGTGTACGTTCATTACCTCGCCCGTCACCGGAGGCGTGGAGGGATATCGGCCACTGTGCACTCTGTGAACCGTGTAGGACGTGAACCAGCCAGAGCTATTCAGATCGGGGCCGGACAATGAACACCACGAGACCTGGTTTCATCCATGACGTGGATTCCCAGCGGTATGTCATCACGATCGATGGAGTGGAAGCAGGGTACGTATCCTATGAACTCCTCACCTCACGCCTCGGGGAACCCGCGTTACGCGACTTCAACCACACAGTGATCCACTCCGATTACAGGGGCAGTGGTCTGAGTTCGCGACTGATCAGATTCGCCCTGGATGACACGATTGAGGCGAATCTCGCCTATAGATCGACGTGTTCGGCTGTCGAGCATTTCATCTCGAAGCATCCCGCGTACGTTGACGGTCTTGATGGATCGGTGTAATTGGCAGGGAATCTTTGGAAAGTGGATGAGGGGCCACCTAACTGGTGGCCCCTCATCCACTTTGCTAGAGGAAGAAACTCAAAATAGCGGTGGCTCCTTGTCGACGTAGCGGTCCGGGTCGACGAGCTTCTTGCACTCATTGGTTTTACGGGGTCTGTTGACCGCTGGGATACCAACCGCGATGTGATTGGCGGGAACGTCCTTGGTGACGACGGCGTTCGCCCCGATTGCGCTCCCACGACCAATTGTGATCGGTCCGAGAACCTTTGCGCCGGCTCCGACGGTCACATTGTCCTCAAGGGTGGGATGTCGTTTGGTCTGGGTGAGTACCTGACCCCCGAGAGTCACCCCGTGATAGAGCATAACGCCGTCGCCGATCTCGGCGGTTTCGCCGATCACGATGCCCATACCGTGGTCGATGAAAAATCGGCGGCCGATGGTGGCACCCGGGTGAATCTCGACGCCCGTGAGGAAACGCGTGAATTGGGCGAGTATCCGGGCCGGACCACGGAGTCCACGTGTCCATAGTGCATGAGCGATGCGGTGTGACCAGATCGCGTGCAGGCCAGAATAGACGATCGCGTTCTCGACGTCGCCGCGTGCCGCAGGGTCGTGCTCGCGTGCATTGGTCAGGTCTTCTCTGAGCGTCCTCAACAGGCGGTACATGGCTGCCAATCCTATCAGCGCAGGTGATGCTCTCTGTCGGTGCCACCGTTCGGAGTGCCTGGCCCGTAACCCCTCTTTAGTCTGGTGAAGGGTTCGTGCCTTCAGAAAGCGCGTTAGTTGCGGATGTCGTCGAAGAGCACGGTCGAGACGTAGCGTTCCCCGTAGTCGCAGACCGTGGTCACGATGGTCTTTCCTGCGTTCTCGGGCCGGGCTGCGAGGTTCAGCGCTGCCCGGACGTTGGCCCCGGTGGAGATTCCGCCGAGGATGCCCTCCTTTCGTGCGAGGTCGCGTGCGGTGGCAATGGCATCTTCATTGCTCACCGTGAGGACATCGGTGAGCACTCGGCGTTCGAGAACGTCGGGAACGAAGTTTGCGCCGAGGCCCTGGATCTTGTGGGGACCAGCTTTACCGGTGGACAGGAGAGCTGATTCAGCAGGTTCGACCGCGTAGATCTCGACATCATCCTTGCGTTCCTTCAGAACACCACCGACACCCGTGACGGTACCGCCGGTTCCGACTCCGGTGACGAAGATGTCAATGTTGCCGTCGGTGTCGTTCCAGATCTCCTCGGCGGTGGTAGCACGGTGAATCGCCGGGTTCGCAGGATTGGCGAACTGTCGCGCCAGGATTGCGCCGTCGTTCTCAGAAACGATTTCGTTGGCCTTGTCAACGGCGCCTTGCATACCCGCGGCACCCGGGGTGAGGACGATTTCGGCACCATATGCACGGAGCATGACACGGCGTTCCATGGACATGGTCTCAGGCATGGTCAGGATGACGTTGTAGCCCCGGGCGGCCGCGACCATGGTCAGGGCGATTCCGGTGTTCCCGGAGGTCGCTTCCACGATTGTGCCGCCAGGTTTTAGGGAGCCGTCAGCCTCTGCAGCATTGATGATGGCGAGCCCGATACGGTCCTTGACGCTGTTTGCCGGATTGAATGATTCGAGCTTAACCAGGATCTGGGCGTCAAGCCCCTCCGTCATGCGGTTCAATCGGACCAGGGGTGTATTACCGATGGTTTCGGTGATGTTGTCATGAATGTTCGCCATATTGAAAAACTCCTTGTTGATCTGCGTTGATCTGCCGTGTTGTTGTTCTATGACCGTGGTCATATCCCGGGTCATGGCTGTCACGCTACACCACAAATAGACCGGACTATAGACAAGTTTGTCTGTTTCGTGTATTGGGGTGTGTAGATGCGTGCTGGGGTGTGGAGTGTGGGGCGGGGAGTGTTTATTACTGGCCAGGGGGTCTACCTCTGCTGGTTTCCTGGAGGTGTGGCGATGGTCTGGGTCGGCGTTCTGTCGGGTGCTGCTGACTAGATGTCCCCCTTATGTGGGTGGGTGGGCGCATCGACTGTTTGGAAAAAAAGTGATGTTTCTTACGCCTTGCGTTTGGGCGTGAACAGTGTTGGGGGTGATTTGCGGGGGGTAGCATTTTTAATGGTCCATGTGGGGGGAATGTTGTGGATGGGGAATGGGTTCACGTCTCAACCTCTTCGAAAGTGATTTCGAGGGCTGGGGGTTAGTGGTTTTGCTGTCCGGTTGAGCGGTGTAAATGTTGGTATGACCAAGATTATGAACGCGCTGTGGGAAGGGGTCGGGTCACTGTAGGGGGCGGTGACCGGTTCTCGATTGGTGAATCTCGTTTAACACTGTTCACAGGGGGACGCGTAGGGGGCGATGGGAGAGACCACATCACCCCTTAGCCGGACGCCCGTTTTCCTGATTCGGCGAATAATCACCGTGATGAGCGGCCTTCTCACCCCCTTGGGGCGTGGTTATACTGCACTTACGGAAGATATTGACTCACTCGACGGGGGCACCTGACCGGGTGGACGCGCAGGAGGTATACGTGGACTCACAACGCACGAAAGACGATGAAGAGGCGATTCGCACAGCACTCTCGTCGTTAAGAACGGCGACCGGCATTCCGGTGACGATGTTCGCGACGGTTCTACCGGACAACCGGCTGCAGATAAGTGCCTGGGTCGGATTACGGACCCCGGCTCTGCAGAACCTCATCATCGACCACGGCTGTGGTGTTGGTGGGCGGGTTGTCACCACTAGGCGTCCGGTAGGGGTTAGTGATTACACGCGTGCGAACGTCATCTCACACGAATACGACAGCGTCATTCAGGATGAGGGGCTGTTTTCGCTGGTCGCGGTTCCTGTCATCGTCCACCGCGAGATTCGTGGGGTTCTCTATGTCGGGGTGCATTCCCCCGTGCGCCTCGGGGACAAGGTTATCGAGGAAGTCACGATGACCGCCCGCACGCTCGAGCAGGAACTTGCCATCAACTGTGCCGTCCGCCGTAGTGAAGGAGGCCGTGCCGGAGCGAAATCCGGCCGGATCATGAACGGTGCTGAGTGGGAGCAGATCCGTTCCACGCACTCGAAGCTACGGATGCTCGCGAATCGTGTGGAGGACGAGGCACTTCGTCTTGAGCTGGAGGAACTCTGCGACCAGATGGTGACACCGGTTCGTGTGAAGCAGACGACCAAGCTGTCCGCACGTGAGCTTGACGTCCTGGCATGTGTCGCACTCGGTCACACGAACGTTGAAGCTGCTGAAGAGATGGGGATCGGTGCGGAGACCGTGAAGTCCTATCTGCGCAGCGTCATGCGGAAGCTGGGGGCGCACACCCGCTATGAGGCGGTCAACGCCGCCCGTCGTATCGGCGCGCTGCCCTGATCTTCGCTGTTCCCTCTCCGTCGTTGGTGCCCCGGATCTGAAAGGTCCGGGGCACCTTCGCGTCTCACGGATGGGTATGTCTACCCGACCCCGGAACCCAGGTGACGTCATCACCGTCATTGGCGACTCTGCTAAGAATAAACAGGAGGTCCGATAGTCGGTTCAGGTATTGGGCGGGCAGAACGGATGTCGTCTCCGGATGATTCTCGACGGCGTTCCATGCGGCTCGTTCCGCCCGTCGCGCGATGACCCTCGCGGTGTGCAGCAAGGCGGCCGAGGGAGTCCCGCCGGGAAGAATAAAAGAGCTGAGCGTAGGTAGATCCGCGTTGAACCGGTCGCAGTCGGACTCTATGTGGTCAATGTAGCTCTGGTTCACCCGGAGCGCTGGATACTTCGGGTTTTTCTCGATGGGGGTCGCGAGATCCGCACCGGCGTCAAAGAGCTCATTCTGTATCCGGCGGAGCACCCTGGCGACGTGTTCGGACGGTCGGCCGAGGGCGAGAACCTGTCCGATCGCGCAGTTGGTCTCGTCACATTCGGCGTAGGCGACCAGACGGGAATCATTCTTGGATACTCGCTCGAAAGTGGACAGTGCGGTTGTACCGTCGTCTCCGGTACGTGTGTAGATCCTGGTGAGGTGGACAGCCATGTTCCCCAAGCTAGACAAAATCTTCTATGCGCGGGACTTCGGGGGAGTGTTCCAGGCAACACGATGCTCGTGGAACCGTTAGGCTGTTGAACTGTGAAGGAACGATTTTTGGTAACAGGCGGCGCACGACTGTCCGGTTCCGTGAAAGTGACCGGTGCAAAGAACAGTGTGCTGAAGCTCATGGCTGCGGCGCTCCTCGCGGAGGGAACAACGTTGCTCCGGAACTGTCCGGAGATCCTTGACGTCCCTCTGATGGGAGATGTCCTTCGGGGGCTGGGCTGTGAGGTGGAGATAGATGGCCCGGACGTCAGTATCACCACACCTGCGGTACTGCGCAGTCGTGCTGATTTTGAGGCGGTGCGGCAGTTCCGTGCGTCAGTGTGTGTTCTCGGTCCGTTGACCGCGAGATGCGGGGAGGCTGTGGTCGCGCTTCCCGGTGGCGATGCCATCGGGTCCCGGCCGCTTGATATGCATCAGAGCGGTCTCGAACGCCTGGGGGCGGAGACTGAGATCAGGCATGGGTGTCTCGTTACCAGGGCTCCGAGTCTCAAAGGAGCGACAATTCGTTTCGATTTTCCTTCCGTGGGAGCCACAGAGAACATTCTGACGGCTGCGGTGCTCGCCGACGGGGTGACCGTCCTTGATAACGCGGCAAGGGAGCCGGAGATCGTCGACCTCTGTGAACTTCTTAATGACATGGGGGCGAAGATCGAGGGTGCGGGAACGAACACCCTGACCATTACGGGCGTCGATGAACTTCGGCCTACCGAGCACACGGTCGTGGCTGACCGGATTGTTGCTGGAACATGGGCGTATGCCGCTGCCATGACGCGGGGTGACATCACTGTCGGAGGTATTTCTCCGCAGTTACTCCATCTCCCGTTGGCGAAGCTCAAGTTGGCCGGTGCTGACATCGAGACGTACGAGAACGGCTTCCGGGTACGTATGGACAGACGCCCGACCGCAGTGGATTACCAGACTCTCCCGTTTCCGGGTTTTCCGACGGATCTTCAGCCGATGGCGATTGGTATGGCGTCCATCGCCGAGGGAATGTCGATGATTACGGAAAATGTCTTCGAGTCTCGTTTCAAGTTTGTGGGTGAGATGCTTCGGCTAGGGGCGACCGCATCTGTCGATGGCCATCATGTCGTCGTTCGGGGTGTGCCTCAACTGTCATCGACCACGGTCTGGTCGAGCGACATTCGTGCCGGTGCGGCTCTGGTTCTCGCTGCGCTCTGTGCTGAGGGACAGAGCGAGGTCCGGGAGGTCTTCCATATTGATCGTGGTTATCCGAGGTTCATAGAGCACCTGAACGATCTCGGTGCGGACGTTCGCCGGGTTCCTGAATCGAGCTGACCCTTCCGGTTCGCCTGTCCTTCATTCTTCTTAAATCGCTATTT
>NZ_JAUERY010000007.1:0-13873 GCF_041357675.1 Corynebacterium sp. CCM 9203
TACAGATCTTGTTGGCCGTCGGGTGGTGTACCCGACGAACCCGTTAGGCGACCTGCTGCCCGATGATGGCACAGCCCTTCATGAGGGTGATCGCGGGTGGCTGACGAAAGTCCCGGTTATCGAATGGCAACGCTTGCGCGAAGGCGACCCCACTCATTACCCGGTTGATTTGCCGTTTACGGCGTCTGATGGCCCGTGGCGCATGATCCACGGTGTCCCGGCGGGCTACTCCCGAACACCCCAAGGCGCAGCACTCGCAGCCATATGGGCCGCAAACTTTTTGGTTTTCCCACACGATGGTGCTGTCAATATGTTGCATGCATACGGCAGCATCGAGCAGCAAAAAATACTGGACGATTTCACGCCTAACGAAGAACAGAAAGAAGCCGCCGCCGCATACGACGGGACCTCGGTGTTCCTCATCCCCCGTGCTTACCGGATCATGCACTACGACGGAAACCATGCATTAGTACAACTGGCCACTGGCCGACGCAACACCATGAAGGTTGTAGAAATGTCTCTGACATGGGATGACACCCAAAAAACCTGGCACGGATCGTCCAATGAATTTTTTGCAGACGCAGGAAAAGTGACTACTTCTGAGCTTGGTGAATGGGTGCGGCTATGAGGCGTATCGCGGCAGTCGCCGCTTTCATAGTTTTACTGCTCTCAGCGGCGCCAATCGCCACAGCACAAACCGCAGAAGAAGGCACACCCGTCACGGACTGCGTGATCCACGACATCACCACCACAGCCAAAGCTGCCGCGAACCTCACCCCTTTGGGCACACAAATCGGCACCCTTCTCACCATGACAGAACCATTTTTCGCAGATAAAGATTCTGAGTGTGAGTTTGGTGATGGGATTAAAGGAGCGGTTTCTTCGACCGCCGGGAAGATTGCAACCGGCGCATTCGGGAAATTCACCGAAAGCATGGTACGCGGAACGCGCACACTATGGATTACAGTCATGACGTTCTGGATCAATGTCCCCAGTGCGGATTTGGTGTCGATTGACGCCGGAGAAATTGCTAAACAAGCCGCTCGGGGAGCAGAATCAGCAATATCCGGTGGCAGCGATCCACAGTCAGGTGCGGTTGAAGGTGTCACGGACGCCCTGAAAACCGGAAAGTCTGAGGGCATTTCCACCTCCGGTGATCTATCACAGCTCAGGAACCCTTTTTCCGGCAGTTCAGACGCATTACGCGAATCCCCAGCACTATCCTGGGTACGCGACAAAACGTTGCCATTGCAAGTCATTTTCTTAGTCATTGGTCTTCTGCTCGCATCTTTGCGTATCGCGGTGGCCTATTTCATGGCACAGGGAAAGGAAGCCTTTTCCGTCGCATCAACCCTCACAAAGGCTGTACTATACGGTGCACTATTCTCCACGATGGTCACACTAGGAACACAAGCCTCTGACGGCGTTGCGTCATGGATTATTGATGAAGCAGTCTCAGCGCCAGTTATCATAAACCAACTCAAGGCCGTTGAACTTGGTGCCGCGTCCGCGGCTGTGCCACTAGGCCTATGGCTGATCATCTCCCTTTTGTCGATCCTCGCAGGATTAATGCAACTAGCATTTGTACTGATTCGCAGCGTGTCACTGATCGCAATCGCCGCCGCTTTACCATTGGCAGCATCAGCATCACTGTCAAAAACAGGTGCACAATCAATGGACCGCTTAGTCGGTTGGGCTATCGCATTCGTACTATTCAAGCCTGCTGCGGCAATTATCTATGCTTTAGCGTTTAGAATGATGGACCTATCCGTCGGCGGCTGGGACACAATCTATGCACTGATTTTACTAAGTTTGTCGGTATTTGTACTGCCGTCGCTGATGAAGTTGGTCGCACCAAATGTATCAAGCATCGGCACCGGCCCTTCAGCACTAGGTATCGCCGCTGGCACTGCAGGTATCGCTGCGACTGGAGCAATGATTGCCGCCACTGGCGGGGCGGGAGCCGCTAGTGCTGGTGGGAGAGTGATACCTAGTGGTACGACTGGCAGCGGCCCTGCACCAATGCCGATTCCAGTGGGTTTACCCGCCACAGCCGCTAGCGGCCCTTCAGGTGCCGTGGGCGGCGCTAGCGGGATGGGCGGGGCACCTGTCGCCGGTCCTCACGGTCCTTCGGGCGCTGGCGGTTCCGGCTCCCCAACTCTTAGCCCGGCTCCGGCTGGGATGCCCGGTGGTTCCGCCTCTCGACCAAGTGGGCTCACCCCACACCCAGGCATTACCGGCCCATCTCCGGCTGGAATGCCCGGTGGTTCCGCCTCTCGACCAAGTGGGCTCACCCCACACCCAGGCATTACCGGCCCATCACCGGCTGGAACATCAGGCACATCAGGTGGCACATCTGCTCAGGGCGCATCCCAGTTTCTTCGCGGCACATCAGACGGCATAAGGAAGATCGAACGACATCTCGACCCTGAACCACCGACGGGAACACAACAATGAGCAAAGGCACATACGGCAATTGGGTAAAACCCCGCTCGGCAGGCCTTTACGGCATGACATTCGGCACGACGATCATCATGGTTTTCACGTTCGTGACCTGCATCCTAGTGATGACACTATTCGGACCCGTAATCGGTGGACCGTTCTTCTTGCTAGCGGCGGTTTTACTAGCCCCGCTGATTCTTCGAGTCGGTGGCCGATCAGGATATGAAAGGCTAGCAATTATGATGCGGTTTTTTGCAGCAGGTCGACGCGGTGAACACACATACCGGGCAGGTCGTTTTTCACGAGTACCGGGCGGCTCATACCGACTACCAGGCATTGCATCTCGACTAGAACTCTATAGCACTCCAACACCTGGATTAGGTGATTTCGCTTTAGGTCATGACAAACGCAAAGGCTTTTACACGATGTGGCTGCGGTGCTTCCCGTCAGGCGGTGAAGCAATTGAACAGCATGATATTGACTTCATGGTGTCGCAGTGGGGTGCGTTCCTCACAGACTGTTGCAGCATTGCCGACCTAATACAGGTGGCCGTGACCCACGAAAGCCGCCCTGAATCTGGTTTACGCTTGCAGTCTGAAGCGCAGCGCATTAGCGCTGGTGGTGACGTAGAGTTAGCGCGCCACATCGTTCACGAAGCAGCAGCAATTCTGCCTCCGGTATCTGCGCGTTTGGATTCGCGCGTTGCACTGACGTTTAAGGCATCTACGGCTGAAACCCGTAAAGACCCCTCGGCGGCGGCGGTTGAGTTCGCGCGATTCTTACCGCAATTGATGACACGCCTGGCACAAGCTGGGGTGACATCTACACTGATGACACCTAGTGAGGTGTGCGGTTTTGTCCACGCAGCGTATGACCCAGAATCAGAGGCGTTGATTGAGCAGGCAGTATTAGATGAAACAGATCACGGTTTTACCTGGTCCAACGCAGGTCCGCAATCCGCAGTTGAAACCCGCAATGACTATGTTCACGACGGGTACCGATCAAGCGTCTTTGAGATGCAGGACGCCCCGGCCGGTGTGGTGTCCGAGATGGTACTCAAACCGCTGATTGCCATTGACGGAAATATCCCGCGCAAACGGGTCACGATGGTGTTTCGTCCTCACTCATCATCGGAAGCCATTGCGATTAGTGATGATGATTTCCGAAACACCCTATTTAAAGCAAGAGCACGGGGCGGCATCGGATCAGTCTCCGATGATCTAGCTGCAACGGCAGCAGGTCAAACGCGCCAGGAGATCGCTAACGGCTACGGGCTTGTACGCTTCGGCGTGTATGCCACGGTCACACACATTGATGGTGACGGTAGCGAACTTGCCCGCCAAGAATCAGTCATTCAGCAGCGCGCCCGTCAGTGCGGTGTGCTGCTGCGGCGCTGCCGTCATTGGCAGGCTGCGGCATTTGCCGGGGGCCTGGGCATCGGCATCGTCCTTCCCGAAGAAACCACGATCAGTAACGTGCTGAGGTGAAGGCGATGACTAGTGAGACCTTGCCCCCAGCCCGCCGGATCAATTTTCTCGGACGCGCCTGCGGCGTATCTGATGAGCGTGTTGCCCGGTGGGGCGAAGCAGCCGGGTCTGGTCGTGAAGGTGCCGGGTGGTCACGCCTGGCATTAGACGTATTCACCTCTTCCATAGGTGAACGTCACCGCAACCCGCGTTCTGGTGTTGATAACGAGTTTGGTTTTGCAGTTGGCCGCATCGACCGCCACGGCATGATCGGGAAACACGGCGGTCGGCAGTCAGTTGTGGTGCCCGAGCCAGAATGGCGGGCCTCAACCTGCCAGTTACCAGGGCTATGGCCCTGGCCGGTAGGTGCGGCAGCTCCGATTGTTGGCACCCCACTCGGATCGCACCTGCGCACCGGCGCGCCAGTGTGCTTCGACGCTTATAACTGGTTTGAGCACGGCCGGTACATCTCGAACCCGTCTACGTTTGTGATGGGCCTGCCGGGGTTTGGCAAGTCCACGCTTGCACGCCGTATGGTCATCGGAAAGGTTGCTCAGGGCATTACGCCCTTGGTGTTGGGTGATTTGAAGCCTGATTACGTGGATTTGGTGCGTGAACTTGGCGGACAGGTCGTATCGGTCGGTGATGGCGTTGGTCGGATCAATCCGTTGGATGTTGGTTCGCTTGGGTCGATTTTGCCACTGCTAGAGCAACGCGCACCGGCACTTATTGATGACGTGTGGCAGCAGATTTATGCCCGCCAGGTCATTATCTTGGCAGGCCTCATACAGATTGTGCGCGGCGGGCCGGTCGCAGACTTTGAAGAAACCGTGCTGTCATCGGCACTGAAGCGCCTGTACACCGGCTCGGGGTTTGATCGAGCGCGCTACTCTGCCGAATCGTTCTCTCCGTCATCACCTCCTGTGGTTTCCGACCTGGGCGAGGTCATTTTTGACGGCGATGAGGACATGATTGCCGATGCTGCGGCCGATGATCTTGCCGAATACCGGACGACGATAAAACCGCTTCGGCGCGCGCTGCGTGCCCTTGCTCGCGGCCCCTTCGGCGCGGTATTCAACGGGCAAACGACAGTGCGACTGGATACGTCTGCATCATCGGTATGCGTGGATGTTTCTGCGGTGGGCGATGATTCACCGAAACTGATGGGTGCAGTGCTTTTGACCTGCTGGTCTGACGGTTTCGCATGCGTCGAAGCCCAGCACATTTTGGAGCGTGCCGGGTTAGCTGCGCGCCGTAATTTCTGCGTTGTCCTCGACGAAATGTGGCGCGTCCTCGGTGCCGGTGTCGGCATGGTTGATCGCGTTAACGCGCTGTCACGATTGAATCGCCAGATTGGGTTAGAGCTTATCCAGATCACGCACACGTTCAAGGATCTGCGCGCGGTAAAGACTGAGGAAGATCGGCAAAAGGCCATCGGTCTTATCGAGCGCGCTGGCGCGTTGATCGTAGGTGCGCTGCCACGTGATGAGATGGTGCAGCTAGCGGAGGTAAAGCCGTTTACGGCAGCAGAAATTGAGATGGTTTCTGGCTGGTCATCCACAACGGCGATGATGACTGAAGCCCCGCGCCGTGGCGCGGTGCGCCATTCTCCACCTGGTCAGGGCAATTTTCTTATCAAGATCGGTGAAGCAGGCCGTGCGGGTGTGCCGTTTAGGGTGCAGCTCACCCCAACAGAGATGGCGCTCGGCGTCCACAACACAAATAAGCGTTTTGAGGAGTAGCAGTGACGATCCGCAGAGCAGATGACACCCGTGGCGGCGGGGGGATGAGGCAGCTATATGCCGTGCTGGCGATTGGCGCTGTTGTCCTCATGGCCTGGTCGTGCATCGCCTTAGCGTTTTGGTTGAACGGCGAAGCAGTGCCATTGAATCCAATGGCTGCGATCATTGAGGCGATCTCTGGGATACACCGCCCACCACGAACGGCATGGATATTTGCCACGATATGGGCCGTGATCGTTGTAACTGGAACAGCCTTTTGGGTAGTAGTGCGCGGGCGCGGTGGTGCCACTGCGCGCCGCAACACTGAAATCGCACGCACGATGTCCACCCCAGGTGAGCTACGCGACCTCACGGGGCGCGGCGCTCAGGAAAAAGCCGCGCGGCTGTATAGCGGCGCGTCGGCTAAAGACCCTGGCAGCTTAGGGCTGGTTTTGGGTCGTACAGTGGCAAAACCCCACACCGATATATGGATGTCCTGGGAGGACACTGCGGTTATTTTCGCCGGTCAGCGAATGGGTAAAACCCAGTCATACGTAACAACGTCGATCCTGTCGGCACCTGGGCCGTGTCTCGCGACGGCTAATAAGCGTGATGTTGTGGATTTGACGCGCTTAGGCCGGGAACAAAAAGGCCGGGTCTGGGTGTTCGACCTGCAAGCTATCGCCTCAGATGGTGCGGCGGCGTGGTGGTGGAATCCACTGGGGATGATTCGAGACATTAACGATGCTCGCAAACTGGCGGATTATTTTGCCTCTGCGGCGGTCAGTGATGATGCCCGTCAAGATGCGTACTTCACCACGGCTTCGCAGGATTTGTTGGCTTATTACATCTTCGCGGCCGCACTTGCCGACGGCGATTTACTGCATGTGTGGGAGTGGCTAAAAAATGACACCGATAACACCCCAGCACAGATTTTGGCACTATACGGGGAGCCTGCGGCAGCATCGGCGGTCACCAACACCATCAACCTTGCAGCGAGGCAGAAAGATGGCGTGTTCGCTATGGCCAGTAACCTTATTGCGGTGCTGTCATCGCGCCGGTACAGCGCAGCGGTGACACCCGCGCAACGGGTTAGCCTGTCGGTAGCCGGTACCGAGATTGTGCGTACACCAATGCCGTCGTATGAACGCCAGAACCGTGAGCAGTTCGATCCGCTGGCGTTTGTGGAATCCACCGACACCCTCTATGCGTTGAGCGTTGATGGTGCCGATTCTCCGGCGGCGCTGACAACGGCGTTGGCAGGACAGATTTTCGACGCAGCACAGCAAGTAGCGAGAATGAGGGTCGGTGGACGTCTACCCACCCCGTTCGTTGGTGTGCTCGATGAAGCCGCCAACGTGGTGCGCTTACGTAATCTTCCGGCGCTGTATTCCTATGCGGGTTCGCAAGGGATTGTGTTGCTGACGTTCCTACAGTCTCGGTCGCAAGCGCGGCGCGTATGGGGTGATGACGGCATCCGCGCAATGGTGGAGTCATCGAACTTCGTGGTCTACGGCGGCGGCATCAAAGACACACAGTTTTTGCGTGAAATATCGGACCTCATCGGTGACATGCGGGTACAGCGATCGTCCACGTCGGTGGGTGCGCAAACGTCATATACGACACAGTATGAAAAGCAAGCGATCATGACGGTAGACCAGTTGGCTGCTTTGCCGTCATCGCAGGCTGTGGTGCTGTCATCCGGGCATCGAGCAACGCTGACAACGAAGATTTTTTGGCGTGAGTCGCGGTTTGCAGGTGTAGTCACTGAGTCATTAGAGCGGCAGGAGGAACGCGGCTATGAGTGAGAGGTTTGGAGTTGAAGATGAGGGTGACGCTGTAGAACCAGAGACGAGCGAAGCAGAGCCGGTGTATCCGAATCATGTGGCATTTGTTGAGCAGTTTTTAGCGCCGGTGATTCAGCGCAAGGTCAATCTTGCTCCGGGTCGCGGCCTTGTCTTTGATCCCGAGTGGTGGCGCTACCCGGAGGTAGAGCAGCGGTTCATGGCACTGTGGCTGGCGTGGGAAGCTGCCGTTAAAGGGGAGCCATCTGCGGTGTCGTCCTGGTGGTTGCAACACTGCGATCCACATTTAGACCGCATTTTAAATGGTGAGACGGGACCATTTCACCTATACAACCCCCATGCGAGCTTTAGCCCGGTCCCGCCGGGACTGCCTATTACACCGTTGCCACCACAAGTACCGTAAGAGCACTTTTATACCCTTTCACCAGCAACTACGTTAAAACATAACGGCACTGTTATGGCCCCCTCGTCTCCATCGTCAGCCCGACCCACAGCAACCTAAGCATTTGCAGCTCGCGTCCCACTTGGTACGATGGAATCAGGCAAAGGCCCACCCGCCCAACGCCTGATCAAGTATAAAAAGCCCCAGGAGGCTGGCACCTCCTGGAGCTCCGGGACTAAATCCCGTCCCTAGTTGAATGCTCTCACAAGCTCAACCAGAGCGGTCGCAAGTCCGATGAGTCCGGTAAGCAGTGTGATGGTTGTCCCCCATCTGCTTGCCGGGCTTTCTTTTTTGCGACCGGGCGTGTCTTCGTTTGGCCATATATCTTTTGCCATGTCCGACCACCTCCCATGTCTTAGGTACGTTCCCCTGCTGAACACAGCATGAGTACGCCCCTCGCAAGCGCGCGGGACATAAGCACGCTGCAACAGGGAAGTTCCGCACTCGGCGGACACCAGTACTGATTATTTAGTACACGCCGCGATAAAGGCAAGCAACACAAGATATAGAACATAACAATGTTGTTATGTTCTATATAAAGCGCTGGTGAACACAGATTCACAGCCCTATCGTAGGTGCTGACCCTGAAGTCATAGACACAACATGTGGGGATGATTCGACGCTGGGGGCGGGGTTATTTTGCGCCGTTGTGAAATATTCAGCATCAAACACCAGCGGAACGGTAGGCGTACTGGCGGTGTCTGCGGCTTCGATGATCGCTGTATCCACGGCCGCATCAAGTTCCTCACCCGTCGGCAGTTGCTCGGTGTTGCCTAGATCGTTAGATACAGCTCCTGCAACAACACCAGCGGCAAACCCCATAGCCGTAGAAGACACCGGGGTGACAACATCAACACCAGAGCGTTGCTGCACCTGTCGTTCAAGATCAGTTACGCGCGCTTTACTCTGCGCTAGTTCAGTCTGTAGCTGCTGTTTCACCCACCGGGGATCGACACCTACGGCATCGAGGCGTTTGTCCCATTGCTGCGCGGCCTGCGGGTTGTGTTCACGCCGCGCGTGAGCGGTTCCCCACTGCACAGCAATATTGGCCGTTGCCCGTGCACGCACAGCCGGGGCATTGCTTCGCTGTGCTTTGGGGGCTTTCATCATGTGCGTTGCGGTATACGCACGCCACTGTTGGCGTTGCTGGCGATTAGCGTAGGTGCGTATGAAACGGTCGATAACGTAACTGATCTGCCTGATTTCCCGGCTGATCTCATCATGTAGATTGCCATCGGCGGGCTGGTTCATCAGTACTCCAATCCTTGCTCGCGGTTGATCTGCTGATGCGGAACATACGCAGGTGCAGAGTGCTGTTGCGCCTGCTGCGTGTTAATCCCACCTGACCTGGTCATGCGTATTTGCGCTTCAACACGCAGTATTTCCGCTTGCAGAGCTGCTGCATCCCGCTGCTTTTCCAGCGTATTACCGCTGGTGAGGATGCTGCCCCATTGATCTTGCGGCGGTAGATCGCGGTACAGAGCATCGCGTTCGTCTTTTGCATGGGCAACCCCCTGGGCAGCATGATCCACCCTGTGCTGTGCGATACGTGCAGTTTCTTGCCATTGACGGCGTTTCGCCGGTGTAGCGAACCGGCCTGGCTCCGGCGGTAGTTGAATCTGTGCACGGATTGCGTCGGCGTATGCGGCCTCGGCGGTGCGTACTTCGCGGTCTAGAGTCGGGGCAAGCCGCTGAGCTTGGCTGATGCGGGCGCGCATCTCGCGGGTCGCGTCATCGGGTTCCGCATTGACCATTGCGTTGTAGCGTGCTTTGAGTTCCTTGCGACGCTGTTGCAGTCGCACAAGCTCAGCGGCGTTGCTATTGGCTTGCGGGTAACTCATGGCACCAACGGCCTTTTCCGTCAGTGTGATCTGGTGTGCGAGTCGGCTTATCGCCTCGTCAATAGCTGTTTCGGGTTGCTGGGAATGCGTAATGAGTTCGCGCACATCTTCGGGCTTGAGGCGCGCGTCAGCAAGCCGCTGAGCTTCTTCAACGCGCTGGGCGCGTGGGGTTGTTGCCTCCGGGCGTACCCATTCTCGCCAGGTTCCTAGATCGGTAGATAGCTCAACACCACGTTCTTCACGTACAGCGAGTTCATCATTGATGCTCGCAATGACACTGCGCATCGAGTTCGCCTCGTTGCGTGCTTCGTTCACCCTGGTCAGGCAGTCGCGGTATGCGCGGCGTTCTGCTGCGATAACGCGGGTAATCTCTGTTCGTGCACGGGCGGCGTGATTGTGTATGTCTGCCCATTCGCTGCGTACGGGTAGCTTCTTGCGCAGATCAGCGGTATCAAGTCCATCTGCTTCGCGCTGCTCTACAGTGCGAATGCGTGCGTCCAGTGCAAGCACGTCAGACCAGGTGCGCATAACTGCGCGGTGGCTATCGCCCTGGTCAAACGCGCGCGCGTGGTTCTCCCATAGCTTTTGGTTGTCTTCAGCTAGGCGAGCGCGGGCGCTGAGTTCGCGGCGTCCAGCTTCCAAAGTGGCGTTAGATGCACCAGTGAAGTCGTTTCCAACAAAAGGCCCCATGATCTCAGCAACACGACCATTAGCAACAGCGCGGCGTGTACACAGTTCTTCACGGGTATGCCGCGCCCAGTCCAACAGTCCCTGATGTGCGTCGTCTACCTCGGCAGGAAGAACACCCACGGTCAGTGCGGTGTGGGGAACCACGCTACGGGCGTGCGTGATCCACTGGTGAGGGTCTTCGGCATCCGCCGGTAGCGCAACACCAGAATCCAAGGAATCGGACATGAGGCGTACAACCGTACGGCGTACGTCATCGTCACTTCCCATCAGTTCACGCACGTTAGCCGGTACGATTTGCGCAACACTTGCGGAAATAAGCACGTCACGTATGTATTCGTAGCGTTCGTCGAGTGCTTCGGGGGCAGGTTCAGCTCCGAGTTGATCGAGTGCCGAAAGGTCAGCGTTAGAACGCTCCATGACTTTCTGCCATACCGCTTGTTCTTGCTGCTCAGGTGTGGCAGCGCGTTGCGGTGGGGTGTGTTCAAAGTCGCGGAATGAATCATCTTCGGTGACCAACCAAACATGGTTGGATTGACGTCCACGGGTCAAACCCACGTATGCCAGTTCTCGGCTGGTATTAGCGTCGATAAGCATATGAGCAGTGTCTACCGTCAGCCCTTGTGCACGGTGCACAGTACTGGCGTAGCCAAGCTCTACCGATTTCTTCACATAGTCAGCCGGTAGAACAACACGACCATTATTCGCAGTGTGGATGGCAGTAATCGACCCGTCGGCATTGATCTCTCGCACTCTCCACTGATCGCCGTTGAAGATACGCCGCCCGGCATCTTCCCCGCCATAGATGGTGATTGTCGCATCATTCTTACGGGACACAATCAGATCACCGACGTGAACAGAAACGTTGTCGCGTCCAGTGGTTGATACGGTGGCTGACACCTCTCCGCGCTCAATTCGATGTGCTTGCGCAGCCGCATTGAGTTCAGCAACTTCTTTACGCGCTGTTGCAATCATCAGAGATGATCGCGCGTTGTCGGTGTCGTCGACCCAGGCGTTAAATAGAGCATCGACCATAGATGAGCGAGTACCCGCGGCGTACCGCTTGTTGTCGCGGTAGAACTCCAACGCCTGTGCGTTTCCATTGCGCAGTTCCAGGCTGTTGCTCGCCTCTCCGGGGGTGGTGAAGCGTACGACTTCTTCTAGCTCACGTGCCCCAACCAGTCGACTCAGGGTTGCCAACATGCCACCTGCATCGACAGCATTTACCTGGCGTGGATCACCAATAAGGCGAATCGTCGCGCCTGTCTCTTTGGCAATTTCATTGAGCTGGTAAAGATCATGCGTTGAGGCCATACCAGCCTCATCAACGATGATGAGGCTGTCAGCAGTAATGCCAGTATCAAGGCCGTGTTTGTGCTTCGTGAGCACACTAGCGATGGTGTTTCCTTGTACTCCTAGATCAGTTCCAAGAACATCAGCAGCAACCGCAGAAGGACCAAGAGCAACCACATCACCTCGCTTCGACCATGCTTGTGCAACCGCTTTCATAGCGGTTGTTTTACCTGTGCCCGCCGGTCCAATAGCTACATCGAGCTGACGCCCAGACCCCAGTAAACGGTGAACCAGTGCGCGCTGTCCGGCGTTCAGTTCCCGGCCTTCTGCGTTTTCCACTTCGGTGATTGCGGTGTTTACGTCGTCACGGGTGAGCACCTGAGCAGTGGAGGTAAAAGCGGAATCTACTAACTGCTGTTCACGCCATAGAGTACTGCTGGTTGTGTAGCTCGTCTGTCGTGACTGGTGGAACAATGATCGCTGCCGAGTGTGCAGCAACACGTCTAGATCGCTGTTAGTACCGGGGTTTACCTCCACGCACGATTGATCTACAACCATGCGACATACCGCATCTATGAGGTCATGTTGCCGCCGCTCATCTCCAACGTCAAGACCAACCATGACCTGCGATGTCGCAGAAACAATATGAGACGTACTGAACACGTTGTGCTTGGTTTCAAGCATGGAAACAACCTGCTCAGCAACCGCAGACACATCTACCGGTTGCGCCACAATTTCCCGGCTCACCTGCGGTGTTACAGCGGTTTTAAGTGTTTGCTCATCGACAATTCCAAGCGCAATCTCTCGCCACTGCGCACGCATATCATCTAGATTTTGGTGAGCTTGCTTAGCACCACGAGTCTCAAGCGTTGCGCGCTGAAACAGCGCATACATGGTCTTCTGATCCGGTGATCTATGGTGCTTTGCAACGTACTCTTTAGCGAGTTCATCGGTGCGTTCTTCGATGTCAGACCGGCGGCTAAAACGCTCTAGCAACTCCTTCGGAACACCCTTAATCTCCCACACGGGTTCCTTACCAGAGTGCGACGGAGTTTGCTCAAACTCATAACCAAGATGTCGAAGATTCTGCGCTAATGCCTGGTTGTAATAGTTACTTGCAGCTACTGCAATCTTGTACATCGCACGCCCGTCTAGCGCACGCCAGCGACCATCAAGCGGACAGAACACCTTGTTAGATACAACCGAGTGTGTGTGAAGATTAGGATGTCCTGCACGATTATCCCAGTGCAGATAACGAGCAACAGTAAGCCCTTGCCCCTCGACGCATACACTTCCCTGCGCCCCCTGGCGACTGTACGCGGCCTCCGACTCAACCCACGTTAGCGCCTGGTCTACGGCATCAGAATGAGCCTTTAATATCGCTTCCTGACCATCTTTATCGGCAAGACCCCACACAACAGAAACAGACTTCTGCGGTGTAAAAACCAAGTCATAACCAGCTACCGGTTGAGTTTGCCTCGCTTCAAGTTCACTCACCCATGCCGAAAGTTCCTTGTTGCTGGGGTTGTCGCCTTTACCTGCTACTTCCCATGATTCGCGGGCGATAGACATGCGAACGTGCTGCCGTTCTTCTCCGGTTAGGTCTTGCCCCTTGTCCCGTTCTGCTCGATGCACACCGGCGGCTATGGCATCCAAAACGGGGCTACGATCACGAGACATGGAAGCAAACGAACGACCCAATTTAACGGCTTGTAGTGCTTCTTTTTCACTGCCACCATTGTCAATAATGCGCTTCATAATCTCATCAGCATTAGGGTTAATCCCCTCGCCATATAGAGCGATCATCTGACGCTCAGTGACCCCACCCGACACGCCTAATAGCTGCGCACCCGCACCCCACCACTGTCCTTGTGGTGTCCCATCTAGGCCGTTGTAGTAGTCGGACAGTGATTGGCCTTTTTGCAGCTTCCTGTCGCCTACTGCGACGGAATCAGTCAGGTAGGTGTACCCGTTGTCTGCATGGAGCTTATGCAGCGTCATCACGGACAACCACCATCTCCCTGACCAGCTATTTAGCGTTCGTTCTCTGCAATGCTACACCACCTAAAACGCCAACGGCACTTTAGTGCAAGAGGTGTGTTCAGTTTTGAGCGAAGCGAAGCAGACGAGGAAGCGAAGCAGACGAGGAAGCGAAGCAGACGAGGAAGCGAAGCAG
>NZ_JAUERY010000008.1:0-10974 GCF_041357675.1 Corynebacterium sp. CCM 9203
TTAGCGGAGGTTCTTTAGACCTAGACCCCCAGATGCCTAGACGTAGGTGTAAGTCTCTGTTTTGAGAGTGGGAGGGGTCGGTCAGTCCGATTGCGATGTAGAACGGAAAGCCCCGCTTCGGCGGGGCCTTACTATGAAAGGACCTCATGAAAACCCCAGATTGGTTTCCCGGAAACCTGCCGCCGGAGGATGCCGCCGACCCGGTGCCCGACGGGCACACTGACCATGCCTATGTGATGGAGCCTGCCGAGCTGCGAGCCCGTCTTGACGCCCTCGGATTGTCGGAGATGAAAGCCGCGCAGTGGCTCGGGATCGGGGATCGGACGATCCGCCGGTGGATGGCGGGCACCCCGCCCCGCTCAGCCGACAGGTTCTCCGCAGCCATCGAGGTACTGATGGACACAACAGACGAGTGGGTGGACCGTCTTTCCACGGCTGCGGAGGTGGAGGTTTACCACGACGGGTGGAGAATCCTCGACGACGGCACCGTCTTGCCTGAATCGTGGTGGCGCACGATAGTGGGTCGGGCCGCACATCGGAACCCCCAGCTCATCATCAACTGGGGGGACTAGCCAAAAGGAACCCCCACCTGTGAGGGTGGGGGTTAAGCCCCGAAAAGTCGGGGAAAGTGGCAGTACATAAAGCGCAACCCACAAGTGCAAATGGGCCATCCCCGGTGGGTGTGCGGGGCTACGGGTAGGGCGTGGTTTGTGGGGCCGTATCCCCGTTAGCGTAACAACATAACAGTGTTGTTGTGTTGTTGGTGTGGGTCTGGTGTGCGGGGCTACGGGTAGGGCGTGGTTTGTGGTGCTGTGCCCTGTTAGCGTAACAACATAACAGTGTTGTTGTGTTGTTGTGTTGTTGTGTTGTTGGTGTGGGTCTGGTGTGCGGGGCCACGATGGAGGGCACTGATATTGTGCGGGCGACGTTCCGAAACATCGACGCCACAGGCGCGAGCTTCGTGGGGGCCACGCTGAACAAGACAGTGTGGAGGTCGATGGATCTCACCGATACGCGGTGGGATGAGCGGCTGCATGTACCTGGCGATACGCACGTCGTGAATCTCACCGGGGACCCGGATGCGGTGGCACTGGTGGCGAAGGCGAACACCGATGCCGCGGCGAAGACCAGGAAGGCCGAGGAATCAACACGGCGAGGAACCCGAATCGGGTACGACACGAGCAACCCGGTACGCCACCTAGACCAGGACACCGGCCCCGAGCTGTGAGACAGCGGGCTATAGCTGCTGTTCGGAGGAGTCTTCGTTGACCGGAGCGGGGCGCTGGGTGCTGGTGGTGTCGCGTGTGGTGCTGGTGGTTTTGTTCGGGGTCCAGGTCGTGTGATCGTCGTACAAGACGGTTAGTAGAGAGGTGTTCCCTTGGTGGGGGTTGTCGATCTGGTCAGCCCAGGCCGTCAGGTTGTGGGTGACAGCGTCAAGATACGCTCCATCTAGTTCGTACATCTCCATTTCTTCTGTGGAGAGTTCCTGCCATGTTGTATCGCGGAGTGCTTGGGAGAAGAACTCCCTGTTGAATCCGGAGTCTCTGTTCTCGGCCATCGTGAGAAGCTGTTCCCCGGTGAACCGCCCGGAGCGCAGGATGGCATCGACGTCTAGATAATCCCTGCTGGTCCTGCGACCTTCCAGAGCGATGAGCTTGCTGGCCACCACGTCCTCGATGTCGAGGACCGGGCCGAGTTGGAGATGTACCGGGTCGTTGGCCCGCCAATCTAGCCCCGCATCGAGGCCGATTCTCCCGTAGGGGGTAGCTATATCCATGTGGGCGAACGTCGGGGTGGTGCGTCCGTGTTCGACGGTGTAGCCGTGCTTGGTTAGCTGCTGTTCGATCGCCGCGATGGATTCACCGAAAGAGTCGATCTTGTCCATGACACTGAAAAGGTCAACGTCTTCGGTCGGTCGGTTGGTGATGCCGTGCTCCCGGAGCGCGCCCGCACCAGCGAGAACAAAGCCATTGTCGGCGGCGACCTCCAGGCAGAGCCGGGTGATTGTTCGCTGTTCTGCGAGAAGCCTATCCACCAGATACCAGCTCGGGGAAAGCGTCTGTCCAGAGCTTGGTCACTCTCCGGGGGAGCGGAAGGTGGGGGAAGTCCCGGATGAGCAGGTCGCGGTTGATGAACTCGCACTGTTGCTCGTAGGTTCCCTCCGCGAGCAGATCACGGTACGCGCAGCGCCGACGGATCTTGTTCGTGACGTCGGTGGTGCGTGCTTTCTCGTTGAGCCAGCGGACCGAGTGGGGGAGCACGAAGATGCCCTCCGATGGGCCGCGCAGCTCATCGAGGCTGTCGGGGGCGACGTAGGGCTTGTGGTCGCCGATGAAGACCCTGCCGTCCGGCCGGACGGTGACCGGTGCGAATCGGGGCATGGTGCGGGGCTCCTTGAACGTAAAACTCCGGTAGGCGGCTGATTCTACCGTAAAACGTGCAGATTATCGCCGTGTCGGCGTTGCTGTCGTGACTGTGTACTTGGTGGGTGTAGCAGACTGGGGGCCTATCTCTAAATACCCCCATGTGGGGACTCTTGCCGACGCAAAATGTTTCCCCGGAATATATTTCTATTAGGGGATGAACTGTCTAACCGGACAGTTTGGTTAGGTCATGCACATGTTTCCCTTGTGCATGGTGACGTCAGTCCCTGCGGTCTTGAGTGGAACGGAATTCAGAAAGGAGAACTGTGGACCGTCTTTCTAAAAATCAGAAGTTGTTTCTGTTTCTGACATTCATGCTTGTTGTAGCCGTAATTGAAGGAGTATTATGGTTTTCCGGATACCGACTCGTTGCCGGTAGTGTCGGCGCAGCAATGGGCACGTATTTGCTGTGGAATTTCGGTAAGGAACAAAAACCATCGTAAAAAGGTAAAGGCCCCCAGGTTTTGATTTTCCTGGGGGCCTTACTCATTCTGCGTAGGCATGGTGTCCGGGGGGTATGGGGGGGGGTATTATTCCGTACTTTGTGCAACTACTAAGCCCGCCTGGTGGTTGTTGCATTAGACGACCGTCAACAGAACCCATCTAAGGCTTTGCCTTGATGATCCTCGGAAGGGTGGCCTGTCCGGCGATGATCTGTGCGAAGTCAGTGTCCATGGAGCGGAGCATCCGTATCGCGTAGCGGTGGGTGGCCCAGAGATCGTCGGTGTTGAGCATGGGGCGCAGGTGTGCAGCGCGGTTCCTCATCCACCGCAGTTCGTGGGCGTAGCGGTACACCGCCTCACGGCGGACTCCTGCGAAACCTGATGCCAGCGCGGCATCCCAGATCTTGACCCGGTTGTTGTTCCTCCCTGCCTGTGGGGTGGGAAGGATGCTGGTCCATGACCCGAAGTTCAGGCTCGCCACCAGATCATCGTGTGTTGGCAGCGTTCGTACTGTCGATTCAGCACCTGGTCGACGTGGGTCGTAGTTGTCTCGTGCTTTCTTCTCCCACCACCGTGGGTATAGGTCCCCTGCTTGCCGTGGGTGCCAGGACGAAGGGACGTCAGGTCGGACATGGTGTCTTAACACTGTGGGAGCAGGGTGGACGATCCATTCTTCACTACCACCGACGCTGGCGTTCCAGCCTCTAAGGCAAGTGTCGATAGTCTCTCGGAGCAGCACCTCGGCCAGCCCTGTCAGCTCGGTGACCGCGCTCGCAGCCTGGATGTTCCACAAGTAGAGCCGTGCCGCCTCGACGACATCTCCCGTGGCCTGCCTGTAGGTCTGGAACCGGGCGGTCGGGATGGCGTGCTCGATCTGCCTGGCGGCACGATATGTCAGCCTGGGCACTGGATACTTGCCTTTCGTTCGGGGGAGTGATACTGTTTAGCTCATATAGCGGGACAGTACCCGCAGTTACAGGACACCGGCGCTGAGGTTATATCCTCAGGGCCGGTTCCTTTTTGCTTGGCCACAGAGCGGCCACGGGGGTAGTGTCTGAAAACGATCGTTTATGACACACCAGGTTGCACATCGGTACCGGAGCGTGCCATTGCAGGTCGCGTTGTCTCAGAACACTGTGTCAGAATCAAGGTGTCACTAGACTTGTCTGCGACGAGTTTCGGACACCTGGGCACACGAAAGCGGGTTCTATGGGTGAAGTATTCGGGTATGCCCGAGTATCAACAGCGGATCAGGATGCGAGTCTGCAACGCGATGCGCTGAGCCGGCACGGCTGTAGCGAGATCTTCACCGATGTCGGGTCCGGGTCCCGGGCGCATCGCCCAGAGCTGGACCGGTTATGGGGCAAGCTACGTTCCGGGGACACGGTGGTGGTGTGGCGATTGGACCGGCTGGGTCGGTCAGTCCCGCACCTGATTGATCAGTTGGAGGATCTACAGACCCGCGGGGTTGGGTTTGTCTCGTTGCAGGAGACGATTGATACGACGACGCCGGGCGGCCGGTTGGTGTTCCATGTGTTCTCGGCGTTGGCGCAGTTCGAGCGTGACCTGGTGATAGAGCGCACCACTGCCGGCTTAGCTGCTGCCAGGGCACGGGGGCGGGTTGGGGGCCGCCCACGAAAGCTCACCGCACAGCAGACCGCCACCGCCCGCTCACTGTATGAGGCGAAGACGATGACGGTGACAGAGATCGGGAGAGTGCTCGGGGTCAGTCGCTCGACGATCTACCGGGCACTTGAGAGCAATAACGTGGCGGACTGAAGCTGAGGTTGTTCCGCACCTTCTAAGTCATATCAGATCAGGCGACGGGTGGAATCTTGTCACGACCATAGAGCCAACCGTCAGGAAAACCCATCACCACAGTATTTCCACCTTGGTCGACGTCGTTCTGAAGCCTCTTTGCGGTCGCAATATCCCAAGCGGCCCCTACGCAAGTAGGTTCAAAGGACTCCCAATCTTCTTCTATGGGCCACAGCAGGCCCATCAAGACCAGCCAAATCACTTTCCTTGACTCGCCGTCACTGTTTGCAGTATGCAAAGAAGTGTAGATTGGCTCGCTCTGTAGATGGTGATATTTTATCCAACGGTCGGGATGTGAAGTAGATTTTTCTGATATGTTACTATCAGTTGTAACACACAGAACATATCCGGAGAAACGATTCTCGGGATCATCATAATACGTGGAATAAAAGACGTGGGCTACATCTGAAGACCTTTTTATTCGAGGTTTTCTGACATTGTTTGATCTCTTCCTAGTGGACACGGCAGTCAAGTTTTTTCTGCGGTGGCTTCACAGTGGCGTAGTAGGTCTTCCCATTATAAACGATTGTCCCTTGAACTGAGCCCCACAGAAGAGTGTTTACCGCCGTGCCATCACACTTTTCCTCGAGCTTTTTCTGTAAGAGGCTGGAAGAGTTGGTGTTGCTTACATCATTTTCGGCTGCTTGATTCCACTTAGTGTTGTCATCGAAGCCGGGTTCAGCGGGTTCCAGGTCTTCCCGGCCGGGAGCGGGTGTCGCTGCAGCCTCGGCGGCGTTGTCGATCGCCTCTTGTTCTGCATTGGCTCGCGCGGCGGCCGAGTCTTCGGACTCGGTGGTGACGCTGGGCTGTGCTGCCACGGTGGGGTTCAGTGTTGATCCCAGCCCTAAGGCCAGAACAGCCGCGAGTAGCGGTCTGAGTACTTTGTGTCGCATTGATTCCTCTTGGTGGTGAGTGCATGGGGAGAAGCGTCAGGTGTGGCGGGTTCAATGAGTGCAAAACCGCCGAAACATGTGCAGTTCACTAAGAACTGTTGTTGAGTGAACCATGGTTTTTTCCCGGGCTACAAGAGCGGGGGTGGGTGGCTGGCGTGCCTCAACAGGGATAACGCGAGCGTGGCGTAGTGACTGTCACAGGGGCGAACGTCGCTAACGACTGTCGAGTGAAGCGGCTTCTTGCTGTCGGTGATCATCTGATGCACGCTCCGTAGCCGCGCGGGAATCGGTGGCCACGCCAGCACCGATACGTGCATTAGTCTATTGCGCTAATATATTGCCCCTACCCCCCTTATCGGCAATCACGGGGCATTTCTTAGGAGACTGTCAAAGTATGTTGATCGGCTACGCGCGTTGTTCCACCGACAAGCAGGATCGGCGAGCACACGCAGGCCGAGATCGCGGCATTGATGGGTGTCAGCCCTTCCACTATCAGTCGGTTTGCGAAGAAGTGGCGCGCGACGGGGCGACGCGGTAGTGCCGACGGGGCGGCGCGCTCATCGACGGCGGCGAGCACACGCAGGCCGAGATCGCGGCATTGATGGGTGTCAGCCCTTCCACTATCAGTCGGTTTGCGAAGAAGTGGCGCGCGACGGGGCGGCGTCGGCGGTGCCGACGGGGCGGCGGCAGTAGTACCGACGGGCATGACGGTTTGAAAATTGCTAGATTGATTCCTGGTGTCCGTCCCGCCGTGAGGTGGGTCACTGAGAGATCAGTGAAAAGCGGAACTTCCCTGTTGCAGCGTGGACATGCCCGCGCGCTTGCGAGGGACGTGCCCATGCTGTGTTCAGCAGGGGAACGTGTCTAAGACATGGGAGGTAGTCGGAACATGGCGAACGCAATATCCCCGCCAATGGAAGACCCACCCGGTGGCAAAAAAGAAAGCCCGGCAAGCAGATGGGTCCAAACCATCACACTGCTTACCGGACTGATCAGACTTGCTACCGCTCTAATTGATCTAGTTGCTCTAATCGAGCTACTTAAAGTTCTCAATTAGAGAGGGTTTAGGCCCGAAGCTCCAGGAGGCGGCAACCTCCTGGAGCTTTTTTATTTCGATCAGACACTAGGGTTTGGTTGCTACCCTGGCGCTGCCCTCATCATAAACAAGGATACATTTTGCTGCAATCAGGGGGAGTTGGGGCAGGCTGTGGGGCCGGTGTTGGGTAGCTTCCTAGAGTTCATTCGCAGGTGTGGCTTCCTGGGTGGTGGAGCTTTCGGAGACGTGTGTGGGGGTTGAGGTATCGGGGTGTGCGTGGCTACGGATAGGGCGTGGTTTGTGGGGTGTGGTTTGTGGTGCTGTGCCCTGTTAGTGTAACAACATAACAGTGTTGTTGTGTTGTTGGTGTGGGTCTGGTGTGCGGGGCTACGGGCAGGGCGGAGTATGTGCCGATTGATGTTCCCGAACGTCTCTACGTATCTGTCGTATTGATCATTGAGTAAGGTTCGGAGCGTTGTTCCCTTCATAGTGTCGTTCTCTCGGTTTGCGGCCGTGAGAGCGACAACGGTGTCACGCATGTCAATGCACATACGCCATTCTTCGGGCGTCTGCTTCTTCCTAGAGTTAGGCTTCACCGGCTGCCATTGCTTGTCTGTATCTAGCTGCTCGAAGGTGAGTCTTCCGTTGTGCTCGTGATATCGGATCGTTCCGACGATTCCCTCTATCTCTGCCTGTGCGGTCTCGATCATCCCCCGCTGCAGTAGTTCTTTGGCTGCTGCTGTGGGATTTTCTGGTGCCGTCAGGCCGCGGCCGTCATTTTTCGCCGTAGTGAGGTCTTCGACCAAGACCTCACGGATTCTTTGAGCAATGTCGATGCCGTCGGCGGGGAGGACTTTCAGGGTCTCGCCGTAGGGGCCGGACACAGCGGCGTATTCACCAATGACGCGCTCTGGGCGATCGACAAAGAAGGCGTTGACTCGTTCGGTAACGGTACCGACCGTGATCGTTTCTAGTTCGCGGAACCGGTAGGTCGGTGCCGTTGGTTCTGTACCGGGTTCCCGGACACGGAACACCAGAAGGTCTGTCCCCACTTCGGTGTTTTCGTCGGCGAAAACACCGTGGCGGCCGCCCGGGAGGCGAACGCCCGTGACGAAGTCTGCGCGATCCGTTAACGCTGTTCGAATACCGAACTCGCCGACATCACCGGCGTTCGCCGTGAATTGCGAGGTGATGACGGCGACGTATCCGCCGGTGGCGGTGAGGTCTATCGACTTCGATATGAAGTAGTTGTGAAGCGATAGACGGCCGGGGTTGTGCGCTTCATCGCGGGGGATGTTCTGGCCGAAAGGCACATTCCCTACGACCGCCGTGAAGAATCCATCGGGAAGATCAGTCGTGGTGAAGTTCTCATTTCTGACCTGGTGATCTGGGTTGAGCACCGAAGCTATCGCGGCGGTACTGGTGTCCATTTCAACCCCGATCATTGTTGCTGACTCCGGGGCGCGGCTGAGGAAGGTTCCTGATCCACAGCCAGGCTCTAGTACGACTCCACCGGAAAACCCCGCCGCGCCTAGTCCCTCCCAGACAGCGGCCGCCAGGGAAGGAGGGGTGTAGTACGCCGATATTGAGGCGCTGCGAGCTGCTTTGAACCCGTCCTCCCCCACCAGTTCACGCAGCTGTCTGCGTTGGTCTGTAAAGCGGTCCGAGCGCTCGTCAAAAAGCTGCTGGATCGACCCCCACGAGTGGAACTTGGCGACGGTGGCGCGTTCGGCCGCCGTCGCTTCGCGTTGTTCATCGACGACCTGGCGAGCGATCTTGATCGCCTCCAGGTTGTCTGCGATCCGATCTGCTGTTACTGATCGACGGCCGGTTGGTCTTGCGCCCGATACTTCTGTGCGATCTCCCGGAACAACTGTGCCTTCATCTGCAGTTCCTCGTCGTTGAGGTCCGTCAGTGACTCGCCCTTGAACTCCATCAGTGCCTCCATCCGGATCGCGGCTCTCTTGAAGAACGGATCCTCCATCTCCGACGGCCAGAGGTCCCACAGTCTGTCCGCGGTCCGGGGCCAGCATGTCATCTGGCTCGGAATCTCCGCCGCCCACCATGAACAGGGAGTCCTGGAAAGAATCTGATACAGATGCTCTTCCTTGTCTGCCGGGGGATCGAGATCCTCCTCGTCGTGGAGTTGATCTTCCACGATCTGCTCCGTCAGCGGAGCCAGATACGCTGCGTAGACCTGTTCGACTGCGGCGGCCTGTGCCTGATGAAGTATCCGAAGCGTCTCGGTCGAGTCCACTGGTCGCCCCGTTGCTTCGAGATGAGCCCGTTTCATCTCGTATTCCCGCTGTTCGCGTATCTGGTCGCACGCCGAGCACATCGTCTCGTACAGCGCTCGAACCTGTTCGTCTGTCACTTCGTTCGGGTATGCGGCTGTCAGGGTCGCTCGAATGTCGCGCAGATCGACCTGCCGTGAGGTCAGCTCGTAGATGTTCATGGATCTCTCCTGATTCAGTAAAAAGCGTGAGACTATTCGGATCGAGCTTCTTCTTGCGCGGCATGTCTGTGAGGGCTCCTACAGTGCTGATTACGAGATAGCTTTCTGTAGATGCTAGGCGTTAGTCGTAACACCACAGACTGAACGACCACAATCATACCGCCCTACCGTTATACCGTTACTGGTAGTGTGCTGGTGGGTTATTGGGGTTCCGTTTCTTCGAGATAGCGCGCGATGAGTTGTTCGATCACTGTGGTCATTTTTTCCTCCCTGAGAAAAACACGCCGCCGAAATTCGGCGTAGATCGCCGCGTCAAGGGTGAATGATGTTTTCTTTACATCCCTGACCGGGGTTGCCAGGATCTCTCGGGGTGTCTTCTTATTTGTCGGAGAGCGGCGGGCCATCGGTGACTTCTTTGGCGGTGTGTTCATTACTTGCCTCCGTTTTCAAGTAGTTCATCTAGTACTGAGTCGTATCCGTAGAGCTTATCGGGGGCGCTGCCGAAGCTCCTCCGCACGCCGGTGCGCTTGACGATCACATCTCTAAAGCGGGGAACTTCTTCGGCGGCTAAAACCTCATCGAGTTCGCGAGCAACGACGGTGTTCAGCTCCACGGATGTTGCGAGCACGTGATAGTCCTTGTCGGTGAGCATGTTGATTGTCGCCCAGACCCGCTGAACCTCCGCCGCCGAAGGCGATGTCGGCACAATAAAGGTGTCGCATGAAGCGATGACGCTATCGAGAATTTGCGGCGATCCGGTGGGAGTATCGACGATCACCAGTTCGGTGTCTGGAACGCGGCGCTGTACCGTGCGGCAGTTAACGGCGATTACATTAAACTGCAGCGGGTTCCCTGATTCGCCCGCGATCTCGGCCCACTCGGTTGCAGAGCCTTGAGGGTCCGCGTCCCACACCGTGACCTCGTACCCTCTTGCGGCCGCTGCCGAAGCGAGATAGATCGACGAAGTTGTTTTCCCTACCCCACCTTTCGTGTTGACGATTCCGATTTTCATTCTTGCTACTCCCTATTTCGACTGGAATATGCTACCGGTGTACCGCGCGCGGTATATCGGTAGTGGCTGACCGGCTAGGTACGTCTACCGATTTTTATGGACCACTATACCGTAACCGGTCTTTCGGTACCGGTCAACCGGTTTCGGTATAGTGGTATGGTGACCGGTTTTGTTGTACCGTTAACGGTATGCCGGTACCCCGGTATGTCGGTGTTGTAAAGCTGCGAAGCGCGATGTTAATGGAGGATGATGTGATCACCCGTGGTCAAGGTGACCTTGAAGATCAGATGCTCGATCCGAGACTCGATTCCGAGGCACTCCTCCTTGCCGCGCTCCTTTGGACGCGCCAGGGAGTCGAGGCTAGAGAAATTGTCGAAAAACTCTGTCGAGATGACTTCTTCAATGTCTCCTATGGGGCCGTTTTTGAGGCGATCGCGGAGTTGATTTCCGAGAATCGTACTCACGACGGCGCTGCAGTGCGCTCCCACCTGCTGACCCAGGGCAGTAGCGGAGATCTTCCCCCCAGTGCCATCAACTCTGTGATGCTGATGCTTACGACTTTGGATCACGTCCCCGAGCAGGCAGGAGAGTACGCCCGCCAGGTTGCTGGAGCTGCCTACCGACGCCAGTTTGCGGACATGGCCGAACGGCTACGCATGATTGCTGAAACTGCAGCACAAGATCAGCTTTTCGAGCTGCTCGTAGACGAAGGACGGAAACAGCGGCAGGCGTGGAGAAGGATTCAGGAGAACTTCGCGGCGTGAGCTAGGTAGGCCACCAGTGTGCGGCGGGGGCCTCGACTGTAGGTCAAGGCCATCGGGTATGCTTACCCATACAAATGAAAGAGCGCCACACCGGTTCCAGCCAGTGTGACGCTCGCTTACCCCCCGATTC
>NZ_JAUERY010000009.1:0-5812 GCF_041357675.1 Corynebacterium sp. CCM 9203
ACGAGGAAGCGAAGCAGACGAGGAAGCGAAGCAGACGAGGAAGCGAAGCAGACGAGGAAGCGAGTATGCTGTACCAAAAACAAAGATTGGAGAACAAGGTGGCTACACCACGAGAGCTTAGAAAGAAGGCGCGCGCCCTCCAGGCAGAGCAACTGCGAAAAATTAAAGAACAGGAGGAAGCGCTAGTAACCGTGCTGGCTGGCGTTGAGAAACTTCACGCCATCGAGTCACAGTTAGGCAAAGCAGTGGAAGCTCTAACGGAATCCGGAATGACCGAGTCAGACATAGCTGCCGCCATCGGCTACCCAGTTCGATCAGTCCGAGGCTGGAAAAAACAAGCGAACGAACCTCTAGACACCATCCCGGACACCACCGAAGACACCACCGAAGACACCACAAGCTAGTGTTATCGTCGACCCAACCGTCACTACCTCTAGGCATCAGCCCGCCCGACACCCGCACCGTGAATCACCCCCCACCGGAATCCAAAAGTCGGCGTGCAGGCATCGAGTTCGCGCCAACCCTTCCAATAGATGATGAGGTACGCGCGGCATTCGCCGCCCATGTCCTTAAAACACCGGGCTGCTGGTTCTGGGTCGGCGCGATTTCATCAGAAGGATACGGACGCCTAACCTGGCAACGAGGTAAAAAACAACGCACAGTATCCAGCCACCGGCTCGCACTCCTCCTAGCCGGTATTGATCTTCCCCCCGGAACCGTAGCCGAACACCACTGCAACGAACCCCTCTGCGTCCGTGTAGACAGTCTGCACGTCCATGTGTCAGACCAGGGCGAGAATGTTCGGTACGCGGTTTCCCTCGGCAGGAACCGGGGAAACCAAAAGGTGATGTACGGAAATAGACGCGCCCGCTCCCTGCGCATCCGCACCGCACTGCGCACCGGCTGGGATCAAACCGCCTACGCCCGCGCCATCACCGACATACCCGATAATCAGCCACCTCTCTTCTAGGGACACAGTGACCGACACACTAAATCAACTTGCCGCCGGTAACCTTAACGCCGCTGCCGTCCCCCTCGCGGTAGTAGGGATCATCGCGGCGTACATACGCCGCGCCATCCGAACCGCCATCACCATCGCCGTCACCGCCATTGCAGTTCTTCTGCTAATACATACGATGACATAGAGAAAGCCCCGGCAGGGTGACCCTGCCGGGGCTTTCTCTATGCCGCTCTAACCGTCTCCAACTCACGTTGCAGGCGGAATATCTCACGGCGTGCACGCACTATCGCTGCGACCCCCAACAGCAGCGTCACAAGGGTCATAGACAGTAGAGCATCACGAGGGATAGTAGGGATGATGAAGCCAAAAACTAGACCACTGACGCTAAGGGCCATCGTGGTGAAAATCAGTGTCCGCGTAAGCATGTATGTCGTCTCCTTAAAGACTTTGCGGGACCCCTCCACTGGGGACTGTCAATCTCTCACATCTTCCTGTATCCGCTGCTTCGGCCTGTCCTTTCGTCCGGTTCTGATGTAGACTTTTCAGCGATAGGCCCCAACGACCGGGGGAAGCGTCAACCTCCCCCGGCTGCCAACTAAGTACTAGTTAGTTGGACGTTGGGGCTACTTTTTTCTCTTTCGCTGGCGGCGCTCAAGTTTAGCAATCTCGACGTCTGCTTCAATCCTGCGAAGCTCAACGTAGGTTTTGCAAGCCGTGCCAAAAACTCCCGCCAGCACTATTGCCAAGACAATCAATCGCGTCCTCCTTTCTTCTCTGTTTAGTTCTCCGACTTCTTTTCAAACCGTTTAATCTTTCAACTTAACCACCTCCATTTCGGTATGTACTAAGTGTATCAAATTGCACGTCTATTACATAGACCAAAAGGGGTTTTTTTACAATCTATTTATGTGACGTTCATCACATGTTAACCTTTTTACGTTTTGTGGGTGCGCCACTCATTGCACATCACTAGCCAAGTGCATAAACCAATGGCTCCTTACACTAGATCCTTCTCCGTCCATGTTATTAGATGACTAATTATTTAAATGCACTTTGCACCACTCTGTGAGTACGGGTGGAGCTAGTGGATGTGAACCGGTTCATTCATTAGCGCAGAGAACCCCTCTCCGCAAGCACCGCATAGCTCAATGTGGGAATAATTTGGCAAGTACGTCGCCAGACGTACGCGGCAGCGAAGAGGGGCCTATCGAAGTAAATGAGAGACAATCACGCAGACATAGGCTTAGTGGGGGATACCCTCGGTGATCTTCCAGGTAGACACCCGCCACCCGTCAGGGGTGCTGGTGAGTGTGACACGCACGGTGAAGGGGTCTAGGCGCGTCATTGTCTTGATGGATGGTGACAGGACAGTTTGAACGACTTCAACGGTGACCGTGGAAACGTCACCGATCACGTAGCTATCAATAGCGCGCGCGGCGGCTACAACTTCGTCACGGCTTTTTGCCCACCCGTTCCACTCTTCGATAGCTGAGGGCTGCGGGCGTGTTTCCGGCTGGTTTTTCAGCCCTTCGGCCATTTTGGGAATGAAGTACCGCGCCGCGCGCGCTCCTGCGTCCCGGCGGTCTTTATCCTCACCAGGCTTATAGCTATACATTTCGCGCATAGCCTGCGCCGCGTTGAATTCGGCATTATCACCAGGCGCGGTGAGGTCTTTCGCGCCATCATGATCGGCATGCTCGTCGGTAGACAGGTCATAGGTACGGGTTGTTTCCGACTCCGGCCCCTGCTTGTTGTTCCAGACCACGACAAGCATCACCCCTAGAACCACTGCAATGGTGACCAAAGTGATTAAAACCATGTGACGTAATTTCATGCGCGCCCGCTCCTAGTGTTTGATGTACTTTTCACGGTTTGTGGTTATGGTCTGCACGTAAGCCGTTGTTTCGGCGTACGGCGGCATTCCACCGTAGGTATCTAACGCGCCTTCACCGGCGTTGTACCCGGCAAGCATCGCTTCTGTGAGGCTTACGCCGCGTAGCTGCCCGCTGTCGATTTTTGGCCGTACTCTCGCGGCAATGTCACACATATAGTGAGCTTGCGCCATGACTGCATCACCGACCCTGTTGGGATCGCCCACACCTGCGGCACCTATACGGTTTCCATCATCATCGACGGCATAGCCGTATTTTTGCCAGGTTCCGGGTACGAACTGCGCATATCCTTGTGCACCTGCGCCGCTGACCTCCCCACGCTTGAATCCCGATTCATGATCGAGCTGCGCAGCAAGTAGGGGAGCGTCGACGGCCTCGCAGACCGCTGCACCGCGTTCTAGCCAGGGTGCGAACTCATCGGGAACGGTGCCATCTGCCAGGTGCTCGGCGTGCTCGTCGCCTTCATCGACGCATCCCGGCTTGCTGGTGTAGCTGCCGGTGCTACTCAATCCATCCACCGGTGTATAGGTTTCATCGGCCTGCGGATAAAGGGAACTGGCAACGGTGATGTGTACGTGATCCATATGGTTCGCAGTAGAGCTGCCTCGGTCTTCCATAGGCTTTGCCACCCCATCACCGGTGTAGCTTGTTTGCCGCCACAACACGTATTCAACGCCCAAGGCTTGTCGGTTGATGTACACCCAGTCCTTGATGGAATCGCCTAGCTGAATGCCTTGGGCGGTTGTGTAGGCGGGAATCATCACGTCGAGTGCGCGCCCGTCTGGATGATCGGGGTAGGGATCACTGGCGCGCCACCCACCAATATCGGTGATTTGAGGGAATTTCTGAGCGATCATTCGTTGCAGCCGGATGGTGTCACGTCGTAGGCCCTGTTCGGAGGCGTTTACGCCGTGAGCGCTGGCTGGTGGCAGTTCCCCACCGTCGAAGTCGCCGCCGTCGATATTGACGGTGGTGCGGTGGGATAGATCAACGCCAGTGCTGGGGTTTACGGCTTGTGCTACCCAGCTTGCGGGGTCTACCCCACTGTGTTGGGACCAGCCGCCTGGATGTACCTCAAAGTGCAGGTGCGGGCCTGACGATTGGCCGTTGCTGCCTTGGACGGCGATCTGCTGACCGGCATAAACAGTGTCACCGACACTGACGAGCACACCGGCGGGGTACATGTGCCCGTAAACGGTGTCGAAGCGGCTTCCGTCTTCGGCTTGGTGTGAAATAACGATCCACTGGCCAAACCCACTAGCAGGCCCCGCATTGGTGACAACACCATCAGCAAACGCATAAATAGGAATCTCGGGGCCAGCGGTGGAGATGTCTAGCCCGTAGTGGAACCCGCCACCACGAGGCCCGTACCCTGACGTCACCACACCAGGTGGCATCACCTCCGGCTTGGAGTAGCTACCCGGTGGCACCGCTGTAGAGCCGTCGACGCCGCGTTGATCTAAGCACTCATCATCTCCACCGAGAATGACCGCAATCATCACCGACAGCAGAATTACGCCCAAAACCAACGCTAGAACCTTATTCACATTGTTCTACTTTCTAGACTTCTTTTTCACTCAGGTACGTTTCCAGAAGGTCCACAACAATTGACGAGACTGACCGCTTTTCATAAACGGCTTGAATCTTAATCCTCTGCTGCAAATCCGCAGGAATGTATACCGTTGTCCGGCACATTGATGCAGAAGGGTTCTCAAAAGCAGCTTGAGCCGTTTTGCCAGCACTCGACCCAGGCGTTTTTTTACTCATTCCAGAGAGTGCATTATTTTTCTTTTCCATAGCTCCTACCTCGTTAAATGTTATAACATAACGTAAATGTTATGTTATGTCTCCGTACATTTTCAGAACTTCTGCTGCCGCCTCGTCGTAGCCGAAAAACTCTTTGAGGCACGCTCCAAAGGAACTTCTAATTCCCTCACGTAATGGAATCGTCGTTTCGAGCACGGGTACACCTTGCTCTGCAAAAAGCTCCCGAACGTCACGATATAGACGGGTCTGCAAACGAGCTTGAGTGAGTAACACAACCGCCTTTTCGGCTGGCACAACTTCTAGCGTTGCAAAAACTCGGTCAATGTCCGCAGGCCCCGGGGAGGTTGGAATGACAACTACATCAGCTCGTCTTATCGCAGCGTCAATAGTTGTCGCACGCCCCGGCGGACAGTCAATGATGGTGACGTCTGTTACCGGCCTGTAGCCGTCGATCCGCTTAGCGGTAACAGGAATAACGTCGAAACTCAGCGGATCGCCAGCCTCGGTGGCGATCCGCGCCCACGTTAGTGCACTGGCCTGTGGGTCAGCATCAAGCACCCGAACCCCAAACCCTGCATCAGCTAGAGCACTTGCAAACCCGATGGCGGAGGTTGTTTTACCGACCCCCCCTTTTGTGTGAGAGAAAACAATGATCATAAGACCACGCTAGCACCAACATAATAACAACACAACAACACTGTTATGTTGTTACGCTAATGGGGATACGGCCCCACAAACCACGCCCTACCCGTAGCCCCCGCACACCCACCGGGAAAGCCACGCACATCCCTCGCTAGGTGTGTAGGGGTCTAGGTCTAAAGACCCTCCGCTAAAGCGGAGGGGGAACCGTATACCGCTTATGGCGTTGCCGTTTTATTTCCGCTTCGGACGCCCGCGCTTAGCTTGCATCCCAAGGGTCTGCCGAATCTGTCTAACCCGCCGTTCACTCACCCCGAACTCGGCCGCGATCTCCCTAGTGGACGGCAACTGCCTCAGTTCCTTCTTCCGCCGGAGCATGAACGCCTTGATCTCGGACTCAAGAGCCATCCCCTCTAGCGCTCGATCTTCGTTCGCCTCATTGAGGGCGCTCAGAACCTTCTGCGCGGTTGGCTGCTCAGGGTTGGCCCACTTCCTGGCGGCGGAGTTCTTGCCGCCTCTGCGGCCCATCGTCGCCAGCGCTTTACGCCCCGCA
>NZ_JAUERY010000010.1:0-5640 GCF_041357675.1 Corynebacterium sp. CCM 9203
TTGTGAAGTTGTAGTGTCGGCGGTGTCCTACTCTCCCACACGCTCCCGCATGCAGTACCATCGGCGCTGGTGGGCTTAGCTTCCGGGTTCGGAAAGGGACCGGGCGTTTCCCGCACCGCTAAAACCACCGACACATCTCAAACAGTGCCACACACAACTTACGTTGTGCTGGTGTTGGTGCCAGACACTGGCTAGTGGACGCGAGCAACACATCAAATGTTTCTATGCCCATGTTGTTTTGTTTCGGTCAATTAGTACCGGTCACCTCCACACATTACTGTGCTTCCAGATCCGGCCTATCAACCCCATAGTCTATAGGGAACCTCAAACGAAACCTTATCTTGAAACGGGCTTCCCGCTTAGATGCTTTCAGCGGTTATCCCTTCCGTACGTAGCCAACCAGCCATGCCACGGGCGTGACAACTGGCACACTAGAGGTACGTCCGTCCCGGTCCTCTCGTACTAGGGACAGCCTTTCTCAAGTTTCAACGCGCGCGGCGGATAGAGACCGAACTGTCTCACGACGTTCTAAACCCAGCTCGCGTGCCGCTTTAATGGGCGAACAGCCCAACCCTTGGGACCTACTCCAGCCCCAGGATGCGACGAGCCGACATCGAGGTGCCAAACCATCCCGTCGATATGGACTCTTGGGGAAGATCAGCCTGTTATCCCCGGGGTACCTTTTATCCGTTGAGCGACACCGCTTCCACAAGCCGGTGCCGGATCACTAGTCCCTACTTTCGTACCTGCTCGACCTGTCAGTCTCACAGTCAAGCTCCCTTGTGCACTTACACTCAACACCTGATTGCCAACCAGGCTGAGGGAACCTTTGGGCGCCTCCGTTACTCTTTGGGAGGCAACCGCCCCAGTTAAACTACCCACCAGGCACTGTCCCTGGCCCGGATCACGGGCCGAGGTTAACAGATACCCAATTCGATCAGAGTGGTATTTCAACAACGACTCACACACAACTGGCGTCACATGATCACAGTCTCCCACCTATCCTACACAAACCGAACCGAGCATCAATACCAAGCTATAGTGAAGGTCCCGGGGTCTTTTCGTCCTGCCGCGCGTAACGAGCATCTTTACTCGTACTGCAATTTCGCCGGGCCTGTGGTTGAGACAGCAGGGAAGTCGTTACGCCATTCGTGCAGGTCGGAACTTACCCGACAAGGAATTTCGCTACCTTAGGATGGTTATAGTTACCACCGCCGTTTACTGGGGCTTAAATTCTCCGCTTCGACCAACAAGTTGGTCTAACAGGTCCTCTTAACCTTCCAGCACCGGGCAGGCGTCAGTCCGTATACATCGACTTATCGTCTTCGCACGGACCTGTGTTTTTAGTAAACAGTCGCTTCCCTCTATTCTCTGCGGCCACAACACGCCAACCAGCCGCTAGGACCAGTGACCCGTCATGGCCCCCCTTCTCCCGAAGTTACGGGGGCATTTTGCCGAGTTCCTTAACCACAGTTAACCCGATCGCCTTAGTATTTTCTACCTGACCACCTGTGTCGGTTTGGGGTACGGGCCGCACACACACATCGCTAGAGGCTTTTCTCGACAGCACAGGATCATCGACATCCCCAAAAAGGGTACGCATCACGCCTCACCCATATAACGAGGAACGGATTTACCTATCCCTCGGGCTGCACGCTTACACCACAATCCAATAAGTGGCTCGACTACCAATCTGTGTCACCCCATCGCTTGGCTACTACCAGATCAGGTCCCACGCATCCACGAAACACCACAATCAAAGAAAGCAGCGTAACGCTTCTGGGCGGTTAGTATCACTGATTCACCATGGGCGCATGTGCACGGGTACGGGAATATCAACCCGTTGTCCATCGACTACGCCTGTCGGCCTCGCCTTAGGTCCCGACTCACCCTGGGAAGATTAGCTTGACCCAGGAACCCTTGGTCATCCGGCGGATGAGTTTCTCACTCATCATTCGCTACTCATGCCTGCATTCTCACTCGCGCACAGTCCACCACACGGTCACCCGGCGGCTTCAATCCATGCACGACGCTCCCCTACCCAACAACACCCTCAAAAGGATATCGCTGCCGCGGCTTCGGCGGTGTACTTGAGCCCCACTACATTGTCGGCGCAGAACCACTCGACCAGTGAGCTATTACGCACTCTTTCAAGGATGGCTGCTTCTAAGCCAACCTCCTGGTTGTCTTCGCGATCCCACATCCTTTTCCACTTAGTACACGCTTAGGGGCCTTAGCCGGCGATCTGGGCTGTTTCCCTCTCGACTACGAAGCTTATCCCCCGCAGTCTCACTGCCACGCTTACACTTACCGGCATTCGGAGTTTGGCTGATGTCGCTAAGATTGTAGTCCCGCTAAACCAACCAGTAGCTCTACCTCCGGCAAGAAACACGCAACGCTGCACCTAAATGCATTTCGGGGAGAACCAGCTATCACGGAGTTTGATTGGCCTTTCACCCCTACCCACAACTCATCCCCTCAGTTTTCAACCTAAGTGGGTTCGCGCCTCCACGACGTCTTACCGTCGCTTCACACTGGCCATGGGTAGATCACCCCGCTTCGGGTCCAGGACATGCCACTAAAACACCCTAGTTAGGATTCGCTTTCGCTACGGCTACCCCACAAACGGGTTAACCTCGCGACATGCCGCTGACTCGCAGGCTCATTCTTCAAAAGGCACGCCATCACCCCACACGGAGGCTCTGACGGATTGTAGGCACACGGGTTCAGGTACTATTTCACTCCCCTCCCGGGGTACTTTTCACCATTCCCTCACGGTACTATTCCGCTATCGGTCACACTGAGTATTCAGGCTTACCGGGTGGTCCCGGCTGATTCACAGCAGATTCCACGAGCCCGCTGCTACTCGGGGTATCAACAACACCAACGGCCCATGTGTTTTCACGTACCGGACTCTCACCGTCTACGGCAGGTCATTCCAAACCACTTCCGCTAACACACAAACACTCATCAGGCGCGGCCGGCAGACCACACAACGTCATTGCCCCACAACACCGTACACGCAACCCCTGCCGGGTATCACACGCATACGGTTTAGCCATTCATCCACGTTCGTTCGCCACTACTAGCAGAATCACTATTGTTTTCTCTTCCTGCGGGTACTGAGATGTTTCACTTCCCCGCGTTACCTCCACACCGACTATTTCATTCACCGGCAGGTGACCGCCCACAACGACGGCCGGGTTTCCCCATTCGGACATCCTCGGATCAACGCTCGGTTGACAGCTCCCCGAGGCTTAACGCAGCCTCCCACGTCCTTCATCGGCTCAGTATGCCAAGGCATCCACCGTGTGCCCTTACAAACAAAACACACAAAACACTAAGAACAACCGCAAAAACGGTCACATTCTCGACGAAACAAAAAATAAAGATACTCGCGTCCACTATCCAGTTCTGACAACAACACCAACCACACACCCACCAACCCCGCAAGGCCAGCAAGCCACATGGCCGCAACACCAGGAACATAATGTCCCAGACACCCGACAGTGCACCAACGAACGTTTCCAATTCACCCGAACACACCCACAATCGCTTACACGACGCGCGTCCACCCGATTATCATTATCCAGCCGGCGTGCGGAACACTCGTCCGCCACAAACCAACCGCCACACCCACACACCCAACCACCAACCGGTGACCAGGCAAGCACAACACTCACGATGAGCGTGGAAAAAAAGCTCCTTAGAAAGGAGGTGATCCAGCCGCACCTTCCGGTACGGCTACCTTGTTACGACTTCGTCCCAATCGCCGATCCCACCTTCGACAGCTCCCCCCACAAGGGTTGGGCCACTGGCTTCGGGTGTTACCAACTTTCATGACGTGACGGGCGGTGTGTACAAGGCCCGGGAACGTATTCACCGCAGCGTTGCTGATCTGCGATTACTAGCGACTCCGACTTCATGGGGTCGAGTTGCAGACCCCAATCCGAACTGAGACCGGCTTTAAGGGATTGGCTCCACCTCACGGCTTCGCAACCCACTGTACCGACCATTGTAGCATGTGTGAAGCCCTGGACATAAGGGGCATGATGATTTGACGTCATCCCCACCTTCCTCCGAGTTGACCCCGGCAGTCTCTCATGAGTCCCCACCATAACGTGCTGGCAACATAAGACAAGGGTTGCGCTCGTTGCGGGACTTAACCCAACATCTCACGACACGAGCTGACGACAACCATGCACCACCTGCATGCAGGCCACAAGGGAAGACACATCTCTGCGCCGATCCTGCACATGTCAAGCCCAGGTAAGGTTCTTCGCGTTGCATCGAATTAATCCACATGCTCCGCCGCTTGTGCGGGCCCCCGTCAATTCCTTTGAGTTTTAGCCTTGCGGCCGTACTCCCCAGGCGGGGCGCTTAATGCGTTAGCTACGGCACGGACCCCGTGGAAGGGACCCACACCTAGCGCCCACCGTTTACGGCATGGACTACCAGGGTATCTAATCCTGTTTGCTCCCCATGCTTTCGCTCCTCAGCGTCAGTTACTGCCCAGAGACCTGCCTTCGCCATCGGTGTTCCTCCTGATATCTGCGCATTTCACCGCTACACCAGGAATTCCAGTCTCCCCTACAGCACTCAAGTTATGCCCGTATCGCCTGCACGCCCGGAGTTGAGCCCCGGGATTTCACAGACGACGCGACAAACCACCTACGAGCTCTTTACGCCCAGTAATTCCGGACAACGCTCGCACCCTACGTATTACCGCGGCTGCTGGCACGTAGTTAGCCGGTGCTTCTTATACAGGTACCGTCAATCTCTCTTCGTCCCTGTCGAAAGGGGTTTACAACCCGAAGGCCGTCATCCCCCACGCGGCGTCGCTGCATCAGGCTTGCGCCCATTGTGCAATATTCCCCACTGCTGCCTCCCGTAGGAGTCTGGGCCGTGTCTCAGTCCCAATGTGGCCGTACACCCTCTCAGGCCGGCTACCCGTCGACGCCTTGGTAGGCCATTACCCCACCAACAAGCTGATAGGCCGCGGGCTCATCCTGCACCGGAAAAACCTTTCCACCACACCCACTAACGATGCAGTCATATCCGGTATTAGACCCAGTTTCCCAGGCTTATCCCGAAGTGCAGGGCAGATCACCCACGTGTTACTCACCCGTTCGCCACTAATCCACGGTGCAAGCACCGCTTCATCGTTCGACTTGCATGTGTTAAGCACGCCGCCAGCGTTCGTCCTGAGCCAGGATCAAACTCTCCATAAAAGCTTTTAAGCAATAAGAAAAGCCCAAAACCTAGCAAAACAAACAACCAGCACACCACCCAACCCAAAAGAACCGGGCAGCGTAAAAATGATTGTCCAAAAAAATAAAGCAGATGAAACATCCACTCCCATGATGCGCGTCATTCGACGAGGAAAAACAAACGCACCACAAAAACATCCGTCCCAACCACCACAGTCAACAACCACCACACGACACCCACACAACGCAGGCACCACACAATGGCTGATTAAGGAAGCGACTTACACTCCCCGGCACACGCCACGACCATGAATGATCCGGAAACGAATCAAAAACTATCCACCCAGCAAACACAACCACCCCACAAAAACAGGGCAACCACATTCACCAAGCAAATACATTGGCACACTATCGAGTTCTCAAACATCAC
>NZ_JAUERY010000011.1:0-3126 GCF_041357675.1 Corynebacterium sp. CCM 9203
ACAGCAAAATAACCAGCACAGACCCCAGGTGGCGGACGTCTTGCCCCATGTATCGCTGCCACCCGAGCATTCCGCCGACCAGCATCAATAGCGCTGCGAGACACAGATAAACTGCCCACAGTAAGTACCCAAAAATGACTTCTACTGGGGCAGCTACGTCAGGTGGCAGCATTTAGCTAGCCACCCAGTTGATGAGGGTGACCGCTGATGCGATGACCATTGCGCCGATCATGACAGCGGCCATTTTCTTCGGTGATTCAATGTTGCCGTGGTTGTATTTTTCCCAGCCCATCATCCCCCCGGCGACCATCATGGCGAACGCGCACGACAGGTATGCGCCCCACATAATCACGCCACCGATCTTTTGATCCTTGCCGTTGAGATCAGGGGAGATCGGACTGAAGTTCGTCAGGCCAGCAGCAATGTGCTGTACAGAGTCATGAACAGCGGTAGCAGTTGTTGCATCAATCATTAGTGTTTTCCTTTTCATGTAGGTAGATGCGCGCGGAATCCACGATTTTTTGCCCTAATTCGGCAACCCCATACGGGACAACATCACTGGTAGAACGTCGTTTTTTCGGTGGTATGTCACCAGGCCACCACTCCGGTAGCTCCGATGCACGAGCCAATGGCCACTGCGCAACCCACGGCAGTCGCCACACTTCTGGTGCGATACCGGATACGGTCGTGGCCCACCCACGGACTTCACGATCAACTCGCCGTGCCCGAGCCGGTGGCATTAGCACAACCCCTAGAACCTCATGAGCGGCTAGTGCATCATCGGTGTGCCACTGGCGAAGCAAATCAGCCGCCGCATCCAGGCCGGACATTGTTTCGCGTGCCACGATGACGACGAACGGTGATCTGTCACCGTCAATGACCGGCCAGGATTGACCGCAATCAAATGCCGGGGCCAGAGACGATGCCAGGAACGTAGTCCCGGCCCCACCATGTGCGCCGACACACCACACCAACGGTGGTGTCGGCGGGCTGAAGTCCGTCAGTGGGTGCGGAGAAGCCGCAGGCTGCAAGGTAGTCATACGATCCATTAGCCCGCGTCCTTTCGCAGTGCCATCTCGGATACCCGCCACCCGGCCCCAGTGTTTTCTAGAGCGGCCTTCAGGCGGTATTCACGCTGTGTGCCGTCCGCGTCAAGGACGTATGCGGTGAGTGCGTACAAATCGCCGTCGATGGGTCGGACAACCACACAATGGTGTGAGGATTCTGGTACTGCCTCGATCGACGCGGCCAATGTGTCTTGATCTAGTGTGCTGGTCGGTGCGTACAGGCTGGTGACCGCATCAACATCACGATCCACGTAATAGGCGTGCTCTAAAGCCACGAGTGTGCCAGGAGCGGTAGACCGATCACCAGCATCTCGCACACCACCTAGATCGGTGCACCACTGATTTATTGCGTCATCATCGGTAACCGCCGCAGCCTCGGGTGGTGGTGTTTCCGTCTCCGAGGCGGCAGTATTAACCGCTGCCGTGTCTTCCGGTGACGGGGTGCGCTGTGATAGCAAAAACCACACCGAGCCGGCGACTGCCGTAACGAGTACTAACGCCGCAGCAGCAGCAAGCGCGGCTCTCCCCTTATGGCGCGGCGCGGGCGTGTCCTCGGGTGTCGTATCCGCTGCGGCGAGTTCATCAGATGGGGGAGGAGCCGGAGTGAAATCAGCTAGCCAATCACGCCAATTATCAATCTGCGGGCGGTCGGATGAACCATTCATGGTTTAACTACGCGCCGTTGTTATGGTGGCAGTCACGTCACCAGCGGCGATAGTAGTTTTTTCGGGAACATCAACACGTGGGGCGTTGCTCGCAGCCCACTCGGCTAGCGGGGCTACGAGGCGTGTGTCGACTGTGCGTGACACACCGTGATTTGTCACGGTGACGATGCCTTCACGATTCACTGCGTGCAAATCGGCTGCGACAGCAGCGATTGGTGTAGCAAGGTGTCCGGTGACATGCAGGCCGCTGGCGTCCTCAACAGCGGTAACTGCGCCGTCTCCTGATCCTGATAGCTCGATGCGCGCGAGTTCCTTTGCGTTATCACCAGGTACATACGGAGCCGGAGCAGGGGCAGGCGCGGGAGCAGGTGCGGGAGCCGGGGCCGGAGCAGGGGCCGGAGCCGGAGCGGGAGCCGGTGCCGGAGCAGGGGCAGGCGCGGGAGCCGGTGCCGGGGCAGGGGCCGGAGCAGGGGCCGGAGCCGGAGCGGGAGCCGGTGCCGGAGCAGGGGCAGGCGCGGGAGCCGGTGCCGGTGCGGGAGCCGGGGCCGGGGCAGGCGCCGGAGCAGGCGCGGGAGCCGGTGCGGGTTCGGGTGCGGGAGCCGGTGCGGGAGCCGGTGCGGGAGCCGGTGCGGGTTCGGGTGCCGGGGTCGTTGTTGCCGTCACCCCTGACTGCACTGGTGCAGTGGTCAGACCGGCTCCATCGTCGGCAATAACTTCCTTGGTTACTACCGGCTTCGTCGTTGCTTTGTCAGCGGATTTATCCTGAGCGGCGACAGTTGCTAGACCATCCTGAGCGGCAGCTAAGGGAGCTGCAGGGGTAAGTAAAACGGCTGCTGCGGCGGCGGCAGCTATACGGCGAGCGCGCATAAATAGTCTCCTAATTCTGAGGGTTTGATGAGAACGTTACAACAGTGTCGTTCAGTCTCGAACATGTAGGCGGCCCCTAGATGTGTGTACCGCTTGAACTCGTTACCACGATACCATTAATGGTATCGTGGTTGCTAGGAATCCAGTGGGGAGGAATTAGCTCAGCGCTACCCTTTATGTTTCGCTATGTACCCCTGCATGAGGTCTTCGACTACTTCGGTGACGGTCCTGTCCTGGTCTAGGACCACCTTCCGAAAAGCGATATACACATCCTTGTCCAGGTTGAACGATGTGCTTTTCAGTTGCCGGGGTTTCCGTGACGCATTGGAGGTCGAGTCTTCCGGCGACATAATTTTTTTACTCCTACAATTACTGTCATCTGGCCCAGTGCCGACCTTGGCACTGGGTGCTACCAAATGTGGAGCAAATGACAAAAGTGTAACTAATACGCTAAAATCAGCTTACCTAAAATAAAAAAAGCACTGCAAGGCCGGCCAGCCTTACAGTGCTTGCTTACCCCCCGATAT
>NZ_JAUERY010000012.1:0-1661 GCF_041357675.1 Corynebacterium sp. CCM 9203
ACGGCATTATGCTTTTTCGGGCGGCCACGCGGGGCCTGCATCCCGAGTGCTTCTAGGTGTGTAGGGGTCTAGGTCTAAAGAACCTCCGCTAAAGCGGAGGGGGAACCGTATACCGCTTATGGCATTATCCTTTTTTCGGGCGGCCACGCGGGGCCTGCATCCCGAGTGCTTTTCGGATCTGCTTCACCCTGGCGACAGACACCCCGAACTCGGCCGCGATCTCCTTAGTGGACGGCAACTGCCTCAGTTCCTTCTTCCGCCGGAGCATGAACGCCTTGATCTCGGACTCAAGAGCCATCCCCTCTAGCGCTCGATCTTCGTTCGCCTCGGTGAGGGCGCTCAGAACCTTCTGCGCGGTTGGCTGCTCAGGGTTAGCCCACTTCCTGGCGGCAGAGTTCTTGCCGCCCCGGCGGCCCATCGTCGCCAGCGCCTTCCGCCCCGCACTGGTCTGCCGCTGAGTGGAGCACTGCCCCTTACTCGCAGACGCCTTGCCCGACACGACATATCCCCGCACACGGCGCGCCATCGTCATGAGGTCACGCACCGGAGGCATAGCCTCCTCACGGCCATCCCCACCAACCGCCTGAGCAACCTTGTAGGCGCGAATGTAGGCATCCATGATGAGATTGTCCTTCATCGGTTTACCCTCGGCGCGCAACCGATGCGCGACCGCCAGCGCGTGCCGGAACGCCGTCTCATCGCGTGCCGCTCGTCCAGGAGCCGACCACCGCACCCTCACCCCGTCGATCAGATCAGCCGCAGCATCAGCGGCACTCGGTAGGCCCTCATCGAGCGCGGCGATCATCCGCGCTTCATCCGCTGCGGCCTGCGCGGCCGCGATCCGCTCCCACCCCGACGAGAACTGCCGTTCCGCAGGCTTTGTCGCCGGTGCCGGTTTCGTGCGTCCGGTCATCGCCCGTACCTCCTGAATCAGCGTTCCCAACCGGTCTACACGCCGGTGTTGAGCGTGCCACCGGTAAGCCAGCGCGTCAGGTCCAGTGTAGAGCGGCCAGCGGGACCACCCGTGGGAAAAGTGCACATCGCCTCGCAGAGCGATCTCAAGCTCGCGCATGGTTTGTTCCAGCAACTTCCAGTTGGAGCTGCTGTTGTGTCCATCGGCTCTGTAGACCGGATCAATCAGCCAGATCGCTTGGCTTTTCCCCGATGAGGGGTTGACGCCGATCCACGCCGGTCCTGCCCCGCGTGCGGCGAGTTGTTCGAGTGATCTGCGTGTCACCGTCGCCAGCGCATCAAGACTTTCCCCGGGACGGCCCGGGGTATCGACGTCCATCACGATCACCGCCGCGCGCTGCTTGTGTGTGAGCATCGCGTACTGGCACCCGGCCAACCCAGCGGAGTCCACGCGGTACGCACGAGGCGCTTTGCTGCCGTCAGCTTTGGTGACGAACGCCCTGGAGAAATCCCTGGTGCGGCTACCGGGGATCGTGTGGCGGCCGAGATGCCCAATCAGCCGCGCGGCGTCCTCGCGGGTCCATCCAGCCGACCGCAGCGCCGGGGCCGCGCCCAGGTGCTCGGTGACCAGATCGACGGCTGCAGCCAGTACAGCACTGTGACCAGTGGGACGGGTATGAACACCACCCGGGGTTGTGCGCAGGTTGCCGTCTGCTGCTAGAGTCATGGGCAAGCTTTCTCCCGACCGC
>NZ_JAUERY010000013.1:0-914 GCF_041357675.1 Corynebacterium sp. CCM 9203
AAAGCGGAGGGGGCTTTAGACCTAGACCCCTACACACCTAGCGAGGGATGTGTGGGGCTTTCCCGGTGGGGTGTGCGGGGCTACGGGTAGGGCGTGGTTTGTGGGTCTGTATCCCCATTAGCGTAACAACATAACAGTGTTGTTGAGTTGTTGGGTTGTTGTGTTGTTGGTGTGGGTCTGGTGTGCGGGGATATGTCGTGTCGGGCAAGACGTCTGCGAGTAAGGGGCAGTGCTCCACCCGGAGGCAAACCAGCGCGGGGCGTAAAGCGCTGGCGACGATGGGCCGCAGAGGGGCTGAAACGACCAATAAGCGGCGCTGGGCTGACCGGAGCCGCCCGGATGCGCAGGCGGCGCTACAGCCCCTGAAAAAAGCCAACCAAAAACGGAAAGCTGCTGGAAACGCTACTCGTGCGCGTGTACTTGCCGTCGCTACACAATCGATTGCTGAAACTGGTCGGGCACCATCCGGAGCTGAGATAGGACGCGATTTAGGGATTACGCGTAAGACAGCATGCCAGTATCTACGAGAGCTACGAACTCTGGGTTTACTACCTGAATGATGTAACTTGCCGTCAGCGGTATACGGTTCCCCCTCCGCTTTAGCGGAGGGTCTTTAGACCTAGACCCCTACACACCTAGCGAGGGATGTGCGTGGCTTTCCCGGTGGGGTGTGCGGGGCCACGGATAGGGCGTGGTTTGTGGGTCTGTATCCCCGTTAGTGCAACAACATAACAGTGTTGTTGGGTTGTTGGGTTGTTGTGTTGTTGTGTTGTTGGTGTGGGTCTGGTGTGTGTGCTGTAGCTGTTTTCTAGTGTGTGACAGTGGTGGTTGTGGGGGGCTGCGCCTCCGGGTGTGTGGTCGTCTGGTGTTGGCTTGCCGTGTGTGGGGGTTGAGGTATCGGGGTGTGCGGGGCT
>NZ_JAUERY010000014.1:0-688 GCF_041357675.1 Corynebacterium sp. CCM 9203
CACAGATCGCGTTGGCCGTCGGGTGGTGTACCCGACGAACCCGTTAGGCGACCTGCTGCCCGATGATGGCACAGCCCTTCATGAGGGTGATCGCGGGTGGCTGACGAAAGTACCGGTCATCGAATGGCAACGCTTGCGCGAAGGCGACCCCAATCATCACCCGGTTGATCTGCCGTTTACGGCGTCCGACGGCCCCTGGCGCATGATCCACGGCGTCCCAGCCGGGTACTCCCACACACCCCAAGGCGCAGCCCTCGCCGCCATATGGGCGCTCAATATGACCGCTCTACCTGGTGAGGGCTTCGTGTCGATGCTTCACGCATATGGTGGCCCTGATGTGCAGGCGGAGCTAGAGGGCTACACCCTCAGCGATGAGCAGAAAGAAAACGCTGCCGTCTATGAGGGTGTTCCGGTTTTTCTAACCCCTCGCGCGTATCGGTTCCTTCATTACGACGGCGATACCGCGCTAGTGCAAATTGCTACAGGTCGCCGCGACACCATGACGGTTACTGAATTGTCCATGCTCTGGGACAAAAACGATCACACATGGCGGCTAACTAACGGTGCGGGTTCGGGTCGTGTCACCACTGCTGAGTTTGGTGAATGGGTGCGGCTATGAGGCGTATCGCGGCAGTCGCCGCTTTCATAGTTTTACTGCTCTCAGCGGCGCCAATCGCCACAGCACAAA